>JBKBIP010000005.1:4727-90541 GCA_046297495.1 Gemmataceae bacterium | reverse complement strand
GGCACGATGAGCAGGGCGGCGATCATGACCACCCCGACCGCCGGCAAGCCGATCACCACCGTCAAGGCCACCAACGCCATGAGCAGCAGCTCCAAGCGCAACGCCGGCCAACCCTGCGCCTGAGCGAAGTCGGGATCGAAGACAACGAGCTGAAATTCCTTGTAAAACAACAGCACCAGCACCACGAACAGCAAGGCGGCGGCGGCGATCAGATACACGTCGCGCGCGACCATGCCGGCGGTCTTGCCAAGGATGAACGCATTAAGCCCCGACGCCGTTCCCTCTGGCACGACGCGCAGCAACACGATGCCGGCCCCGAAGAAAACGCTCAACACGATGCCGATGGCGGCGTCTTCCTTGATGCGCGTCCAGCGATCCAGGACGGCCACGACTTGAACCCCCAACAGCCCGGTAGCGAACGCCCCGGCCAGCAGCACCGGCAAGTGGTATTCCCGATACAGCAGATAGGCCAGCACGACGCCGGGCAAGGCGGCATGGGCCAGGGCGTCCCCCATCAAGGCCCGCCGCCGGAGCATGGCGAAACAGCCCACCAAGCCCGCGCTCGCCGCCAAGAGGCTGACCCCCACCAGGACCACCAACGTGTTGTATTCAATCATGGAAGTATCAAAACACACCCCCGCCAGTCGCCGCAGCGGCCCGCCGGTCGCCGCGCGACTGGCGGGGGTTCTGGGGACACATCGCTCAGCGTCCCGCCGCGCCGGCTTCCACCTCGGCGCGCACGGCCTCGCCGGCCGCTTCCAGCAGCGACAGCCGACCGCCGTAGGTCTTGCGCAGATTGTCGCGGTTGAACACGGTTTCCGTCGGGCCGCTAGCGATGAGGCGGGTGTTGAGCAGGATCACCGCGTCGAAGTAATCCGGCACGGTGCGCAAATCATGATGCACGACGATCAGCGTCTTCCCCTGGTCGCGCAGCTCGCGGAGCACGGAGAAGATGATTTTTTCCGTGGCGGCATCGACACCGGCCATCGGTTCATCCATGAAATAGATGTCGGCGCGCTGGGCCAAGGCACGGGCCAGGAAAGTGCGCTGCTGCTGGCCGCCGGACAGCTGGCCGATCTGTTGCTCGGCGTGCTCCAACATGCCGACCCGATCCAGACATTCCCGCGCCCAGGCTCTTTGCCGCGCCCCCGGCCGGCGGAACCAGCCCAATTCGCCGTAGGTCCCCATCAGCACCACGTCGAGCACGTTGACGGGGAAATCCCAATCGACGCTGTTGCGCTGCGGGAAATAGCCGATCCGCCCGCGCTGCCGGGCGACAGGTTGGCCGAAGAGCGTGACCGTGCCGCTGGCCAGAGGAATCAATCCCAGGATAGCCTTGATGAGCGTGCTTTTCCCCGCGCCGTTCGGACCAATGACGCCGACCAACCGCGGCTCCGTCAGCGTTAAGTCAATATCCCAGAGCACCGGCTTACGATGATACGCAACCGTCACATCATGCACGTCGAGAATCGCCGCCATGTCTGGCTCGCATATGGATGTCTCGGGATTCGTCGGTTCGCGCTCGCGTCAGGGCGCGCGAAACAATGAATCGCCAAGGGGGGCCTCGTCTGGTTACCGCAATCCCGCCACGATGGTCTTCACGTTATGTCGAATCATGTGTTCATAGGTGCCGTCCTTGGCCATGGAGTCGGAGAACAACTCGCCGCCGATTTGCACTGTATGCTGTCTCTGGTGCTGGCAGCCGGCGATGAGGGCTTGCATGGCTTTCTTGGGGACGCTGGTTTCGACGAAGACCGCCTTGATGTTGTTGTCGGCGAGGTAGTGGACCAACTCGTTGATCTTCTTGACTCCCGGTTCGTTCTCGGTGCTGATCCCTTGCAAGCCGCGCACCTCGTAGCCGTAGCGCTGGCCGAAATAGCGAAAGGCGTCGTGGGCCGTGACCAGCTTGCGTTGCGTGGGGGGCACCTGAAGCAGCTCTTGGGCAATCTCCTGATCCAGGGCCTTGAGCTGGGCTTCATAGGCGGCGGCGTGGCGGGCGTATTCGTCGCCATGGGGCGGATCGAACGCGGACAGGGCGTCGCGCACCACGTGGACCGTCTGACTCCACAGCCCCACGTCGAACCACAGGTGCGGGTCGTAGTGCCCTTCCTCATCTTCGAGGATGGCTGCGTCGTTGATGTAATCGGTGACGGCGAAGATCGGTTTCTGGCGGGCCATGCGCACCAGCGTGTCGGTCAGCTTCCCTTCCAAGTTGCGCCCCGAATAGAAGATGATGTCGGCCTCGGCCAGCATCTGGGCGTCGCGGGGAGCGGGCGGATAGACGTGCGGGTCCTCACCGGCAGGGATGAGCTGCCGCACCGCCACGCGCTCCCCCCCGACATGCTTCACCAGGTCCGCCACCATGCCGGTCGTGGCCACCACCTGGATGGGATAAGACCCCTGATAGGTTTCGCGGACGGCGATGGGGCCAGGTTGCTGCCGCTGGGAGTTGCCGCGCCCACACCCCAGACCCACCAGCGCGATTAGTCCCAACACGATGAGCAAATAGGTCCGGCGCTCCATGATACTCCCTTGTCCTCTGGGGATATTCAAACCCCTGTCTTCGACACCTACCCGGCGAAGGTACGATTTAGGCAAGCAAAAAGCGGGATGCTTGGTTTTGCTCACTCGCTATTAAGTTTATACGAAACCCATGAATTAGGGCAAGCAAAAAGGCAAAAAGGGGACGCGACTCGTATTTCGCTGGTTAGCGGCAAATACGAGTCGCGTCCCCTTTTTCTTGGATAAGCAACGATTCATCGTTTCACGCGCGAGATGGCCGCGCGCGAAACGATGAATCCACCATCCCCCGTAAGTCTTTACAGTCGCGCCGGCACTTCAAAGCCCTTGCGGTACTCGCGGGTGAGCAGCCGATCGGCTTCGGGGTCGGAGACGAAGGTTTCGGTTTGCGAGTCGAGCGCCAGCTTGCGCCCCACGCGCAGGCCAGTCTTGCTGTCGAAGGAGACGCCGTTTTCCTTCAGGTGGACCAACATGCGTTCTAGAGCTTCCAGGCCGTCCTTGTCGCTGCCGAAGATGGCGGCGGGGTTGGGGTTGGCTTCGACCCGGCCCAGCAAATAGCTGATGTTCCCCAAGTGGCACAAAGCGCTGGACAGGTGCCCTTCCTCGATGTCAGCGGCCAGCAGCTTCGGATTGCGTTCGCGAACGGCCTGCACAAAGTTGCCATAATGATCGCCGCCGCCGCTGAAGCGTTGGATTTCCTGGCCGTCGTTGGTGTAGGCGATGCCGGACGAGTAGGTCGGGCACACGACCACGCCCTGCTCACAATAGAAGATGTTGCCGATGCGCGCGCCGCGCAACGGGTCGGTCTTGAGGCCACGCACTTCAAAGATCAACGGGGCGGTGCCGTAATCGAAGACGCAGATTTGCGTGTTGGCCGTCTCACCATCATCGACGTAGCCGAAGCGTCCGCCCAAGCTGATGACTGATTGCGGCAGCCCTTCCTTGCCCAGCCCCCAACGGGCCTTATCCATCTCATGGATACCCTGGTTGCCCAAGTCGCCGTTGCCGTAATCCCAGGTCCAGTGCCAATCGTAATGCAGCCGTTGCCGCATCAAGGGCTTCAGCGGCGCGGGGCCGCACCACAGGTTGTAATCACAGGATTCGGGAACCTGCTGGGGGCCGTCCACCTTGCCGATGCTGCCGCGCGGCTTGTAGCACAGACCGCGGGCCAGCTTCACCTTGCCCAGCTTGCCCGACTGGACCAAGGCGATGGACTGCTTCATGCCATTCATGCTGCGGCTTTGCGTGCCGGTCTGACAAATTTTGTTGTACTTGCGGGCCGCCTCGACGATGCGCCGCCCTTCGCTGACGTTGTGGCTGACCGGCTTTTCGACATACACATCCTTGCCAGCTTGCAGCGCCCAGATGGCGGACAGGGCGTGCCAGTGGTTGGGGGTGGCGATGCTGACGATGTCGATGGACTTATCGTCCATGACGCGCCGCAAATCCTGAACGAATTTCGGCTCGGAGCCTTGGGCCTTGGTGGCGGCTTGCATGGCCGGGCCGATCACCGCCGAGTCGGCGTCACAAATGATGGCGACTTCGCAATTGTGCTTGCCGGCAAAGCCGCTGATGTGATCGCGGCCCCGCCCCTTGACGCCGATGACCGCCACGCGCAGCTTGTCCCCTTTGCTGGGGCTGGCCTGATCCGCCGCTGTCAGCGGTTGCGTCAGGATACCGGAGGCCGCCACCGCCGCCGCCAGGGCCGAGTCTTGCAGAAACTCACGCCGATTCATGCTCATGAATGCACTCCCTTATGGAATCATGGTTAAACACAGGGTAGGTTGCAGATAAAACCTAATGTAGCAAGTGCTGCGTGAAAAGGGAAAGAAAAATGACGACAAAAAAAAGGGGACGCGACTCGTATTTGCTAACCATCGAAATCGAGTCGCGTCCCCTTTTTGGGGGCAATCCGCCTTGACCTTCCGCGGAATCCCGCTAAAGAAGGAGGCCGGTGGACTGGGAAAAATTTTCCCCGCCCCCATCGTCTTTTTGAGCCTTTGCCGCGTATCATATTCTAGGAGAAGTGGTAGAACTCATGCCAACATTGCGTACCGCTGAGGTGGTGTCGGAGGGAATGTCATAGGCCCGCTTCTTTGGGTCGAACATAACAAACGTTGCCGATTACCACCCTTAATCTCCTTTTTATTTTCTTTTTTCATCTTATTCAAAGTCAGGGCGGGATCGCGCCGTGAAGGGCTGGCGCGGCTTCCCCCCCAAAAGGAGGTTCTTCACCATGAAGAGATCGGCACGATGGCCAGTTGCCCTGGTATGTCTGGTTCTCGGCGTCGGAGCCGGAACGTATATCACCGGTTCCTTGCTACGCGGCCAGAACCCAGCGGCTCCGGTCTATCCCAAGGAGATGACTTCCTATCGAGAAGTCGTCAAGAAGGTGCTGCCGGCCGTGGTCAGTATCGAGGCGCGTTCCAAGCCGACGGCACAACCCAAACAACCCAAACGGTCCGGTCCGCGCGACCTCGACCCGCGCATTCCCGAGGAATTTCGTCGCTTCTTCGAGGAGTTCGACGGCTTCCAGTTTGATGGGCCGAATCCATCCCCTCGACTGGGCTTCGGTTCGGGTTTCATCGTTGATCCCAACGGCGTGATCATGACCAACCATCACGTGGTCGCCGGCGCCGACAGCGTCGATGTCCATTTGCACGATGGGCGGAAGTTCACATCCACGGAAATTTTCACCGATCCCAAGACCGATCTGGCGATTGTCAAGATCAACGTTCAAGACAAGCTGCCGCACCTGGAATTCGGCGACAGCGACGACATGGAGATCGGTGACCGCGTGCTGGCCGTCGGCGCACCGTTCGGCCTGACCGGCTCGGTGACGCATGGCATTGTCAGCGGCAAGCGGCGCAACGGCCTCAACATGAATATGTATGAGGACTTCCTGCAAACCGACGCCCCCATCAATCCGGGCAACAGCGGCGGCCCGCTGGTCAATCTGGAAGGCAAGGTCATCGGCATCAATTCGGCCATCAAGAGCCGGAGCGGCGGCTTCCAGGGAGTCGGCTTGGCCATCGCCAGCAACCTGGCCGTCAACGTCAAGAATCACCTCCTCCAGCATGGCACGGTGAAGCGGGGCTACCTGGGCATCCAGATCAAGGATATCGATCCCGCCATCGCGCCGCGGTTGGGCGTGGAAGCCGGCAAGGGGGTCGTGGTGGCGCAAGTCTTCGCCGATACACCAGCCGGCAAGGCGGGCATCCAGGCGGGGGACGTGATCACGGCCGTCGCGGGCCGCGCCGTGGAGAATGGCCGCGAGCTGCAACGCATTGTCGCCGATTTGCCTCTGGGCCAAGCGACGGCGGTGGCCATTGTCCGCGATGGCAAGGCTCAAACCGTGCAGGTGACGATTGAGGAGCAACCCCATCAATACGGCACGGCGAGCGTGCCGCTGCCCCAAGCGCCGAAGCGCGACCGGACGACGGTGCGGCTGGACCAGCTCGGCCTGGAGATCGGCGACTTGACGCCGGACACCGCCGAGCCGCTCGGCTACAAGAGCACCGACAAGGGAGTGGTCGTCACGCAAGTCGAAGCGGGCGGTCTTGCTGAGGCGGCTGGTCTGCGGCGCGGGACGTTGATCCTCAAAGTCGATCAAATCGATGTAGCCACGACCGCCGAAGCCAAGGCCGCCTTGGATAACGCCGCGCTGGACAAAGGGATTTTGCTGCAAGTGCGAACTCCGCAGGGGGGCGTTGATTACCTGTTGCTCAAGAACAGCTCCACCGCCCGCCAGTAACACCACGCGCCGGGAGGCGCGGGGACCGTTGGCTCCCGCGTTTCCCTCTTTTCCCAGTAGTGACTTCTCCTGGTTGGTGCGCCTCGGTGGTCGCAGTCCGAGGGCGCCAGCGTGAGGGGGATTGTCTGGCCCGACGACCCCCTCACGGATTTGCACTTCTTCTCTGCCCGCCGCCAATCATTCGCAATTTCCTCTTGTCCGCCGTGTGGCGATGACCTATAGACGGGCGGCGAAGGGCGTGGCTTGATTCTCCAAGTTGGGCCGCGCGAAGTATTCTTCCCAAGAGGAGTCGTAAGATCATGTCGGAATGGCTTGGCAGTGTCCCGTGGCCCCTGTTGCCGATGTTGATTTTCGTAGCGGAAATGACCGTGGTGACGTTGGGGACGTTGCGCATCATCTTTCTATCCCGCGGCATGAAGGTGCTGGCCCCGCTGGTCGGGTTCTTTGAAATCTGCATCTGGCTGTTCGCCATCGGCCAAATCATGCAGAACCTCAGCGATCCGTGGTGTTACCTGGCCTTCGCGGGTGGTTTCACGTTGGGGAATTTCCTGGGCGTGCTGGTCGAGAAGTGGTTGGCTATCGGTACGTTGGTGGTGCGCATCATCACCAGCAAGGACCCGGCGCCGTTGGTGGCGACGTTGCAGGCGGCGGGGTTCGGCGTGACCCGGCTCCGCGGCCACGGCGCGACCGGCCCCGTCGAAGTCATTTTCTCCATCGTACGCCGCAAGGCCTTGCCGCAAGTGGCGGGCCTCATCACAGCCTTTGATTCCCGCGCTTTTTATTCCGTTGATCCCATTCAATCGGCGACGGCGGGCGTTTTCCCCACCTCGACGCGCCGCTTCCGCAGCCTGATTCCCACTTTGCCGCTCCTGTCCCGCTTGTCGCGCTCGGCGGCGTGACAAGAAAAAGGGGACGCGACTCGTATTTATCGAGTCGCGTCCCCTTTTTTGCGGGCCCTGCCAAACACTCTTGACTTCTCAGACAAATTGTCTTACCCTGTACTCAGACATTTTGTCTGGGAAGAGTGGGAGACATGGCACGTACTCCGCAAGACGTTACCGATACCGAGTTAGCCATCTTACAGGTGCTCTGGGACGAGGGGGCGGCCACGATCCGCCAGCTCACGGACACCCTCTATCCGCGCGGCGGCCCGGCGCATTACGCCACGGTCCAGAAGTTGCTGGAACGGCTGGAAAGCAAGGACTGCGTGCGCCGCGACCGGCGCAGCGGCGGCCATGTGTTCTCGGCCACCGTCGAACGGGCCGAGCTGATCGGCCGGCGCTTGCGCGACATGGCGGACAAGCTTTGTGGCGGCTCGTTGACACCTCTGCTCATGCACTTGGTCCAAGCGGAGCGGCTCAGCGCGGGCGAGCTGCACGCGCTGCGGCAATGGATTGAGGAATTGGATCGACAATAGCGGCCTTGCGACGAGGAATCCGCCTCGGAAGTGCCAGCGGACCGCAGAAAGCCAATCGCTATGGTGGACACATTCGTACACATGGGCTTGAGCAATGCCGTCATGGCGACGGTCTTGGCCGTGGCGGCCGCCAGCGTGGGGGCCATGTACCGCAAGCCGGCGGTCGTTCACTGCTTGTGGCTGCTGGTGCTGCTCAAGCTACTGACGCCGCCGTTGGTCGCGGTGCCGCTGCCTTGGCCCCGCCAGAGCGCGACGACGGCGGCAGTGACAATGGATCAAGATGACATCCATAAATCGCCCGCGGAGCGGCCAGCGATTGCCATGCCCCTACCGCCGGAGCCGCTTCCCGACATCGAGCTGCCCCTCATCCTGTTTCTGGAAGAGCCGGACGCACCCTTGGCCGAAGGGGCTGGCGTGGATAGGCCAATAGAGGACAAGAGTATCGCGGATAAGGAAATCCACCAGACAAGGGAAACACCGACCACTCCGTTATCCGCTCCCGCCGCGATTGCCTGGCCGTGGTCGCGCGGGGTCTTGGCGGTCTGGCTGGGGGGATCGGCGGCCTGGTTCGCGTTGGCGGCTTGGCGCATCCGCCGCTTTCAGCGGGGGTTGCGTTGCGCCGAGCCGGCGCCGGCCTGGCTGGCGGATGAAGTGGCGGAGCTGGCCCGCGCGCTCGGTTTGCGGCGCCGGCCGAGTGTCTGGCTGGTGTCGGCGCGGCTGTCGCCGTTGGTCTGGGCGCTGGGCGGGCCGGCGCGCTT
Source organism: Gemmataceae bacterium (assembly GCA_046297495.1). GTDB lineage: Bacteria > Planctomycetota > Planctomycetia > Gemmatales > Gemmataceae > JBKBIP01. Next base: position 82,092 of record JBKBIP010000005.1, on the reverse strand, counting down.
GCTGCTACCGACGCCGCTGCTGCAGCAGCTCGACGACGACCAACGCGCCGCCTTGCTGGTCCATGAGCTGGCCCATCTGCGCCGCCGCGACCACTGGCTGCGCGGGCTGGAACTGGTGACATTGGGCTTGTACTGGTGGCATCCCGTCGTGTGGTGGGCGCGGCGCGAGCTGCGCGCTGCCGAGGAACAATGCTGTGATGGCTGGGTGGTGTGGGCGTTTCCCCAACGGCGCCGCGCCTATGCGACGGCCTTGGTGCAAACCTTGACCTTTCTTTCCGAAGCCCGAACGACCGTGCCCATGGGGGCGAGCGGCATCGGGCCGATTCCCGATCTCAAAAGGAGACTGACCATGATCATGCGTGGCACGACCCCGCGCGCCCTCGGCTGGGGCGGCTTTCTCGCTTGCCTGGCCCTGGCCGCGTTCCTGCTGCCGTTGACCCCCAGCTGGGCCGATGACAAGGATAAGCCAAAACCGGCGGCGGAGAAGCAGGAGTCCTCGGACCAAGACGCTCCAAAAGAAGAACCGAAAACCGACGCGGATAAGGCGCGCCGCGCGGAGGAAATCGAGAAAACCCGCGCGGAGATCAAGGAGCTGGAACAACAGCTGCGCCGCTTGCAACAAGAAGTGCAAACAACGCACCAACGATTGCACGAGGCCCATATGCGACTGGCACGCCTGCACGGCGGGCCGCCGCGGGGTGGCCTCGTCAAGATCACCATTCAAGGACCGGACGGCCCGGTTCGCACCATCGAAGTGCCGGGACCAGGAGCCGGGGATGTGATACGGGACCTCGAAAAACACATTCGGATTCCCGTACCGCCAGCGGTCGGGGCCCCCTTCCGCCGTCCCGTGGAACCGATGCCGCCAGATCGTCGCTTTCAGGATTTGGAGCGAAAATTGGATGCATTGATGCGTGAGTTGGAACATTTGCGGAAGGAAGTGCGTCCCCCGCGACCAGGGTCCGCTCCGGAAGGGCACCGCCCACCCCCCGCGCCGCCCCGGCCAGAGCGCGATGACTAAGGATTTTGGAACGGCCCAACGCGGTTTCCAGGATGCAGCGTTTCCCCCAAGGAGTCATGAACTCCGCGCGAAGCGCTACATCCTGGAACCAAGGAAAGCGGCTGGGAAAATCGCTCGGCTAGCTCACTTCTTCTTCCCGCCCGCAGCTTCGGCTTTCTCTTCCTTGGATTTCTTGGTTTTCTTCAGCACAACCTTATACACGCGCACCTTCGGCAACCCGTAGGGACTGCGTCCTTCTGGCCAGCGCTCCTCGTCTTGCAGTTTCTTGATGCGCTCGGTTCGGGTCAGCACGCTGCGCACGCGCTGCAGCTGGTTCTTGCGACGGAGACTTTTATCGATGGACATGGCTCATTCTCACCAATTTCCTCAGGCTCAAAATGGTGATGATAGAGAGGAAACCCCTTGGCGACAAGTGATCTATCGATGCCGACGATGAGGAGGGGGTAAGACTTCTCGGCGTCCTAGGGTTCACTCCAAACGCCGTTTCAATTCTTCTCTCTGCTCGGGTGTTAATGGGGCCAGGAACCAATCCAGCCCCATGACACGAATGACTTCTTCGAGTCGGATCTGCTCCATGACCTGCGCCGGCGCGGGCATCCAACGTCACGCGAATCCTGGTCTTGCCTCTGGAAATCCGCCGCCCACTTCCGACAATGTGTAGGGAGACGCTGGCGTTACTTGGAAAGCTGGCTGTTAATAGTCATCACTTAGACGAAAATACACCATGCGCGTCACACTCGATTACGGTCGTACTGGTTTGCCCGTGGAGCTGCCCGATCAGGGGATCGTCGGCCCACTGGAGATTCGCAAGGCCCCGCCGCTGGCGAACCCGGAACAAGCCATCGCCGCCGCCCTCGCCCAGCCCATCGGCACGCCGCCGTTGGCTGAGCTGGCGCGCGGGCGGCGCAACGCCTGCATCCTCATTTGTGACATAACCAGGCCAGTTCCCAATCGTCTCATCCTGCCGCCGCTGCTGCGCACGCTGGAGGAACAGGGAATCGCGCGGCAAGACATTGTCGTTCTCGTGGCTACGGGTTTGCACCGGCCCAACGAAGGGGCCGAGCTGGAGGAGATGGTCGGTTCGGAGATCCTGGCTCACTACCGCATCGAAAACCATCATGGCAAGGTTCTCGAAGAGCACGATTATCTCGGCGAAACCCCCAACGGCGTGCCGGTTTATCTGGACAGTCGGTATGTGCGGGCCGATCTGAAGATCACCACCGGCCTCATTGAGCCGCACTTGATGGCTGGCTACAGCGGCGGCCGCAAGGTCATTTGTCCCGGCATCGCCGCCCTGGAAACGGTGAAAATCTGGCACGGCCCCCGCTTCCTGGAACATCCAAAGGCCGATTGTGGTTTCCTGGAAGGGAATCCCGTCCACGAAGAGAACACGCGCATCGCTCAACTGGCTGGTTGCGATTTCATTGTCAACGTGTGCATCGACGGCCAGCGGCGCATCACCTGGGTTGGCGCCGGTCACCTGATCGACGCCTGGATGGCCGGCGTGCGCTTCGTCGAGAACGTCGTCAAAGTGCCCGTGCCGGAACCGTTGGACGTGGTTGTCACCAGCTGCGCCGGCTATCCGCTGGACACGACATTTTATCAGGCTGTCAAAGGCTTGACCGGCGCCTTGCCGATTGTCAAGCAGGGGGGAACGATCATCCTAGCCGCCAGTCTCAGCGAGGGGTTGGGCAGCCCGGAATTTCAGAAGCTCTTGGCCGAGAATCAAGACTTGGACCTCTTCAAGCAGCGCATCATGGGGAAAGATTACTTCGTCATGGATCAATGGCAGCTGGAGGAATTGGCCAAAGTGGTGGCCCGCTGCAAGGTGAAGCTGGTCAGCGACGGCCTCCCCGCCGATACACTGCGCCGCTGCCACGTCGAGCCGGCCCCTTCGGTCGAGCAAGCCCTCGCCGATTCGCTGGCCGAATATGGCCCACAAGCCAAGGTCGCCGTCATTCCCAAGGGGCCGTATGTGTTGCCCTATGTGGCGTGAGAAAGTTGAATGACGGTTTATTTTTCATCCATCGTTATGCCTTTCCCTCGGATTTCACACCGCGCACTGATGGAAAGGACAAAGTTGAGTTGCCGTTCCCAGGGCGGTCAGAGGAGGAGAAGCGATCATGTCCGTGCGTTCACAAGAAGTGCAACCTTGGCATGCCCGCGAGCTACCCGCCGTCTTCGAGCAACTACACGCCACGGAGCACGGTCTGAGCGAGACGGAGGCGCAAGCGCGGTTAGGGGAGTTTGGCCCCAACAAGCTCCCCGAACAGCCGCCGCCGACGGTGTGGGAGATTCTGCTGCGCCAGTTTCGCAGCCCGCTCATCTACATCCTGGCCATCGCGGCAGTGGTGGCGGCAGCCATTGGCGATTTCACCGACGCCGGCTTCATCTTCGCCGTGCTGCTCATCAATGCCGTCATTGGCACCTACCAAGAATGGCGCGCCGAACAAAGTAGCCAAGCCCTGCGCAAGCTGCTGCAAATCCATGCCGCCGTGCAGCGCGACGGCGAGGTGCGCGAGATCAGCGCCGAGGAGGTCGTGCCTGGGGACATTGTCTGGCTGGAGTCGGGCAATCGCGTGCCGGCGGACATTCGCTTGTTGTCGGCGCATGGGCTGGAAGTCGATGAATCGCTGCTGACCGGCGAATCGCTGCCGGTGACCAAGGACCCCCGCTGGCAAGGGGCGGAAGCGACGCCGATGGGGGATCGCTTGAACCTGGCCTATGCGGGCTCCATCGTGACGCGCGGCCGGGCCAAGGGAGTGGTGGTGGCCACTGGCGCGGGGACCAGCGTCGGCCAACTGGCTCTGGATGTGTTCGGTGGCGCCAGCGGCCAGACGCCGTTGCTGCACCGCATGGAGAAATTCAGCAATTTCATCGCCGTCGTGGTGCTTGTCTCCGCTTCCCTCATCGCCGTTCTGGGTGTGCTAGTGGTCGGCTACACCCCGATGGAGATGTTTCTGTTCGGCGTGGCGTTGGCCGTCTCCGCCATTCCCGAAGGACTGCCGGTGGCCCTGACCATCGTGCTGACCGTGGCCACCATTCGCATGGCGCGGCGGGGGGTCATCGTCCGCCGCCTGGCCGCCGTCGAGGGGTTGGGCAGCTGCACCTTCATCGCCACCGACAAGACCGGCACCCTGACCTGCAACGAATTGACCGTGCAGCAAATCCGCTTGGCCGACGGCACGACGTTTCAGGTGACGGGGCAAGGCTTCGCACCCGTCGGTGAAGTGCTCCATGAGGATAAAGCCATCGAACCGGGCAGCCATCCGGCCCTGGAAGCGCTGGCGCGGGCGGCAGTGCTGTGCAACGAAGCCGACCTGCACCAGCGCGACGAGCATTGGGTCTGGCGCGGCGACGCCGTGGACATCGCCTTGCTCAGCATGGGACACAAGCTGGGGTGGAAGCGCGAAGCGATGTTGGAGCTGCACCCCCAAGTGGATGAAATTCCCTTCGAGCCGGAACATCGCTACGCCGCCTCGTTCCACCAAGTCGAGCATGAAGTGAAGGTCTATGTCAAAGGGGCGCCGGAGCGCGTCTTGGAGATGTGTACGCTGAGTGACGATGCCGAGCACCGCCAGCGGCTGGAAGCGACGGCCACGCGCATGGCGGAACAGGGCTACCGCGTGCTGGGGCTGGCGGAGGGGACGGTCACGGAACCGCTCATTCCCAACGAGCTGCCGCCGGAACCGCGCCAGCTCACGTTTCTGGGTTTCGTCGGCATGATTGACCCGTTGCGGGCGGGCGTGCGCGAGGCGGTGCGGAGCTGCCGCGAGGCGGGGGTCAAGGTGTCGATGGTGACGGGGGATCACAAAGTTACCGCCTTGGCTATCGCCCGCGACCTCGGCTTGGCTCATGAGGAGAATCAAGTCCTCACCGGCGCCGAATTGCTCGAAAAATCGCCGGCGGAGATTGGCCGGCTGGTGGATCAGGTCCGGGTGTTTGCCCGCGTGGCCCCGAATCAGAAATTGCAGATCGTCAACGCCGCCCGCGAGGTGGGGCATTTCGTGGCCGTCACCGGCGACGGCGTCAACGATGCCCCCGCCCTGCGCGCCGCCAACATCGGCGTGGCGATGGGCAAGAGCGGCACCGACGTGGCTCGCGAGGCGTCCGAGCTAGTCATCACCGACGACAACTTCGCCACCATCGTCAACGGCGTCGAGGAAGGCCGCGTCGCTTTCGACAACATCCGCAAGGTGATTTTCCTACTGGTGTCCACCGGCGCCGCCGAGATCGTCCTCTTGGGCTTGGCCATCCTCACGGGAATCCACTTCCTCCCCTTGTTGCCCGTGCAGATTCTGTGGTTGAATCTGGTGACCAACGGTATTCAACACGTCGGCTTGGCCTTCGAGCCGAACGAAGGGGACGTGCTCCAGCGCCCCCCGCGCCCCCCCCAGGAACCGATCTTCAACTGGTTGATGATCGAGCGCATCATCGTGGCGGCGCTGGCGATGGGCTTGGTCGCCTTCTTCGCCTTCCACTGGCTCCTCCCTGACGATCCGGCCGAGGCGGAAGCGCAAATCGAGTCCGTGCGCAACAGCCTGCTGCTGCTGATGGTGCTGTTCGAGAATTTCCACATTGGCAATTGCCGGTCGGAAACCAAGTCGGCTTTCGCCATCTCCCCCTTGCGCAACCCGATTCTGGTAGTCACGGTGATCGGGGCGTTCCTGGTTCATCTGGCGGCCATGTACGTGCCGCTGGGCCAGAAGGTGCTCGGCACGGCTCCCATCGACTTGGAACACTGGGGCATTCTCATCCTGCTGGCGCTGACCATTCTGCCGATCATGGAACTGCACAAGCTGACCTGGACCTGGCGCCAGCGAAGGGAAAAAGGGTAAAAAGGGGACGCGACTCGTATTTGCTGATGGAGAGTTGCTCATGGTGGAAGCGGATAACCAGCGAAATACGAGTCGCGTCCCCTTTTTACCCTTTTTGGGCCTCCTGGCTACTCCAACAACATCGGCGCGATCCCCCGCAAGCGCTGGCGGACGCGGTCGGCGTAATCGGGCGACAATTCCATGCCCACATACTGCCGGCCCAGGCGCTTGGCGACGGCCAGGGTGGTGCCGCTGCCGGCGAAGGGGTCGAGCACCAGGTCGCCGGGATTGCTGCTGACGCGGAGGATGCGCTCCAGCACCGCTTCGGGCATCTGGCAGGGGTGGTTGGTCCGTTCCTTGAAGGTGCCACACACGCGGGGGACATGCCACGTATCGGCGTCGGGGCGGAAACAGGCTTCCTCTTCCTGGGGCCGCAGTACCCAGGTGTCGTCGGGCAGCTTCCCCTTGGGATTGGCCCGGCGATCGGCGTAGGTGGTTTGCCGCGCCGATGGCACACGGATAGCATCCGCGTGGAACGTGAATTGTTTCGGATCGACCACGTAATAAAAGATATGGGCGTGACTGCGGTTGAATTTCTTGGAACAGTTTACTCCGAACGTGTAATGCCAGATGATCCAGTTGCGCAGCGTTAAGCCTAAGTCATCGAGACGAACCTTGATCTCGGCGGCGTACTCATCGCCGATGGCCACGTAGAAGGAGGCCGACGGTTTCAGCACGCGCCGCACCGCGCGGAGCCAACTTTCCGTCCAGGCCAAGTAATCGGCCTTGGCCTTGCGGTCGTCGTAATGGTCATATTCATAACCGATGTTGAACGGCGGATCGGCGAAGGCCAAATCGACGCTGGCTTCGGGCAGCTCGGCCAGCAGCGCGACACAATCGCCGGTGAGAATTTGATTGGTGTGCATACCCAGTTAATCAATGACTATCGTTTAGCGGACCCAGTTAATCAATGACTATCGTTTAGCGGGCGAGCCATCGGCGAGCCACATTTTCGCTGGGACCAGCCACGGTTTTTTCCACCTCCGCCGCGCCGGCGCCGCGATAGGGGGCCGTGATGATCAGCACCGACGCGGTCCCCGCTAGCTCCATTGCCCGAAGCGAAGCTGCCGTCCACGCCAAGAGCAGGACACCGCCAAGCCAGTAATGTATTCGAGGGTAAGGCATGGGGAATTCTCCAAAGCGTCCGTCCGCGACGTGTTATTTTGCCGTGACTCAATGTACAATGGGGAAGGCGATTTGGCTACTTCTTGTTCCCAGAAACGGCAGGACCGCTGGGTGGCTCGCCGACAGCGCGCCCGCGCCACGCTGACAACTAACACCTGACAACTCTTATGACCCTACTCTACACCGACCCCCTGTTCCTCCAACATGACACGGGCCGGCATCCCGAAACGGCGAACCGGCTGCGCGTGGTGACGGCCCGCTTGCAGAAGACGGAGTTGATTAAGCAATGTCATCACGGCACGTCGCAGCCGCTCAGCGAGGAGGCGGTCGCCGAGGTGCATTCGCCCCGGCAAATTCAGAGTGTCAAGCAACTGGCGGCGCACGGCGGCGGACACCTCGACCCGGACACGGTGGTCAGCCCTATGTCGTTCCAGGTGGCCCTGGCGGCGGCGGGGGCCGGCGTGGCCGCGGTCGAGGCCGTGCTGAAGGGGGAGGGGCGTAACGCCTTGTGCCTGGTTCGGCCGCCAGGCCACCATGCCACGCCGACGCGGAGCATGGGGTTTTGCCTGTTCAACAACGTCGCCCTGGCTGCCCGCCATGCCCAGAAGCGGCACGGCCTGACGCGAGTGCTCATCGTCGATTGGGATGTCCACCACGGCAACGGCACGCAGGATATTTTCTATGACGATGGCATGACGGCATTCTTCAGCATCCACCGCTATGGGGCCGGCTTCTATCCCGGCACCGGCGCCGCCGACGAAACCGGCCACGGCAAAGGCCTGGGGCTGATCTTCAACGCCCCGATTCGCCACGGCACCTCGCGCCAGGATTACCACGACCGCTTCACGCACCATCTGGAGAAAGCCGCTGACAAGATCAAGCCGGAATTGGTGCTGCTCAGCGCCGGCTTCGACGCCCATGTCCGCGACCCCATCGGCGCGCTCGGCCTGGACACCGAGGATTTCGTGACTATGACCAAGCAAGTGCTCGAAGTGGCCCGCAGCCATTGCAAGGCCCGGTTGGTCAGCTGCCTGGAAGGGGGCTATCACCTCGACGCCCTGGCCGAATGCGTGCAAGCCCATTTGGAGGAATTGCTGGCGGAGAAGGGGTAAGAAAGTTACTTGGCGAATCCGTTCAGGACGAAGCGGCTGGTGGTGTGTCTTCCCAACCCAAACAGCAAGACCCCACCCAGAACAGGTGGGGCCTTGCATCAGGCGGGGACAACCGGCCTATGTGCTTGGCCGAGTTTTCGTGACGAGGACTGTTGGGGGCCGGATCGGTGATGCGGCCAGCATACTTTTGCCCTTACTTGCCACAGCAGGGGGCCGGGCAGCAGGGGACGCACACCGGAATCTTGCGGCAGACTTGGTAGTTCACCGTGTAAGGAACCATCTCACAGGTCGTGTGCGGCACCAGCTTGGTGCAAACCTGGGACACCATCTTGCAAGTGCAGTAGGGGACCAGACAGGTTTTTTCTTCCTGAATCCACTTGCAGCGCCGGCACTTGATGACCTCACACTTTTCTTCCTTGATCATCTTGCAGACGGTGTACGGAATCCGGCACACCTTCTGTTCCGGCACCATGACGCACTTGCGGCAGGTGATCATCTTGGTGTGCTCTTCCTTGATCATCTTGCAGACGGTGTAGGGCACCTTCTTGCAGTGCTTCTCGGTGACGAGGTGGCACTTGCGGCAGGTGATCATCTTGGTGTGGTGTTCCGGGATCAGCTTGCAGACCGTGTACGGAATCTTCTTGACAACCGTATAAGGCACCAGTTTGCAGACGGTGTAGTTGACCGTGTGCAGGTTTTCCTTCTGGACATAGTGGCAGCAACGGACCTTGACGGTCTTTTCGCACGGCACCCAGCACTTCTTGCACACCCAGCGACCGGGGCATTGAATCTGCTGGCAGACAACCGGACCGGGGCAATACTTGCAGCAGCAGGTGCATGGATCGAAGACGCACTTGCCCGGCAGCTGGCACTTGCGCGTCACGACCGGACCGGGGCAGAAGTGTTTCTCTTCCTTCCAGTAACCGCTGCACACCTTGACTTCCTTCTCCGTCCACACCGGCACGCAGGTGTAGCTCTTGCAGACCTTTTGCCGGCATTCCGACACCGTCTTGTAGCAGGTCTGGCAGCATTCCTTGTAGTGAGTTTCGTAGCAGGGCTTGTAGGTGCAGTATTTCACCGGCACCTGATATTCCTGCCACACCGGCTTGCAGGTGGTGTACCAGCAATCCTTGTAGTGGGTCTCGTAGCAGGGCTTGTAGGTGCAGTATTTCACCGGCACCTGATATTCCTGCCAGCACGGCTTGTGAACCGTGTAGCAACAATCCTTGTAATGGGTTTCATAGCAGGGTTTGTAGGTGCAGTATTTCACCGGCACCTGATATTCCTGCCACACCGGCTTGCAGGTGGTGTACCAGCAATCCTTGTAGTGGGTCTCGTAGCAGGGTTTGTAGGTGCAGTATTTCACCGGCACCTGGTACTCCTGCCACACCGGCTTGCAGACCGTGTAGCAACAGTCCTTGTAATGGGTCTCATAACAGGGCTTGCAGACCGTGTACTTCTTGACAACGTTGTAGTCTTCATAGCACGGTTTGCAGACGGTGTACTTACATTCCTTATAATGCTTTTCATACACAGGCTTGCACACCGTATATGGGCACTCTTTCATGACGGTGCGATACACAGGGCGATAGCACACCTTGCACTGGTTCTCGATGATAGTTTGATAGCAGACGCGGTAACATGCCTTGGGCATGTGGCACTGTTGCGGGCAGGCACAGCCAGCGGGAAACGCACAGGCCCCGCAGTGAGCCGCCGTGGCGGAGGAGCCGGCCATGCCGAGGCCGATCACTGCCGCCACCAAAGAAGATGCGAGCTTGAACCTCATTTCCGATCTCCTGATATGGAAGAGAAACCGGTTGTCCACAATTCCGGGAGACGTGTGTTGGGATGTGAGACGTGTGACCCGGACGATGATAATTTGCCCGATAAAGTGGAACAGGCAAAATGGGAGCGTGACAAAAACAAGGAGAAATGGCTCAAGTGCATCGACATGGTTGGACTTTGACGCAGAGCTAGACTTTCGCGCTTAGGCGGCTGGATCGTTAGGAGAGAATTGTTTGGCCTCCCCGGGCGAATCCTCTTTTTTGTGCGCCAGCGATTTGCTATAACCCCGACCATCGGAACAGGACTCCTCTTCGGATGCGGGTGTTCCGGCTAGGCCCGCATCGTGAACACTCCTCCCGCCGGACCGGAACAGAATGATCATGAAACCGTCATCCGAGCCTACCCAGGCTGACCGGACGCCGCGAATTGACCCTAGCGAGTCGTTGCGCGGCCGCCATGTGCCCTTCGTCCCGCTGCGGCTGATTCTCGAACCGAGCGGCATGACCATTGCTCTGACCCAGCCCGACGTGGTGGTGGGCCGGCACGGCTCCGCCGACCTACGCTTGCCCTTGCCCGATGTGAGCCGGCGTCATTGTCGCTTCGTGTTCGCCGAATCCCAGTGGCGGATCATCGACCTGAACAGCCTCAATGGCATATTCGTCAATGACCAGCGCGTGCGCCAAAGCCAGGTGACGCATCAAGACCGCATCCGCATCGGCGGCTTCACGTTCAGCGTCGATCTATCCGCCGTGGACGCGGAGAATGGCGACGACCCCCTGGCACGCTCCGCCAACATCCTGCGCAGCATCGCCGAAGCCCTGCCGCGCGCCGAGACTGACAAGCCGCGCGAGGAACGCCAGGCTTCCTAAGAAATAATTGACCACGCAGAGCGGCGGCGCAAGGCCCCTTGGCGGTCGCCGCGCCACCAGAGGACTTACGCCCGCCGCGCGTCCGTGTTCGACTCTTTTCTCCCGTCCCGTCGCCGCGTGGCAGTTGGTACAATGCCTCTATGAATACCGGCCACGTCTTGGAACGTGAGGAATACATCGAACAGGCGTACTTCTTCCGCGTGTTGCGCGAACGCTTGGCCGAGAACCTGGCGATGCAAGAGGTTCTCGAACGCCTGCACGAGGAGATTTTGTCCAGCACGCGCTTGCCGCTGGCCATTCAGTTCCTCACCGGGGAGTTGAAACACACCGGTTTGTTGTCCTCCGGCTTCGCCCTGTTGCCGCACTACTTTCATCCGTTCCAAACCTTTGTCATCGCTCAGGCCGAGGAAGAGAAACAACGCTTCACCATGCCGATGGCCTTGCTCGTGTTGCAGCGCGAGGCGCAATATCGGGCCGATCAACCGACGCGCGCTGGTTTGTTCGTGTATCAATTCGAGACCGTGTGCCGTAACCGCTTGGGTTACGATCCCGGCTTGTTGCACATGGCCGACGATCCGTTTTACGACGCGGCCTGGCGCGACTTCCTGCTCTGGGTCCATCGGCAAGGGGGCTTGGTCGATTTTTGCGACATGGTGTACTTCCGTTCGCAACAGCATGTCCTCGACCGGCGCCGCCGCGACCCGGACTATGAACCCGCCCAGCCGGTGTTGTTCGCGGAGAAGGAAGGGAAGATCGCCAAGGCCAGCCACGGCCGCGACCCCTTGTTTCTGTTCGCCGCCTTGCAACGCCAACTCGGCTACCCGGAGGTGCCCCGTCCCACCCTTCCCGATGACCTCTCCAGTCGCTTCGTCACCTTGCAAGCCAAGGTTCGGCTGCTGGAAGCGCGGTTGCAATTGGTCGAAAGCGAGCTGCGCGGTCAGGTGGACCTGAGCCAGTTTGGCAAACCGGATTTGCTCAAGGACGTGGGGAAGGCGGAGGAGGGCATTTGAGAAAATGCGTATCGGCGGCGGATTTTCCCCTTCCCTGAATTGTGTGCCCGCCGCACGCCGATTATAATGAAGACGTTGTGTTTTCTCGCACGGAGGGACCGTTCCATGATCGAAGAACTCGCCGAACTGACCGCCGTGGTGCGAATCCAAGAAAATCAGGACGTGGAGATGCCGGAGATCGCGGCAGCCGAGGTCCACCAAGCGGACGTGCTCCGGGGCAATCCCCAAGTCGTGGATGCCGTCTTCAGCACTCCCGACGCGGAGAATCGGGCCGTCGCCAACCTGCTCGGCTTGTGGTCCAGCGTGCTGATCGGTTCCGCTTTGTTGGCGGATCGCCGCCGTTCGGCGCGCGCCCTCGACGACGAGGAACAGGCAGCAACGCACTCCTAAATCACACGGCGGCCATGGGGGGCGTGTCTTTGATGAGGTCCATTTTGACTTCCGTCTTGCCGATGAGCGGCCGGCTTTGCTCCTTGAGCTGCTGAAACAGTTTGCGGAAGGAATCAGCGACTTGCGTTTGTCCTTTGATCAAAAGCAAGGGCAAAGCGCTCTGATTCTCATTCTCCATCCCACCAGTACCCAGTATCACCGTCTTGCGGTCGATAATGACCAAGGGGAGACGGCCGGCCTCCTGCCGGGTCAGGGCGCGCGGCGTCAGCCCTTTTTCCACCCAGACGGCCAGCTCGCCACGCAGTTTTTTGTCGGAAGCGTCATCGCACAACACTTCCACCTGCACTTGCCGGCCGCGCGCCTCGAGTAGCACTGGTCCCAAGGCTGGGACCATGACGGCGGCGACCTGAACGAGCGCTTCCCGGCGGGCCGCGCGCAGCTCGGCGACCAGCACCGCCAGCCGATCCGCCGCCACGACATGTTGGCAATCGACGGTGACGCCAGGATGGAACCGCTCCCACGACCAGCGCAACCAGAAGAACGCGCACATGCCGCCCGTGAAACCTGTCGCCAACAATAACCAAGTCATGGGGGAAAACTCCCTTTGCAATATCCCCAAAGACTCTTGAGCCGTGACCACGGTTCTCAGGCCTGCTTCTGATCGCTGGGCTGCGTGGTCCAGAAGTGAGGAGCCGACGGTGGCGCGGCCGCATCCCGGCGCACCACGCAAGGGGTGACGGCGCCGTCATGATGGGCGGGCACGGAGCTGGGGAACGGCAACAAGGTCGGCTCCTCGTCCCGAACTACCGGCGCTTCGGGAATGCGCGCCTCTTGCAATTCGTACACGCGCTGAAACTGAAAATCGTTCCACAGCTGGCGAAAACGCGGGTCGCCGGCCTGGCGGAACAGGGCCGCGCGCAACACGCGCCGCGCTTCGGCGGGTTCATCGGCCAAGCACAAGCCCTCGACCAAGCGGCTCAAGGGGGTCGGGTCTTCCGGTTCCAATTCCACCGCGCGGCGCAGAGCCGTCAAGCCTTCGTCATATTCGCCCAAGTCGATGGCGAGCAGGCCAAATTCGCTTAAATAGGTGGAATTGTCGGGCTCCAGGCTGAGGGCCTGCCGGTAATGTTCCAGGGCGCGGTCGGGGTCTCCCAAGGCGTCGCTACTGAGGATGCGGGCGAGTAGATAATGATACCGGGCGCAGTCGGGACGATAGAGCAAGGCCAGGCGCAGGTGGCGGCGGGCGCGCTTCCAACGGCCCAGCTCCAACAACACTTCCGCCAAGCGGGCGTGGGCCTCCTCGGCGATGTCCACCGAGAGTCCGCGAAAGGAGGTGACTTGTTGCAAGATGGTTTGGGCGTCCAGCCAGCGGCCTTGCTCTTGGCACTGTTTGCCGCGCGCCAGAAGCTGGGCGCTGAAACTGAGCTTCATGCTCATGGAACTGCCTCCGTGCAGTGAAGACGAGAAAGTGGGATGTTCCGCCACGAGCAATTGTAACACGATCGGCAACTTTCGCCAGTGGCAATTTGCTCAACATGGAAGAAAAAACGGGGCGAAAAATCGAGGCCCTGCTCCCCGTTGCGCCCCAGGCGCACAGCCCGCACAATGCGCAGCTTGTGCCTACTTCGCCAGGCTTTCGCCGTCATCCGGATTCAGGTAACGAGGCGAACTTGGTTAAGATATGATACAAAGAGAGAAGCAGGGGTTGACGACATTTCATCGGCGAGGCATATCATGGGACAGCGACGACAAATTGACGGTTCCCGCATTCTGATCACGGGGGCTTCACAAGGGATTGGCCGGGCATTGGCCCAAGCAGCGGTGCGGCGCGGCGGGCTGGTGCTGGCGGCGGCGCGCCAGCTCGACTTGTTACAAGAGTTAGCGGCGCAAACGCGCGGTTGGAATGGCCGGCTGGAAATCGTGCAGGCGGATGTCACCGTCGCCGAGGATCGCCAGCGCATGGCCGACGCCGCCGTCGAGCATTTCGGCGGTCTGGATATTCTCATCAACAACGCGGGCATCGGCGCCACCGGCCAATTCGCCGACGCCAACGAGGAACGGATGCGGCAAATCTTCGAGGTGAATTTCTTTGGCTTGACCGAAACGACGCGCGTGTGCCTGCCGCTCTTGAAGAAAGGCAACAAACCGGCCATTGTCAACATATCGTCGGTAGCGGGCAAGCGGGCCATTCCGTCGCGCAGCGAATACTCGGCCAGCAAATTCGCCGTGCAAGGTTTTAGCGAAGCCATCCGCGCCGAGCTGGCCAAGGATGATGTCGATGTCCTGGTCATCTGTCCGGGGCTGACGCAAACGAACTTCTCGCAAAACATGATCGAGCAAAAGGCCCGCGTCCGGCTGGATCATCTGCGCGGCATGACCGCCGAACAGGTCGCCGAAGCCACACTCCGTGCCATCGAGCGCGGCAAGCATGAAACCTATCTGACCTGGCAAGGCAAACTGATCATCTACATTAGCCGGTTCTTCCCGCGCCTGGCCGACCGCATCGCCGCCAAGCGCGTACGCAAGGTCTGGGCCGACGAGATCGCCGCCCGCCAAGCCGCCGAGGAACAGCCCCAACCCGTGCGCCACGAGTAAGCTGCCCGATCAACCCCCTAAATCCGTCTCCGAGCCGCGACCATCTGGGAGCAGGGCTTTCCCGCTCCCTGATCGTCGCGGCTCCGACCATCAACATTCCGAGAAATTTCCGAAAAAACAGTTTCGCTCGCCGGTCGCAGCCGCTACACTAAATACCAAATCCGCGTATGTTCGCCCACGCGCTGCCGTTGTGTGAACCGCCATTGGTTTCCCGCCTACTACATTCCGCGATTCCAAATCATTAGGGGGGGTTAGAACATGGTTAGCTGGCAATCCCCAACGAGAAGTCCCGCCTTGGCCCATTGCTGGCCGTGCTGGCTGTTGGGTTGGAGTTTGTGCGTGGCCCTGGCCTCCGCTAGCAGCGCTGCGGCGCCGACGGCTGCCGGGGAGCGGGCCGCGTTGATCGGCCAACCCGCCGCCATTGAGGTGTTTCCACCAGCCATTGAGCTGGTGGGACCGAAGGACATGCGGCAAATCATCGTCACCGGCCGCTACGCCGACGGCAGCGCGCGCGACTTGACGGCGCTGTGTGAAGTGCATGTGGAAGATGGCGCCCTGGCGGCGCAGCGCCCCGGCGGCTTCCTGATGCCGCTGCGCAACGGCCGCTCGGCCCTCGTGGTCCAAGCCGGGGGGCAGACGGTGCGCGTGCCGCTGACCGTGAAAGATTTCGACCCAGCGCAACCGGCCAGCTTCCGCCATGATTTGATCGCGGCGCTCAACGTCGGGGGCTGCAACAGCGGCGCCTGCCACGGCACCCCCAGCGGTAAGGGGGGCTTTCGTCTCAGCTTGCGCGGCTTCGACCCGGCAGCGGACTATTTGCAACTCACCCGCGATGTGCTGGGGCGGCGCACCAATCGGTTGAATCCCGATGCCAGCCTGGTCCTGCAAAAAGCCCTGGGAGGCGTGCCGCACGAAGGGGGTATTCGCTTCCAGGCCGACAGCGTGCCGGCCCAGTTCATGAAAGCGTGGCTGTCCGAGGGGCTGCGCGACGACCCCGCCGACTTGGCCACGGTCGCCAAAATTGAGGTCGTGCCAGGGCCGCGCGTGTTGAACATGCCATCGCGCTGGCAGCAATTGGCCGTGCTGGCCCACTATAGCGACGGCCGCGTCCGCGATGTCACCCGCTTGACGAACTTCAGCAGCAGCGACGACGCCGTGGCCACGGTCAGCGACACCGGCTTGGTCGAGTTCCAACAAAGCGGCGAAGTGGCGATCCTCTGTCGTTACCTGGAGGAGATGCTGGCCGTCCGCTTCACCTACCTGGAACCCAAGGAAGGGTTTGAGTGGACCAATCCACCGGAGAACAACTACATCGATAAACACGTCTTCGCCAAGCTGAAGATGCTCGACATTCTCCCTTCGGAACTCTGCACGGACGAGGAATTCATTCGCCGCGTCTATCTCGATCTGTGTGGCATCCTGCCGACCCCCGCCGAGGTCAAGGCATTTTTGGACGATAACTCACCGACCAAGCGATCGCGCTGGATCGACCAATTGCTGGAACGGCCAGAGTACGCCGACTTCTGGACGCTCAAATGGTCGGATGTGTTCCGCAGCAATCGCAAGACGATTCAGGTGAAGGGCGTTCACGTTTTCCAACAGTGGTTGCGCGGTCACATTGCCGCCAACACGCCGTTCGACCGGATCACGCGCGAGATCCTGACGGCCAGCGGCAGCACTTACGCCAATCCGCCGGCCAACTACTATCGTATCGCCAAGGACCCTGAGAATCTGGCCGAAACCACGGCGCAGGTCTTCTTCGGCATCCGCATGCAGTGCGCCAAGTGCCACAACCACCCCTTCGAGCGCTGGACGCAGGACGATTACTACAGCATGGCGGCCTTCTTCGCACGCGTGAAACAGAAAAAGGATGTACTCGAAGGGAGCGCCAATCCGCGTGAACCAGGGGCCGTGGTGGTTTACACCGACCGCGCGGGGGAAGTAACCCAGCCACGTACCGGCAAGGTCATGCCGCCGAAATACATGGGGGGCGGAGTAGCCGAGCTATCCCCCGGCCAGAGCCGCCAAGAAGCCCTGGCCGACTGGATGACGGCGCCGGGCAACGAGTTCTTCGCCAAGGCCACCGTCAACCGGATATGGTTCCACCTGCTGGGCAAAGGCATCGTCGATCCGGTCGATGATTTCCGCGATTCCAACCCGTCCGCCAACGACGAATTACTGGACGCCCTGGCTCAAGATTTCGTGGCCAACCAGTTCGATGTCAAGCACGTCATCCGCGCAATCTTGAACTCGCGGACTTACCAACTTAGCGCTCAGACCAATGAGTACAACCAAGATGACGATAAATACTTCTCCCACACGATCACCAAGCTGCTGACCGCCGAGCAACTGCTCGACGCCTTGTGCGCCGTGACCGAGGTGCCGGAGAAGTTCCCTGGCTTGCCGTTGGGGACGCGGGCCACGCAACTGCCCGACGGCGAAGTGAATCATCCGTTCCTCAAGACGTTCGGCCAACCTGCCCGCGAACTGGCGTGCGAATGCGAGCGCGAGAGCGACAGCAATTTGACGCAGGCCTTGCAGCTCATCAACGGCCCGACCGTCAACGACAAGATTCGCAACCCGAACAACCGTTTGGGGCGCCTGCTGAAGGCGGACCTCTCCGCTGAGGAAATTCTCCAGGAGCTGTACCTGGCCACCCTCTCCCGGCCGCCGGTCGCGGGAGAAATCAAGGTGTCCCTGGATCACGTCGCCAAGGCCAGCGACAAACGCAAAGCCTGGGAAGACGTACTCTGGGCCTTGGTGAACGCCAAGGAGTTCCTATTCCGGCATTAAGGGACTGGTAAATTCTCGATAGCAATGGTTGAGTCATCGTTTCGCGTTCGCGGCGCGCCGGCGCGAAATGATGACTCACCAGGCCACGCGCCAACCCCTTGCCTGGAACCTGTTGGATGGAGCACCAAACCTGAACAGAACATTCCATGAGCACCCTTGCCCTGGACGACCAAATCATCCGCATCCCTGATGGCATGTTGGTCACGAACGTCGAAGCGGACCTATCGTGTCAGCCCGATGGCACTTTTGTCTCCTCGGAGAGTTTGCGAACCGAGCGGGTCCGGCTGGTGGCGGGGGTCGAGGAAGGGCTTCCTGGAACGGAAACAGGTAGTATGTTCCTCGGCGGATCGCCCCTTTGCCGTCCTGTGATCCCTATCTCACGGGGCGACGCGCTGTTTCATGGTAGCTCTATCTTGTGCAGCTCAATGGGGACGGTCACCACCTTGGCACCTTTGAGAAGTTTGAGGCGCAATGTCCAATTCGGATCGAACTCTCGGAAAGGAACGTTCACGGTCGGCAAATCATTGACGCGCATGATCAGATCGCCGAAGCCTTGCGGAGTATGATACTGACCAGCGGCATCCACCAAGCCGACCTCGGCGATTCCCCCTTCACTTCCTTCGAGTACCTGCAACTGCACGGTTTTATCGAGGGAGCCGCCGAAGACGACCGTGGGTTTAATGGCTTGAAGTTTGAGACCCGCCGCTTTCAATTCCGGATGTTCCAAAACCTGGCCTTGCAACGTTTGAACCTTGGGAAAGTCCACGGTAACGGGAGTGCCGCCGGTGACGATGGCGATGCTGCCTTGGAGAGTGAACGTGCGGGCGCCACGGGCCGAGGGGAGCAGCGTGACCGTGATCTCAACAGCGCCTGCCTTCCGCTGGAAATCGGACACCTTTTGCAAGAAGGACTGGTTGGAGTTCTGGGTTTTGTCCTGGGAAATCAAGTTCGTTCCCATGTCATCGGTGGCCGTGCTCAGGCGAAGATTACCGATGCGAACCGCCTCTTGGAGCAGTTCGGGCTTGCGCGGCTGAATAACCAGCGTGAGGTTCAGTCCCGGCGCGGGAAATGGCTTGCGCTCCTCGGATCGCACACGAGTTTCGGTGATTTTTTTCACCACGACGGTGGCGGACGGGTCGGCGGGGGCAGCGGGCACGGCGCCGGAGAGACTGGCCAGCGTCGCATCAGGTTGGTCCGGTGGAAGGAGAGACCCATCGATGACGGCGGGTGACGGTGGCTCCTGTTGACCTGGCGCGTCTGGAATCCGCGATTGGCCACAGGCCGCGGTCAGCATCACCAAGCCCCAGCATACGGTCATCCATTTGTTCATGAGGTAGCTCCTTTCTCATCGAAAGCAGATATAGGCAACGTGACGCCCCCCCTCACTGGCGAGCGCGGAACGTCGCTGCCCCAGTTCCTTTGTCCTGGGGAGTGGGCGCTCCGCACTTGCCGGTTTTCTCACCTGGCCCGTTCCCAACCAGCCGCTCACCACGGATACCAGGGCCACCAGGGCCGGACTAATGGCGGCGGCGTGACCACCACGTTGGGCTGTTGGTTTTGGGCGTTGGCCAGCTGCCGGCGGAGGTCTTCCATCTCCTGTTGCGTTTTCCTGTCGCGTTCCTCTTGCTTTCGCAGCAGAGCGAGCCGCTCCTCATCCAATTGGCGTTGTTGATTCTGCAACTGCGCTTGCAATTTCGCCGCTTCGTCTTGATCCCGCTTGACGAGAGCCAGTTGGATTTGTTGCTGCAACAATTCCATCTCGCGTTGCCGGCGGCGTTCGAGATCGGCTTTCTCCTCATCCCATTTGCGCCGGTTGTCTTCAGCGATTTGCCGCTGCTTTTCCAAAAGACTTTCATAGTTGGCGATTTGCACTCGCAGTTTCTCTTGTTCTTGTTGCTGGGCCGCCATGAGTTGTTGATATTTTTGATACTCTTTCTGATACTCCTCTTCCCTGGCTTGTTGGACGCTTCGCCCCCATAGAACGAGCAGGAGCAGGACGGCGGCGGCGATCGCGCCCCCTATCCCATAGCGCCGCGCCGGACTTTTTAGAAGGTTGCTGCCCAGCCCGTTCGCCTCCGCGCTGGCACTCGCGGGACTGGGCGTGGCGGGCGGGGACGCGGGAGCAGTAACCGGAGTTGAAACCTGTTCCGCACTGGTAGTGGACGGCGTGGGCGCGACACTTGAGGCCGCCGCGCTGGACGATGAGGGAACCGGGGATGACGAGCTATCCGCAACCGCCAGCATGGTTTTGTTCAAAGCCGGGTCTGGGCGCGGCGGAGACGGCGGCGCGGGCACTTGCAAGCGACCGCCACAGGCGGGACAGGGCTTCTTGGTGCCGGCCTCGCTGGCTGGGGATTCCAACGGCTTCTTGCACCGCGGGCAGTTGTACCGAATGGGGGGATCGATTTCCCCGAGCATGGTCTTGTCGAGAGTCGGTTGCAGCGACGGCCGGCAGCGCATTCGGCCTTCGGTTTCCGCCACCGATTTCCCCGCGACGAATAAGGACTGACAATTGGGGCACGTGGTTCGTAGCCCCATGTTTGCCTCGGCGGTAGTGAACCTGTGATGACATGTCGGACAGGTTACGAGCGTTAACATGGTCGAGAACTCCTTTGCGGAAACACAAACACCCCCTAACGAAAGCCGAAACGCCGTTCCACTAAGTTTAACCCACGACGTTCGGTTTCGTTGGCACATTCTCCCCGGGAGCCATGGCTTCGCGCGGGGCGGCGGAAACCCGCGCGTCGATCCTTCACGAGAGAGTTCAGCGTCTCACCACAACCGCCACCGGCACGACGAAGCATTGTTCACCGTTCCCCTGAATGGTTAGTTGGGCGTGAAGTACCTCTTCCGCCTGGTCAGGAATTATGATTTCAAGGGGGATTTTGACCTTGGTGCCCCGATACTTGATCGGCCCGATGTGGAGCCACTCCTGGTCGCTCCAGGCGTGGGCATAGACTGGCTTGCCATCCGGGGTGCAGACTCTTATCAATGCCGTCAACCGTTCCCCTATTTTGCCGGTGAAGGTCAACGAATCGTGGTCGATCTCGAGACGCGGGGGCTGCGTCAGGCCCAACACCTCGAAGAACTGCTGCACGGCAGCCACGCCCGAACCGTCTCTGCCTTCAATGGGATACGTCCAGCCGTTGCTCGCGTACCAGGCCTTGATAGCCCCCTGTTCAAAGAGCAGACCGGCTTCGCGCGGATGCTGCCGGGCCTTGACGGCCAATTCCCGGGGGGACACAACGCCGGCCAGCACATTGTTGGCATGGGCGCCGCGTGGAAAGGGGCGGATCGGAACATGAGCTTGTACCGGCAAAGCGATCATGCCGCCGTTGGTGTCGAGGATGATCTCGGCGGTTAGTGGCTTCAAGCCCGCGCGCAACTTATCGCCGACGACACGCACCGGAATCGTGCCCCCCGTGCGTGTTTGAAACCGCTTCTCCGGCGCCCAGGCGCGTTCGCCGTCCAGCCGTGGATCATAAGCAGTGACGCGGACGGAACTCGTGCCGGCCGATGCTACCCAATCGCCAAACAGCAGCCAATCACAAGTCGCGGAACAGACACCGTGCAGTAACAACATCCCCTCGTTGCGCACCGCGACCTGAAAGAGGACATCCACCTTGGGCATTAGCTGGCCCAAGTTCACTGCGCCGCATTCGAAGGCGGGCTGAGGCCGACGCAGAAACTCCGCATCGGCCGGCAATTTCGCCAAGAACTCACTTAAACCGCGATCCGTGTCGGGGTTCTGGGCCGCTTGCCGGGCCGCCGCCGCCAGGTCGAGTCGCCCCATGGCCCCCAAATACACCGCCCAGATGCCATCGGCCAGCAGTGTCTTCGATTCCTCCCAGTGACTATGGCAAGCCACGGCAAGTTGATTGAAATTCGTGCAGGTTTGGCCATCGGAGAAACAAAAAGGAGCGGGAAACGGCACATTCCCCACGTTGACCGGATTAGGGCGAAGCTCTGGGTGCAAGGGCTTGCCATCGTGATAGCAGTAAAACGCGCCGGCGGGATTGAGCCGCGCGCATGCGGGACACCGTAGCGGCAAGCGCGTTGTGCCATCGCCATTCAGCAACAATTTCGCGTGATGGGGTGTCGTCATGGGGGTCGCGGATCATACCTTGGCCCGTGCCGTAGTGGCGAGATGCCTGGCCCGTTGGACCTGCGGGCCATCTTTCCTCATTGTTCCCGATCCCGCGCCCATTGCAAGATAAATCTGGTCACGCTTCGCTCATTAGCACCACCAGCGCATGGGCCGCCACCTGGTAGTTGGAATGTGGACTGACATGCGGCGCTTCCTCAGGGTTGACGATGTCTTGAGGAGACGGTAAGGCCGTGTCCACCACGCGCCGCCAGCCGCGGCCGCTGGGAGACGGCGGCAGGCGAAACGCCAGCGGCTCTTTCCAGGCGTTGCAGGCGACGTAGAAATCGCGGTCCGGCTCGCGCCCCGTCATGCTACCGTTGATGGCGAAAGCCAGCGTCCGCCCGGTGGCGGAGAAATCGGGATGGCCCGGTTCGGTGCCGTGCCAGACAATATCCGGCTCCTGGTCGCCGCGCGGGCCGGTTCCTCTGAAGAAGTCGCGCCGTCGCAAGGCGGGATGCCGCTTCCGCAAGGCGATCATCTCCCGCGTGAAGCGCAGGAAATCGGCGTTCCGATCCGCCAAGGTCCAATCGATCCAGCTGATTTCGTTGTCCTGACACCAAGCATTGTTGTTGCCGCGCTGGGTGCGCAAGAACTCGTCGCCGGCCAACAGCATCGGCACCCCCTGTGACAACAACAACGTGGCCATGAAGTTCTTGGCTTGCCGCCGGCGCAGCTCCAGGATGACGGGATCGTTCGTCTCCCCTTCGACACCGCAGTTCCAGCTATGGTTGTGATCGGAACCATCACGGTTGCCTTCGCCGTTGATCGCGTTGTGTTTCTGATTGTAGGAGACCAAATCCCAGAGGGTGAAACCATCGTGACAGGTGACGAAGTTGACCGAATGCCGCGGCTGGCGATCCGAAGGGGCGTATAAATCGGAGCTGCCGCAGATGCGCGTGGCCAAGGCGCCGGCCAAGCCCGGCTCGCCGCGCCAGAAGCGGCGCACGTCATCTCGATAGTGCCCGTTCCACTCCGACCAGCGCTGGCCATACGGAAAGCGGCCCACTTGATACAGCCCCGCCGCGTCCCACGGCTCGGCGATCAGCTTGGTATCGGCCAGCACGCCGTCGGCGGAAATCAGCTCGACGACGGGCGGCTCGACCAGCACTTTGCCATCCGGCCCGCGTCCCAGCACCGACGCCAGATCAAACCGCAGCCCATCGACGTGCATGTCAGCGACCCAATAGTGCAAACAATCTCGAATGAGCTGCCGCACCAGCGGATGATTGCAGTTCACGGTATTGCCACAGCCGCTATAATTCAAATAGGTTCCATCGGGTCCCACCATGTAAAACAGCTTGTTGTCCAAGCCCCGGAAAGAATAAGTCCGGCCGCGATCATCCCCTTCGCCGGTGTGGTTGAAGACGACATCGAGGATGACCTCGATGCCCGCTTCGTGAAACGCCTTGACCATCTGGCGGAATTCGGACACCTGGCCATGAGCCGGCGCGGCAGCGGCATAAGCGGCCTTGGGGGCGGCGAAGGCGATGCTGTTGTAACCCCAAAAATTCAGCAGCTTCTCGCCGGTGAAGGGATTATGGAACGGACAATCGCACTCGTCAAACTCGTGGATCGGCAACAGTTCCACGGCGGTGACGCCCAGCCACTGCAGATAGGGAATCTTCTCGATCAAGCCGGCGAAGGTACCCGGTTGGGAGACGCCCGAGCTAGGATGACAGGTGAAGCCGCGCACGTGCAGCTCGTAAATGATGGTTTCTTCCCACGGTGTTAGCGGCGGTACATCATTGTTCCAATCGAAGGGGCGGCGAAAAAACAAGCTGCGGCGCGCCGTGTGGCGCGGGTCCGGCTCGGTGGAGCGCCCCCAAGGGATGCCGTCGGACAAGGCGGGGGCCGCCGGATCGAGCAACACGATCCGCGGATCGAAGCGATGGCCGCCGCCGCGCGGGCCATCGACGCGCCAACCATAGCGGAACGCCGTCGGCAAACCGGCCACCGTGACATGCCAATGCAGTCCCGTGCGGTGCAAGCGGTTGTCCAAGGCGATCTCGACGGGGGGATCGTCCCCTTGCAATGGATACAGCACCAGCCAGACCCGCGTGGCGTGCGGGCAGAGCAAGGCAAAATTGACACCATCGGCAAAAGCGACCGCGCCCAACGGCAAGCTGCGGCCGCGCGAAATCCGTAGCGAATTCATGCTCAACAAGATAAGATAATTGGAGACTGTCAGAAAGGGCAAGAAAGACACAAATCGTTTTTCTTCCTATCCCACGGCCTGTTTTTTTCTTCTTTTTTGGTGAATCCTGATTCTATTCGCTGGAAATGAGAAAGTTAACTGGTAGAATGCGGACATTCTCCACGGCTTCACCACCGTGACCGTGGGGAAGTATTCGGAAATGATCGATCGGTTTGCTCAACTTGCCGGAGCGATTCGGCCTCGCCACAGGACAAATTCGGTTCGCCAACCGAGCAGTAGGTAAATGGCGCTAGGTGGACACCAACACCGGATCGCCTGATCCCCTTCGATGGGCACGATCCGCCGCCACGCGCCGCAGTTCGCGCATCTCGTCCCCTTGGGGACACACAATGATTTTTTCTCATCAGGAGCAATCCATTGACTATGGGGAGGGATAGGACTATGTCAGTCGCCCGTAACGACGACGGGGCGGCCAATGCGACGCGCAAACGGGCCCCACGCAAGCCAACGGCGGAAGGAGCACCGACCCCGACGGCCACCGCCACGGGTTCTCCCGTGAAGCTGCTGCGCTTGGACGATCTCTACCGGCTGCCGATGCCGCGCTTATTCGCGCTGGCGGAACGGGAGGGGATTGCCGAACATGTCGGCATGAATCGCGGCCAGATCATCGCCGCCGTGGTGCGCCGCCAGGTCGAGCGCGGCGAGACGGTGCGCGGCTCCGGGACGCTGGAAGTCTTGCCCGATGGCTACGGCTTCCTACGCAGCGTGGCCCATAATTATTTGGCCTCGCCGGAGGATATTTACGTCTCCCCCAGCCAGATTCGGCGGTTGGGGTTGCGCACCGGGCTGGTGGTCGAGGGGCCGATCCGCCTGCCGGTCGAGGGGCAGGATAATTTTGCCCTGATGCAGGTGGAGCTGGTCAACGGCCGGCCGCCCGACGAGCAAACCTCGCCCACCACGTTCGAGGACCTGACGCCGCTGCATCCCAATCAGCGGCTGGTCCTGGAAACCGAAACGGACGAATTGAGCATGCGCGTCATCGACCTGGTGACTCCCATCGGCAAAGGGCAGCGCGGCTTGATCGTGTCTCCGCCCCGCGCCGGCAAGACCGTGCTGTTGCAGAAGATGGCCCTGAGCATTCGCCGCAATCATCCTGAATGCTACATCATCGTCTTGCTGGTGGACGAACGGCCGGAAGAAGTGACCGACATGCTGCGCACTGTGTCCGGGCCGACGGCGGAAGTGGTGGCCAGCACCTTCGACGAGCCACCGGAAGAGCATATTCATGTCAGCGAGATCGTCTTAGAAAAGGCCAAACGCATGGTTGAACGTGGTCAAGACGTAGTCATCCTACTGGATTCAATCACGCGCTTGGCCCGCGCCCACAACACGGAAGCTCCGTCCGGCGGCAAACTACTCAGCGGCGGCCTCGATTCTAATGCCATGCAGAAGCCGAAGCGCTTCTTCGGGGCGGCCCGTAACGTCGAGGAAGGGGGCAGCCTGACCGTCCTGGCTACGGCCTTGATCGACACGGGCAGTCGCATGGATGAAGTGATCTTCGAGGAATTCAAAGGGACCGGCAACATGGAGCTGCACCTCGACCGCCGCTTGGTCGATAAGCGCGTCTGGCCCGCCATCGACATCAACCGCTCCGGCACGCGCAAGGAAGAGCTGCTGCTCCACCCCGACGAAATGCCGCGCGTCCGCGCCTTGCGCCGCGTTCTCAGCGACATGAACCCCGTCGAAGCGATGGAGATGCTCGTCAGCCGGCTCAAAAAAACCAAGACGAACACGGAGTTTTTGTTGGGGATGAATATATCGTGATGAAATTCGATGTGTAGTGAGCGCGCCGCGGGCGAGCAACGCAGCTCACCGCGGCTCGTTCGCTAAACGTCATTCATCCCAAATCCCCGCCCCGAACTCCCGTTCCGGCTCGGTGGGCGCTGCCGGCAGAGGGGCGGGTTCGTGGGCTTCCCCTTCCACCACGTCGGCGGCGTGGGCCTGTTCGATCATCAGGTCGGTGCTGGCCGGATCGACGGCCCGGCAGCTGGCGGTCAGTTTCTCGCTCAGGTCGCGCAAGTCGGCTTGCCATGCCTCCGCCGTCGTCTCCGGCGGCGTCAGCTGGGCGAACTCGCCAAGCAGCAGGATGAGCCGCAGCAGGTGGCGAAAGATGATCCCTTCTTGCTTCACCAAATCGCGAGCCTTGACGAACAGGTTGAAGTCGCCCGCGTAGCGCTGCAGCTCCCCCGCCGCCCAGACCGATTGCGTGTACAAGTCGGTGACATCGGGATATTCGGCCTCGAACAGCAGCGTCAATTTTTCGGCCAAGGTCGGCGGCCGTTGGAATTCCTCCTCGTCCTCGTCGTCTTCGTCCTCTTCACTCGACGGCATCAGCACCTTGGCGGAGATCAGCCCGCGTTGCACCAGCTCGGGGTCGAGCCGGGTCGTGGCCAGGGGACCGGGCGGCAGCTGATCGGCAAACGGCACGCGCACGTGACGCAACAGCGGTTTGGGCATCTCCAAGACACTCTCGAACGCCTGCAAGCGTTCGTGGCGGTCGGCGATGCCCAAGTGATCGATGAGGAAGGCCCCATAGAGCGGATGCACGCTGCGGAACACCAACAGCCGGTCGAGCTTGGGGGTCGGCGCGGCCTGATGCGGCACCCAGGCAGCCGTGACATCGGCTGGACTGGCCGGTTGCCCCTCCCCGGCGCCGCTCGTGGCAGGCGCGGGGGGGGGCGGATCGAGCACGACATAGCCCCCCCGGTGCAGGGCCAGCAGCATCTGGTCGAGCTGTTTTTGCTGGCTCTTGACACGGGCCTCATCCATGAGGCGTTTGCTGACCACTTTGCGAATTTTGTCCACGTCCGGAGAGATTTCCAGCAAATACGCCAGCAAGCGCCACGGTAACGGCCCCTTGCTGTATAACTTGCCCGGCGGCGCCCCTTGGAGCTGCTTGAATTGCGACTCGGTCCAGTACAACACATTGTCGCGGCGCGTCGGTTTTTTCTTTTTCAGGGCCTTCTTGGCCTTGATTAGATTCGGGTCTTTGGTGTCTTCGGGGATTTGATCGTACTTTTCCTTCCAGCGTAGAATCTTGACATCATCGTCGTGAGCCACGGCATAGACATAGCCTCGATCATCGAATTGCGGCCGGCCCGCCCGGCCAAAGATTTGCTGGGCCGTGCTGGCATCGACGAGCTTCTGCTTGCCGAACGGCCCCTTGACCAGCGCCGACAACACCACGGAACGCGCGGGCAAGTTGATGCCGGAAGCCAGCGTCTCCGTGCAGATGACCACGGCCAGCAGCTTGCGCTGAAACAGGTCCTCGACCACTCGGCGATACTTGGGCAACATGCCAGCATGATGCACGCCGACGCCGCGATGCAACATCTGGCGAATCTTGGGGCCGACCCCCTGCGTCCAATCGAGCTTATTCACTTCATGATGGAGCTTGCCGCGTTGATCGTCTCCCAACAGTGGCAACCCCTTCAACTGCTCGGCCACGCTCCAGCACTCGTCCCGATTGAAGCAGAAGACCAAGGCCGGCGTCTTGCGCGCCGCCGCGTCCCCCTTGGCCATATCGACCAGCAATTCATTGAGGAGCTGGTCGGGCACCCAGATGTACGTCAGCGGCACCTTGCGATCCGTGCTTTCGACCAGTTCGAGCTTGCGCTGATGACAATGATTCAGCCAATTGAGAAACTCGGCGGAATTACCGACCGTCGCCGACAGCAGCAGCAAGCGGACGTGTTTCGGCAACATGGACAGCGACAATTCCCAGACAATGCCGCGTTCCGGGTCGGCGAAGCTGTGGAACTCGTCCATGACCACCGACGACACCTGATGGAAGTCAAATCCTTCGGGATGAAGCAGGCGGTTGAGGAGAATCTCGGCCACCACGACCAGGACGCGGGCGTCGGGGTTGACCCGGCGATTCCCTGTCACCAAACCGACATCATCGGGCGAGAACCCCCAGCGCGCGGCGCTGTCTTGCATCTCGCGGAATTTCTGCTCGGTCAAGGCGATAAGCGGTGTCGTATAGTAGGCAATCTGGCGGCGGTGCAGGGCCTCGTACAAGGCCGCCTGCGCGATCAGCGTCTTGCCCGTCCCCGTCGGCGCACACACCAACACCCCTTGCTCGGACGTGAACCAGGCCAGCAGAGCTTCTTCCTGCACGGGATACGGTTCATACGGCAGCTGTTCGAGATAGCGCGTGGCCAATTCATCACGGGTGGGAATGTCGGACATGAAATTGTCGCTCCCCGACGGATCGCTCGCTCCACGGATGCTAATACTTCGGCATCGCTGGGTCAATCTTGTCGGCCCAGGCGAGGATGCCCCCTTGGAGATTCTTCAAGTGGGTGAAACCCTGGCCACGCAGGAACTGCACGGCTTTGAGGCTACGCATGCCGCTCTTGCAATGGACGATGATCTCGCGGTCGCGGTCCAGCTCGGCGAAGCGCTGCGGCAGTTCGGGCAGCGGGATGAGGGTGCTACCAGCGATGCGGCAAATCTGATACTCCTCCGGGTTGCGGACGTCGAGGATGAAGACTTGTTCACGCCGATCCAGCCGGGCTTTGAGCTCCTCGACGGTGGTTTCCCAGGTCGGCTCGGCAGCAACGGGGGCTGGCGCTTCCTGGCCGCGAATGCCGCAGAATTGTTCGTAGTCGATTAGCTCCTTGATCGTGGGCTGGTCGCCGCAGAGGGGACACTGGGGATTGCGGCGGACTTTGAATTCCTGGAACTTCATGGCCAGGGCATCATAGAGCAGCAGCCGACCAAGGAGCGGTTGGCCGACCCCCAGGATGAGCTTGACCGCCTCGGTGGCTTGCACCACGCCGATGAGGCCGGGCAGGATGCCAAGCACCCCCCCTTCGGCACAGCTGGGCACCTCCCCCGGCGGCGGCGGTTCGGGATACAGGCAGCGATAACAAGGGCCGTGCGGCGGATGAAACACCGACGCTTGGCCGTCAAAGCGAAAGATGCTGCCATAGACGTTCGGCTTGTTCAACAAGACACAAGCGTCATTGACGAGATAGCGGGTCGGAAAATTGTCGGTGCCGTCGATGACCATGTCATAGGGGCGGATCAGATCGAAAGCGTTGTCTCGTTTGATGGGTGTCTCGTACAGATCGAGCCGCACGGCGGGATTGATAGCTTGCAAGCGGTCGCGGGCCGAGTGCAGCTTGGGCCGGCCCACGTCGGGGGTGCCGTGCAACACCTGGCGTTGCAAATTGCTGAAATCGACGACATCGAAATCGACCAAGCCAATCCGGCCAATCCCCGCCGCCGCCAGATACAGCGCCAACGGCGACCCCAAGCCCCCCGCCCCGATGAGCAACACACTGGCTGCCTTGAGGCGTTTTTGCCCCGCCATGCCCACTTCCGGCATGATCAAATGCCGGCTGTAGCGCGCGATTTCCTCGGAAGACAGAGAAACGTCCGCATGTTGGAGATGGGGTAGTAGGCTCATGGGTGTCCAACCATCGTGGGGGTTAAATGGTTTAGCGAGCGCGGGAACGTCAGCCCTCCGGTGACTGCCATATGCCAGTTGGCTGACATCCCCCGCTCGCCGGATGAAGTCGCTTACACTGCCCCGACCACCACGCAGCAATTATGCCCGCCAAAGCCGAAGCTGTTGGAGATGGCCCGGCGGACGCGCATTTCGCGGGGGGTGTTGGGGACGTAATCTAGATCGCAGACCGGGTCGGGGGTCTCATAGTTGATCGTGGGGTGAACGACGCCGGTTTTGATGGTCAGAGCACAGACGATTAATTCCACGGCGCCGCTGGCGCCGAGCAGATGGCCGGTCATGCTCTTGGTACTGTTGACGGCCAGCTGGCGGGCATGAGCGCCGAAGACTTGGTGAATGGCCTTGGTCTCGGCCTCATCCCCCAAGGGCGTGCTGGTGCCGTGGGTGTTGACGTATTGCACCTCGTTGGGGTTCACCTTGGCATCGCGCAGGGCGAACCGGATCGCCGTGGCCGCGCCGGTGCCGCAGGGGTGCGGGGCGGTGATGTTGTGCGCGTCCGCGGTGCTGCCGACGCCCAGCACTTCGGCGTAGATCGGGGCGCCGCGTCTTTTGGCGTGTTCCAGCTCTTCGAGAATGAGAATACCCGCCCCCTCGCTCAGCACGAAGCCGTCGCGGTCCTTGTCGAATGGTCGGCTGGCTTGTTGGGGCGCGTCGTTGCGGGTTGAAAGGGCGCGGGCGGACACGAAACCGCCCAAACCCATCGGCGTCATGGCCGCCTCGGAACCGCCGGTGAGCATGACATCGGCCTGGTCGTGCTGGATGGCCCGCAGCGCGTCGCCGACCGCGTGGCCCGCGCTGGCGCAAGCCGTGGCGACGGCAGTATTCGGGCCGCACAAGCCGTAGTGAATCGAGATATTGCCAGGCGCGGCGTTGATGATCATTTTCGGGATCGTGAAGGGGCTGATCTTGCCCGGTCCTGATTCCAGATAGCGGCCGTGCTGGTCCTCGAACTCGTTCAGCCCGCCGATGCCGCTCCCCAGGATGACGCCGCAACGATAGGGGTCTTCCTTGCTGAAATCGAGGCCGCTGTCCTTGACAGCTTCAATGGCCGCGATCATGGCGAATTGCGTGAAGCGATCCAGCCGACGGGCGCTCTTCGAGTCCAGGTAGGCTTCGGGATTGAAGTTTTTCACTTCGCCGCCGAAGTGGACCTTGAAAGCGCTGGTATCGAATTGCTCGATGAGGCCGATACCGCTTTTGCCGTGCAGCAGATCACGCCAGAACCCCTTGAGGTCGGAATTGAGGGAATTGACGGTCCCCAGACCAGTTATCACCACGCGCCGAGTCATGTCTTGGCTCCTTCCCGAAAACGGGAGCCGCTTGCGTTTCCAGCTGTCCCAGTCGGGTTTCTATCAAAGGCAGGACGAAGCCGCCGTGCCGACGCCACCGACCCTGGCACCAAGCCGGAATCGGACGATCTCCCCATCCAACCATCAGCATGAGGGGGACCTTCATCAGCGAACCACGGCGGGAAGCAGCACCGCGTTACTTCTCGTTTTTTTTCTCGATTTCTCTTTCGATATAGTCAATTGCTTCGCCCACGGTCTTGATCTTCTCGGCTTGTTCATCAGGAATGGTGATCTCAAATTCTTCTTCCAGTTCCATGATGAGTTCGACAATGTCCAGTGAATCCGCCCCCATGTCTTCGATGAACGAAGTGGTGCGGGTCACTTGCTCTTTGTTGACGCCGAGATTCTCGACCACGATTTCAATGACACGTTCTTCAATGGAAGGCACGTTGGAATCCTCCCCTAGCAAATAAGCACTCCGCGGCCGGCAGCTCGGACTTCGCTGCAGTCCGCCCCGGTCCCGCCGTTATGTACCACAGTGCCCGCACACCGGGCAAGGTAACTTGTCCTCCCCCTGCGGCCAAAACCTCCAAAGGATCAGCGCGTGGAAGTAAAGTGAAAAATTACACGGGAATGGAGAAAAAGGAAAGAGCACGTTGTCTATTCGGATTATGACGATTGCACCAGGGGCACGTTCCCCTTCCGGTCGCCGCCCAACACCCCATTGCTACCCCGCCACATTCTGGCAATCCACCTTGCGCTGCACGCGTTTCAGCAAGCCGGCGAGGACGCGGCCGGGGCCGATTTCATGGAAGCGTTCGCAACCGGCGGCCAAGAGGTTGCGCATGGTCTGTTCCCAGAGCACCGGCGCGACGACTTGCCGCACCAGCAGTTGGCGAATCTCGTTGGGGTCCGTGTGCGGTTGGGCATCCACGTTGGACCAAACGGGAATGCGCGGCGGTTGCAGCGAAATGCCGTTCAGGGCGGCGGCCAGCTGGTCGTCGGCCGGTTTCATGATGCTGGTGTGAAACGCCCCCGCCACGGCCAAGCGCACCGTACGGGCGCCGGCGGCCTCGGCCAGCTTCACCATCTCATCACAGGCCGGCAGCACGCCCGAGACCACGATATTCCCCGTACACAACAGATTGGCCACCTGCATGACACCCCAAGTTTGGGCTTTGGCACATAGTTCCTCGACTTGCGGCTGTTCCAGTCCCAAGATGCTGACCATGCCGCTGGGCGTGGCGTCGGAAGCCGCTTGCATGGCCGCGCCGCGTTTTTGCACCAGCTTCAAGCCATCCCGGAAGCTCAACGCGCCAGCGAAAACCAGGGCCGTATATTCCCCCAGACTCAAGCCAGCGGTCATAGCGCACCCAGCGACGGCGGCGGGGTCGGTGGCCTTCAACTGTTCCAAGGCGGCCAAGCTGGTCACGAAAATGGCCGGTTGACTGACGACCGTGCTGTTGAGCCGCTCGGCGGGGCCACTGGCGCAGACCTCGGCCAGATCGTAGCCCAGCACTTCGCTGGCCTCCTCGAACAGCCGTTGCGCCGCCGGCAACGCGGCCCGGAGCTGCTGCCCCATGCCCACGTATTGCGCTCCTTGACCGGGAAACAGAAAAGCTGTCTGGGACATGGCACCTCCTTGTGGAACAGACGTGGGGATAACCGACGGCCATCCCAACACGGCTTTAAGGCCATCGTCAATCTTCCGCATAAAATCTTCGGACAGTTCGCCGATCATGCGCCGCACATCCGCTTGTGGAATCGTATGAAGCCGTTCACCACGTACTGCGGAGTTGTGCAATAACCCGCAAGCAACCCCTTCCGGCGTGGACACGAAGCACCCTCACCCCGCCGCCGGCAGATTCTCTTCCAATTCCTGCACGATCTTCTCGTTCAGCCGGACGCGGGCGTGGTGGGCGGCGACGAGCAGGGCGTTCTTGATGGCCCGGTCGCCGGAACTGCCGTGACAGATGATGCAGATGCCGTCGATGCCCAGCAGCGGCGCGCCGCCGTGCTCGTTGTAGTCGTAGCGATCCACCAGGTTCTTCAAGGCCAGTTGCGCTTGCTGGCGCTCGGCATTCAAAGTCGTCGAAACTTCCTGAAAGACCATCTTCATCACGAACTCAAAGACCCCTTCGCAGACTTTCAAGACGACGTTGCCGACGAAACCGTCGGTGACTACGACATGACAAACACCCTTGTGGATGTCACGGCCTTCAATGTTGCCGATGAAACGGTCCTGGAAATGGCTGGCGTTGAATAGCGCGTGCGTTTCCTTGGCCAGGTCGTGTCCTTTTTTCTCCTCGGCGCCGATGTTCATCAAGCCGATTCTGGGTTCATCACACTGCAAAACATGCTTGGCGAAGATGCTCCCCATGATGCCGTATTGGAACAGGTGTTGCGGCTCTGGATCGACGTTGGCGCCGACATCGATGACCACGCATGGTCCCTGCTGCGTCGGCATGACGGCGGCGATGCCGGGCCGGCGCACGTTCTTGAGAAAGCGGCGCCGCAACAGGCCTCCCGCCACCATCGCCCCGGTGTTGCCGGCGCTGACGATGGCTTCGACTTTCTTCTCGGCCATGAGCTGCCAACACCGGCTGATGGAATTATCGGGTTTCTTGCGCAGGGCTTCCACCGGCGCTTCGTGCATCGCCACCGCTTGCGTGCAGTGGAATATCTCGATGCGGTCGTGCGGCCCGCCGGCTTGTTCGAGACAAGGCTGCACCTGCGCTTGATCCCCCACCAGGACGACGCGCAATTCGGAATTGTCGGCCACCGCTTGCACGGCGCCGGCAACGACGGGACCCGGCGCGTGATCGCCCCCCATCGCGTCCAGCGCGATCTGCATGGTTTATTTCCTTTCCTCTTTCGGCGCCACCACTTCTCGGTTCTGATAAAAACCACAGTTGCCACAGACCCGATGCGGCAACATGGGCTCTTGGCACTGGGGGCAATACTGAATTTGCAGCGGCCTCACATGCAAATGACTGCGCCGCTTGCCTTGCCGAGCGTGGGAGGTACGTCTCTTGGGTACGGCCATGACTACTTGCCTTCCGAAAAGGTCTTAATGGTAAAACGTAATATGATAGGGAGCTTGCATAAGCCTGTCAAGAGCAGCAAGCTACACCCTTCTCCCTCGGCGCGCGGAACGACGACTCCCAACGTCGAGCGGCGCTTCTTCTCGTTCCCAGGCTCGGCCTGGGAATAAGGAAAGGAAGCCTCACTCTCACCCGCGCCAAGTATGACATTGGGGTAAAATACAGAATTCCTTTCCGGCTATCCATTCGCGCAACATCTACCCCATTATATCAAAACCGAGCCTTGCAGACCGCCATCCTCGATCAGCAGAAAGATTCGGACCGCTTCTTGTCGAAGTGGTCGGCGAGGTAGAGTGGAATTAATTTCAATGAGATAGATGATTCATCGTTTCGAGTGGGATCGGCACGCGAAGCGATGAATCCGCTTAGCCATGTTGCGCCAATTTATTGGTGGTGATATGGTGGTCCGGCGCTGACGATTTAGCGACGCTTCGGGGAAGCGTCGCTAAACGGCGGTGACGTTAATACTCCTGATAGCAGCCGCGTTCCGGATTGCTGCACATTTCCATGCACACGTCATCGTTGTCGGGGCCGCGGCCGGTTTGCGTGCGCGTGCACCAGAAATCGGTCATGCCGGCTTGGTAGTCGGGGTCGCTCTCGAAATCCTCGCCGAAGACGACCATCGACTTGCAAGACAGGTGGAGGCAGCGCAGCGGTTTGAGTTCGGAATGTTCGGACATGATGCACCCTCTGATAGTGATTCGTGGGGATTCATCGCTTCGCGGGGGATGACTCCTCCGCGAAACGATGAAATCCACGGCCGATAATCCTTGGTCGTTGGCTCACGCCTCCCAATACTTCTGGCCGCCGGCGGCGGTGAGGATGGCCCGCTTGACCGCCACTTGCGCCAGCCGGACCTTGTAGCCGGTCTGGCTGAGCGGCTTGGCCCCTTGCGTGGCAGCCTCGCCCGCGGCGGCGGCGGTGTCCTCGTTGATCGCCTTGCCTTCCAGCGCTTGGGCGGCAGCCGTGGCGATTACCGGCGTCGGGCCGACGTGGCCGAGCACGATGGAGACGTTGCTGGCCTTGCCGCCGTTAAGCTGGAACGCCACTGCGGCTTGCACCAGCGGCCAATCGTAAGACTGTTTCTGGCGGATCTCGTAGCTAGCGCTCTTCAAGCCCTTCTGGGGAATCGTCACCCGCGTGAGAATCTCATTGGGCTGAAGCACCGTTTCATGCTCCGCGGCCGACGCCGGCGCGACGAAGAACTTGGCCAGCTCCACCGTCCGCTGGGCCTGGGGACCGACCAGCTCCACTGTGGCCCCCAGCGCGATCAGGGGGGGCGCCAAGGTCGAGGGATTGACCATGACGCATTTATGTCCCTGCGTGAAGATGGCGTGGTAGATGTTCTCGCCGTCCAGGGCGTAGCACTTATCGCCCCCTTTGAGCAAGCACAGGACCTCCTCGTCGCGGAAGTACCAGCAGCGGTTGCGCTGGCAGAGATTGCCGCCGATGGTGCCCATGTTGCGAATCTGCGGCCCGCCAACCATCCCCGCCGCCGTGGTTAGGGCCGGGAACAGTTGACGCAGCTCGCTGTGGTCGGCGATGGCGGCCAGCTTGGTGGTGGCGCCGATGCGCACGGCATCCCCCTCAGACTGGATGCCGATGAGGTTGGGAATGCCGGTGATGCTCACCACGCGATCCGGCTGGGCCACGTATTCCTTGGTCAGGTCCAGCAGGTCGGTGCCGCCGGCGAGGATTTCCGTGGCGCCCCACTTGTCACTCAGCAGACCGAGCGCTTGCGGAACGGATGTCGGTTGATAGTAGGTGAAGTTTTTCATTTATGCCTTCCCCCCTTTCTGGGCAAGGGCGGCCAGCACTTTGTCCGGAGTGAATGGAGCATGAGACACACGAACGCCGATGGCGTTGAAGATGGCGTTGCTGATGGCGGCGGCGGTCGAGATGGTCGGCGGTTCGCCGATGCCAATGACGCCGCGCTCCGGCATGTCGTGCATATGCACGGTGATGCGGGGGATGTCCTGAATGCCGGCGAGCTTGTAGAACTCCATGTCGGGGTTCACTTGGCGGCCGGTGTGGCGGTCCATGATGCGGTCTTCCAGCAAGGCATAGTTGACGGCCATGATGACGCCGCCCGCCACTTGCGATTCGCACAACAGCTTATTGACCACCATGCCGACATCCTGCACCGCGACGATGTGATCGCAGAAGACCTGGCCGGTCTCGGTGTCCACGCGCACTTCGGCGATTTGCACGCCGCCGACCTGCAAGTTGGAAACCCCCGGCGTGACCAGCTTCCCTTCGTCATCGACCTCGTTGGCATAGACCGAACTCCAGCCGAGCTTGACGCGCACTTCGTCCATGCCCAGCATGGCGCAGGCTTTCTTCCAGGGCACGCTTTTGCCCGTGGCGGTATCCACGACCTTGCCCGGCTCGATGGCCAAGTTCTCTGGCTTGGCGCCGAGCTTCTTGGCGATCTTGGCAAAGAGCTGATCGCGGGCGCCGATCGCCGCCCGCAGCGCCGAAGGGGCCTGCGATGGGCACGTCGTGCTGCCGCCGGAGCCGGTGGACTGGCCATACGAGCTGTTGCCGATGTCGGCGAAGACCTCGTGCGGTTCCAAGCCCAGGATTTCCGCGACGACCATGGCCGTGACCGTGCGTTGACCGGTGCCCAAATCCTGCGTGGAGCTTTGCGCCGTCACCGACCCATCCCGAGAGATGATGACGGTGCATTCGTTCAACGGTGGATCACCCCCCGCCGCGCCGCCACCCCAGGTGTGCAAGGCCATGCCGATGCCATACTTGATCGGCCCCTTGCCCCCCTCGCCGGGTGGATGCCATTTCTCCTTCCACTTGGCCAGCTTGGCGGCGATGGCGATTTCATCCCGGTAGATCGTCTCCCGCACGGCGTTCCACGACAGCGGATAATCCCGCACCGCGCTAGGGACGTTCTTCGGCAAGTTCTTGAGCCGGACCTCCATCGGATCGAGGCCGAGCTTGGCGGCCAGATCATCCAGACAGGTATCCGTCAGCAAGCAGTTCTGCGGATGGCCCGGAGCCCGCATGGCCCGCGCCGCCCCGCAGTTGGTCAGGATGACCGTATGTTTGAGCCGATAATTCGGAATGGCGTCCTTGTACACATACGGCAACATGGCGAAATTGACCGTGGCACGTCCCGTCGCCCCCGGCGTGCCGTAGCAATCCACCTCGTAGGCGGTGATGGTGCCGTCCTTCTTGCCGGCCATCTTGACCCGGCCATAGGCTGACGGTCGATTGCCGGCGGTGGTGATCTCCGCCTCGCGGGTGAGCATCAGCTTGACCGGCCGACCCGTCTTCTTGGCCAGATGGGAGCAGGCGATGCCCTGCACATCGGGACCGAACTTGCTGCCGTAGCCGCCCCCCATGTAGTCGGTGAGACACTCGACTTCGGTAGGGCCAAGATCGAACTCCTTGGCCAAGCCGGCGGCCACGTTGCGCGTCGCTTGCACCGAGCACCAGACGCGCAGCTTGACGCTGCCTTCTTTGGGCCATTCGGCGACCAGGCCGTGCGGTTCGAGACAGTGATGACAAACCGTGGCCACGCCATATTCCCCTTCGACCACGGCGTCCGCTTCCTTGTAGGCGGCGTCCACGTCCCCTTCGTCGGCGAGCGTGGGCTTGCTGACGTTGCTGGGATCGCGGCCGCTGACCGTCTTCAGGCTGGGATTCTTCAGGGCGTCCTCTTCCTTGACCAGGAACGGCAGCACTTCGTACTCGACCCGGACGGCTCGCAGCGCGTCCTGAACGTGTTCCTCGGTGTCGGCGGCGATAGCCAGCACCTCGGCGCCAGCATAGTCCAGCTCCGCTCCTTCGGACGCGATCATGTGCAACGCCGCGAAGCCGGGGATCTTCTCGGCGGCGCTGGTGTCGATCTTTTTGATTTTGGCATGGGCATACGGACAGCGCAGGATTTGCGCGTGCAGCATTCCGGGCCGGTTGATGTCGAAGCTGTACTTGGCCGTGCCGGTGGACTTTTCCGGGCCGTCCACGCGCTGCACGTCCTTGCCGATGAGACGGCGTTGCTTCGGCCAAGCAACGAGCGGTTTGCGCGTTTTACTTTGCATGGCTCAGCCTCCCTTCCCTTGACGGCACAGCGCCTCGATGGCGTGGCGCATCTGTTCGTAGGTGCCACAGCGGCAGATGTTGCCGGCCAAACCGGCCTCCAGCTCGCCGGGGCTGGCGTTGGGATTCTGGTTTAGGGCCGCCCGCAGCGCCACGGCGAAGCCCGGCGTGCAGAAGCCGCACTGCTGCGCGTCGTACTGCACGAAGGCCTTGGGAATCGCGTCGAGCTGGTCGCCGTCCACCAGCGACTCGGCGGTTTGAATGTCCTTGCCGCGCGCCTCCAGCGCCAACAGGCTGCACGCGTACACCGGCGCGCCGTCGAGCAGCACGGTGCAGGCGCCGCAGCTGCCGCGGTCGCAGACGCGCTTGCAGCCGGTGACATCGAGATGATTGCGGAGCGCGTCCAACAAAGTGACGCGCGGCTCGATGTCGGTGGTCATCTTTTTGCCATTGACGGTCAATTCAATCTTGACCTTGCCCGGCCCGAACTGAGGGACTTTCCCCTTGGCCGACGCCTGCTCGGCGGCGGCGCTGGGGAGTGGCGCCTGCCCCAGCGCGG
Organism: Gemmataceae bacterium; assembly: GCA_046297495.1. Lineage (GTDB taxonomy): Bacteria > Planctomycetota > Planctomycetia > Gemmatales > Gemmataceae > JBKBIP01. Next base: position 43,669 of record JBKBIP010000005.1, on the reverse strand, counting down.
TCGCGGCCGCCGCGACGCCCGATCCCTTCAGGAATTGGCGACGCGACAAACCGGGTCCGTTCTTGTTGTGTCCTTGCTGATCGTTCATCGCTAGGACCCTCTCCCTTGTGGTGTTAATCAAAACGACGATAGGAATGGTACGTTCGGCAAACCCAAACAGCCCATCCGCCCCGCCGCCGAAATCCCGCGGCACCCAATGTCTTCCACGGCTCTCAGCGGCAAGTTGTAGCGATTGTAAGAGCTAGGCCGAGCAGGTACAAGCAAAATGCCAAAGAAAATACCAGAGCGGGTACGCGGTGGATACGTGGCTGGAACATGCTTCGCGTTCCGGGGCTGCTGTTGACGAGCGCGAAACGATCAATCAGGCGCGGTGAGGATGTGTGTTTCATTCCATGCCCATTACCTGACATCTTGAAAAAGGGGGGGGGGTGGGGTGGAATGGAACAATGAAAGGAAGGAAACTTGTCGGCTTCGCATAGTATACTTAGGTTCACTAAAACAATCAATAGAAAAATCGGAGTGGCAGTGGATTTTTTCTCGTTCCGGGGCCGCGGGCTGCCACCCCCGTCTAGGCCCTCCGCCGCTGCCAGCGCCGGATCGAAACTCGCAATCGACGAATCCGCCGCCAATCTTTAAGATGAAATCTCGCCCCTCTCATGGTTTCCCTGGAGTGAGTCGCATGGCAGACGACAGGGAGGTGCAGGTCCACCTGGTGCCGGAGTTGGCGCCGGTCGCGCGGTTGGCGGGCGGGTTGGCCGTGGTCATTGACGTGCTGCGGGCCTCGACCACCATCATCTACGCCTTGGCCGCTGGCTGTGCCGACGTGCATCCCTGCGCGGAAGTCGAGGAAGCGAAGGAAGTAGCTGGTAGGATGCGCATGGGGCGCGTCTTGCTCGGCGGCGAACGGGGGGGTGTGCCGTTGCCGGGGTTTGATCTGGGCAATTCCCCCGGTGAATACTCGGCCTCGGTGTGCAAGGGGCGCACCGTGGTCCTGACGACGACCAACGGCACCCGCGCCCTGGCGCGCGCGGCCGCGGCGGAGCGCGTGCTCGTGGCCGGTTTCGTCAATTACAGCGCCGTGTGCGAACAATTGCGCCAGGATAAGCGTCCCCTTCACATCATTTGCGCCGGTCAGGAAGGGGCAATCGCCCTCGAAGACGCCCTGTTGGCCGGGGCGTTCGTCGATTTCCTGTGTGAAATCGAGGAGGTGTGCTTGAACGACGGCGCCCGCTTGGCCTGGGACTGTTTCGAGAATCATGGCCGCGTGTTGTCCGGCGCGCTCGAAGTATCACAAAGCGGCGTGAAGCTGCGGCAGCTGGGGTACGGCGCGGACATCGAAGCGGCAGCCCAGATTGATCAGTTCCACATCGTCCCCGAGCTGCGCCGCGACCCCTTGCGCCTTGTCATCGGCGCGGTGGGGATCGTCAAGAGTCATTGGATTTCGTGACACACCAAGCGTTTAGCGGACGCTTCGAAGCGTCCTCGCATCCAGCGAAGGGCAAGAATCATGGACATGGACAAACTAGTAGCATTGTGCAAACGGCGCGGCTTCATCTTCCAATCGAGCGAAATCTACGGCGGCATCAACGGCTTCTGGGATTATGGACCGCTGGGCGTCGAATTGAAGCGCAACATCAAGGAAGCGTGGTGGCGGGATATGGTCCTGAATCCGCCGCCAGGACCCGATGGCCAGGAAATCACCATGGTCGGCGTCGATTGTGCCATCATCATGAACCCGAAAGTGTGGGAGGCAAGCGGGCACGTGGGGGGGTTCGCGGATTTACGAGTTGATTGCAAGGCTTGCAGGGCACGGTTTCGAGCAGATCAGTTGATTGTCATTTGGGTCACAAGAGATCCTTTCCAAGATACTTCAGAGAAAAAACAATTCGTGTTCTCAGGCATCGGGTCCGAAGAAGAGGTCTTCGAGAAAAATCGCAAGAAAATTGAAAAGGTGAGTAAGGCACCTGGAGCTGTACCTCAATCACTCGAAGGCTCACTGCCATACACACAAATCCCCGATGAAGCAAAGCGGGCCAAAGTTCCTTGCCCCGAATGTGGACAGGTAGGCCAGTTGACTGAACCCCGTTCTTTCAATTTGATGTTCAAAACGTCTATTGGCGCGTTAGAAGATGCTTCCGCGACCGCCTATCTCCGTCCCGAAACGGCTCAGGGTATCTTTGTCAATTTCAAAAACGTCATGGATAGCTCCCGGCTCAAGCTGCCGTTCGGCATCGCCCAGATCGGCAAGGCGTTCCGCAATGAGATCAACCCGCGCAACTACATCTTTCGCAGCCGCGAGTTCGAGCAGATGGAGATTGAGTTCTTCTGCCATCCCGATGAGTCGATGAAGTGGTATCAATACTGGCGGGATGTGCGCATCAACTGGTATTCGCGGCTCGGCATCCGGTCGGAGAAACTGCGGCCCCGCGAACAGGGGAAGGAGGAACTGGCGCATTATTCCATCGGCACCACCGACATCGAGTACCTGTTCCCCTTCGCCAACGAGCCGCAGGAGCTGGAAGGAGTGGCTCATCGCGGCGACTATGACTTGAAGCAGCACATGCAATATAGTGGCAAGGATTTGACCTACTTTGATGACGATGCCTGGGAGAAGGCCGATAAATCTCCGTTCGCCGGCAATAAGGAGGCGGAGAAGCAAGCGAAATCGGGGCTGCCGTTTCGCTTCATCCCCCATGTCGTCGAACCATCGGCGGGAGCGGATCGGTTCACCTTGGCCGTGCTCTGTGAGGCTTACACGGAGGACGAGGTTGGCGGTGAAATACGGACCGTGATGCGCTTCCACCCCCGCCTGGCCCCCATCAAGGCCGCCGTCTTTCCGCTGGTCAACAAGGATGGGATGCCGGAGGTGGCCCAGGCGATCTATCGGGAGTTGAAGCCACACTTCAACGTCTTCTATGACGACAAGGGGGCGGTCGGGCGGCGCTACCGCCGTCAGGACGAAGCCGGCACCCCCTTCTGCCTCACCGTCGATGGCCAGACCTTACAAGACCAGACCGTGACCATCCGCGACCGCGACACCTTGAAGCAAGAGCGCATCCCCATCGACCAGGTGGCGGCGGAGATTCGCCAACGGATGGGGCCATAGCGAGCGCGGGAGCGTCCCGCGCGGCGAGCGGGGAATAAGCTTCACGGCAGGATGTCACCAGGAGGCCAACGTCCCCCCGCTCGCCGGAAAAGTTTCCCAATCAATTCCGTGAACGAAGAATCATCCGCTCCGATTTTCCTTGCTCACTTCTGCTTCGCCGGCTTGATAGGCCAGTGCGGCGAGTCCGTGCGGGCGGTTTGGAAAATCTTTTCCGCCTTGGCGACGATGTCGGGATGTCGCTCGGCCACGTTCGTGGTCTCGCCGATGTCCTGGCTCAGGTCGTACAACTCAATCGGACCGTTGAGTTTGAGCCGCAGGGCTTTCCATGGTCCCAGGCGGATGGCCTGCTGGAAGCCGCGTTCGTGAAACTCCCAATACAAGTATTCGCGTCTGGCTTGCGCCTGCCCGGCTTGGTCAGGCCCCAGCAGCGTGGGGACGAGGGAAACGCCATCGCTGCCAGCCGGCGGCTTGACGCCGGCCAGTGCGGCGGCGGTCGGCAGGAAGTCGGCGAAGTCGCAGGGCAAGTCAGAGACCGTGCCGGCGGGAATGTGGTTGGTCCAGCGGGCGATGAACGGCATCCGAATGCCCCCTTCGGTCAGGTCGCGTTTGATGCCGCGCAAGGGGCCGGAGCTTTGGAAGAATTGCGGATCATTCCCCCCTTCACGATGCGGGCCGTTGTCGCTGGTGAAGATGACCAGGGTGTTTTCGTCCAGGCCGAGTTCCTGGATCGTGTCCATGAGCGTGCCGATGTCGCGGTCCATGCGCGTGATCATGGCCGCGAAATCCTTGTTTTGCTGTTTCCATGGCTTGTCAGTATAAGGTTCATCACTAGGCACTTCGTTGCCGCTGCCGGTGGCCCGCGTCCGCTCGTTGTTGGCGTGCGGGATGGTGTAGGCCAAGTAGAGGAAGAATGGCTCTTTGTGATGCTTCCGCACGAACTTCAAGGCCTCGGCGGTGAATAGGTCATGGGAATACGTGGTCCGTTTCTCTGCCACGTTGGGCGTGTCGCCGATGACATTGCCCGGCAAGGGGACCTTGGTCTGATTGCGCCACAGGTAATCGGGATAGTAATTGTGGGCGTGGTGCTGGTTCAGGTAGCCGAAGAAGTAATCGAACCCTTGCTTGTTGGGAACGCCGGTCGAATCTGGCTCCCCCAGCCCCCATTTGCCGATGAGGCCGGTCGTGTAACCGGCGGCTTTGAGCACCTCGGCCACGGTCACATCCTCCGGCTCGAGCGGCACGCGGGCGTTGCCGCGCACGCGGGCATGGCCGGTGTGCTTGCCGGTCATCAGCACGCAGCGCGATGGGGCGCAGACCGTGCTGCCGGCGTAGGCGTCGGTGAAGCGCATCCCTTCGGTGGCCAAGCGGTCAATGTTCGGCGTCTGAATCAGTTTTTGGCCGTAACACCCCAAGTCGCCGTAGCCGAGATCATCGGCCAGGATGAAGATGATGTTCGGCTTCGAGGACTCCGCCGCCTGGAGGGGGAAAGTGACGGACAATACAGACAGTAGAGTGACAAGTAACACGAAGGATCGTCGCATGATGATGGTTCCTTGTGGGAAAGTTCAAAATCAAATCTCACGCCAAGGCGCCAAGACGCCAAGAGGAGGAGAAAACCGTTATTCCGCCTCGTTCCCAGGACCCGACTAGGAACGAGGAAACCGGCTCACCGCGTTTTCAAGTTGACCGGCAATGTCGCTTTGCTGTCTTGGTCCATCGACCGCACCCCCTTGTGAACCTGGACGTTCTTCCCTTCGCCAACCTGGACGGTGTACTTCCCTTCGCGAAACACCTTGGGCCGGAAGGTCGTTCCCTGGATGCGCACCGTGTAAACCACCTCGCCGTTGCCTTCGTCAATGATGGACACCACGGGATCGACCTGGCCGCGCACTTCGATGGTCGGCAGGTAGGCGACGGCCTTACGTCCATAGTTATCATATTGATGGATGGTGCGCGGCCAGCCGGTGTACTGCTTGGACTTCGGATCGGTGGGATCGACCAGGCGCGGCCAGCATTCCATCGTGAGCTCGCGTTTCTTCTTATCGAAACGGATGATGCCATAACCGGGCATGCGGTCGTGCAATTCGGCGGGTTCGCGGCCGGTCTCCCGCGGGTTGGTGTGGGCGTAGACAGTCAGCTTGTTGCCAAAGCCGTCCAGGTAGTCGCCGGTGTGCTCATCGGCCCCTGGCTCGCGATTCTTGCCGGGCTGCTTGGGAATCCACCAGCGCGGGTAGAGATTGGCAATCGACGGCACGCAGAAGGACCATCCCGCATCGCGCCAATCGTCGATGCCATACTGAACGATGGTCGCCAGGTGCTGATCGCCGTTGATGTGGAAGGCGAAACAGCGGCGCAGAGCATCGACCCCTTGGTTGCGTCCGGTCTGCGGCCAGCCGTTGGCGTCGAAATCCATGTAGTAATGTTGCTTGGTACGGGCATGGTACGTCGAGGCCATGCTCCAGACCGTTTGCGAGACGACCGCCTTCATCACCGCGCCGTCCCAGTTCTGGCCCCACTCCTTCAAGAATTTGAGCTGACGGTCGCCGAGGAGTTCCTTGTCGGGCAAGTCGAATTGCTTGGGGTCGAAGCCGGGATTGGTGATGTGATCGGGGCGCGGTCCCATCTTTTCCGTGACCAAGCCATAGCAGCCCGACTTGAACTTGCGGTCCTCGATGATGGCGAAGTCGATGCCGCCGACGTTAAGCGACGTGTAATAGACCCCAATCCCTTGTTCAATGGGGGTCGGATCATAGGGATCGGGCAGATGGGCGGTTTGCTGGCGTTCGACCATCTTGACATATTCGGCGGGGCGGGTGTAGCCCCCTTTGGTGTCCAGGTCGGTCTTGCGCCCTCCTTGGCCCCATAGATTCGGTTGGCCGACATCGTGGTCGTCCGGGATGCAGACAGTGGGCCGGTCGCGGATGATGGCCCCAAAGTCCTCGCCGAATTTGAGCCAATGCTGCGTGTGCGTGAAGTGCGGATACACCTGATCGCCGGTGAACAGTAGCACGTCGGGGTTGATTTTCTGGATATACTCGACCACGTCGCGCTTGGAGAGCGTGCCGCCGCCAGGACCGGGGGAATTGCCAGTGAACGCCGCCGCCACGATGACCTCTTTCTCGACCGGATCCTGGCGGATCAGCCCCTCGTAACTGGCCCCGCCGGCGTGGCGCACCCGGTATTTCACGTCCTGGCTCATGTCCCAGTTCTCGACGCGGAACAGGGCCGTCCAGCCCACCGGATGCACGTCGGCCTGGGCAATGGGCTTCCATTGGCCGTCCCGCTGCACTTCCAGTGTCACCTTTTCCTCTTCCCCTTTGTGCAGCGGATAGAGTTGGGCCGACAGCTTGAGAATTCCCCGGTGCGTGGTGTACAGGCAGAAACAGATCACCTGGTCGCGCGGCACGTCGGGGATGACGGATCGATCATCGACCTTCAGCAGTACGTCGTATGTCTTTCCCTTGTCAGGAGCTGGCTTCTTCTTGTCCCCTTCTTGTCCCCAAACGGGGATGAAGAGAAGACCCACCAACAACAACGACAACGGCACGAATCGTTTCCAGCAGCGTGAAGAGTGCATGGGTTGGCTCCGTGGACTGGAAAATGCGTTCTTGGGATGCAAGCCACGACTTTCAAGATTACATTGTAGTAACATGGTCCGGCGCGGGGAGCAAGTAGGTGGATTCATCGGTTCGCAGCGGAAGAGTCGAGATCATGCGCGAAACGATGAATCAAAAAAATAATCGTTATGACATCCAGCAAAGGAGAAACACCCCATGAGCCGTTCCTTGATCTCCGTCTTGATTCTGTTCCTATTCGCGGGCAGCGTGGCGGCGGAGCAGCCGAAGACCAAGATTCTGCTCATCGGCAAGGACCCCGATCATCCGTTTGGCACGCATATGTACATGCATACTTGCGGCATGTTGGCCAAGTGCCTGGAGCTGACCCCCGGCGTGGCAACCGTCGTCTCCAACGGTTGGCCGAAAGACCCGCCAGTGCTGGATGAGGTCCGTGCCATCGTCGTTTATACGAATCCCGCCGCCGAGTTGTTGTTGGACGGCCCGCACCAAGAACAAGTGGACCGCCTGATGAAACAAGGAGTCGGCCTGGTGACTATTCATTGGGCCTCCGCGGTGTATCAGAAAAATTTCGACCGGCTGGGGCCGACCTGGATCAGCTACTTGGGCGGCACCTGGGTCAGCAACGTCGGCCTCAGCGGCGGCAAGTCCCCCTTGCGGCAGCTGGTCCCTGATCATCCGATCTGTCGCGGCTGGTCCGATTTCGAGATCGAGGATGAATACTATCTCCATCCGGTGATCGACAAGAAAGCGACTCCCCTGCTGCGCGTGCAAGAGCGCAAGGGACAAGAAGTGATCGTCGGCTGGGCCTTCGAGCGTCCCAACGGCGGCCGCTCCTTCGGCACCACGCTGGGACACCCGTACCGGAATTTTCAGCACGACTCCTTCCGCCGCCTGATCGTCAATGCCATCCTCTGGACCGCCCAGCGCGACATCCCCCAACAAGGCGCGCCAGTGAACCTTGGCGCCGAGGATTTGGCGCTGCCGCCCAAGCCATAGAGGGAGTCATTTAAGAATCCGTCGAAAAGTAACCCTCGATTTCGTCGCCAGGTGATTCATCGTTCCGCGCACGCGACCGATGAATTTACCATCCCCATCGGGAATTGATGTCAGCGTATCTTAAAGCGTTAACGGCTCCTCATGCGGTTGGCGTTAGCTTTGGCGTCGGGTGGTCGTGCGGGGTGACGGGGTCGGCTAACTGCGTCCAGCTGGCGGCGAAAGGGGAGACCTCGGCCAGCCAGCGCAGCTGCAGCCGGAGGCGGGGTAACTCGTTCGAAAATTGCCGAGCGGCTGTCAAATCGCAGACTTCGTGGCGCACTTCGGCGCGGGCCTGGCGCAGGAGCACGAAATCGGGTTCGCTGGCATGGATGACCTCGAACAAACGCCGTTCCACCCAATCGGCTCCGCCCACCCGCCGCCGGCCTCCCAGGGGATGACGCAGCACCATCAAGCCAATCAGGGCGACTTGCCGGAAGCGCTCGCGCAACGCCAGGCTGTCACGCAGCGCCGCCGTCAAGTCACTATCCAAATGTCGAGCGGCTAGTAATTGCCGCCACTGTTCCGGCGTCACTTCCTTCATACCAGAAACGCTCACCTGAAAGCCCAGATCGGCGGGCAGCGCCAGCGCGCTCCGGCCCAGGTCACGAACCAGACGCCGCACCACGACACGAGCCAGAGCGTCATTCCCCAAGCGATTCAGCGGTGTGTGGACGTAGTAGTCGATGTGATACGCGCTCCGCACCGCTTCGATCAGGCACGTTGTCGGTTCCGGGATTTCGCTGATGCATTCCTGACTTTGGAAATAGCGCGATAGCATGTCACAAGCAGGCGGAGGCAAACCATAATCCTGAGCCAACAAACGCACCAAGGCGTCCGGGCCGTCGCGCAGCGCTTCCGCCGCTTGACAGCGCAGCACGTACAGGCGGCGGGCCAGGTCAGCGGACAACGGCCAGCCGCTGCCGTGCCACCGAGGCGGCGCCGGGTTGCCGATGGTTTCCTCGACCAGAATTCGTTGCGGTTCGATGCGGCGTAATTGCAAGCACCGGCCGTCGAGCAGGAAGCGGGCGCCGGGCTGGAGCCGGTCGGCGTAACGGTCATCGACTTGACCAATATGGAGCGTGGGGCCGTCCACCCCGCCATTCAAGAGCAGCTGCACGCCGCGCGGCTCCTCGGCGCGAATGGTGCCCAGGTTGCGGCGTAGCAGGCGGGCGGTGCGGGCGTCCGCGATGGTGAATCGCTCTCTTTGCCAGCGCAGCCGGGCTGGCAGCCAATCCCGCCCCTCGGTGTTGACACCAGAGAGATAATCCAGACAAGCGGTGAAATCCGGTTCGCTCAAATTCCGATAGGGATAGGCTCGTCGCGCTAACGTGAAAGCCTCTATCGGCGTCCAGGCCCCCTGAGCGGCCAGGCCGAGCAGCTGTTGGCAGAGCACGTCGAGCGGCGCGGCCGGGATGCGCACGCTTTCCCATTGGGCCGACATACTGGACGCGCCGGTGACAGTCGCTTCGAGCAATTCCGCCGCCGAGGACGTGAGCACCAAGCCGCGCCGTGGTTGCCCCGGCGCGTGCCCCGACCGGCCCAGCCGTTGCAGCAGCCGGACCGCGCCGCCGGGGGGATGGACCAGGACCACGCCATCGACGCTGCCGATGTCCACCCCCAATTCCAGACTGGTGCTGCTGACCACGACACGCATCCGCCCCTGTTTCAAGCGGCGCTCCACCCAGCGGCGCCGTTGGCGGGACAAGGCGGAATGATGCACCGCGATGGTGTCGGTCCAATCCGGCCGCCGCCGCCGCAGGGCACGCGCCAGCCGCTCCGCCAAGCCGCGCGCGTTGGTGAAAATCAAGGTCGTGCGGTTCGCGGCCACTTCCGGTAGCAGCCGGTCGGTCAACGCGGTCAGGAAGCCTTTGTCCAACACCGGCACCGGCTCGATGTCCAGTTGAAACGGCGTCGCATCGCTGACAGCGGCCAGGCGGCAAGGGCGATCCGCGCCGGCGAGAAAGCGGGCGACTTCCTCCACAGGGGCGCAGGTCGCCGATAAGCCGATGCGCTGCAAGGACTCTCCCGCCAGCCACGTCAGCCGTTCCAGGCTCAACGCCAGGTCCGCCCCCCGTTTATTGCCGGCCAGGGAGTGCAATTCATCCATCACCACCCACCGCAACGAGCGGAACAGCTCCGCCAAGGCAGGTTGACTCAGCAACACCGCTAGGCTTTCGGGAGTGGTCAGCAAAATGTCGGGCGGGTGGTCGCGCAGCCGACGGCGCTGGCGGGGTGGGGTGTCGCCGGTGCGAACGCTGATCCGCAACGGCAACCGTCCGCCCGCCGTCCGCGAACCGATGTCATACCAATAGCGGCGCAGGTTCTTGCGAATGTCCGCCGTCAACGCTTTGAGTGGGGCAATGTACAGGCAGCGAATGCCGGCGGAAAATGGCTCGTGCGCCAGTTGCCCCAGGATCGGCAGGAAGGCGGCCAGGGTCTTGCCCGAACCGGTCGGCGCTTGCACCAAGAGATGCTGACCAGCTATCACCGCAGGCCAAACCAGTCGTTGCGCCAACGTCGGCGTGCCGAACCGTTGGCCAAACCAGTCGGTCAGCAGTTTCGGCAGAGAAGACAGCGCGGAGGACGCGGCGGGGGGAGTCGTGATCCATTCCAACAGTAAGGGGGCATCCTGCGCCATGAATGAGCCGCCGTTTGTAAGTCCACGGAGAGAGTTGGGGGATATTCTACATCTTAATCTGAATAGGTCGCGGAGCAACGCCTCAGGAACGACGTGGCGGCTTCAGGCGAGTAAAGCAAAAGAGGAGAGCGTGGCTGAATTTGCCACGCTCTCCCCTTGATCGGGAAACAGAGCTTAACGAAGGACGTTAGCTGATCAACTCGCTGATGGCCTTCGGATTGTCGCCCGCGATGGCCATCGGACGGCCCAGGTTGTCGCGGATCTGCGTGGTCGGGTCAAGGCCCAAGCCCCGGAAGAGGGTGGCGTACAGGTCGGTGATAGTAGCCGGCTTGTCAGCAACAGCGGTGCCATCCTTATCGGTGGCGCCATAAGCCACGCCGCCTTTGATGCCGCCGCCACCGATGACGACCGACCAGCAACGCGGCCAGTGGTCACGACCCGCGTTCTGATTGATGCGCGGCGTGCGGCCGAACTCACCCATCCACACCACAACGGTGTTGTCCCACAAGCCACGATCCACCAAGTCCTTGACCAGGGTGCCCATGCCAGAGTCGAGCACCGGCAGCCGTTGCGATTGCAAGGTGGCGTGCGTGTTGCCGTGCAGGTCCCATCCACCCAAGCTGACTTCGACGGCGGTGACGCCCGCTTCGACCAGTTTACGGGCCAGCAAGCAGCCGCGACCGAAGTTGTTGTTGCCGTATTCGTCCACCAAGCTACGCGGCTCGGAAGCGAGATCGAATACCTTGCCGCGCGGGCTGACCATCAAGCTGAAGGCCTTGCCGTAAATGTCGCGGTGATTCAAAGCAGCGCCGCCATACTTCTTGAGGTCGGCTTCGGTTTGGGCATGCGGGGCTTGGCCCGTGGTGAACTGATCTTCAATGCTGTAGAACAAGCGTTGCCGACGGCGTACCCGTTCATCCAACTCGTCGCCGGAACCCAGCGACGAAGGGGGCCGCATGTTCGGCGGCGGCGTGCCGGGGTTCTGCACCGTGAAGGCGGCGTAGTTCATCCCCAAGAAGCCCGGCGAGGTCCGCATGCCGCCGCCACCGATGGAGATAAAGCCCGGCAGATCGAGGTCGCTGGGGGTCAGCTGGTGGGAGGTGATGGCGCCGATGGTCGGGTATTGCACGACCGGGCTGGGGGTGCGGCCCGTGGTCATCAGGATGGTGCCGCGGTTGTGATCCCCTTCACTCGTGACCAGCGAACGAACGATGGACAAATTCTTGAACTGCGCGGCCGTCTTGGGCATGTGTTCGGTGATCATGACGCCCGGAGCCGCTGTCTGCACAGGACGATGGGGACCGCCGTTGTTGGATTCCGGCTTCATGTCCCACAGGTCGATGGTGGGTGGACCGCCCGACATCCACAGGATGATGAGGCTCTTGTTTTGTTTCTTGAGCGTCGATTGCGCCGCGCGCAGCCCCTGCACGAATTGCAGCGATGGCGCTGCCATCAGTGAGTAACCCGCAACGTGCTTCATGAAATGACGACGATTCAGCATGGATCTTCACCCCCGATTGAGTGGTTGGCTTACCTGGTGATGTTACCCAGGTGGTTGGCCTGACTTAAGTGATGGAATGTCACGTCTCGGAATGAATGAAAGTTTAATGGCTCGCCCATCTCTGTTTCAGGTGTAACTGGTGGTTGGACGCAGCCTTTCTAGGGAGAGTTCCCAAATCGTTCCCAAAAATTCTCGTTTTCCCAGTTCTCCCCGATCATCGCATGCAACTCCTGAAAAGTCAAAGGATTCCGCCTTCAAATCCACGCTTTTTCGCCGTTGGGAAATGAACTAAGCGGTACCAGGAGCGGAACGCGGCACGCCGCCGGACGCCAAGCGTAGGTGGGCCAATCCACTTGCGGGGCTAATTTATAACTATTTGAAGCAAAAAGAATCACGGTAAACGACCACGATCTAGCCCGATCCGGTCGGCGTGGCAGCGGTCTCTTCGGCCAAGCTCACGATCCGCCGTTCGGTCCAGCTGCGCCGGGCCGCCCGCACCACGGGGGCCAGAAGGCGGAGCGCGTCAAAGCTCGGCGGCGGTCGGCCGCTGTCTCGTAAGTCGTAGAATTGTTCCAAGATATTTATTATCAGTGACTTATGATTCCGATGAAGCACTTGTCGATGACGCCCTTCGCTATCCTCCCAGTACAGCTGGCGGGGGAGATGAGCCGTCGCTTGGCCTTGGTCGGCCAACACGCGCAGGCAACAGCGCGACTGCCGCCGCGGTTGCCGATACATCAGCACCTCGGCGACTCGGTCTTCGGCGAACAGCAGCTGTAAGGAGACATAGTTTCCAGAAGGAGCAATCACGCATTGGACCTGTTCCGGCAAGGCGTCAAAACACGAAAGGGACCAGTCCAATCCTTGTAGGTCCAAGCTCTGCCAGAGTGGCTCCATCAGCACGGATGGCCGATGGTGATGAGGGGGGGCCGCCTGAAGCCATTCGCATTGCACCAGTCGCGCGGGGCCAAGCCAGGTCGCCAGCAGTTCGCGCAGGCGCTGGCTGGCAGGGGCTTGGCGGGCTGACAACTCCAGCAGCACCGGCAGCTGTCGCGCGCGAATCGCTTCTTGCCATTGTTCCAGATCGAGCACATCCCCCCAGCGCAAGTCGGCACAGAGAATCGGTTTGCCCAAGCGCAGGGCCAAGGCTACCGGCCACGAACCGTACCATTGACGATCCACCACTACTACCGCGTCGATGTCCGACCGTTCCAGCATCTCCCCCGGCCCAGCGGCGACCCGGCAGCGCAGGGCCTTGGCCTCCTCGGCAGCTCGGCGGAGCCATTGGTCACATACGGCCTCAATCCGAAACAACTGCGGCAACCGCGGTAAAGCGGGCCGATAGTGCCGCCGCCACCGCTGGCCCAAGCCAATCACGCCCACACGAAACGGTTGATTCATGCGGAATCCCCCTTCCAAACGCGCTCCCACACCGAGCCGCAAAGCGAGGTGCTCCATGCCTAACACTATGCGGGGGAAAAATAACGGCCAGCGATGCGAGCGGTTGAGTTGGTCCCGCAGGGTAGCCGGGACAGAGCGCGGCGATGCCCTGGCGCGTCCATGCCGGAGCTTCACGGCATTCAGCCCCGGCCACCCCAGGTGGTTTCAGACCATCTCAACCAGCGCTGGTACAATGATCGGCGCGCAAGGGGTAGCCGCCCCTTCGGCGTACCGAACAGACGCCTACGCCGGAATGGATGCCGTTCGTTTGCCTACCATTTTAGGCGCTGTGCGGCTCTGGCATGATCAGCGACGCGAGGGACGTCTCCGCCGTGGCGACCGGCTTGTTTTCTGGGTCGGGAAGTGGCGGGCGCGGTTTGGGCAAGACGACCTCGCGCGCCAGACCCACCATGCGCAACACCTGGATAAAGAGCCAGGTGGCATCCAACTGCCACCATTTCCAGCCGTGCCGCGCCGCGGCGGGTTGCGCGTGATGATTGTTGTGCCAGCCCTCGCCGAATGCCAAAATGCCCACCCACCAGTTGTTCTTGGACAAGTCATTCAGTTGATTGGGATTCGATCCCCAGAGATGACAGGCGGAATTCACAAACCAGGTGATGTGATAAACCAGGATGAGACGCACCGGAATTCCCCAAATGACGAAGCTCCAAGCGTTGTACCAATCGAATCCAGGCGCGCCCCCCAAAAGGCCGCCGAGGCCGAACAGCAGCAAGCCGAAAACAACCTGCACCAACACCAGGTTCCGATCTAGCCAGCACAGGAACGGCCGTTTCGCCAAGTCCGGCGCGTAGTGGCGATACTGCTCGAAATGAAGTAAATCCTGACGCACGAATAGGATATTCCACAGGTGCGCGTGCCAAAAGCCTTTGGTGGCGTCGTGCGGATCTTCCGGTTGATCAGAATAGGCATGATGGAGGCGGTGCATGGCCACCCAACTGACTGGTCCCCCCTGAAGGGCCAGCGCGCCGCACAAGGCAGCCAGGTTTTCTAGCCAGCGCGGCACCTTGAGCGACTTGTGCGTCAGGAGCCGGTGATAACCGAACGTGATCCCCACCATGCCCGTGAGCACATACGCGAGGAAACACACCACCATGGCTTGCCAGGTGATGAACACGAACATGAAGGCAAAGGCGACCAAGTGGAAGGCCACCAAGGCCAGGCAATTGACCCAGGAAAACCGCACGGACTTCGCGCCGGTTTGCAGTTTCATTACCGATCTACTCCGCTCAAGTTAGTGGATTGTCCGCAGCCGCTATTCTCCCCCATCCAGGAGCCGGGCTGCTCGTTGGAATTGTTGTAGCAAGAAAACCTTGTAGGAGGCGAATGATTCCAAGAATATTCTATGGATATTCGATGTATCCGACGCGAGTCCGGTTTATCCGCTTTCGAGGACGTTCCAGACGCTTTTGCCGCCGCTTGGAAACCATCCGCCATTTTCGTATCGAGACCGCTCCTCGATTCCAGGGTGAAATCGGTCTCCTTGGCTGGTTGGACATTTTGACATGAGGCCAGTGGCATGCTTCGCTAAACCCCAAACGAAAATCGCTCCCAACTTGCTCTTGGTTCTCATCGTCGAAGTAAGGATGATAACAATAATATCTATTCCTTGAAACGCGAATCCCATGAAGGAAGAGCTTATGACTCCGCAGGAACGGCAGCAACTGTTGGCCGACGTGGCGGCATTTTGCGAGGAGATTCGGCCCATCGAGGAATTGTGCTACGTCGAGCATCGCTACAACGACGAGCTGATTCCGCTGGCCAAGAAATACCATCTGCTGGGGATGCCGGTGCCGGTGGAGTATGGCGGGCGCGGAGCCGACACCGTGACCTACGCCCGCGCCTTGGCCCGCATCAATCGGGAAGGAACCGGCGTGCGGACCTTCTTCTCCGGCCACACATCCATTGGCGAATATCCCATCCTGACTTGGGGAAGCGAGGAACAGAAACGCCGCTATCTGCCGGCGGCCTGTCGCGGCGACAAGATATTAGCCTTCGGCTTGACCGAGCCGGACGCCGGTAGCAATCCGCTGGAAATGCAATCGACTTATGAACACCGGGGGGATCACTATGTCCTCAATGGCGTGAAGTATTTGATCTCGAACGGCGGCATCGCCACCACGGTGATCGTGTTCGCCTATCCCGCAGGGGGCCAGGGGCGGATTAGCGCCTTCATCCTCGACACCGACGATCCCGGTTTTCACAAAGAAGACCTGACGGCCAAGATGGGGATGCCAACGGCCAATACCGCCATGTTCGAGATGCGCGACGTGAAAGTGCCGCTTGACAATCGGCTGGGCGCGGAAGGGAACGGCTTCCGGATCGCGATGGGCACGCTGGTTAGCGGCCGCATCAGCGTGGCCTCCGGCTGTTTGGGGGTGATCGAGGATTGTCTGGAAGAAGTCATCACGTATGCCAAGGAACGGCAGCAACACGGCAAGCCCCTCGCCAAGCATCAACTGGTTCAGGAGCACATCGCCCAAATCGAGCTGGCCCGCGTGGCGAGCGAGGCAATGGTGATCCGGGCGGCGGAGGCGAAGGACGCCAGCGCCGCTGACCCCGCCAACGCGGAGCTGAGCCGGCAAGCCGACCTGCTCGCCGCTCAAGCCAAGCTGTTCGCGTCGAACGCCGCCTGGGACGCCGCCGATCGAGCAGTGCAGGTCTTCGGCGGTCGCGGCTGGTCCACGCTGTACCGCCCCGGCCGGCACCTGCAAGACGTGCG
Source organism: Gemmataceae bacterium (assembly GCA_046297495.1). Taxonomy (GTDB): domain Bacteria; phylum Planctomycetota; class Planctomycetia; order Gemmatales; family Gemmataceae; genus JBKBIP01. The sequence continues at coordinate 27,631 of JBKBIP010000005.1, read as the reverse complement.
CGTCTGTCGCATTTATGAAGGGGCCGACGAAATCCTCAAACTCAAGATCGCCGCCGCCGTGCTGGGCAAAGAGTTCGAGGCGTTTCGGTGAGCCGTTCGGCGGGGCGACCCATAGGGAAGCTGGAACGAATTTGCCGGGCGTCCCAACAGCCGCATGATTACGCTGGCCCCTCATCCCTTGCTGGCTTGGCGTGCTCTTGTCACTTGTTTCCCCCGGCCGCTGGGGGAAATGCCCAGGCCGCCGGAGTTACGCGCGGTGCGGGCCCTCGAAGCGCCGGCCCCCTTGCTCAGCGCGCAAAAAAAATCCGGGCTTCCTTGCGAAAGCCCGGAGCACCAAGCATACTTACGGGTCCCGTCCATCCCTTCGGTAGCCTGGCAGCCTTAAATCCGTCCCCCCCTCAGGACGGCTAAGAGCCCATAGCTTTGCGTCCCCGCCTCACGACGGGTTTGCTATTGTCGAGGATGGTGTTGTTATCACCAATCTAGAGTTCATCTTAAAAAAGAGACTTTCTGGAATCAAGAGCAAAATTGAAAAAATTACAATTTTTTTCAGGATCGGTTTCTTCGCGTCATTCCCTCATTTTTTCTTGACGAACTGCGTCTCGGTCAATTTCAACCACGAAGCAGGAATCGGGCGGCGGGCCTTTTCGCCAGCGAAATGCCAAAAATGTAGTCCTTCTTCCCCCGGTTTCCAGGAGAAAAAAGCGGGGCGGTTATTGACCAAGGTGGGGAAGCCAACTTGCCCCTCGGTGGGATGGATGAGAACCACCCCCAACACCTCTAACTCGGCCAAGGAATCCTGGACGTGTTGCTCCACCATCGCCACTTCCTCATGCACCTGATAACGGCGGCGACGTTGGGGCCAGTTCAGGGTCCGCCGATTGCGATCCAGTTCTTCCTGTTCCGCGTACAACTCGTCCAAGCGGCGCTTGTCAGTCAACAGGTCCGTGATGACGCGCCGCACCAACACCAACATGCGGTTAGCGGTGGGCAATGTCAGAATCGTATCGCGCCCGCTGGGATTCTCAAAAGCGCTGGAAGCCGCGTTTTCCGTCGAGCCGCTCATTGGGCTAACCCCCTTTGGTTTCTAGTGGACCATGCACCCCTCTACTTACATCATACGTCGGAGTTCAAGGGAAAGTTGCTGAAGCAGATTATTTTGGTCCGAAATCAAAACTTCCCCGCCGCCGCGAAAAACGAGCAGAAGGGAGGATTAGTGGAGGGTTGTCGATTGCTGCTGGCAGCGAAATGTCGATGACGGCGCGCTTTGTGCTTGCTGGGGAAAACGAGCGACAAGCACGGCATCTCGGAGCGCCGTTCGGGGGGCTGGGGGGCTGGCGGCTTCCTTTTTCGATGTCGTCGCGCAGGGAGTCGTCGTTTCGCACACGCCCTCATGTGGTTTCTGTTCAGCCGCGCCAGCGCACGAAGGCTTCCAAGGCGTAGAACTCCGGCAAGCCCAGCGTATCGTACCGTTTCGCCGTGGCACGGTTGCGATCCTCGGCGCGTTGCCAGAACTCGCGGCGGTCGCTGCCGCCGGGAAACATGGCGCGATCCTTCTGTGACTGATGGCGGAAGATGGCTTGCTTTTTGCGCTCGACATCATCGGGGCTGAGCGGCACGACCCGTTCGATCTCGTGCGGCTCCCATTCTTCCCAGGCGCCGCGATAGAGCCAGACCTCGAACTCGTGTCCTTGAGCGCGCGCTTGGCGCACCGCTTCGTAAATCGCCTCGGCGCACATGCGATGGGTGCCGTGCGGGTCGGACAGCTCACCGGCCACGTAAATTTGGTGGGGCCGCAAACGCTGGAGCAACGACACGATATCGGCAATATCTTGCGGATGAATCGGAGCCTTGGCGATGGTGCCGGTCTGGTAAAAGCGCAGATTCATGAACTCACATTGCTCCGGCGGAATGCCGCACACCAGCGCCGCCGCCCGCGCCTCGGTCTGGCGAATCAGCCCCTTGATCTGCAACAAGTCGGGGGAGTCGGGTTGGCCCGGCGCTTTCGAGTGGAGAAAATCGCGCACCCGGCACTTGACCTGATCGGTGTGTTGCTGATCAATCTCGAAGAGCCGATTAAATTCCACCACGAAATCGGTGAACCGCCAGGCGTCGTGATCGAAAACGGCGATGTTGCCGCTGGTCATGTAAGCGACGTGAACTTGGTGCCCTCGTTCCACCAAGCGGATTAACGTTCCCCCCATGCTGATCACGTCATCGTCGGGATGGGGGCTGAACACAATGATGGTGGAAGGGGCGGTCGGCTCTTCCGTCTGGTCGCCCAACGCCTGGCGGGGGTCTTCCTGAAAGGTCGTTAAAGTCGTCTCCTGCCCCTTACTCAGGGGCCGGCCCGGATCGAGGCACAACGTCCCCATTAGCTCGTGGAAGACGCGCCGGCCCAGCGCCTCGGCGGGGCCATGTTCGCGTAGCAGCTCGTACAGACCATGCCCGCGAAAATCATCATCGGACAGCTTGAGCAAGGCTTTGCCCAGCGTCAAACTCAGCTCGATCACCGCCCGCCGCATCAGATCGGGAGTCCAGACGATAGGCCCGCTGAGCCAGGGTTTGCAAATAGCGGTCAGCTCTTGGGCGGCAGCTTGGTCGAGGATGAACGTGGCGTCGGGGTGCTTTTGCAAATAACTAGCCGAGACGGCATCGGTGACTTCTTCCTCCAGCGCTTGGCGGACGATGGCCGACTTGTGCTCACCGAAGGCCAGCAGCACGATTTGGCGAGCGTCGAGAATGGTGCCGACCCCCATGGTGATGGCTTGATGCGGCACGTTCTGTTCGCCGAAAAAGCCACTGGCGGCGTCGCGGCGCGTGATCGAATCGAGCGTGACCAGCCGCGTCCGGCTGAAGCGGGTCGAGCCGGGTTCATTGAAGCCGATGTGCCCGCTGCGGCCAATGCCAAGGATTTGCAGATCGATGCCGCCGGCCTTGCGGATTTGCTGTTCATACTGGATGCAGTAATCTTCCACTTCATCGGCGGGGACCATACCATCGGGAATGTGGATATTCTCAGCGGGAACATTAATGTGATTGAACAGCGTCTCGAACATCCAGCGCCGGTAGCTGTGCGGATCGTCGGACGACATCGGGTAGTATTCGTCCAGGTTGAAGGTGATGACCCGGCTGAAATCGAGCTTCTCCTCCTGATGCATGCGGATTAGCTCGCGGTACAGGTCCACCGGCGTCGAACCGGTCGCTAGCCCCAGCACCGTCGGCCGACCGGCGATGTTGTTCTGCCGGATGAGACTTTCGATCATCAAGGCCACGTGCCGGGTCGCCTGCGTGCTACTGGGAAACACGAGAGTTGGAACGCGCGTATTCGGAATATAATGCGAAGCCATGCTGCGAACCTCAAAATGCCGTTGAGCGTGCGAGCCACCGGCGAGCATCTCGAACCGTGGTTTATGGTCCACTGTACAATGCCGGCGGGCGGTTGGCTATGGCGAGAGAGAGGAAGTAGGGAAGAAGGATTCGATGGTTCGCGCCCGCGCTCACCCCCTGCGAAACGCTTCATCCCGAATCCAAATCGGCGCCGCGCGCCAGAAAAGCTATTCAATCAGACTCCTCATCACTGCTCTGCAACACCGCGCGGACGTCCTCCTCCGGTACATCGTCAAAGAGGGCGACTTCCCCCAGGCGGCGCGGCAGGATGAAGCGCAGACGGCCAGCCAGTGCTTTCTTGTCGCCGCGCATGGAAGTGAGCATGTCAGGGATGGACCAGGCAGGTTCCGGGCGGGTCGGCAGGGCGAAGCGCTGGAGCAGCTGGAGCTGGCGTTGGGTCAAGTCGGCGTCGATGAGGCCGCGGCGCTCGGCCAGGCGGCTGGCGCGGATCATCCCCGCCGCCACGGCTTCGCCGTGCAACCACTGACCATAGCCCGCGACGTGCTCGAAGGCATGGGCGAAAGTGTGGCCATAGTTCAAGATGGCCCGCAGGCCGGTTTCTTCCCGTTCATCCTGCTCGACCACGTCCGCCTTGAGCCGGCAGCAGCGGGCCACGATATGCCGCACGACATCTGCTTGACGTTGCAAGATGGCCTCGGCGTGCGTTTCGAGATAGGCGAAAAAGGCCGCGTCCAGGATGACACCATATTTGACTACCTCGGCCAAACCGCTGCGGTATTCTCGATCCGGCAGGGTTCGCAAAACGTTGGTGTCGATCCAGACGCCGACCGGCTGATGAAATGCCCCGATCAGATTCTTGCCACGCGGATGATTGATCCCTACTTTCCCCCCCACCGAGCTATCGACCATCGCTAGCAGGGTGGTTGGCACCATCAGCAAGGGCAAGCCGCGATTAAAGGTGGCGGCGACGAAGCCGGCCAAGTCCCCCATGACGCCGCCCCCCACGGCCACTATCAGCGTCTTGCGGTCGGCGGCCAGCGCGGCCAATTCATCGTACAAATGACTGGCTACCTCCAGACACTTTTGTTCCTCCCCCGCTGGCCGGCAGATAACCGGCGCGCGAAACCCCACCGCCGCCAACGCCGCCGCCACGCTCTCGGCATGGGGCCGGGCGTTGCCATCGGTGACAATCACTGCCAACTGCCCCCCGCTCCGCTGCCGGGCCAACGTCCCCACGCCGGCCAAAGCGCCGCTGGTGATGACAATATCATAGGAGCGTTCACGCAAGTTCACATGAACGGTATGGGGTGGTGTGTTCATGGGTGTTGTTTTATGGAACGGCGCGCGGAGGTAGCAAGAGGATTGGGCTTCATGAAATGATGACGCTGCCCATTTGTCGGCGTTTCTTTCCCGCCTCTTCGGCATTTCGGCGTGCTGGATTTCCCCCGTTGCGGGAGAACGGCGCGATTCCTAAGATCAAAGAGGGACGCGCGTGGAAAAGGGGTGCCGCGCGGGAACCGATGAAGCCAAGGGAGAATCGATATCGATGCGACATGTGTTGTCGGCGCTGGTGCAGAATCAGCCGGGGGTGTTGGCCCATGTTTCGGGGATGTTGGCCTCGCGCGGCTTCAACATCGATAGCTTGGCCGTCGGCGAGACGGAAGACCCGAACCTGTCGCGCATGACCTTCGTGGTGCATGGCGATGACGCCGAGTTGGAGCAAGTCCGCAAGCAGCTCGACAAGATCGTCACCGTGGTCAAGGTCCAGGACATCAGCAGCGAGGACTTCGTCGAGCGCGATTTAATGTTGATCAAGGTCAAAGCCAGCCCCGCCCAGCGCATGGAAATCGTGTTGCTGGTCGAGATGTTCCGCGCGCGCGTGGTGGATGTCAGTCCCAGCGATTTGATGATCGAGATTTCCGGCACGGAACGCAAGATCGAAGCCTTCATCGACTTGATGCGCCCCTACGAAATTCTGGAGCTGGCGCGAACGGGCCGGATCGCCTTGGTGCGCGGCTCGCGCGGCCAAGGAGACGTACTATGACCTCACTGCCGTTGACTTCCGCCACGCGCCCGTTGGCGCCGGCCCTGATGGCGCTGCTGCCCAACCTGAAACCAGGACAACGGCTGCGCCTCACCCAGCGCGTGCGCGTCGGTCAGAAAACCTGGACCACCACCGTGACCGGCACCTTCCGCTCGCTCAGCTACCTGGCCACCGGCTTGGCCACGCACCGCCCTGCCGAGGATGACATTATCATCCCGCAAGTCCATTTCACCAAGGACAACGGCGAACTCAGCAGCATTGCCATCGACGAGCACACCCAGATCGAAGCGCTGCCAGGGTGAGAGATAAACGAGGACCGGGCACAGCGGCGCCATGATCCTGGCATGGGCCTGGGCGCCGGAGCCAACGTTCTTGGTCCTTTCCCGCGCTTCCCCAATTGACTTCCTGCTCCCCTATACCGTACAGTGGCGATGTATAGGAAGATATTACTCCGGCAAATACCCCCGCGCGCTACCCCAACTGGGTTGGGTTCCCGTAGCGGTCCTGATCTTGCCGCGCGGAACGTTCGTCGAGCGTCTGGCTGAATCGGGGGCAGTGGTATCGGGTTCGAGGGGCAATTACTTCGCGCCATTAGCCAAAAACTTCAATTTCGAGTGGCGGGAATGGATGAACGGAAGGCAATAAACACCACGGAACGAACGCGGGCCGTCCTGGACTACCTGCATGGCTTGATGGCGACGGCAGACGCCGCCGGACCGCTCCTGCCCGACATTCTGCGGGACCTGCAGCGCTGTTTCGAGGCCACCGGCGTGGGCCTGGCGCAGTCGCGCGGGCCGGTTCTGGTCATGCACCATTCCCCTTCGTCGCCGCAGCTGGATTCCTGGCCGTGGCCCAACCCCGACGCCTTGACACAGCGGCTGCGCTCGGAACGGGGGGCAGTGTCAGCCCATGCCCACGGCGGCGCCAGCTGTTTAATCACCACCATCCCCTTGCCGAGTGGGATGCAGGCTTGGCTTTGGCTCGAAGCCAGCGGCGAGCGCGTTTGGAGCGCGGCGGATGCCGCCGGTTGGACGTTGGCAGGGAATGTTCTGACGGAACGCATCCGCCGCGCGGCGCGACAGTGGCCCGGCGGCGGCGTGGATCAAGTCCAACTGCAACAGCGCCTGCACGATGCGGGCGTCATGGCCAGCCGGCTGGCCCACGCCTTCGACAACATCCTCACCGGCATCCTCGGCTTCTCCGAGCTGACGTTAACCCAGCTCGATCCCGAAGCGCTTGCTTATCAATACGTGGCCGAGGTGTTCGAGGCCGCCCGTCTCGGCAATCAGCTGACGCAGCAATTGCACCTGTTTGGCCGAATGAGTAGCGCGCAAACGGGGACGGCGCCGCTGTCGCGCCTGCTGGCCGAGGCGGAAGCCCGTTTGCGTCCCCTACTCGACGCCAAGACGCGCTTGCACGTCGCAGTATCGGCTCACTTGCCCCCAGTGGCCATCGACGCCGAACCGTTGCGTCTGGTGTTGTGTCACTTACTCGACAATGCCCACGAGGCCTTGGAGGAGGGGGGCGCCATCACGGTCGAGGCCGGCTTGGTGGAGCTGACACCGCAGGCGTGCCTGGAAGCGCTGGGCAATCCCCACCCTGGCCCGCATGTGCAAGTGACCATCACCGACACCGGCCCCGGCTGGAGTGCCGAGACCCCCAGCGGCGGCATTGAGCCGTTTTGGTCCACCAAGCCCCGCCATCGCGGCTTGGGGCTGGCCTTGGTCTATCGCCTCTTGTGCGCCCATCACGGCGGACTACGCTGGCAACCGGTGACGCCGCATGGCACGACGGCGCTGGTGTGGTTGCCGGTGGTTTCCGCGCAGGCATCCAGCCTCAGCCCCCTATCAAACGTGGCAATCTCCTGAGGTCAAGGACTGGCGCCCGCAAATGCTTGGGGGGCAGCCCACGGCCTCGGAACGAAAAAAAATTCACTTCCACGCATACATTCCCGTTGACTGCATAAGTGAACTTAAGTATACTATGCAAAGATGAAAAATTCCCTTCCTTTCATTGTTCCATTCCACCCCACCCCCCCTTATCCGGGGAAAAAAAGGGGACGCGACTCGTATTCGTTGGTTGTCAGATAACGCCACGATCCGCTCCCCGTCAAGCAAATACGAGTCGCGTCCCCTTTTTTGGCGCAAATCCCCTTTGACGCCGGTGGGGGAGCGTGCTACGATGAACCTCTTCACTCGTGACGGAGAAGTTCTACAATGAGGGCACGAGACAATGGTTGTTTCGTGCGGGTATGGTTATTTTCTTCGTTTCACCCAACTGGGGGCAGGAGGGCAGTTTGTGGCCATTGTCCAAGTAAAGGACTTGATCGAAGCCGGTGTTCATTATGGACACAGGGCCAGCCGCTGGAACCCGAAGATGCGGCCCTACATCTACGGCAAGCGCAACCTCATTCACATTATCGACTTGCGAGAAACCGTGCGCGGTCTGTTGCGGGCCTATCGCTATTTGTCGCAGCTGACCAGTAAGGGGAACTTGGTGCTGTTCGTGGGCACCAAGCGTCAAGCCAAGGACATCATCGAGCGCGAGGCGGCCCGGTGCGGGATGCCGTATGTCAGCGAGCGTTGGCTGGGGGGGACCCTGACCAACTACCGCACCATCCGCGACCGGCTGCGGCGCTTGCAAGAACTCGAAGGTCTGTGGCTGCCCGCAGGTGAAAATCCCAGCAAGATCGACGTGCGCGCGCACATGAACGGCATGCTCAACGAAGCAGGTAAGCTGGAGCTGAGCAAGGCGCCAGATACCGCGCCGATCCGCACCTACAGCAAGAAGATGGTGGCCACCCTCAATCGGGAACTCACCAAGATCACGCGCAACTTGCAGGGCATCCGCGAGATGAACCGCTTGCCCGACGCCCTGATCATCGTCGATCCGAAGCGCGAGCACATCGCCGTCAAGGAAGCCCAGCGCATGGGGATTGCCACCGTGGCCTTGATCGACACCGACAGCGATCCCGACACCGTGGATTTGCCCATTCCTGGAAACGATGATAGTATTCGCTCCATTGAATTGATTATGTCCAAACTGGCCGACGCGGTGTTGGAAGGGCGGGCGGCGCTGCCAGCGGATCAGCAGACCGCGATCCGGCCGCGACCGCAACCGCAACCAGTGGCGGCGGGGGGCAATGGCACCAATCCGCCCGCGGCGAACCCGCGACCCGCCTCAACTGTCATTGAATGAGGAACACACCGTTTCCGTGACTTCGGATCGCACTGAAAAGGACCAAGCATGAGCACCATTTCCGCTGTGGATGTCAAAACCTTGCGCGACCGCACCAACCAGCCCATGATGGACTGCAAGGCTGCTCTCGTCGAGGCCAACGGCGACATGGAAAAGGCGGTCGAAATTCTCCGCAAGCGCGGCAAGGACGTGGCCGACAAGAAAGGGGCGCGCGAAACCGCCGAGGGACGCATCGCCGCCTATATCGACCTGGATCAACAAGTGGGGGCCTTGGTGGAGGTGCGCTGCGAAAGCGCGCCGGTGGCCAAAAGCGATCAGTTCATCGAGCTGGCCAACGACATCGCCAAGCAAGTCGCTCTCAAAGGGGCCGCGACCGTCGAGGAATTGCTGGCCCAGCCGCTGGTCGCTGATCCGCAACGCACCGTGGCCGAACGTATCGAGGATGTCATCGGTTTGATCCGCGAGAACATGAAGGTCGCGCGGCTGGCCCGCTTGCAAGGCTTGCTGGGCAGTTATTGTCATCATGATGGCAGTATCGGCGTGTTGCTGCGCGTGGAAGGGGACCAAGCCGAGCCGCAACTTTTACGCGATGTGTGCATGCACATCACGGCCAAGAACCCGGTGGCCGCCCGGCGCGCCGATGTCCCCGCCGATATCGTCAGCAAGGAAACCGAGATCGCCAAGGCCCAAGCCGCCGCCACCGGCAAACCCGCCAACATCGTCGAGAAAATCGCCGAAGGCAAGATGAAGACCTGGTTCGCTGAGAACGTCCTGGAGGAACAACCGTTCGTCAAGGACGATTCCAAGACCGTCGCCGCCCTGTTGCAAGGCGTCGGTTTGAAAGTGGCCCAGTTTGTCCGCTTCAAGGTTGGCGAAGTCAGTTAACGCCGCGGCGCCGAGGAATGGCTCACGGATTTTAGATGCCCGGTTGTCACTATCCCATTGTTTCTGGGTTCATCCGGGCGGAAAATCTGTGAGCCATTCGTTTGCTCTCCCTTCTATTTCCGCTCCTGCCAATGCAACACTTCCCCTTTGCCCAGCGCCACCAAATCGCCGCTGTAGCGGCGGTAGCCGCCAGCGTCGATGGTGTCGGGCAGTGGAAAACCCCACGCCCGCAGCTGGCGGAGATACAGCCGCATGAAGACGGGTTGATAGGTGCAAGCATAACGAAAGCTGGGCAAGAGCGGCGGCAGGGGGCCGAAGAAAGCGAGGGTGCCCCGTTTCATGCCGGCGCCGGGACGGATACCGGGGCGACCAAAGACAAAGATGCTGCCAGCGATGAGGGACACGCCGGTGAAATCGCCGCTGTTGCCGCCAATGACGATGAGGCCGCGGCGCATGGTGCCGCCGACCTCGTTGCCGGCGTGGCCGTCGATCAGGAGGACGCCGCCGCGCATGCCGTGCCGGCTGCCGCGATAGGCTGCCCCAACGAGATGCCCGGCGTCGCCATGCACATGAATCCGCCCGCCGCGCATCTCGCCGCCGACCCAATCGCCGGCGGGGCCGTGAACGATAATCTCGCCGCCGCGCATCTCCGAACCCAGATGCATGCCGACGGGGCCGTGAATGGTGACGCGCCCCTGCTTCATGCCGGCGCCAATCCACTTGACCCGGCCGCAATCCCCTTCGATAACAAGGTCATGGTCGCTGGCATCCCCCGCGACCGTGAAGAACTCCCCCAACGGCACGGAAGCATTGCCATGCTGCACCGGCAAGGCCGCGATCTCCGCCAGCGATTTACCAGCCAGTTGATCGGGAGTGATACATTCCGCCTCGACGGGAACGGTGGTCGTGCCGCGATATTTCAAGGTTAGCATGATAATCCCAAGGTGAACGATGGTGACACTGCATACCGAACGCTTGACATGGCGCATGTTACGACAAACGGACATCGACGACTACGCCCGCATGTGCGCCGACCCGGAAATCATGCGCTACCTGGGGGATGGCAAACCCATGTCGCGGTTGGAAGCCTGGCGGCACCTGGCCATGATGGTCGGCCATTGGCAGCTGCGTGGCTTTGGCATGTGGGCCGTGGTGGAAAACGCCACGGGCCGCTTCGTCGGACGGGTCGGTTGCTATTACCCGGAAACCTGGCCCAGCCCGGAGGTCGGCTGGACCCTGCGGCGCGACTATTGGGGACAAGGCTACGCCACCGAGGCGGCGCGGGCCTCTCTGCGGCACGCTTTCACCACCTTGGGTTGGTCCCATGCCATCAGCTTGATCCGCGTCGCTAACCTCAATTCCATCCGCGTCGCCGAGCGCTTGGGGGAGAAGTTGGAAGGCCAGACCGAAGTGATGGGGTATGAAGTGCTGGTGTATGGCATCGATCGCGCGGCATTCCTCGCCGACCGGCCCTCGACACCGACTATTTAGGGACACTCAATCTCATCGTGCCTCCTTTGTCCACCGACGCGCACGCCGGTTGGGGACATCATCCGCCGCGCCGCCTGGACGGCTTACCTTGCAAAATCCCAGCGCCACGGTCAAAATCTTCCTCATTCACCACCAAACAGCAAACCCCCAATCCCGTGGGAGCCGCCATGTCCTTGTTCACGCATCGCATCGAGGAGCTGCGCCAACAGATCGAATATCACAACCACAAGTATTACGTGGAAGCCAAGCCGGAGATTTCCGACCGGGAATATGACCAGCTGTTGGCGGAACTCAAGGAGTTGGAGGCGGCCCATCCGGAACTCATCACCCCCGACAGCCCTACACAGCGCGTCGGCGGCCAGCCGATTGCCGGCTTTCGGACCGTGAAACACCGTGAGCCGATGCTGTCCATCGACAATACCTACAGCTCCGACGAGCTGCGCGAGTTCGACCGCCGAGTACGCAAGCTGTTGGGAGGAGAGGCGGTCACTTACGTCGTCGAGCTGAAGATCGACGGCGTGGCGATTTCCTTGACCTACGAACAGGGCCGATTCACTTTGGGAGTCACGCGCGGCGACGGCGAGCAAGGGGATGATGTCACGCACAATCTGAAAACGATTCAAGGGCTGCCGCTCCGGTTGCGCACCGACCAACCGCCAGCGTTGCTCGAAGTGCGCGGCGAGGTGTACATGACCCGCGCCGACTTGGTGAAGATCAACCGTGAACGGCAGGACAAGGGGCTGGAAGCCTTGGCCAATCCGCGCAACACCGTGGCCGGCACCCTGAAGCTGCTCGACCCCCGCCAGGCCGCCCAGCGCCCGCTGCGGCTATTCGTTTATTCGCTAGGGGTGTCCGAAGGGATCGCCATCAAAACTCATTTGGATGCTCTGGACCTGCTCAAGAACTATGGCCTGCCCGTCAATCCCCACATTGCATCCTTCGACACGATTGAGAACGTCATCGACTACTGCAATAGTTGGGCCGACCGCCGCAACGACCTGCCGTATGAAACCGATGGCATGGTGATCAAAGTCAACGACCTAGCCCAGCGCCGCCGCCTCGGTTCGACCAGCAAGGCGCCGCGCTGGGCGGTGGCCTACAAGTTCGCCGCCGAGCAAGCCCTCACAAAATTGCACAGCATCACAGTCCAGGTCGGCAAGACCGGCACGCTGACGCCGGTGGCCAACCTGGAGCCGGTGCGTCTGGCGGGCACCACCGTCCGCCGGGCCAGCCTGCACAATGCCGACTACATCAGGGATAAGGACATTCGCGTCGGCGACATGGTGGTGGTCGAAAAGGCCGGTGAGATTATCCCCTACATCGTCCGTTCCGAGCCAGCCGCGCGCACCGGCGCGGAGACGGTCTTTCATTTTCCGACGACCTGCCCCGTGTGCGGCTCCCCCGTCCAGCGCGATCCGAAAGGAGCGTTCCACCGCTGCACGGGCCGCGACTGTGTCGGTCGGTTGAAGCAGATGCTGCGCGCCTTCGCCAAGCGCAACGCCATGGACATCGAAGGGATGGGGACCGAAATCGTCGAGCAGCTGGTCGATGCCGGTTTGGTGCGCCACTTGCCCGATGTCTATCGCTTGACCTTGGATCAGCTGCTGGAATTGGAGCGGATGGGCAAGAAGTCGGCCCAGAACCTGCTCGACGGCATCGCCGCCAGCAAGGAACGGGGCCTGGCCCGCGTCCTGACCGGCTTGGCCATCCCGCACGTCGGCGCGAACGTGGCCGACATCTTGGCTCAGGAATTTCACGACATCGATCACTTGATGAACGCTTCCGTGGACCGGCTCACCCAGATCGAAGGGATCGGCGCAGTGCTGGCCCAAAGCATCTATGACTACTTCCACGGCCCCCAAGGCCAGCAGACCATCGCCGAGTTGAAACAACTCGGCGTCAAGCTGACCGAGGCGGCCCGCGCCAAACCCGCCGGTCTCGACGACGCCGATCTGAACGGCAAAACCTTCGTCGTCACCGGCACGCTGAGCCGATATAGCCGGGAGGAGATCGAACAGCTGATCAAGGACCTGGGCGGCAAAGCGACCAGCAGCGTTTCCAAGAACACCGACTATGTCGTTGCCGGCGACAAAGCTGGTAGCAAGCTCGACAAAGCCCGCCAGCTGGGGGTACGTGTGTTGAACGAGGAGGAATTTGAAAAATTGATCGGCAAGTAAGAGATCGGACGTTTAGCGGGCGAGCCGCCGATGAGCCACTCGCAGTGCCAAACGGATTCGGGTGGTGGGTGTGAGCAAGCGGCTTGCATCTGGTCGAATCTCGTCGGAATCGCGCGTCCTATTCACTCTTCGATTGTACCCGGAAAACAGCATAGCCCAGGTGGTGGATCGAAAAAACGAATTGGGATTTTTGATCTTCAGCGCGTCCATGCCCGTATCACCGCCGCCGCTGCCGATAGACTGAAGAAAAGGGCCACCGGCAAGCAGCCGATCAAGAACAGCCGCCCCAAGAACCGAAAACCGCGTGCCGCGCTTTGTTGCTCTTCCTCAATCTCTCGCCAATTGGCCTCGATACTGGCCTGACACTCCTTGCAGGTGCGGCGCGGGAACCCCCCACGGGGAGAGGTTGCCCTTGCCATCATCAGCGCCGCCGGCTTCTCGGCGAAATGCTGCACTTCCAACTGGTAGGCGAACTCGCGCCCCAGATCGATGGGCGTGCCACAGAATTCACAGTAGGGTTTCTCTTTGCTCACGGTAGGTTCGGCTCGCCGCTGGCTCGCCCGCCAAACGGTCATATGCTGACAATTGACAACGACCCGCTCCCCTCTCACGCGTACAACCGTTCGATGGGTCGGGATTCCGGGAACAGCGGCACGACGCGACCCAGGGAATCGGTGACGGCGGTGGGAATACCGAGCAACGTCAGCATGGTCATCAGGATGTCGCGGGCTTCGACGGGGTTGTCGGCGGGGTAGGCGCCGTCCTTATCGGATCGGCCATGAATGCCGCCGCCACGAATGCCGCCGCCCGCCAACAGCAACGAGTAACACTGCGGCCAATGATCCCGGCCGCCGTCGGGCTTGACGCGCGGCGTCCGGCCAAATTCCCCCATCGCTACTACCAGCGTGTCATCGAGCAGGCCGCGCTCGGACAGATCGACCAGCAATGACGATAGGCCGGCGTTCAGCTTGGGGAGGAGGTGCTCTTTCAAAGTCTCCCGTCCCTTGTCGTGCGTGTCCCAGCCATAGCCGTTCTGGGTCACGGTGCGCGCGAAATTGACCTGCACGAAACGCGCGCCCCGTTCGATCAAGCGGCGGGCCAACAGACACGATTGGCCGAAGGCGTTAGCGCCATACCGAACGCGGCGGCCGTGCGGTTCCTGTTCCAGCTCGAAACCTTCCTTGATCTTAGGGGAGCTGAGCAGCTCGTAGGCGCGGTGGTAAAAGTTATTCATCTGGCGGGCGTTGGCGAGGTCCGCCATGGCCCGGCGTTGGCTTTCGATCACCTGAAGCAGCTGTTGGCGGCGCTCAAACCGTTCGGGAGTGATGTTGGGCTGCAAGGCGATTTCCGGCACGCGGAACAGCGGCATTGGCTCCGGCGTCGTCAAACTTTTCGGATCGACCTCGACGAGCAGAGGATCGAATTGCTTGCCCAGCACGCCGCCCCCCATGCCGCCGCTGGCGCCGCTGCCTTGATCGGTGGCAAGCCACGGCGCCATGAAGGCTGGCGGCAAGGAGTTTGGGGTTGCCATATACTTGGCGGCCAGCCCGATGATGCCCGGCTGGTCATCGGCGCGGGCCGGCGCATCGGGATTGCCCGGCGCGACGTGCCCCGACAGCGCGAACCGCTGACCGCCGAAATGGCCGCCTTGGCGATGCCAGGCGGAACGAATCAGGGCAAAGCGGTCCGCCAACGGCGCCAGATCGGCCAGGTGTTCGCAAATGTGCATCCCCGGCACCTTGGTCGAGATCGTGCCGAAGATGTTGCGTACCTCGATCTTCGCTTCCGGCTTGGGATCAAAAGTCTCGAATTGACTGGGGCCGCCGGACAGGAACAGGAGAATGCACGACTGGGCACGGGCCGCAGCGCGGGCGCCGACGGCGTTGGACGCTTGGGCCTCGGCGGCCAGCAGCGCCGGCAGCGACAAGCCCAAAGCACTTAAGCCGCCCACGCGCAGGAACTCTCGGCGGCTGCACGTTGGAAGAAGATGAAATTCCCGGCAACTCCCTGCATTGGATTGAGGATTCGTCCGCATGGCAGGTCCCCCCCTTTGATTCGCCCCAGGTGGGGCGGATGCGTGGTTGGTTTGGAGGTTCGGAAAACCCCCGGCAGGCAGCGTGCGGCGCTGACTTGCGAACAAGTCATCGGTGCTATTGTACCATAATCCATCGATGGGAATAGCACAACCGGAAGGAAACACGCCGGTTTGAACCCCCGATGATTGACGTTGGTTCACCAACGGTTCTCCCCCGTTCCAGCGTCATCCCTCATGCGTCCCCTCCACCATCCGTATCTCCGCCCCCGTCAGCCCGTACAGCTCATACACCAGCTGATCCATCCGCTGATCGGTGGCGGTGATCCGGCGCTGCAGGCGCGTTCGCTCGGCGCTGGTTTGCGCGGTTGCCAGCTGCTTGTGAAGGGTCCGCAGGTGATCGACGAGGGAGATGAGGCGGGCGAGCAGCGAATCATCATGGAGTAAACGGGTTTATCGCGGTCATGCCAAAACGTGTAAGATCGTTCACATTCTCGGTGTAAACTTCCGATACGCCATTTTCCAGAGCAGTTGCCGCCAGGAACGCATCAAAGATGTCGGCGCCTGTGACGCTGGTGGCGAGGATCAGTTGGACTAAACGGTCCAGCGCCGATGCGGTCGGATAAAGTTTCACGATGCGGCGCGAGCGCAAGTAAAGCCGAAGACTTCGTGAT
The DNA here is from genome assembly GCA_046297495.1 of Gemmataceae bacterium. Taxonomy (GTDB): domain Bacteria; phylum Planctomycetota; class Planctomycetia; order Gemmatales; family Gemmataceae; genus JBKBIP01. The sequence continues at coordinate 11,779 of JBKBIP010000005.1, read as the reverse complement.
GCCGCCGGCGTTGCCAGTGGTTGATTCACCCGGCGTGGATTGGTGATGACGTTGTAAAATTCCATGAGATTTTGCGGCGTGAGGCAGAGGTCCTGCTTACCCGTCAATCCGTCGCGCAGCAGTTGCCGGGCGGCGGCCCGTTGGGGTGCGGCGGAGTCGTGCGCGTACACCAGCACATTGGAATCAACCAATCTCATCGTAGATTGCCCCGCGCGTCAGCGGCCCCTTCACGCCCAGATCGAACGGCTCATCCAGAAGCTGGAGCAAATCCGCGTCGGCGTCGTCCGCCCCCGCCGCCGGCGCGACCGTGAGCATGACCTTCAAGTGTTCCGGCAACTGCACGGGTTGCAACGGCTTGAAGACGCCTTGCTCATAGATGGCTTCAATAGTTTGTGTCATGGTTTTTCCCTTCCCTTTGTCTCGAATGATGGGGGCCGGATGGTTATTGTATGCCATTCTCGCCGCCGTGTCGTGCGGAGATACTATTCCGGCAGGGATGATTCACACCAACCCGAAGCATTAGCGAGGGACACCCTCGCGGGCGCTTCAGCTTGGTGTGCGAATCGTTCGCGCCGCGTCTGCGTCTCGTTGTACTGCGACGAGCGGTAGGCAGCGGCGTCACGCTGGAAGAGTTCCACGAGGTCCAAGATTTTCCGCGGGGCTGACATGGCATAGACCCACATGGGCAAAGGATGGTCGCGCTGGAGGGGACGCCGTCAAAAAGACAATACGCTATCCTGCCCAATTCGTGAACGATGGTCAATGACAGGTGGGGAGAAAGGAACGAGCTAAACAACTATCCGCGAACTGGCGAGCGGGGAGTCGTGAGGCGCCAGGTGTCGTGAGCCACCAGCGGCCGAACGGCTCCCGCTCGCCTTTCCTCTTTACTTCCGATTAGGGGGACTGGGCGCGGATGACGGGTTCATGGGCACGCAAGCGAGATAAGTGGCCTTGGGCCGTCTGGGAATGCGGGGAAGCGGGACAGAGCCGCTCAACCTGTTCAAGGTATTCGATGGCTTGGCGCGTTTGCCCCTGGCGCAAGGCGGTTTCGGCGTTCGTCAGATAAATCTCCCCCAACAGGTCGGCCAAGGCGGCGCGAAGGCGCTGGGCTTTGTCGGGGTCCGCCATGATCACCGCCGCGAGTCGATGCGCGTCCGCGGCTTCCGGCAAGTCCGGGTAGGCGGCTTCCAGATACTTGCAGTGTTCCAGGCAACGGAGATACCGACCCGTGCGGTACGCTTCTTGTGCCTGGCTCAGGAGTTGTTGGGCCGCGCGGCCGCGATCCGGGAGCGGGATGGGATGCGGCGCCGCGCCCTCGGCTGATGTTATCGGCATGTCCATCACTGCGGCTGGCGCCGGCGCATCCGCTTCGCTTTCACGCAGCGCGCGTTGCAATTGCTGGTGAAAGCGGGTCGCTTCGACGTATCCTTCATGCCTGCCGAGAATTTTGCCCTCGCAGGTCGCGAAGACCAGGGTGGGATAACTGCGGATGCCCAACGCTTCGGTCAGCGCCGCTTCCTTCTCCGCGTCGATTTTCACGACGATGAAGCATTCGCGGAGCAGGCGCACGATGCGCGAATCGCGGAACGTGGTCTCATCCATTTTTTGGCACCAGAAACAATTCCGCGTGCCAAAATCGAGGATCAGGGGGCGGCGCGTCTGTTTGGCCTCGTGGCGAGCGGTGCCGTAGTCGAAGTGCCAGGGTACTTCCTGAGCGGAGGCCGCTGAGGTAACGGCGGCACACGCTAGGGAGAGACTCAGAAATGCTTTGGCTGGCGTGGACATGCTTATTTCCTCCGGAAATGTTCACGGAAAGGCCGGCCTCGGAGTCGAACCGAGCAGGATGCGTCTCTACCGCACCCTCAAGCGGGTTTGCAGCCCGTGGGAGGCGCCGGCCTCCTACACCGGCCGCGCGGCGGCACTTGTGGAAAATGGCAAGCGTATGGACGCGCTCCATGCGATAAAGCGACGTCACATCGAGAATGGGGAAAACCGCGACGGGCACGCCGTCACGACGGGGAATCGGTTCAGGAAAAGCCCTGGCCGAAGGCTTCGGGGGGAAACGTGAAGAACGCCGCGACACACAGGAGGGCTATTGGGTGAGGTAGGCGCGGCATGAGCTACACTCCCAAACATCTGGGGCACGAAGGACGAGGCGATTTTATCGCAAGCCACACGCTGGATGTCAAGTTCATTCCTAGACCGCGGGGCGTCGGCTATTTCCAGACGGGGTCCAGAGCATGGCGTCCGTTCCCCAAGACCAGGGGCTGACGCCCCTGGCCTCGCCGCGCGGAACGCTTTGGCCTGCCATCCTCAGCGATGGAATATGCCCTGGTGTCACTGGCGCCGCCCGGTTTGAATCTCCCTCACCAATTCATCCGCCTGGTACACCTTGCTCAGCGCTTCGATGATGCCGCGCGAGTGGACCGACACGGCGCGGGCTTGCGTGTCGGTGTACATGAAATCGAGCACCAGGGAATGGATGTTGCCATCGAAGATCAAACCGACGACCTCGGCATCCTTGTTGATGACGGGGCTACCGGAGTTGCCGCCGATGATGTCCGCCGTGCAGACGAAGTTGAACGGCGTCTGGAGGTCGAGCTGGCCCTTGCGTTCCAGCCATAGCTTCGGTAGCTCGAACGGCGGCCGGTCGTGATGCTCCTTGGCTCGTTCGTACAAGCCGGCGAACGTCGTTTCAAACGGAACGTGCTTGCCGTCCTCTTCGTACCCCTTGACGATGCCGAAGGCCAAGCGCAGCGTGAAGGTGGCGTCGGGGTAGGTGCTCGCCCCCTCGACGGCGTACTTGGCCTTGGCGATCTGGGCATAGGCTTGTCGTTCCACTTCATCGACTTCGGTTTCGACCTTCTTGCGGACGGCGCGGGAAGCGGGATCGACCAGCTGGGCCAGCAAGATCATCGGATCCGTGGAAGCAGCAAGGGCTTTCCGCCCTCCCTCGTACAAGCGTTTGCGCTCGGCCACGTCCTTCAGCTTGGTTCCCTGGATCAGCTCGGCGGCGCGAGCGCGCGGCGACTTGCCGGCCAGCACCTTTCGCACCAGCTCCGCCTCATAACCCAGCTGCTCGGCCAACCAGGTGAGCGAGTCGGCCAGTTTGACGATCTCGAAATCATCGTACAACGGTTCCTCGGAGAAAAGTTGCTGCTCCAAGGATGGCAAGCTAGTATCGCGGTATTCCGGCAGCCGTTCGGCGTTGGGCTTGGCTCGTTCATCCGCCGCCCGGACCAGATGGCGAGCGATGCCGAACAGGGTGCTATTGAAGCCAGCGCCCCGTTCCAGGACCGTCAGATCGCGGATATGGTCTCGATAGACATGCTCGGCTTGGGCGATGCGGTCCCAGGCAGAGAGGGCGTCCTTCAATTCGGGATTGCTGGCCACGGCTTGACGCAGCTTTTGTTCGTGGGCGATCTTGCGGGCCATCAGCTCAGGGTCCATCAAGCCCGCCTGCCCGCCGAGGCGCGCCTTCCGGCTATTTTGCACGCTGAAGAGAAAGTCCTTGGCCTTGCGGGCGTTTTCCTCGCTGCGATTGCTCCAGGCGTTCAACACCACTTCCCAGCGATACAATCGTTGCAGTAAGTAGGGAAAACCATGATCGCGCAGATAGGCCAAGCGGGCCACCGTATCGAGCCGGCTGGTGCGTCCCGGATGACCTGAGACGAACACCAGCTCGCCATCCTCGGCCCCCTTCTTGCTCCACTTCAGATATTGTTCGACCTGGGCCGGTTTGCCGTTCTCATAGACGCGGAAAAACGCCACATCCAGGCAATAGCGGGGATACTCGAAGTTGTCCGGATCGCCGCCGAAGAAGGCGATGGCCTGCTCCGGCGCGAACACCAGGCGGACATCGGTGTATTTCTGGTAGCGGTACAGGTGATACTGTCCCCCCTGATACAAGGTGACCACGTCGCTGCGCAAGCCGGTTTGGTCGGTGGATTCCTTCTCGATGTCGGCGATGACGGCCCGGCGGGCGGCAGCGGCTTGTTCCGGCGTCAGGTTCGGTTTGACGGCGGCATTGACGCGCGCCGTGACATCCTCCATGCTGATGAGCACGTTCAGCTCCAGATCATGACACTGTTTCTCCTCGCTGTAGGTCTTGGCGTGGAAGCCATCCCGATAGTAGTCATGCTTTTCATCACTGAGCTTGTGCAGACAATCGGAGCCGACGTGATGATTGGTCATCACCAAACCATCGGCGGACACGAACGAGCCGGAGCCGCCGTTGTTGAAGCGCACCGATGATTTCTGGACATGTTCCAGCCACTTCGGCGACGGCTTGAAGCCATATTTCTTTTCCAGATAGGGCAAGGGGGGATTATTGAACAGCCACATCCCCTCGTCCGCCTTCCCCCGCGCCGCCGTCAGCAGCAGCGCGGCCAGTGTCAGCCCCAAGACCCAATTTTTCCTCATGTGCGTTCTCCTTGTGAAGAGTCGATGGTCGCCGCCGTTTTGTCGTGTGGCGATTCCTGGCTTCGGCGTCTCGCGCCGGTAATCGACCACGTGCGCGAAACGATGCATCCTTAGAATGACCAAAAGTCGGATGCCGTATAGCTAGGGCGTTTCCCGCCTGTCATGCCCGCCACTGGGCCCCTGGGACGCGCCGACCCACAGCAAGATGGCGGCCAACACGACGAAGGCAAGCACCGCGACCCAATGGGGATAGACCGATCCTGGACCGGAATAAACATCCGGGAGCCAGCGGCTGAAATTCAAGGCCTGGTTGAAATCATCTCCGAGAAAGACGAAGAACGCGATGATCAAGCCGCACAACGTCCCCCCCGCGATGTAGCCGCTGGCCAACAGCACGCCGGGGCTGGTTTCGGTCTCGCTCTCCGACGCGGCGCCGCCCCGGCGCACGTCGGCCAGCCAGCGAATTAGCCCGCCGATGAAGATCGGGGTGGTGGCGCCGAAGGGGATGTACATCCCCACAGCGAATGGCAACGATGAGACACCGGCCAGCTCCATGGTCACGGCAATGAGCGCGCCGAGCACCACCAAGCCCCATTCCAACGTGCCGCCGAGAATCCCTTCGATGATGTTGGCGAACAAGTGCGGCTGCGGCGCGGTGAACGGGGTGGGGGCGTCGGAACCGTTGTCCATCGTTTTGAGACCTTGCGCCAGCGCCGAGATGGGCGTTACCGTGAGATACTTCGGCATACCCTGGTCATCGACCAGATAACGACCAGGGCGCACCGCTGGTAGTCCCTTAACTTCGGGATATTGGCCGCGGCGGACGTGGACGACGTGATATTCCTGCTGATCCTCGTCGGCGTAAGGCTTGCCGGGCCGTTCGTGCGGGGCGTCGGCGGGCATCTCCAGGGGGCGGTCGGGGAGATGGTTCTTCGTATAATGGGTGCCGGCGGCGTTGAGGGCCAGCAGGGTGCCGCCGATGACCACGGCGGAGGTCAGCGCCCCCACCAGGATGCCCCATTGCTGCTTGCGCGGCGTGCCGCCAACCAAGAAGCCGGTCTTGAGGTCCTGCGACGTGGTGCCGCCATTCGACGAGGCGATGCACACCACCGCCGCCACGGTCAGGGCCGTCAGCATGGCCGGAACGCCGTGCCGACCCGCCAGCACGAAAATCAGACAGGTCAATAACAGCGTGGCGATGGTCATGCCGGAAATGGGATTCGACGACGAGCCGACTTCCCCCGTCAACCGTGACGACACGGTCACGAACAGGAAACCAAAGAGCAGGATCATCAGCGCGCCGAGAATCCCTTGAATGCTCAGCCCCAAGCCCAAGGCGGGCGTGGCGGCCAAGGCGAGCACCAAGCCGAGACTACCGAGGATCACCACGCGCATGGACATGTCGCGCTCGGTGCGGGCGCGCACCGGAGCGCCGGCCGCGCGGCTGGCTCGCAGGTCGCGCAGGCCGGCGACGATGGAGCTGACAATGAGCGGCAAGGCCCGCGCCATGCTGATGATGCCTCCGGCGGCCACCGCCCCCGCGCCGATGTAACGCAAGTAATCCGCCTTCAGATCGTCGGGACTCATCTGGCCGATGAGTTTCTCGCTGGGGGCCACCGGACGCGCCGCCGATTCACCGAAGGTGGCAATCACCGGACCAATCACCAGATAGGAGAGCACGGCCCCGCCCATCATTAAGCACGCGATGCGCGGGCCGATCAGGAAGCCGACCCCCAGCAGCTCCGGGGCCAGCTCGCCGCTGATCTCCGCCCCTTTCAAACCCTGCTTGACGCCCCCCGGCCCTTCGACAAACAGCGGCTGCGCCGGCTCCTCCGACCACAGCCGATGGGCCTTGGCGAGAAACTTATGCGCCAAAGCAATACCAAAACCGAGGAACACCATGCGCGCCGTGGCTCCGCCGCGCTCGCCAGCGATAAGCACCTCGGCGCAGGCCGTCCCTTCGGGGTAGGGGAGTTTGCCGTGCTGCTTGACGATGAACGCCCGCCGCAGCGGAATCATCATCAAAATACCGAGAACCCCGCCCAGAACTGCCACAGTCATGACACGGATCGGATCCATCTCGAAGCCGAGCAGCAGTAGAGCCGGCATGGTGACGCCGACGCCGAAGGCAATCGACTCCCCCGCCGAGCCGGTCGTCTGCACGATGTTGTTTTCCAGGATGGTGGCCCGACGAAAGCCGAAGCTGTTCGAGAAAGCCCGAAAGAGGGTGATCGACAGCACCGCGATGGGGACCGATGCCGACACGGTCATGCCCACCTTGAGCACCAGGTACAGCGACGAGGCCCCAAAGATGATCCCCAGCACCGCTCCGACTAGCACCGCCGGCCAGGTAAACTCGTGCAACGTCTCATCTTGGGGAGGAATATAGGGCTGGAACTCGGCGTCCGCGGCCGTGGTCGCGCCGAGTTTTTGGGAATCGTTGTCCGCGCTGGTCGCCATGACGGTGGTTGCTCCTGCGAAAATGGAATAGCCCCATCGCGCACGGATGGTGAATGCTGCCTAGTTTAGCGAGCGTGCCGCAGGCGTGCAATTGTGCTCGCCTTCGGCTCACACGCTAAACGGCGTTCGATTCCATCCACTCGACACCGGCTTCCCCTTCGCGCACCTCG
>JBKBIP010000005.1:0-4628 GCA_046297495.1 Gemmataceae bacterium | reverse complement strand
CCGATGAGGTACGCCGGCACGCGATCCTCGCGCAGCTGGCGCATGATGCTGTCGGCGAAATAGGGGCTGACGATCATCACGAAGCCGATGCCGCCGTTGAATACCTGATCCATTTCCTCTTGAGCGACACTCCCCAAACGTTGCAACCAGGGAAAGACGGCGGGTACTGGCCAGCTGCCGCGCCGCAGGAAGACGCGGCGATTGGGGGGGAGCACGCGCGGCACGTTATCGACCAGACCGCCGCCGGTGATATGAGCCAAGCCGCGCACCACCCGTTTTTTGACTGGATAGTGACGCAAGATGTTTTTGATGGGGCGAACGTAGATGCGCGTCGGTTCCAGTAGTTCTTCTCCCACCGTCTTGCCCAATTCCGGCACGAACTCCGTGACCTTCAGCCCGGCATGTTCGAGGACCACCTGGCGCGCCAAGCTGTAACCATTCGAGTGCAAACCGCTGCTGGCCAAGCCAAGCACGGCGTCGCCGGGCTGGATGCCTTTGCCGTTGATGATGTGGTCGCGCTCGACGACGCCGACGCAAAAGCCGGCCATGTCGTAGTCACCAGGCTGGTAGAAATCGGGCAAGATGGCCGTCTCGCCGCCCACCAGGCAGCAATCCGCTTCCAGGCAACCGTCACTGATCCCCTTGACGAGTGCTTTGGTCAAGGCCGGGTCATCCTGGGGCATGGCGAGGTAATCAAGGAAGAACAACGGCTCGCCGCCGGTACACAGACAATCATTGACCGACATGGCCACCAAGTCGATGCCGACCGTGTCGTGCTTGTTCATCAGGGCGGCAATCTTGAGCTTGCTCCCCACGCCGTCGGCGCACGACACCAGCACCGGATGGCGATAATTGCGGGCGAACAACCGGCTGTTGTAATCGAGACTGAACAGACTGGCGAACCCGCCGAAGCCATCGAGAACGCGGGGCGTGTGCGTCCGCTTGAGCAGCGGTCCAATGCCGGCCAGTGTCTTTTCATAGACATCCAGGTCCACGCCGGCGGAACGATAGGTGAAGCCAGTGGGGGGTTCGGTGGTCATGAAATCATTTTAGGTGCGAACGATTCTCTTGCGTGGCTGATTAGCGGCGCCGTCGCGCAAAACCATAGCGCTTGCGGTCGGTTCGTTTCAAGGGATTCGTTGTCGGGCGACCAACAACTTTCGCCCCTCTCGACTTTCAGAAACACATCGGACTTTACTGCCCGGCGGAAACTCCCACTCTTCGATAGTTGGGTCATAGTCGGGAGTCGCCAATACTTGTATTTCATCCGGCCCCATCACAAGCCCCTGAGTTGGACGAAGAACGTCAGTGCCTTCATTCAGCAAGGGAATGAAGATTTCCACCATGTTAGTAAACGAACCCATCTCCACCGACATGGATCCACCTCCTCGGTGACATCATCGACCACCACGGAGCGACCCGTGGTGGGATGAATGTATCGCGTCGCCGAATGGGCGGGATTCACAAGGTTCACCGCCAGAAACCGCTGCCCATGTTGAATGGCCTGGGTGATTTGACTTGGCGTCCATCCCTGTTGCCGCATTTTGTCTTGCCCCTGTGGGGCGGAATGATTGCTGCCCAATGTCCAATTTGGTTGTTCGGACGCGCCGCTAGAGTTTTGCGCGATTATCACCACCTGTCCATTGCTCCACCTCCAAGGCAGTGTTGGTTAATTCCGTTGTTCCTTAAGAGATGTCTCAATTGCAACATCGTGCAAACGGTGTTCACGTCTTTCCTGACGCTGAGCCATCAAAGATTATACGATTTTGTCTTCTTGGTGAACACATGTTGTTTTCAAGGCTGTCGAATTGCCACCACAGAGCGATTGACCAACAAACACATCGACTGGGACATGAAATAGATTTCAATTCTGGTAAGTGACGTTTGTTCAGAATTGACTATCCAATTACTTTAGCAGCAAAGAAACCCTTATGCGATACAACAAATACTGGCACATCCCGCCACGGTAGAGGGCTGCGCCAGTATTTCCATGTACTTTTCCACTGGCGGAATAACTTGTCTTTCGTCTCACTTATACTCCGCCTCCGCCAGTCGCAGCACGTAGATCGGGCCGGTGCCGAGGCCGACGAACAGGTAGCGGCTGTCGGCGCTGAAGGACAGGCCGCCGACTACTTCCGGCCAGCGCCACTGGAACAACTCGCGGCCCGTGGCGATGTCCCAGACGAGGACTTCGCCGTTGGGGCCACGCATGGCCAGCGTCTTGCCATCCGGGGCTGGCACCATGCCGAAGGTCCGCTCCCGGTCCCAGGGCAATTCGGGCAGCGGCTTGAGCTTGCCGCTTTCGGGTTTCCACATGCGGGCGCCCTCCTCGTAGGCCGAGGAAATGGCGCGGCCGTCCAACAAGAAGACCACGCTGGAAATCGGTCGCTTGTTGACTTCGGCCCGGTCGAGTTGCTGGCCGTTTTCCAGGTCCCACAAGCGCACCGTGCAATCGGTGTAGATGGGGTCCTTGGTTTTGTCGTCGTACACGATCTTGCCGTTCTTATACAGATAATATCCTGCCCCCGTCAGTGCGTATTTGCCATCCAGCGACAGCGACATGCTACGGATCAGCGTGTCATGCCCCTCCATGCGCCGCAGCGCCCGGCCGGTGAGCGTCTCCCAAGTGCCCAGCTCCTTGCCGTTGATGCCGACCAGCTTGTTGCCGTCGTAGTTGAAACTCAGGCCGACGACGTGGCCGGTCGCTTCCTGGAAGGGACGCAGCTCCTTGCCCGACACGCCATCCCAGAGCTTCAAATGCGACGATCCCCCGGCGGCAATCGTCTTGCTGTCGGGGTGATAAGCGATGGAATACACCCGGCGCGGATCGGCCCGCATGGCATGACGCTGGCGCGGCATGGCGGTTTCACCCACTTCCCAGATGCGGGCCGAGCGGTCCTCGCTGCCGCTGGCCAGAGTGAGGCCATCCAGCGCAGTCGCCGTGGTATAGACATGGCTCAGATGCCCCTTAGGGGGGTACACCTCATACGGCTTGCCGCCGACGGGCACCACCAGACTCCACAAGCGGACGGTCCAATCCGCACTGCCGCTGACGATGCGCGTGCCGTTGGGAGCGATGTCGAGCGACGATACAGGGTCTTCATGCCCTTCAAGGGTGTAGCGTTCCACCGGCTGGCCGCGGCTGACGTCCCAGAGCTTGATCTTGCTATCCTGCCCCCCCGAAGCCACCGTCCGCCCGCTGCGCGAAAAGTTGACGGCGTGGACAGCGCCGGTATGGGCCTTGATGGTGGCCACCTCGCGCGGCTTGGGTTGCGTCAAGTTCCACAAGGACAGGGTCCCGTCGCTATGGCCGGTCACGGCCCGAAAGCCGTCGGGGGCCATGCTCAAGGAAACCAAAGACCGCTTCTCCACCGTATCCGAATACGCGCGCTCGACCGGATCGACCCCCGTCAGGTCCCAAACACGCAAGGCGCCATCATTGCCGCAGGAGTACAACGTCTTGCCATTGGGGGCGAACGCGACGCCGCGCGCCGGTCCCTGATGCGCCTGAAGCGTCTTGGGGAACTTGGCCATCGGGTCGCCCAAATCCCACAACAGCACCTGCGTATCTTGACAGGCACACGCCACATAGCGGCCGTCTGGCGAGAATTCCACGTCATGAATGGCGGTGCTGCTGGCATGGAGACGACGCAGCTCCGTGGGTGGGTCGGTGGTCATGTCCCAGACGCGGAGATTGCCGTGCGAACCGCCGACCGCCAGCCGCTTGCTCTCCCGGTCGAAAGCCAGGGACAACGCGGCGTAACCATGCGGCACCCGCGCGATTTGCCGCAGCGTGTTCGAGTCCCAGATGCGCACGCCGCGATGGTTGGTGCCGCCGCTAGCGATCCATTTGCCATCGGGACTGTACGCGACGCTGTGGACCTCGCTTCCTTGTCGGCCGCGATGCTCCCCCAATACCGCGGCCAGCTCCAGCGGTTGCCAATCGAAACGATCCAACGCGGGGATTTTGCCGGGATCGAGCTTATCCAGCGGCGAGGAGAGTTTGCGGAGCATCTGCGCCGCGCCGACCGCTTGCGACGTGCCACCGTACAGCCGGCGAAAAACCAACAACTCCCGGCGAATCCGGTCGGGATTGTCCTTGTTCTGCTCGAACTTGGCGCGAATGTCGTTTAGGATGGCGGCGGCCTGTTCCTCACCGGGAGGAACCGCTTCTTGCCCCTGAACGCCGACGTTTTCCGAGGTGGCCCAGACGAACACAACCAAGACCAACAGCGCTCCCAACAAGCAACGGCTCCAATGGAACACCGCCGCGGATGGCCGTCGGGAATGGGGCATGGTGGAGCAGGTGAGATCGCGCATGATGCCTCCGCTGAGGATTAGGGGCAGGGGAAGTAGATCGCGGGCGCTTGAGAAAGATTGTAACCGAGTTATTTCGACATTTCCAGCAGGCAAACGCGGATCGGCGCCACGAAATCGAATTTCGCGGATAATGCGCCTGCTGGGACGAATGAATCCATATAGTTTATTACTCCGGCAAGGAAAGATGCTACCAAGCGCAAGCACGCAAGCACGCGGCGCCAGCAAGTGCCGCACTTGCTGGCGCCTGGCGCCGCGTGCTGCTGTGATTTTCTTTCGTGCCAAGGTAATCATCAACATTTAGCGGGGGG
>JBKBIP010000004.1:0-207204 GCA_046297495.1 Gemmataceae bacterium | reverse complement strand
ACACTTGCTCGCCCTGCCTGCTCGGTAAGCATCTTTTCCTGTTGGAGTAATGTTACTCCGGCAATTCAGATGGTCGGAGTCGTGGTTGTTCGGGAGTTGGATATTCCGTTTTCGGACGGTTGCGGTTCGGAGTTGATTCTTTGCCGGAGGAAATAGTACGGGTTGCCTTACTCAACGATCTCGTTTTTCAGGTCGCCGACCAACTGAGCAACGTCCTCGTGATCGAACAACACGGGTACGCCGCCAGGACCAATGAACACCGCTACTCCATCCCGAACAACCAACGCTTCTTGGTGGTCCACCTCGAATCGGTCCCCATTGACGAGCACGACGGTGAATGGGCGAAAGGGAACCCGGCGCCGAAACGCAAGGAGGGTTTTATCGAAATTGCGTGCTTCCAAGAGAAATCCCCTCCTAATCGATTGAAGAAAAAGTCCCAGTGAAATCCTACCAGAAACGTTGTCTCCAATCGAGGCAAGCGGACTCACTGGTCGAACCTTTGTCACTCATGTCCCCCCCGCGTCAGTCGATATTTCGGGTTCGCGTTCAGATAGTGCCGCACGCGCTCGCCGCGCTGCACGGCGTTGGTGAGGAAGCGGACGGCTTGGATCAAGCGGTCGTCCGGCTCGGCGCAACTGAAACGCAGGAAGCCTTGCCCCGCCGCGCCAAAACATTCCCCGCCCAGGCAGGCGACGCCGAAGTGGTCATCCGCTCCTTCCAATAGATACATGGCCAAGCCGTGCGAGGTGATCTCCAGGCGCTGACAAATCGCAGACACATCGGGGAACACGTAGAACGTCCCCGCCGGCATCAGCACTTGGACCTCCGGCACTTGCCGCAAGGCTTCGACCAGTAGCTCGACCTTCTTGCGGAAGCGCTGCATCACGTCATCGCGGGCGGCGGCGTCGTGTTCCAGGGCCGCCTTGCCGGCCAGCTGGGCGATGGGGGGGACGCAGGAGAGCGACGTGTTGATCATCTTGCCGATGGTGTCAGCCAAGGACGGATTGCTGACGCTGTAACCCAACCGCCAACCGCTCATGCTGTACGATTTGCTGAAGGTGTAGGCGGCCACGACATGATCGAACATCCCCGGCTCGGCCAACAGCGGATGATGCTTGTCACTCCAGGCCATGTGACAATATGGCTCGTCGCTGAAGACGGCGACATTGCGGCCGCGCACGAGATTGGCCAGCTCGCGCAGGTCTTCCTTGGTGGCCACGCCGCCGGTCGGGTTGTGCGGCGAGTTGAGGAAAACGCCCTTCGCTTTCGGCGTTCGTTTCAGAAAGTCCTCGACGGCGTTCAAGTCGGGTCGGAAGTGGTTGGCTTGCTTCAAGGGTGATAGAACCATGCGAGCGCCGCGGCGTTCGATGTTGGGGCCATAGGTGGGAAATTGCGGCGTGAACACCAGCACCGCGTCGCCAGGGTCGAGAAACGCCTCGCAGAAAAATTGCTCGAACACCTTGGCCCCGGGACCGACGACGATATGGTCCGCCGTCACGTCAATGCCATATTCTTGACGGTAATTGTGGGCGATGGTCTCTCGAAATTCCGGCAATCCCAGCGATGGGCAATAGTGGCTGGCGTGGTTCTCGATGGCCCGGATGCCAGCGGCGCGAGCGTGATCGGGGCTGGGAAACGGACTGTCGCCGATTTGCAATTCGACGACATCCTTGCCCCGCGCCTTAAGCCGTTTGGCCACGGCGAGAACATCGAACGCGGTTTCCGAAGTAAGCCCTTGGGCGAATTGACTCAAGCTGACGGTGCTCATGGTGGGTTCCTACGCGAAGAGTAAACGTCTCTTGGGTTGGGGAATAGGCCGCTTTAATGCGTGAGCGGTTTCGATCTATTCATCAATCACTACTTACACGTTCTCCAACGTTTCTTGATAGATCGCTCCATCCGCCGCGCAACCGGCTCACTTCGGCACTTCGGCAATGAATGCCTGATCCGCGTTACTCCAATACCGGATCATCTCGTAACGATGGTTATGAGGCATCGGTTTCCGCCGCATGCCACTCTAGCTCGCCTATGGCTCGCTCGCTAAACGAGAATTACTATTATACCCCCCTTACACTCCCTGCGGCGTGGCCCAATGTCCTGCGCGGTACGTGCGGCGGACGAGGGCGTTGGCGTCGGAGTTGTTGGTAATCTGCTCGGATCGCGGGTCAAACTGTAGCATGTGGCTGGTGCGGGTGGCGATGTTGCCAAGATGACATAGAGTAGCCGACAAATGGCCAACCTCGATGTCGGCGCTAGGGCGGGTGCCGCTTTTGATGCAGTCGATGAAATTCCGATGATGGGCGGCCACGTCGGCCCGGCCGGTCGTTTGCTCGATCAGCTTGTTCCCCTCGCCGAACAGCTGAAAACCGCCGTTCGAGCCGACCAGCACATACCCCTTGGTGCCGTAGAAGGCGTTGCCGTTCTCGTAACCTTCCTGCACATAGGGGGACCAGATGCGCTGCTCGAAGATAAGCTGCCGTTGCTGGCCGACCTTGCCGTCTCCGGGATACTCGAAAGCGACATACATCGTATCAGGGAATTGTTGATCGTCGTCGAAGAAATACTTGCCCCCCAAAGCGGCAATGTTAGACGGGTGCGTGTCTACTCCCAGGCCCCAGCGGGCCACGTCGAGTTGATGGACGCCGTCGTTGCCCATGTCGCCGGTGCCGAAGTCGTACCACCAGTGCCAGGTGTAATGATGGCGATTGGCTTGGAAGGGGACCATCGGCGCCGGTCCCACCCATAAGTCATAATCGAACTTCGGCGGCGATTCACTGGGCTTGGCGTGACCGATGTTACGGCGTTTCTGGCTGTTCCAGGCTTTGGCGACCAGCACGTCGCCGATGGCTCCGTCGCGGATGCGTTGCATCGCTTCCAGTACATGCTTGGTGCTGCGGCTCTGCGTACCAGTCTGCACGACCTTCTTGTGGCGGCGGGCGGCCTCGACCATCAGCCGCCCCTCGCGAATGTTGTGCGAGCAGGGTTTTTCCACATAGACATGTTTGCCGGCCGCACACGCCAAGATAGTGGCTGGTCCGTGCCAATGGTCCGGAGTGGCGATCCATACCGCATCCACCGACTTGTCATCGAGTACCTGGCGTAAATCCTGGACCGCCTTGGGGGGCTTGCCGGCCCCTTCGACGATCTTGGCCGCCGCCGCCAGCCGGTTCTCGTCGGGATCGCATACGTAGGCCACGCGCACACCCTTATTGTTGACCAACATGCGGATGTGGTTGTTGCCCATGCCGCCACAGCCGATGACGCCGACCACGAGCTGTTCATTGGCCTGCTGGGCCGTCGCCGTGCCCGCCAGCGCCAACGCCGCCACGCCCAGTCCGCTTTCCTTCAAGAAGTCTCTGCGATTTTCCATGTTGGGTTCCTTGTGGATGAGAACGGTTCGGAGAACAGGCGAGGGTAAATTCTTTTCAGGATTGTCGCGTCCCGGACTCCGGAGTTCAAGAAAATATCACGGCGGCAAGAAATCTTTGCTGGCGCGTCGGACTCGGAATTTGACCATTGCACCGTCCCTTCACATCTGAATTTTCGCCAACGCGGTGGCGGCGGCTTCGCGCACTTTGCCATCGGGATCGTCGAGGGCTTGAGTCAGGAGCGGAACGGCCAGAACGGCGGCGGAGCCGAGCTTGGCCAAGCTGTTTGCCGCCAGCAATCGGACACCCGCTTCCTGGTCTTGCAAGACGGTGATGAGCGCCGGAATCAGGGTATCGGCGTCGGCGCCGATTTTCTCCAAGGCGCGGACGGCATAGCTGCGCACGCGCACCGTTTGTTGGGTATCGAGCAACACCTGAATCAAGGTAGGAATCGCGGCGGCGGCAGCGGGGCCGATTTTCCCCAAGGCCCCCGCCACCAACACGCGCACGTTTTTATCCGCATCCAACAGGGCTTCGGTCAGCGCGGGGACGGTAGGGATGGCGATTTGGCCAAACTTGCCCAGGGCATGAGCCGCCGCGCAGCGCACGCGCTCGTTACGGTCTTGAAGCAGACGGGCCAATTCCGGGACAGGATCGGCGGCCGTCGGTCCCATCTCTCCCAAGGCTTCTGCCGCCCATTCACGCACATCCGCTTCGGGATCGCGCAGCGCTTGCGTCAAAGCCGGGACCACTTGCGCGGCGGCGTCGGCTCCCATCCGTCCCAAGGAGAAGGCCGCCCATTGCCGGACCATCGCTTCGGGATCGTTCAAGGCTTTCAACAATGATGGGATGGCGGTAGTGGCAGCGGGGCCAATCTTGCCGAGGGTAGCCGCCACTTGCGAACGCACGATGCGGTCACTGTCGGCCAAGGCTTGGATCAGGGCCGGCACCGCTGCCGCCGCTGGCGGGCCAATCTCCCCCAAGGTATCCGCCGCCCGCAAGCGCACGCTGGGACGCGGATCATTCAAGACTTGGATCAAGGCGGGGACGGCTGGCTCGGCGTCCGCTCCGAACCAGCGCAGCGCCAAGGCGGCTTCCTGGCGTAAGGTCTCATTCTCGTCGCGCAACGCTTCGGCCAGACCGGGTAGCGCGGCGGCGCCGATGGAACTTAACGCATGAGCGGCGAACAAGCGGACGTTTTGCTCCTTGTCTTTTAAGGCATCGATCAAAACGGGGATGGCGGGTTCGGCTTCTGGGCCGATCTCCCCCAAGGCGTCGGCGGCCAGGATGCGCACGCCGTCATCCAGATCGCGCAGTGCCCCCATCAACGGCATCAAGCACGGCTTGGCGCGTGCTCCCAGTTTCCCCAAGGCGCGCGCCATGAGCAGGCGCACCCCTTCATCGGCGTCCCGCAAGGCATCGGCGGCCAGTGTCAGCAAGGTTTCAGCAGGGGCGACTTTTTCCAGGGCGCTGAGGGCCAACACCCGGACACTGTCGCTGGTGTCTTTCATGGCCTGAATCAAGGCGGGGATGATCTGATCCGCTTGCTGCGTGCAGCCGCCAAGCACAAAGGCCGCCTCTCGACGAATGACTTCATGCGGCGACCGCAACAAAGCCTGGATGAGGGCCGGCACGGCGGCGGCGCCGATCTTGCCGAGGGCGTGTCCCGCCGCCACGCGCACCATGCGATTGCCGTCGCGCAACGCTTCCACCAGCTCCGGCACGGCGGGGGCGGCAGCGGCCCCCATCTTGCCCACGGCCTCGACGGCGGACAAGCGCAATGGCGATTGGGGGGCGCGGAGAATCGCCATGAGCTGGGGCAGGGCCGGTTGCGCCAATTCCCCCAGATTGCCTAAGGCCATTGTCGCTGCCTGGCGAATGGTGTTATTCGGGTCTTGCAGCGCCTGTAAATAGTGATCCCGCGTGGCCGATAAATCGCCGCTTTTGAACTCGGCGTCGGGACCATGCGGCGCCACGTCATGACCATCGCCGAGCTGTTCCCGCACCATGTCATCCAGAGCCTCGATGGCGAGCAGGCGGACTTCATCATCGGCGTCCGCCATCGCTTGAGAAAGGGCGGCGAGACGGCCATGGTTGTCAGCGTCGAGGTGCTTCAAGGCGATGACAACCTCGCGGCGCACCATGGGGCTGGCGTCATTCAGGGCGGCGGTCAAGGGGGGTAACACTTCATGGAGCTGGTGGCCGCCGATTTTCCCCAAGGTGTCTGCGGCCCAGGCACGCAGCACGTCATCGGTCGAATGGAGTAAGGGGATGACGTGCGGCACTGCCGATTGCGCGGCGGGACCGATCCGCCCCAGGATTTCCAAGGTCAAAATGCGCCCTGCGCGGCCATCCGCGCGCAACATTTCGATGAGATTGGGCAAGGCGGGTTGGGCGGCTTTACCCAGCTCGCGCAAGGACTCGGCGGCCAGCAGCCGTCGTTCATGGTCCTTATCTTGCAAGGCGGTGGTGAGAATGGCCAAGGCGTCCGGCGCTTGGGTTTCCATCCGGGCCAGAGCGCCGGCTGCCAACACGCGCAGCTCCGGGTCGTCGCTGCCCAACAACATGCGCACCGCTGGCGCCGCGCTGCGCGCCGCCGCCCCCATTTGCCCCAGCGCGTACAACGCCCACTCGCGGACTACCTGGTCGTTGTCATCCAGGACTTGAGACAGCGTCGAAACCACCTCCCGCGCTTGCGGCCCCAGGTGACTCAAGGCTTCCGCCGCCGCCACGCGCCGTTCTCGTTGCTTCGTGTCGGCCAGAATGGTCCGTAGTACGGGAACCGCTTTGTCCCCCAAGTGGCGAAACACCGCCGCCGCGCATTGACATACTTCCGCCTCAGTGTCATTCAATGCCGTGAGCAGCCCTTCGATGACATCCTCAGAGCAGCGGCCCAGCTGGCCCAAGGCGTGGCAAGTGGCCTGACGCACTGCCGCATCCTCATCGCGTAGCGCGCGCAACAATTGCGGCAGGGCCACGGCGGCAGCCTCGCCAAGTTGTCCCAATGCGGTCGCGGCACGCACACGCACCGACTTACTCGCATCGGACAAACGTTGGCTGTGCTGGATCACTGGATCATTCGCGCTCATGATGGTTGGCTGCTCCTGGCTCGCGTCTGAAATGAGGAAAAATCCGATTTTTTGTCATGAATCATACGCCTGGCGCCATTGATATTGTAGCGGTTCGGCAACGCTGCGAAAGACACTCCAGGCGGTGAGTTCAGAAAAGTCCCTGCTTTCGAGACCGATTGTGCTACAATATCCTTCTCATTACTGGTGGATGAACGACATGATTCATTTCACCTCCCTCCCAAGCCAGTCGCGTGGCGACGGGCTAACAAACGGCGCGTGTGGCAAGACGCCGTGTTTCGCACATGCAAGGATCATTCCCCTATGACGAGCATTCTTCGCTGGGTTTTCCAAGGATTGCAACCATCGGCTGCTCCGGTGCGCCGGCCCCGTATCCTGGTTCGCCATGAATGGGCGAACCGTTTGCCAGCTTATGCCGAAGGGGCGGCGCTGCGGTTGCAGCAAAAGCCCGTCTTGCAAGGCCGGCACCTGACCCACGGTTTCGGCGCGGGAGACACGCGCATCAACATCTTCGAGGATGTGTCGCTGGATTTGCAGCGCGGCCAGCTCGTCTTGCTCATGGGGCCGACCGGCTGCGGCAAATCGACGCTCTTGTCGGTGGTCTCCGGCCTGTTGCGCCCGGAGCGCGGCAAGGTGTTCGTGCTTGGCGAAGACCTGTGGAGTCTGTCGGAGCAGGATCAGGAACGGTTTCGCCTACTGCACTTTGGCTTCATCTTTCAAGGCTACAACCTCTTCCCCGCCCTAACCGCTCGGCAGCAGTTGGAAATGGTGCTGCGTCTGGGGGAAGGGGCGTCCAACGAGGAAGCCCGCGCCCGTGCGGAGCGTATGTTGGCCGATCTGGGGCTGGAAGGACGTGGCCACTTGAGGCCGGCGCAACTGTCCGGCGGTCAGAAACAGCGCATCGCCATTGGCCGGGCGTTGATCAAGGACCCCGCCCTGTGTTTCGCCGATGAGCCGACCAGCGCTCTCGATTGGGAATTTGGCAAGCAGATCATTCAATTATTTCGTGCCATTGCGCGCGAGCGCGGCACGACCTTCCTGGTCATCACCCACGATCACCGCGTCATCCCGTATGCCGATCGTCTGCTGGAAATGTGCGAAGGTGGCATCATCGAAAAGACGATCCAGAACGGAGCCACCGACCACCAGCCGCTACCGCGCGGTGACTCCCGCTGCGCCGACTCCGCCGTCGTCCGCAAGGCGTTGATGACATCGTGATGGCGAATTTCTGAATTTCCGCCAGATGATAAAGCAGATCAGGTTAGATTTTCACCTGGGTTGGCCGAAACAGGATAAAAATCTAACCTGCCCCCCTTTTATCGCCGCCAGTGTCGGCGAGTGGCGCACGGCCCACGGACGCATCTGGGCGTGAAACCCCCTGGAAGGATCTAACATTCAGATGTCAGATGGATGTAGTTGTCGGTTCTCCTATCCACAGCGCGCGTTTGCCCCAGTGATTGTTTTATTGTTCCATTCCACCCCACCCATTTCAAGATGATGGGCAATACCCAGGTTGAAACATCAAACAGCCCTGGCCACCCATTGCGGCCCAAGGTTGTTCGCGGTACTCTGTCGGAAATGAACGAGAGAACGCGAATGCCGATGAACCAAGCGTGGATACTGTTTGCCTTGCTGCTGGCCATATGGTGCGTGCTGGGAGCCGTTTTGTGGGTGGAGGAAACCTCTGCGGGCGGTGCGGCCGCGCATCCACACTTCCAAACGATGGACCAGGGCGGCTCTGGGCAACTGCGGCATGGTCCGCTCTTGGGCCAGGCTTTGGCTTTGGGTGTCCTGGAAATCGCGGTCTTCGTGGCGTTCCTGGGCTTTGGCATCGGCAACCGGCCCGGAGCGGAGCGGCTGCGCCGGCGTTTACTGCTCGGCGGCCTGCTCTATACGGGAGTGTTCGCGCTGGTCGTCTGGACGTATCAAAACTTCCTGGCGGGGGATCAGGAAGTTTTCATCGGTCCCTTTCCGGCGCCGACCGCCCTGATGCTGTTCGGCATGTATCTGGCCCCCTATTACTTCGTGATTCTCTATGTCGTGTCGTTCGACCGTTGGATCGCGCGCCCGGAAGACCTCGCAGCATTTCAGAAACTGGTGGCCGCTCGACGCCGACACCAGGGGGGAGAAGACGATTGATGGAAACGGCTCGTCCCCTGGTCATTTTCTCTTGCGTGGCCGTGTACCTGCTGGTCTGCGTGGGCGTTGGTCTGTGGGCCATGCGGCGCACGCATTCGACGCAGGATTTCTTCATGGCGGGCCGGCACCTGGGTATCTTGGTGACGAGCATCGCCTATTTCTCCAGCACCATGAGCGGTTTCGGCTTCGTCGGTGGGCCGGGGCTGGTCTATCGCATGGGCATTAGCTCGTTGTGGATGGTGATCGCCACCTCCATCGGCTTTTGTGTCTCGTATTATCTGTTGGGCAAACGGTTGCGGTTGTTCGCCGAGTTGTACGAACCGATCTCCCTGCCCGACGTGGTGGCCGTCCGCTACGGCAGCCGAACCACCGGCCTGCTCGCCGCCTTGGCCATTCTGCTCGGCGTCATGGGCTATCTCGGCACGCAGATTTTGGCGATGGCTACCGTCTTGCACAGCGTCCTGGCCAGTGTCGGCCCATCCAGCGCCTTGGGGCTGGAGGTCTGCGCCGCCATTAGTTGCGCGGTCTTGGTCTTTTATTGTGTGACTGGCGGCATCATTGCTTCGGTGTACACCGACTTGGTGCAGGGACTGGTCATGATGGTCGCCGCCGTGTTGGTGTTTCTCGCGGCCATCAGCGCGGTGGATGGCGGTTTCGCCGGCATGTCGCGGACGATCCTGCGCGATGATTCCGAAGCCATGAGTCCGTGGGGGACGCTCGGCATGTTCGGCTGTCTGTCGTGGTATTTCGTGTTCACGCTGGGGGCCGCCGGCCAGCCGCACGTCGTTACCAAGCTAATGATGACCCGGCGCGTGCGTGATGCTCGTCTGACGTTGCCGATCTCGGTGTTGGGCTATGCCGTCACCGCGTTGTTGTGGATCAGCATTGGCTTGGCCATGCGGGCGCTGGTCCTGCAAGGGGCCTTCCCCGAGCTACGCCAAGCCGACGAGGCGGCGCCGCAATTCCTGCAACACTACACCCATCCCATCTTGGCGGGTCTGGTCTTCGCCGGATTGATGGCGGCGGTGATGTCCACGGCGGACAGCTTCTTGAACATCGGCACGGCGGCCATCGTTCATGACATTCCGCGTGCAGTGCGGGGTCGCTCTCTGCACAATGAGCTGGCCTGGGCTCGCGTCGCCACGGTGCTGATCGCGGCGGCCGCCACGACCTTTGCCCTGTATTCGGGCGATCTGGTAGCCCTATTGGGAGCGTTCGGCTGGTCCACATTCGCGGCCGCTCTAGTTCCCGCCGTGGCCATCGGCTTCAACTGGCCGCGCGCCACTCCCCTGGCCGCCAATGTCGCTATCCTATCCAGCTTAACCATCAACTTTGCCTTTAAGGTATTCCCGCTGCGTTTGCCTGGCGGATTCGACAGCGGTGCTTTCGCCTTGCTGGTGTCGCTGACCCTGTTTTTCGCCCTATCGTTGTTCGGACCCCAGCGAAAACTGGACCCCGAAGTGCAAGCGGTCATGAATTTGTAGAAGCCGCGTGACAAAGGAAATGTTCAAGCCTCGAAGTGAAGCCGCCGCTCTCGCGCGTCGGCGGGGAAATCACATTCCCCCTTGACAAATCTTTAGTCTTTTTCTAAAGACTCCCCTCTCTCTGAGATGGATTAGACACAGTATCGCTTTGGGAAGCGGGTAGTCGCTCGCCCACTTGTCGTACCACCCATCCGCTCACAACCCGACCACAGGGACCGACCATGAAAGCGAAGGATCGCTGTATGTACAAGGCCGGCCGCGTTTTGGGGGCGTTCACGGTACTGCTGATCGGAGGCGCGGCCTGTCTGGCACAGTCCGAGCCGGGCCGGGTTCTCGTGGCCGATGTCGTTGTGCAGGGAAACCAGCACGTCCCCACGCAGAAAATCATCAGTTTGCTGCGTACGCGGCCCGGCAAACCCTATGACCGTGCCATTGTCAGCGACGACGTGCGCCGTATCTATGACACGCGCTCCATCGCCAACGTCCGCGTCGAGCTGAAGGAAGCAGAGCAGGGGCAAGTGATCGTCTATTTCATCGTGGCCGAGCTGCCCGACAAGGTGGAGGAAATCCTCTACATCGGCGCGGGGCACATCAAGGATGACGAGCTGAACCGGCTGACCGGCCTGCGTAAAGGGATGCCGCTCAATCCCGTCGCCAATCAACTCGGCAAACAAGCCATTCTCCGTAAATACCAGGAAAAGGGCCGGCTGTTCGCCAGCGTCGAATTAGTCGAAGGGGACAAGCCCGGCGACCGGCGCGTGGTGTACCACATCACTGAAGGCCCGGTCGTGCGCGTCAGCAGCGTGAGCATCGAAGGTTGTCAATTCGTCAGCTCCGCGCGGTTGAAAACGCAGATTGATTCATCGCGTGCTTTCCTGGGGATGCTGGGAGGCCAGTTCAACCCGCAGATGGCCGATCAGGATATGCTTAAATTGGAGGAATATTACAAAACCTTTGGTTTCCATGATGTGCGGGTGTCGCGGGAATTACGCTGGGATGAGAGCCATCGCTACGTGGACCTGATCTTCCACATCGACGAGGGGGTTCGCTATCGGGTCGGCAACGTGGATGTTGTCGGCAACCGGCACTTCGACCGCGACAAGTTGTTGGGCATGACCCGCCTGGAACCGGGCAAGCACTTCAATGGCAACGTCGTCAAGGTTGATAAGGAAATCATCAAGGCGAGCTACGGCTACACCGGACGGGATGCCAGCGTGGTCGAGCGCGTCACCTATCGTCCCGGCGAGGTCGATGTCAAATATGAGATCGAGGAACGCCCACCATCGCAGGTCGGCGAGATCATCATTATTGGCAACACCGTGACGCGCGATTCGGTCATTCGCCGCCAGATACCGCTCTATCCTGGTCAACTGCTGACGTATCCAGAAATGCGCGTGGCCGAGGCGAATCTGGCACGTTTGAACATCTTCGATGTCAATCCGGAGATGGGGATTCGTCCGACCGTGACTGTGATTGACCCCGACAGCGATAATCCCGTTAAGGACATTCTCGTCAATGTCCAAGAGACCCAAACCGGTAGCTTGTTGTTCGGTTTGGGCTTCAACTCGGACGCGGGCTTCACCGGCAGCATCGTGCTCAATGAGCGCAACTTCGACATCACCCGCTTCCCCACCAGCATCGAGGATTTACTCAGCGGGCGGGCCTTTCGCGGCGGCGGCCAGGAGTTCCGCATCGAGGCCATTCCCGGCAACGAGCTGCAGCGCTACACCGTCAGTTTCCGCGAACCGTTCCTATTCGATAGTCAGTACAGCCTGAGCACTGGCGGCTATTACTGGACGCGGCGTTACATCGAATATGATGAACGGCGGTACGGCGGGCGGTTCAACGTGGGGCGCCGATTGGGACGCTATTGGAATTTCAACGCCGGAGCGCGTATCGAAGGGATCGGCATCTACAACGTGCCGTTCTTCGCTCCGCCGCAGATCACCGATGACGCCGGCGATAGTTTCTTGACAGGCTTGCGCGCGGGACTAAATTATGACACGCGCGATTCTTTCCTGCGTCCCACGTCTGGTACATTGGTCGATATTTCGTATGAACAGGGTTTGGGCACCTATACCTTCCCGCTGTTCTCGGTAGAAGCCAACAAGTATTGGACCATCTACGAACGACCCGACGGCAGCGGCCGGCACGTGCTGGCTGCCCGTAGTCAGTTGGGTATCGCCGGGGCCAACACGCCGGTCTATGAGCGGTTCTTCGCTGGTGGTTTCCGCAGCTTGCGCGGCTTCGAGTTCCGCGGCGTCGGCCCGAACGTCGATGGCTTCATGGTCGGCGGCGACTTCATGTTCCTGAACAGCATCGAGTATCAATTGCCGGTCTTGGCCAATGACCAATTGTACTTCGTCGGCTTCGTCGATTCGGGCACGGTGGAGGAAAACATCACCATCCAAAACTACCGTGTCTCGGCGGGTGTCGGCGTGCGGGTCGTCGTTCCCATGCTCGGCCCGGTGCCAATCGCGCTCGACTTCGGCTTCCCCATCGTCAAGGCCCCCACCGACCGCGAACAAGTCTTCAGTTTCTGGGTGGGCTTCTTCCACTAAAACGCGGGAGGTGGAAATTGGGGTTGGGCAGGGTAGCAGGTCCATTTACCGAACTCCGCGCACGGAGCAAAACGTATGTGGAAGTAGAGATTCGATCTCCAACTGCTTCAGGAATGTTGCTTCGTGCGTGGCTCGGAATGCTATCCAATGGCCAACCACCTCCTCGTACATGGATTTGCTGTTCCCGGATCGGATTCATAGAAATAACCATCAGCCAGGGATCACACCTTTTGCTTGCCAACACTCGTGAAGAGAATTTACATCCATGTCCCAACACACCATCCGTCGCGCCTTGCTGAGTGTCAGTGACAAGTCTGGTCTGGTCGATTTCGCGCGGGGGTTGAGCGAATTCGGCGTGGAGCTGATATCGACGGGGGGAACGCACCAGGCGTTGGCGGCGGCGGGATTGGCGGTGCGCGACATTAGCGAAGTCACTGGCTTCCCCGAAATTCTCGATGGCCGGGTCAAGACGCTGCATCCTCATATTCACGCCGGTATTCTCTTTCAACGCGACAAGAGCGAGCATGTGGCCACGCTGGAGCAACACCACATCGCGCCGATTGATTTGGTGGTCTGCAACCTGTATCCCTTTGAAGCTACAGTGGCCAAGCCGGGCAGCAGTCACGAAGAGATCATCGAGACCATCGACGTGGGGGGGCCGACGATGGTGCGGGCGGCGGCCAAGAATTATCAGGATGTCGCCATTGTCACCGATCCGGCCCAATACACCGAGGTGCTCGACGAGCTGCGCCGGCACAATGGCGCTTTGTCGCTGATGTTGCGCGAGCGGCTGGCGGCGGCGGCCTTCGCGCGGACGGCGGCCTATGATCGGGTCATCAGCGCCTACTTCGCTCGCCGTCTCGGTGCCGAGGAATTTCCGGCCGCCCTGGACCTGCGCTTGCAACGGCGCATGAGACTGCGCTACGGCGAGAACCCGCATCAACAAGCGGCCTTCTACGTCGAGCCGGATTGCCGTCATGCTTGTGTCGCCACGGCCCAGCAGATACATGGCAAGGAATTGTCGTATAACAATATCCTCGACCTAGATAGCTGCTGGAACCTGTTGGCCGAGTTTGACCAGCCGGCGGCGGTGGTCGTCAAGCACAACAACCCGTGCGGGGCGGCCATTGGGGCCACGCTGGAGGAAGCCTTTCGCAAAGCCTACGAGGGGGACCCCCTCAGCGCTTACGGCGGCATCATCGGCCTCAACCGCGAGGTGGATGAAGCGACCGCCACGCACCTCACCGAACCGCAGCGCTTCGTCGAGTGCCTCATCGCCCCCAGCTTCAGCCCGGCGGCATTGCGGCTAATCACCACCCGACCCACCTGGAAGAAGAATGTCCGGCTCTTGACAACGGGAACGGCCAAACCGGACCCAGCGGCGGCGCGTTGGGACTATCGCCGCGTCGATGGCGGCTTGTTGGTGCAAGGGCGCGATGTCCCCGCCGATGATTTCGCCCAGCTCCAGATGGTCACCCAGCGCACGCCGACCGAAGACGAATTGCGCGACCTGCGTTTTGCCTGGCTGGTGGTGAAACATGTCAAAAGTAATGCCATTGTATTAGCAAAGAATGGGCAAGTCGTTGGCGTCGGGGCGGGGCAGATGAGCCGGGTCGATTCCGTGCGGATCGCCATTCACAAAGCCGGCGACCGGGCCAAGGGGGCCGTACTGGCGTCCGACGCTTTCTTCCCCTTCCGCGACAACATCGACGAGGCGGCCCGCGCCGGCATCGCGGCCATCGTCCAGCCCGGCGGCTCGATGCGCGATGACGATTCCATCCAAGCGTGCAATGAGCAAGGCCTGGCGATGGTGTTCACCGGTGTCAGGCATTTCCGGCATTAAACTATATTCATCTTCTTCATGCTCACTCATTGATTTTCCCGACTATTGTTCCTCATGGACGGTGCCGAGATTACCGATTATTACTTTGGATCGTTGTAATCGGGTTGTTCCGAGGGTACGGAATCCGTGCTCCGTGGGAATCGAATGGCAGACGACGCCCGGATGGCCTGATGCGGGATAGGAGTCCACCATGAGCATTGGTTTGCGCAGGGGAATCGGCGTGATGTTGGCCGGCGTTTGTCTGACGGGCAGTCCCTCGCCCGCCTGGGCGCAGTCCTCCACGGAAACGTCGGCAGCGCCGTCCGCGTCTCGTTCTTCTTTTTGGTCCAAGCAACCCGCTGGTCCAGCGCGGTCGCCGCAAGCCGTCCCGCGCCGAGAAGTGCCCTCATCCCCCACGCGGCCACCCCAAGGATTTCCCTTGCTGATTAGCATTCCCAACGAGGAGGGGAACGCCTTTTCCCCTGCTCTGAATCAAGCCGAATCCGCTACCAACGCTTCCAATGGCAACAACGCGGAAGTGCGACAAGTCAACTTTACCTTTGCCGATTCGGAAACCGAAGGGGCGCCTCCCGTGCCCACCAACGCCAAAGACGACCACGCCGCGGCCCGAGCAGAAGACACCCCCTATCCACGATTTCTGCCCACTTGGCATGGCGATGATGATGAGGATGAAGAACAACACTGGTGGGACCCGCGTTGTTGGCCGAAAGCCCATTTTTGGGCCCGGGTCGATTACCTCGCCTGGTGGTTCCGCAAGACTCCCATTCCGGTCCCATTGATCACCACCAGTCCCGATGACAACAATTCCTTCGGCATCTTGGATCGGCCCGGAACCGAAGTGATTCAGGGTATCTTCCCCGTGAGTTACAACACCATCTCCAGCGGTCGGCTCTACGCGGGAATGACCAACAGTTCGGGAACGTGGGGACTGGAAGGAAACGTACTGCGCACCGCCGGACATTCACGGGATTTTGTCTTCTCGTCGAATGCCGAAGGTTCGCCGGTGTTAGCGCGGCCATTCACGAATGCCATCACCGATGGGCAAACCGCCATCTTGGTCGCCTTCCCGACGGCGTTCGCGGGGACGGCGGCTGTCTCCTACTCCCCGCAATTGTGGGGCGGGGAGGCCAATCTGTTTTGTTGTCTCTGCACCAAATGTAATTTCGGCCTCGATGCCTTCGTGGGTTATCGCTACCTGGAGTTGGGGGAAGCCATCGATATTTTTCAACGTACCGATGTTCTACCCAATGGACAATCAGTCATCAACGGCATGATTCTGAATCCCCCCGCCACCGTGACCGTGACCGACCGTTTTGAAACGCGCAATCACTTCCACGGTGGCCAGATTGGGCTTAATTCGGAATTGCGCTACAAGATGTTCTTTCTACTCACGACGGCCCAAGTCGCGGTGGGGAACCTGAAACAGGTGGTGATCCTGGATGGCACTTCCGCCGCCCAGGTACCGAACATGGACCCCATCGTCGTCCAGGGCGGCCTCTATGCCGTGGGCACGAACATAGGCCGAACCACGCAAAACAGCATCTCCTTCTTGCCCGAAGCCCGGGTCTCGTTCGGCGTTCAGGTGACGGAGTGGCTGCGGGTTTACGCGGGCTACGATTTCCTCTACGTCTTCAACGTAGCGCGGCCCGGCGACCAGATCAATACCACGGTGGACCTGCGCAACATCCCCATCAGCCCGGTTTTCGATCCCAACGCGGGGGGAACGGAACCGACTCGACTCCCTATCACCAAAACCGATTTCTGGGCGCACGGTATTAATTTCGGACTGGCGGTGCGCTATTGATCGATCCTCGACGAAAACTGTGCCTTCTTTTCAATAGCAGAGCGAATCATTCACGGACATGTCTCGGGTCTGAACACATGGGAAGGATGTATTCCGCCGGCAACCCAGATGGTTGGAGCCGCGACCGTCAGGGTTGCCGGAGAAATACGATGGCTTCCCATTCGCTCCAACCTCCGGCTCCCGCGGATGGCGCCGCCCTGCCACCGAGTAACCCAATCAAGTCCGTCACCAACCTGATGAACCTGATAAGGTCGTCAACCACTCCCGCCAGATGCCGCAAGTCCCTCATCCGCCAACGCGTGACTTCAACGCCCTGATTCTCGTTCCCAGGGTCTGCCAGTTCTGCCTGAGAACGAAGGAAATTGGTCGGCAATCAATTCGATTCGTTGACAGGAACACGCTGCCAGGTAAAGTAATGGGAAGTCAGGGGTATGAGAAACTCGCGACGGGCACGCTCGCCAATCGGCAGTCATCCCCCTTGACCGCCAATCGTGGAGAAACTCGTGCTATTGGATCGCAATACCTGGCGCTCGCATGGGCCGTGGATGGCGATGGCGGGACTAGCCGCTGTCCTTTCTGGGGTCGCCTACTATGTCGTGGCCGCTGATGCCACCGAATGGCCAGGGGGCAGCAGCGGCATCGGCTTTTTGCTCGGCATCGTGGGTAGTGTGCTGATTCTGTTCGAGTGTTTGTATTGGGCACGCAAGAAGGTGCGGACTTGGCGGTTGGGAACGGCGCAAGCGTGGCTCCGCGCTCACATCTGGTTGGGCTTGTTGACGGTCCCTTTGTTGTTCATGCACAGCGGTTTCCGCTTTGGCGGCTTGCTGAGCACCGTGCTCATGGTGATCTTGTTGCTGGTCGTCGGCAGCGGCGTGGTCGGCTTGATCTTGCAACAATTCCTGCCGCGCCAACTGTTGACCGTTCTCCCTGGCGAATCTCCCGCTTGGCAGCTCGATCAAGAATGTCAATATATCGCCAGCGCGGCCAGGCAGTTGCTCGAAGCCGTCAAGGGAAATAAAGCTGCGAAGGGGGAAGCCGATTGGGAAGTGCTCGGCGATGTGCGCGTGGAGAAGAAAAGCAAAATCCCCGCGCTGACTTCCTCGGATGTCAAGCATTTGGATACGCTCTTCGAGAAGATCATTGATCCGTTCTTGCGCGGCCAAGGGGGAGGCAAATCTCCGTTGCGTTCCCCTTACCGCGCGGCCATGCTATTCCAGGACTTGAAAGCGGACTCGTCCTCGGACGCGGAAGGGGTTATCGATCAGTTAGCTCATTACTGTGAACAGCGCCGCGAATTGGATACCCAACGTCAGTTACACTTCTGGCTGCACGGTTGGCTGCTGATCCATCTCCCGTTGTCGGTGGCCTTGGTGGTGTTGATGTTCCTGCACGCCTGGGTTGCCGTGAAATACTGGTGACATCGAGTAAACCATGACGCCTGCCGAAGATCATTATCAAGCCCACATGGGGCGCGTCCCTCTGGGGTATTTCAAACAACCCACCCGCTTGGGGCGCTGGAAGCTCTGGGTCTCGATCGCCGCCTTGTTGCTGGCCATCGGCTGGCCGGTCACCGCTCTGCTGCGCGAGGACGGCGGGCGGCTGGATTACGCGCCGGGGCCGGTCGCCGCCGTTCATGCCATGTGGGAGACCAACTGCGAGGCGTGTCATCAACCGTTTCGGCCCATCAAGGACCGCCCCTGGACGCACTGGTTCTTGACGCCCACGCCCGGCATCAACCAGAAATGCACTACCTGTCATTCGGGGCCGCTCCATCACGCCCACCAAGTTCCCGATTTGAGCTGCGCCAGCTGTCATCATGATCATCAGGGGCGCCATTTCTCCCTAACGCGGATGTCGGATCGGCATTGCACCCAATGTCACGCCAATCTCATAGCCCACATGACGGAGAAATCGCGCTTGGAGCCGCTAATTGATGACAAAGTGACGGTTTTTGGCGAAGGGACCCATCCCAAGTTTCGTTCCATCGCCGCGGACGATGGACAATTGATCTTCAGCCACGCGCGCCACCTGATGCCCGGCATGGTGCTGGCCAAGGATGGGAAAAACCCGTTCACCTTCGCGGACATCCTTGATCCGAATGAGCGCGAACGCTATCAACGCGAGCAGCAGCAGCGCCTACGGCTCCCCGACTTGCCTCAACGAACCGAAGTGGTCCGGCTCGATTGCGGTTCTTGTCATCAGCTCGACAGCGGCGACTTCGGCATCCAACCATTTCCCGCTGATCTGCCCGCTCGCAGCGACGGCCATTACATGTTGCCCATTACCTATGAGAACCAGTGTCGCGCCTGTCATCCCTTGACGGTCAACGTGGCACCGAGCAAACCGGAGCTGGCGCGCGACATCACCATCCCGCACGGTCTGCAACCGGCGGCGGTGCGTGACTTTCTCTGGGGCGCCGTGGCCACGCAGTTGACATCAGCGAAACATCCCGAACCCTCGGAAACCCGAGCGCCGCGCCCGCGACCACTACCGGGCAAGGATGGAACGGAAGCGGAAGCTCGGCTCCGCGCCGAGATCGAACGCCAACTGGCCGGCAGTGAAAAAATACTCTATCGAGAACCCACCGAACAAGTGGAGCGGCAAGCGTTGCAACACCGGACCACCTGCCTGTTGTGTCATCCGGTTGACCAATCCGCGAAGGGGACCGTCCCCCAAACGATCCAACCGCCGCGCATCCCGCAAGTGTGGTACCAACACGCCAAGTTCAACCATGTGGCGCACCGCGCGATGGATTGCCGATCCTGTCATTACAAACAGGAGTCGAATACGGAAACGAGAATCCCCGTCGCAGCATCCACGAACAGCCGCGATGTGTTGATCCCGAACCTCGACAATTGCGTGCAATGTCATGCTCCTGCCCACCAAGTCAATGGCGTTCCACGCGGTGGAGCGCGTTTCGATTGCACGGCATGTCATGACTATCATCATCGCGATAAACCAGCCTACCTGTTGCAAGGCATCGGCGCCGACGCCCGCAACCCGCACCCTCTGCTCGATCTGACCGATTATTTCCTGGGAACCAAGGGGGGGAAAAAGTAGAATAAATTTAGCTTTGTTGCTCCATCGGTTCGCGCCGGCCATCGGCAACCCGCGCGGACCAGCTCACCGCCACGCGCCAAAGGACCCATCATGGCCCGAGAATTTCCCGAAGCTGATCTGACACCGGAAGAAGACGATCCGCGCTTGCCGGCCAAGTATCTCATCGGCCTGTCGCTGTTTGATCCGATGGTCAAGACGAAACGCGAAAACCTGCTCCGCTATCGCGGTGCGATGGTGCTGCGCCGTGTCAACATGGGGGACGTGCTGTGCCGGCAGGGGGAGGAAGGTTGTTCCGCCTTCTACATCCTCAAGGAAATCGACCTGTTTCGGCTGCGCGATTGGTTGCGCCAGCGGCCAATGGACATTCCCAAGGACCTGCAAGCCTTGATTCGGGACATCGCCGCCGAGGAGAAACAGAAGAAGGACTTGCAAGACAAGCTCCAGACGCTCACCTTGAAAATTCCCGATGAGGACAATCCCCAAGGTCTGGAGGACGAAGGCGAACCCAACGTGGAGACAGAGGAAGCCAAAATCCAGCGGCGCGAGGCGGCGGAAGCGCGTCTCCGGCTTGAAATCGCGGAGCTGCAAAAGCAAATCATGCGCCAAGATAGCGAGATCGGCTACTTGGCCAATCTCATCAAACGCTTGGACGAGGAAAAAAACAACTTGGCTAATGACCTGGCGCTCTTAGAAGCGACCATCGAGCAGATTCCGAGCAATCGGCGCCGGCAATGGGAAGCCGTGTATCGAGAGAGTCAAAAAACCGGGTTGGGCAATCAAGAAGGGCCGGAATTCGCGCTGGTCAAGCTGGCGCCGCCGGATTACAAGCCGAAGCCCAAAAGCTGGTGGCAGCGCCTCATGAGCGCTCGCGTCTCCACACCGCCGCCGGTGAAGAAGGACGAGCCGATGTTCCTTCCTTCCGAAAGCATGGCGGACATCGACTTCCGTACCCGCGTGGTCATGGTCCACATGGGAGAGATTTTTGGCGAGATGGCCTGCCGCAATCGCACGCCGCGCTCGGCCACGGTGCGGGCCATGCGCTCCGGCTACGTCCTGCAATTCCTCAGCAATGTGCTTGACGATATTGACAACGATCCCAACTTGGGCAAGGAAAAAGATGACATTTATCGCCAGCGCGTGCTCGACCTGCACTTGCGCGACCTCTCCTTTTTCCGCGAATTGAACGATGATCAATTCTTTGAAGTGCTTCCGGAGATTCGCCCCAACGTGGACTTGTTGAAATATGAAGCGAATCAAGTGATTTGTGATGAACACGAACGCCCGGACTGTGTCTATTTGATTCGTGAGGGATTGATACAAGTCAAGAAAAATGTTTCACCCCTGTTGACGGTCCAGGATGTGGATTGGCCCAAATTGGCCGCACTGTTCCAAGAGGCCACGGGACCGGCAGCCGTGGTTCGGGGCCGACTGTCGCAAGAGGTGTTGGACCATTTGAATCGTGTCTCATCTCCTGGCGACGACGCCCATCCCTTGCGCCAGGAAGTGGTTTATGAACTGAATGACATGATCGCCGACCGCCAGTTTAGCGAGATGGTGGAGCTAAAGGAAACGGCCCAGAAGTTGCTAGAGGATGTCCCGACGCGCGATCGGCTAGGGAAGGATTTTCCTCTGGATCGCAGGCAATGGTCCGATTCGCAACGGCGCAAGTTCCAGCGTCTGTTGTTGGAGACGTTATTGCCAGGGACCATCCAGCCCCTGCCGCGCTGGCTGGGGGAAGAGCACATTTTGAGCTATCTGTCACGCGGCGAATTTTTCGGCGAAATGGGAGTGGTGCTGAACATCCCGCGTACCGCCTCGTGCATCGCTTACGGCCAGCCCCGGCAATACGAACGCCAAAAAGACATGGGGCGTGCCGAGTTGGTGCGCATTCCCAAGGAAGTCATCACTGATCTGATGAATCGCTTCCCTTTCCTGAAAAAACACATTGATGACATCATCGCCCGACGCCGCCGACAAACCCAGGCCATCCTCGAACGCAAGGTCGATCAGGAAGGAGACGGCGAGGATTTGTCGAGCGAGGTCGAACGCCGCGGCTTGATGCAGGGACAAAAACTGATGCTGATCGACCTGGAACGCTGCACGCGCTGCGATGAGTGCGTGCGTGCCTGCGTCGATGCCCATGAAGACGGCAGCAGCCGATTGTTCCTGCTGGGGCCGCGCGTCGGCAAGTATCTGGTGCCGATGACATGTCGCTCCTGCCGCGATCCGGTGTGCATGATCGGTTGTCCGGTGCGTTCCATTCAGCGCGGTTCCAATCAGGAAATCGTCATCAAGGATTGGTGCATCGGCTGCGAGCTGTGCGCCAAACAGTGCCCCTATGACGCCATCCAAATGTACAAGGCGGAAATACCGTTGGGAGAGCCGATTCACAAAGGCAAGCGGGCCGTGGTGTGTGATTTGTGCAGCTCGCTGTCCACCAAGGCCCCTGCTTGCGTCTATGCTTGCCCCCACGAAGCCGCCCTGCGTGTCGATGCCTTGACCGACTTGCCCGCCGACTTGCACAAACGCCGGTGAGTCGCCGTTGAACGATGTCATGCTGGCGTCGTCCTTGTCCGGTGGAGAATCAGGAGGTCGTCGATGTCCCCCCCTCACAACGAACCCCCAACTGTGGACCTTCCCACCCCCACGGCGAACAAACCCGTTGAGGACGCCCCCTCGGAAGCCCGACCCGCTCTTTCCGCGTCCGCTGAGGAGGGCCGTAGGTTGCAAGTCATGGACATCGCGGCTATGGTGCGTGCCGATCAGCAGGCCCGCTGGCAGCGCGGCCAGCACGTGTTGGTGGAAGATTACATGGTTCAGCTGGCCCACCTGCCGTTTCACGATGAAGCGGTTCTTGATCTGATCTATCAAGAAATCCTGCTGCGCGAGGCACGGGGAGAAACTCCGCGATTGGCGGAGTATTGCCAACGCTTCCCACACCTCGACGATCCGCTCCGCGATCAGTTCGCCTTGCAGGCCGCCTTGCAGGCCGATTCCTTGGCGGCTCCTTCGGCCTCAGCCCCGCTGCTCACCAAGTCTCTCCAGCCCCTGGACCCTGAGGATGTCCACAATTGGAGCACCATTTCCTATGAAATCACGCCAGACGAGGAATCATCCGCCCAATGGCGTCGCGTTGCCATTCCAGAGTATGAGATTCTCGGTGAGCTGGGCCAGGGGGGAATGGGGGTGGTGTACAAGGCTCGTCATCTGGGTTTGCAGCGCATCGTTGCCTTGAAGATGATCTTGGCCGGCGCCCAAGCTCGCTCTCAAGAGCGAAACCGCTTTCTGACCGAGGCCCGCGCGGTGGCGCGGTTGCAGCATCCGCATATCGTACAGGTTTACGACATCGGCGAACACGAGGGGGTTCCCTATTTCTCGCTGGAATACGTCGTCGGCGGAACCCTGGCTAATCGGATCGCCGGCCGGCCCCAACCGCCGCGCGCCGCTGCTGAGATGGTGGAGAAGCTGGCCCGCGCCGTGCAAGTGGCGCATGAGCACCATATCATCCATCGGGACTTGAAACCGGCCAACGTCCTGCTGACCAAGGAAGGACACCCTAAAATCACGGATTTCGGCTTGGCCAAGCAACTGGATGTGGAATTTGGCCAAACACGCTCCGGCGCCATCATGGGAACGCCGAGCTACATGGCGCCGGAGCAAGCGTCCGGCAATGTCAAGGACATCGGGCCAGCCACAGATGTTTATTCCCTGGGCGCGATCTTGTATGAGATGCTAACCGGCAGTCCGCCCTTCAAGGGAGCAACGGCGATGGACACCCTCTGGCAAGTGTCTAACGAGACCCCCGTGCCGTTGAACCGTCTGCAAGCCAAGGTTCCCCTGGACCTGGAAACGATCTGCATGAAATGCTTGGAAAAGGAACCGAGCAAGCGCTACGCCAGCGCCGAGGCCTTGGCGGAGGACCTGCGGGCGTTCCTGATGGGGGAAGCCATCCAGGCGCGCGCGCCCGGTAAAATCGAACGGGTCGCGCGCTGGGCGCGGCAGCGGCCGACGCTGGCGGCCTTGTCCGCCGCCGCTGCCGTCGCCATGATCGGTTTGCTCGTGGGTATCTTGCTGTATAGTGCGCTGGCTGTCAGTGCCGTGGCGATCTTAAGTCTCTTGTTGGCGGGAGCCTGGTACAACGCCCGCTTGCAAAAAGCGCTGCGCGAGCTGAAGCAGCAGCAGGTCGAAGCGGAACGGAACGTCGAACGCTTGCACCTGATGTTGGAGACCACGCGCAAGCTGGTGAGCACCACCGACCTCGACGCCCTGCTGAAATTAATCGGCGAAACCTCGACGCGCTTCGTCAACGCCGAACGAGCCACGATCTACCTGGTCGATAAAAAACGGGGGGAGCTGTGGTCCAAGGTTGCCATGGGGGATGGCGTCGGCACCATCCGCATCCCCATCGGCGTCGGCATCGCCGGCACCGTGGCCGCCACCGGCGAACCCATCAGCATTCCCGACGCCTACAACGATCCACGTTTCAATCAAGACATCGACAAACGAACGGGCTATCGGACGCGAAATCTGTTGACTTATCCCATGAAACGCAAAGGCCGGGAGGTGGTCGGCGTGTTTCAAGTATTGAACAAACGTAGCGGCCCCTTCGGTCCGGAGGACATGGCTACTCTGGCCATGCTCGCCGAATCAGCGCTCATCGTCGTCGAAAAGGCCATTCAGCGCGAGCAAGACAACGCCGCGGGGGAAGGGGCGTGAAGGTTGACCGTAACCACAATGAGTCCCCTTATTCCACGAAGCGGAGAACCAAGCCATGACGCACAGCCAACATCTAATTGGCACTCTGGGGGAACAACCGCAAGCACATCCGGCCCCGCATGAGCCGTGCGTGTTAGTGATCTTTGGCGCCTCCGGCGACCTCACTAAACGATTGCTGATGCCTGCCGTGTACAATCTGGCCTGCGAGCGGTTGCTGCCCGCCCAATTCGCCATCGTCGGCGTGGCCTTGGATGAACTCGCCACCGACGACTTTCGCGCCCGCATGTCCCAGGACATGCGCCAATTCACGACGCGCCGCGTCTTCGATGCCGCGGCGTGGGAGCGCTTCGTCCCCTGCCTGCACTATGTCCCTGGACGTTTTGAGAATCCCCAAACCTACGCGAATCTGGCCCAATCCATCGCCGAGATCGAAAAAGCTGGGAATTTTCAGAGCAACGTAATCTTCTACATGGCGACGCCGCCGGCCGTCTTTGGCTTGATCTCCTCCCAATTGGAAAGCGCTGGCTTCAATCGCGGGCCGGGATGGCGGCGGCTGATCATCGAAAAACCGTTTGGCCATGACTATGCCTCGGCCGTGGCGCTCAATCAGGAAATTTTGAAATACTGGCGCGAGGACCAGATTTATCGCATCGATCATTACCTGGGTAAGGAGACGGTGCAAAACATCTTGGCGTTTCGCTTCTCCAATCGCATCTTTGAGCCGATTTGGAACAAGAACCAAGTCGATCACCTTCAGCTCACGGTCACGGAAACGGTGGGGGTGGAAGGGCGCGGCAACTACTACGACCGCTCCGGCGTGCTGCGTGACATGATGCAAAATCACATGTTTCAGATGCTGGCCTATGTTAGCATGGAGCCGCCCGTGTCGTTCCGCGCCGACGCCATCCGGGACGAAAAGCAAAAGCTGCTCGAAGCCATCCGCATTCCGCGCCCGGAGGAAGTCCCTGTCTTGTCTGCTCGTGGTCAATATGGGCCGGGACAACACCTAGACGGCGCCCCTGCCGCCGGCTATCGTCAAGAGCCGCATGTCAACCCCCAGTCCAACACCGAAACCTACGCCGCCTTGAAATTATTCATCGACAATTGGCGCTGGGAGGGGGTGCCGGTGTATCTGCGCTCCGGCAAAAGTTTGTGGAAGAAAGGGACGGAAATCGTCGTGCAATTCAAGAAGGCCCCAGAAGTGGTGTTCCGTGAAACGCCAGGAGAAGGGCTGGACCCCAATCGGCTGATCTTTCACATCCAGCCGGACCAGGGAATCGAGCTGCGCTTTCACGCCAAGATTCCCGGTCCGGCTATGCGCCTGCAAAAAGTCAATATGCGTTTTGCCTACGATGACGCCTTCCGCGCGGCACGCGGTACCGGCTACGAAGTGCTCCTCTACAGCTGCATGATGGGGGACGCCACTTTGTTTTCCCGCACCGATTTCGTTGAGACCGCCTGGCGCATCGCTCAACCCATCTTGGATTACTGGTCCGCTCAACCCGCCACCGATTTCCCCAACTATCGGGCTGGCTCCTGGGGACCGAAAGCCGCCTTCGAGCTGATCGAGCGCGATGGCCGGCGCTGGTACGAAGTCATCAACAGCGAGGCTCTGGCCAAAATCCCGCTGTTCCAGGGATGCGATCCGCTGCTGTTGAATTCCGTGGTCATGCAGCTCCAGCCAGTGGTGTGCGATGCCGGCGACATGATCATCCGCAAAGGGGAAACTGGCAAGGACATGTACATCCTCTTGCGCGGCAAGGTCGAGGTGCTTGACGGCGCCGGCCAAGTGCTCAACACCCTGCGCGACGGCGATTTCTTTGGCGAAATCGCCCTGCTGCTGTCCCGTCCCCGCACCGCCTCGATTCGCGCTCTCACCCCTTGCGAGCTGTTCATGCTGGAGAAAGACAACTTCGCCAATCTGCTCCGCGATCATCCTGACTTCACCCAAACCATTCTGCGCATCGCCCAAGAACGCTATCAGGTGACTTTGTCCGCCGAGCAACTGGTGCCGAGAAAGGAAGAGGCCGAGGGATAATTCGCTCACAAGTTCGATACCGGCGCATCCTTCCCGGATCGCGCCGGTTTTTTTCCCCATCCGCGATACAATGTCGTAGGTGAATTAACGAATAGTAAAGAGAGCCAGGGAAAAGCAACCACAAGTTTGGTGTGGCGAGATGAAGTTCCCCATTCTCTTCACGAGGAATAGCCATGAGCCGATACACCATCGATGAGTTCACGCGGCAAACGCACCAGAAAGACCGTCAAGAAGGGGTCTTCGAGCTGGAGGGGGATCGCTTTCTGGAGGTCCACCTCAACGGCTTGGTGTGGATGAAGAAGGGAGCGATGGTCGCGTATCTCGGCGACGTTCGCTTCGAGCGCGAAGGGATTCTGGAACATGGCGTGGGCCGGTTGTTCAAGAAAATGTTCACCGGCGAGAGCTTGCCGTTGACCAAAGGGCAAGGGCGAGGCGTGCTTTACCTGGCCGATCAGGGGAAGAAAATCACCATTCTCAACCTGCGCGGCGACACGATCTACATCAACGGCTCTGATCTGCTCGCTTTCGAGCCGACGATCCAATGGGACATCAAGTTCATGAAGTCGCTATCGGGCATCCTGGCGGGGGGCCTATTTAATGTGCGGTTGGAAGGGACCGGCATGATCGCCCTGACGACGCACTTTGACCCGATCACCTTGCTGGTGCAACGTGGCCAGCCGGTGTTCACCGATCCCCAAGCGACCGTCGCCTGGTCCGGCAGCCTGTACCCGGAGCTGAAGACGGACATCAGCTTGAAAAGTTTCTTTGGCCGGGCCAGCGGCGAGTCGCTGCAAATGCGCTTCGACGGCGAAGGGTTCGTCGTCATCCAACCCTTCGAGGAAGGTTTGATGCAGATGCAATCGGGGTGATGAGTATTTGTGTGGCGCGCCTGTGGCTCGCCTGCTAAATACCGATCACTGATAACTGCTAAAATACTCAGCATGGCCAAGAAGAAAAAAGTACGTGTTGATCTTCGCAAGAACCGTTCCAAGCCGGCCCGGCAGCGGCATTGGACGCGCGGCTTTCAAGAGCATGGCTTTGATGAGGAGGCGACGCCGGCAGAGGAACGCGTGCGTGCCAAGGGGGAGTTGTCGCGGCGGCGGACCATCATCCAGGAAGAGGAAACCGCGGATGCCGGGGGGGAGGAAGCGGCGGTGATGCCGGCCATTGATCCGGCGACCTGCCGCTTGGGGCGGGTGCTGCGCGTGCATGGCTTGCAAAGCGTCGTGGAGACGGCAGATGGGCAACAATATCGCTGTGCCGTGCGCCGCTTGCTGCGGACCTTGGCCACTGAGGAACGCAACATTGTCACCACCGGCGACCAAGTGTGGTTCCGCCCCGCCGGCAACGACGAAGGGCTGATCGAACGCGTCGAACCCCGGCATGGCGTCCTGACGCGGGCTTCCAAGAGGCGCGAGCATGTACTAGTGGCCAACGTCGATCAGCTAGTCATCGTCATGTCGCTCATCGAGCCAGACTTGAAACCGCATCTCCTCGACCGCTACCTGGCCAGCGCTGAGAAAGGAGGGATCGCCCCGCTTATCTGTCTGAACAAAGCGGACCTGGTGCATCCCGCGCCGTTTCAATCGCTCATCGGCATGTACTGTCAGCTGGGCATCCCCACGCTCTTGACCAGCGCCGCCACCGGCCACGGCATCGAACGCCTGCGGCGCCTGCTGCGCCACCGGCAATCGGTCTTCGCTGGTCAAAGCGGTGTCGGCAAATCGTCACTGTTGAACGCTATTCAGCCGGATTTAGGTTTGAAAGTCCGTGAAGTAAGCGAAGGGACGCAAAAGGGGCGGCACACCACGACGACGGCCCAGCTCTTGAAACTGGACTTCGGCGGTTGGGTGGTTGATACCCCAGGCATCCGGCAATTCCAGCTCTGGGACGTGATTCCCGAAGAAGTCGAAGGGTTCTTCCCGGAATTTCGCCCCTTCGTTCCCTTGTGCGCCTTCCCCGATTGCACCCACACCCACGAGGAACGCTGCGCCGTCAAGAACGCCGTCGAACGGCGGCAAATCAGCATCAGCCGATATACCAGCTACCTTGGCCTGTTCCACGGCGACCCGGCGGAGTAAGGCTCATCTGCTTTCTCTACGGGTTCTTCACGGGGCTGGCTTCGGTTTGCCGTGCGGGTGCATCTGGCGATTGAAAATGATGGGATCGAACGGATCGAGTGGCGTTTCCGGCTCGGCGGGAACGGACGCAGCCGAGGGGGGCGCCATCGTCGCGGTCTGAGCGGCTCCGGTCGCTAGTTCGCTTTCCTCGATCATGGTCGGTTCGACGGCTTCGGTCGAGACAGGTTCCGGCGCTGATGACATGGATAGGGGAACAGAGGCGGCCGGTGGTGTCGGCAAGATGAAAACAGGCGGCGCGGCTGCCGTGGCGGCTGGCCGACCGTGGGCCGCGGCTAAGTGGACCCACTCCTCCAAGAGACGATAGGCGGCGGATTCGCGGTTCTTCAGCGGCGGCAGGTCGGCGCCACCGTGGATGGCGACGGCCTTGGCCAGCAGCTCACTTTGGCCGGGACGTTCCCGGTCCACATATCGCATGGTGGCGGCGAGATTGTGAATCGTGAGACGCCGATCCACGGCGCTGGTGGCATGGACGCGCGTCAAGCGGAACGCACCGCCGTTATCGGACGCATGACAGCGAGCACAGGTATTCATGAGCAGCGGCTGCACCTTGGTGGTGAACAATCCCAGGGCCTGGGGATTGTATTCCACGCTGGGCAGGTCCGGGAATTCCTGCCGCGTTTCCTGGGACGGCGCGGAGCGCGCCGTGGTCGTGGAATGTTTCAGGTACTCGAATAACCGCCGGCATTCGGCATCATGAGGCCGCAATTCCGCTGCCGCCTCGGCTTCCACGCGGGCTTGTTCGCGCAAGCCGTGGCGCATGCACCAGCGCGTCAGGCGCAGGCGTTCGTCGGCGTCTTGCAGGTTGGCTTGCTGACGGAGATACCGATAGATACCTTCCATGTCGGCGCTCAGGCAACGCACATCGCTGGCGGGGATCCACGTCTCGCCAATCGTCCGGCGAATCCGATAGCGATCCCCCATGCGCGTGATGTCCCCCTCCAAGATGCGATCATTAGCCAGCAGCAACACGCGCCCGCTGAGCGGCTGGGCCAGCACCGGCTCACCCGCCTTGACGAACGCCGGGACGCCCACCAAGGCAACGACGACATAGACATGGAATTTCTCAGTTTTCATGGCGGGCGCGACGATAGGCAACCGCGCGCGTCACGTCAAGAGCATTCTTGAGCATTCCCATCGGGCCGACACCGGCAGGGATGAAAGGAGCGGGTTCGATTCCCATTCCGTGTATCGGCCAACCCAGGTGAGTATCTAACCTGCCCCCTTTATCATGGGCGGCGGAGAAGAGTGCAGAAGCCTTGTGGGAAAGCGGATAAACAAATGATCATGTATGAGCACTAAAAGCTCCCCGCCG
Organism: Gemmataceae bacterium; assembly: GCA_046297495.1. Classification (GTDB taxonomy): domain Bacteria; phylum Planctomycetota; class Planctomycetia; order Gemmatales; family Gemmataceae; genus JBKBIP01. Next base: position 177,649 of record JBKBIP010000004.1, on the reverse strand, counting down.
CTCTCGGTGCGCGCCAAAAGCGGAGGTAGCGGAGAGTGCCCTTATTGTGTGATGAGCGGATGGCGACTAGTAGTTTTTATTCAATAAAACCCACCTACCAGGGGTCGGGTTTGATTATCATTATCTCACCTAACCCCTTCTCCGGGCGCGAAACGAAAAATCCCACGCAACGTGCCGGTACGGGGTTGGGGCGTGCGGTGGCACGGTGGAAACATGCTCCAGGAGACGTGCCGGATAATTTGTCATTCTTCCCGTGTCAGGAAGCCCCAATGCAGCGCTTGGTCCTGGGTGTAGTTTTTACCTAATGTCAAGGCCGTGACCGCTTTGGCCATCTCGTAGCCGAGATAGAAGGCGTGGGCGGGGTCGATGTTTTCGTGCTGGAGCAGCTGCCGGAACAGGGCAAATGGATCGGTCCCTTGCAAGAAAATGGCGCCGTTGAGGACGTACAGCAAGTCGCGCTCGGCGAAAATGCGAAAGTTGCGGTCGCTGATCTTCTCGGCCAGATCGCGCAAGGTCGCTTCGCCATGTTCGCGCAACTTGGGATCGCGGAGCATGACCAAGTTAGGCTCCAGGCGCTTGGGCAAGACCCGATGTTGGCAGGCATAGTACACCAAACGGCGAGCGCGGTCGAGTTCGCGGACACAGCTACGGCACCAGTTGATCACCTGCGTGGTCAACACACCGCGAATGCCCAGCTCTTGACATATTCCAAGCAGCAGCACGTTGACCCCGGCGGCGTCCACCTCGGTCAATTCTGTCAAATTGCCGACCCCCATGAGCATCTCGGCGTCGGGATAGCGGCGGCGGATGTCGTGATAGCGCGCTAGCGAAGCGGCGAAGCCGAAGCCAATCGGCTCCAGGATGGGATCGATGCGGAAGGGGATCCCCCAGCCGGTCAAGGTCTCGATGACTTGGTCTAGTCCTTCCAGGGTCGCCGGCACGTCGGGAACGGCGACCACCGCGCAACCCCAATCGCGGACCGCCGGCAAGTTGCTTTGGTTGACGCTCAGCACCAGCTCGGCCCCGGCGGCGACGGCGGCTTCGACCTCGGCGACGTTGAAACTATCGATGGACACCCGCAGTCCTTCCGCGCATAGGGCCTTGGTCGCCGCCCCGACGCCGGCCCAGGTGTCCCCCGGATCGCACCCCAAGTCGATGACATCGGCGCCGTCGGCGCGGAGCGCGTGGGCTTGCTGGACCAACTCCGGCAAGGAGAGTCGCGGCGCGTGGTTGATCTCGGCCAGGATTTCGATGTCGTAACGGCCATAGTCGGCGGGGAGACCGCCTGGACCGCCGAAATATTCCGGCAATTCACGCAAATCCTTCGGTCCACGTTCGACCGGCACGCCGACAGCCTCGGCGACGATTCGCACATCACCGGCGCACAAACCCGGCAGCACGACGCGATCCGGCTTGGTCGTAAGCACCAAATGACGAGCGATCCAAGGAGTCGTGGCCAGGGCGACGACGGTGATCGGTAACACGGCGACGGAGTAATCAAAGTTCACTTGTCCCGACAACTCCGCCAACTGCCGGCGCAGCGCCGGTTCCGCCAACTTGCCAGTGACAAAGAGGAAGTGTGATCGGGACATAAACGAGAGAGTGAATAACGCCCCACGGAACGCGACAGCCTGTGGTTATGGTGGCACAGGCAGGCGGAAATTGCAATTGCTGGTGATGTGGGCTGCTCTCGTATTATTACCTCGGCAAGACGGAAAATCACAGGAGCACGCAGCGCGAGCAAGTGTGGCTTGCTCGCGTTGCGTGCTTAGTAGCATCTTTCCTGGGAATCGAGAAACAATGTAAATTTTTTCCAAACTCTTCCTTTCTTTCGTTCGTCGTTATGATAATCCATCCTGGAATAGTGAAGAGAGTGCGCATACGTAAACGACAACATCAGTCTAAGGAGCGTATCACCATGCGAACCCTATTTGGACTTTTGGCCTTGAGCGTTGGCTTGGGCCTGGGGGGGCTGGCTTGGGTAGTGGCGGCCCCTGTCAGCACCGTCGATGAGCAAAAGCAGATCGAGCAACTCATCGACCTGCTCGGCAATGGCAGCTTTGTGGAACGGGAAGAAGCTACCAGCGCGTTGGAGAAGATCGGCGCTCCCGCCCTGGAGGCGCTACGGAAAGCGGCCCAAAGTGATGACGTGGAAACTCGTAAACGCGCCAGCGAGTTGGTGAACAAGATCAGCCAGAAGATGACCGCCGCCAATCTTTTGGCGCCAACGCGCGTTCATCTGAAATACGACAACATGCCGGTCCTCGATGCGGTGCGCGACTTGGCGCAGAAGAGCGGGTATAACATCGTCTTGACGGGAAACCCGCAAGACTTGGCCGAGCGTCGGGTGACGTTGGACACGGGAGAGACGACGTTTTGGCAAGCCTTCGACCTGTTTTGCCAGAAGGCCGGACTGACGGAAGCGACGGATAAGGCCGTCAAGCCCCAACCCCGCCCGCAACCTGTTCCTCGGCCCCTTCCGATTCGTCCCCTGCCGCAGCCGGCGCCGCAGCCGGCCCCTGTGCCGCTACCGGCACCCGTGCCCAATCGCCAACCCTTGCAAAATGGCGCTTTACAGCAACGAATTCAGATTCAGGTACAACCTGGTCAGCCCATTCAAGGCGTCGCTCCCGCCATTCTCCCCGTTCAACCGCCGGAGCGTTTTCCGGGCGCCGCCAACCAGACCATCTACTTGACCGATGGCAAGCCCCCTGTTCTACCAACGCACTACGAAGGAGCGGTGCGCGTCCGCGCTTTGCCACCGAGCACTCCGATTAACGATGAAGCCAAGAAAGATAGCGAGGAAGCATTCGTCCTGGATGTCACTCCCGAACCCAAGTTGATGTGGCAACAACTGCTCGGCGTGCGCGTGGATCGGGCCATCGATGATCAGGGACAAAAATTGTCGGCTTCGACCAGCGTGGGGGCGGCGGAAGAGCAGCCGGCCATCGGCATCGGCGTGGCCCCAGCGATCGCACGCATCCGGCCCCCTCTCGCGGTGGGGCATCCGACGCAAATCACCGTCCGGTTGGCCAAGGGGGACAAACCTTCTCAAAGTCTCAAGGAAATTCGCGGGACGATCACCGCTCAGGCGCAAACGGCCCCGCAACCCTTGATCACTGTGGCGAACATCCTCAAGGCCGCCGGTCAAACGGTACGCGGCCAGGATGGTGGCGAGATCAAGGTGATCGATGTCACCCAACAAGCCAACGGCCAAATCACGGTGCAAGTTGCCATCGAGCCGCCCGCCAACGCCCTGCCGGTCCAGGGGGGCGTCGGGAACCTCCCGATTCAAGTGCAACCGCTACCCGCCCCCGTGCCGGCGCAGCGGCAAGCCCAACCGCAACCGGCGCCGCCGGCCCAGCAATTCCAAGTCCAACAGATCCAAGTACAAATCGGCGGCCGTGCTCCGGTTCTCCCCACAAACCCCGCCGGCTTGTCTCTGGTCGATGACAAGGACCAACCCTTCCGCCTCGTTAGCACGGGCTCCAAGGTGCAGATCGTCAACAACGTCGTCAGTCAGGAATACACCCTAACGTATCAACCGAACCAAGGGCAAGGCGCTCCCACCAAGCTGATCCTATCTGGCAGCCGCTCCGTCAGCTTGGATATTCCGTTCGTGCTCAAGGATGTGCCGTTGAAGTAGCCTCATGCCAATGGGCCGTGGGTTCATCGGTTCGCGTATCGTGTCGCCAGCGTGCGCGAACCGATGAATCTTAAGTCTTTCCTATCTGAATCGAAATTTTGGAAGTACTTCCCACTCAAGCCGGATTGCGGCGGATGAGCGGCTTTGTTAAGATACCCCGCTGCTTTTCATGATTCCTCAGCGTGATGTCCAGGGAGGGACCACCCCATGCGGGTCGCGTTTCTGAGTGCCAGCGCGCGGGCCGGCGATGCCATCGGTAACCAGTTGGCGGAAAAAGTCTCCTTCTTCCTTAATCACGGCGCGGATGTGGCGGTCTTCGTGGAGGATGATCGGAGCATGCATCCGGTCGTTCGTCCCCATTACCGTTCTCTGTCCGTTCCTTGTATGAATTCGCTTCGCTTCTCACGTGGATCTGCTCGGATCGACTCGGAACAGGCCGAGGAGTTTCTTACCGCCGCCGACTTGATCATCGTGGAATATAGCCAGTATTTTCGCTTGCTCGAATGGCTACCGTTGCTGGCGGGCCGGACGCGCGTTCTTTTCGATTATCATAGTGTTACCCCGCCGGAAATGTGGTTCGGTTCTGGGCGAGAAGCCCTGGAGCAAGGGGCACGCCAGCGCGGTTTGGCATGGTTCGCCGACATGGTATTGACCCATAGCCAATTCGCGCGCCAGGAATTGCTCGATGCCTGTGATATTCCGATGGCGCGGTTGCAAGCGCTCGGCTATCCCATCAACACGAACTGGTTTCATCCCGGCCCGCCCGAACGTGATCCGCGCCGGCGCTTGGGTCTGGAGAACGGCCGTTTACTGCTCTATGTCGGTCGCGTGGCTCCGAACAAACGCCTGGCGGTGCTGATCGAGGCCTTGGCCCGTTTGCGGTGCCACGAGCCGCCCATTCATGCCCTGATCATCGGCGACACGCGCGACGTCTATCAGGATGAGATGTGCCGTTGTCAGCGCTTGGCCAAGGAACACGGCGTCGCTGACCGCTTGCACTTTTTGGGCCACGTTGAGGATACTTACTTGCGGGATGCCTACCGCGCCGCCGATGTCTTCATCATGCCATCGCGGCATGAGGGGTTTTGCCTGCCGGTGCTCGAAGCGATGGCGTGCGGCGTGCCGGTGGTCGCCGCGCGGGCCGCCGCCTTGCCGGAGACGGTCGCCGACGCCGGGCTGACCTTCATGCCGGATGACGCGAACGATTTGGCACGGCAGATTATCCGTGTGCTGAAGCCCGCTCTCGCTGGCGCTCGTCCCCACGCAACGCCATGGCGCGTTGCCGTCGTGGCGTGTCGTTATGGTGCGGATTTCGTCGGGGGAGCGGAAACTTCATTGCGGACCATCGCTCGTTTCTTGCGCCAAGCGGGGCATGAGGTGTCGGTGTTCACCACCTGCACGCGCTCGGCCAGCACTTGGGGGAATCATTACCCAGCGGGGGAATCTTATGAAGATGGCATCTTGGTGCGCCGTTTCACGCTGGACGGGTACAACGCCGCGGAACACAACCGCGCGTTGCAAATCATTCGCCATGCGAACGGCAAGGTGACAGACGCGGAAGAAACCGATTACTTACGTCATTCCTTGCACTCACGCCAATTGATCCAGGCGCTGGGACAAGAAACCGGAAACTTGGATGCCATCATCGTTGGTCCTTATCTTTTTGGCCTGACGTATGACGTGGCCCGCCGCTTCCCGGAGCAAACGCTGTTGCTTCCCTGCATCCATGATGAACCGTTCGCCCGGTTGCGGCTGTTGCGCGCCGCTTATGAACAGGTCGGCGGCATCCTCTATCACAGCCCTGCAGAACAAGCGTTCGCTGAGATTGAGCTAGGGCTGAATCATCCGCGCTCTACATGTATCGGCACTTGGTTGGACACGGAGACAATCGGCGACGCCGAGCGCGGCCGGCAACATGTGGGCGGTGTCCCGTACCTGCTCTATGCTGGGCGCTACTGCGCCGAGAAGGACCTGCCGCTGTTGCTAGAATATGCCGAGCGCTACGCGGCGGAGAATCGGGGCGGGTTTCTCTTTGCTTTCATGGGGGAAGGGGAATGGCGCTTGCCGCGCCGGCCTTGGCTGCACGACTTGGGCTTTCTCCCCGAGGATGCCAAGCGCGATGTCTTGGCCGGCGCGGCGGCATTATTGCAACTGTCCCGTCACGAAGCGCTATCATTGGTGGCTCTGGAAGCGTGGGCACAAGGAACCCCCGTCATCGCGCACGCGGAATGTGCCGTCTTAGCAGAGCATACGCGTGTCAGTGGCGGCGGGCAGACAGTAAATGACTACGCTTCCTTCGCCGCCGCGTTGGACGATCTGAAAGAACAGCCCACCGCCTGGAGCGAGCGCGGCCAATTGGGACGATCCTACGTCCGCCGTGAGTTCGGCTCCGCCAGCAAATTCCAGGATCGGCTAGAGCGTGTCCTTCGAGAATTGGCGCACCCGTTGGCGGAAGCCATGCGCCAGCGCGGTCCGCGCCGCGCCGCGGAGCATGGCCGCTTGGCGTGGCGCGCCGGTTTCGCGGAGATCGTGGAACAGGTCTTGGACGCGACACCGGCCCCTATGTCCCTAGATGCCGAAGTCACTCCGCGCCAGGATGAATTGGAGGTTGGCGTGGGGCCAGGAGCCATATTGATTCCCGTACAGGTTCACAATCGCGGCTCCCAGCCGTTGGTCGCCGAGGGGCCTTGCCGTTATGTCTTGCGGTGTCGGGTCATCGACGATTCTGGACATGCCATCGACTCACTGACGGAGACCACGCCTTTGCCGGACATGGTGTTGCCCGGTCAGACGCTGGCCGCGTCGCTACGGCTGCCGCTGCCGCCACGGGCGGGAACGTATAGCGCGGCCTTGGACGTGGTCCCGGCTGAGATGACATCCGTAAATCATCGAATCAGTCCCATGCCTGTCACGCAGGTGCGGTTGCTGGCTCGAATGGAAACAGAGGCTTTCGCGATGGGCGGTTGTTTGGCTCTGGTGCGCCGTGCCCGCGCGTTGTTGGCCGAGGCGCAACGCTGGCAGCGCTTGCCTGATGATTATCTTGACGTGACCGAAGGCTGGTTCGCTTCCTGGAAACGCTGGCTCAAGCATAAGTTATTGGGCAATTTCCGCCGCGCTTATGTCGATGTGCTGTCACGGCAACAATCCGCCTTCAACCGCCAATTGCTCTCGGTCCTGACGGAGTTGGTCGAGTGCGGCGCCACTCTGGACCATGCTTTGGCGGTGGAGCGTGAGGCGGTTCAGGCAAATAACAGGTCAGCGGCAATGGCGGAGCTGGCGCGCCAGTTAGAAGAGAGTCAACGGCGCAATGCTCAGCTGGAGAATCGACTGCATGCCTTGGAATCTCGCCTGGCACGGTTGGAGCGCTATGGGGCAGCCTCGGACGAGACAACCACCGCGTGGAGTCGTCACCTGCCAGTTGGCGAGGAGATGTTGTCATGAAATGCCTGGTGACGGGAGCAGCGGGATTCATCGGCTCGCACCTGTGCGAGCGCTTGCTGCACGCTGGTCATGACGTGCTCGGCGTTGATGCGTTTATCCCGTACTATCCCCGGTCGATCAAGGAAGCCAATCTCGAAGCCGCCCGGCGCCATCATGGCTTTGACTTTCGGGAAGTAGACTTACGCACTGATCCGCTCGACGAGTTGTTGGACGACGCGGAAGTCATTTTCCATCTCGCCGGTATGCCAGGGTTGCCCAATAGTTGGACCGACTTCACGCTGTATGAGAGCTGCAACGTCACGGCCACGCAGCGCTTGTTGGATGGCGTCCACCGCGTGGGGCAAGTCCGCCGCTTTGTGTTCGCCTCGACCTCCTCGGTGTATGGCCGGTACGGTTCCGGCGATGAGTCGTTGCCACCTCGTCCCATATCCCCTTATGGGGTCACGAAGTTGGCGGCGGAAAACCTGTGCCGCGCCTATCAGGAAGAATGGGGGCTTCCTGTTGTCATTCTACGCTACTTTTCCGTCTATGGTCCCCGACAACGGCCCGACATGGGTTATCATCGTTTCATCCGGGCCATGCTCGCGGGGGAACCGCTGACCATTCACGGCGACGGCCATCAGGTGCGAGGTAATACGTATGTCAGCGATTGCGTGGACGCGACCTTGGCGGCGGTCCAGGCCATGCCGGGAGAAATCTACAACGTCGGCGGCGGCGAAATCGTGACAGTCTGGGACGTGCTGCACAAACTCGAAGTGATCATGGGTCGCCAGCCGTCCATCCAACGCGCGCCGGCCCGTCCGGGGGACCAACGCTACACTTGCGCCGATACCGGCAAGCTGTTGCGCCATCTTGACTGGCGGCCGCGCGTCGGCATCGACGAAGGGCTGGCCCGCCAGGTGGCCTGGCAAAGCGGCTTCGGCCAGCGCCAGGCGGCGTGACATGCTTTAGACAGAAAAGCCAATCATCTCCAGCCAGCGCGGTTCCAGCACGAAGGGATGGGGCGGAATCGTCTCCAGGCGGAACAACGGCAATAACTCCGGCAATCGAATCGGTTCGTAGGTCTCCAACCAGCCACAGGACCAAGCCAGCAATCCCAACAACGCCTCGGGTCGCACTCCCGCCGCCCGCAACGATGATAGCTTGGTGTCTCCATGACGCTTGGCCAAGCGGCGGCCGTCCGGGCCGACCACCAGCGGCACATGACACCAAGCTGGCGCGCGCAGCTCCAACATCCGGTACAATACCACTTGCCAAGGGGTGGACGGTATCAAATCGTCGCCGCGCACGACTTCGGTGATGCCCATAGCCGCGTCATCCACGACCACGGCCAACTGATAAGCGGGAGTCCCTGACGATTTCCAGACGACCACGTCTCCCAAGGTTTCCAGATCGAGCGACACCGAACCCCGCAAGGAATCGTTGAAGGTGATGATTTCCATTGGGACACGTAATCGCCACGCCCACGCCCGATCCGCCAACGCCGCCGCGTCAGTTGCCCGGCGATGCGTGCAGGTACCCGGATAAATGGAACTATCGTGATCCGCGTGCGGCGCGCTGGCGGCCCGCTCGATGTCGCCCCGGCTGCATGTGCAAGGATACACCAGCTCATGCGCTCGCAGTCGGCACAGAGCCTCTTGGTACAGGGACAGCCGTTCGGTCTGCACGACAGGGCCTTCATCCCAATCCAAGCCTAACCAGCGCAAGTCGTCCAAGGTTTGCGTGGCAGCCCCTGCTCGGACGCGCGGCGAGTCAATGTCCTCCAAGCGCAGCAACAACCGCCCGCCTCGACTGCGCGCCGACAGCCAAGCGATCACATAAGTACGAGCGTTGCCTACATGCTGCGCCCCCGTTGGCGATGGCGCCAGACGACCAACCACGTTCACGGCAGACAACTCCTCCCCAGGATATTAGGAAAAGTGACAATGCATAAAGAACCCATGGGGCGTTCGCGGCGGGCTGACATTCACCGCTCGCCTAACAGCCTTTCATCATCCAACATCCTATTTTACGATTTTCAATCCCCCACCCAGCGGCTATCCTGATCAGCATGAGAAAAATCAAGCTGTTCTTGCTGATGTTATTCCTAGCGCCAAACCGATTGCACGCGGAGGACTGGCCGCGCTGGCGGGGACCAGACGGCAATGCGGTCTCATCCCTGTCCCCCTTGCCCACGCGCTGGGGCCAGAATGAGAACATCCTTTGGAAAACAGCCATCCCTGGTGAAGGCTCGTCGTCGCCGATTGTCTGGGGAGATAGCTTGTTTTTGACCTCCGCCTTGGATGATGGTGAACGGCGGCTGGTTCATTGTCTGGATCGTGACAGCGGCCAGATACGCTGGAGCCGAGCCATCGTGGATAAAAACCCGGAACGCACGTCCGCCATGACCGGCCACGCCGCCAGCACACCGGCGACGGATGGCCAGCGCGTGATCGCCTTCTTTGGCAACGCGGGGGTGGTCTGTTACGACTTCGCCGGCAAGCAGCTCTGGCATCGTCGGCTCGGCGAGTTTGACACGGAGCTAGGCTTGGCCAGTTCGCCGGTGTTGGATCGGGATCGAGTCATCCTGGTTTGCGATCATGATGGCACCCGGTTCACTTCTTTTGATTCGTACCTGATCGCCTTGGACTTCGCCACCGGCAAGGAAGCGTGGAAGACCGAGCGCCGGGGGCTGGAGCGTTCTTGGAGCACCCCCATCCTGGCGCCGGCGACTGGCGGCAAACGGGAATTGATCGTCAGCGGTCAAGACTATGTGCGGGCTTACGACCCGGAGACCGGCCGACAGCTTTGGCAGGTAGCTGGCACCACCGGCTGGGTCACGCCGTCGCCGGTCTTCGGTCACGGCTTGATCTTCGTCACGTCCGGCAAGGATGGCCCCACGCTGGCGGTTCGCCCCGGCGGCCGAGGGGAGGTGCAAGCCGTCTGGCAACATCCACGCGGCGGGGCGTATGTCTGCTCGCCGCTGCTTTATGCCGATCATCTTTATGTCATTCACGAAATGGGTTTTCTGACCTGCTGGGAAGCACGCACGGGCAAGCACCTATACCGGGAGCGACTTCCCGGCAAGTTTACTGCCTCTCCGGTGGCAGGGGATGGCAAAATCTATGTCACCAATGAGGCCGGCGTCACCTACGTCCTGGCCGCGGGGCCGAACTTCATGATGTTGGCTCGTAACGTCTTGGATGAATACACTCTCGCCTCTCCCGCCATTGCCCACGGCCAGCTGTTCTTGCGCACGGAAAAGCATGTGCATGCCATTAGCGCCGGGCATGAAGGGGCCAAATAGCCGCTGAGGTTATTTTCACCCTTCTGTCGCTTTCCGCGCACGCCGGGCGTCGATGAAGGATTTGATGCACATCCCTTCAAAGATGAGACACAGCAAGGCCATGAGGGCGATCATGCCACCAGCGAAGGTGAACACCTCCTTGCCAGTGAACACATTCGCCAGCAATCGTCCAGCAGCGGCGAGAAAGCCCAGCAGAGCGAGAGCCGCCGCCGCGTGCATGACATGTTTGCGCAGCTTCTCCATGAATCCCAAAACACCGAGAAGAACCAGGGGGACGCCAACGAACGCGGGAATCAGGGCCGTAACGCTGCGGGCATCGGAGCCGAAATAGCCCCAGGCTCCTACTCCTGTCAGCAGCAAACCGAAAAGGATGGCATACAGTGGCATGATGACACTCTCAGGATGAGGGATCAGAAAAAATCCAACGCGCTACATTCATAACGTAGCCATCCGCCAGCCAGCGTCAATCCAGGTGGTATGGGCTGTGGGGGTCGTCCTCGTGGCGAATCTCGTCCACCGGCTCTTGGCGCCCCGGTCCCTTATAGAGTCGATTCGGACAGTTGATGACTATGCCCTGTGTGTCGCCGACGTTCTGGTAGGCGTGGACCACGCCAGGGGGAATGATCAAAAGCATAGGCTTGTCAATACCCACGACATCGGTTTGCCGGCAGCCGTATGTCGGCGACGATGGCCGATTGTCCCACAGATACATCTTGAAGTTCGATGGACCAATGAAGCAAAACAGGTCGGATTGATCGACGTGTTCGTGCGGGCCGCGCGCCACTCCCGGTTCGGTCATGGAGATGTAACTCATCACCGGATGGTATTCCGAGGGCAGTTCGTCGTGGCGGAACAATTCGCACAGCCAGCCGCGCGAGTCGTTGTATTTTTTGAGCGACCGCCATATGACACCTTCAATCGCGCCGGTACGAAAGTCCATGATCGCCCCCTTCTTGGTTATGACTGGTTTCGATGGTTGCTCACGCTCCAAGATTTATCGATGCGCGCCGTCATTGTTTCGAGAACCCTAACTGGAATCAAGGGACAACGATAGTAAACACCGATAGCTGGCACGTTCGCAGCTCCGGCATGGTGAGGATGCGTCGAGTCAGGTCATCCCCACGGGCTTGATCGCGGACATGGAGATAGACCAGATAATTGCCTGGCTCTGGACAATGAATATCCAATTTGTTGATCTCCTCGCCGCACCGCTCGGCGATGCACTGCCAGACTTGGCGCGGTGTCGGATATTTGTTGGGCTGGCCCGCTGATTCCGGACCGCGCCGCTTGGCGACGGATTGCATCACGTATTGAGGCAAGAAGCGTGCCGGCTTGTCCGGAGTGGGCGCGGCGGCGGGAAGCGGACGCGATGGCACGCTGGGCGCCGGATCAATGGGGGGCTGGTGAAAATAGGAATAGGGGTCACACCACACGCCGCGCCGCAGGGGGCTGGCGTGTGTCGAAGCAGGCGGAGCCAGAGGAGCGAGGCGGCGTGGCGGCTCCGCCGGTTGCTCGGCCCGCACTGGCGACAACGCGGCATCGTGAATCGGCAACGGCAACGGCGGCGGCACAGGCGGCGCCGGCGGCGCTGGCACGGGCATGAGATTGAGTTGTTGTTCCTGGGGAATCAACGCTGGCTCCGCCACGGGCGGTTCCACGCGGACGGGTTCTGGTCGTGCCGGACGCCGCTGTTCCCCGCCCGTGTTGAAAGTGACAATCACTGGTAAAGGACGCGGCGGTTCTTCCGTCTTCGGAGCCATCCGGGGCACTGACGTAGTAGGCGACGAGCAGGTGTCGCTCTTTTCCCGTTTCGGCGGCATGGTAGGGACCGGATCGGGTACGAGCGGTATAATCTCGCTGGTGGCGGTTGCCAATTGGAGCAGCTCAGGTGGGCGAGGCGGTAGATTCACAGGTTGCCAATCATCAGCGCGGGGCGGCGGTGTTTTGGTGCTGGCCAGCGACGGAGCGGCGCTGGGCACGGTCCGCGACTCAGTGAATGGATTTCCAGGGGCCATCAACACCACCGGACAGTAAATCAAAGGGGCCGAAGCACGGATTAAATTCGGGCCTGTCTCCGGTTCAGTGGGCTTAAGTGGGGCATCTGTCGGCAACAACCGCTCGCCGTCCGCGCTCACGAGCAGGAAGTATTTGCCATCGCGCTCCACCAGTGGCGTCACCAGTTGATTCTCGACACGGGCGCAATCTTTCAATTGGCGCAAACACCGGCTGACCGCCAACTTTTCCTCCAGCGACAGCACGAATCCCGTGACAACCACACATCCCCCTTCCCGCGCCTGCACGCGCATGGACTGGCTGCGCGTCCCGAATACACCTTTGAGATGATGGCGCGCTGCCTCAGCTAATTCCTCGGCAGTCAGGCTGGGAGCCGGTACTGGCGTGGGGGGAGCGAATATCTGGATGTCATTGACGATCTCCAAACCGCTGGCCTGGCGCGCGAGATCAAGGGCATGTTGCCGCACGGTCTCGTTAGGGACGACGCCGCGCACGATCAGACTCGTTCCCTGGCCCTGCGCTTCGAGGAAACAAGGAAAGGTTCGCTCATCCGCCAACCAAGCCAATTGAACCCGAATGCGCGCCAGTGTATCCCGCGCCGTCTCAGCGTTTCCGGTCACTTCAGAGCGTGCCGGCATCCGCACGATGAGGGGGGGGAGCGTGGCAAGCGCGGAGGTCTGGGCAGTGGTGGTTGGCGCGCCCAGCACAACCACCGCGACCGAGGCCATCAGGTGAATAATCCGCCGTCCCCTGCACATGACGTTCTCCCTCACATCGATGTGTTGGTGTCAAAAGGGGGAAAACATGCCCGCCGCGCGAGCGGAATGGTCCTTGATGTTAGCCATCGGCATTCAAGATGAGTAAACTTGAGGCAAAATGCCGGTCGTGCCGGATATGCCGATTACGAGACGGAGCCGCGATCAATCGCCAAGCGCTCGCCACAGTCCCTACCGCACGCCAGTGACATCATCCAGCGTATGGCGTAGGTCTTCGATGAGGCGCAGGCAATGTTGCACCGGGCGGGAGCCGTGACGTAGGGCCAGCACGCGGATGGCTTCGGCCAGGCGCACGGTCAATTCAGGATCGACCGACGGCGCGGCGCTGGCGGTCAAGTTGGCGCGGATGCTATCGAGCACAGTGGCAGGTGGTGGTTGTTCGAGGCGTTGCTCGGCGCTGGTGCCAAGGGACTCGGTGACGGTCTGGCTGGCTTGCAGAGCGGCGGCCACGGCATCGAGCAGCACTTGTTGCGTTTGCCGTTCGGCCAGGGCCTGGCGCAGCATCTCGGCGCCGAAGTCGGCGGCGGCGGCCACCAGTCGGCGATCTTGCGAAGTGAACGACGTCGCTTGGCCGGAGTGTGGATCATGCTTATCAAACAATTCCAGCACGACATTCATGCCCGGAGCCACGGCCAGCGGCGCCGCTAGCAAGGAGCGTCGGCCGCGCTCGAACGGTTGTAGCTCGACGGCGCTGGAACTGATCGCCTGTTCGAGATTTTCCATCGCGCACGGTTCCTGCAAGCCAGCCACGCTACCAGCGATGGAACGGGCAAACGGCACCAACGCTCCTTCCAGCGACTCTCCTTGGGAATCATAGGCGCGAATGGTCTCTGGCGGCTGGCGGTTGACATCGTAATGACGCACAAGTAGCACACCGTCGCCGGCCCCGGTGGAGTGTAGCAGGAAGCGGAACAAGCTGGCGATGGCTTCCGGCAGCGTGACCGGATCGCTCAGGGCCGCCGCCGACCGCACCAACGGCAGCACTTTTTCGACCGCCTCCCGGAACGCCACCAAACTTTGGTGCAGTTGCCGTTCGCGCTTGGCAGGGCGGATACGCTCCAGCTGGCGTTTGACGGCGTTCAAAAACGTCTGCTGATTGAGGTCCTGATTTTTGTCTAGATAGTCGCGCACTCCCATGCGCATGGCGTCGAGCGGTGTCGCCTGGTTAGCAAAGCCGGTGATGAGGATGGCTACCACGTCGGGATGAAAGATGCTCAAATCCTGCAATAGCTGCAAGCCGTCGTCACCGGCCCCCAGGTTCCAATCGAGGATGGCCAAGTCGATGGGCTGCCGGTTCGCCAAGGTCAACGCACTCTCGGCGTCCGAGGCGACTAAAATTTGGCAGTCGATGCGGGCACGCTCCAGCCACTCCTGGAACGTCCGCCGCACCGGCTCCTCGTCATCAACGATCAGGATAGATTCGGCCATAGGAGGATGGTTTGGTTCGATAAAGTTTTTACACTATGATAATCGAATGATAGCATGGATTCATCGGTTCGCGTTCGGTGACGAGCGCGAACCGATGAATCTCCTCCATTCACTTGAATTTGACGGACAACACCGATTTCATTTTCAGGATCACGACATCAAGGCATCCATCCGCTTCAGCGTCGCCAACGCCCCGTGAGGAATGCCAATCCCGCCCGTTAGCGTGTCTGCTTCCCTTGGGTTGACACGGATGAGGACATCTCCATGTCGTTCACATTCCCGGCGAACGGTTGGAATGGCCAGTCCCGCTCCCAACTCGATGGCAACGACACGCTGGTCCGCAACCTGTCGCAGCCAATGTTGATAATGATGATATTGTTCGGCGCAACGGGCTTGCAGCCAATCCCAATCATCGAACATCAAAATGTTCGGACGCGCCACACCTTGACAATGAGGACAGCGCGGCAATTCCGACAAGGCCCGAACCGTGTTTTCATCAACGTCAACCTGGACGTTTTCCGCCGGCCAAATCACGTCCACACATCGGTTCGCGCACTGTAAATAATGAATCGATCCGTGGCATTCGATCACGCGCTGCTCCAAGAACCCCGCCCGCTGGAAATGTCCGTCCACGTTGCTCGTGAAGACAAAGTAACCCAGGGGTAAGCGTTCACCCCAGCGCCGCAAAATCGCAAAGCCTGCGTGCGGTTGTTTCTGACGATACAGGTTGAACCGATGGCCGAAAAAGCCCCAGGCCAGCTCCGGGTCGCGCCGAAACCAATACGGATTGGAAATCTCACTGAAGGAGCGTCCCTGGAATGGTGGATAGGCGGTCCAGAAACCCTGATTGCCGCGAAAATCCGGCAATCCGGAATCGACCCCCATCCCCGCGCCGGCGCCGATCAGAAGGGCGTCGGCGTGCGCGATCGCCTCGACCGCTTGTTTGAGCCGCGCGTCGAGTTCTACATCAGGGATCATGTCCATGATCGATCAATGACTCCTGGAGATGCTCGCCTATGGCTCGGACGCTAAACGCCTGAACGCCAAACCCCTGAATGCTAAACGCTGATTCCTGTTTTTGCCAGCTGATAATACCGCCAGGCGCTCTCGAAATCGCGGTGTAGCAGGTAGCCGAGGGCCAGCAGACGTTGGGCTTCGGGGTCGCGGCGCAGGTCGTCGGCCTCGGATGCCAACATCAGCGCTTCCGTCCAGCGATGGCGGACGGCTTCCGCTTTTGCTTGGGCCAATAAACGATGGTGCCGTTCTTCCAGGGCGAAGAGCATCGACAGATCGGCCTTGCAGCGCCGGCAGTTCGGCCCCTGATCGTTCTCGGCTCGGCACACCGGACAACGCATGATACCTTCTCTTCCCAGATAAACGTCGAAACAGGAAGATACTTGCGCAGCGGATTCATTGCTTCGCGCTCGCTGCCGCACTTTCTCGCAAAACGATCAATCCCTTCCTCACGCATCTTCAAGATAAAACAGAATATCCGCCAAGTCATTGCTGGAAGTTTTCAGCTGGTCCCATTTACGGTCGGTCAGGTGGGCGCGGACTTTCTGCATCAAGCGTTCGATCTCGGACTTGTCTTCAGGAGAAATCTTGTCCATTAGCCGTTCGGCCTTTTCCAGCAAGGCGCGGGCCTGCACTGCCTCACGTTGCCCTTCGCGCGGGCCGGGAACCAAATCGGGCAACGGAATCGCTCCTTCGGCTTCTTCGCCGTCCCCTTCGCCCGCCGGAACTTCTTCCCAATCTTCCCACATCTCTTCGAGCCGTTCGCGGGCGGCCTCCCGTTCGGTGCGCTCGAATTCCGCCAAGGTGTTCTCGATGGTGATGTGTTTCTGCAAACCGGTAGCCCGTTCGCGAGCCGACACTTTCAAGATGCCATCTAGGTTCAAATCTAGCTGCACCACAAGTTGATTGCCTGCTGGCACGGGCGCCAGCCCCTCGATGCGAAACCGACCGATACAGTGATTGTGCCGCACGTCGGCACTTTCCCCTTGATACACTTCGATCTCCACTGTGTCTTGCCGGTCGTACACGGTGGTGAAGACCTCGCTGCGCGAGGCTGGCAGCGGCGTGTTGCGGTGGATGATTGGCGCGAAGCGGAACGGAAAGCCGGCGAACCCGGAAAACTCGTCAAGGCACTTAATCCCCAGTGAGTGCGGCGTGATGTCCACGAGCACGGCGCCGACGCTTTGTCCGGCGATCATGCCAGCCTGGATCGACGCCCCCAGGGCCACGCACAGATCGGGGTTGACTTCCTGGTGAGCCGGTTGGCCGAGACGTTCTTCGAGCATCTCGCTGACCAACGGCGTGCGCGTGCTGCCGCCGACCAGGATCACTTTGTCAATGGCCGATCCTGTCAAATGGCAGTCATCCAAGGCGCGTTGCACGCAATCGATGGTGCGGTTCAAGAGCGGCCGGATCATCTCTTCATATTCCAGCCGGCCTAGTTCCATCGACAGGTGCAAGACCTGGCCGTCCTTCTCGGCGATGAATTCCTCATCGATGCGGGCAAAGGGATGAAACGACAAATGTTTCTTGGCGGCTTCGGCGGCGCGCAGCACGCGGGCCTTGGCGACGATGTTGTGCCGCAGGTCGATGCCATGTTCTTCCTGGAAGCGGTCGCAGACATATTTGAGCAGCAAGTCATCGAAATCGTCGCCGCCTAACTGTGTGTCGCCGTGGCTGGAGAGTACCTCGACGACCCCTTCTTGAACCTGCACGATGGACACATCGAACGTCCCGCCACCCAAGTCATAAACGAGGATGCGGCGCAGCTCGCGTTGATCGGGGTCATAAGTGAGCGAGGCGGCAGTCGGCTCATTGAGGATGCGCGTGACTTCCAGGCCGGCCAACTCTCCCGCTTCGCGCGTCGCTTGGCGCTGGGCATCGTTGAAGTAGGCCGGCACGGTGATGACCGCCTTATTCACCGGCACCCCCAAATCGCGGGCGGCTCGATCCTTGAGGGCTTTCAGAATCATGGCCGAGATTTCCTGTGGCCGATACTCCTGGTCGCCGAGCTTGACTTTGACATCCTGCCCCATCTGGCGCTTAATTGACTTGATGGTACGTTCCGGGGCCAGCACCCATTGATTGCGCGCTGCCTTACCGACCAAGAGCTTGCCGTCATCCGATAAGCCGACGAAGGACGGGAGAATGGGATCGCCATCCTCGGCGAAGACGTGAGGCTGACCGTCGCGCAGGATGGCTACCTCGCTGTTGGTCGTCCCCAGGTCGATTCCCACGATGGGTTCCATGTCAGAGACTCCTGTTGGAGAAATTGGCTTATGATTTGGCGACCTGAACCTGCGCATAACGGAGCAACCGGCCGCGCCACAGATACCCGCGCCGTACTTCCTTGACGACGATGCCAGCGGGTAGGCCGCTGCCCGTGACCACATCGACCACTTCCATTAACTCCGGGTCGAAGGGTTCCCCGACGCAAGGAATTGCTTCCAGTCCTTGTTGATCCAGGGTTCGTTCCAAACGCTGCACGCTCATTGTATAGCCGGTGACGATGGAATTGAGTAGTTGAACCGTGCGTTCCACGAGCGGTTCCACGGCGGAAATCGGCTTAGGTTCCGTGATGTCTAGCTCCGGTTCATCCGCCGTCTCGGATTCAAAAGCTTCGGTCTCCAGCGATTCCGGGGCATGTTCAGGCTCGGCCGTCTCGAATGTCGCTTTGGATTCACCCACTTCGACCTCTTCGGATGCCAAGACTCGTTCAGATTCAAACGCCTCGGTCTCCGGGGGTTTGGCGGGTGAGGGCGGTTCGGCAACAACGGTTTCGGGGGCTGGCGCGATGGTGGGTGGCTCCACCGTTCCGCTGAACCAACGGCGCCACCAAGGCGGACGCCGTGGCTCCGGCTCCGCCGCGCCGGGGACTTTCTTGGCTGCCGTCACGGCCGCGACATTGGCTTTGTCCGCCGAGGGTTCGACGAGAATGCGCCGGGCAGCGGCGGCGACGCGCTGGTTGTGTGCGACGGTTTCCGCAACCATCTCGGCAAGTTGTTCCAGGGAATTGAGAACGGCCTCACGCGCGCGCAGGACTTCTCGGCCCGCCAAGGTCAGGGAATCGTAGGCATCGACCAGCGCCTTAACGACTGGCCGGAGCAGGGATTCCTTGGCCTGTACCTCGGCTTCTCCCTGCTTTTCCAACGATTGACGCAGCGTTTCAACGGTTCGGCTGAGTTGCTGCAATGTCTCGGAATTCAGCTCTTGTTGATTGCGCGTGGAGCGCGTCAGTAACTTGACTTCCTGACGCAGGGCGACAAACTCACCGACAACCGTATGGAAATCCACGGTCTCGGCATCCACGCTGGAAAGTGACGGTGGTTCACCCGCCAACTCCTGCGCCCAGCAAAGAAAATCATCAAGGACTTCTCGCAACCGTTGGGGGGTCAGGGTCGATTCATGATGTTGAGCAGGGAATCCAAGGACAGACGCCTGCGAGTTCTTTGACATGAGATTTCCTCAATCAAGGCATCAATGCTTTCGTTCTGACCCGCCTCGAACAACCGGAACCGCAAGCGCGTGTTTAGATCACGCAAACTCTCATAGGCGGTCCGAATGGCGGCGAACTTCTCCGGGTGGTGGTCTGGTGGATATTGGCGGACTAACTCCAGGTAACGGCGGCGAATCGTCTCATCGTTGCTATCGGCGGCCACGCCCAACACTTCGTAGGGATTGTTCATGAGGTTCACCTGTACGGCCTAAAAGTAGTCATCCTCATCCTCGTTGAAAAAGTCGCCGTCTTCCAACATCGAACCGAGCAAATTGAAGAATCCGCTACCATCCATAAACGGAGAAATAACCTTCATCATCGCTTGACGGTCGGTGATGTCTTGGAGCAGTTTTTGTTGTTTGTCATCGCGCGGCAGCTTCTCGGTCAGATTACGTGCTTTTTCCAGCAACGGCATCACCTGCCACGGCCGGCAGCGATCCGGCCCCTGGCGGATGTAGCCATCCGCTTCGAAAAAGGGGAACAGGGGATTGTTGGGGAATTTTCTCTGTCCCAAAGCGGTGTAGGTGTGCAATAATAGCTTGTGGTTGCCGAGACTCAGCAAGGATTCACAGATCGATTCCAGCTGTTCTTCCTTGAAGAGGTCTTTCCTCTTGGCCGCTTGCTCCAGATAGGTCAAAGCCTTCTTTTCGTGAGTTTTCTGACCGTGATACGTGATGCCGGCCGCGCGGTGCGAAGCGACCGTGCTGGCCAGTGCCACGGCGGCGGCGGCCGTCGGTGCCTGGTTCAGGGCGGCGTTGAAGTCGTCATTGAACCGTTTCTTCAGCTTGGTCAGCTTCAGGCGGATGACCTCGATCAACATGCTGAACGTGATGGCCAAACGATCGTCAGCTTTGGCCAAAGCCTGTTGAATCAACTCCTCCGCTTTCTCGGCGTGGCCGGCCTTGAATTCGCAGGCGGCCCACTTACAGAACACCGAAGCCGTTTCCCCGAGCTTATAATAGCGTAAAGCGGCTTGATATTCGGCCCGTGCATCCTCGAAACGATCCGCTTCGGCGTGGCGGCAGGCCATGAGCATATGCACATAGCCCACCCTGTCCCGCAGATCTTGATCCAACGGATGAACCTTGAGAGCGTGCTCGGCGAAGTGCAGGGCGTCCTCATATTTACCCGCTTGGGAACAGAAGTTCGCCAGCGCTCGTAGCGTCGGTAGGTGATCGGGAAAGTGCTCCAACAGAGCGCGGCCCGCTTGCTCCGCTTGATCGGATTTCTGCTCGCGTTGGTAATAGTGAAACAATTCCTCGTGGGCGGTGAGCTGCTTGGGGTCGAGCTGAAGGCTGCGACGAAAACATTCCTCGGTGGTCGGCTTCAACGGTTTCGGTCGATCTGGGTGATCGCGCAAGAACGGCGGCAGGGGGAGCTTCTTGGTATCGGGCACATGGGCGGCGTTGTGTCCCATGTGACTCCAGATCAAAGCCCGCACCTGCCGTGCCTGATCGCCGGGGAATACCTTGGGATGGTCGGCCACCCATTTCTCATAGCGCTGCCAGGCCGCATGTGCCTCCGGCATGCGCATCATATCTTCCATGGCCAGCGCTTCCATGCGGTGAAATTCGAGGTCATCCTCTGGCGAGCCGAACAACCGCCGATAACGCTGAATGTCTTCTGGCTGCCCATGATGCACGATGGACCAGTAGAAGAATGACGCCAGACGCGGCGTCAAGCGTGGATGTTCGCGACGCACCGCCGGTAAAATCCCTTCCACCAAACGAAAGGCCTGTCCGAGATTATCGTTAGAGATGGCGGCCTGAATCCGCCGCAAGGGATCGATTAGGCCAGAGCCTTGCAAGCTCTCCAATTTCTTGCTCAAGCTCAGCTGGGTCTGTGGGGATTGGGCAACGCGGAATGGCGTGTCGATGTCGAAGCGGAGCGGCGCGATGAGCTGGGCCGGCAGCCGTTCCGGGTCCAGCCGTTGCCAGTTTTCCAAGGTCCGGGCATCATCCTGTTGATAATAAGCCTGCAAGCCGCGCAGCATCACTTTCCATTCCAAAAACGGCGACTGCAAGCCAATGCCTTGCAAGGTTTCCTTGAGCGCGTCATCCTGCTCGGTTTCTAGCTGTTGAAACGCTTGCAGGATCAAATCGAATTGGCCGTGCAGCGACTCTGGCAGCAGCGAGCGGCCTTCCGCTTTCCTTTGTAGGGCGGCATCGACGGAGCGTGCCAAGAGCCGCGCTTGTGCTTGCGGATCGCCGCCGACCCGCGCTAGCAACTCCAGCGCCCCCTGAGATTCGCCGCAAGCCGCCAATTCTTCCGCAACCTGCCGTAACCAGTCGGGATTGCCTTGGTCCAAGTCAATATAGGAATTAAGCAGTGAAGCCGCCTCGCGCGGGTAGCCGCTGGTCCGCAACTGGCGTGAGCACCCCAAAATGGCTTTCTTCATCAACTGCCGATGGGCATCCGTCGCTGAACTCTTGTAAAGTTGTTTGGCCAGTTCCAATGCTTGTTGATGACGATTCTCGCGCAGAGCTTTTTCCACGCGGGCACGAATGTCGGCTTCGGAAACGTGCCAATTTGGTTGTTTGTATTTGGGCTTCTTGGCCACGGACTTTCTCCCAGCAGATAGAGGCGGAAAGTAGTATTATAGCAAGGGATCGACGGCGTCAGAAAAGGGCCATGCTCCTTTTCGCTTGTTTTTATCACTAACCCCTGAAATCGCTTGCCAAACGATCGACACAACACCATGAATCCACGCGAATTGATCGTATTGAGTCCCTACCGCATCCCGGCTCAGAGTTCGTTGATGTTGGGCAGTGAGGATGTGGCCACGTTGTTGAATGCGTATTCGGCGTTGTGGCACCCGGCGGCGCTATACGGCGCCGAACGTCCGCCACGCATCGAGTCCCCTTACGACTATGAGCAACCTGGCGCTGGCCATGTTTACGCCCTTCCCGAATCGCCGCCGCTGTACCTGCCCGATGACTGGGAACAGCGCGTCATCGATGTCGGGGCCGTGTCGTTCCAGGCCACGACGGATCGGGAAACGACGTTGGCCAATCTCAAGGCCGCCCTGGCTCGGTTGCCGCTGCCGGCCTCCGAGGAAGAATCGCCGTCCATGCCGGAGGAAACGGCGCGGCGAGCACAAGCGCTGCTGGAGCTGGATGCCCCCCGCGTCGCCCCCTTCCTGGGGCTGGGCTTCGGTTTCGCCATGATTGACACACTCTTTGATGCCATGGAACATGAAAATTTGCTCTCCGTCGTGGATGTATGGGACAGCGTGCGGCAAGCCGTGGCCGCTCTCGATGATCCCGACCCGGAAGCGTATCGCCAGCACTTGCAGACGGCCGCTGATCAGCTCATGTCGGCCCGTGAAATCCTTTATCCGGTCAACATTCACATCATCGACTTGTGCATGTTGGAAGACCGGCAGCTGGACGCTCCGCTGCCCGCCGCCTTCGAGCGCGGCTACCCGATCAACCTGATCGCGCCGTCAGCATTTTTAGAACGCTTGAATCAGAACCATCCCGAACGATTGCAAGAATTACGTGAACGTCTGGCGAATGAGCAACTCGACTTCTGCGGCGGCTGCTATCAAGAACGGGAAGATGCCGTGCTCCCGCTTGAATCGCAGCTCTGGAACTTGCGGACGGGGTTGCAGGTAGCGCGTGATCTATTGGGAAGTGACATTCGCGTCTTCGCCCGCAAGCGCTTTGCCGCTCATCCACAGTTGCCCTTATTGCTGAATCGGGCTGGCATTCAGCGGGCCGTTCTGCTCCCCTTCGACAACGCCACGCTACCGAATTTTCGGGCTGTCGTCACCAATTGGCCCTCTCCCGATGGGCAGCAAGTGGAGGCGTTCACGCGCGCCCCTTATGCCGCTCATGATCCGCAGACCTTTTTCCACCTGGCGTACTACCTGAAAGAAACGATCATGCAGGACCACACCGCCGCCTTGGCCCTGCTGCACCGTGCCGAGCCAGCCGCTCCTTGGTATGAGGATTGGTTGGAGCTAAATAAATTCGGCCCCATTCTCGGCCAATGGACGACCTTGACGAATTTCTTCAATGAAGTCATGTCCGGCGAATACGCCACCGCGCCCAGCGCCGATGAGTTTCACAGCGATTATTTGGAGGAACGGACGACAGCCAAGGTGGAGCGTCCCATCAGCTGGTTTCCCCGGCAGCTGCGCTGGCGACGTGGCATTGACACGATCCACACCTTAGCCGCCATTCATCGTGGGTTGACAGGCCGGACCAAGCCGGAACAGGAGGAAGAGCGCGTCCGCTTCGAGCAGCGCTTGGCCGAACTGGAACGGCGAATCGAGTTGGGGGATGATCCAGGGGGAGAGTTGGCCGTCTTACAAAAAGAAGTGGCGGAGCCGTTGGCCCAGCGCTTGCTGGCCCGCGCCAAAACCGAAGAACCCGGCTTCTTGATTGTCAATCCGTGCGGCTTCGCTCGCCGGCTGGCGCTGGAGTTGGAGGAGGTCGGCCCGCAACTGGTCACCGGGCCGCTCAAGGGATTGCAAATCGACGACGGCAAGGCCAAGCTGGTCGTCGAAGTTCCCGCCCTGGGTTTCGCCTGGATTCCGCGCTCTGGCCCTCCTGGTACTCCGCCGCCGGTGGGCCGAATGCGTCTGGCCGACAACACCTATACCTTGCGCAATGAGTTCTTCGAGGCCGAAATCGATCCCCAAACCGGCGGTTTGCGGGCCATTCGCGATCAGCGCACCCGCGTCAATCGCCTCGGCCAGCAATTGATCTACAATCCTGGCAGCCAGCCCAAAATCAGCTCCATTGAAGTGACATCGACTGGCCCTGCTCTGGGGGAAATTGTCGTCGAGGGGGCGCTGGTGGATGATCACGATGCAATCCTGGCCAAGTTCCGTCAGCGCTATCGGGCTTGGCTCGGTCGGCCGGTGCTGGACCTGCGCATCGAAATCTTCCCTGAACGGCCGCCCGAAGGGTATCCCTGGTACGCCTACTACGCCGCTCGCTTCGCCTGGCGCGAGGAACGCGCTTTGTTGCTGCGCGGTGTCAACGGCGGCAGCCAAATCACCAGCCACACGCGCCCGGAAACGCCCGACTATCTGGAACTACGCCAAGGTCGGCAGAACACGGTCATCTTCCCCGGCGGCTTGCCGTTCCATCAACGGCAAGGTTCGCGCATGGTCGATGTCATCCTGGTGGCCGAGGGGGAAACCGGGCAGGTGTTCGACTTAGCCATCGGCCTCGACCGCGAGCACCCGGCGCAAACGGCCTTGGGGATCGTATCGCCGGTGGCCGTCATTCCCACCGCCAAAGGCCCGCCTCACATCGGCGCCACCGGCTGGCTGTTCCACCTCGACGCCCCCAACCTGGCCTTGACCAGCCTACGCCCCGCCGCCGACGGCGCCGACGGCATCGTCGCCCATTTATTGGAATGCAGCGCCTACAGCGGTCAAGCCGAGCTACGCTGCGTCCGCAATCCCGTCCGCGCCGTCGTCGAGGATTTCAACGATCAGCTATTCATGGAATTGTCTGTTTACGATGACGTCGTTATGATCGACACCGCCGCCAGTGATTGGATGCAAGTGCGTGTGGAGTTTAGTTGAGGCACTCGCTTGAGCGCGAACCGATGAATCTCTTCAAATTGATCATGACTAGGCCTTACAAGGAAACTCCGTAATGAAATTCGGCATTTACACCGAGATGCAGACGCCGCCGGGGAAAGTACACGCGGAGATGTACGCCGAAGTGCTGCGGCAGATGGAGCACGCCGATCAAGTGGGGTTCGATGTCTATTCGTTGATCGAGCATCACTTTTTCGAGCAGTTTTCCATCTCGGCCAATCCGCTGGCCTTGATCACGGCGGCGGCCCAAAGGACGAAAGCCATCCGCTTTCGCGTGGCCTTACACACTCTACCCCTGTCCAATCCGATGCGGCTGGCGGGGGAGATCGCGGCGGCGGACATCCTCACCGGCGGCCGGCTGGAAACCGGGCTGGGGCGCGGCCATGCCTGGTTGTTCGAGCGCAGCAACGTCGAGCTGGCCGAGAGCCGCGACCGCTACAACGAGGCGCTGGACATCTTGGTGCGCGCCTGGACCGAGGAGAATTTCAGCTACTCTGGCAAGCATTATCGCTTTCACAATTTGACCGTCGTGCCGCGCCCGCTGCAACAGCCGCACCCGCCGTTGTTCACCGGCGGCACCAGCTTGACCACCTACGAACAGGCCGGCACGCGCGGCTGGGGCATGTTCTTGCCACCGTTGTTGCCTTTCAAGGCGCTCGAACCCTGTATCGAAACCTACCTGAACGCGGCGGAGAAAGCTGGCCAGAAGCCATACATCGTCTATATCCGCCCGGTGTATCTCGGTGACGACGCCACGACTATCGAACGGGAAGTGAAACCCGCCCTGCACAATTTCCTGGCCTTCAACGCCAGCCCGGTCCGAGGCTTGCCCTCGAAGGAGGAGCTGGTGGCCAAGGGATACGCTTTCTACGCCAGCGGCGCCCTGGAATCGCTGACACGCCTGAGCTATCAAGATATTCTCGATCAGGAAATCGGCTTTATCGGCACGCCGGCACAAGTGATCGACCAGATTCGCCGTTTACGCCAACAAGCGCCGATCACCGAATTGGCCATCGTCTCCAACTTCGGCGGCCTGGAACATTGGCAAGTCATCAAGACGCAAGAGCTATTCGCCAAGCAGGTGATGCCGGCGCTGCGGGGATAGTGGCGCGCGCGGGGCCGGCAGGATTCTGTTCCCCGTTTACGGAATTTCTACTCTCCCCATAATCCCTGAACGAGCTTGCCCACGACGAAATCCGGGGCGACGCAGGCCAGGCGCATCAGCAGGGTCATTTGCCAGGGAAAGCGGTACACCTTCTTGCCCCGTTCGATGGCGCGGACGATACGGCGGGCGGCCACGTCGGCATCGAGCGCCCACAGCAGCGGAAAGCGTGCCTTGGCTGTCATCGGCGTGCGGATGAACCCAGGACAAATCGTCGTCACCTTGATCTGATACGGGCGCAGCTGCACGCGCAGTCCCTCCAAATACACCGCTTGGGCCGCCTTGCTGGAGCAGTACGCCGATTCCGCTGGCAGCCCGCGCAAGCCGGCCAGGCTGGAGATGCCTACCAGATGTCCCGTTCGACGCCGCAGCATGTCCGGCAAGACTGCTTCGATAGCGTGGACCATGCCGAAAAAATTGATGCGAAACAGTCGTTCGGTCTCCGCCGCGTCGAACGGGTCGATGTGCGTGGTGCTACCGATGCCGGCGTTGGCGACGAGCAAATCGATGGGGCCAAGCTGTTCGGCCAAGGCGTGAATAGCGGTGATGGTCGCTGGGTGCTCGGCGACATCGGCGACGGCGACGGCGGCGCTCCCCCCTTGGGCGCGGATTTCCTCGGCCAAGGTTTCCAACCGCTCGCGGCGGCGGGCCAGCAACCCGAGGCGGCAGCCGCGCCCGGCCAGTTCCTTGGCCAGCTCCCAGCCGATGCCGCTCGATGCCCCCGTCACCACCGCCACTTTTCCGGCTAATGCCATGCCTGGCCTCCTATCGTCGCTACAACCAACCATGTTTGCCCGGCCAGCGTAGTAACTGTAATCGCTGCGCCAGGTCTGCGGTCTGTGCTTTTGTCAAGATCGCGCGGCTGGAAAGCGCGCGTGGTCTTCGTTTACATGGCATATTTATGTGGGTTATTCTTGGCAATCGGAGAGATAGGGCGTTTTACGGGAAGTACCAAACTGGCAACGCCAAAGGTATCTTTCCGGCGCGGGAGCACCGATGATGACCACCACACGAGTTATGGCAATTGGTTTGCTGCTGTTTCTGAGTGGGCAGGCGGTCCATGCCGAGCCAATCGTGCCCCCGCCGCCAGAGACCTACAAGGTACTCTTGCACTATCGCATTCCCTCCGGACGCACCGAGCGCTTGCGGGAGTATTTTCGCCTGGCGCGCAATCTCGAAGCCATCGGTTTTCAGAAAGACCCCGGCCCCACCGATGAACCGGAAAATGGTACCTACAATCTCATGAGTGGGCGCATCGCGCCGCAGCGCGTGCGACGGTTGCTCAGTGAGCCGCGCATTCCCTCGGTGCTGCTGATGCCGCCCGACTATGTGATTCCCGCCGATGCCGACGAGCCGGTCAAGGTGCAATTGCGCCTCGCTCAGGGGTTGTCCTTCTTTCGTCAACAATTGTTCGCCAATCAAACACGCTATAAGTTAAGGCAACTCGGCTTCCGCGAATTCGAGGGCTACGATCACGAAAACAACAGCCGATTGACCGGCACCATTCCCGCTGGCGTGTTGCCTGATCTCCTCTTTGATTTGCGAACCTTGCCCGCTGGTTGGTTGACGCCGCTGGAACCGGTCGCCTCACTCCCCCAACCACTGCGCTCCATCTGGCCAATCCAGGTCATCGAAGTGACGCCAGAACCAGCCGATTTTCCACCGCGCCGCGCCTGGACGGGACAGGAACCGCCCCAGGATCAACAATTCCTCAGCGGCGACTTGCGGGCCTTGCTTGCCGCTGAGCCGAACATGCCGCAACGCCTGGAAGTCATTTTAAGTTACACTCCCCCGGAAGATGACACCAGCTGGCGCGACGACTTGCAACGCGCGGCTCCAGGGCTAATTATCGAAGGACAACTAGGGCCGCTCGTCACCGTGCAAGCCAAGCCAGAGCAGGCCAAAACGCTAGCGAGTCTATCGATTGTCAGCGGTGTACGCTTGCCGCGTTCCGGCGAGCCGCCGTTGCCCTCCGCCCCCCAGCGCGACGATGGGGAGGATGACATCTTGCGCCGCACCGGCCTGGATCGGCTGCACGCCCTGGGCCATGTCGGACGCGGCGTGCGCTTGGCCATCATCGACAGCGACTTTCGCGGGCTGTCCGCCGTGCGCGACAAATTGCCGGATGGCACCGTTTATCTCGATCTCACTGCCGAGCATAACACCGACTTACGCCCGGATGGGTTTCCGGGGGACGCTGAGATTCTCGGTCACGGCACGCGCTGCGCCCTGACGGCGGCGCGGGCCGCACCTGGTTCGGAGCTGGTGTTGATTCGCCTCAATCCTACTGCTCCCTATCAACTCAATATGGTGGCTCGCGCTATCAATGGCGATCCGGTGCATTCCTACAACATGGACCGCCGGGCCGTCGAGCTGCAAATCGCGGGGGAGCTGCTCCGACAACGCCGTCTGGAATTGCTCAAGCAGCGGAAGATCATTCTGTCGAATTTCAGCGAAGACCCCGAATCCGCGAAACGCCGTCAGGATTACTTCGATGAGCAAGCCAAGCATGACGCGGACGAAAAGGAATACGGCCAGCGATTACAGCGCTTTGTCGATTTGCAACGGGGCGTGCGCGATTTGCGTGGCGTCAACGTCGTGGCATCATCGCTGGTGTGGAACGAGGGGCATCCAGTGGACGGCAACAGTCCGATGAGCCGTTATTTCGACGACCGCCCCTTCCAGACGGCGTTCTGGTTTCAGTCCGCGGGCGACATGCGCGGCCAAACGTGGACGGGACTATTTCAAGACATCGACAACAACGGCGTCATGGAATTCGCTCCTCCCGATGCCCCTCTTCCCGAAGAACGTTGGACGCGCGAGCTAAACTTCCTGGGCTGGCAGCCGCATGGCAGATTGGTGACGCCTGATTTACCGGCCAAGGCGATGATCCGGGTATCGATGCAGTGGAGCGAAGTGCACGATCCACAAGCCGGCCCCCCCGGCGTGGATCCGTACCACAAACCCTTGGCCGACCTGCGCTTGGTCATCTATCGCCAGCGTGACCCGTCCGGCAAGGTACTCCGTTCGGATGATCTGGAAGTCGTCGCCCGTTCGACCGGCACTCCGCTACGGATCGACAACGCGCCGACCAAGGCTGTCTATGAACAGATGATAGAGTTCACCACGGAGGAACCGGGACGCTACATCGTGCAAGTCGAAGGACAAGCACCGGCCACGACTCGGCCAGCCGGATGGGAGACCGTGCCCGCCTTGCAACGTGTCTGGGAGTTACGGCCGCGGCTATTCGTCAACGTCCTCGACGCGGCCAACCGTTCCGCAGGCCGGCCGGTGTTTGTCGATTACGCTCCCGCCGTGGCCAACATCGGCATGCCCGCTGATGCGCACCAGGTCATCACCATCGGTGCCGCTCGCCTCGACAACAAGCCGGAACCGGCCACGGCATCCGGCCCCCCATACAACATGGAGTTGCTCATCAAACCCAATTTACTGGCTTACGACGCCGTGCCCCCTGCTGCCGCGGATGCCCCCAACACGGGGCGGGCTGCCTCCTTCGCCGCTGGCTTGACCGCCACTGCCCTGAGTGCCGGTATGCCCAAAGCATATTTCGTGAAACATGTGACGGACAACCCGGGCACGGTGCTGCTCGTCCCCTCTGGTTGGGTGCCCGGGCGGTAGATGTATTACTGCGGCCAGGAAGTTCCTCACGTAGGCCGGCTTTCCAATCCGGTTGGCAGAAGCCAGATTGATAATCCGGCCCAGGTAAGGAATTTCCTGGCTGAGACAACACATACTCTCTTCCATCCATCTCTGATCCTTTCCACAACTTCTCACGATCCGCCGTGGTTTTTTCAAGCGCATAGTCGGCAGCGACCGAAGAATAGGAAATCCCTTGCTTACGATAGGCCGCTTGTCTGGAACCTAGGGAAAATAGGCGTTTTTAGCCAAGGAAATAGTGCAACTACTCACGAACCGCGACCACGGCAGAGGGTAACAAATGCGGTTACACTCGCAGGCTCGCGGATGTTCAAGGAGATCGTGAACCGTGAAGCATCGACTTATTTTGACCACCATCACCATTTTGACGATCCTGGACTTACTCGCCCATTTCGCTTTCGCGCAAGCTCCCATCCCAAGCAAGGGACTGGCTGCCATCGAGGAAGCGGAAAACGCCAAAAAGTATCTATTCGTCTTTTTCTGGAAGGCCGACGATCCCGCGACCCGTGCCGCGCGCGCTGTCTTCGACCAAGCCTTGGCCGGACAGAAGCAGCGTGCGGTGACGGTGGCCATTTCGGTCGCCGACCCCGCCGAGAAGGATATTGTCGAATTTTTCGGGATCAGCCGCGCGCCGATGCCGTTAGTGCTCGCCGTGGCGCCGAACGGCGCCGTCACCAAGGCACTGCACACCAAATTGGACAGCCAGGAATTACTCGATGCGTTCGTGAGTGAAGGGACCGCCCATTGTCTGCGCGTGATTCAGGAAAACAAGCTGCTGTTGTTGTGCGTGCAAAATAGCTCCAGTTCGCAAGCCAAGGAAGCCCTGCAAGGCGTCCAAGCCTTTCAGGCTGATCCGCGCTTTGCCAAAGCCGCGGAGATCGTCGTCATCAATCCGGCGGACCCCAAGGAGAGCAAATTGCTGCACGATTTCCACGTCGATCCGAAGTCGGCCGCAGCGGTAACAGTCTTCATGGCGCCCAATGGTGTCATCATCGGCAAGTTTGAAGGGGCCGTCACCAAGGATCAACTGGAAGCCAAACTGAAGGCGGCACAGTCTGGTCAATGCCCCTGCGGTGATCCGAACTGCCCCGGCTGCAACAAAGGGAAGTAAGGCCAGAGGTTCATGAAACTTGCCACCCAATCCGAGAGGAGACAAGGATGCGACTCCGGACATTGGTATGTCGGGAATTGTGGCAGCGGAAAAGCCAGCTGCTTACTAGCTTCCTGGCCATTTTTCTGGGGATCACGGCCCTGGTGGCGATCCGCACCATTTGCGCCTTTTCCGAGAAATCGGTGCAAGCGGAATTGGACGCGCTGGGGGCCAATATCCTCATTCTGCCCAAAGCGGTGAGCATCGAAAATTACCACGCCGCTGATTTGCATGGCCAAGTCATTCCCGAGGATTACGTCTATCGCATCACCATGTCCGGCGTGCGCGGTGTCAAGAACCTGTCCCCTAAGCTGTGCGTGCCCGTCTCCTTGGCAGAGAAACAATTCATGCTGACCGGCATCTTGCCGCGCAGCGAGTTTCAGGCGAAATCAGCGTGGCGGGGAGCCGGCATCTTCGCCGGGTCCTCCCATTGTTGTTGCGGCGGCATTGGCGACGTGGCCGGTCTGGACGACGCCGAGGATGCCGGCAAACCGATCCGCCAGCGCGCCATTGCCACGCTGGGACGCAAGGAAGTATTGGTGGGGGCCGAAGTCGCGGCGGACATCGGCATTCAGCCGGGACAGCGGCTGGAGTTACTCGGCGAACCATTCGAAGTGTCCGCGGTGTTGCCGCCCACAGGTACCGTGGATGATTCACGCATCTTCGCCCACTTGCACACCGTCCAGCAGCTGGCCGACAAAGGGGAGACCGTGAACGCCATCGAAGTCATGTGCTGCTGTCAACACAATGCCGAAAAAGTGGTCGATGAGATCAACCAGTTGTTGCCGGAAGCCAAGGTCGTCACCATCCGGCAAGTGGTCGATACCCAGGTCAAGATCAACCGTTTGATGAGTCAGCTATCCCTGATCTTCCTCGGCATCATCGCCTTGGTTGGTGGTGCCAGCATCGCCAATTACATGTACGCCAACGTCCGCGAGCGGCGGCGTGAGATTGGCACCTTAATGGCATTGGGGGCCGCGCCGGGTTTTGTGTTGCGGCTCTTTCTGCTCAAGGCGTTGCTGCTCGGCTTGGTGGGCGGCTTGCTCGGCTATGGAGCCGGCACTGTGGCGGCGATGCAACTGGGGCCGCGCCTGGCGGGGGTTCCCGTCTTGCCGTTGCCCCTGATGGCCTTGTGGGCGGTGGGCATCTCCCTATTGATTACGTTGCTGTCCAGCTGGTTGCCAGCCCGGCGCGCGGCACGTGTGGACCCTTGTACCACCCTTCAGGAGGTGTAAGCATGTTGTCCATCCGGCAAGTGAGCAAACGCTACCCCCACCGGCGCGGCTACGTGACCGCCTTGGAGGACATTACCCTGGAAGTAACCCAGGGGGATTTCCTGGCGGTCGTCGGTCCCAGCGGCAGCGGCAAGAGTACCTTGTTGTTCACCATCGGCGGCATGTTGTCCCCCAGCGCGGGGAAAGTGTGGGTCGATGGTCAATCTTGCTATGATCTGCCCGTGTCGCAACGTACTCGGCTGCGGCGCGACAAAATCGGCTTTGTCTTTCAATCCTTTCACTTGATCCCGTATCTGACGGCCCTGGAAAATGTCCAGGTGCCGTTGTACCTGCAAGGACTATCGGAAATCGAGCAGCGCCGCCGCGCTGTCTCGTTACTCGACCGGGTTGGATTGTGGGACCGGTTGGATCATAAACCTTGCGAGCTGAGCATCGGCCAGCAACAGCGCGTCGCCCTGGCGCGGACACTTGCCAATGACCCGCCGCTGATCCTGGCCGACGAACCGACGGGCAACCTCGACCCGGATACCCGGCGGCATGTCGTTTCCTTCTTGGAGGAACTGCACCGCGAGGGACGGACCATCGTACTCGTCACCCACGATCCGCACGTCGCGCAACGCGCGCGCCGGGTGGCGCGGCTGGTGAATGGCCGACTCGAAAGCGCCACGGAACAATCCCCGGCCATCGCGCAGGTGGCGTGAGAATCCGTCTGAATCGATTTCCAGGGATTTATTACCGTAGCAATCAACCCGATTACTCGTTCGTCGGACACGCCAGCGCCAGTCGTCGTTGGCGCGTCCGTCTCTTAACCCGGTAAGAAAGTTTATGGGCCAGATTTTCAATCCGGCTCACGATTGATTCTTCCTTGCCGGAGTAATAAGGATATGCCGATCCATAACTTCCTGTTTTGGCTGGTGATTCATCGTTTCACGTGGGATGTCGCGTGCGCGAAATGATGAATCACACTTGCAGCGATAGCGGCCCGCGGCGCCATTTCTGCTTTTCGCGCCAGCTAGGTATTCCCATTACCGCGAGGCATATTAGAATTGAAGAGGGGTGGAGTCGTGGCGATGGCCGCCGCGAAACGCTCGCGGGGGGGTGGTTCATTCCATTCCGAGTCGCTAGGAATGGGCGAGGGGGAAGCGAGTGTGAAACAGCGCATTCGTCTCCGGGCGATTAACAGCGATGTGGAAGGCAAGGTCTGGGAATCCGACACCCTGTTGCGCGCGGGGCGTCTGGGTTCGTTGGAGATCGTGTTGGACGACAACTCCGTCAGTCGGCGCCATGCCGAGGTGCGCCTCACGGATTGCGGCTGGCGCGTGCGCGACCTGGGCAGCACCAATGGCACGTTCGTCAACGGCGTCCGCTTGGGAACAGCGGAACAGACTGTTCGACCCCGCGACGTAATCCAATTCGGCAAGGTCGCTTTGGTCGTTGAGGAATTCGAGGAGAGCATCCATGCCGATTCCCCACGCCCCGATCAATTGCTGGTGGAAGCGACCACTACTTCCTCATGGGAAGATGCCCTGCAAGGGTTGGCTTTTGACCGCAATCATCTTCTCCGGCCTGGAGACCAACTTCTGGCTTTGCTGCGCGCGGGGCATCATCTGGTTCACATCGAGGACGAAGACGATTTATTACACTCCATTCTGAACGACGCCGTGCAGGTACTCGACGCGCAGCGCGGCGCCATCGTGCTGGCGGATGGTCCCGGCCAGGCGTTGCGGCTGCGCGCCTTGGCAACGGGGCGCGGCGAGCCGCCGGGGCGTTTCCACTTTAGTCAAAGCATCGCCCAACGGTCGTTCAGTCGGGGAGAATCAGTCTTGTGTTGCAGCGTCAGCGACGACCCCGAGTTGGCCACGGCCCAAAGCATCGCCGACGGTGCCATGTCGTCGGTGCTGTGCGTGCTGCTGCGGACGCCGCGCCGACGCTTGGGAGTGCTACACCTCGACCGCAGTTTCTGGCAAAAACCATTCACCCCGGATGATTTACACTTGGCCGACGCCTTGGCCGCCAACGTCTCGGCAGGAATCGAATCGGCCAACCTGCTCCGAAAGCAAAAAGACCTGTTCCTGAACACCATCACCATTCTGGCCCAAGCGGTCGAACTCCGCGATCAGTACACCGGTGGTCACACCGCGCGCGTGACGCACTATTCGCTCTTGCTCGCCAAGCATTTGCAAGTGCCTGCTGCCGACTTGAACCTCGTGCGCGTCGGCACTCCCTTGCATGACATCGGCAAAATCGGCATTGACGACGCCATCCTGCGCAAGCCGGGACGATTGACGGAGGAAGAGTTTGAGATCATGAAGTCGCACACCGTCAAGGGGGCAACCATCGTGGCCACCGTTCCCGACTTGCATCCCATTATCCCCATTGTCCGCTCTCATCATGAACGCTGGGACGGCAAGGGCTATCCGGACCAATTGGCCGGCGAGGATACGCCGTTGCTGGCCCGCATCGTGGCCGTGGCCGATGCCTTCGATGCGATGACCTCGGATCGTCCCTACCGCAAGGGGATGTCCGCGGATGTCGCCTTCGCCGAGGTCCACAAACAAAGCAGCATGCAATTCGATCCGCGCTGCGCTGCCGCTTTTTTGGAGATTCGCCAACAAATCATCGACGAGATGCACGCCACCCACTCGCACACGGGCTTGGAGATGGAGAGTACCGCGAAGAAGAAAACGCTGCAAACGACGACTTGAAATGAAACCGACCCTGGGGCCGCGCCCTGGAAGACCAAGGGCTAACGCCCCTGGTTTGGAACAGTCGTTCCTTCGATGCTTCTGGAACAGAGCGCAAGCGCCGAACGGTCATCATTCGCCACGGGGTCGTTGCACCAGCGGCGCGGTGGAAATTGTTACGTCAGCCATCGAACAGCGGCAGACCACATGCCGCTTTGCCGATGAAATCGTACAGCGCATCCGTGACCGGGGCCATCACGGTGGAGGCCCGGCTGTCACGGAAGAACCGCTCGACCGCGACATCCTTGCGGAACGCCGCTCCGCCGCAGACGCGCATGGCCAGATCATGCACCTCCAAGGAGGTTTCCGCTCCCGCCGCTTTCGTCTCCAACACGCGCAAGGTGGCGTCGGGGCGTCCTTGTTCAACCGCGTCTAAAGCATCAAGCAGAAAGCCGCGCATCAGGTCCGTTTTGATCCGCATCCGGGCGATGTGGCCGCGCACCTGCGGCAGCTCGGCCAGCGCCGCGCCGTTGTAAGCGTATTTCGACGTGGTGACGTGCTGAACGGCCCGCACGATTACCCCTTCCATCATCCCCAGCGATACGGACCCATTGAGCAAACTGAACCACGGCAACACAACTCCCATCATCATGTCGAACCCTTTGCCATCTTCCCCCAGTCGATTCGCCAAGGGAATTGTCACATCCTTAGCTATGATCGGAGAAGATGCGTTGCCACGCAGCCCCATTCCTTCAAAGGGAGCCGGGATCGATAATCCCTCGGCGGTACTCGGCACCACCCAGATCGAACTCAGCCCCTCGGCGACGGCGGGCCGGCTTGACCAGATGTAATAATCGGCGTGACCGGCGGCGGTGATAAGCTGCTTGACGGCGTTAAGCTTCACGCCATTGCCGTTCGGAGTCGCGGTGCTGACCGGAACCCAGAAGTGGCTGCGCGAGCCGGATTCCGAGAATGCCAAGGTCAAGAGCTTGCCCTGCTCGGCGATGGCCCGACGCAGATCCTCTGCCCCGAAGTGCTCGACGATCGCCGTGGCGCAATAGTGCATGGTCACGATCATGGCCGTAGAGGGACATTCACGGGCCAGACGCTCACAGATCGCGGCGGCGGCGCGGAGCGGTTGTCCCTGCCCCCCCACGTCCGGGGCACTGATCAGCCCGAGCAAGCCCGCTTGGCGTAGCGCGTCGATCCCTGCTTGGGGAAAGCGGGCCAGCTGGTCTGTCTCCGCCGCCGCCGGTCCCACGACATCGCAAGCGATTCGCTCCACGGCGCCAAGCGCCCGTTGTCCCGATTCATCTAGCTTCCATGTCATCATCTTCCATCCTTTCTAAATTGCTCCCGAAGTTGTTGTGCCGTAGTCACTATTGCCGTGAGCTTGCGGGACGCGATCTCGACACTATTGACCGGACTGTTGCTAAACGTTCCAAACCCGCAATCAGGATTCAGGAAGATATGCTCCGGCGGATACCACCGCAAGGCCTGGCGCGCATCGTCCAGAATATCTTCCGGACTTTCAACCGCTTCGGTGCGCGGATTGACCACCCCCAGACCCAGGGCCTTATCGCCGAAACGGAGAATGTCGCCAGCTCGTTCGGTGGCATATTCGAGCACCAATTGGCGCACGTTGATTCGTTCCAGGTAAGGGGCCAGTGGATGATAACTGCCGCGCAACAGGATCGATTCGTTTTGACTCCAATTCCCCCGACAGATGTGCAAGCCGGTGATCGGTCCCGTGATCCCCTCCAGTACCTGATTCAAGAGCGAGACAGCGAACTCCAACTCTTCCTTTGGGTCGCCGCGCGCCGCCAGGGAAGCGCACATGAAAGTTCGTGTCCCTTTTGGGTTGAAGGCCACTTCCGTCAGCACTGGCTCGTCGAACTGGATAAAATCGACCCCCTCGGTGATCAAGTCGCGGACTTCCTCGCGAAGGATGCGAATGACATCGACGGCCAGCGCTTCTTTGTTGGGGTAAAACTGCCGGGTGACTTCCGGCACGAACATGGCTCTGGTGAGCAGATAGGGACCTGGCAGAGGAATCTTGATCGCCCGGTCGGTGTGCTGTTTCAGGAAGCGCAGCTCCTCGACGGCCAAGGGGCGACGGCGCTCGAGGCGGCCCACGCAAGTCGGGTTGCTGAGCGAATAGGCCGGTACGTCGAGGGTTTGCAGGATTTTCTCGAAACCGACTTTATCTTCGACGATGTCGAGCATCTCGGCCAGCGTCATAAGCTGGACGCCATCGAGCTTGTCGGCAACGAAGGAATAGAAATTGTCGCGGCGCTGTTCCCCGTCGGTAACGATATCGACGCCGACTTGGTGCTGAATGTCGAGCACGGCACGGACGGCTTGATCGGCCAGCTGGTCGAACGCCGCCGCATCGAGCTGGCCGGCGCGCAGGCGCTTCCGCGCTCGCAGTAGCTCGACGGGACGGGGCCAACTGCCCACCATCGTGACCGGAAACAGGGGAAGTTCGTTCACGTAAAGGCCTCGAAAAATTGCTGTCGGTTCACGGCCTCAGCAAGGGCTTGAAAGCCAGTCGTCCGCCCTGGCCGCCATTGCTTCAATCCTTCCATGTCCATCATTTCGCGGTGCTTGGGATTGTCGTAGCTCATGGAAAAAAGGACGGCGAGCCACTGTTGCTCCCGGTCGGCGGGGAAGTCGTCGCGCACCGTGAAAACACAATGATCGAAATGATCCGTGCTGGCGAGAATGCCGAATTGATCGGGGTTGATGGTGCCGTCCTTGGACCACCCTTCCCAGTTCAAGTCGAGCATGGCGCAAGCCTGAGCCTCGCCCCGTTCGAGACAGCGGAAGGCATCGAGTTCGCCGCCGATGTGGTCGCCGTGCTTGCCGACAAGGACATCAAAGCGGCGCACTTGCACGTCGCGTCCCGGTTCCAGTCCGTGGCGCTGCAACAGCCCCAGCGGGATCAACGTCGCTTGTGGCGAGTCCTTGGCTCCCACAGCCACCGTTTGACCGCGCAGGTCGGATACTTGGCGGATGGGGCCGCCGCGGCGCGTGATCCAGTGGGAAACACGGTCCTGGTCGGTGTCGCGCATGGCAATGGCGCGACAGCGCCCCGCCGCTTGCCGCTGGGAGTCCAACCAAGCCAGGGGCGAGTTCCAGGCGATGTCAATATGTCCCTGGACCAGCGCTTGCACTTGCAGCTCATAATTGGTGTAAAAGACGACATCGATGGGGCAGCCGTTATCCTCGAAAAACTCGCGGATGATGTCCCAAATAATGGACACTTTGGGATCATAGAGCACGGCGCCAACGAGAATCGGCTTGGCCATCGACGTTCTCCTTTCACTCGCTTACAGGACGATTTTCAGCTGTAATTCCAAGTTCACCGTGGGCCGCAAGGTGTGAACCAGCGGGGAGCCGGCCAGCGTTTCCCGCCACACGGCCTGCGTCTCTTCCTCGGAAGCCAGCGTGCTGACGAACACTTTGACAGCCACACGCCGCAAGCCGGGATGCCCGGTTTCCCCCACGACGCCGAGATAGGTCAATGGATTGTCCAATTCACCTTGCACGGATGCCTCGATGTGCGTGATCTCCAATCGGCGACGGCGAGCGCGTTGTTTCAAGCCATTGACGAGGTCGGACCCCAACGCCCCCAGCAGCATTTCGAGCGCAGTAACGCAAGCGTATTCCGAGTCAAAATGCAGCGGCGCGCCCACGTCCCATCGGTGCTTGCGCGCCGACACCCGCGCTGTCTCACCGCTCGCGGCTGTCACCCGTACGTCCCAGGTGAGATTTGGCATGTTGTATCAGGAACAGAATCTAGCCAGGGGCTAATGCCCCTGGCGTATGAACTACCGCCCCTTCGGGGCTTCGGAAACAGACGCGATCCCCTCTCTGGCGACGCTTTCTCACACCTTGATCATATCCTTGTCAAACTGGAAGGCCCGCGCCCGGAACAGGAAATCGACGATGTTCCCTTCGTGCGGTTGCAGCCAGTTCAGCTGAATCGTTGGGATGGGGCCGATGTTCAGCCGGTCGATGTGGGTGGCGTCGATCAAGTCGCGCTGGAACTTCTTGTCCTCGGTGATGGCCGAGCAGACCAGCGTGGGGCCGATGGCGTCGAGCATCTTGTCTTGCGGGCACTGAACCACCGTGGCGAAGGGGAACATATATTCCTTGCGGACGATGGCTGGTTGTGGCGAGTCGCAATGGATGATCGTGGGGCGCAGGTAGTCGCAGCGTTCCTTCTTGACCAGGCGCGGGCCGAACTTGCCCGTCATGTCGGTGGTGCCGGCTTCCTTCAAGTCGGCGTCGATCTGGCCGTTGACGGCGTCGGCTTGTCCGGGCACGGTGAAGGCGGCCAAGGCGGAGTTCGGGTCTTCCGGCGGCAGCGGCATCACCGGGCCGATGCGCTCGGCGATGGCGGCGGCGATTTCCTTTGTGTGCCGTGGCGCCCACACCCCCGAACAGTTGATGCAGCCACGCCCGCTGTTCTTGAAGATGCTATCGACCATGATGTCAATATATTTTTCCCATTGATCGACTTTGTCCTCGCCCAGCAGAATCTTACTGAAGCCGGGGCCGTGCGCTTGTACGCGCGGGTTCCCCTTGTATTGCTCGACGGTGGCAGTGCCGCCGAAGATCAGGCTGCGCGGGCAATGAGCCAAGACTGCCGCCCCCACGTCGCCGAGACCGGGATAGATGGCGATGGCCTCCTTGGGGATGCCGGCTTGTACGAATGCTTGTGTCATGCGATAGGGAGTCCACGGTTCTTGTGGGCCAGGCTTGAGCACCAGGCCGATTTGCAACGGAATGATCGGCAGCCACAGCGTATGCACGCCGGGGGAATTGCTGGGGAGCACCATGCCGAGCACCGGCGTTTGCGCCTGATAGCTAACTGGCACGCCGCGCGATTCGACGCCAAAGCCGCGCGTCAGGAAATTCAGATCCAGGCCACGCGTCAGGCTGTCGAGAATTTTGTCCATGTTGGACAGGACGAACAGATTCTTTTCCATGTTGAACCGGCACATGTGTTCGGGCAAGCCAGTGGTGGCCGATTGCATGCGGGCGAAGTCGTCGGGAGTCTGCGTGCCGTCCCCCAAGGGGAGCGTGGCTGAGTTGTACAATTCGCCGGCCTTTTTGACCATCTTGAGCAAGTCGGCAATGGGAATATCGAGCAGCACACTGCGGGCCCGCTTGGCGTTTCGCATGTCGCGCTCGATCAACCCGCCGTTGGCCCGCCCGACCTCGGCCAACACCTCGCCGGTGTCGAAATGAACGACCTTGTCCACGTCCAGGCTTTTATACGGCTCGCCCCAACGCAGGACCGGAATGTGAATCATGGAAGGCTCCTCAAAGTTGGTGAATTTATCTTTCTTTCCACTCAAGGTTTTTTTCATACAAACGCTTCCGCGAAGCGTCGCTAAACTTATTTCTCTATCTGGCGAATCCCCGCCTGCAAATACTTCTCCAGCGCCAGACCCAATTGTTTGCCGGCCAGCAGGTGATAATCGACCGGCCCGCCCTGATAGCCGGCCGGTGGACCAACGCCAATCTCGAAGGTGCCGCCAACAACATGGTCGCGCGTGGCGGTGCAGGCCCAGATGCCAGCGGTTGGCGTGGTGAGCGGATAGCGGACGATGACCTTGCCATTACAGCGTAAGAGGCCAACGACCTCCTCCTTGCACGCCGCCATGAATCGATCGGTGTTACGGCGGCGTGTCGGTGTCATCACCTGATAGGCATGGCACCAGAAATCGAACGCGCCGCTCCAGCCGGGATCGTGCAGGTCGAGCAGCACATCAAGCTTACCTTGCTTGTCCAGCCCCTTGGTTTGACTCATGGCGGATTGTACTGCTTTCCAAACCGGCATATCGCTCCAATCGCGGTTGTGGTCGTGGGGCTTCTGGTTCTTGCCCCCCAAGCCTTTTTGCACGCTATCGACATCCATGATCGGCACGATGGAGACCGCCGCTTTCCGCCGCAGCGCTTGGGCGCGGGGATCATCCGAGGCCAGCCAGTCGATCAGCCCCGCTGCCGTCCAGCTGCCGCCGACCTCCCAGGCATGTTGCCGAGCCTGAATCCAGACCCCGAACCGTTCGTCGTCGCTGGCCCCCGGTTCGTGGAAGCGGATGCCGGGGACTGATATGCCGTCCTCGCTCTGGCACAGCTCGAATTTCTTGGCGAATTCGCATTGTTGCACCGCCCGATCAATGACAGCCTCGGCATCCCGCGGCACGAATGGCACGTACCAAGCGAACCAGGCTTCTTTGCCATCGATTTTCTGCGTGAAAGTGGTGACTTCCGTGCCTTCCATCTTCACGGTTAGCGCTGAAGGAGTGAAGTGCCACGTCTTGCCATCGAGACTATAAACCGCCTGCCGGGGCCGGGCGATGCCACTAAGTTGCTGGAGTCGCAAAGTGTCGCCGGGTTGAATCCCCGTGACTTTGAAGTACCACCAGCTTGCCCAACCGCCGTTGGGATGCGGGGGAATCTTGAACTGAATGAGATTCTCCTTGGCATCCACACGCACCACCGCCGCCGCCCCACCGGGAAAATCGGTGTGGACCTGGAGCGCCTGTTGCGCGACGACCAAGGGAGCGCCGGTAAGTACAAGGAGACAGGCCAGAGGCAGCGACCAGCGGAAATAACAGCGTGTGGGGGGCATGGGAGGTCTCCGCGGGAGGATCAGGGATTCAGGGTTGCCGTAGATGAGAAATTTGATTCATCGATTGGCGCTCACGAACGCGAATCGATGAATCAATCATGTCCATCAATACACTCCCACCGTCGTCGTGGCGGCGAAGCCGTGGAAGGGGCGAACGCCGCTGATGCCGTCCCAGGGGTATTTGTCGCAGGGCAGCTCGCGTTCTCCTTCGTCCCGTTCCATGAAACGCGGGATGAATAGCTCCTTGGTCAATGTCGTGAGCATGACCCGGCCAGTTTGTCCGTAACCGACGACCTTGTTGTAATCGTCGAAATCCACCACCTGCACTGCGGCGCGCGGCTCCGGGGCGTAGTAGCAAATCTTGTAATCCGGGGGAGTGGGCATGTCGGAGGCGGCCAAGCCCATGAGGGTGTTGCCGTAGGTCGGGGCAATATAAACGTCCGGTCCCAGCAATTCCTCGATGGCGAAACGAATCCATTGCGACGTCATCTCGGTGCCGCCGCAGAAGATGCCGGTAATGCCCGTCTTGGCGATGCTGCTGCCGTCCTTCTCCAAGCGATTGGCCAAGGCGTCGAGCAGCTTGGGCGTGGTGAACATGCACTTGATGTCATGATTGGCCGACAGCACGGTAAGGGCCTGGTCGATGACATGGTCTTGATAGGCTTTCAGGTGTTCGGTCCAGCCCTTCTTGATCAGCTTGATGACCCAGCGCGGGTCGAGATCGACGCAGAAGCAGATCCCGCCGCGATGTTGGCACAGGTGCTCGACGGCCAAGCGCAACCGGCGCGGGCCAGACGGGCCGAGCATCAGCCAGTTCGATCCCTTGGGGAAGTATTTGTCCGGCAACCCCTCGCTGAAGATCTCGTAATCGATCCAATGATCTTCCGAGACGACGCGTGACTTGGGAATGCCGGTGGTGCCGCCGGTCTCGAAGACGTAGATCGGTTTGTTGTGCAACGCTTTGGGCAAGAAGCGCCGCACCGGGCCGCCGCGCAGCCAATCATCCTCGAACAGCCCGAATTTCTTCAGGTCGTCGAAGCATTTCACCTCTTTGATCGGATCGAGCTTCAACTCCTTGGCTTTTTCCAGCCAAAAGGGAGTGCCGTTGTCGGGATGGAAGTGCCAAGCGACCGTCTGCCGAACGTGTTCGTCGAGCTTGTCCTTGGCTTCTTTTACCTTGGCTTGCAGGGATTCAGGGATCGCGGGTGCTGTCGTGCTCATGGAGGTAATCGCTCTCCGTACAAGATAAACCAGTTTTTTTCCGCTTGAGTGCGGAGCTGAACGTCGGCTCGTAGCGCGGCCGTGGTGTCACACAGCCGGCGGATCAAGGTGGGCCTGTCCAATCGCGGCGCGAGCTGCCGGAGGTCATCGCGGTCCTTCTCGCGGGCACTGAACAGCTTGCTCAAGAAAATATCATATACATCCACTAGGGAAACTTGTAGCTTCCCCAGCGGTTCCAGGGAGTGCAGGCGCTCTTGCCAGCCGGTGGGCAGGTAGTGCGACTGAAAGTGGGTTAATTGTAATCGATAGCGTTGGCTGAGTTCATCTAATATCTGGTATTGGGAGCGAATTTCCGGGGGGATTTCACCCACGATATCCAGGCTTTGGGTCGGGCGCGACAGATAACTGGGGAGAATCAAAGCGCTGGAACCACCGATATACAATGGGGTGGGTTTCTGAACGTGTAGGCTCAGTTCCCGTA
This sequence comes from Gemmataceae bacterium, assembly GCA_046297495.1. Classification (GTDB taxonomy): domain Bacteria; phylum Planctomycetota; class Planctomycetia; order Gemmatales; family Gemmataceae; genus JBKBIP01. The sequence continues at coordinate 134,726 of JBKBIP010000004.1, read as the reverse complement.
AAAACTGGCGAATTGTATCGGGGTGTGTCGGTTCCATCAGTTGCTCGGCCAGAAACGGGAAGCCAGGCGGTCCGAGATCTTCGGACTCTATCGTGGCCAGTTGGCGGGCAGCAGGAGAATGACACAGCCAAGTTCGCACACGATCCGACCCCCACTGACGTCGCAACGCCTGCAAGCTATCTCGAATCAACAGCCGAGTACGAAAATCCAGGGGATGTTGAACCGCCTGATCCTGAATCGCCAGAGCAAGCTCCTCAGGATCGATATACTGCCGATCCAAGACCAGGCTCCACAAATCTCGTCCGCGCGCGACCATCACTTCTTATTGGCAATGGCGTACAAGTGGGTTTCGGTCATGACATACAGCACGCCATTGACGACAACGGGCGTGCTCTTGACGGCGTGTTGCATCTCGTGACGCCCTAGCTCCTTTTTCTCCTTGCCGTGGGCCATGACGAATACGTCGCTGTCCTCATCGCCAATATAGACTTTGCCATCGACCCAATACGGCGACCCCCAGACCGCCGACTTCAGGTCGTGGACCCAATAGACCTTGCCAGTCTGAGCGTCGAGACAGTGCAGGTAGCCGGCCAACTCAGCAACATACACGATGTTGTCATGGATGGCGCAGGTGCTCATGGTCCGGCCAAAGACGTAATCGCGGCCGGTTTTCTCCGGATCGGCGAAGCCGCCATAGTGCCACACGAGGGCCGAATCCTTGTTGACGGGATCTTTGGCGTCGAATTTGTCGTTGACCGGAGACACGTCATTATCTTTGTTGGTCTTTCCTTTCTCGACGGCCTTGGCCAAGTCGATGCACCAGAAATGACCGACCCCTTCGTAATGTTCGGGGTCCTGACCGACGCCGATGTACAGCTTGTTGTCATAAACGACCGGCGTGGCGATGAAGTCGTTCTTGGTGCCGGCGCCGCCGAGGACGTACTTGGAATCCTTTGGATTACAGTCGAACTTCCATTGCAGCTTGCCGGTCTTCGGCTCGAAGGAGCGCAGCCAGCCATCACCGCCGGGGAAGATGATCATGGGGATGCCGTTGATCTCGGCATAGGTTGGGTTGGACCATTGGCCGTGCATGATGTCCAAGCCAGGCGAATTATCCTGCCAGACCAGCTTGCCGGTGTGCTTGTTGACGGCGATGAAGCTAGGCGCTTTGGGGGCCGGAATGTTGATATGCCCTTCATCGACGCCGTTGGCGGTGACGATGAACACCAAATCACCGACGAGCAGCGGCGAGCAGGCGGCCAAGTTGTGCGGGAAGACGCGCAGCTGCTCCATCATGTCCAAGCGCCAGATGATGTCGGCGTCGGTCTTGGATTTGTAGATTTCATCCTGCACGCCTTCATTTTTGCCATCGAGAAAACCTTCGGTGCTCGCACAGACCACCTCGCAGCGGTTACTGACGTAGTACACGCGATTCCCCTCGACGGCGGGGGTGGAACAAATGCCTTCGTTGGGCCAATCGTTGACCTGTCCAGACGGTAGCTTGTCATGGACCGCTTGCCAGAGGAACTCGCCGTCCGACTCGCGGAAACACATGATGATACCCTTGTCCCCCTTGATGTCGGGATTGCGCGGGGCGCCGTTGTTGGTGCCGACATATATTTTGCCGCCAGCGATGGTTGGCCCACCGTAGGCCCGCGAGCCGAGCTTGGCCACCCACTTGATATTTTCCCCCGATTCGACATCCCATTCATCCGGGATGTTCTTATCAAAGGTGTTGACCATGTTGCGCTGGAGGGTGCCGCCGAACATGGGCCAGATGCGGGACATATCGATGTCGGCGGCCCGTGCCTGATCGCTGGGCGAAACTCCGTTGCGGTTGTTGGTCACAAGCGCCAGAATGCCGGCAAAGACCGCCAAGGTAACGCCAAAAGCCATGCCGCGCCGCATATTGGGAAGTTGCTTCATGAGGATGGTTCCTTGAGTGTCGATATTGCGAGAATGAAATGTTACTTCCGTGGGTTGGGGGACAGGTCGCCGACCCATCGCAACGCTAGTGGGCCGGCAACTTGCCCCACGACAACGAATGCCAAATGTCCTATTACTCCGGCTTATAACGGTGATCCACTTCCTTGCCAGAGTAATATAAATTTACTGATTCGGATACACCTTGATGTTCCGGAAATAACTCTCCGCGCCGGGGTCGTCGGCCAAGATACCCGTGGCGTAAGCGTAGATACCAGGGCTGCCTTCGCGGTTGGGCATGGGGTCCTCGAAGGTGATGGTCCACTCCTTCGGCTCGCTTTGGCCCATCGGCCAAACTTTGCCGAGCAGCAGATTTTTATCCCCTTTTGGTTCCACGCGGAATTTCATGTGGTACCACGTATTCGGCTTCCATTCAAAGTCGATACTGTGATCGATGCGTGGCAGGGCAGCCCATGAAAACAATCGCAGCTGTTGCTTATTGCCATCCAGTACAAGCCGATAGCGGCTGTTGATCAGGCCGTGATCCGGTAGGTTCATCCGTTTTTCCGTGCCCATCAGCTCTGCTTCGATGGTGTAATTGGACAGGTGCGGCAGGTTCATGTAGGAGCGGGCGCGGGCCAGCGGCGGGCGAGCGTCATTGGCCAGCTTCTTCAGGGCCTTGGTGCCATCAGGCAATTCATCGACGCTGAAACGTCCCTGGAAATAGACCCAGCCTCCCGGAGCGGAGCCGGTAGGATACTTGGAGAAATCCAAGGTGAGTGGCAGCGGCGGCACCACGCGCACGCGCGCCATCGCCGTCAAGCCATCCGCCTTGGCCAGCACATAGCCCTGTTGCATGGGCACGTCCTTGGCCGTGGTTAGCTTTCCATCCGCCCCAACTTCCCCGCGCAACGGCGGCGGCGACGATTTGGAACCTGGTGGCGGCGGGGGAGTCGGCAGCGACCACTCGGCCTTGGTTTCCTTGACAAAATGGCCATCTTCGTCGAATAACCGGGCCGTGAAGGTGGCGCTGTCCCCCGGTTGCAACGTCACTTCCGCCGGCACGAGCTGCAAGTGCGTGATCTTGGCGTTCGGATTGCGCGGCTTTTCCTCCGCTTGGGGGGGAATCGGATCGGGTTTGGCGCTATGATCTTTCTTGCCGATGCAGAACATTTCATAGAAAGTGGCGAAAAACACCTTGCCATTGACAACCGCAGGCGTGCAGTTGGTTTCCACGAAGCCACCGATCTCCCTGCCGCCGGGGAAGAACTGGTCATGCAACTGGACGCAGCGTTTTTCCTCTGGCCGCAAGATGTGGAAGTGGGCGTTGACATCGGCGACGTAAATTTTGCCGTCGGCCCACACCGGTGAGCCACGCGCCAGCCGACCATAAGCGTACTGCCACAGCCGATCTCCCGTCTTGGCATCGTAACAGTAGAGCCGGGCGCTGTCGTTGCTCACGTATAATTTACCATCATGAACAATGGGAGAGGCATAGCCGGCTTTCACGCCATCAACTTTCCAGACCAGCTTGGGTTGACCGTTCTCGATCTGACCGGCGTCCAAGCAGGCGATGCGTCCCTGGATGCTGGTGTCGGGGCTTTCCTCGCCGTGCGTGATGTACACGTAGTTGCCATCGACGACCGGCGAGGCGTTGATGGCCACGTCGGCGACCTGATAACTCCAAACGCGCTCGCCAGTTCGCACCTTGAACGCTTGGATATAGCCGTCGGCGCCGCCGGTGATCAACAAGCGCTGGCCGTTGATGACGGCCACGACCGGCACCGAATAGTACGTTCCCTTGAGAGTGCCTGCGCTCTCCGACCACCAAACCGGGGTGCCAGTCCGTTTATCCAATGCCAGAAAACGGTTGTGGCCCCGCGCGTGATTGCCCCAGCTGGAATTCACCATGCCGATGATGACCAAATCCCCATCGACGATGGGGCTGGTGACGCGACCGCCATAGCCAGTCACGCGCCCGAATTCCTCCGTCAACGACTTGTCCCAGAGAATCTTGCCGTCCTTGTCGAAACAGAAAAACAGGCCGCTGACGCCGTGCGCGTAAATGTTTCCCGTTTCTGGATCACCGGCGATGTTCGTCCAACCGACCCGGCTGCTGACGATATCGGTGGCGAAGATGGGGAAGCGATGTTCCCATAGTTTCTTGCCAGTTTGTTCATCGAAGCACAGCACGCGCTCTTGTTCATTGATACCGGTGTCGCAATCCTGAATGATGTACACCCGGCCATTCATGACGATGGGAGTCGAGCGACATCCATAAGGCACTTTCCAAAGCAGGTTGTTGTCCGGCGCTTCGGGATTGGGGGACCACTTCTCCGGCAAGTCTCTTTCCCGCGAAACGCCGTTTTGTTCTGGGCCACGCCAGTGGGTCCAATCGCGTGCCCAGCCTGTGCCTACCACGGCCAGCGCCACGAACGCCGCCAGAAGATAGCCGCGGGAATATGTTTGGTTTGCTCTGGGGGTTATTCGCATGGTTTCTCCTCGGTGTTGTGGGCAATCGGCGGTACCACCCAAGTCGGTCGCGCGGCGACCATGATCAGAAGCCTCGTTTGCACTCCCGGCCTGTGGCCAGGAAATTAGGGCATGGCAATGCGCCGGCTGCTGAGAGTATAGGTACGTCGCTTCCCGGCAACCGACAACCGCCCACTGCCTACTTCTTTATATGAATCCGTTTTGCCTTCATCTCATGTCGAGGCAGGCTGCCTGCTGGCACGTCGATGACGTCGGCTCGAAACAACAAGTCGTCGCGGATGGCTTGAGCGATGCGTTCCGTCAATCGCGGCGTTGGCTGGCTTAGCTCCACCTCGATGCGTGCCACGGCCAAGGGTCCAGCAGCATCAATTTCAACGCGATACTCGACCACCTCGGCGAAGCGCCGAATCACTGCCTCCAACGCGCTGGGGTAGAGATTGTTGCCGCGTAGATGAATCATATCATCCACTCGGCCTAGCACGCCACCCTCCAGGCGCGTAAAAGTTCTACGACACGTACACGCGCCTGGATCGTTGCGCACCAAGTCGCCAGTGCGATAGCGGAGTATAGGACTGCCGATACGATCCAGGTTGCTCAGCACCAATTCCCCGACTTGCCCCGGAGCAACTAGTTGGCCGTCGGTTGGGTTGATGACCTCCACGATGTAAGAGCTTTCCAAGATGTGTAGACCGCCGGGTTGCTCCTGACATTCAATCGCTACGGGACCAATTTCCGTCAAGCCATAATGATCGAACACCCGCGCCCCCCAGGCCGCCTCGATGCGTGAGCGGGTCGCGCCGATACTTCCCCCTGGTTCACCAGCCACGATCAAGGCCCGCACCGAACTTGCCGACAGGTCGATGCCATCTTGGGCCGCCACTTCCGCCAGACGTAGGGCATACGTCGGCGTACACAAAATTACCGTCGCTTGGTTCTCCATCAAGAACCGCAGGCGGGCACTGCTGCTCATGCCCCCCGCTGGTAAACAGAAAATACCCTGCCGCGCCGCCGCCTCGAACGCCGTCCAAAAACCGAGAAAGGGCCCGAACGAAAACGGGAAGAACAATCGATCCGCCGCCGTCACGCCGGTCATGCGGAAGAAACTCTCCCAGAAACCGACCAGTTGGAACCAACTTTCCAACGTATCGAGCCAGCGCAACGGTTGGCCGGTCGTGGTGCCGGAGGTCTGATGCAATCGGCAATAGCAGTCGAGAGGATAGGTCAAATTACGGCCATACGGAGGAAAGGCTTGCTGATCGGCGCTTAGCTCGGCCTTGGTCGTGAAGGGAAGTTGGCGAAGGTCGGACAACGAAAAGTTGCTATCGGCTTTCATTCCCGCGCGGGCGAACTTGCCAGACAGAAAGACGTTGCTCGGCAACGCTTCATCCAGGAGACGGCGCAGCTTACGCGCTTGCAGGGCCGTCAGGGCGTCACGATCCAGGAAGTCCGGCAAAGGTACGGCCATGTTGATGTCAGTAAACGTGATCGAATCGCGCGGCTTGGCGACTCTCCGTGCGAATCGATCCATCACCATCTGGGATCAGCGGCTTCGTCCCGCCGGCGCGGCGCCGGGAGCAGCCGCTCCGCCGCGCGCGGGAAAGACGGAATTGAAATTATAGTAATTCCCGTAATTGACGAACTCGGCGGGATGCCCCGTGCCGTTCAGGGTGGGCAGCGCGTCGTCGCGGAGCGGAGCGGCGAGAGTTTGCCGTTCCAGGTCGAGAAGCTGCGATTGAAACTGCACGTTAAAGGCGCGTTGCTGAAACTCAGGCCGCACCAGGGTATAATAATTAATTGCTGGATTACCGCGATTAAACAGATTGAGATAAGGACTCACGGCAGGTTGTGAGTACGGATTGATACTGGGACGATTGTAAGGAGCATACAACTGAGCGAAAGTCGGCGGTACAAAGAAAAAAAACAAAGCGGAGAAAAGGAGCAAAGCAGGCAGTTTCGTGCGTATCATGATTCTCTTCCCTCCCGCGTGAAATGGTATGATCGTATTCCTCGTTTAGCGTGCCTGCCAACGGCGAGCAGGCCGACGCCAACACCTTTGTTATGTAGATTTTCCCACGATTTTCGACAAATGCAAGATGGTAAAGCCAAATAAGGTTCTCCAAGTGGGCCTCTTGGAGAACCTTGGGACAGCAGGTTAGAATCCCAGCAGGCCGAAGCCAGCGCCTCGTCTGCCACCCGCGTTGCCTGCTTGGATCGAATTGTGCGTCACACTGCCGAGCAAGGTGATGCCAAACAAGCGTTCAACCGGGGAGATACACTTGGATAAAACATTGTCGATCTTAATCAATTTATCCGCCTTGACATAGATGCGGTCGCCGGGCAGCAGTTGATAATTCGTGTTGGTGCAACCCTTTTGCGTGATTCCGCACCAATCCACGGGCAACGTGCTGGGACAATGCCCTCCCGGAGCGCGTCGGGCCACCCAAATGTGTTTTTTCGAGGCAACCGGCGGCAGGCCGTTAATCTGGGAAAGCGCGTCCAGGACTGTTTCATTACCAGTATAAGGAACACGATACACTTGCTCACCGAAGCCGCCGCCATCCGTAATGATATAGTAAAATTTACTGTTGTATGCTAAAACATCGACATTGAGGTTACGCAGATCAAGATCGCGTATTCTCTGAGACAGTTGTTGCCCAATCGCATATTTGGCTTCCTCGATCGTCATGCCGGCAACGAACACCGACCCGTAGATTCCCAAACCAATGGTTCCATCGGGGCGAACCAGATGTTGGCCGCGAATGGGTTGATCGCGCAAACCCTGCGTCGATTCCACCAGCAGAATATCGGGCGGCTCGATGACATAGGGAGGCAACGGAACTTTGGCTAATTCATGTGGGGCCGAACAGGGGAGACCCGGCGTGGGATGACCAGGATACGACAAGACTTTACCTGCCTCCATGGGCGACGGAGCATGGAGTAGGGGTGGTGACTGGCTAACATCGGCATGATCACGCTGGGGTTCCTGATTATAGGAACGGGGGTCCCCCAGGTTATTGGCATTCCCAGACACGGTTTGGTAGCTCGCCGGAACGATGCCTGGATCGGCAACATCCACGCAAGATTCCGCTGGCCGGTGCAGGTTAGGAGACGAACCAGCACTTTGGTTCAGACCAGGAAGCGACGGTCCTTGACACAACGTATTCGCGTTCACTGCTTGAGGTTGACGAATATGGGCGACGGTATGTGCATCAATGATCTCCAACCGCACCTGTGGCTGGGGCATGATTCGAGCTAGATGTTGGGTAATGTGTTGTTGCGCTTGCTCTATCTGTAAGCCGTGAACGGAAACGGAACCATACGGCCCAATCCACAATTGGCCGTCGCCATTCACGGCGCTTTTGCCGGACAGCACGTAAGGTCGGTTATTTTGTACTGTCTGGATGGTCCAGATAATTTGTGTGTGAGGTGTTAAGGCCCGCTCCGGCAACACCGAGGAACGAGGCGGACCTAGGCTCGCTGTGGCCACGGGGGCGGATATTTCTGGTTCTCGCAGTTGAGCGGTTCCCACACATCCGCTGCCGATAAGGCACAACAACAAAACTATTTGGGAACGCACCAACAGAGGATTGCGCGGAGTATCAAACATTGTCCGACTCCTGTACAACAGATACGGCAAACGTGGGGATGGATGCTCAAGGGAATCACAACCGCTTCGCCCATTATTTTCGGAAAAGCCTTTGCCGTGCATCCAACCGATCGAGCCGGAAAAAACGGAACCCAAGCGAGGAACCTCGAATCAATCCTTGCAATTGCTAAAATTTACCTATTTTGCCCTCATGAATTCCGCGCGGAGTTTGTTTCATCCATCGAGATAAATTCGCACCATCCTTGCCAAGGCCGAAACATCAAATGCGAACCGTGATGGGACGGCCTCTACTTCTTAACCATTGATGGAAACGAGTATTATGTCCAAACAAATTGGCCTATTAGCCATACTGCTTACGATTATGACAGTCGCCTATGGTGGGCCGTTGCGCCAATTAGAAAATTACTGGGCCAATGATCCGCAATATTCGCACGGCTATTTGGTTCCCATTTTCGCCTTGTATCTGTTGTGGATGAGACGCGGCCAAATCCGCCTCGAAACCAAAGACAAGCAAATACTCTTGGGATTTGGACTGATATTCCTTGGTTGTGGAATTCGTTGGGTGGGCCACCGCTTCAATTTTCAAACATTGGAATTCATCAGTCTGATCCCCTGTTTGGGGGGCATATTTCTCATCGTGGGGGGATGGACCTATCTAAAATGGTCTTGGCCCGCATTGCTATTTTTGGTCTTCATGATTCCCTTGCCCCATCGCGTATCGATCATGTTGGCCTATCCCTTGCAGCGACTGGCCACGATCGTTAGCGCCTACATCATGCAATTATTTGGTTTGCCGGCCCTGGCAGAAGGGAACATCATTCTGTTAAACGAAGTGGAAATCGGCGTGGTCGAGGCCTGTAGTGGTTTACGAATGTTGATGGTGTTTATCGCGCTTTCTAGCGCCGTGGCGCTGATTTCCACTTCACCCACATGGGAGAAATGTATTATCATTGTGAGCGCGTTGCCCATCGCCATCATGGCGAACTTAATCCGCATCATCGGCACTGGGATGATGTACAACTCGGCCCACAATGAATTAGCCGAACATTTTTTCCATAATATGGCTGGCTGGCTGATGATGCCCATTGGTTTATGTCTGTTATGGATCGAAATTCTGATTCTAAACCACTTATTGATAACAGACACCAACCAAACAGTGTATGAAACGGCATGAACAGCAAGGCCAGTAAAAGAACCAAGACATATAAAGCGCCCGACGGCTGATAAGTCATCAAGGATGATGCGGGCTTACCGCTTCGAGTCACAATCGAGACACAAACAGATTCTTACATGGAGGAAGGAATCCTGTGCCTCCCAAAAACAGAGAAATACTCGCGACCAAGCAGGTCATGAATCCATCCGCCGTGGAGACCCACGATACATGGAATACAACTTCCAATAAGTTCATGTATCCCACTTCTCGACAACAAGCCGGGCAACATGCGGAATCTCTAAACTTGCGCCAATTACTTGGTTATGTGCGCAATTTGCGTTGGCCCGCTTACTTGACCGCAACTCTTCTCGCGCTCACGGTCCTGGGCACCGCTCTGATGTTGTCCCCCTCGAAAAATACCGTTTTTGGCATCATTCAAGTATCATCCGCCCCTGCGAGAATGGTGTTCAAGACCGCGGACAATGATGGAAGAAATGATTTTTTAACCTACATCAAAACCCAGGCAGCGCAAATCAAGAGCCGCTTCGTGCTCAATGCCGCGTTGAAGTCCAATCCCATTCAAGCCATGGCGCTGCTCAAGGATAAAACCGATCCTCTAGGTTGGATCGAGGAAAACGTGAAAGTGACGCACCAATCCGGGACCGAGTTGTTATCCGTATCGATTGATGGTCCCTATCCTGATGAGCAGCTCAAATTAGTCGATGCGATCATGAACAGTTACATTCAAGAGGTGATTGAAAATGAATTCAAAATGCGCAACAAACGTGTCGCGGAGCTGGAAGATATTCATGTGAAATTGAAGGAAAAACTGCGAGCCAAAAAGGAAACCATTCGTCGTATCTCGCAGGATTTGGGGCATAGTGATTCCGAGGCCTTGGTTAAAAAACAAGTAATCCTCCTAACCACCTACGGCGAAACGCTGCGCCAGTATCAACAGATTCATTTTGAATTGTTACGCACGCAAGCGCGTCTCAAATCCATGGAGACGGACCAACCTCAACCACCGGCGGCGGATGAAATCGAAAAACGCTTGCAACCCCATTTGCACCAAGACCCTCTGATTAGTCAGCTGACATCCAAGGTGATGGTGTTCAAGGAAATCGAACTGGACTACGTGAAAAACGCCAGACACGCCGACGAACCATCACTGGTGCGCGCGCGCCAACACATCGTGGAGCTGCAGCGAGCCATCGACGAGCGCAAACAGACTTTAGCACAAGCGCTGGTTCAAGACATTCAGAAACAGTTCGAGCAGGAACGGCACAACGCTTTGAATCAGATGCGGCGTGAGGTGGACAACTTGCGCGAACAAGAAAAATTGTTAGGTGCCGAAGTACAGCGCATATCTGAGCAGACCGAGAAATTAGGAGTTTCCTCCACGGAGTTGGAAATCCTCAAAAACGAGATACAACAAGAAGAAACCTTGGCCAATCGGATCGGCGAGGAAAAAGACGCACTGCAAGTGGAACTGCGTTCCCCGCCGCGCGCCAAGATTTATCAATCGGCCAGCGTGATTCACAAAAATCAAGCGCAGCGGTTCACCCTGATTTCCGGTTTGACGGTCTTCGCCTTCATGGCGACTCTCTCCATGTTTACTTTACGCGAGATGCGCAAACAAAAAGTAATTTCCATCAACCAGCTCGCACATCAAATCGATGGTACCTTGATTCCGTGTGTATTCGACAAACACGCCAATGTTTCATGGGATTCCCGAAGCAGCGCGGCGACTGCGGGGGCGCGCTTCGCGGCGGATCAGGGTTATTCCTTGTTGGTGAATCTACTTTGTCAAAACCTGGGACCGAATCAAAACACCTTTTTCTTCTGTGACACCGATGACGCGTCCAGCTCGCATTCGCTCACGCACGTCACCAGTTGCTTGCTGGCGGAACGCGGCTTAAAAACCTTATTCATCGATTTTCATCGCCATGACACCGATACAGCCGCGTTCTTTAAGATCGCGGCACAACCAGGTTGTTATGATTATTTACAACACCGTGCGTCGTTGCCGGAGATCATCCAGGCCGCCGAGATCGCCAATTTGCATGTGGTCGCTCCGGGGCACCATCAAGATTCATTGAGTTATCATTTGAACGGCGTGGCCCAGATGATCGCCTATTTCAAGCCCCAATACGATGTCATCGTGGTGAAAGGAAACCCCTTCGTCGAGGATTCCCTTACGTTGGAGATAGCCAATAGTTGTGATTCCGTCTTGTTGGCCGTGCAACATAACAAATCGCTGTTGCCCTCCGTCGTCAGCGCTCAAAAGATTTTCACATCGATGGGCGTCAATGTTTTGGGAATGATTCCAATTGATTTTCCCAGACAGGAAATCATGGCGGTATGCTAAACAGTCGCATGATGTGTCATCTTGGCAATGATGTATCATGAGCGACGGCTTCATTCCATAGTCGTCATGTTGACGGCATGAAGAGTAAATACTTCGTGATTGGTATATTCCATAACCGTAATGCTTCATCATGGGTAAAATTCATCAAGCCGCCATCGTCATATTGGTGATCACGATTCTTGGGATGTGGCGACTGTTTCCCAACGACGGTGCGGCTCCCGCGCTGGCGCATGACGCCATCTTGGAAAAGTTGCATCAGTTGCCCGCGCGATTACCCAGCTGGTATCGGATGGATCACCAAATCACCGTCAATGCCCATGATTCGTGTTTTACTGGGGAATACGTTCATAAAACATCGAATGATAAGATTCTTGTATATCTCACTGGCGGAAAAGCCGGCGTTATCGCCACGCATACCCCCGATTTATGCTATCGAGGGAGCGGCTATCAAATCGTCCATGATGATTCACGCCAACAGGACCACTTTCAGCATGGCGCGGAGCGGTTTAATGTGTCTCATTTTCAAAAGACACGGTCGAATAGTGAGGAACATCTCACGATCTATTGGGCCTGGCACGATGGCCAGCGCTGGGATGTCCCCGTGTTTCCACGTTTCGCGTATGCGCGCTGTCCATATTTGATCAAAGGTTATTTCATTGTCGCATCTAGCACCGAACGTGGTTTCACCGACAAGATTTTTTCGTCCTTCGCCGAACAGTTTTTGCCAGCATTTCACTAACAGAATGAGAGGCACGATACGATGAAAACTTATTGCCAACCCATGAATGCGACGGATATTACCTACGAGACCGTGAGGAACAAGGTGCGGACGATTCCCGTGTTATTACGACAACATTGGTATGTTCACTGCAAAGCCATCATTGATTTCACGGTTGCTTCGATGTTGGTTTTGGTGCTGTCCCCGTTATTCCTCGTGATCGCGTTGCTTATCAAGGCAACTTCCAAGGGGCCGATCATCTATTCGCAATGCCGCCTGGGCAAGAATGGCGCCGTGTTCACCATGTACAAGTTTCGCACCATGATTGATAATTGCGAATCATTGACTGGGCCGCGCTGGTCGTTGCCGGGCGATCCACGAATCACATTCGTGGGACATTACCTGCGACTGTCCCACTTGGACGAGCTGCCGCAACTGTTCAACGTCATCAAGGGAGAAATGAGTTTGATCGGCCCGCGCCCGGAACGGCCGGAAATCGTTCAAGATTTGGAACGGGACATTCCTGACTATCGAAGCCGGCTGCTGGTGCGCCCTGGAATTTCCGGTCTCGCCCAAGTCCAATTGCCTGCCGATACCGATTTGGAAAGCGTCCGCGAGAAGTTGAAATACGACATTTATTACATTAATAACTTTTCCTTGTTCTTGGATGCGCGCGTCGCTTTTTACACTCTGTTTCGCCTGTTCAATCTTCCCTATCATTTTGCGCGCTTTATTCAATTATAACCTTGGTGTAACGTGAGCCATGGCGCTATTTTTATTCATTGTCGCGCTCTGCGCGTTGGTTCTTCGACCCACGGATTTTCTACAGCTGTCCGCTAATTACCAGATATTCTTGTACGCGATGCTATGTTGCACGCTGGTCTCGGCGGATCGTCTGTTGCGTTTCGCGCAATCCGATGAGTTGTGGAACGTCCCCTTGACGCTGTTCGTGTTATTGTTGCTCATATTCGTTGTCTTGTCCCACGCGGTTCAAGCCAACCTTTGGCATGCGCGCCATTGGGGAGTAGAATTCGCCAAGGCGGCTCTATTCTTTTTGCTGTTCGTGTGTCATGCTAGTGATGAACGTAAATTCTTCGTCATACTGAAATGGCTTTTGTGTTTCACGGTTCTAATATTGATTCTCTCCTTGCTTCAGTATTTCGACATTATTCATTGCTCGTTTCTGGAGCCGATTCCACAAGTGTCCTTCGACACGGAAGGGAACACGATCTTACTCACGCGCTTGGTGGGTTCCGGAACCTTTAACGATCCCAATGATTATTGCTTGCTGCTGAATGTTGGATTTTTTCTTACTCTGTTTTTTTTCGAGACGGAGCGGCGCTTGCTTCCCAAAGCCGCTCTGGCGCTGTTCGCTTGTTTGTTCATCGGGGGAGTGTTCTTGACTCAGTCGCGTGGCGGCATGATGGCATTGTTGGGGGCCGGCATGTTATGGATGGTGGTGAAATTTGGGATTCGACGCTCGGCTCCGTTTTTGGTCCTCGCATTGGTTGTCACGCTGTTCTTTCTCTCCACGCGCCGCTTCGACCTAGCCGCTCAAGATGACACGGGGCAACAACGTATTCAACTGTGGGCCTCCGCCTTGATGTTGTTTCGTGGTTCTCCCCTATTCGGCATTGGACCTGGGAATTTCGCCGAGTCCTTTGGTTACGTCGTGCATAATTCCTTCTTGCACTGTTTCACGGAATTGGGCTATTTTGCTGGGACGATCTTCTTGTCGTGTTTTCTGTATTCCCTGATCGCGGTGTATCGATGTTCGCGCGATTATGCACGCTCCGGCGAACCTCTGTGCCGGTTCGCTCCATATTTACTCGCGATTTTGACCACCTATTGCGTCGGCCTTTTCTCGATTTCGCGTGCGTATGTCATTCCCACCTATCTCATTCTGGGTGTCGCTAACGCCTATTTACTCATCACTCACGCCCATGTTCCTCTTCGTCTTCCCAAGGTAAATCTGTCGGGTGTGTCCATCGCTTGCGCGTTTAGTATCACTTTTTTGGGTTTCATGCACTGTTTTGTGAGATACTTCGCTAACTATTGACAGATTTTATTCATGCTATTTCAAAAATTCCTCCGTAATGCCTTCTGGAACTGGTGTGGCTTAGGCGCTAATATCGCATCGGGTGTGTTATTGACCCCCTATATCTTACACACACTCGGTGAGACGCACTTCGGTTTGTGGACGTTGATTTCCTCCCTGGTCGGTTGTTATGGCATTCTCGACATCGGCTTGCGCAGCGCGATCGGCCGCCAGCTAGTGTATTTCGCCACCAAAGCGAATCCTCGGAAAATTAGTCAGACGTTCGTTTCGGGTTGGATCTTGTTGATGGTGCTGGCCGGGGCCGCCGTCGTCGTTTCTTTTTTGCTTCCTCCGGTCCTTTTTTCCTGGTTTCCCTCTCAGTCCGATGATATAGCCTCCGGTCAGTGGGGGTTGCGCTTGCTGGGTTTCTCCTTCGCCGTCACCTTGTTCTTTCATGTGTTCGATGCTTTGCTCTGGGCCAATCATCGGTTCGACTTACTTAATCTCATTGATGCGTGCGGAGTCGTCCTGCGCACCCTGTTGATATTATGTCTGTTACAACCGCACGACGGTATCCGTACGTTGTGCATCATCAACTTCATCGTGGTCTTGTCCACTTGTTTGGTCAAAATGACATGTTCTTTGCGTTATGGCTTGCCATTGCGCGTGCGCTGGGCTTCCGTTTCGTTGCGTGCCGTTGCTCCGTTGTTATCGTTCGGTTGTTGGACGTATGTCATCACCCTCATGGGAATGATCTCGGCGCAATTGTACATTCTGGTCGCTGGTTTCTTCGTCCCCTTTCAGGTGTTGTCGTGTTTCGGCGTCGCCAATCGCTTGTTGAATTACGTCAATCTCTTTTTCACGCAGGGAGCGGATGCTTTCACCCCTTGCGCCGTCTCTCTCTCCTCATCGGGAAATAAGTCCCAGATCCACGAGACGTTTCGCTTGACGGCCATCTTTTATTTGGGATTGGCGATTTTCGTGGTCAGTCTCACCGCAGTATTAAGTGAAGGAATCATTCGGACGTGGATTCGGCTGGAAATGAAGGATGCCGCCTTGATCTTCGTCTTGCTGATCCTGGGTGAATGTTTTCCAATGGCGCAGCGCATCACGCGCAGCTATTTGTTGGGAATGGGCAAGCCGCGCTTCTTGGCGCTGCTTGCTGTAGGTGAGTTCTTGTTTCTCCTACCATGTGCCATTGCCGCCGTTGCCTTCTTCGGCATCGTTGGATTGTGTGTCTGTTGTTCGCTGTCGTCGTTGGTATTTCGGGGGATCATTCCGCTCTGGTATGTCTGCCGCAGGATCGACCTCCCCGTTGTCCGGTACGCCAGGCAAGTCGTCATGCCAGTTTGTGGTTTTTATGCTCTGCCCGTGACCGGCTTGGTCGCCGCCCGTTTGTGGCACCCCCCCATGAACTTTTTGGACCTACTATTAATGGCTCTGGTTTACACTCTTGTTATCGTCAGTGGGTTGGTGTTCGTTTTTCGTGCGTCTCTATCAGTGCGGTTGCGCTCACGCTCCCGGGTCGGTCTTTGGCAATCCCTGCGTCAGCTCCGACAATAGCGGCGTGCACGTCCCCACTTGCCATTGCGCTTCGACTAACCGACTTCGATATCATTGGCGACGACGGGCTGGCTGGCCAATTCCATGGCTGCGTGTTGGGCTAGTTGCTTGACATGATAGGTCGCGGCCCGGCCCTGCAAACGTACCCCTTCCGAATCCACGATGACACGTAAATCGCGAATGCGGCCCCCCAATCGTCTTTGGATCAAGGATGCCAATTGTTCTTGATGGTCATGGTTGGAAAGATGAGTGGTCATGATTTTCCCCGCTTGGTTGTTGGTCGGTTCGACCTCTCCCCTGATGGCCACCCATGATGGCATGATGGTGGCATGATCCGTGGGGAGTCATCAGGATCACTTTGATGGAGCAGAATGATTCTTGAATGGAATCATTTCCTTCTCCATGAATCCCTGGGGATGCGGCTTCCGCCAGGGAGTTGATGGTTCGTTCGTGCTGAAATTCCCTTCAAGTAGGGATATATATGGAGTCCCGACAGTTAGAAGTACGCTAACAGCCGCCCCAGGCGCTGTCAACGAAAAAACCAAGAAAGCAGCTGAGCTGCTGAGAATGAACGTATCAAGAGTACGCGCGGCGCGAACCGGGAAACATGTTCGCGATTTTAGAGCATTTCCACCGTTTCCACCGGGAGGCTCGGCGGCCGTGCTCCGATGACATCCATGCGTTCATCGCGCCATTGCAGTTTGGCGATTTTCTGATCGCCGTCCAGCACGAAGCCGGTGTGTTCGTCGTATTCCATTTCCCAATGATATTTCCCTTCGCGGATCAACTCGATCAGTTGTTCCTCGGAGTATTCCTTGACCAGCGGTTGCACCTCGACCAAATCGACTTGATGAATTTCGACATGAAAAGGTTGCATGGTTGATTCTCCTTGGCACGGCGATAGGACGTGGCCCGCCGCATCGTGACATGGGGACTCTGACGCACGATCGGAACGGAAAAATCTCCGGATACGACCTCTATCATGTATTATAAAGAATCCACGAACGGAAGGGAATCGGATCGAAGTCGAGTTGGAGGTACTTGCCGATGTCCGCCATCGTGTTTCCGCCGCGTCCTCGTGTGCGCCTTTGGGATGTGACGACGACGCTGGCCGACTTCGCCATCATCACCTATGCGGTGGAGCCGGCGGCGCTGGCCGCGTTGTTACCGGTGGCATTTGAGCCAGATGTCTTCACCTTGGGGGATGGGCGGCGCGTGGCGTTCGTCTCCGCCGTGCCGTTCCACGATCTCGATTTCCGTTTCGGCTTCGCGCCGTGGCTCAAGTTCCGTTTTGGCCAGACCAACTACCGCGCCTATGTGACCTATCGAGGAGAGCGCTGCGTCTGGTTCTTCGGCACGTCATTGGCGACGCACTGGGTGCTCATCCCGCGCTATGGGTGGAAGCTGCCGTGGCATCACGCCCGCCTACGAATTGAAACGGTTTGGGCGGGTGAACGTTGCGTCCGCTATCACTTGGCCGCGACTGGCGCTTGGGGCAATGCCAGGGCTGAGTTGGCAGGGAGCGACACGCCAATGGGCCAGCTTGATGGTTTCGCCGACGCAGAGGAAACAGCGCTTGTGTTGACGCATCCCTTGACTGGCTACTACCAGCGGCGCGATGGCCGCCTGGGGAGCTATTCCGTTTGGCATGAGCGACTGGACCCGCGCCGCGGCACGGCAGGCCACGCCCGCTTCGAGGTGTTCGAGGCGCTGGGACTGGTGACACCGGAGACAACACCGCATTCCGTCTTGCTCCAGCGGCGCACCGAGTTCATCATCCGCTTGCCCCCGCGCCGCTTGGGATTGATCGAGACGCGCGGGGAGTTAGTTGATTCATCGGTTCGCGCTCGGAGATGACAGCCCGCGCGAACCGATAAATCTCAGCAACCGCACTGATCAACAAAAGAGCTTCCTTGCAAGCGCATCTCACGCGAACGCCAGCGTAAACACCACATCATCAAAGTCGTTCGCCGTACCGTTGAGGGCGCCCATTACGTGCAGACGAATCGGATCGGTGAGATTGGGAATGCTTTGGGACACTCCTTCCGGATTGAAGACACGGAAATGGTCGATGCCGTTCGGGTTAGCGGCCGCGAAGGAGAAGAACGCTTGCGGCGCGGTGCCGGGCGTATTGTTCGGGTTCGTGGCCAAGAAATCCTCGGTGGTGCCATTAGGGATGAAGTAGAAACCGAGGAAGGCGCCCCCTGGCAAGAACAAGTCGATGTCCGTGCCGGCGGTGGTTCCCATTGAGAAGATCACTTGCCGGTCGGAATTCAAGGCGGCGGCGGCATAACCGGGATCGCTCGGTGACAAGCCGCCGATCCGCCCTTGGGCGTCATCGACGACGAACAAACCGAGTTCGCCGCCGATGCTGGAGATCGGAGCCTGGTTGGGATTCAAGGCTGATTTTTGCGCGGTTTGCAGGCCAAAGGTGGCCAAGATAATGCGATCATTGGCAGTGGCCACGCGGATGGCCTCGCTCATCTCCATACCGGCGGGACGAACCGCCAGCAGAAAATCGTTGAAGTCCTGATCGCCACCGAAGGTCAGGTCTTCCCAGGCATAAACAACCTGGCTCCGAAGTGGATCATCCACCGCGTGGACATGAGCCACGCCATCGGGATTGGCCGCCGTGATGCTGAAGAATGCCAACGGGGAGCCATTCACATTGTTGGTCGGATTTTGGGCGACATGGTTGGCCAGTGTGTTATTCTGAATCAGGAAGAAAGCTAGAATATCTCCCCCCTCAAAGCCGCGCGTCCGCGCGCTGTTGCGGTTCGGGGTGTCCAACGGCGTGAAGAGGACTTGCGCCCGGCTTAGGGCCGCCGCCGCATATCCCACATCCCCTGGCAACAAACCATCGACGCGCCCTTCCAGATCATCCACGGGGAACACGCCGACCTCATTGTTGAAGTCCGATTCCTTGTAAACAAAGCTGAAATCCACGGCTTGCGGCATGCCGCGCTCTCCCGGCACCACGTAGAAAGTCTGCAAGCGCGGCGCGTAGGTGATGGTCAGCGGCATCAGATCGTCGCCGTTCGCCTGGGCGGTGATGGTATTCTCTCCGACATTCAACAAATTAGGGGGCAAGGTCACTTCATAGACTCCCGGCGTGCCGGTCTCCGTGGCCGGAATGTCGTCGCCGCCGTTGACCTGGATGTTCACCGTGACTCCCGCTGGGGCCACGATGGTGAAGCTCGGCGTGGCGTCGCCGGTGACGTTGTCATCGGATAGCGGGCCGGTGTCGCTGTCAGTGTTCAAATCGATGTTGCCGACCACGTTCAAGGTAATGCGTTGCGTGTCGAATTGGGACTGAAGATTACCACCGCGATTGATGGGATCACGCACGCCGATGAGTAATTCCACGCTGCCCACGAAGCCCTGCGCGGAGGTGATGGAGATGGTCCCCGTGGCGTGGTCGATTAGGACGTTGGCCACTTCCGGCGGGAGCACGCCGAAATTGTTCGGATCCGTGACGATGAAGGTCAACGGATCGTTTTCCAGATCGATGGCCGGCGCCTGGAAGGTGACGCCGGTGCCGATTTGCGTTTCGATGACAGCGGGTAGGTTGTCCTTGTCGATGAAGGGACGATCATTGATGGCATCGTCCACGAACGTCACGTCGAACTCCACATCGGGAATGGCCGCGCCGCCGTCATCGGCCATGACCGTGATTCGCGTCGTCCCCTGGAAGCCGGCCGGCGCCGAGACACGCAGCACGGCATTAGTGGTATCGATGAGGATTTCCGCGCTCACGATGGTCACGGTGTTGGTCGGGAAGCTCAGCTCTCCCGTTTGCGGATTATTCGTCACGTCCGTGGACATCAACCGTGCGAAGATGTCGAAGCCATCGGTCAATTGGCCGAAGATGGTGTGGTTGAAATTGAGGTGCTGGGGCATCTCCGCCAAGGATAAATCGATGTCCACGATGAAGAAGCCGGTGTCGTTGCCATCGTCCCCCGCGTTGGCGAAGGCCACTAGGCCGGGGCTGTTGAACGTCAAGCTGACATCGAATTCGTCGTCAATGGGATCGGGACCGAGAAAGCCGCCGCCCAGGCCGTTGACTGAGCCGCCTTGGGCCATGAAGCCATCAATGACACGATGGAAGACCCTGCCATCGTAGAAGTTCGCATTGACCAGATCGATGATGCGTTGGGTCGCCAAGGGGGAAAAGGTTTCAAAGAGGCGGAAGGTCAAGAAGCCGTCAAAGGAATTGCCGTTGCCATCCACGCCCGTGACATTCATCCGCACGCTGACGCCGCTGCCGGGCATGAGTGAGACGGAAACATTCGGATCATCGCTTTGGACGTCGTAACTCACCGGATTACCGCTGGGATCCAGGATGGTCAGCGGCACTAGCAAGGTCTTGCCGTTGGGCGTGACAAAGTCACTGATTGGCGCGATACTGGCGGGGGCGTAGCGGGTTTCCAATTGTTCCAGACACAGCCGCGCGCGCTGGGAACGACGGCGAACACGGGGTCGAGCACGGGAGCCAAATCGTTGGACGAACCACTTGACCAGGAGAAAATGAATACGCATCGGTCCTCCCCAGTTGCCGATCAGGATGAAAACGCGAATGATGTCGATTATGTAGTAGAGAAATTGGGGACATAGAGCCTGTTAAAGAAAGGCTAACCATCCGCCACTTTCCGTTCCGTTATCCCAACTTATCCACTTTGCCGACGCCGTAAACGAAAATCAAGACTTACTTGGCGATTCTCGAAATTCTCTTTCCATACGATGAAAGGATCATTCACGGTTTACTATTTTCCTGCTCAACCAAGGTTTCTCTTTCTTCCGCATGATGGCGGCTTCATCGTTTCGCGCACGCGGACTCCCCACGCGAAACGCTGAAGCCCTAATCCAAATCGGAAAGGAATGGATCGACGTTTCCTTAATAATGGGCCGGCATCGTGGCGCTGCGTTGCCAGGCGCTGTACCACAAATCCATCGTCAATTGCGCGGCGACACGACAGCGTTGCATGATGAATTCCCGGCTTTCGGGAGTCGGTTTGTCGAACGCGCCGGCGGCGTCCAGCTCATAGCACTTGTCGATGTGGCTATGGGATTCCAAGATGCTCTTGTTGACGTGCTCCCAGACGTTGGCGATCTCCTTGGCTTGCAAACCCCGGCAGATTTCCTCCGGCGTGAAATCGTTCTTCTCCGGGAAGGCATCGATTTTGGCGTGGATGCCGCGCTGCGCGAATTTGCCATCAGGGCCTTTGCGACCGTCGTAGTCCTTGGTGGTGTGCAAGGGCATGGCCAGGTCGCCGGTGTAGTGGGACAAAATGCCAGCATAAACGAGACATTTCATGTGAATGGCGGGATTAGTGGGATCATCCCGGTAGTCTTTGAAAGCGCAGCTGAGCATGTCGTAATGCTCCATGATGGCATAGGGCAACATGCCGGCGCGGGCGGGGGATTTCCGCAAACGCGCGACCAGAGACGCCGCCTTGTAGCGGTCGGCGGGAAGGTCATTGCCTTCATAGTCCTCCAGGTCGATATAATGGTCGGGCGCGATGGCGGCTCGCAGATAAGCCGCCGAGGGGTTCTTCCAACGGTCGGGATCGCCCGCGAAATGAGCCAGGTGTTTGCCCCCCGCCCGGAAGAAAGCGGGCATGGCGTCGGGCAACCCCGCCGCCGCCGCTTCCGCGACGCTTTCATGTCCTTTCACCCACCAGGCGGGAGCGATGCCCACGGTCCCGGCACCCAACACGATCAACCCGGTCAAGACGATCAGAGAACGGCGCATGGTTAAGCAAGTCCTTCGAATCAAGAGAAGTGTTCGTTTTACCATGCCGGATTCGCATTAACGAAAGTTTAGCTCCGGCAGCCTAGTGTTCCAGCTATGCAGGATATGCTTGCAGCGAGACGCAAGCAAATGGATTTCACGGCGCAATCGTTTGTTTGGGCTTCAGGCATCGGACGAAAAAGAATAATGCTTGAAGCGGGCGTCTCCAATGCGACCCACCGTGGTTCGAGCACCATTTGCAAGGGAGGGCTATGGTTATGAAACGGATGTTGGCGACGGGCTTGGGTCTGTGGTTGGGCTGGTCCACGACCCAGGTGAGCGCTGAGGAGATTCACTGGCGACCAGCGGCGACGGCGCCGCGTTCAGCTCCAGCCGTACCGCCTGTGACTTTGGGAAAACCGATTGCCGTGGGACTAGGCCGGCCCATTCCGCACGAGACGCGCCGGCCCACGACACCCCCTTCCCCCTACGTGGATGACTCGGTGGTCCCAGCGGCGTTCAGCCCCGGTTCCGTTTCGAGCGGTCGTCCAGTGGTGCGCGGCCAAAATCCCGATACGACTCCTCTGCCGATGGGGCCGCATGGTCCATCTTTCCCGCCACCGCCTACTCCCGTGGATGGTTCCGCGTCCGTCCCGCAGCCGACGCCGATCTACACCCATCCGCCGGCGGGCTACCCGACCGCGCCGCAGCCCCATGCGGTTTACCCGTATGATCCGCACCTAGGGGAACATGGATCGCACACCACGTCGATGACCCTTGGCCAAATGGTGCCCATGTCGCCAGAGGAACATTACAATTATGGGATCGCCACCGATCCGGTCCCCGTGGCGGGCGTCCCCATCGGCCCCCTGGCGCCGGTGGCCCCGGCGGGCGTTTGTCCCACCGGAGCGCCGCTGTTTGGCATGGCCATCTTAGGCAACTACAATGGCTTCCGCAGTGATCATTGCTTTGACAACTTCATCTCGCCTCTGAGCAATCCGTTCCTGTTCGAGGACCCGCGGGCCTTGACGGAAGTGCGGCCCATCTTTCTCTACCAGGGATCGGCCAGCTCTAACCCGTTGCTGGCGGGCGGAGACCTGGTATGGTTCGGCGCCCAAGCTCGGGTGGCGATCACGGATCGCTTGTCGTTCGTGATTCAAAAGTTCGGCTGGCAATGGCTGGAGTCGCATGTGCCCGGCATTGAATCGCACGTCGGCTTCTCGGAAATTTTCATGGGTCCGAAGTACACTTTTCTGCGAAGCGAGAGCACCGGCTCGGTCGGGGCGGTGGGCTTGCAGTTTCAGATACCGGCGGGGCCGCAAAAAGTGTTCCAGAATACCGGCGATCTGTCGTTGAACCCGTACATCAGCTTTGCGCAAAATTTCCTGAAGTCGTCCTACGGCAGCTTCAACGCCATGGCTTCGACCGGCGTGAATGTCCGCGCCGACAATAAGCGTTCGGAATACTACTGGGCGAGCTTGCACCTGGACTACGACGTGGCCAACGCTCATAAGATTTATCCGCTCATCGAATTGAATTGGTATCACTACACGCGCAGCGGCAAAGTGTGGCCGCTCGACTTTGAGGGACGCGACCTGATCAACTTCGGTTCGACGAACGTGGCCGGCAATAACAACGTCAACATGGCCGCCGGTGTGCGCTACAAGTTCAGCGAAGCCGCCCAACTTGGTTTCGGCGTCGAGTTCCCCCTCGCCGGCCGCCGCGACCTACTCGACTATCGCATCATGGTCGATTTCATCGTGCGGTATTAACCATCGGATGACACTGTCTGGCGGGATTCATCGGTTCGCGCACACCCTGAACTTTTCACGCGAACCGATGAATCCTCAACGATTCCCCCCCTACACCTTCAACTCCTTGAACCGCTTCACGCAATCCGTGATGGCCATTTCCGTGGGTAGGCGTTCAATGCTCGAAGCGCCGAAGAAACCGGCTATCCCGTGGGTGTGTTCCAAAATGTAGCGGGCGTCTTCGGGTTCGGAGATCGGCCCACCGTGGCATAGTACCAAGATGTCGGGATTGATGGATTTGGCGGCATCATGCAATTCTTGCACGCGCTGGGCTGCTTCTTCCAAGGTCAGGGCCGTTTTGGCGCCAATGCTCCCTTTCGTGGTCAGTCCCATGTGGGGAATAAGTACATCCGCGCCAGCGCCTGCCATGGCCTTGGCTTCCTCGACGGTAAACACATAGGGGCAGGTCAATAGCCCCAAGGCATGCGCTTCGCGGATCATGTTCACTTCCAGCTCGAACCCCATGCCGGTTTCTTCGAGTCCTTGCCGAAAGGTACCGTCGATGAGGCCGACGGTGGGGAAATTCTGCACGCCGCTAAAGCCTACCGCCTGAATCTCACGCAGGAACAGCTTCATGATGCGGAAAGGATCGGTGCCGCACACCCCCGCCAACACCGGTGTTTTGCGAACGATGGGGAGCACCTCGCGGGCCATGTCGAGAACAATTTGGTTGGCGTCGCCGTAGGGCATCATGCCACTGAGGCTGCCACGCCCGGCCATGCGAAAGCGGCCGGAATTGTATATGATGATTAAGTCGATGCCGCCCGCCTCGGCACACTTGGCGCTGATGCCGGTGCCGGCGCCGCCGCCGATGATCGCCTTGCCCGCCGTGAGTTGGCCACGCAGACGTTGCAAACACTGTTCACGCGTGAAAAAGCTCATGGTTGTCCCTTCATGCTACCGCGACCTGGCACGCCCCGAAAATCGCCAACGGTTTCGGAACGTGAACTGTTAAATCAGATGACGGCCATTGTATGCCATTCCCCACTCCAGCGCGAAGTGGGGAACTCCTATTTCGCGCTCAAGCCACGGGCTAAGGCAGATTCTCTGCTCTGGTTCCTGAAACTGGATAGTCTGGAAGGGTCGATCCTGGCGGGATCAATCTTTGTCGGTTTTTCTCCCTGGTAACTGCTTGACCTCACCATTCAATCGTTTTAATATCGAAAAGTGAAACCCGACAACCACTTCTACGGAGGTTATCCTTATGCACATCTTCAGCCGACTTGTGCTGCCTGGTCTGATAGCGGGGCTTGTGATGGCGTTTTTGCCAGCCAATGGCTCGGCTCAGATGCAGAAACCCGAACGGGTCAAATTTGAAACCGTGGATCAGGTGGAATTGATCGGCACCTTCTATCCTAGCAACGAAGGGAAGAAAGCCGTGCCGGTTCTAATCCTTTCCAACCTTGGCGACAGCACCAAGGGAGAGATCGCGGGGCGGGATCGCTTGGCGGCGGCATTGCAGGAACAAGGTTTCGCCGTGCTGCACTTCGACTGGCGCGGTCACGGGGACAGCATTACTGTTGGTCCCAATTTCTGGAACTCCGTGACCAATCAGAAGTACATTCGCGGCGCGGCCCCGAACCGGCAAACCATCAACAAAAACGATTTTCCACCGGCCTATTATCCGATGTTGATCAACGACATCACCGCCGCGCGAATGTTTCTGGATCGCCGCAACGATGCCAGCGAGTGCAATTCCGCCAATTTGATCGTCATTGGCATGAAAGACGGAGCGACGCTGGGGGCCTTGTGGCTGGCGGGGGAAATGGACCGGCACCGCGTCACTCAGACCGATCCGCTGACGCTCACGCCGATCAACTGGGACGCGACCTGCGAAGGCAAGCGCGTGACGGCGGCCATCTGGTTGAGCATGACGTCGTCCATTGGCGGCATCAACTTTGGCCAACTGGCGCAGCTGTGGCTCAAGAAATCCGGCGGCGACTACAACCTGCCAATGGCCTTCTTATACGGCGAACAGGACCGCAACAGCGCGGCTTTCGCCGGTCAAGCCTACAACTTTGTGACTAACAGAAATCCGAAGAATCATCCGCTGACTGCTTATCGTCCCATCAAGGGGACCATGGTGGCCGGCGCCGAGTTGATCCAACCAAATCTAGAAACGGAAAAATTGATCATCGGCTATGCTCTCAACGTCGCCAAGCAAAAGGGGAACCAAGATTGGGCAGCTGTCAATGCCGAGGAGAAATCCTACGTATGGAAACCAACTGCCGGCGGGGTCGCGACCATCGCCAAGATGGGCGGCGATAAAAACATGCTGTTTTTCCCCCTGAGTCGTTTCAATATCGTCGGTATTCCTGGAAATTGAGACCAATGCCATGTAAAAAGCCCTCTGCATTGGATGCAGGGGGCTTTTTGTTTTCAATGTCTCCAGTATACGGGTTCATATCTCCCAGCCCTTCCGGTACGGCGTGCGCAGGTATCGATCCGCTTCGGCATTTCCTATCGCTTTCAGCTGAGCGGCGTCCCACTCGAAACCGCCGCCGGCGCGGTAAGCGACATTCCCCAAGAGCACCGTTTCCGTCATCGGACCGGTGTAGTCGAAGTTGCACGTCGCCGGCTGGCCCCCCTTGCAAGCGAGCAGCCATTCATTGTGGAAACCTGGCGAATCGGGAATAGTCTTGGGTGGCAGCTTATAGTCGGCGAATTTGTCTTCGGGATAGAGCTTCCATTTGCCAAAATCACATAGCATCATGCCTTCCGAGCCAATGAACAAATTGTTTCCCGACTTCGGCAGGCCAAGTTTTTGCAGGATGGGGGGCCCTTCCTTGGCGTGATACCAGTGCAATGTCACTGCTGGTTGCTTCCCCCGCGCTGGGAACTCGAAGCGCGTCGTCATCGACTTGGGAGTCGTGAGCGGATGCACGGGAGGACCGGACGCTTCGACCTTGAGGGGGTAAGTCAGCCCTAATGCCCAATAGGGAATGTCCAGGATATGACAACCCCAATTGCCCGTCTCGCCAGTGCCGAAGTCCCACCAGAAACGCCAGCTGTACGGTACATAGGCGGAATGGTAGGGCCGATCCGCCGCTGGTCCCAGCCACAAGTCCCACTTGAGATGAGATGGCACCGGCGGCATGTCGGTCGGCACCTTAGGCATGCCTCGGTCACCACCGATCCAGGAATGCACTTCTTCCACGGTGCCAAGCGCGCCGGATTGAATGATCTCGACAATGCGGTGCATGCCGCTGCCAGTGTGCCGTTGCACGCCGAGCTGCGTCGCCAATTTCTTCTGCCGCGCCAATTCCGTGAGCCGGCGGACCTCCTCGACGGTGTGCGCCATCGGTTTTTCCAGATAGACATGCTTGCTCCGTTGCATGGCCCACATCGCCGGGTGAAAGTGGGTGTGGTCGGGTGTGCTGATGACTACGGCGTCGATCTGTTTTTCCATCTCATCGAACAAGCGGCGGAAGTCGTAATACTTTTTCGCTCGCGGAAAGCGCTCGTAAGCATCCCCGGCGCGTTGATCGTCCACGTCGCAGATAGCGACGATGTTTTCCTTGGCCACGCTGTTCAGGTTCGCCTTGCCGCGTCCTCCTGGTCCGATGACGGCGAGGTTCAGTTTCTCATTCGGTGACTGCGCGGCACGACCCTGGCTGACACTGCCTAGCCAAAATCCTGTGCCGACCAGGGTGCTGGTCCGGATAAACTCACGGCGCGTTACAGGATGTTTCATGGAAATACCTCCAGAGTTGGGATCATTACTCGTACAAACGCTAAGGAAGCCAGGTTTTCTCACTCCCCTTTCCTCGGCGGCGTGAAGGTTGGATCGCGGGGTTTGTCAGAGGTCAACGGCGTTTTGTCGCCGAGCTTCTTTTGCCACTGACTCAACAAGGCCATCAGGTGCTGAATCCGCTCCGCTTGGGAAGGATCCGCGGCGAGGTCGCGCAGCTCGTCGGGATCATTCCGCAAGTCAAACAGCTGCGTTTTGTTGATGTGCGGATAACGAATCAATTTCCAGCGGTCATCGCGCACGGAGCGCATCACTTCTCGATACGAGGTGAATAGGCTGTCGCGCACTTTCTCTTGCTTGCCTTGCATGATCGGAGCCAGGCTTTGGCCATCCAACCTCGCCGGAATCTTGGCCCCCACCAGATCGCACACGGTCGGATAAATATCGAGCAGATACGCCAGGGCATCCGATTGTCCCTTGGGAATGCCGGGACCAGCAAAAATCAACGGCGCTTTCATGCTGTGGTCGTAAAGATTCTGCTTGCCGAACAAACCATGACTACCAATCGCCAAGCCATGATCGGAAGAGAAGATAATGATGGTGTTATCATACTGTTTCGTGTCCTTCAAATACTGCAACAGCCGGCCGATGTGATGATCCATTGCCGTGATGGTGGCATAGTAATCATGCAGATGGTGACGGACCACGTCCTCGGTGCGCGGCCAGGGGGCCAGTTTCTCATCGCGGATGGTCATTTCACCGTTATCGAAGGGATGCAAGGGCATGTAATTCTTGGGCAGCGGTATCTGGTCGCGTTGATACATCTTCAGGTATTTATCGGCGGCCACGCGCGGATCGTGCGGATTGGCGAAGGCCAAGTACAGAAAGAACGGCTTGTCATCCTGCTTGTCCTTGAGGAAGGTGAGGGCGTCATCGACGATTTGCTGGCCCGGCTCGCCGCAGGTGCGGTCGTGCTGATCGTTCAGATATTTCGTGTGATCGAAGCGTTGGTGAATCTCGCGGGCCGTGTTGCCGATCTTGCCGTGATGATAAGTGACATAGCCCACGTTCTTGAGCGAGTCGGGAAAGTTGGGATCGCTTCCCGAAGCCATTTTGTCGAAGCGAAAATAGGCCCGCCCGCTGAGCAGCATGTTCCGGCTCGGCAAACAGACCGCCCCGACATTGGCTCCCATGCAGTAGGCATTACGAAACACGAAACCGGAGCGTGCCAGGGTGTCGAGATTCGGCGTGATGATGTGCGGATTACCCAGAGCGGCGATGGTGTCCGGCCGTTGATCATCGGTGAACAAAAACAGGACATTGGGGCGTCGCGCATCGGCGGTGGCCACGTCCGGCGCCAAGGCGACGAACGGCACGCAGACGAACAAGGCCCATGGCAGCGTTCGGATTCTCATGGTGTCTCCTTTGATGGCAAAACTTGCTTCGGGAACGAACAAACTCATCGAAACAATGTTTGTTCGCGGTGAATTCTTAGCAAGGCGAACGAATGACACGAAATTGACCGGTTGTGGGGCGACCAACCATGGATCGGATTGTAATGGCGTTGGCGCCCTGGTGCCAGGGGAGACCTGGAGGAAGTTTGCCGTTTTTGCCGACGGCTGGCGAGGCGGGAATAACGGGTCTTGTCGCTTTTGGGGCCATTTCCTCTTGTCCGGCGCGCTACAATGACAACGGAGCGAAGAAGAATCGGCTTAACCACTTTCACACGCACATCTTGCACGGCCGTTTCTCTCAAGACATCTCGTCATTTTCTTGTGCATGAACGGCGAACTCCCCGTGACGGAACTATGCCAAACGGCCCCTTAGAACGCGCAAACAGGTAACGCTGTGCTGCTTGGGGTAATCCGGGCAAGGTGAGAGTCGGGCACAAGAAGGTGAATCGGCAGAATTTTCCCAAGTTGTGACCTTTTTCTTATCTTGGGCAGCCCTCTAGCCGATTTAGAGAAGTAGCCAAGATGACCGCTCAAGCCGGAGTGTCGGTAGCCGGGAAGCCACCATGCAGAAACATTTGGAAGGAACGGCTTGGACAGCGTCTTGGCGTCGATTGACCCGCTTGGTCCGCGAATTCGGTTTCAGACCCCGGCAGGATGCCCTGGGCGGTCGTTCCCGCAACCGCACGGACTTCGACGTGACCAAACACGGATCGGCGGGTGGTATCCGGTTCGGCGTGCCCGCGTCCGCCGCGCCGGTTAGAGACTCAGAATGTAAAATAACTGGAGTGCCTGCCATGAAGAAAGTTTTTACCACCGGCCAAGTGGCGAAGATCTGTAAGGTCGCGCCGCGAACGGTGAGCAAGTGGTTCGATTCCGGCCGGCTCCGAGGCTATCGCATTCCGGGTAGCCAGGACCGCCGCATTCCGCGCGAGCACCTCATCCGGTTTCTCAAAGAGCATGGCATGCCTTTGGGAGAACTGGAGGAAGAGGGCTGGCACAAAATTTTGATCATTGGCGCCGATAGTCTGTTCATCGACCGCGTCAAGGAACTGTTGCCCGAGGATGAGGATTATAAGTACGAGTTGGCCAATAGCGGATTCGAGGCCGGGATTCAAGCGGAAAGTTTCCATCCCGATACCATCATCGTCGATCTGGCCATGGGCCGTAGTGAAGCGTTGCAAATTGCTCAAAATCTGCGCCGCAATCCGCAGTACGAGCAAACGCTGATCATTGGCTTGGCCAGTGAGGACGAAGCCGCGCCGGAAAGCTTGGTCAACTTCGGCTTCAACGAAATCTTCAAGAAGCCGTTCGACGTGGCCTTGCTTGGCGAGCGGATCAACTCGCTGGTGGAGCAGAAACGCGAGAACAGTTGAGCCGCGCTGGCGCCCTGTTCCCTTGAATGAACGACCCTGCTGACGGCCCGGCCCCTGGTATCCCCGCCAGGAGTGCCTGGCCGTTTTGCTTTGCCCAGTGACTTCATCGTTTCGCGTGAGAGGTCGCGTGCGCGAAACGATGAATCACCTGGCGACGACATTGGGAAGTTATTGTTTGACAGATCCTCAACACGAGGAAACAGGGGTTTTCGTATCAGCCTCATCTCCCACCAAGTCGCCGAGGGCGGAATACAGACGTTGCAGGGCGTTTTCCAGGGCGTCGCAGGTTTCGAGGGCTTGGCTCAAATCGCCAATACGGCCGCAGTATTCCAACTGCTGGGCGGCGTGTGCCGTGTACTCCTCATCAAAGAAACCCAACGATCCTTTGAGCGAATGCGCCAAGTATTGAAGCTCTTGACAGTCTCCGCGCATGACGGCCTCACGTAATTTCATCACTTGTTGCGGAGTCGTGTCGAGAAACAGTGTCACGATTTCCTTGAGGAGTTCTTGATCGCCGCTGACGCGCTCCAGCAGCGCGGCGTGGTTCAATAAGCCGTCGTTGGCGCTTGGGGGAGTGGCTGGGGTGCCTTGTTCGGTGGGAATGAAAGCAGCCATCGCCGCGAATAATTCCCGCGCTTGAATCGGTTTGGACACGTAGCCATCCATGCCGGCGGCCAAGCAACGCTCCTGATCACTTTTCATGGCATGAGCAGTCATCGCCACGATGGGGACATGCCGGCCGAGTTCCCGTTCCAGCAGGCGGATCAGGGCCGTCGCTTCCAGACCGTCCATTTCCGGCATTTCCACATCCATCAACACTAGGTCGAACACCTGTTGCCGTGCGGCGTGGACCGCGGCCTTGCCGTTGGCGACCGTGACCACCTGATGACCTTGCTTCTCCAGCAAGCGGAGCACGACGAGCTGGTTGATGCGGTTGTCCTCGGCCAACAAGATACGCGCCGGCGCTAGGCGAAGCGGTGCAGGCTCGGCAGGTTCAACGAACGAAGGAAGGCGGCTCAGAACGGTCAAGATGGCGGCCAACAATTCCGAGGGCTTGATCGGTTTCATCAAATACCCAGCAATTCCCAGTTGCTGGCAGCGCGCCGCGTCCGTTGGTTGACTTATAGAAGTCAACATCACGAGTGGAGTGGGGGCCAACCCGGGAAATTGCCGCAGCCGCTCGGCCAATTGGAAACCATCCATGTCCGGCATGTGTCCATCGAGCAGGATCAAGTGAAACGCTTGGTCGGCGGCGGCTTGTTCCAGGAGCGCCAGCGCCGCTGGACCGCTTTCCGCTTCCGTCGGCCGCAGGCCCCAACTGGCCAGCATTTCCGACAGGATGTGCCGATTGGTGGCGTTGTCGTCCACGACGAGAACGCTTTGGCCGCGCAGGTGCGTGGCTTGGGATGGAGACAAGAGGGAGCTACTTTGGCTCGCCACTTCCAGCGGGAGGGTGAAATGAAACGTGCTCCCCTGACCGACGGTGCTCTCGACCCAAATGCGACCTTTCATTAGCTCCACCAATTGAGCCGAGATGGCCAACCCCAACCCCGTGCCGCCGTATTTGCGGGTAGTGGAGTTGTCCGCTTGGATGAAGGGTTCAAAAAGCAGCCCCTGTTTTTCCAGAGGGATGCCCACTCCGGTGTCGCAAACGCGGAAGCGCAAACCGACTGCGCACTCCGTCCGCGACTCCGTATCGACATGCACGACCACTTCGCCTTGGTCGGTGAACTTGACGGCGTTGCCCACCAGATTGACGAGAATTTGCCGCAAGCGTCCGGGGTCTCCGATGACAACCGGCGGCACGGTGGCCGCCACATGACAAACCAGTTCCAGGTTCTTTTGTTCGGCCCGCAGCGCCAGGGCTTTGACGGTGTCCGCCACACAATCGGGCAGGTGAAACGGGATATTCTCCAGTGACAGTTTGCGAGCCTCGATCCGCGAGAAATCGAGGATGTCGTTGATCACGGTCAGCAAGGCATCCGCTGAGATTTTGGCCATGGTTAGGTATTCTTGCTGTTCCGCGTTCAGCGGCGTATCCATCACCAGCTCGATCATGCCGAGAATGCCGTTCATGGGAGTGCGAATCTCATGGCTCATGTGGGCCAGGAACTCGCTTTTGGCGCGGTTGGCGACCTCGGCGGCCTCCTTGGCTCGGCGCAGCTCCTCGCGTGATTGTTCCAGCTCGCGCGTGCTGGCTTCCAACTCGGCGGCGTGTTTCTCCAAGGCGTCGAGCAACTGTTGGCGTTCCACGGCATAGCGGATGGAGCGTTCCAGCCGCGGCGCGTCGAGTTCATCCTTGATCAGGTAATCGGCGGCCCCTGCCTTCATGGCTTGCAGATCGATTTCATGGTCCCCTTGGCCGGTCAGGAAAATCAATGGCGCTCGGCAGCGCAGCTGGGCCGCCTCGCGTAGCAGCTCCAAGCCATCATGCGCCCCAAGGCGATAGTCCACCAAATAGGCCGCGTGTTCACCGCGCCGTATCGCTTCCCGACCGGCCTCATAGTTGTTCACCCAATCCAGCGTGAAGCGCGCGCCGGGCACGCGGGCCAACAGGGCGCGGGTGAGTACGTAGCTATCCTCGTCGTCGTCGATCAGCAAGATGCGCAGCGGCTGGTCGGTCATTGGTCTATCCTCCCGGCCCATTGGGTAGCTTCACGATCTCAAACCAATACACACTAAGAATCCGCATTTGTTCGGCCAACTCCTGAAACGTCACGGGTTTAGTGATGTACGAATTCACTCCCAGATCATAGGAACGGAGGATGTCTTCCTCAGCTTTCGAGGTGGTCAGAATCACCACGGGAATTTTGCGCAGCTCCGGGTCGGCCTTGATTTCGGCCAAGGCTTCACGACCGTCTTTTTTCGGCATATTGAGATCAAGCAAAATCAACCCCGGCGTCGGCGACGTGGCGGGGTCCGCATACTTGCCGCGCCGATGTAGATAGTCCATCAATTCCTCGCCATCCGCCACGAAGCGAATGCCGTTTTTCAGACGGTATTCATGCAGCGCCCGCGCCGTCAGCAGCCGGTCGTCGGGATCGTCGTCCGCCATCAAGATTTCCACTAATTTCTCTGGATGACTCATGAAACAGACTCCCCTTCGGAATGTTTCAAAGGAAGCGTGACGATGAATGTGGAGCCTTGATCGGGGGTGCTACAGGCGGTGATGTTCCCCCCATGCCGCAAGACAATTTTGTGACAAATAGCTAGTCCCATACCACTGCCTTCATATTCGCCGCGGCCGTGGAGGCGCTGGAAGGGACCAAAGATGCGATCCAGATATTTTTCCTCGAACCCCACGCCGTTATCCTGAATGGTGAGCAAGCATTTGCTGGGGACCGGCGCCGTGGAATCCTGTTCTCTTTCACTATTGTACAACAAGCTGGCTTGCACTTTCACCTGCGGCGGCTCATCGGGGCGATGAAACTTGAGGGCGTTACCCAAAAGGTTTTGCAGCAATTGCCGCATTTGCAATGGATCGGCTTCCAGCACCGGCAGCTTCTCCACCTCGATCTGGCCTTTCGTCTCGCGCAAACGGACCTCCAAATCGCTGATGACTTCTTGGGCCACTTGGTTCAGATCCACGCGCATGAACGGTTGCCCCTTGGTAGTCACGCGGGAATACATCAGCAGGTCGTTGATCAAGGTTTGCATGCGTTTGGCGGCATTTTGCATCCGGCGAAGATAATCGCGTCCTTCCTCCCCCAATACTGGTTCATATTGGGACATGATGATGTCGCCGAATGCTTGCACTTTCCGCAACGGCTCTTGCAAGTCATGCGAGGCGATGTAGGCAAATTGCTCCAGCTCGGTGTTGGAACGCGCCAACTTGCGCGTCAGTTGCCGGAGCGCCTGTTCCGTTTGTTTGCGCTGGGTGATGTCTTCTGAAATTCCCAGCAGACATTTGGGGTGGCCGTTCTCGTCCAGGATGGGAACTTTTCGCGTGTGCAAAATGCGTAGCCCATGTCGAGTTTGAATCACTTCCTCGGGAATATCGGTGAGAGTCTGGCGCTGGAGAGTTTCCCGATCCTTGGCCATGAAGAACTCGGCTTGTTCGGCTGGGAAGAAATCGTAATCGTTTTTGCCAATGTAGGTTTCGCGGTCACAGCCCAGCATCCGCTCGCCAGCGCGATTCAAGCGCGTGAACCGCAAGGTTTCCGCGTCCTTGAGGAACAGCATCAAGGGAACATGTTCGATAACGGAATCGAGGAAGGCATTCATCTCGCGGATGTCGCGCTCGGCTCGCTCCCGTTCGGCGATCTGCTGATTTAAGGCGGCATTGGCTTGGACCAATTCGGCGGTCCGTTCCTGGACGCGCTGTTCCAAGTCCTCTTGAACGCGGCGAATTTGCAGGGCCACCGAGGCCAGCTGCGCCAACTGCACCAGTAACAGCTCGTCTTCTTTGGTGAACTCCCCTTCGTATTTGTCCGAGAGTTGAATGAGGCCTTGATTCTGGCCGTCGTGGCGGATGAGCGGCGCCGCCAACCAGCCGCGCATGGGGGGATGCCGGCTCGCCTCGGCCCCAAAACCGCGCCAGCGCGGATGTGCCTCCAACTCCGTCTGCGTCAGGCGTATGACTTGGTTATTCTCGCACACCAACGAATAGATGCCGGAGCCGTCCGGTTTGGTGTCGTAGCAACGATAAGCGGCGTATTTCTCGGAAAGGGATAGGCCCGTGATGGCTTGAGTCCAATTCCTGTCCACCGTGAAGCTGGTGACCGCTTGGTGAGCGCCGATGATGTGCCGGGCCTGATCGGTGATGGCCTGCATCACGTCTGGGATGGTGGAAACGGCGTTCACGACCATCGCGGCTTCTGCCATGGCCCGCATCTGCCGGGCTTGCCGATCCAGTGCCTGGTTGGCTTGAAATAGTTCCACCGTGCGCGCGGCCACTCGTTGTTCCAATTCCTCTTGGATTTGGCGCAGCTCCTGCTCGGCCCGCGCGCGTTCCGTGATCTGACAATTCAGGGCGTCGTTGGCCTGTTCCAATTCCGCGGTGCGTTCTTGGACTCGTTGTTCCAACTCCTCGTTGACGTGGCGCAAGCGATTTTCCAGTTGTTTGCGCTCGGCGATTTCCCAGCGCAGCCGCTCGTTGAGGGGGGCCAAGCCAGGCAATGTCAGGGCTTTGGGAACAATCGGAATCAGGGCCAAGACGGTGGCCCAAGACACGACGGCCGTGGCGACCTTCACCGACGCCGACAAACGATACCACGGTTGCCAAAAGATGGTGGCTTCCACCAGATGCCCGATGCCGCAGAACAAGATGAACGCGACAAACAACCAGAAAATCGGTAAGAATGGCACGTCGCGGCGGCGCAAGATAAAGAAAGCCAGCACGCAGGGAATGGCTGTGTAGGCGGCGAAGATGGCCATGTCCGCGACAATGTGCGTCCAGCCGTGCCAGGACGACCAGTTGCCACAATGCCAACGGGCAGGGAAATCCGAGGTATCGAACAAACGGCTAATCCACTCCCACATGGGGCAGCCCCTTTCCAACCCCACTCCGTTGTCGAGTTTCAGAACACGAGTTTCGTTCAGCGCGGCTGCCCTTCTGGTCGGTGGCTGAACGCCGTGGCGCAGGCAAGAATGACCTGGCCAGCGAATCGCCACGCCAAAGAGCTGACTATCACAGGTATAATAGAGGACAGTATTTTGACATCAATGAAATGCGAGCGCGGGAGGCACGCGAGGCACGAAGTCGAGGAATCGCTTTTTGCCCGCCATCGTTCGCGTATGGTCGGAGCCACGACGAATTCGTTGATCGCCAGACTCATGATTGGACCCTCCCGATAAGTAGAGAGGTGGCTGGCAGTTTGTCGTTTCGAGCGAAATGACTGATTTTATTCTACCATCCGCCAACATGACCCGCCAAGCCACTGAATCACGTTTTTCACTTGGTTGATCATGGGCGCGGGCTTATCGCACCCGCATCCCGCGCACGAACACTGCTTCAACGCTGCCGGGAAAAGTGATCCCTTCAAACGGACTCCAGCCGCAGCGCGTGCGCAAATCCTCACGGCGAATAGTGGTGGGTCGGCGCAGGTTCAGCACGGTCAGCGCGCCGACGTAGCTAGGCAGGAGACGGCCCCACTTTTCATTTCGGAAAGCGTTGACGAACGCTCCCGGTTGGGCCGAGCAGATGGCGGCGATCCGTTCCGGCGTGAACCCCTGTTCGACCAGCAGCCAGGTGACGAACGGGCCATACGTGTCCAGGTGTGGTTGGCCGGAGATGCCTCGTTGTTTCTCGGCGATGGTGTGCGGGGCGTGATCGGTGGCCAGGTAGTCGGCGGTGCCGTCGCGCAGGGCGTCGAGCATGGCTTGGCGGTCAGCGGGACGGCGCAGCGGCGGGTTCATTCGCATCCAGGGACGATTGGCGTCCGTGATCATGCTGGTATCAAAAAAGACATGATGCGGCGTCACTTCCGCCGTCACCGGCAAGCCGCG
This sequence comes from Gemmataceae bacterium, assembly GCA_046297495.1. Taxonomy (GTDB): domain Bacteria; phylum Planctomycetota; class Planctomycetia; order Gemmatales; family Gemmataceae; genus JBKBIP01. The sequence continues at coordinate 98,356 of JBKBIP010000004.1, read as the reverse complement.
GGCCTTGGCGGCGCGGATGAGCGGCAATCCCTCGCCGACAGAGTAGTGACACAATTTTCCGGTCAGGCCATATTTTTCAATCATTGCCAAAGCGAAGCGCGTGGCGCTCAATTCACACTCGGGCGGCCGGCATTCCTCATGAGTGGGGGCGTCCTGATGTCGCTCCAATAAGATCGGGTCTTCACAATGAAAACTGACCGCCTGACCGCGATATGCCGACAAGGTGTGATCCAACTCCGCCAACGACGTGAAAAACAGCTCGCCGACGCTCGGCCCCATGTACGCCTTGTACGGCACCTGGCGCGTCAAAGGGCGCGTGCCAGGACCGACACCGGCATACAAAGTAAATGTCACCGGCAAGTCCGCAGTCAGCACCAACCGCTCCTTGGCCGCGTAACTGGCGTCATCGACCGGAGCGGCGGGATTGTTGGGCATGTCGGCGACATGGACAACGCCGCCGTGCAGGGCCGCCGCCGCCGCCGTGGCGAAGGTCTCTTTGTGGTTCTCCTTGCCGGTGACATCCTCGCGGGCATGAATATGAATGTCCCCCATGCCAGCGAAGATCAAGCAGTCGTCGCCGAAGAGATGATCGGGCGATCCCAAATCAGTTCCAACCGCGACGATCACGCCATTCTCGATGCACACCTGCCCCCGCCGCACGCCGTCGATGTCTGCTAGTTGCCCTTGGATGATGAGGGGTGGCATGATGTGTTCCTACTGTATAAAATCCTCACTCAATTTGTCGAAAAGCCGGCGCGTACCGATGGAACTCTCAACAAATTTACCGTACAGCAATTTTCACCCCCAAGAAAGGTCAATGGAGCCGAAACCGCTCTGCCAGGCCTCACTTCCCCACGGGCCATTCCCCCGCTGATTTGAGCCAATCCATCAAGCCGATGCGAATTTCCTTGGTGTCGGCGGCTTGGACGATGGCGGCGTTGGCCTTGGCGAGCATGTTGCGCTCCAGCGACGGCTTGATCTGGTGAACGATTCCCTTGGCGGTGTTGCCGATGACTTCCGCACCGCGGCCGCCGATGCCGAACACATGTTCGACCACGAAGTTGTCGTAATCGGTATGCGCCTGCAACACGCGCACGCGGAAAACAATGTCGGGGAAGAAGGTGTTGTTCGGTTCAACGCGGGTGGTTAGCTCGCAACGCATGGCCAATTGCACGCGGAAGCGTAGACGGACGCTGCCGCTGTACAAGCGATGTCCTTTGTTCCAATTTTGTTGATCGTAATTCATCCAGGCATCAAACGCGATGAACAGCAGAAAGGTCGTGCGTCCCGGTTCATGATGGTGGACATCGCGGATGTCCACGACCAGTGTGCGCGGCAGCTCGACGGGATAGACGATGATCTTGCGCCAGACACCGTGATTCTTGTGTGCTTTCTGAATTTCCGGCTTGACCTTCAACCCTTTGCCGTGCCACTCGACGCCGCGGGCCACGTACTTTTGCTCCCCCCAGCCGGGGGCGTCTTGATACAGCGGCGACGGAATGGCGTGGATCAGTAAACCACGCAACGAACCTGCCAGGGCGTCTGGCGTCCCACCGGCGAGCAACGGCGTCAGCGCGGCGGGACCGGATTCCCCCGTGGGACTCTGGGCGCATGCCGGCCGCGCTGCTAGCAAACTGGTTAGCATCGTCACCATTAACAAGGTCCAACGTGGGTTCATGGTTCTTCTCGGCGCGGAGAGCGGAATGTGGTTTGTCTGTTCAAGAATGCGCCCACGACTATGGTTCGCGCGCGATGGCCTATCCATTGTATCGGCGCGGTGAAAGCGTAAGCGGAAACATCGTTGTCATCAATAGGGATGTGCGAAGTGCGTGTTGTCAAGATGTAGAGAATGTGACCTATATGCAGGGGATGGCGCCGCCGTAGTTCATGCGTAACGCTGTTCACGTGTGGGAGGGGGAAGCGACAGAAAGTTCGACCGCGTCCTCGGACAGCGGGATCCAAGACGAAATGGCGGTCTTCCTCGAATAGTTTTCACCTGTCGGTTGCTGATGACTCCTCTGGAAAAAGCAGGTGATTCCATGAAGAAGAAATCCGTTTGATTGATCGCGCCTTGATTTCTCTCCGCGTCCCCCGTGGACGCGGAGAGAAAAGACGCCAGCTCCCTACCCCATCAGCTCGTCACGCACTCGCTCCAATAGTTTCTTGGTGGCTTTGATGCCGTCGTATTCGCTGAGCTTGCTTCCTTCGTACTCGATGCCGACGTAGCCGCGATAACCGGCATCGACCACGATCTTCATCATCCGCTTGTAATCGATGGTGGTTTCGTTGCCATTCTCATCGAAGTTATACGACTTGGCGCTGACCGCCTTGGCATAGGGCATCAGCTCGGCCACCCCTTTATAGCGGTCGTAAGTCTTGCCGCCGCCGAGGTTGAAATTGCCGAAGTCGGGCAGGGTGCCGCAGCGCGAGTGGTTGACCTTTTTGATGACAGATGCCAGCCATTCGCCGTTGGAGGACAGTCCGCCGTGATTCTCGACGATGACATTGATCTGGTGCGGGGCGGCGAACTCCGTCAAGCGGCGCAGGCCGTCGGCGGCACGGTCTAGTTGTTCTTCGTAGGTGCCACTGCTGCGGGCGTTGACGCGGATGGAATGGCAACCGAGAAACTTGGCCGCCTCCACCCATTTGTAGTGATTCTCGACGGCCTGCTGGCGCTGGGCGGCGTCGGCGTCCCCCAAGTTCCCCTCGCGGTCGATCATGATGAGCAGACTGCGCACGCCGTGGTCCGCGGCGCGTTTTTTCAGCTCGCCGAGATATTTCGTGTCCTTGGCCTTGTCGGCGAAGAATTGATTGACGTACTCCACGGCATCAATGCCGAACTCTTCCTTGCTGACGCGCGCGAAATCGAGGGCGTCGAGTTTTTTACCGAAGATGGTCTTGTGCAGCGACCATTCGGCCAGGGAGATTTGGTAGAGCGGCCCTTTGGCGTCGGCGGCTGCGCCGCGCGGCCCCACGGCTTCCGCCAGCCCCAAGCCAGCGGCGCTGCAAAGAGCTTGTTTCACGAACTGACGACGATTCAGTAGCAGGTGCATGACAATGTTCCCATGAGTAACGATGAATGCGAACAATTCAGATGGGCCAATTGTAGCGAGAATTCGGCGCGAAGAAACGAAAAAATGGCGCTTCCCTTTGGAAACGTCATTGTTGGTTGACTCATCGATTGGCGCAGGGAGACAACAGCCAGCGCGAACCGATTCCATCAATGGAACAGAGACATTCGCAAACGGATGAACCTCATTTCACTTTGAAGGCCAACAACAAGTCCGCGAACTGGATTTGGCGCGGTCCATCGGTCGCGCCGGGGAAGCAGGTGTCAAGCAACTGGCGCAGACGGTCAGACTCGACATGGTAGAAGTTGTGTTTGCCGTCTCGGCGAAAGCCAACCAGGCCCGTGCGGCGCAATAACATCAGATGATGACTGACAGCTGGCTGCGATTGAGCGAGCACTTCGCACAAGGCGGAAACGTGCATCTCGCCGTTTTGGGCCAGAGCGAGCAAGATCTTGAGCCGTGACTTGTCGGCCAGGAGCTTGAAGATGTCGGCCAAATCTTCCAAGGCTGGCTCGGTGATACCCAAGGTAGTGGTAAGCTGGGACTTCGCGGGCCGGTGTTTTGGTTTGCCATTGGTGGGGGAGGTTGATTTCAACGTAGGCTCTCCTGTGGCTGTCCGTACGTGGACGGAGCGCGCTCCGGCATGGGGGACTTCTTGCCGGGCAGCGAAGGTTGAACCGTTCCCACCGAGGGAAGCGTTCTCAGTCCTTCGACAGCATGCCGTAGCGGATGAGTGTTTGTCGAACGCGATTCTCGTCGGCCGCGTCGAGCGGGCACATGGGCAGGCGCAACTCGCCATTGCCGCGACCGAGCAACTTCATCGCCGTCTTGATGGGGATGGGATTGGTGGCGACACCGAGCATATCGCGGCATAGGGGGAATAATTTCCGATGCCACTGCCGCGCTTCGTCAGTCCGGCCGGCGTCGAACGCCCGCACCAGAGCTTGCAAGTCGCGCGGCACGATGTTGCCAACCACGGACACCACTCCGCGACCACCAATGGACATGAGGGGGAGAGTAAGGCTGTCGTCGCCGCTGAGGATGGTTAAATCACACAGAGCGGCAATTTGGGACGCTTGGTCGAGAGAACCGGTCGCTTCCTTGACGCCGACGATGGTCGGGATCTCAGCCAAGCGGGCGATCGTTTCGGGCAAGATGTTGGAACCAGTTCGAGCCGGGATATTATACAGGACAATGGGGATGTCCACCGCCTCCGCGACCGCCGCGAAGTGCCGGTAGTAGCCTTCTTGCGTGGGCTTGTTGTAGTAGGGGCCAACCATCAGCACGCCATCCGCCCCGACACGCTGGGCGCAGCGGGTCAAGCGAATGGCTTCGCGGGTGCTGTTGGAGCCGGTGCCGGCCATGACCTTGATTCGGCCTGCCGCCCATTCCGTGACGGCGGCGATGACCTTTTCATGTTCGTCATGGTCGAGCGTGGGGGCTTCTCCCGTGGTGCCGACCGGCGATAGGCAATCGGTACCCTGCTCGATATGCCATTCCACCAAGCCGCGCAAGGCGTCGAAGTCGATGGCGCTATCCCGAAATGGCGTGACCAAAGCCACGGTGACGCCGGCGAACTGTTCTCCACGGGTGCTCATTCTCACGCTCCCAACCATCTCCGGGCGGTCGCACAACCCCAGCGCGATCCCCGGAAAAGGGATTTGCCGTACTGTGACCATACAATACACTGCATGGGGATGCAAAAGGAAAATAAAAAAACCTGCCGGAAATGGAACCAGCGTTCAGCGCGTCACTGACCCCTTGGAGCAGTTTCATGCGGTACCGTCCAACCTTCGACGAATTTGTCGAGCTGGCTCGTCACGCCAATCTGGTGCCGGTTTATCGCCAGCTCATTGGCGATACACTGACTCCGGTGAGCGCTTTTTGCAAGATTCAGGAAGAAGAATGGTCGTTTCTCTTTGAGAGCGTCGTCGGCGGCGAGCGCGTGGGGCGCTATAGCTTTCTGGGTTCCGGGCCGTTTCTACGATTCGAGGCTTACGAGCAGCGCGTCCGGCTGCAAGCCCAAGTGGCAGGGGCGGCCGGGGGAAATTCATGGCGAACCGAAGAATTCACGCACCCCGATCCGTTGCGGTTGCTGGAGGAAAAATTGGCCGCCTACCGCGCGCCGCACTTGCCAGGTTTGCCTCGCTTTCTCGGCGGCGCCGTCGGTTACGCTGGCTACGACACCGTGCGCTACGTGGAGCGCCTGCCCCATCCACCCCCCGATGATCGGCACCTGCCCGATTTGTGCTTCGCGTTTTATGATCAGATGGTCCTATTTGATCACATTAACAAAACCATTGCCGCCGTGGTCCACGCCCACGTGCCCGGAGCTCCGTTTAGCGAACGAACCGAAGAGGAGGGCTTGCGCGAAGTGTATCAAGCCGCCTGCGCCCGCGTGGATCGGTTGGTGGAACGCTTACAGCGGGGGGTCGCCGATTTGCAGCTAACTGACATCGCGCCGCTTGGGCAGACACAACGCGCCTATCAATCCAATTTCCAACCAGAGGAATTCGAGTCGGCGGTCGACAAGTGTAAGGAATACATCCGTGCCGGTGACATTTTTCAAGTTGTGCTGAGTCAGCGGCTCAAGACTGAGACCAAGGCGCGCCCCTTCGACATTTATCGCACCCTGCGCGTCATCAATCCTAGCCCGTTCATGTTCTACTTGAAGGCCGGCCCATTGTGTTTGGTGGGTAGCTCGCCGGAAATCATGGTTCGGGTCGAAGGGGACAAGGTGACGATCCGCCCCTTGGCCGGCACGCGCCGCCGAGGAGCCAGTGAGGAAGAAGACCAACGCTTGGCGGCGGAGCTAATCGCCGATCCCAAAGAACGGGCCGAGCACATCATGCTCGTGGACCTGGGCCGCAACGACATCGGCCGGGTGGCCCGCTTCGGCACCGTGCAGCTGAGCGATGTCATGCAAGTGGAACGCTATAGCCATGTCATGCACATTTGCAGCAATGTCACCGGCCGGTTGCAAGAAGGGAAAACCGCCTTCGACGCCCTGCGTTGCTGTCTGCCCGCCGGCACCCTCAGCGGCGCGCCCAAGGTGCGGGCCATGCAGATCATCGACGAATTAGAGCCGCACCGGCGCGGACCTTACGGCGGCGCTGTCGGCTACATCGATTTCTGTGGCAACATGGATACTTGCATCGCTTTGCGGACGCTGGTTCTGCTTGGTCAAACGGCCTACCTGCAAGCTGGCGCCGGCATCGTCGCCGACAGCGTTCCTGCCGCCGAGCGCGAGGAGACGCTCAACAAAGCGATGGGACTACTAAAAGCCTTGGAAATCGCCGAAACGCAGCTCTAAGTTGGGCAATCTCTCCAGGTTTATCTTGAACAACAGGGGGAAGGTTGCGATATGATAGAGGGATAATACCGTCGCGGGGACAATGCGAGAGATGGTAATCCATTTTCCTATTTTGTATTCCTGAGAGTGACTTATGATTAACATGAATTCACATCGGCGTGATGTTGCCTGGCAGCGTTGGTCCATGTTGTTTCTGGTGTGTGGTTGGTTGATCGCGGCGGATCGCGTGTTCTCTCAGGATGAGCCAAAGCTAGAAGAAAAGCGTGTCGTCGTGGGAAAACTGCTTACCGCTGATGGCACGTTGCTACAGCACCAGGGACCGGGCCAGAAATGGGAAGTGCTCAAACAAGGAGCGGATTTGTACAGCGGCGTCGTCCTGTTGCAAATGACCACCGATGCTGAAATCGAATCCAAGAACGGCGCCGTGGTGTTGCACTTGATCGAGGATGTGGCGGATGATTCTCCCTACAGGGCGATGGAAAGCTCGGTGGTGCTGCATGAGAATCCGGATGTCGATTTTGACTTCACGTTACTGCATGGCGTTGTCGGCATCGAGAACATTAAGGAGAAGGGAGAAGCCAAGGTACTGGTAAAGTTCCGCGATGAAGTGTGGGAATTCCACTTGCAGGAACCAGGAACACGACTGGGGTTACAGTATTTCGCCCGCTGGCCGCAAGGGGTTCCCTTCGTGAAGGAAAAGGAAGACCCGCCCCAAGAGCCGTTGGGGGAAATGTACATGTTGGTCATCAAGGGGGAAGTGATCTTCAAACACGACGGCCACACGCACCATTTGAAAGCACCTCCCGGCCCCGCTGGTTTCCACTGGGATAGCGTGCAAGGGGAGGACACTTCCCCCACGCGCTTGGAGAAGCTGCCGCCACGCGCCACTCCCGAATCCCGCGAGACGGAGAGCGCGAAAAAACTCATGGCGGCCCTGGAGCAGCTGCGGCAGGACATCGTGACCAAGGGAGTGCAAGAGGCCTTGTTAGACGGCGTGACCTCGTCAGACCCAGCATTGCGTTATGTGTCGGTCATTGGCCTGGGGGCGACGAACGACCTCAAGCACCTCGCGGACGCCTTGGCCGACCCACGCCGTCCCGACGTGCGTGATACCGCCATTACCGTGCTGCGCGGCTGGATTGGCCGGGGACCGGGGCAGGATCATCTGTTGTTTGAATCGCTGCAAAAGAACAACGGCTACAGTGAAAGACATGCGGAGATCATCCTAACCGCCTTGCACACGCCGAGCCACGAGATGTGCGCCCGGCCAGAGTTGTATGAAATTCTGATCGAAGGGTTACAGCACCCCAAGCTGGCCGTGCGCGAGTTGGCACGCTGGCACCTGTACCGCTGCGCCCCCGCTGGCAAGGACATTGAATATGACGCCGCCGCCTCGAAAGTGCTGCGCGAGATTGCCCGCCTCAAGTGGCTGGAGCTGATCCCCGAAGGCCAGCTGCCGCCCGCGCCGAAGCTCCCAGATGGCGACAAGAAAGACTAGCACGGCGTAGCGGCAACGGGAAATGGAGTGGTTCGTGCCGCCGTGCGGCTACCACCGCGATGAAACAGATTGGGCGGGATGATAGCGGATTGATCGGTTCGCGCCCGCGGGTTCCCACGCGAAACGATGAATCCGAGCACTTTGATTTTTGGAGCAAGGGAATTCCATAAAAATCGCTTATGCAGCATCCTTTCGTCCTCCTCTACGAGAACGATCAACGCTTGTCCCTGAAATTGGGTGCTCTGTGGGAACAGCGCCGCTGGGCGAAACATACCGTGCGCCACCCGGACACCTGCTGGCAGCTGCTACAACAGCCACGCCCGACGGTGCTGGTGCTCAAGGTGGGGCGCGATCCGCTACGCGAGGCCATGCTCCTGAAAAAGCTGCACGACCCCCAGCGCGTCGCCCAAGGAATGCAACGCGACCTGGAGCGTAAGCTCACCCTGTTGGAGCGCGTGGCGAGTTTGTTACCGTATGTCGTGATCGTGGCGGTCGGCGATGTGGCGGATGCCGAGTTGGAAAGTCTCATCTGGTCTTTGGGAGCGGATTACGTGCTGTTTCCACCCCAGCCGCGCGATTGGCTAGTGGATGTCGTCGCCGCCCTCATGGACAGCCGGACTCCGCAGCCACCTCCCGCCTTGCCCGTGTTGAACGATGAACCATGAACTACCGATCTTGAATGAAAGCCGTTGCACCAGCTGCGGCGATTGCGCGCGAATTTGTCCAACGGATTGCTTGGAGCTGGCCGATCCCCTTCCCTGGCTTCCCCGGCCTGAAGACTGCATTTGCTGTGCGGTCTGTGCTCTGGTGTGTCCCGTGCAAGCGATTGAAATGCCAGCGCACGGATGATTCCGTGTCGATGGAACAGCACGTCTCGCTCGCGGCAACTCATGCGTTTGGCTTTTCCCTTTCGTTGACCTTCCCAGCATCTTCCTCAATAATGGCAATATGGATACCAGCCGGCAAGCGATTGAATGTCGAGTGGAGACGTTCCGCCAACAGTGCGGCGAGCGTGGTCTGTCCCTAACGCCGCAACGATTGGCGATTTATCGCGTTTTGGCCAGCGATGAAACCCACTTAAGCGCCGAGGACATCTTCCAGCGGATCAAGCCGCAGATGCCGTCATTGGCGCTAGGTACGGTGTACCGCACCTTGGAATTGTTGGAAAACCACGGTTTAATCCGCCGTGTCCCGACGCACGGCAACCAAGCCCGCTTTGACGCCGACCTCAGCGATCATGCCCATCTGGTTTGCATGCGCTGCGGGCGCGTCGCCGACTTGCACACGGTCGCGCTGCCGGTGCTCGCCGTGCCTGAATCTTCCCTGCACGGTTTCCGCGTTCTGGCACGGCGCGTGCAGCTGCTTGGCTTGTGCGGCGAGTGCCAAGATGGGCTTCCGGAGACTATTCCCAGCACGGATCGTTGATTCATCATGACAAGTCGTTACCTCTGCCCAACTTGCGCACGTTCTACTGATGGACAACCAGGCCGCATTGTCCGTATGATACTGCTGGATTAACGCGGACGGAGGCGCGATGCGCGAAACTCCGCGTAGGTTCGGTGTACTTCCTTTATCCATTCCACCAGAGGATCGTCATGAGAGAATTGATTACAGTCTTGACGTTGTCGCTTTTTCTTCCCGCGGGCGTGTGGGCCGAGGACATGACGTTCAAGGTGGAGTCCAATCTCAAAGCGGGGGTGGCCAAAGTGGACATCACGCCCGCCGCCGACGCCAGCGTGGTTGGCCATGTGCGTGCCACCAACGGCATTCGGGACCCGCTGCATGGCGGCGTGTTGGTGCTGAATAACGGACAGTTGCAAGTCGTCATCGTGACCCTGGATTTACTGGGCGTTCGAGACGAGATGGTCCAGATGCTGCGCGATGCCATTGCCGAGAAAACCGGCACGCCGCGCGAGAACATCCTAGTCACGGCGTCGCACAATCACTCCGGCCCCGGTTGGACGGCGACGAGCGACTGGGGCCGGGCGTTGGTCGAGAAGCTGGCCGACGCCGCCCAACTAGCGGCGAAAGGAATGCGTCCCGTGACCATCGGTTACGGCGAGGATCGCATCGACTTCAATATCAACCGCCGCAAGGTGATCAATGGCCGAGCGGTGGTGCGGCTCAATCCCGATGGCCCCTGCGACCACCGCGTCAAGGTGCTGCGCCTCGACGATGGCACGTCGTTGGCCCCGCTGGCCGTGCTCATGCACGCTGTTTGTCATCCTTGTGTCTTCACCTGGGGGGACAAGCTCACGCCCCCCTATCCGCAAGGTTATCCAAAAATCAGCGCCGATTTCCCCGGCGAGGCGCAGCGCTTCGTGGAAATGGTCTATGGCGAGCGGACCAAGACGCTGTTCCTCCAAGGCTGCACCGGCGACATTCGCCCCAATCTGCCTGGTTTTTCCTACCGCTGTGGGGACGAAGCGGATATTCGCTGGTGTGGCCGGAACCTGGGCTGCGCCGTGGTGCGAGCGGCGGATCGCAGTGTCGTCCGCGAGGAGCTGATGAAACGCAAGACGATTTATCCGCTCAAGTGTGTCAGCAAGATACTGATGTTGCCGGGCAAAAAAGGAGAAGTCCGCTGCGAGCTGCAAGCCCTGCTGATCGGCGATTTCCTGTTTCTCACCATGCCCGGGGAACCGATGGTAGAGTATGGCTTTAATCTGGAGAAGGCCATCGCCGACCGAGCCATTCCCATCGTGGTCGGTTACGCCAATGGCCACATCGGTTACATCTGCACGGCTGCGTCGCACAAGGAAGGGGGCTACGAGCCAGAGGTGTCCCGCTTGCGGCCGGAGGCGGAAGACATCCTTCTCCGTGAGCTGGAGCAACTCGCCGATCGCGTCCTCGCCGACACTTATCAGTCCATCCGGCCTCAGTCGAAGCAGTAGGGTAAGGAGACGTCATTTCGCGCGCTGGGCCACGCGAAATGACGGACTCTTTCCTCTTCCAGCCACCGTTGCTTCAAATCAGCGGCATCGACCCTAGCGCGGAAGCCGCGCTAGCCCGGCTGTTCGACCGGCTGTACGAACTGCAACCCACGGTCGGCGACGACGGCGAACCCCGGCCCGTGCTGGTGCGCCTGAGCGGCAACGCGAAGGCGGCCTGGAAATCGTCCTACAACGCCCACGCCGTCGAGCAAGCCGACCTGACCGGCGACATGGCGGCGGCCTAGTCGAAGTTGGAAGAATACGCAGCGTTGACACTGTTGACACTCCCAAAAACGCAAGGCCGGCCCGCGCTAAGGGAGACGGCCTTTTCGGCCAGACGACGCTGGATGGCCCCTGCCGCGATGGTTTCTGACCTTGCATTAAAGGCGCTGATAGTTATAATGTACATGAAACCTTTGTACGGAGGACCAACCATGAAAGTCGTGGACATTCGCAACAACCTGGCCGATGCCTTGAACCGAGTCGCCTACGCTGGCGAACGCATCGTCCTGGAGCGGCGCGGCAAGGGAGTAGCCGCGCTAGTATCGATGGAAGACCTGGCCCTTTTAGAGCGCATCGAAGACGAACAAGACATCAAGGCGGCTCGCAAGGCCCTGAAGGAAAAAGGAGGCATCACCCTGGACGAGTACAAGAAAAAGCACGGGCTGTAGTCCGCCATGTACGAACTCATCATCAAACCATCGGCGGAAAAGGAAATGGATCGGCTTCCCGCCAGGGTTCGCCAGCGTATCGTTGCAGCGCTGGAAGGACTGCGAGAGGAACCGCGTCCGCCCGGTTGTGCGAAGCTGCACGGCACAGACGACTTTTGGCGGATTCGCGCCGGACAGTATCGCGTCGTTTACACGATCCGGGACGCAGCCCTAATTGTGTTAGTAGTTCGCGTGGCTCATCGAAAGGACGCTTATCGCCCTTGAATCCGTGAAAGGACAACTTCACGGCAAGTATTAGCAACGGTCCAGGCGGCCGGCCGCGCATCCTGTTCGTGGCGATTGGTGAGCAAGACTTTCAGGCTGCGACCCGAAGCGGTGCGAAAAGCAGCGCACCGGCGGTGCAAAAAGCGGCGCAGCAGATTCCCGCGAGGAATGGCAATAAACGGCAAGAATTGACGCAAACCAGGACAGATTACCAAGCCGATGCAATTGGATGCAATTCTGTGCACACGCACGGATTACCCCCAAGGGGACTCGAACCCCTGTCTTCTGGCTGAGAACCAGACATCCTAGGCCGCTAGACGATGGGGGCTTCCAGTATGAATTTTATCCTGTCGAAATCTGTTGTCAACCAGACAGGCGTGGAAAAAACGCGATGGGCGGGCAGATCGTGGGGGGAGCCGTATCGATGGTGAATTTGCGTCTCAGCAGGAAGGTCGTTGTACGTGCTCTATGGTTGCCGTTATTCGGATTCAAGCCAAACTGGATAAAGGCGAGATTAAGTATCAGTATTAAGTTGTTGAAAAATAAGGACTTATGGAGATTTTGCCCTTGCTTTTCGGCGCCAGGCCACCCACAATGTATAAAGTGGAGTTGTCAGGATGAGAGCATCCTGGACGTTACCTCTGGTTGGCAACGATCCGCGGCGAGCGGAGCGGCTGCCCGTGGCAAGGAGATGTTCCCATGCAAGGTCAAACCGAAGCCATCGAGTTGCTCAATCGTGCCCTAACGATTGAATTGACGGCCATCAATCAGTATTTTTGCCAAGCCAAGATGTGCGCCAATTGGGGCTACCAACGCTTGGCGAAAAAGCATTACGAGGAATCGATCGGCGAAATGAAGCATGCCGAGAAAATCATTGAACGGATTCTGTTCCTGGATGGGGTGCCCGAAATTGCTCGCTATGACGTGATCCGCGTTGGCAGCGATGTCAAGGAGCAGTTTGAGAACGACCTCAAGCTAGAGATGGGGGGCGTCCGGCATTACAACGAAGCCATCACGCAAGCCGCCCAGATGAAGGACAACGGCACGCGGGAATTGATGGAATCCATCCTCAAAGAATCGGAAGAACATGTCGATTGGCTGGAAACGCAACTCCATCTGATCGATAAACTGGGGCTGGAGAATTATTTGGCCGAACAGATGGGAGAATAAGCGTATTCGTCGATGTATTTCCGCAGCCGGCGCTGGCAGGCCGTGCAGCCGGCGCCGGCGCCGGTCACTTCGCGCAGCTCCTCGACCGAGCGAATTCCCAACGTGGTCAGCGTTTCCACGACCATTTCTTCCGTCACTTGCAGGCAATGACAAACCAAGCGCTGCGTGCGCGGGCATTCCTGACAAATTTGGGAGCAAACACCGTTCATGGAACCAGGTCCACATCAAAAGGTAGGAAGGTGGGTGGGTGCCTCACATTGCCCGTTGTCTCAAGTTTGTATTTGAGACTTAATCTCATATTAACCTGACATGCGTTCTTGTCAAGAGATTTTTTGCTTTTTTTGTGGGAATGGGTTTAGCGCCACGCGACGACATCGGGAAGTGATGGATCGGCATTTCCAAAACACGAGGAATGAAAAAAGGCCAGACGATCCACTGCTTGGGGGGTTGGCCAGTGAATCGCCTGGTGCTCCTTGGGAGGAAGGTTGAGGAACCAGGGTGTTGTCGCACTCCCATCCTGATAAGGGCAGGATTGCTCGTGTGTTCCTCATCCTCATTACGCGAACGTGCGGCGGATGGTTCGCCAAAAGAATGGAAGAACCGTGCGCGGCTCGACATGGTCAAGTCATAGTCCGCAAAAGAACAAGTGAACCGCGGCTAAAATGGCAAGCAGCAGTCGGTTTTTGCCTAACTTCTGGGCAGGCGTGCCGCGTGAATTCGTTATTCGAGCCAGTGTTCCCTTCCGTTGTTGCAACGTCTAACTGGTGTTGAGTGCGAAACTTGAGTGTTTTTCCGCTTTCATCGCGGCGTTCGTGCGGCATGTTCGGCACATGGTTTGCTCTCAGCCATGCTGTCGGATTCCTGCCCCTCTCCCTTCTCTCCTCCCCCGCACGGAACTGGGCTTTTGAGTCTTCTTACTTTTTTCCAAGGAATTGCTCCGAAATTGAACGCGGGGTGGTTAGAAGAAGTGGAACGTGGTCATGTTCTTTTTTCTTCAGCGCGAGGACTACCGCTATGATTGGGTATTTGATCGACATGGATGGAGTGATTTATCGAGACAACCATCTGATTCCCGGCGCGGATCGCTTCATCGATGAATTACTCGGCGCTGGTGCCCCGTTTTTATTTTTGACCAATAACAGCCAACGCACCCGTCGCGACGTAGCCACCAAGCTCAAACGGCTAGGAATTGACGTCGGGGAGGAACACGTCTTCACGTGCGCCATGGCGACGGCCCGCTACTTAGCGGCACAGAAGCCGAACGGCACGGCCTTTGTCATCGGCGAAGGAGGATTGTTGACGGCGCTGCACAACAACGGCTACGCCATCGTGGACAAGGACCCCGATTATGTGGTCGTTGGCGAGGGGCGGACCATCAATTTCGAGATGGTGGAGGCCGCCTTGGGGATGATTTTGGCGGGGGCCAAGCTGGTGGCCACGAACTTGGACCCGAACTGCCCGACGCAAGCGGGGATGCGGCCCGGTTGCGGTGCCTTGGTGGCCATGCTGGAGACCGCCAGCGGCGTCAAGGCGTTCAGCGTCGGCAAACCCAGCCCCGTGATGCTGCGCGGCGCCCGTAAGGAGTTGGGATTGTCGGCGGAGCGTACTATTGTCATCGGTGACACCATGGAGACCGATATTCTCGGCGGCGTGCAAATGGGTTCGCGCACCATTCTCGTGCTCAGCGGCGGCACACGGTTGGAAGACCTGCGCCGCTACGCCTACCGGCCCGATATGATCGTCAACTCCTTGGCGGACCTCAGCCACTCTCAACTGACGCGGGAGTTTGCCTCAGCCACGAATTCACGCGATACCGTCAGCCGCAAGCATCATTCGGCCTCCTTGGCCGCGTTGCCGGGTTAGGACAAGAAAGGACAAGAAAGGGGGACGCGACTCGAATTTGGTTGACGGAGAGCGGATCGTGGCGTCATCTGACAACCATGTCACAACGTCCGCGCCAGGCCTCGAGAGGTTTTGGCTATCACCTCCTCAATCGCGAGGTGGCCCCCCATGCCTTGTTCCAGAAGGAATTCGAGTCGCGTCCCCTTTTTCTTTCATGCCGGGAAAGGGGGGTGAGGTGGAATGGAACAATGAAACAACGAAAAGCAACTTTTCTATAGTATATATTAGTATATATAAGAAGACAAGCTAGATCTCCCTCGCTGGTTGCTGTTGCGTCAGGCAGTGCAAGGTGCCCAGACCCCAGACGAGATCGACGGCGTGAATACCGATTACTTGTCGATCCGGGAATAGCTCGGCCAAGATGCCGAGGGCGTGGCGGTCGTGGGGGTCGTTGAAAGTGGGGACCAAAACGCGGTCGGTGGCGATGTAGAAATTGGCGTAGCTGGCCGGCAAACGCTGACCCGCGAAGTACACTGGCTGAGGCATCGGCAACGGCACCACTTCCAGCGGGCGACCGTCTAGGTCAGTCATGCCGCGCAGGCGGTCGAGGTTTTCCCGCAGCGGCCGGTAGTTCACATCCTGAGCGTTCTCTTCGACCATCGTGACCACCGTGCCTGGCCCCACGAAGCGGGCCAGGTCATCGACATGGCCGTGGGTGTCATCGCCGGCAATCCCTTGTCCCAGCCAGAGCACCTTGCGGACTCCCAAATAATCGGCGAAGGCGCGTTCCAGCTCCTCTCGTGTCAATCCGGGGTTCCGTGGCTGAATGTCACTGAGCAGGCATTCCTCCGTCGTCAGCAGCAGCCCCGCCCCGTTGACGTCGATGCTTCCCCCTTCGAGCACGATATGCCGTTGTTGATCGGCGGTTAGCGCCAGGAAGCGCGGCAAGCCAAGGACTTGGCCGACGAATTCGGGAACCTGTTGGTCGCGCTGCCAGTTGTCGTACTTGCTCCAGGCATTGAAACGCCAATGCGTCAAGGCGACTTGGCGTTGTCCGTGATAGTCGCGGACCACGAAGATTGGCCCCGAATCGCGCGTCCAGACCCGATCCGTGGGGCAGTGATAGAAATCGACCCGACTCAGATCGACGCCGCCGCGGCGCAATTTGCCGATGGCTTGGCGCTGGGCCGACAAGTCATTGACCAGTATGCGCGCCCGTTCGCACTGGTGCAGGTGGCGCACGATCTCCACGTACACCCAGGGGATGGCCGCGAACTTCCCCGGCCAATCGGCGCGGTGGTGCGGCCAAGCGATCCAGGTTGCCTCGTGCGGCTCCCACTCCGCCGGCATGTGATAACCGAGTTCGGCGGGGATGGCGGTCATAAGGACAATTCCCTTTCCAAGGAACACCCTGGTTTCGCAGGGTTGATTTATCGGTTCGCGTGGGGGGGGCGGAAAGCGGCGCGAAGCGATGAATCCCCCAAACCCTGCCATTGTGTTTCACAAATCCACATTCTATGATGGGAAAAAGGGAAGAGTGGAGAAAATCGGCACGGAGTCCCGTCACGGGGTCTGACGTCCGGAGTTTCCCGATCCATGACCGAACCGAAAACCATTTTGATTGTTGACGACGATCCCATCATCGTCTTGGCCGTCTCCACTTTCTTAAAGAAACACGGCTATCATGTCTTGACAGCGGAGGATGGCAATAAGGGAATGGCACTGGCGGAGCGCGCCGCTCCGGATGTGGTGCTCGTGGATATGATGATGCCCAAGCAAAGCGGCTTCCTCGTGCTGCAAAAATTGAAAAGCCGGCGGGAAGGGGGACCGCGCGTCATCATGATGACCGCCAATGAAGGCAGCCGCCACCGCGCCTACGCGGAGGTTCTGGGCGTGGATGATTATCTCCGCAAACCGTTCGCCATGGATCAGCTACTCGACAGCATCCGCCGTCTCTGTCCCGACGGAGACGGCGAGGAAGCGAAGTAACACCAAGCGGCGGCGGTTTCTCATCCAGGGGAGCTGCTTCTTCACTTTTCTCCATTTTCCTCCTCGAATCGGTGCCTCCATTTGGCTTAATTGGCCATTGTGTTCTACATTTTATAGACGTTTCAGAAGGCGGCGTGAACTACAGGGACAAACTTTTAGAGTCTGGGGCCTCGAAGACTCGGCCAACCCTACCATGATTCTGATGGGACAGACTCATAAAAGCACACCATCTGAAGCGAGAGTCTGATCCTTCCTCCTCCACGAAACGTCCGTATGAGCGAGAGCCAAATATGAACCGAACCTTTTTGGGGCGCTATGACGTGGTGCGTCTGCTGGGCGAGGGGGGCATGGGGCAAGTCTTTCTGGCTTGTCACCGCCCATCTGGCCGTCAGGTCGTGGTCAAGGTCATGCGCGAGGACATCGCCGCGCAGCCGAAGTTCCACGAACGCTTCCAACAAGAAATGGATTTCATGCGCCGCTTTCGTCATCCCTATGTCGTGGAGCTGATCGAAGCGGGGACCGACGACGCGCAAAGTCCGTGCATTATCATGGAATATATTCCAGGGATTGCCCTAGAGGACTTGCTCAAGCTGCACAAACGGCTCTCCCCCGAACGCACCGGCCGCATCCTCGGCCAGCTGTGCATCGCCCTGACCGCTGCTCAGAAACGGGGTATTATCCATCGCGATCTCAAACCAGCTAACCTCATGATCGTCGAACCGGAGACGCCCAAAGAGCGGATCAAGGTGATGGATTTCGGCTTGGCCAAGCTCAACGTGGCGCCGTACATTCCGCTTGAGAAGCTGCAAGGGGACGATCGCATCATCGCCACCGGCACCCCCGAATACATCGCCCCGGAGCAAGTGCGCGGCGAGGAGATCGACCATCGCGGCGACATCTACAGCACGGGCGTCATTCTCTATGAAATGTTGACGGGCCGGCTGCCGTTTCGCGGCCTCGATGTCATGGATTTCCTCCGCGCCCACGTCGAGGACACGCCACCAAAGTTTGAAGCGTATGGCGTGCGTGTGCCACCGGCTATTGAGGCGGTGGTGCATCATTGCCTGGCCAAGTATCCGCGCGAACGACCGCAAACGGCCCGCGAGCTGTACCAGCTCTATGAAAAAGCTCTAGGCCAGAAGCTGTTGCCGGACCATGAAATTCCACCGGAAGAACCCGATGACGCCGTGGCGCCCGTCACTCCGGCCACGCTGCCAACCCAGCTTTCGCCCGAAACCGTCGTGCATCATCTGGAAGCCTGGATGCCCGAAGCCATCGCCGTCATCAAGCTACGTGGCTTCGTCGAGGACATGGGGGGCCAGGTGGTGGAAAGCATTCCCGGCATGGTCCGCGTGCGGATGGGAGGGCCGAACTGTAAGTATCAGATGGTGACGCCCGGACCGAAATCCTGGTTCAGCCGCGGCAAGGATCTGCACGATTATATTGACATTGAATTGCATATGCAGAAGAAAGAGGTCAACAATCGCAGCGTCTTGCACATCACCATGCTGCTGAAACCTTCTCCTGCCCCCGAAAAATCCCCGCCAGTCCCACACCGCGATTACTTCAATTGCTGCGACCGCATCTATGCCGAGCTGCGCTCGTATTTGATGGGGAGTTGAGGACCGAAAGACGGGAGGGAAGAAAGATAAGCAGCACTGCCGGGAGCGATGCTTGTTGTCCTTTCTTGCCGGCCCAAAAACCTCGGAGAAGAAAATACCCACGGCTAGTGGAGCATGGTATGATCCGGGGGGTATTTCCATCGGCGGCATGACCGGCGCGATGGAATGGCTTTTTTCCTTACTCCGGGAGTCGCAACAATGGCGAGGTATAAGCGTTTCGGAAGCGGAGCCGTGGTGGCATGGGGGCTGATGGCGGGGTTGCTGGGAGTGAGCGTGACGATCCAGGCCCAGGAGCAAGACAAGTATCCTCGGGTCAATGTGGCCAAGGCGTATGAGGTCGATGTTGCCTGGCCGAAACGTCCCGCTGAATTTTTGTGGGGGCACATGCCTGGTGTTGCCGTTGATGCGAAGGACAACGTCTGGTTGTACACCCGCGCCGATCCGCCGATCCAGGTCTATGATCCCAAAGGGAACTTGGTCCGTTCCTGGGGGAGCGGCCGGCTCAAGTCAGCACATCATCTGAAGATTGATCATGAGGGGAACGTCTGGATCACCGACATCGGCCGGCATGTGGTGGAAAAATACACGCCGGAAGGTAAACCGCTGCTGACCATCGGCACCCCCGATCATCCCGGCTGCGATGACACCCATCTGGATATGCCTACCGACATCGCCGTGACCAAAAACGGTGACGTGTTCGTGGCCGATGGCTACGGCAACGCCCGCGTGGTTCACTTCGACAAGAACGGCAAGTACGTCAAGGAATGGGGCAAGCTCGGCAGCAAGCCGGGGGAATTCAGCATTCCGCACGCCATTGCCGTCGATAGCAAGGGGCGCTTGTATGTCGCCGACCGCAACAATGCGCGCGTGCAAGTGTTCGACGCCGAAGGCAAGTTACTCGACATTTGGAACAACCTCGTCGTTCCTTGGGGTTTCCATATGACCCCCAACGATGAGTTGTGGGTGTGCGGCTCGTCGCCGATGCAATGGCGGAAAGAGGATAGTTCGCTTGGCTGTCCCCCCAAGGACCAAGTGTTCATGAAGTTCAACACCGATGGCAAGTTATTGCAGCTCTGGACGGTGCCCAAGGCCATCGATGGTCTGGAACGGCCTGGGGAGTGCAACTGGGTACATGCCATCGCTGTCGATAGCAAGGGAAACATTTACGTCGGCGACATCATCGGCAAACGCGCTCAGAAGTTCGTGCTGCGTGAACCGTGAGAAATGGCAGAGGGAAATAGCTTCCATGGCGGGCGGAGAAGGCGATTGGATTCGCCTCCCCCGCCCGCCGATGAATCATCTCATCAATTAAAACATTCACGGTCGCGGCACTTCCATCGGCATGGGGCGCGACCAGAACTCGATGCCGCTGCCTTGTAGTTGCATGTGGGCCAGGGTCCGTTGCAGCTCCAGCAATTTCGGATCATCTTGGGTGTCGAACGAACCAACCGTGACCAAGCTGTAATAACGTGTGTGCAACACATAAGCCTCGAATTGCATGGCGCGGAGCAAACGGGCCACTTCATGGGCCTGCATGGCGGACGCGGACAGCTGATCGCCACCATTTCGGCCGATCAACTTGTCCAAAAAGGACGTGGGAGCCGATTGCGGCTGAATGGTGGACGCGCCGCGAAAATCTTTCACCGCCAGCGTCCACGGCTTGCGGGATTTCAGCAAGCTGTAGGATTCATGAGCGTTGAGCTTCTTCAAGAAGGGGTCTGGCTTGTCATCGTTGTGACGCTCGAAGGGCACAGATGGATTGCGGACGACAAAGCTCGTCACGAACGGATTGAGGAAGGCTTGTCGCACCGAGCTGCCCTCGGAATTCGGATCGGGGCCAGCCACGTACACCGAATCCATTAGCTTCTCAGCGGGGGGTTGGAATTTTTTGACATCGTTCAGGGCTTTGCGGGCCGCGTCCATGTCGGGGTAGCCGCCGATCAACACGGCGCATTGCTTTTGGGTGCGAACCACGCGAAAACGGCCTTCGGGACACATTTCCCGTAGCTTCCGAATGCGCTCCTCTTGTTCCTGGCGTTCCTTGTGTCCCCGGTTGAACGTGTAAGCCGGCATGTTGTATTTGGCACGAACTTCTTGCACCAGCTCATGGGCCAACAGCGACGCCTTGGGTCCGGTGTAGCTGGCCACGCAGATCAACCACGGCCCAGCAGCGGGCGTCACCTCATAAGGATCGTGACGCTCCCCCGCCGGCTGCCCGATCCCCAACGCCAAACTCATCCCAACCATGAGTATCGGTGCCATGATTCCCCTCCTCTGACACGAAAGCACGCCTACGGTTGGCGCGCTAAACCTCTCCTTCCGGTTGAGGGGGGGACCATAGCAAAAGACTTTTCACTTGTCCAGAGGCCAATAACTGCCAAGCGCTTGGCGTTGTTCCGCGGTGATGGCGTCGATGCCCACTTTGCCTAGTTTGAGTAACTCATCGAGCTGAGCGCGACTGAAAGTAGCTTCCTCCCCCGTCCCCTGCACTTCGATGAACTGGCCTGATCCTGTCATTACCAGGTTCAAATCGACCTCGGCGTCCCGGTCTTCCTCGTAAGCCAAGTCGAGCAAAGCCACGCCGTTGACCAAGCCCACGCTGATAGCAGCCACGCTGTCGCGGATGAGGCCGGCTGGCTGCGTCTTGAGCAGCTTGGTCGCGGCCAGCGCGTCGATCAGGGCGACGTATGCCCCATTGATGGACGCCGTGCGCGTGCCGCCGTCGGCTTCCAACACGTCGCAATCGAGCCACAAGGTCCGTTCCCCCAGTTTGCCCAGATCGATGACAGCCCGCAGACTGCGCCCGATGAGGCGTTGAATTTCTACACTTCGGCCATCGACCTTGCCGGCTCGGTCGCGCGGCTTGCGTGGGCTGGTGCTGCCAGGGAGCATGTTGTACTCCGCCGTCAGCCAGCCCTTGCCAGTGCCGAGTAAAAACGAGGGCACGTGCTCATCGACGCTGCACGTGCAAAGGACCGTCGTGCGCCCCATGCGCACCAGGACACTGCCGGGCGTCTGGCGCGTGTAGCGACGCCGAAAGGACAAAGAACGCAACTCATCGGGTTGCCGGTCGTCAATGCGCATAAGGCTACTTTCTGGTTACCTGGTGATGGAGCCAATCTCCTTTTTGGCAGAGATGAGGGGGGTGGGGTGATGCCGATCCAGCACCTCTCAATTGGGATTGGGTGGATTCAGCGTTTCGCGGGGGATGTCACGAGCGCGAAACGCTGAATCATCTAGCCACGACATCGCGAAATTATGGATCAGCGTATCCTCATCTCCTCATCCCCGCCAAGGGAAAGAGGGAGTTCGAGATCAGACCCTTACTTCGGCGGCCCTTTCTTGGTGAGCTGATCGAAAGGAACAACACCGGCGCGCTGAGCCCATTGATCGTACAGGGAGGCCATTTCCTGGACCTTTTCGGGATGCTTGGCGGCGAGGTTGTTCATCTCGGTGCGGTCGGCGTTCAGGTCGTACAACTCCCACGGTTGACGATGGCGAGCCACCAGCTTCCACTTTCCTTGCCGCACCGCGCGATTGCCTTCATGTTCCCAAAAGATGGCCTCGTGCCCCGCGCGTTGCTTGCCTTGCAAGATGGGGAGCAGGCTCTTGCCTTCCAGGGGAGTGATCGGTTTGTCCTTGAAGGTTTTGGGATACTCCGCCCCCGTCACGTCCAGACACGTTGCCATAATGTCAATGACATGCCCCGGTTGATGGGTGAGACCGCCCCCCTTGGTGATGACCTCTGGCCAGTACGCGATCAGCGGCGTGGCGATCCCGCCTTCATGGACCCAATGCTTGTATAGCCGGAACGGGGTATTGCTGGCGTTGGCCCAGGGGAGACCATAGCTCAAGAAGGAATCAGCGGGACCGGGGGGTACGCCGGGTTTGCCGCGATTGATCTCCTCGGCACAGCCGCCGTTGTCGGCCAGGAACAGGATCAGCGTGTTGTTCTCGATGTTAAGCTCCTTGAGCTTGGCCTGAATGCGGCCGATGTTTTGATCCATATTGTCAATCTGCGCGGCATAGACGGCCATCTTGAGATCGCGCATCTCGGCGTCCTTGACCTTGTCCCAGGCCGGCGCTTGAGGATCACGCGGCGTCAGCGGCCATTTCGCATCCACCAAGCCCATCTTCACCATGCGCTGGTGGCGTTGTTGGCGCAGCACGTCCCAGCCTTCCTTGTATTTGCCGCGATACTTGGCGATGTCCTCGGGCAGGGCGTGCAAGGGCCAGTGGGGGGCCGTGTAAGAGACGTACAGGAAAAACGGCTGGTTTTGCTGGCGCGTTTCAGCGAGGAATTTCAAAGCGTAGTCCGTGAAGGCATTGGTCATGTAGAAGTCATCGTCCGGCGGCGTGTACGGTTGATCGTCGAGAGCCATCTTCCGGTCGGCATCAAGGCGAAAGTAATTGCTGGCGCCGCTGATCAGGCCGAAATAGCGGTCGAAGCCGCGGTCGGTGGGCCAGTGCGGCCGATTCTCGCCGACATGCCATTTGCCAGCCATCAAGGTGCGGTAGCCCGCTGGTTTGAGGACCTCGGCGATGGTCACGCAGCGATCATTGAGATACCCTTGATAGGCGGGGATGCCGTAATTGCCGACCATGTGACCAATGCCCGCTTGATGCTGATATAAGCCAGTCAGCAAAGCGGCGCGCGTCGGGCAGCAGCGGGCGGTGTTGTAGAATTGCGTGAAACGCAGTCCGCCGGCCGCCAGCCGGTCGAGATGGGGCGTCTGAATCTCCGCGCCATAACAACCCAAATCGGAAAAGCCCATGTCATCGGCCATGATGACGATGATATTAGGCCGTTCCGCTGCCAGCGCCGGGGACCATCCCCCGCTCCAAACCAAGGTCACGATTAACAATCCCAGAAATCGTCGCATGGTGTTTCTCCTCTCACGGTGGAAGGTTCCAACTGCCGGCGGGAATACTTCCTCTTGCTCAAACCGCTTCCTCGACCGCCGACCGCGCGCCATTCTTTGACGATGAATTGCCGTTCTGTTC
This sequence comes from Gemmataceae bacterium, assembly GCA_046297495.1. Classification (GTDB taxonomy): domain Bacteria; phylum Planctomycetota; class Planctomycetia; order Gemmatales; family Gemmataceae; genus JBKBIP01. The sequence continues at coordinate 74,979 of JBKBIP010000004.1, read as the reverse complement.
CGCGCTTTGCGTCAGGCTGATCAATATGTCTCCCGGTTGCGGCTGAATCGTCATGCCTGCCGTCACCACGACCAAGCGGCCGGATAGCTTCACAACGAACAGCGGCACATAATTCCGACCATGCATGGCCGCGAAGTCCTTGAAGGCGAAGGCTTCGGTCAACGGTGTGGCCTTGATAGTCGCGCCTGCCCGAAAGCGATCATCCAGATAGCGAAACGTGACATCGGAACCAAACAGCAATCGGCCCAACGTGTGCCGCGCTGGATGTTTCTTGGCACCTGGCTCTGGCTCCGGGCATAACTGAAAAACATGCGCACGACCGAACAACATACGAAAGCGATGCACGGCCAAGACGTTGTCGGAATCGGTGGGGGATAGGGCCAGCAGCTTGCCGATGCCGGTCAGGTCTAGATTTTCCAGCAAACCGTCACTGTGGAGACTACCGTACACCGTGTTCAAGTTGTCCATGCGCGCCGCAGCGAGGTCCGCGCGATTGTTGTCGAGCATCACCACTGGAACGCCTTGATCGCGCAACACCTTGGCCAGCGCGCGCGCCCAGGAATGGGCGCCGACGATTAGCACCCCTTGCGGGTCCGGTTCCGACAGTCCCAGCCAACGCGCCAATCCGGGAGCAGTGAGGCCGTAAATGGTCACCGTGCCGATGATTGTAGTGAAGACGACCGGCACCAGCAAATGTGAGCCGGCGATGTGATCGTCTAGTAGATACAGGGCGAAGATCGAGGACACCGCCGCCGCCACGATGCCGCGCGGTGCCATCCACGACAGAAAAGCCCGTTCCTTCCAGGACAACCCGGAGCCAAGCGTGGACGCCCATACCGCCAAGGGGCGTACCACAACGATGAGCACCGCCACGAACCACAAGCTGGCCCAACCGGCTTGGCGCAAGTCTTCGAGCCGCAAGCGAGCGGCCAATACGATGAACAGAGCGGAAATGAGCAAGACACGCAGGTTTTCCTTGAATTCGATAATGTGTTCGACCGAGGCGAAGCGCTGATTGGCCAGGAATACGCCCATTACCGTGACAGTGAATAAACCCGCCTCTTCCTGAATGGTGTTGGCGGCGACGAACCCGGCCAACACGAACATCAGCGTCACCGCGTTCTGCAAGTAGTCAGGAATCCAAAACCGCGCCAGCAGCACTGCCAGCACCGCTCCCATCGCCAAGCCCAAGCCGCCGCCAATGAGAAAAGTTTTCAACACCGCCAGCGCTACTTCCTCAACGGCTGTCATGGCTTGGCTGGCCACGACCACGTAATACACCACCAACCCCAGCAACACGCCGATGGGATCAATGACAATGCCTTCCCACTTCAGGATGGGACCGGTGCGTCCGATCAGGCGCATTTGCTGCAACATCGGGCCAACCACCGTCGGCCCGCTGACGACTAGCAGCGCCCCCAAGAGCAGCGCCACGCGCGGCGTCATGCCATCGATGAGTAGCCAAGCTGCGCAGGCGCTGGCCAGCCAGGTGATCAACACGCCGACCGTGACCAATTTGGTGACGACATGCCCCAGGTGCGGCAGCTCCGAGAACTTTAAGGACATTCCCCCCTCGAACAGGATGACCGCCACTCCCAGGGACACCAACGGCAACAGCAGATAATCCTTTCCTTGGCCATCGCCGAACAGATTATCCGGGTCGATGTGGAAGGGAGCAATGACGCGGCCCAGCCAACTATCGGTGGGAATCAGAGTGGCTCCCGGCCCAGCCAGGAATCCAAAGATGAGTAGCAGCAGGATGGAGGGAATCCGTAATCGCCAAGCCATCCATTGCGCGCTGATCCCCAAAACGACGATGCTCAATAAACTGGTGAGAACGTGTTCGTTGGACAAGGATGGCCTCACAACAAGTCGCGGCGGGGACAGAAACTACCGTCATGCCCCCTATGGACGCGCTGACAATGACTCTCATTGTCCGTCACGAAAGAAGCAGTGTCCAGATGCTTTGAATGTCATCGGGAAAAGTCTGTCAGCGAGCGGGACGGATGAATCTTCTGCTTTTCCCTCAGCGATGTGATATCTGGCTGTTCGTCGGATTTTTTGCTGTTCTGTCGCCAATCCTGGGTTATGAATCGTAGGTCGCGGGAATTCGCTTGATCCGAACCGAGAGTGCCTGCGTAGTAACCGGTAAACCTTTTGAAAGGAGCCTCATCCGTGCAATCCATCCATTCTGAACATCAACACTCTGGCATCAATCGGCGGACGTTGCTGCGGTCGGCGGCGGCGTTGGCGGCGGGGAGCGTGCTGGCGCCGACGGCTTGGGCCGAGCGCGATTGGACCGGCAAGGTCCCCGTGCGCTATCCCGACCCGGATATTGTCGTGCTCGACAAACGCTTCGCCAAGTACAAGCTCGGCAACACCGCCATCCAACGGCTGTACACTGGCATGCTCTGGGCCGAGGGGCCGGCGTGGAACGGCGTCGGCCGCTATCTCCTGTGGAGTGACATTCCCAACAACGTGCAGCTGCGCTGGCTGAACGAGGATGGTCATGTCAGCGTCATGCGCAACCCGGCCGGCAACAGCAACGGCAACACCTTCGATTTCGAGGGACGGCAAATTTCCTGCGAGCACGGCAACCGCCGCGTGGCGCGCTACGAATACGATGGCAGCGTCACCGTGTTGGCCGACAAATGGCAAGGCAAGGTCCTCAACGCCCCCAATGATGTCGTGGTGCATCCCGACGGCGGCATCTGGTTCACCGATCCGGGGTACGGCAGCCTGATGAATTACGAGGGGAACAAGGGGGAACTGCTGCTCAAGGAAGCGGTCTATCGCATCGATCCCAAGACCGGCAAAATGGACATCGTGACCGATGAGCCATACAAGCCGAACGGCCTGTGTTTCTCGCCGGATTACAAGAAACTCTACATCGCCGACACCGGCGCCTCTCACTATGAGAAGGCCCCCAAGAACATTCAAGTCTTCGACGTGATCGATGACAAAAAGCTGAGCAAGGGCCGGGAGTTCACCTCGATGGCATACCAAGGCAAGGCCGGCTTGGCGGACGGTATCCGGGCCGACATGGATGGCAATATCTGGTCCAGCGCCGGCTGGGTCGGCGCGGGCTACGACGGTGTTCACATCTTCGCCCCCGACGGCGAGCGCATCGGCCTGATTCTGCTGCCGGAGATTTGCTCGAACGTCTGTTTCGGCGGTCCCAAGCGCAACCGCCTCTTCATGACCGGCAGCCAATCCCTGTACGCGGTTTATGTCGAGACGCAAGGGGCGCATATCACCTGATATTCCTCCGACAAAGATAATCCTCCCGTGGGTCGGTTTTCCTATCCGGCCCACGATAAACTGCTCTCCCCATAAGGTGAACCAGACGTTATAAGCAGCCCGCTTTTGGAGTGGCGAGCGGGAGGCGAAAGCCTTCGACACGGCACAAGGGGCTGGTCCGCCCGCTTGCCGGAATATGGTTCGGAACAGACTCATCGAGAGAAAGAGAGAAAAGGGATGAGGGCGCAATGGTGGATAGGAGCGCTGGCGGCATGGGCCGTGGGAATTGACGGCGCAGCGCTGCCGGCGGCCGTCATGGCCGAGCAACCGGCCGCTGTCGTCAATGGCGAAACCATCACGCTGGAGGAAGTGGATGAATTCATCAAGGAATGGCGGCCACCGTCCCCCGTGCCGCTCACCGAGGCGCAAAAGCGGCAGCTGCGCATGGAAGCCTTGGCCATTCTGATCGACGACCTCCTCATGCAACAATTCCTACACAAGCATGGAGCCAAGGTCGAGAAGGCCGAGATCGATCAGGCTCTACGCCAACTGGCGGAGAACCTGCAAAAACAAGAACCGCCCATGAGCATGTCCGAGTTTTACAAACACAGCGGCCAAAGTGAGGAAGATCTGCGCGCCAGCTTCGAGTTGATGTTAAGCTGGTCGGGTTACGTTAAGGCGCGGTTGAAAGAGGAGGAAGTTCAGAAGTACTACGCCGACAACAAGGTCTTCTTCGACCAGATCAAGGTTCGCGCCAGTCACATCTTCTTGCGCTTGTTGCCGGACATGACGCCCCAACAGCGGCAGGAAGCGCATCACAAGCTGACTACCATTCGCCAACAAATTCTGAGCGGTCAAATCGACTTCGCCGAGGCCGCCAAGAAGTTCTCGCAATGTCCTAGCGGCGTGCAGGGCGGCGACCTGAATTACTTCCTGCGCAAGGGGACCCACACCGAGGACTTCGCGCGGGCCGCCTTCGACCTGAAAGTCGGCGACATCAGCGACGTGGTGCAGACCGAGTTCGGCTACCATTTGATCAAAGTCACGGATCGCACCGTCGGCGAGCCTTCGGATTACGCAGCCATCAAGGATCAGGTGCGCGACCTGTACGTCGAGGAGATGCGCCAGGCCTTGTTGGCCGAAGAACGCCAAAACGCCAAGATCGAAGTTCATCTGCCATGAGCGTTGCAGCAGTGATCAGTTGTTAGTTGTCAGTGATCCATTACCAGCGATTGAGTTGTCAGTGATCCGTTGTCAAATCACGGGTTACTGACTACCGCGTGGCTCGCCCGTCAAATACTGATCACTAATAACTGATCACTGCCCATCACTACTCTCCCACGAACACGCCGCCGCGGAAGAGGGGATCGAAGGCGAAGAAGGTGTCCACGAGGTTTAGACTCAGGCCGTCGAAGATGCGCACGGCCGTTCCTCCTGTGGGGCCGACACCAGCGAGAATCTCGGCGTGGCCATCGCTATCGAGGTGAATGACCCCCACGCGCACGCCGCCACGAAACGAGGAGTCGTAGGCCATGAAAGAGCCTACTACCTGTCCCGTCATGGTAAACACCTTGACATGCGGCCCGCCGCCGGCGCCCGCGCCGGTGATGATCTCCGCCCTGAAGTCATCCGCCACGTCTCCTGCCGCCACCCAGACGCCGCCGCTGAACGCCGCGTCATACGCGAAGAAGTTGGCCAATTGGGCCAGGTTCACGCCGTTGAAGGCGCGGACGTGCGGGCCGCCTCCGGGCCCCGCGCCGGTGATGATGTCCGGGACGCCATCGCCATTGACATCGCCGCTAGAGACGTTCACGCCGCCGGGAAAGGCTGGATTGTAGGCGAAGAAGCTGTGCCGCACCGCGCCGGTTTGGCCATCGAACACCTTGACATGCGGCCCGCCGCCGGCGCCCGCGCCAGTGATGATGTCCGCGAAACCATCCCCATTGACATCCGCCGCGTCCACGAACACGCCGCCGGTGAAGGACGGGTCATAAGCGAAGAAGCTACGGATCACGGCGCCCGTTTCTCCATCAAACACCTTGACATGCGGCCCACCGCCCGGCCCTGCGGCGGTGATGATGTCCGGGATGCCGTCGCCATTGACATCCCCTAGTGCCACGCGCACGCCGCCCATGAAGAACGGGTTGTAAGCGAAGAAGTCGAAACGCGTTGAACCGTCCGTGTTGTACACCTTGACGCGCGGCCCACCCCCCGCGTCGGCTCCAGCGGCGTAGAAACGAGTCGGCGACCAGGCGCCGAGGGTGATCGAAATGGTGGGCGTTGTGCTGTCATCGAAATCAATCTTGGACGGTCCTCCCGTTCCCTCATCATAGGCGAAGCCATACGCTAAACCGTCAATGAAGACCGCTGTGGGGCCAGTCTTTTGATGTAGGAATTGGGCGTAGAGGTTGCGCGGTTGATTGTTGGCTGGATAATAGTTGCCGGAGTTATTCCATTCGGATGTGGCCAGATTCGAGATGCCCCGATTCAAGGCGGCGTTCAACTGTAGCTCGATGGCCGCGGCGGCCAGATTGTTTCCCTGCGAGTTGGCGCCCCCCGCATAGTCGGCGAACACGCCGTTTCCCTGAAAAACCATCGAGCCAGGGGATGCCACCTTATTGTCCGGGCCAATCGTTTGAATCCAATGCGGCGACAGCGGCTTGCCGGCGTAACCATTCCCAGGACCACCGCTGTTACTGAAAAAGGGTTCAAAGATATTGAACGTGCCCCCCGGTCCCGTGAACTGAAGCACGTTATAGGTTGCCATGTTATTATCACGATCCAGGGCCGATGCCGTGGTCGGCGTGCCAGTGTAGGTGCCGTCCAGTCCACCCCCCGCGCCAATCACCTGAATCTGCAAATCCGTGCGCTGAAACAGGGATTGGATGGCGCCGTCGAAGACGGTGTGCAAGGAAGAATTATTAAACGGATTGACGGCCAGATATTTCCCTGGGTTCATCACTCGGACCACGGTATTGGAACCCGTGCTGATGCTACCCAAGGGCACGACCAGATCCAGGTACGGCGTGCCGTTGGTCCCCTGATTCGTCATGAACGCCTGATAGCGGGTGAACTCGTCTTCCCGAGTCAAGTTCGTCATCACGCCGACCATGGCGTGGTTATGACCGTCGTTGCTATTGTCTGTCAACGTCAGCGGAAAACCGAATTGATCCACCTGCGAGGTGTCGATGCTGGAGTTGGCGCCATTGGTCGTGTACTCGACCAATTCGTAGGGGACCGATTGCACGTTTGGATCGGTCGGCCCCGGAGCGCCGCTGCCTGGCAGACTATTCTGCGCCCCGGCGAAAATAACGATGATGCCGGAATAACCGTCGGGGATCGTGATCGACGAAAAGAGGGGGAAACTCGGCACGTTGCCACCCGGCGCTTGGGAAAACGGCTTCCAGCTATTAGCGGACGCATCGAAATACTGGGTGTGGTTGTTGTCGGTGATGGCCACGAAGAAACTGGTCGGATTCGGCGGCGTGGTCTGGTTGATGAAATTGATGGTCACGCCACTGGGCACAGTTCGATCTTCGAGCGACTCCAACTGGGGCCTCACGGAGCAACGACGCCGTGACGGACATCGTTTGCCACCGGAGCTAAAAAACCATCGAGAAGAAATCTTGCGCATCCAAGACCGCGGGGATAGGTGCGTCACGTTGAGTTGAACTCCTGATAGTGGGATGGAAGGCTGCCGTGATTATATTCGGAATCTGGTCGCCTGACCAATTTGCCAACTCCGTTGATCGGCACGAAGATATTGGGTAGGCATGATGGGAATTACGTTCTCTGCGTGTTGCGTGGTTCACTCCGAGGAGATGAATTTTTGATGATGGTTTTATCCGGCAAACTCCCGCAGCTTCGCCTAAAATCAAAACTCGATACGGGTCTGGGGATTTGCCGAGAAAAAATCTATCAGAATCCCCGCTGAAGCGTTAAACTGATATATCATGCGTCGTTGTGAAAGTAAAACGTCGTCGTTTGCAACATTGGGACAACCGTACACACGATTGAGTAGCTGCTATGGTGGGTTATCCTTGTCCGAATCCAACGTGTTCCCATGTATTTCCACCAACGTCGATAGCCGGGGCAGCGGCATTGGCCTGTCCGCGCTGTGGCGGTGTGTTTGACTTTCGGGGCAGTGGGGCGTCCGGGACTGCCCCAGCTTCGGCGAAGCCCGCGCCGGCCCGCCCCTCGGCCAAACCGGCAGCCCGGGCGCCTGTCAATCCCCGGGCGGCGAAATCGACGGCCAAGATAGCCCGACCTGCCGTGCCGGTGGCGGCTCCCGCATCCCCTTCGATTCCGATGGCGGCCCCTGTCGGCCCGCCCCACGATCCCACCAATATGTTCGTGCTACCTCCCGAACCGACAACAGGCAAACCGCGCGATGCCCAATATCGCAGACGCTGGCGCATCATCAACAGCGTGCTGCTTGGCGCTCTGCTGCTCGGCGTGTTGGGCGGGGGAGGGTATGGCATCTGGAAATTCACGCGCTATTATGAGGAAAACGTCTCCGGCCAACTCCCGGGTGTTCCCCGCGAATCCAAGGAGTTTAATTACAAGTTTATCTTCCCCCCCGATCCCCCTTGGCTCCTCGACAACGAAACCCGCTTGAGGATCAAGGCCAACCTCTTCGCCCTCCGACGCTCGAATCCCAATACCTGGATGGCCTTGGCGGCGCAAGACTTCGGCGGCAAGGCCATGCCGCGCGACAGCGAGATGATCGACGAGGCGGTGCTGCGGCTGCGCGATTATTTCCCGCATACCTTCGAGTACGAACGGAAAGACAACACCGAGCTGGCGGGGCTTAAAGCGCTGCGGCTCGTGTTTCAAGCGGAGGATGCCAATAATGTATTGATGAGCGGCGAATGCTTCGTCTTGCCTCATCAGGGCTATGTGTACTGGTTTTACACCTGGGGACCCGCTCAAAACGTCAAGCAAATCTACCCCGAATTCGTGGATCTAAGGCGGCGGTTCGGCGTGCTCAATTATCGGGAAGGCTGGCAAGAAAGACGCGCGCGCATTCTCACCTTCATCAGCGATCAGGACCTCTGTTCCGTGAAAGGCCCGGAGGATTTGTGGAAGAAGTCAGATCGGCCCACCGATTTCGATGAGCTGGCCCTGCTGGCACTACAAGCCGCCGACCGTCTCTACCCCGACCGCGCCGATCGGCGCGCCGAGGCCTTGGTATTGCTGCTCAAAGGAGAGCCGGACACCGCGCCAGAGGAAGTAGCCAAAAATTACCTTCTCGAACAGCAAAAGAAGGATTACGAAGCGACCACGTTGGAAATCTTGCAGGACAACGAAGGCAACGAATTGGCCAAGAAGGGGCGCGTCGGCGACTTCCCCAATGGTCACATCGCCAAATACGCCGTCAAGAACACCAAGGATCGCATCCGCTTCGTCACCTTGGGCGTGGTACCGCGTGGTGATAACATCATCGTCGTGCAATGCGAGTGCGGCCTGGACCGGCGCAGCTTATGGGAAACCGATTTCGACGAGCTAATCAACAGCTTCCAGCTACGCAAATAGATTATCGTTTAGCGAACGCGCCGCCGGCAAGGTGACAGAGGATCATTGTCTTCCCCACGGCAGCGGTTCGCCCTCGTAGGGTTCGTCTTTTTGCCAGAACTTCCACCACTTCTTCTTCGGTTTCAGGTTTTCCTGGTCGTGGATCATCCGGCCACGCTGGCGCAGCATTTCCGCCTCGTGTAGCAGTTCGTCGCTACGAACGGTCTGAAGCGGTTGGAGCTGGTAATGGAAGTGGCGCACGTCCTTGATGCGCCAGGGAATCAGACATTCGCTGATGAAATCCAACGGCGGATACTCATACCAGGGGGCGGGCACTTCCTGTTTCACCTTGAGTGTTTCGTAGCCTTCCTTGATGATGGTGAAATCATAGTTGCCATAGTAAACGAACGAGCCATCCGTTGGCGACGGCGTGAGCGGCTGGTTGTTGACCAACACCAACGCGCTCGGCGGATCGGTGGTGACCACGAAACGCCGATCCACGCAGCCAGCCGCCAAGCCAGCGCACACCGCCACATTCATGAGCCAGAAGAAGCGCCTCATTCTCTCGGCCCGCCTCAAAGGTACAAGTACGGCCTCTGTCCAAGTTCCTGGGAAGAGGCCCGGCTATATCCTGGAGTGCGATCCGCGTCAAGACGAATCCGCGCGCCTCAAACGTTTTGCTGTTGACTCATTTAGTGATCTTATGTATATTATGAAGAGTTAATGTTGGATAGTTTGTTTCATTGTTCCATTCCACCCCACCCCCCCCCTTTCGCGGATGACAGGGAATCGACGGGGAATAAAAGGGGGGCTTCATCGGCGGATCGCGTGGCAGGTCGCATACGCGAAACGATGAATCACCTGCTATTTCCTACAATTCGCACACTCGTTACAATCGGCGCAATCGTTCATTCTGTTCCTTTTTGACAGCCACGGTTGGCGTCCATCCTATCCCAAAATTGGAGGTCGTGCATGGCACTTTCGCAAACGTTTCGCGGTCGCATTTACGACGATATTACCCAATGTGTCGGCCATACCCCCTTGATCCGCTTGCGGCGCGTGGTTGGCGACGGCAAGGCCCAGGTGGTGGCCAAGATGGAGAACTTCAATCCGCTCTGGTCGGTCAAGGACCGCATCGGGGTGTCCATGATCACGGCGGCGGAGAAGGAAGGGAAAATCACCAAGGACACCGTCATCATCGAACCGACCAGCGGCAACACCGGCATCGGCTTGGCGTTCGTCTGCGCGGCGCGCGGCTACAAGCTGATGGTCACGATGCCGGAAACGATGAGCTTGGAACGCCGCCGCTTGCTCAAGGCATTTGGGGCCGAGGTGGTGCTGACGCCGGGGGAAAAAGGTATGAACGGCGCCGTCGCCAAGGCCAAGGAATTGTTGGCCACCATTCCCAACTCGTTCATGCCGCAGCAGTTCGAGAACCCCGCCAACCCAGAGATTCATCGGCAAACCACCGCCGAGGAAATCTGGACCGACACCAACGGCCAGGTGGACATTCTAGTGTCCGGCGTCGGCACCGGCGGCACCATCACCGGCGTCAGCGAGGTGATCAAGAAACGCAAACCCAGCTTCAAGGCCATCGCCGTCGAGCCGGCTAACAGCCCCGTCATCACTCAGCGCATGCACGGCCAGGAACTCAAGCCCGGCCCGCACAAGATTCAAGGGATCGGCGCCGGCTTCATTCCCGGCGTGCTGAACCTAGAGATCATCGATGAGGTGATCCAGGTGCAAAACGAAGACGCTTTCGAGATGGCCCGCCGCATGGCCCGCGAGGAAGGACTGTTGTGCGGCATCAGCTCCGGCGCCGCCGCTCATGTCGCTGTGCAAGTGGCCCAGCGCCCCGAAAACGCCGGCAAGCTCATCGTCGTCGTCCTCCCCGACCTTGGCGAACGCTATCTGAGCACGCCGTTGTATCCGGAGTAATTTGGTGAATTATTACCTCGACGGATAAAAAAATCACGGAAGTACACAGCCGCACTGGCTTGCGCTGCGTGCTCCCGTGATTTTTTTCGTGCCGCGGTCATGTCAGGTCCTGCGGCGGCGTGGGTGGCGGGGGCATCGCTGCGCTCTGCCCCAGCCACCCTTCCGCGACTCGGAGTTTCTGTCTGGCCAGAATAATATTTCCGGACCCTGGGAAACGTCGCCCGCGTCTGGTCCGTCAAGGACCGTTGGCAATTCCATTCAATAGGTGGATTCATCGCTTTGCTTCGGGTGAGCAGCCGTGCGAAACGAGGAAGCATCATCCACCGACCTCTCCGTTGGATGGTTGTGGGGGTTCGTCTTGACCTGTCGCGAGGATAGGGGTACAACCCACCTCTCCCTGGCAATAGGGAAAAACGGATGGGGCTGCTACGCCCTCCACCCTGAGAGCGCCCCGCATTACGGAACCGGGGCCTGAAGCGCGGCAGGTTTACATGAGGAGAGACGAACCGTGAAGAGGAAGGTAATTGCTTTCATCGGATTGGCCAGTCTAGGCTTATCCGTGAGTGTTGGAGCCATGGTGTGGGCGCAGTATCCTCCCCAACAGGTTCCTTCTGGTCCGCAACAGCCCATCCGGCCGGTGGCGCATGCGGCGCCAGCGGGAAATGCCCCGACGTTGCGGACGCGCATCGCCTTGGTGAATCGCTACACCATTGGTCGCGGCTACAAAAAGGCCGAAGTCATCCAAGATCGCATCCGCGTCGAGATGGAGGAATATGAAAAGAAAGTCATCGAGCCGCTCCGCACGCAAATGATCAAGCTGCGCACGGCCTTGCAGAACCCCCAGCTCGAACCGTCCTACCGCGAACAGTACGAGCGTGACATGCGCAAGCTGCAGCTCCAGCTCCAAGAAGCGGACGAGGACGCCCGCAAGAAATTCATGGCGCAACAGGGGGTCCTGATGAAGCAGTTGTATCAGGAAATCGAGGAAGCCGTGCGCGTTTTCGCCACTCGGAACGACATTGAGCTGGTCTTGTTCTACATGGACCCGACCAACCCGGATGATCCGTACAACCCCGCGACCGTGCAAGCCAAGCTCTCTCAGCAAGGCTGCTTCCCCATCTACATGACGCCGGGCATGGACATCAGCAAGGCCATCGTGGACATGCTGAATCAACGCTATCCGGTCAACGCGCCGGTGGGAGCCAGTGGCGGAACGCCTCCGGGTTCCCCCCGCTAACCGGGAACGCTCGGAAATATCTTCTCGATAGGCATGGCGGATTCATCGTTTCGTGTGAAGCGATCGCGTGCGTGAGGCGATGAATCCCAGCAAAACCACATCGGGAAATGAGGGGGAATCCTTGGGCGGAGAGGGGGGCAAGGAAGCGCCCCGGCCCCGTCCTACTCATGTCTCTCGTCCTTGGACCAAGGAAGGTGATCATCGTGCGTAAGCTCGGCTATCGTTACCAGCAGACTCTGGCCCAGCCAGCCGTGGTGACTGGCGTGGGCTATTTGTCTGGCGTCCCGACGCGACTTTGTTTCCAACCGGCTCCGCCCCATAGCGGCATCGAATTCACGCGGACGGACTTACCGGGACAGCCGCGCATCGCGGCGCGCGTCGATCAAGTCAGCGGGACGCAGCGCCGGACCACCTTGGGGCAGCCGCCTGCCCAGATTGAGATGGTGGAGCACGTCTTGGCTGCGTTGGCCGGCTTGCGGATCGATAATTGCCGCGTCGAGCTGGACGCCCCCGAACCCCCCAGCTTGGACGGCTCCGCTCTGGAATTCACGGAAAAATTGCTCCAGGCCGGAATCGTGGCTCAGTCGGCGCGGCGGGCGATTTGGACGGTGGACCAGCCGGTGATTCTGCGGCGTCCCGGCGCGACCATCGCGTTCCATCCCAACCAGCTGGACCAGCTGCGGATTACCTACATCCTGGATTATGGTTGGCAGGCCCCCATCGCGCCGCAACGCTATACCCAAGTCATCACTCCCGCCCAGTTCACGGAGCATCTGGCCTGCTGCCGGACCTTTTTGTTGCGCGAAGAGGCCCTCGCCTTGCGCCAGCAAGGGATTGGCGCACACGCGACCACGTCCGATTTGCTCGTCTTTGGTCCCCACGGTCCCATCGACAACGTCTTGCGTTACGCGGATGAACCCGCGCGGCACAAAGTCTTGGACATCGTCGGTGATCTGTCCTTGTTTGGTCAGGACTTGCGGGGACATGTGGTGGCCTACCGTTCGGGGCACCCGCTGAACGTCGAATTGGCACGCACCCTTTGGCAAGGGATCGAACAACGCAAGCCGCATCCCGTCGCCGCGTAGGGTGGTAGTCTGACTTGGAGAGGCAAGCGCGAGAGCACGGAGAACCATATGGCACGTCTTCGGCTGGCTGTGATTGGCGTGGGACATCTCGGCAAGGAACACGCGCGCATCCTGGCTTCCTTGCCGGAAGTGGAATTGGTGGGGGTCGCCGACACCAACCCCGAACAAGCCCAGGCCGTCGCGCGGCGCTGTGGGACCACCGCCTACACGAACTATTGGCCGTTGCTCAACTTGGTGGATGCTGCCATCATCGCGGTCCCCACCAAGTATCATTTCGATATCACCAAGGAGTTTCTCAGTCGCTCGATTCCGGTGTTGGTGGAGAAACCGCTGGCGCTGAACCTGGAGCAAGCCACGGGCTTGGTGGACTTGGCCGAGCAACACCGGACCATTCTGCAAGTCGGCCACATCGAGCGTTTCAACCCCGCCTTCGAGGCGCTGGGCCAACGCCCTCTGCAACCGAAATTCATCGAGGGCCAGCGTTTGGGACCCTTCACGGGCCGTTCCACGGACATCGGCGCCGTCCTCGATTTGATGATTCACGACTTGGATTTATTGTTGAGCCTGGTGCCGGCCCCCGTACGCGCGGTGGAAGCGATTGGGACGACCTTGTTTGGTGGGCATGAGGATGTCGTGAACGCACGCTTGGTGTTCGCCAACGGCTGCGTGGCCAACCTGACCGCCAGCCGGGCCAGTCCGCGCCCGCTCCGGCAAATGCGCGTCTGGGCGCCGGAAGGATACGCCAGCCTTGATTTCGCCGCCAAACGTCTGACACTGGTACAGCCATCGGCACGCTTGCGGCAGCACCTTCAAGGAGAGGCCGGCGCCGAACGCGGTCGGGGCGCCATTCCCATCCGCGAACCGCTGCAATCGCACTTGCACTACCAGTCCATCGAGGGACAGCCCGGCGACCAATTGACACGCGAATTGCAACATTTCGTCGCCTGTGTCCGCCAGGGCCAACGCCCGCGCGTCAGCGGCGTCGAAGGACGAGACGCCATCGCCTTGGCCACGCGCGTGCTGGACAGTGTCCACCATCATCAATGGGAAGGAGACCCGACCGGCCCCGTTGGCCCCTTCCAATTGCCCCGCCCGCTCGGTCCCTTGTTCCGCCTACCGGAAGACGAAGCGGCCTAGAAATCACTGCCCGGCGCAATGGGAAAGGCGACATCCTGACCGAACAGACCTCACTTTCTCTTCTCTGCCGCTCGTAGCATGACGCGCGTTGCTTGCCGCTCCGTTCGCAGGGATGCCACCAATCGTTCTAGCAATGGCTTATACTGGTCATCGGGACCAAAGACGATGCGGGCTAGGAGGTCGTGTCCGCGTTCGGGGATGAGAGAAGCGGCGATGGTTTCGGCGGCCTTTTCCGTCGCGCAATCGATTTCGGCGCTGACACGCGCCTCCGGTTCCAGCTCGATCCAGACGCCGAGCTGGCGTATTTGGGTCAGCAACGTGAAATCATCCGGCGGCAGTGTCAGCTTCAACAGGGCGGGAACTTTCTCCGGCGGCGGTAGTTGGCCGATGAGCCAGACCTGGGCGCCGCTGGCTTGCTCATGGCGCAGCCAGTCCTGCAGCGGGGCGGCGAACGCCGGGTTCAGCGCCGGCGTGGCGGGAACGGCACTCAGTCGCGTCGAATTGAAGCCCACCACCAGCGTGCGCGCGTCGGCACACCACAATTCCAGATCGATAATGCTGTCCGGCAGTCGAAAGCGATGCAGCTGTTTCCCCTCATGATCGCTCAACCGGCTCGCTTGGAGCTTCTCCAGCACCTTCGCGGCATCATAGGGGGCGCGCGTGCGGATCACCACGACCGTTGGCGGCGGCAAGCGGTCCCCTAGTTGCGTGCCGACCACCAGATGATCGATCTGTTCCAGGGCCAGACCAGACCACTCCGGCAGCCGCCGCAACGGCACGTTCGGGCTGAGGTGAAGTTGTCCCACCACGTCGCGGCCCAACGGGCTTTGCCACGCTTCCGCGACATGAACCCCCAGGATGACATTGCTGGCGGGGGGCAAGTATCCCAAACCGTCTAATTCCCAAGGGGGGACGGCGCGCACGGGGAGCGTTCCGCTTGGTCCAGGAGGGGCATCCTGGTGTAAATTCCAGGTCAAGACCGTGAGCAAGACCGCCGTGCCGATCATCAAGCTCACGACGGCGTAAAGCAGGTGCCGGACCTCGGCCCGGGGGTCGCTCTGCTCCGCCGCTTCGGGATGCCGTTGCCGCCAGCCCCGGTAGGTGAGGTAGCCAATCGTCCCCACCGCGATCACGACCAAGCCGCTGACGGCCACTGGCACCAAGAGCTTCTTGAAATTCTCCCGGCGCGGCGGCCGTTCCACATCGTATGCCCGGCGTTGGGACACCGTCATCAATGCCAGCACCAAGCCCACCAGCGCCATGCCGCCCATGATCCCCAACACCACTCCCGCCACCGAACGGTTAGAGCGGCGCGACACGGTGGGGACAGCGGCGGCTGGTTCCGGGACCGGCGCGGCC
Source organism: Gemmataceae bacterium (assembly GCA_046297495.1). Lineage (GTDB taxonomy): Bacteria > Planctomycetota > Planctomycetia > Gemmatales > Gemmataceae > JBKBIP01. The sequence continues at coordinate 59,469 of JBKBIP010000004.1, read as the reverse complement.
GGCGCCGGCGCGGGAGATACTTCCGCCGGTCGATAGGGAAACGCCTCGCCGCAGCGCGGACAAGAAATCCGGTCCGGCGGCCCGGCCTCTTCCGGCATCGGCACCAGGCTATTGCAATACGGACACGAAACGCGGTCACTCATGGTGGTTTGGCCTTTGTCGCGCGGATGTTGCCTCTCCTAGTGTTTATTCTTTCAATCAGGCGGAATTCTGTCCAGAAGCAACCCAGAGCTGAGAGCCGGCTTTCCGGGGGGCGCTAAATTCTAGCAACTTTCATTCCCTTTTGCGTCCAAGACCGATACAATATACGTTCTCTTTGCAAACTCTTTGCAAAGTGGTTTTCTTGCGGCTTTCTCACCACGGGGCTTGATCCCAGGCTGAGCCGAGCCGCGAGGGGATGGTGTTTCCTTTGGTCCAGCCCCACTCAATAATGGGGGTGTTGTTTAGGAGATGGTATGGCCCTGAGAATGCGTGTTCACGACCGCGAACCAATTGGCATGGCCCTGCGCCGCTTCAAAAAACTGTTGGAGCGCAGCGGCATTCAAAAAGAACTGCGAAAGCGCAAGTATTATGAGAAACCCTGTGAAGCCCGCCGCCGTGCCAAGCTGCGCAAACAGGCCGCCATCCGCAAGGCCAAATCCATGGCCATACGCCCCATGTGATTGCTCCTGGTGACCAGGTGGAAAGCAATCAGCAACACCGAGCGTGGCCACGGCTCACTCCGTCCGCTTCGTGGTGCTAATTGCTTTCTACCTTGATCTTTGGTTCCATCCTGAAAGCGTGGCTGAAATTGTCGCCCGCGCGAAACCGCAAAGAGCGCGTTGGCAAATTAGTTCGAGGGAAGGCCCAGCAAAAGGAATTCGGAATCAGTATCACTACTCCTCGTTGGCACCATCCTCCTCTTCCCCACAACTTCCCCTATCTCCATGTCTTCCCGAGTCGCAAAAACTCCGCCGTCATTTGTCCGGCCACGATTTCCGGCGTAAAATGGAGTGTGGAGGAGAAGCGGTACCCGAATTTCTGGCTTACCATGAGCAATAGTCTTCCGGCATGTGAGCATTTCTAACCACACGAGCTACCTCCACGTGTGGGCGATGGCAACAAACACGGGGATATCGCGCGCGGGCGTGGTGTCGCCGAGTAGTCCCTCTCCCAGCCGCCCTTCAATATCGGCCTTTACGGAGAAGGAGAAACGCATGGAATCGTTCGGCTCGCTATCTGGTTTGGCGGGGGCTCCGGTCCCGCTGTGGCAACGCGCCTGGTTGGACGCCTATCCCAGCGGCGTGCCGTCGTCGCTGTCGTATCCGAACATGCCAGTCAGCGCCTTGTTGGAGATGGCCGCCCACCACTTCCCCCAACGCACGGCTTGCACCGTCTATGGCAGCGGTATGACGTATGCCCAACTTGCCGAGCGCGCCTATCGTCTGGCTGGCGCTTTGGCCCGGCTGGGCGCGGGGCCGGGGCGGCGGGTGGGTATGTTGATGCCGAACATCCCCGAATACATCGTGGCCCTGCAAGCGACTTGGCTCACCGGGGGAACGGTGTTGCAGCTTAGCCCGCTGATGGTCGCCGATGAAATTCGCAAATGGCTGGAGATGACCGATTGTCGGATCGTCGTGTGTCTGGACCTGTTCGCGCCGACGGTGTTGGAGGCCCATGGGGATGACAGCCCCTTGGAACATCTGGTGGTCGTCTCGTTGGCCGAACGCTTGGCCCCCTGGCGCGGCTGGCTGTACCGCATGGAACGGCTGCGCCGCCACGGGCCGTTGCGCTTGCGCGACGATGATCAAGTACATCGGTTCGACCAATTAGCGCGGACCGCGCCGGTTGAGTCGCGCCCGTCAATTCAGCCAATGGAGGATGTCGCCTTGATGGCGCCGACCGGCGGCACGACCGCTTCCCCCAAGGCAGTGATGTTGACGCATCGCAACCTGGTGGCCAATGCCTTTCAGATTCAAGCCTGGAGCCGACAACGCCCGGAGGCGGAAGTCCATGTCCTGGGGGTGTTGCCGTTCTTCCATGCTTATGGCCTGTCGGTGTGCCTGCTGTCGAGCTTGGTCGGGGGTTGGACGGTCCATATGCACCCGCGCTTCGAGACCCAAGCGGTGCTCGACCTGCTGACCCGATACCGCATCGCCATGGTCCCCGCCGTGCCGGCCATGTTGGCGGCGCTCAACCGCTCCTTGCGCGAACAGCCGCGCGACCTGTCGTTCATCGAGGCGGTGATCTCCGGAGCGTCGGCCTTGTCTCATACGGTGCGCAGCGAGTTCGAGAGCTTTGGCCCGAAGAACGTGGTGGAGGGGTACGGCCTGACGGAAGCCAGCCCGGTCACGCACGTCAATCCGTTGGACGATAACAACCGCCCCGGCACCATTGGCTTGCCGCTGCCAGATACCGAGGCTCGCATCGTCGATGAAGCCACTGGCCGCGAGGAATTGCCAACCGGCTCCGTCGGCGAACTGATCATTCGCGGGCCGCAAGTAATGAAGGGCTATTTCCAAAATCCACAAGAAACCGCCCGCGCCTTGCGCGACGGCTGGCTCTATACGGGGGACATGGCCCGCCGCGACCACGACGGCTATTTCACCATCGTCGATCGCAAAAAGGACATTATCAAGACATCAGGCTTCCTGGTTTATCCCGCCGAGGTCGAGGAAGTGCTGCTGCGCTTCCCCGGCATCACTGAAGCGGCCGTCATCGGCGTCCCTGACGACGAGCGCGGCGAGGTGATCCAGGCGGCAGTCGTCCCCAAGAACGGCACGCTCGACCTCGAGGCCCTCGAACAGCATTGCCTGACTCACTTGAGCAAACACAAGCGACCGAAGAAAATCGAAGTGGTGAAGGAATTACCCAAGAATTTCCTGGGCAAGATCCAACGCCGCAAGGTGCGTGAAGCAACGCGGGAGGAAGTTTAGGAAGCACGCCACAGGCAAGCGCTGGGGCTGTGTTTCATTGCATGACATTGATATAGCATGTCTGAAATGGGGGAGTATCGTGCGATGAAATAATCAACCTGCTAAAATGGCAGACTGATCGAAATAGCAAAAACGTCAACCAACGTTAGAAGTGGTAAATCGTTCGGTCCCCAAGGGACCGGCTTGGGGGAAAGAGGTGCATTTTTCTAGCATCGCCCAAGCCGATCTCTTGGGGATTGTTCTTTGACACCAAAGTACAAAAGGCCTCTCTCATGCTTGATATTGCCATTGTCACGGGAGCACGCACTCCCTTTGTCAAAGCCTTTGGTCCCCTGAGTTCCGTGCCCGCCTATGAGCTGGGTCGGATTGTCACCACGGCGACGCTGGCCCGCGCTCAACTGCCGTCCGCTCATGTCGATCAGGTGATTTTCGGCAACGTGGCCACCCCCGCCGAGGCCGCCAACATTGCCCGCGTCATCGCCTTACAGTCCGGCATCCCGCAGGATCGTATCGCTCATACGGTGCAGCGCAATTGTGCTTCCGGGCTGGAGGCGATCACCACGGCGGCGCAGCTCGTGCAGCTCGGCGAAGCCCAAATCGTCGTCGCGGGCGGCACGGAGTCGATGAGTCAGATTCCGTTGCTCTATAGCCAGGAAGCGACAGCGCTATTTCTCCAGCTAAGCCAGGCCAAATCTCTGTGGCAGCGCCTCCAGACCCTGCTGCGTTTTCGGCCGCGCCACCTCAAGCCGGTGCCGGCGCTCAAGCTCGGCTTGACCGATCCGGTGTCAGGCTTGATCATGGGTGCAACGGCGGAAGTGCTGGCCGAGGAATTTGCCATCCGCCGAGAGGAGCAAGATGAGTATGCTATGCTCAGTCATCAACGTGCCGTCGCCGCGCAACGGGAAGGGAGGTTCAATGACGAGATCGTGCCGGTGACAGCCAATGGCAAAGAAATTAGCCAGGACATCGGCCCCCGCGCGGATCAGAGCATGGCGGCCCTGGCCAAACTGCGACCGTTCTTCAAGAAGGATGGCACGGTGACAGTGGGGAACTCTTGCTCGATCACGGACGGGGCGGTGGCGGTGCTACTCATGCCCGGCGAACGGGCGCGGGCCGAGGGGCGACAACCGCTGGGATACATCCGGGCTTTCGCCTACGCCGGCTGTGACCCGCGGCGCATGGGCTTGGGGCCAATCTTCGCCACAACCAAACTGCTGGAACGCCATGACCTGCGATTGGCAGACATCGATTTGATCGAATTGAACGAAGCCTTCGCCGCGCAAGTGATCGCCAACGAAAAGGCATTCGCCTCCGCCGAATTCGCTCGCCAGGAATTGGGCCGAGCCGAGCCGGTGGGGGAATTGCGGCGCGAACGCCTGAATGTCAACGGCGGCGCCATCGCCTTGGGGCATCCAGTTGGCGCCACCGGCACCCGCTTGGTGCTAACCGTGTTGCACGAATTGAAGCGCCGTCAACTGCGCCGGGGACTGGCAACCCTGTGCATCGGCGGCGGCCAGGGAGGAGCGGTGTTGGTGGAAAGAGCGTGAGTCCATTCCAATGTTTAGCGGACGTTTCGGAGAAGCGTCCTGCCTCTCCAGGGAGTCCCCTACCATGATGTTCTTCCAGACGGACAACCTGCAAGTAGAAACCGATGACCAAGGAACCGCCACCCTTTGGTTTGATGTGGCCGGGAAAAGTGTCAATGTCCTGAATCGCCAAGTGTTCACCGATCTGGAAGCGGTTCTAGATCAAATCCATGATAATCATTCCATATCGCTATTGATCCTGCGTAGCCGGAAAAAGTCAAGTTTCTTGGCGGGGGCCGATCTGCATGACTTCATCACTATTCATGACGTGCAAGAAGCGGCCGCTTATTCAGCGTTTGGACAACGTCTGTTCACCAAGTTGGCGGAATCGCGCGTACCCAGCGTTGCCGTGATTCATGGCGTCTGTCTCGGTGGCGGCTTGGAGTTAGCTTTGGCATGTGACTATCGCCTGGCCCTCGACCAACCGCCGGTCGATCTCGGCTTGCCGGAGCTGCAGCTTGGCTTAGTGCCGGGATGGGGGGGGACGCAACGGCTGCCGCGCGTCATCGGTTTGGAACGAGCCTTCCAAGTCATTCTGGCCAGCAAACGGCTTGATGCACGTCTGGCGCGGCAATGGGGACTGGTGGACGCGGTAGCCAGGAATGAACAAGAACTACCGGAGGTATTGCGGCAACTCGGCGCTCAGGCCCGGCGCCAGGGGAAACGGCCAGCTCAGCGACTACCATGGCGTACCTGGCGACAAAAGCTGCTGGAATCGCATCCTCTCGGACGGTACCTGCTGTTTCGAGGAGCGGAACGCATCTTGCGGGCGCGTGTACCCGAGGACATGCCAGCTCCGTATGAAGCGCTGAACGTCCTCAAGGTCGGCATGCGGCAGGGCATGGACGCCGGCTTCCAGGCAGAGCAGTCGGCCATCGGTAGGTTGGCCACGACGCCTGCTTGTCGTAATCTCGTCAGCATCTTCTTTCTGCGGGAACAAGCACGCAAACCCGCCGAGGATGCCACCGCGACCGTGATCCGAAAAATAGGAGTCGTCGGCGCCGGTACGATGGGGGCAGGCATCGCCCAACTGGCTGCCATCCAGGGATACGCCGTCGTGGTGCAGGAAGTCCACGACGCCGCCTTGGACGCGGGCATGAAGCGCATCCAGGGTTTATTGCAAGTAGCCGTCCAACGCGGTAAGCTCTCCGCGAGCGACGCCCAGCGAAAAATCGCGGACATAGGTAGGACGACTACCTACCAAGGTTTTGACGATGTGGATCTAGTCATCGAGGCCGCCATCGAGGACATGGATGTCAAGCGTTCGATCTTCCAGGAACTGGTGAAACACGTCCGCCCAGACACCATCTTGGCCACCAATACCTCGTCCCTGTCCGTCGGTGGCTTGCAGGAAGGTTTGGAGCATTCCGAGCGCGTCGCCGGAATCCACTTCTTCAACCCAGTTCACAAAATGCCGCTCGTCGAAGTAGTTTACACCCCGGACACGTCCAAGCAGGTTATCCAGGTACTCCACCAATGGGCCAGCGCCATAGGTAAGACACCAGTGATCGTTCTGGATAGCCCCGGTTTCGTGGTCAACCGAGTCTTGATGCCCTATCTCAACGAAGCCGTGCTGTTGCTGGCGTCTGGAAATCCGACGGAAAGAATCGATACTTGGATGCGCCGGTTCGGGATGCCGATGGGACCGTTGGAGTTAATCGATCAAGTAGGTTTGGACGTGGCTGCCCACATTGAGAAATCGCTCCGCCCCGCGTTCAGCGACCGTTTCGGTCCCAATCCGTTGTTTCAGCGCATGGTGGAGCGTGGCTGGCTGGGACGGAAGAATGGCGTCGGATTTTATCGCTATCGCGGCAAGTCTCGGCGGGTCAACCAGCAGGTACTCGAGGAAGTCCAAGGCTTGTCCCTACAACCCTCACTTAGTCCCGTGGATGAACAAGTACGCGACGAAAACGTCCGCGATTGTTTGGTGGCCCTCATGGTCAACGAAGCAGCGGCTTGTCTGGGGAATGGCGTCGTCGCCGACGCGGGTACCATCGATCTGGCGATGGTGATGGGTACAGGCTGGGCGCCTCATCGTGGGGGGCCGCTCCGGTATGCCGATGACCGAGGGCCGAAATCACTCGTGGAATGGTTGGAGTGGTTACAAACGAAACTGGGATCGCGCTTCACTCCCGGCGCGGAGCTGCGCCGCCGAGCTGAGTCGGGAGAACCGTTTTATCCACCGATGACCAGGGAAGCATAGTGACTATCAACTGATGACGCGGAGACATTGTTTCAGGGACGCCAAGGAGAATGGCTAATGGTTAGCAGCAATTTCGACGTGGTAGTGGTTGGCGCGGGAGCGGCGGGTCTGACGGCAGCGATTGGACTGGCGCGAGCAGGCTTCACGGTGGCGGTGGTGGAGGGCGGAGAGTACCCCGGCGCGGAAAACTGGTCCGGGTGCGTCTATTTCTGTGAGAATCTGGCCCATCCCGCCATCTTGGGACCGAAAGGAATCGAGGCTCTGGCTTGGGAACGCCGGCTTGTCGAACGTGGGTTCTTCCTCAGCGATGGCGCCGGTATGTTCGGCATGACCTATCGTGATCCCAAGGCTTTTTCACACTGCTACACCGTCTTGCGGCCCATCTTCGATCATCACTTGGCCCAGGTGGCTTTGCGCCTCGGTGTCGCCTTACTCACCGCCACCACTGCCGAAAGCCTTATTCGTGATAAGAATCGGGTCATTGGTGTCTGTACCCAACGTGGGCCGTTGTACGCCGACCTAGTTTACCTGGCCGAGGGGGACGCCTCGCAGCTGGTCACCCGCGAAGGGTACGAACGCCACACCGACCAGCGTGAGGCCCCTAAGTTCTTGCAAGGGATTAAGCAAATCATCGAGTTGCCCGCTGGTGCCATCGAGGAGATGTTTGGCGTGGGGGCGGAGGAAGGAGTCGCGTATGAGATGGTGTTGCGCAACGGCACCTTGCGTGGCCGTCCGGTGCATCTCAACATGGGTGGTTTTCTCTACACCAACCGTACCAGTCTCTCGATTGGTTTAGTGCTTCCGGCTAGTCATCTCAATGAGCATTTTGGCGGCGATCCCAATTTGCTGATGGAATGGTTCGAGCAGCTCCCGGTCTTGCGCCCTTGGTTGCGACAGGGGCAGCGCGGCGCCTTTGGAGCCAAGCTCATTCGGGGCGGCGGCATCAAGGACGTCCCCCGACTCATCGACGACGGCTTGGCCATCGGCGGCGCCGCCAGCGGTATCGGCGTGGATTTTCCCTACCCCAACTTCACCGGGCCAGCCACCTACATGGGCTTGCTATTCGCCCAAGCCGCTACCCGGATACGAGAGGAGAAAAGTACCTTCACCCGTGAGGCCTTGGAGCGCCACTACCTGCTGCCTTTGCAACAGAGCCATTACTGGCAAGACGTGGAGTACCTGCGCAATTGGCCAGGCTATGTCAAAAAAACGCGCGTGTTCTTCGACCGCCAAGTCGATCTGGTTCTGGGAACAGCGTATATCTGGACACGCCCGGACCATTGGTTCTTCGGTAAATGGTTCCGCTGGCTGCGCATGATTGGACATTTGGCCGGGCCACGTCATTGGGCTTCGTGGCGCGCTGAGCTACGCATGTTCACGCGTGCCCTCGATATGTCCCGTATCACCGGGCAACCCTCTTATGGACAACTTATCTTAGATGGCGTCGTAAATGGATTGCGTGATCTGTTCCACAGCCCCCGTCCTCATTTACCTCCAGCGGGAGAAGTACGTTTACATTACGTCACGATGGATGAGACTCCAAAAAGCCAGCGCGCCTCCGTCCCTACCTTGGTACGGCGTTGGTTCCGGCGCGTTAATCCCGTCCTGGCAGTCGCGGCAAGAAGAATCTATCACAACAATAAAGAACCCCTCGTCGTCAAATTACATGGTATTTCCCGTCTGTTTCTACGACAATTGAATATATTCGATGTGATTGGCGTGGGGGGACTGGCACTAATCGCGGCGGGATGTGGGGCCGTCATGGCTGGCTGGGATTGGCTACGCACCCAGTTCCGGCGTCCCCACTTTGAAGAAGGCAAAGGAATCTATCCCTTATACGTCCAAATCGTGCAACGGGCCTTGGATATGTCTTCGCATGTCACACCGGCAAGGCAGGCTTGGGAAGACAAGTTGGGGAAACTAGATTACCAAAGCGTCCGGCAATCTCACGTCCATGTATTCTGGCCGTGGTCCTTGGCCCACCGCCAAGAAGTGCTGCGCGATCATCTGTGGCATGTTTGTCCGGCTCATGTGTACGATGCCCGTCCTGGTCCACAAGGGCAGCTTCAAGTGGTGGTGAATTACGAGAACTGCATCAAGTGTGAGAGCTGTTGGCGCGTCAGCGATATTGTGGATTGGGCCCGCGACGGCCGCCATCGTTTTCGCTACGTGGCGCATTCACCGGCCCTACAACGGTTACTGGCGGCAACGCAACTGGCGGGGACTCATCCGCCGACATTGCCGCGTACCATCCAAAGTTGGGATGCTTTCTTCGATGTCCTAAGCGAACAACTTCGTGGCGATCTTCCCGGTCCCTTGCATCAAGAAGCAGCATCCGAAGTAAGCGAGCTAACGCGCCTTCTGGACCAAGTGGAACAAAAGCTTATTGAATTCGACGCGGCACTGGACGAGGAGCCGCGCACCGTGGATCGGGATCGTCGTGAGTATCTCGAAATACTGGCACGTTATGCGCAGCAATTGGCGAGTCACCTCGTGGAGATTCTGAAAAGTAGTGTGCTGGAGGATAGTGTGTACCCCAGTGTGGTAGCTGTGTACCAACATTTACTCGACCTGGCAACACACTTGGCTAACCGCGCGGAACAGCGAACCCGTCGCGTAAGTATCCAGCGTCTGGCTTGGGCGGCCGCGGATGGGCGGCTTTTGCGTTTCCATTATGTCGCTGGTTTGCGCGGCTTGCTGAACGTGCTGTCACCGCATCTACCAGAGTTACCATCGCCTCCGGTTGGTAAACGTCTCTGGCTTAACCTGGAAGATGCTCCAAGAGATGCCGTTGAGTTGCTGGATAATTGGTCTCAGCGGCTCGATGAAGTTTTCGCCACCTCCTGTTGGCGTGACTTGGACAAGAACCAACCGTTGTCAGCCACGCAAGATGCCGTGCTGCGCGACGTGCTTTCTCAAGTCCCCGCGCTTGTTGTCCATGACCTGGCGAGAACTTTACATCCAGTCCTCCGCAAGGGATTATTGGCGGACTTGGGACGCCGTGATCCATCATTGGCTTATCGGGTCGCTCGGCATTTGTGGGCGCGCGACCTGGCTAAATTGGCGACCCCTTCCATGATCTTGGCCGAATCGTCTCAGCGCTGGACGCGGGGGGATGAATGGGCAGGCTTCGTCGCCATTAATGGCAAGGAAAATGCCGATGGTAGCTGGGATAGCGAGCAAACGTATTTACCTATACAGGGAATCAGCTCTCTACTTTTGCTGGTTGGCAGCCACTTGATTGTTATCGACTTGTCTTCTCAAGCTCCAGCCGGACTGCGAATGGAGCCAGTGACTACGTTGGGACTGAAAGGGGGTGGCTGGGTACGCCTGTGTCTCGACGGCATGAGATTGCCCGCCAGTGCGGCCGTGGATCGAGACCGCATTTTGCGCGCTTGGGCGGTGCTCTCCTCCGCTGACTTAATTGCCATTGCCTTGGGGATGACCGACCAACTGTGTCGCAGGGCCATCGATCATGCTTCGACCCGAGTACAGTTTCCCGGATTGTTTCAAGATGAGCAGGCGCGCGATACCATTGGCAAATTTGGCGCCGTTAAGCAAATGCTCGCCGAAATGGCGGCTGGGCATCGTTTGTTGGAGACAATATGCTATTGCTTGTCACCATTGGATTTCTCGGCAGCATCCGTGCAACGGTTATCCTTGCTCAAGGCGTTAGTGGCGGAGTTACTCGCCGGTGCTCCGGGTAGCATTACCTACCATGCCGGTCAGATATTCGGCGGGACCGGGTACTCCGAGGATGACATTCTCGCCAAGTTTTATCGGGACGCCTCTGCCTGGAGATTTTTGGGACCCCTCAACACGGATGTGTATCGCCATCACGGTGATGAGTTACTGCGCGGCAAGAAATCCAATGAAGCCCGGTTCACGGTGTTACCTGGTGAAGATGAACAATTTGACCAAGTCGCTCAGCGCAAGGCATTGCAAATCGAATGGGATGAAGTGCGCGTGCAACGGTCACGCTTGCGTTCCTTAGTCAATAAACTCGACAAGTGGCATGCCACGCAGCTCACCAATGGAGCCGACGCTGTTGGTCCGCTCTTGAATTCTCGGTTCGTCACGCTACTAGAAGGACTAGGACGTCAAGACGCTTTCCTGGTGGCAAGTAAGGCCATGTTGCTGCGCGTCCACGCTCGATTCGAGAATGGTTTCGCCACGGAAACCGATCATGCCTTGTTACGTGTCTGGCTGCGTCTGGCGACAGCCGCGCTGGATCAATTCGATATGCTGGTTCAAGAATGTTTGCGCGGTACCAACGCTTCGGAATTACCCTTGGCTGAACCCGGGTTGGGGGCCTGTCTGCGGAACTACACGGATTACCTCGCCGCCCAAGCCCCCTATGATTCCGGTGACTATTTATTCATTCCGGTTGATCTGCGCCGTCCCCGTTTAATTCCCGAATTAATCGTCACCGACACGACCTTGGCAAGCCGTTCGCAGTCTTTGCGCGACTTGTTCGTTGAGCAGTTCGGTCATGAACGGGAAGGAGTTTGCTTTGAACGATACATCGAGAACAAGCATCGACCAGATGCGGCGGACCTGGATTTTTGCCGGCGTCACGGTTTAATGCGCTGGATCATTCCGCAAGAGCTGGGAGGCGAGGGACGTCCTAAGATCGAATACTATCTCTTGACTGGAATCGCTCAGAATACCGCGGATGTGGCCATGTCGCTCACGATCCAGGTGAATACCAGCATTGGGACTACCCCCGTCTTGTTAGCGCGCGACAAGGACCTGCCCAAAGCACAGAAAGAGGTTGGGCCATTCGTGGGAGACACGAATCTCCATAACACCATTCAAACTCACCTAGAAAAGTTGGTGGGGATCGCTACCTCCGAATCCCTATCCATGTCCCCCATCACGACCCAGGTAGAGGATTTACACAAGCAGCTGGACGAGTCCTTTTTCTCGCGCGCGGCCCTGCGTGGCTTGGGACATCGCTTCATAACCACCTGGCAAGCCGTGCGTGCCGCTTGTCGTCATTTCGATGAGGCGAACATCCGTCAACTATTGATAGCAGCAAGCCTTGAATGGCGTGACCTCTGCGGCAAGGCGGAAGAGTATCATGAGGAATTGGCCCGGCGACGCGGCGCCTACGACCTATTCCTGCGTTGGGTAGCCAGTGGCCATATCTCGGCGTTCGCCTTGACGGAGCCGTCCGCCGGTTCCGACACAGCCCGTATCGTCACCCGCGCGCGATTGCACTCGGTACCCGTGGAACCTGTCGAACAGGGACGTTACCGCTTCCTCCCCGTTGGTGGCAAGCAACACCGTTATCTGATTGACGCCCGCCAGCTGGAGTTTCGCTCCGAGGCGGAAGAACCAGGCGTAATCCCACGACGTACCTACCGAGCCTACTACCGTTGGTCTGACCATGCTGATCCTGCTCCTATTTGCTTGGATGAATATGACTACGAAACCGATGCTCCCGATAAATTGCGTTACTTTCTGATTCAATATGAGAGCACAGCGAATGATGATTCGAAGGCCGGTCATTCCCATGCCAAATCAGTACCCGTTAAAGTGTATTTCCACGACATCGCTCAATTGCGTTTCCGCGATGGTCAGCTATGGTACGACTATTGGGAACTGAACGGCGCGAAGATGTGGATTACCAACGGACGCATGGCCGGCATCATGTGTCTGTACGCCAAGACGGCGGAAGGAGTCACGGGCTTTATCGTAGATCGGCACGCTGAAGGATTGGTGGTGGGCAAGGATGAGGAGAAGTTAGGTCAATGTGGTTCTCCTACGAATGAGCTGTCGTTGCAGGCGGTCCGCGTCCCCCGCGAAAATGTGATTGGCCTGGAAGGACGGGGACAGGTAAACGCCTTGGAAACATTGAACGTGGGGAGAGCGGGTTTGGCCATGACCGCCATGGCGCAACTGGAGGGCCTCATCGAGAGTAGCCGGCACTACGCGCTGGAGACCCACGGTGAAATCCCAGATTGGGTGGATTGGCGGTTGCGACACATGGCGGAGCTACGTTTCATCGCCGAGGCGCTCGCATTTGAAGTCGTGGGCCGATTCGAACATCCACAATGCCGCTCGATTCGGTTGGAATCGGCCATTGCCAAGATGCTGGTGAGTGAGATATTGCTCCAAGTCATCGACTTGGCCGAGGAAATACACGGTCCCGCTGGACAAACCCAACTGCATCTGGTGGAAAAAAGAAAGCGGGACGCGCGCGTGATCACGATTTACGAGGGTACCAATGAAATCCAACGGTTCTTGATACTGCGGGAACTCGCTACCGATTTGGCGGGACGCTGGAGTAAAAGCCGTCCCCTATTCGCGCCGCGCCACGTCAGTCGTGAAGCACAAGAGCTGGAAGAACTGAAGGCTGCCTTGCGGCAGCGAGTGGATGACGCATTGGCCCATTTCGGCGCGGAGGTTTGGCAAAATCCCAACTTGCAAGCAACCTGCTTCTGGTTAGCCGAATCCGCGGCTTGGCTCAAGGCAGCGGATAGTACCTTGGGACGTCTGAGCTGGTTGCAGCAATACTCCATCTGGCAATCTGAACAGCCGCCCGAAGAAGGGGACGCCGTGACTGCCATCGCGCCCAACTTGATTCTCGCCGCCGCCTCATTCCGCCATTGCGCCGCGGAAACGCGGCTACGTTTCCAATGGTTCGATCGTGAAATCGCGTATTTGAGTCGTGGTCACTATACCCCAGTCATCCGTGCGGCAACGTTACTCTTGAGCCGTGGCTTGCCGACTCAGTTGGCGGAGGAACGAGGTACTGCCCATCAGGTCACCCGTCCCTTGTCCTTGTTGGTGGTGGTGGAACCGCAACCAGTTTCTACTCCCCAGCCTCATATCGTGGCGGGGCAGTGGCGGGAAGCGTATTGGCGTCTGCGGGACGCCGACCGATCCGCGCTGGAAATCGCCTTGCGATTACGCGATCAGGCTCATCAACCTGTTAGCATCCAAGTAGTTGCCGTGGGACCACGCGCCGCGGCACGACCATTGCGCGAGCTGCTTAGTCTCAGGGTGGATCGGGTCCGCATGGTTGTCTCCAAGCAGGATATTCATACGCCGGATCAAAGCACCGCGGTGCTGTCCGCTCTCCTCAAATCCGAACCGACGTTCGATTTGATTCTGGGCGGGGTGGATTCTAGCAGTAATGAGGAAGGCGTAACATTACATCTGTTGGCGGAGTCGTTGGGTGTTCCGTATCTAGGGCAAACATCCGATATGACGGTTCGAGTGGAACAGGACACATCGGAAGTATGGTTGCACGGTTTGAATCATCGACGCCTTGGTCATCGCTTGCCGGCGGCGCTGGGTATTGAAACCGAGGCTCCTCTCCGTTCGTTCACTACCACGGATTATCTTACTGCTCTGTCCCGAACGGTGGAACGCCACCGCTGGCCGAAACAACTGGCAGCGCGCGCGCTTACCTTACTGCCAGCCGCCGCCACGATTCCCGTGGGGGACGCGGATTCGACCTGCCGCGTGCTAACGCCTGCCGAAGCGGCTCATCAGATTTGGAGTTATTTGGGGCATGCCACTCCCGTGGTGGAGACGAGCAACATCTATACGGGGACCATTGAAAAACTTGGCGGACCGGTGTTACCACGCCCTTGCGTTGTAGCTTTCCTAGCGACTGATGGACAAGGTCGGCTGTCCGCCACGGCTCCGGCGTGTCTGCGGTCCGCCCATTGTTTGGCGGAACTGGTCCATCTCCCCGTGACTACCTTGGTACTCACGCTGCCTCAAGACAGTGTTCAGCGTCGAGCCGTGGCCCAGGTGCGATCTTTGTCGTCATGTTCGGTGGTTCTCGTTACTCCCGGAGATGTCGCTGCCGATAATTTCCACGAAGACCTCAAGAGTCGGTTGCTCACCGAATGTTGGCGGATTGGTTCCTTGGATGTTCGCCATGCCGTGGGTGAACCCTGGACAGAGGCGGTTTTCGCCGCCCAAGCCAGCCGCTCCATCCTCAGCCAGGGTGCCGTGATCTTGCGTGTCCGTCACCTCGAAAGGCACGAGGATCATCTTCGATTGGAAACGACCCGCGCGCGTGGTGCTGTTCGTGTCCAGCAGACCTTGACAAAACCTCTGCCGGTTCCCTGTTGGTTGTCCTTGACTGCCGATGCCGACGCCGGGACACCTTCCTCATCTCGACCCGCATTGAGCAACCTTGTTTACCACTGGCAGCCGCCTTTGGAACGCTTCTTGGGCCGAATCGATGTCCAACACCTCCTTCAGGACGCTAGGGAGACAAGGAATGTCCCACGATTGGCGGATGCGGAGTTCATCATTGATGTGGGTTTTGGCGTCGGCAATCGGGATGGTTATGAGCAAGTCGTCGAGCCGCTGGAGCGTGCCTTGCGGCAACTTGGAGTACGTGATCTGCTGATCGGCGGTTCTCGTAAAGTGACGGAGGAGCTACACCTGCTGCCCGCGGATCGGCAAATTGGGCAGTCAGGCGTTAGCGTTCAACCGCGTATCCTGATCGCCTTGGGGATTAGCGGCGCGCCGCAGCACCTCAACTACATCGGACCTCGTACCACGATCTTCGCGTTCAACCGTGATCCAGAAGCTCCCATCATGACCTGGAATCAGCGACAACCTCAACCGCGCGTGTATCCGGTGGTTGGCGACCTATTCGAGACGGTGCCACTCTTGATCGCCGCCTTGAACGAACACCAGCACCACGTCGAGGAAGTTGGCGTGGCGGAACCCGTCTCTTGATCGGGTCCCATGAACTTTGGGCAGTGAACAGTTGAAACGGTGCTCCCATGATGCCGCAAGCAGTCGTCTTACTCAGTGGTGGCATTGATAGCACGACCACTTTGGCCATCGCTCAAAGCCAAGGGTATGCGATCCATGCGTTGAGCGTGGATTATGGGCAACGGCATCGGCGCGAGCTGGATTGTGCTCGGCGCGTAGCGTCCCAACTGGGTGTCTTGACGCATCGCATCGCACGCGTCGATTTGCGTGCCATCGGTGGTTCGGCACTAACCGATGACATGGATGTGCCTAAAGATCGCTCCGAGGCGCAAATCGGTCATGGTATTCCCATCACTTACGTACCCGCGCGGAACACGGTCTTACTGAGCTTGGCTCTGGCATTGGCCGAGGTAACACAAGCGTTTGATATGTTTATTGGAGCCAACGTCCTGGATTACAGCGGCTATCCCGATTGCCGGCCTGAATATCTGGAGCAATTCGAGAAACTGGCGAATTTAGCCACCAAGGCGGGAGTGGAGGGACAGGGTACTTTTCGCATTCACGCCCCCTTGCTGCGCATGACCAAGGCGGACATTATTCGAGAAGGGAGACGTCTGGGTATTGATTATTCGATGACTTTAAGTTGCTATTCCCCTGATGAGGAAGGACGCGCTTGCGGACATTGCGATAGCTGCCAATTGCGTCTGAAAGGATTTCACGAAGCTGGACTTACCGATCCAGCGGCGTACCAGGAGTAGCGGCGAAACGATTCGTCAGCCCTACATCCCCACTTCGCCTTGCAATTATTGTCCGATCATTCTAACGTAGTTCGCGTTTGGCGCCGGACAGAGTCGCGGCAAGGAAAGACTGCCCCAGATGGATCTTTCCCTGTCGTCGCGCATGGCGGGGCGCGGTATCAATCAACGTATGGACACGTCGATTTTCCGTCCTCCCGATTGCTGGATCTCAAGGTCTGCCGGCTGCCCCTTACCCATATCCGACGTGGTCTGACGCAAGGAAGCACTCATGACCCAAACCACACGGCCGGTCCGGAATCGCCTTATCGGAATTGTCGGTGCAGCAGTGTTGGTGTTTCTCATGGCTCCGTTGCCGGCACGCACGGAACCCGAACCGGAGCGCGGCACTGTCATTGCTACCACCTTGGCGGTTCAGACGGCCATGCAGCGCGGGCGGGACCATCTACTCCAAGGGGACTCCAAGGCCGCCGTCTATGTGTTGGAAAGTCAACTGGACCGCATCAATGGCAATCCCGCCTACCTGGCGTTGCTGCGCGACGCATATCGGGCCTATGTCAAGCAACTGAAACTGGCCAACCAACAAGCCGAGTTGAAAATTTACTTGCAACGCCTGCAAATTCTTGATCCTGGCGTGGCTCTCGATCCGCAATTCAAGCTCGATCCCGACACCCCCGCATCCGTCCCAGCTGCTTCTGCCCCACTCACCCAAGACGCCAAGTCACAACGCCTGGTCCGTGGCCAACATCCCGACGAAGAAACCGCGCCGGATGGCGGGAAGATCAAGACCCCAACGCCTGTCACCAATCAGTTACAGAACGCGGAGGAAGCGTTTGCGCGCAAGAGTTACGCGCAAGCGGCTCAGTTTTTCGCCCAGGCCCAAGCCGAGACGACCCTTTCCGACTCCAGCCGTGAACGTTGGGCCTATTGCATTTTCCATGAAGTGGTCACCCAACTGAATCAGCCTCAAGTCAGCGAGAATGTGTTGGGCGAGCTGGATAAAAAAGTTCGCCAGGCCCTGCAACTGACCACGCAAGAGAAATCACAACAATATGGTCAATATCTGTTGGGTGAGATTCAAAAACGCCGCGCGGCCCCTCCGAGTACCGATGCACGCAAGAACGCGGACACCAGTGAGGCCATCGCCGTGCGGCACGCGCCGCGCGGCCAGGGCCAATGGGCGGTGGCGGAGACGGTGAATTTCCGTGTCTTTCACAATCAATCCGCCCCATTCGCCGAACAAGTGGCGCGGATGGCCGAGCAAACCCGCTTGGCCGTGTACCACAAATGGTTGACGCCACCCACGGGGAATTGGCACCCTCGTTGCGACATCTACTTGCACGCCACCGCTCAGGACTACCACCGCGCCACCGGCGCGCCCTTGGACTCTCCCGGTCATTCCTCGGTACGTAGCGAAGCCAACCGCGTGGTTGGTCGGCGCGTCGATCTGCGCCACGATGCGGAATTGTTGCTGTCATCCACCCTGCCGCATGAAATCACCCATGTCGTGCTGGCCGACCAATTTGACAAGCCGTTGCCGCGCTGGGCCGACGAAGGGATGGCCATGCTCGCCGAGTCTTCCGACCGCGTCGAACGCCTGACGCGTCAATTGCCCAAGTGTCGCGCCGAGAAAGCGCTGTTTCCCGTGCGTCAGCTTCTGGAGATGGCAGATTATCCCGATTCGCGCTACATCACCCCTTTTTACGCGCAGAGTGTATCCCTGGTTGACTTCCTGGTGAGCCAGCGCGACCCACAAGTGTTCACGCAATTTGTCCGCGACGGCCAGCGCCGCGGCTTCGAGTTGGCCTTGCGGGAACATTATGGTTACCAAACCTATGATGACTTGCAACGCGCTTGGGACCAAAAGGTTTTTTCCGCCTCCGCCACCGCTCGCGGCAAGCCGTGAGCTTTCACGAAAAGCAGAAGGAATCGGCGCCTCTTGAGATGCGCGAAAACCGAATGGGGAAACGAGGGGGGAAGATCATTTCCCGATTGAAGTTGATGGATGGCATGTCTGGCGTGGGATGAGCGCGTGCGCGAAGCGATGAATCACCGCCGACAACATGGGGAAGTGATGGCTCGGCGTTTAGGTTCAGAGGGAGAGTACCTATCACGAATCACCCAAGCCGGCCGCGCGGCGACCGGACAAGCCGGCCGCGCGGCGATCGGACGCCCCGCGTCCGGCTTGGACGTTTGAGTATCTCGCTTATGTTCCGAAACCACTGTCTGGCCGGCCCGCCGGGCGCGCGCCGCCGCGCATGCGTTTCTGGATGTCCACTTCCAGCACGCCGTACACGCTTTCATGTTGCTGCAAGGCCATGCTCAGAGCCATGAGCAAACGCTTGGCGGTGTAGTAATTGGTGACCAGTCGGTGTGTCAATTTCACTGGTTCGGTCGGCACCGGCTGCATCTGCGTATTGAGGCCGAAATCCAGGATCAGTTCCTCCGGCGTGCCGGTCACGCGGCAGAAATTGGCATAGACCGTGGATAACTGACTGGAATCGACCTGGAACTGCTGTTGTTGGACGGGCTGCCCTTGCGCAATCTCGGCTCCCGGCGTCGGTTTTGATTCACTGGCCATCGTGTTTTTCTCCTTTTCGTTTTCCTTCGGACGGACGGATCATGGAATCACCTGGTCTTGTCAATATATGAAATCCCCTCCGATTGTTCTCCCCTATTTGCCGACCTGGCGAATTTTCAAGTGCTCCTGGCCGAGAAGCTGTTGCAATTGTAACGGCCATTCCCAGGCTTTCGCCTCGGCGTCGTCTTGGACATAGAGACGAATCGGAACCGGAAACGCCAGCGCCATTGCTTGCGGCATGTCCAGCTCCTTGGCCACGTTGAGGAAGATCGGCCCTTGGCGATGCGATGCGGCGGGATGCCACAGGTCCAACCGGGCCACGTCCGGTTCGAAGATCGTGGCGTACAATACGATGCCAGCCATGTCCTGCTTACCTTGTAACCACAACGGCACCTCCTTCAAGTCGGGCTGGCCGCGCAGCACGGCCAAGGCGCGGCGTACATCCCACACGCGCTGGCCATCAACGGTCTGCCCCAGCAGGGCGAAACGACGGCGGATGTGCGTGTCGATGGCGCTGCCCGGCTCCGCCCAGCGCGTCGGCCCGATGCCGCGCGGCGCGACATAAGCGAAGCCCCACTTAAATTTCTCCAAGACTCGTTGATTCTGTTGGAACCGCGTTTCATCCAGTTTTGCTTCCCGATCGGTGAGTAGTAGTTTCCCAAACGCCGGTCCCAAGTCGCTCCGGAACTCATCCCAACCCGCTTCATCGACGGCATTTAGCACCACCAGCGTTGGTTTGTCCGTCTTGGCCGCTGTCATCAGCCAGACACGCAGTTCGATTCCTTCCTCGCTGGTGAAGTCCCAGGCTTGCAAGCGAATGCCGTTGTGCTGGATGTCCCCGGCGGGGCGGATGTCCAACGCCGGGGCTTCCGTGGGCCAGCCGCGAAAGACTTTCTCCGTCAGGAATTGTTGCCATTCCTGTTTTTGCCCTGGCCACCATTTTCGCGCCGTCTCGGCGTCAGCGGGCAGGTCCGTCTTTTTCGGCTGGATGAGGTGTTCGTGAATCGTGGTGTTCAACTGGTCTTCGGGCAAGCGGTCAAATACTTTCAGTTGGGCGGGATCGAGCCGTTTGCTCTCTCCTTCCGTGATCGGATTGGTGTCATTCTTGAGCCAGCGCTGGAACCACTCGAACGCCCCCTTGCGCAATTCGGGTGTGTCCACGTGTGGGCCTTTGGTTTCCAGCAAAGCGAATTTGTCGCCGGCGCCATACAGATCGTAAATTTTCCGCACCTTGTCAGCGATGCGACGATAGCCCGGCACCGGAAAGATGGCGTCCGCGTCGCTGTTGCCAAGCAAAAGTGGACGCGGGGCACACAAGGCGACCACCAGCGGAAAATCCCAGCGATAGGTATTGACCATATACATGCAGTCGCAATGACCGTTGATGACCCCTCTGTTAAATCGGGCCGCTTCCCCTTGCACGACATGCGCCCACAAATCAGCGATGCCAGCCACCGGCACCATGCACTGAATGCGATCATCCGCCGCCGACACCCACCAGCTGGTCGCCCCGCCGCCGGAGCGCCCCGTTACGCCGAAACGCTGGGCATCGACTTCCTTGCGCGTCTCCAGGTAATCCAGGGCGCGCATGGCGTTCCAACATTCAATGCCGGCGGGCGTGTAGCCGCGCGTTTGCCACCACCACATGCCGCGGTTGTGCGTGCCGTGGTGCGTCCCCTGAATCTCGCCGAGCTGCAACGTGTCCAGGATGAGACACACATAGCCATTCTCGGCAAACCAGGCGGGATGGTGCTGATAATTCACCTTGCTGCCATACGACACGCCACCGACCACCGTATTGCCGTGGCCGCAGACATACAAGATCGTGGGACAAGGCTTAGTCACATTCTTGGGCAGATACAAGTTGCCGGTCACGTACAAACCCGGCAGCGATTGGAAATGAATCTTTTCAATGATGTGCTTGTCGGCCTCGACCTGCCCGGTGATAACTGGCTTCAAGTCGCCGCGTTCCGGCAAGGGCCACAAGCCCATCATCTCCAGGAATTGCCGGCGCAGCTCCGGCCGCATCTTTTCCCACTGCTCCTTGCTGTCGATGCCGGCCAAGCAGGCATCGGCGATTTGCCGGGTCTGAATGCGGAGATACTCGTCCAGCATCTTCTCGCCACGTGCCGTGGCCGTCTTCTTCACCGGCTCCTCGGCCAGCAGTGGCCCGGCCAACATACTCACGGTAAGCACGTTCACAAACACAACCAAGCGGTTCATCCGATTTCTCCTTTGTCGAGAGTCATGATGGTTGCTTGATCGTAGCGTGTGCAACGGCGGAAGGGAACCGAAAAACGGCCTCAGCCAAACGACCTGCAAATCCCAGGAGCATGCAGCGCGAGCAAGTGCCAAGTGCCGCGCTTGCTCGCGCTGCGTGCTCGGTAGAAACGTTCCCATCAAGGACTTGAATCATCCGATTGAATCATAGCGCCCGTTCGTTCTTCTTCCGTTCCGCAATGATGTGGATGGAACGGGGCCAGCTGGAGGCCGATCCAGTCGGCGATTTTCGGTAGAAATTGCAAGCCGGTCCTGATGTTGTGACCGCCCCCCTTGAGGCGATAGATCACATCAACGCACAACCCCTTGCAGCAGCGGGCGTAGTACAAGAAGCTCTCCACCTGGGCATCGACGTTCAAGTTGTCTTGGCGAATGTAGGCGGCCAGCATGTTCAGCTCGCCGGGTTGCACGTCATGGCGATCCAGCAGGTAGAGAGCGGTTTCGTCGCTGACTCGTGCCAATCCTTTGTCACCCCAACCCCAATAGGGCGCGAACTGGCGATAAAAGGTGATGGGCAAACCGTAGTAGATGCCGACCAGCTCGAAGCGGCGGCGCAGCTCGGTGCGTTGCGCCCAGCAGCACGGGTCGAAATCGCGGTTGCGATAACGGCAGTGGCAGTCGAGATACAGCGGATTGAGCGGCGGCAGAATGCCAACCACGTTGCCGAACAAGTCGCGGTGGCGGATGGCGATGCAGTAAGCGGCCCAAGCGCCGCTGGACAAGCCCATGAGCACATGCGCTTCCCGTTCGGGGCGAATGGGATAATGCTGGAACAAAAACTCCATGATGTCGTGAACGACGTAATCTTCGTAGCGGCCATAATTGGTGTTGAGAAACATACTGCCGGGGCGGCCGGGAATGGCGCCGCTGGGAGCGGCGATGATGGCGGGAGGCATCCGGCCTTCGACGATGGCCTGGTCGAGCGGCGGCAGCACCCGGTCGGGAAAGGCCCGCTCATTCTCCATGAAGCCGTGCAGCCAGACAATCAGCGGATATTGCTGGCAGGGATCATAGCCAGGAGGAAGATACACATACAAACTGCGTTTCTGACACAGCGTCGGCGACCAGATGCGATAATCGCCGTCGTTGTGATCGGTGTGATCGACCACGCAGCCATGCAAGATTTTCTGCGCATGCCGATAGCGCCAACCGCGCAGCAACTGCGCTGGTGCTGCTGCTGGCAACACGGCCCACAGCAACAATCCCACCCAGACGCCCAGCCAAACCTTGGTGTTCACGTTCTCGGCTCCTTCCGTGGTGGCTAGCTTCCTTCTCATCGTATATTTCGACGGCAAGCCGCGCGGAACACGACTCATCTTGCCGTCACCCAGCCACGCGGAGTTGGGATCATGACGGCTGGACGAGAAATAGGGTTGCGAAGCGCCTATATCGGGGCAACACAGGCGCGCGCGGCCAGACGCCAGCCCGCGCGAACCACCACCTTCGTGCCACACTAGATGCGGCAAGAAGGGCAAGGTGAGGGTGATTGGTGATCCAGGAAAAACACGGTCCTTGGCAAGAACCGACGATCAATTGACCTTTGCCAAAACGCCGCGACTCCTAATAATGTAAATAGTCCATGAGCAGGCCAGGAAGGTCGGACCGAATGGGTGATCCACTCCTCTCCGCCGCCGCTGGGAATGCCCGCGCCCCCTTTCCCCGTGGTCGGCATCACCAACGGCGTATCGCGGAGGACGAACCATGCCAAGAAACAACAGGCAGCGTGGAACTGGCTTAGCCATGGCCCCGACGGAAATTTTCAGCGGCGCCGAGTCCTTGCCGATCCATCTTTGCTTAGACATCTTCCGCGTCATGGTCCGCGCGCGGGCGATGGAAGAGCGAATGATCAAGATGAGCAAATCCGGCGAAGGGTATTTCTGGATTGGCGGGCCGGGGGAAGAAGCGTTTAACGCCTGTTTGGGCTTGCAAGTCAAAAAGGGAGAAGGCCCCGCTTACGATTACTTGCACTTACACTACCGCAACAGTGCCACGATGGTGGCCATGGGCATGCCGCTGATCGACGGCATTCGGCAAATGGCCATGACGTGGACTGACCCCAATTCGCTGGGCCGGAATTTCTCTGGCCATTATGCCAAGCGAGTCTGGAATGTCGTTCCGGTGACATCGGTGATCGAGATTCAATACGTGATGGCCCCCGGCACGGCGTGGGTGCAGAAACGCCACGGCGGCGACGGCATCACCATCGTCTGCGGCGGCGACGCCGGCACCGCCGAAGGGGATTTCGCCTCGTGCATGATCTGGAGCACGATTCCGGGCCGAGAAGTGCCGGTGCTCATGATCGTGATGAACAACGGTTGGGGCATTTCCACGTCGTGTTCCTCGATGCATAGTGAGCAGCACATCATCGACCGGGGCCAGGCACACGGCATTCCTGGCGAGGTCGTCGATGGCAACGACCCCATCGCCAGCTGGCACGCCATTCGCCGGGCCATGACCTATTGCCGCACGCAGCGCCGCCCGTTCCTGCTGGAAGCGATGGTATCACGGCTTTATGGTCATTCGTCTTCTTCCGGCGCTCTGCGCGTGAAAAACGAACCCGATTGCATCGAGTTGTTCCAAAACAAACTGATCAATGCCGATGCCTTGGACGAAGCCACCGCCCAGCAAATT
Source organism: Gemmataceae bacterium (assembly GCA_046297495.1). Taxonomy (GTDB): domain Bacteria; phylum Planctomycetota; class Planctomycetia; order Gemmatales; family Gemmataceae; genus JBKBIP01. Next base: position 35,824 of record JBKBIP010000004.1, on the reverse strand, counting down.
CACGACGACGCCACGACTGAGGCCGAAGAAGCCCTGCAACAAGCCCTGCGCGAGCCTCGCCCCACCCCCGCCGACATCGAACGTTTCACCTACGCCCCCAGCCAAGTCGATGTTGTGTACCCGGAGGATTACACGGGGCTGCCGGGAGAATGATCAATTAAAAATTAAAAGTTCAAAATTAAAAGTCAGAATAGGTTTTGATGAGGGAGTGCGGCATGGGGGCAGCGGGGGGACAGCCTGATATTACAGCTAGGAGTTTGCGTTCGCTCTGCGTATTGTTCGATTGTGTCATAAACTGAGTGAACGACCAGGAATCAAACGGACGTTGTCCAATCAAGTGTTGCGCTCGGGTACGTCTATCGGCGCGAATATGGAGGAAGCTCAAGCCGCTCAGAGCCGGCGGGATTTCATCGCCAAATTGGCCATCGCCCTGAAAGAAGCCCGCGAGACACACTATTGGTTGCGCTTGATTCAAGAATCCCACTAATCGACCCTGCTCTGTTAAATAATTTAACAACAGAGTGTCTTGAGATATGTAAAATTTTGGGCGCCATCACCCGCACCACGCGCAACAAGTCACTCAAATAACTTTTAATTTTTAACTTTTAATTCCCATGGCCACTCTCGTACAAGCCGTTCGCATGGCTCTCCACTATGGCGAGGAACATCTCGGTGTCACCGACATTTTCGGCGAGGATGTCGGGCCGCCGTTGGGGGGAGTGTTCACGGCCACGCAGGGATTGAAGACGGCGTGGAACTCGCCGCTCGATGAACGCGGCATCATCGGCATGGCGATGGGGATTGCCTACGCCGGCGGGCGGCCGGTGGCGGAGTTTCAATTCTGTGATTATAGCTTCAACACCATCGATTTGCTCAAAGTGGCCGGCAATCAGCGCTGGGCAGGGGCGGGGAACTATCCTATGCCTATCGTGCTCATGACGCCGAGTGGTTCTGGCATTCGCGGCAGCTTGTACCATTCGCACTCGTTCGAGAGTTGGGCCAGCCGTTTGGCCGGCTGGAAGATCGTCATGCCCAGCAATTCACTGGATGCCTATGGCTTGATGCTGTCCGCGATTGCCGATCCCAACCCGGTGATGGTGCTCTTGCCCAAGGCGCTGTTGCGCGTGCGCGGCGACCGGCTCATTCCGGGAGAGCCGGCGGATGACAACTTGCTCAAAGAGATGATCGACGCTCCCGTCGGCGACCGCAGTAAGTGGCAACCGCGCTGGCCCCCCTTGGAGGAATACTTCGTGCCGCTGGGGAAAGCGTCCCTGGTCCGCGAAGGGGACCACGCCACCGTCGTCAGCTATGGCCGCACGTTGCCGCTGTGCGTCAAAGCTGCCGACGAATTGGCCGACTCCGGTTTAACCTTCGATGTCATCGACTTGCGCAGCATCTTCCCCTACGATTGGCGAGCCATCAGCGACAGCGTGTTGAAAACCGGCCGGGTGTTGTTCGTCAACGAAGACACCGAAGTGACCAACTTCGGCGAACATTTGCTGCGCCGGGTCATTGACGAACATTTCTACGACCTGATCGCCCGGCCGCGCGTGCTGCAAGGTAAGCACGTCCCCGGCATCGGTTTGAATCAGGTCTATGAACAAAACACCGTCCCCCAGTTGCCGAGCATCCGCGATGCCATGCGGCAACTGGCGACGGAAGCGACGTGAGAAATTAGTTGTTTAGCGACGCTTCGCGGGAGCGTTTGGGAATCCGAACGCTTCTCCGAAGCGTCGCTAATCTCATAAAGGAACCCACATCATGGACTTTCGCGTGCCAGAATTGGGCGAAGGGGTCTATGAGGCGGAGCTGGTCGCTTGGCATGTCCAGGTCGGCGACACGGTGCGTCATGGCCAGAACCTGATGGAAGTGATGACCGACAAGGCCACGATGGAAGTCCCCGCGGCGTTCGCCGGCACCATCACCGGCTTACACGCCGAACCGGGGGATACCATCCAAGTCGGCCAAGTGGTCATGAGCTACACCCCCGCCGGCCAGGTAAAACCCGAATCACCGCAAGAAGTGAAGCAGGCCGTGACTGCCAAAAAGGAGACGATTCCCACGCCGGCGCGGACCGCGACCTCGAAATCAGCCAGCCCCAATGGGCCGGCGCCGCGCGTGCCGGTCAAGGCAGCGCCATCGGTCCGCTTGCTGGCGCGGAAGTTGGGCATCGACTTGTCCCAAGTTCCTGGCAGCGGGCCCCAGGGACGCATCTTGATGGATGATCTGTCCGCCCACGTCCAGGCGAAGCGCGGCGAACCCCAGGCGGCACCGAAGTCGTTCGTCGATTACGGCACCCCCGGCACGCGCGTCAAGCTGATCGGCCTGCGCCGCAAGATCGCCGAGATGATGGTGCACGCCAAGCACGCCATTCCCCATTATTCGTATGTGGATGAATGCGATGTCACGGAATTGGTCAAGCTGCGCGACGCGCTGCGGGAACCGTTTGCCCAACAGGGAGTGAAATTGACCTACCTGGCTTTCTTCGTCAAGGCGGCGGCGTTGGCGCTAAAGGAAGTTCCCTTGGTCAACGCCTCTCTCGACGAGCAAGCCGGCGACATCGTGCTGCACGATAAGTATCATATCGGTGTCGCGGTAGCCACGCCGGGCGGGTTGATCGTGCCGGTGGTCCACGACGCCGACCACAAAGACTTGGCCCATATCGCCCGTGACATCGAACGCCTCAGCTATGACGCCCGCTTGGGAAAGGCCAAGCTCGACGACTTGCGCGGCGGCACGTTCACCATCACCTCGGTCGGCAACATCGGCGGCCTGATCTCGACGCCGATCATTCATCATCCCGAAGTCGGCATTTTGGGCATCGGCAAAGTCGTCAAGCGACCTGTTTATGACAGCACCGGCAACCTCCGCCCCGCCGACATCGTCTATTTGTCCTTTTCCTTCGATCACCGCGTTCTCGACGGCGCCGTCGGCGCCGCCTTCGGCAACGCCCTCATCCGCCATTTGCAAAATCCGGCAGCACTGTTACTGGCTCCGTCGTCGTCGAAGGCGTGACCAACAACCACCACTTCACCCCTTCGTTCCTAGGCGGTGAAGACCGCTGAAAAAAATCGGGCGAGCTGGGTGGCTTTCCTTGTCGCTCCTGGCACGAAAACTATGTACAACGTCCGTAAGCTCTCTTACGTGTGGCCGCTTGGTCAAGATACCATTACCAACAAAGGATTATCTCATGTCGTGCCGTTTGAAGGAATTGCTGGCTCAGGATAAGCTCGTGCGTGTCTTCGGAATGGGGCAATTATGCCATCCGAAACTGATCCGCCTGATCGGCTTGATCGGCGGCTTTGACGCGGTCTGGCTGGATCAGGAGCACGCCGGCTTGACCATCGGGCAGATCGAAGAGGCGGCCTTGGCAGCGCGGGCGCATGGCCTGGACAGTTTCGTGCGTTTGACGGCCACCGATTACGCCACGGTGATGCGGCCGCTGGAGGCGGGGGCCAACGGCATCATGGCCGCCCAGGTCCGTGGCGCCGCCCAAGCCGCCGAGATCATGAGCTGGGCCAAATTCCATCCGCGCGGCCAACGCGGCATCAACGCCAGCGGCGCCGAGGCCAAGTACGGCCTGATGCCGCTGCACGAGTTCCTGACCCAAGCCAACGCCGATAGCTTCGTCGCCATCCAGATCGAGCACATCCAAGCGGTGGCGGAAGTCGAACAAATTGCTGCCATTCCCGACGTGGACGTCCTTTTCGTCGGCCCCGCCGACCTGACGCAATCGATGGGCATCCCCGCTCAATGGGACCATCCCGAAGTGTGGCAAGCCCTGGAGCGCGTGTCTGCCGCCTGTCGCCGCCACGGCACCCATTGGGCCATCCTCCCCACCACTCCCGCCTACGCCCGCCGCTGCGTCGATCTCGGCTGCCGGATGCTGTCCATCGGCCTCGATGTCTGGGCCTGGCGCAAAGGGATTGACGCCTTCAAGGCGGAGTACGCGGAATTCATGGAGATGTGATATGACGAAGTTTTGCCCAAGCCGGTCCCTTGAGGACCGGATGAAGATGATCCACGTCGCGGAAGACCAACCATTCTGACACGGCGTTGATCGGCGCACGGAGTCGGCGTAGCTTGGCTCCGCTAGCCATTCTTAGGATCGTCTGTGCATCACTTCCTGATGAGGCAGGTGGATTCATCGATTCGTGTGGGCTGTCGCGTGCGCGAAACGCTGAATCATAGTAGTAACGAAATTACGAAGTTCGTTCGGAACATTCTCCGCTTGTCAAAGTTCCCTCGTAACTTCAATTCGACGTGCCAGCGGCGGCTGACCATTGCTCCAGCGCGGTTTGGGCGGCGCGGGTCAAGGCGGCTTCGGAGGCGCCTTGGGCCAGTTTGTCCAGCAGTTGGCGGGCTTCCACCGTCCCCATGCGCAGCAGCGCTTGCACGGCGCGGATGGTTCGGCGTTCATCTCGTGAGACGCTCCGGCGCTGGAGTTGGTCCAGAATGGTTTGTAGAAGGGTTCGCGTCGCGGGATTCGCTTCCACGGCCAATTGCTCCGTCAGCCATGTCTGGGTCTGGTCTCCCCAACGCAAAAAAGAGACATAGGCTTGCCGGCGTTCTCGTAAACGGCCCGCGCGCAGGTCGCGGAGCCAGTTCGCACACTGGTCCACAGAGACGGCGGCCGCCGGCTGCAAGTGCGTTTGCAAAAAGGGGAGGGCACTGGGGGCCGTGGTTAAAGTGCGGATCACACTGGCAGCCCGCGTATCGTCCACTTCGGCCAAATCAGTCCACAGCTTGTCCAGGTAGGTCGTGGGGGTGGAGCGTACGCGGCCCGTTTCACCGAGTTTGTTCATGGTCTTGCGAATGAACAGAGATGATCCGCCGCTCGTCACCGATACTTGCAACGTGGCGGTGGGGGAGAAGGCAATCAACGAAATCAACCCCGGCGACTCGTAGAGCAAGCGGAGTTCCTGTCCGGTGGTCGTGTCCCAGCGCCGGCTCGTGCGGTCCTCGCTGCCGGAAACCAGCGTCCGGCCATCCGGGGCGAAGGCCAGGGAAAACACCACGCCGTTATGTTGCTCGATACACGGCAAGGAGCGATGGACCGATGACAAATTCCACAAGCGGATGGTCCGGTCGCCGCCGCACGAAGCCAGCGTTTGGCCGTCGGGGGCAAAAGCCAACTGATGCACCGCCCCCGTGTGCCCCGTCAACAGCCGGTTGAGCTTGCCGCTGGCCACGTCCCACAGGCGCACTGACCAATCCCAGCTTCCCGAAGCCAGGGTCCGCCCATCCGGGGAAAAAGCCAGAGACTCGACACGCCCCTGGTGTCCCCGCAATGAGCACGTTTCCTGGCCGGTCACGGTGTCCCACAAGCGAATCGTTTGGTCCTCGCTCCCCGAAGCCAACAGGGTCCCATCGGGGGAAAAAGCCAGGGACACCACTTCATCCTCATGTCCCCATAAGGTCCCCAGGTCGGCCCCCTGCTGAACTCCCCACAGCCGCCATGTCCGATCTTCGCTGCCGGTGGCTAACAACTCGCCATCGGGGGAGAATGCCACCGCCAGCACTCCCCCTTCATGCCCCGTCAATACCGTTTTCAACCGGCTGTTGTCGATGTTCCAGAGCCGTACATTGCCATCTTCCCCGCCGGCGGCCAAGGTCTGATTGTCGGGAGAAAAGGCGATGGAATAGACCTTGCCGTGGTAGCCGGGAAGTTGGCACACTTCCCGCTCCTTGACCAAGTCAAAAATTTCAATGGTCATTGTTGTGCCTCTGGCTGGGGTCGTCGGGGAATGGGCGGCCTTCGCGCCACGACTAGGGGGATAGGTGAGGGAATCTGATGAATAATTGTAAGCGATGCGGTTGTTGTCGTCGAGAGGGCGCCTCCGGCGGCCGGCGTTTCTCAAATGTTGGGTAGTTGCCAGTGAATGGGCGGCTTGCCGGCCCGCGCCAAGGCGGCATTGATGGCCGAGAATGGCTTGCTGCCAATGAAGCCATTCTGAGCGGACAGAGGGGATGGATGCGCTGCTTGGACGATGACATGCCGGCTCTGGTCGATCAGAGGGATTTTTTTCTGAGCGTGGTTCCCCCAGAGCACGAACACCATGCCAGCGGTTTTCGCGTTGAGTGCGGCAATCACGGCGTCGGTGAATTTTTCCCACCCTTGGTTCTTGTGCGAGTTCGGCGTGCCGGCGCGCACCGTCAGCACGGCATTGAGCAGCAAGACCCCCTGTTCCGCCCACGGCGCCAGGTAGCCGTTGTTGGGCACGGCACAACCCAAGTCGTCACGCAACTCCTTGAAAATGTTGACCAACGAAGGGGGAATCCTCACGCCGGGGCGCACCGAGAAGCACAGACCATGCGCCTGCTGGGGGCCGGGATAGGGGTCTTGCCCCAGAAGCAGCACGTTGACCCGATCCAAAGAAGTGAGGCAAAAGGCCGAAAATACCTCGTCTTCGGGTGGATAGACCGTGTGTCGGCCGCGTTCCGCATCAACGAAGGTTCGCAGCTGTTGAAAGTAAGGCTTGCTGATCTCCTCACGCAGCACGAGCTTCCACGAATCGGGCAGGTCGATCTTCATGGGGCGGGTCTCTGTGGTGGATGGTCGGGCGCCGTTCTGGACACCCTGGCTACGTTCCTGAATCGGCTCAATGTCCGCAAGGTCAATTGTAGGGCGCTATTCATGACTTCTCCATGAGGATATGCTGAACGGATGCCGCCCGCGTGCTAGACGCTCGAATTCGTGCTTCTGTTTCGGCAACAAGGAGAAGGGGAGGCGACCATGATCAAGGGAATGATACACTGCATACAACGACCATCCCTATTGGCCAGGTGATCGTCTTGTTATCGATGTGTTGGCAGGGATGATCCGATGAGGAATCCCCGCCGTTGGCTCACGCTCTGGGGCCAGTCGTTGGCCCTGTGGTTGTTGATTCATGTCGCCATGTTGCTCCCTGCCTTGGCAGCCAGCGAGGCCGACGAAGCCGCGCCGCGGGGGGCGGCCCAACGCCAGCCCCCCCCCACGTTGGCGGGAACTTTTTCACCACCGGAAACACACAAAACAATGCAAAGAACAGCGAATGTCACTCGTCGGTCCCGTCGTCCAAAATTTGCCGAAGGCAGCTCATCTCATTGGGCAACGGCTCCTGGGCCAACCAAGCCGTCTCGAACCAGAAGCCCGGCAGCACGGACGAGGTCACTTTGCCGCGTTTGGTCGTTTTGGTTACATGTCGCTTGCCCCGCTTGCGGTCCACGATCGTTTCCCCACTATCGGGATCGACAAACCAGATTTCCGCCACGCCGGCAGCGCGATAGCGTGGCCGTTTGATCTCCAGGTCCTCATCGTGATTAGACGGAGACAACACTTCGACAATCAAAGCCGGCACCCCATCGAACACCTTGGGGGACGGAATGGGCACATCCGCTGCGGGCACGAAGAAAATATCGGGGGCGTACTTGCTGCTATCCGGCAGGCGCACCAACGAATCCGGTCCCAACACCTTGCCGAGCTGATGCGACGAAGCGAACCCACGCATCAGGAATCGCAGCAGACCGCTGACATCATCATGCCTGAACGAAGCTGGCGAATGCACGATCATCACCCCGTCGATATACTCTGCTTTGGTGTCCTCATCGACGATCTCGTCGAACATCTCCTCGGTGACATCGTAGAGCCGAATGGTGTACGGCAGATGGCGGAAGCTGGGGCCAAGGTTCAGTTCGAGCATGTGCGTGTTCCCTTCGTTGTCCAAATACCGTGGGACGTTGCCGGAGACCATGCCAAATATGACAGGCGATAATCATAAATCACGGCTTCGCGCTCCGTAAGATTTGTTGAAGACAAGGCAAACGCTTCGGCAGCGGTTCGGACCACAACCAGTCGGTATCGAGCCAGAAATCAGGGATGATTTTGGAGAGGACTTTCCCCGAGGAATGCCTTGATTTCTTGTAGCCCTTCTTCTGGCGGTAATCGACCAGGACCACCTGTTCCTCCAAATCCACGATCCAGATTTCGTTGACCCCTGCTTCATGATAGGCGGGTCGCTTATCATGAAGATCCTCCTCACGATTCGACGACGACAACACCTCTACGACGAGGGCGGGAACGCCGTGGTATTGTTTGGGCAGGGGTATGGCAACTTGATCGCGCGGCACGAAGAACGCATCCGGCGCGAAACGCCGCCCCGTCCGCAGACGAACCAGCGCATCCGGTCCAAAAACAACCCCCAAGTCATGAGCCTCGGCATAATCGTTGAGAAGCGAACGGATGAACCCAGAGACGTAATCATGTCGCAAAGAGGCTGGCGAATGCACGATCATCACCCCGTCGATATACTCTGCTTTGGTGTCCTCATCGACGATCTCGTCGAACATCTCCTCGGTGACATCGTAGAGCCGAATGGTGTACGGCAGATGGCGGAAGGTGGGGCCAAGGTTCAGTTCGAGCATGTGCGTGTTCCCTTCGTTGTCCAAATACCGTGGGACGTTGCCGGAGACCATGCCAAATATGACAGGCGATAATCATAAATCACGGCTTCGCGCTCCGTAAGATTTGTTGAAGACAAGGCAAACGCTTCGGCAGCGGTTCGGACCACAACCAGTCGGTATCGAGCCAGAAATCAGGGATGATTTTGGAGAGGACTTTCCCCGAGGAATGCCTTGATTTCTTGTAGCCCTTCTTCTGGCGGTAATCGACCAGGACCACCTGTTCCTCCAAATCCACGATCCAGATTTCGTTGACCCCTGCTTCATGATAGGCGGGTCGCTTATCATGAAGATCCTCCTCACGATTCGACGACGACAACACCTCTACGACGAGGGCGGGAACGCCGTGGTATTGTTTGGGCAGGGGTATGGCAACTTGATCGCGCGGCACGAAGAACGCATCCGGCGCGAAACGCCGCCCCGTCCGCAGACGAACCAGCGCATCCGGTCCAAAAACAACCCCCAAGTCATGAGCCTCGGCATAATCGTTGAGAAGCGAACGGATGAACCCAGAGACGTAATCATGTCGCAAAGAGGCTGGCGAATGCACGATCATCACCCCGTCGATATACTCTGCTTTGGTGTCCTCATCGACGATCTCGTCGAACATCTCCTCGGTGACATCGTAGAGCCGAATCGTGTACGGCAGATGGCGGAAGGTGGGTCCCAGATTTAGCTCGATCATGTCCGTTCCCTCACGGCGTGATGACGATCTTGCCGAACATTTCCCGGCTCTCCATGCGGTGTTGAGCCTCGGCCAGTTTCTCCAGGGGGAAGACCGAATCCACCACCGGACGGAAGACGCGCTGCTCGATCAGGCGCAGACATTGCTTCAGCTCGTGGCGGCTGCCCATGTAAGCCCCCAAGATGGCGTGTTGTTGGGTGAAGAAGAAACGCAGGTCGATTTCCACCTTGCTGCCGGTGGTGGCGCCGCAGGTCACGAGCCGACCATTCTTCCCCAGGCACTTCAAGGCTTGCGCCCAAATCGCCGCTCCGACGTGCTCGAAGACGATGTCCGCTCCTTTGCCATCCGTCTGACGGCGGACCTCCTTGCCGATGTCGTGCGTGTTATAGTTGAGCAGGACATCGGCGCCCAGCTCCTCGGCCTTGCGCAACTTCTCGTCGCTGCCAGCCACGGCGAAGACCCGCGCTTGCGCCGCCTTGGCGATTTGAATACCCGCTGTGCCGACGCCGCTTGACGCGCCGATAATCACCACCGTGTCATTGGGTTGAATCTGGGCCTTGTGGTGCAGCATGTTCCAGGCGGTCACGAAGGTCAGCGGCACGGCGGCCCATTCGACGAACGACCACGCCGTGCTGATCGGCAGCACGTCCCAGGCTTTGGCCTTGGTGAACTCCGCGAATCCTCCTTGGGTCTGATAGCCGTGGATGTGGTAATCGTCGGCGCAGCTGTCCAGATTGCGATTGCACCATTCCGAAGAAGGATCGGCCTGCCCCGGCGCGATGAGCACGTGCTGCCCCGGCTTCACCTGCGTGACCTTGCGGCCCACATCCGAGACAATGCCGGTCGCTTCGCAACCGCCGATGTGCGGCATGGGAATCTGGATCGGCAGCCCCTTGCGCACCCAGATGTCCAGATGATTCAGCCCGCACGCCTTGACCTGCACCAACACTTCGTCATCGTCGAGGGTGGGAATGGGCAAATCCATCAATTGCAGTACCTCGACGCCCCCCGGCTGCGCGAATGCCATCGCACGCATGAGTAGGTCTCCTGAATGGTGTTTCATGGTTGGAAACCACACGGTCTTTGCTCTTTTATGATATGGTACGGAAAGTGAGCGTGGCAACGAACGGCTTTGAGGATTCCACCATGTCATCGACCCCGGAAAACACCATCGCGGAGCTGCTGAACCAAGCCCGCGCTGCGCGGCGCCACGCGGTCGCCCCGTTTTCCCATTTTCAGGTTGGGGCGGCGCTGGAGACAATCGAAGGACAAATCATCACTGGCTGCAACATCGAGAATGCCACCTACGGCTTGACCCTGTGCGCCGAGCGCGTGGCCATGTTCAAGGCCCTGTCGGATGGGCATCGCTACTTTCGCCGCGTCGCCATCGTCGCCGACACCGCCGACCCAACTCCCCCCTGCGGCGCCTGCCGGCAAATCTTGTGGGAGTTCGGCTCGGATTTGGAAGTGATCCTTGGCAATCTCACGCACGAGACGGCCCGCTGGCGCTTGGCGGATTTGTTGCCGTTGCCGTTCGACGCGCGGTTGTTGGGAAGAAATGAGTCCAAGTGAAGTATCCATCGAATAGCACCGAATGGTCTATCCGTCGAACGTTCGTTCTCATGCTACTTGTTCCGCCGAATGTCCCAAACGTGAAGAACGCGCACGCTGGGAGGTTGATGGAGGATAATGAATTGTACACCCAGCGGATAAACGAAGAAAATCCGTTCTTCTCCGCCACGAGACTCTCCTTGCTCATGAGGATTGGCCTGCAATTCTTGATCGATTAGATGAGTCGCTTCAGTGATCAGCTGTCTTAACTGTGAATCACCTGTTAGCCAAAGGACGGTCAGTTCATCCAAGGCTGACTGTGTCCAATCGATTTGGAACATCAAAGGTTCTCCAAGTGCTTCAAGACTTCAGCCGTGGAGTAGGTTTTTTCATGGGACATCTTGCGGCGGAGCAGCTCATCTGCGTTGATCCGTGGCTCCAGGTTAAACTGGGACGGATCAAGATGCGGAAAGTAGCGGCCCAATACCCGGCCCTCGGTGTCGCACAATTCCACAGGTTGAAGGAGCTGTGGAAGTCGCATCGGCAAATTTTCATCCACAATGAGTTTGGTCATACTGGCCCTTTCTGATGAACAATAGACACCTTTATTATATCTCACGCTCTGTCCGAATCACGCATGCTGATTCAGAGCATACCAAATCTTAAAGGTGAATTTCGGTGCAATTAAATAAAGTTTATAGAATTGGACGGAGATCATGGAACAATTATAATGTGGGGAATGTTCGTTTCCCGCCCACCATTTGTATGATTCTTTCTTGGCCTCTTGGCTTGCTGCCTACCTTTTTCAGGCCTGCCACGCTGGCCCGCCTTGTAGGGAAGATTGCACCATGTTGATCCGACTCTGGCTAGTCACCGGCTGTTTATTCGTGTTCGGTTCGTCCGCCAGCTGGGCCGAGGAAGTACTCGCTGCCGAACAGCGTTGGGCGAAGGATGGTCCGGGGGGCGTGCCCGGTTTCACGCGGCATGTGCAACCATTGCTCGGCAAGCTGGGATGTAGCAATCGCGCCTGTCACGGTTCGTTTCAAGGACAAGGTGGCTTTCGCTTGTCGCTGTTCAGCTCCGATCCGCAAATGGACCATGACGGCCTAGTGAAAGAACAACGGCTCGACCCGCGCGACCCGGACGAAAGTTTGGCCTTGCTCAAGGCCACTAACATTCGCTTTCACAAAGGGGGAGAGCGTTTCTCCGTGGACAGCTGGCCGTATCGCTTGCTGCGCGACTGGATCGCGGCTGGTGCTCCGTATCGAGCGGGGCAAGAAGCGTCCGTCGAAAGACTGGAGATCACACCGGCGCAGGTGCTCTTGTCCGCGAAGGGGAGCCAGGTCCGGCTGCGGGTAGTCGCCCACTTCGCCGACCGCACCACGGAAGATGTCACCGCCTTGACGCAATTCACCAGCAATGACGACAGCACGGCAGCGATTGACGAGAGCGGGCGGATCACCGCGCTTCGCCCCGGTGATACCGTCATGGTCGCCACGTTCGGGGGCGGCGTCCGCACGGTGCCGGTGCTCGTGCCGTTGCCGGGGGCCAAGGAACGAGAGTTCGCTTTCCCGGCCCAGAATCGCATCGACGAGCTGGTGGCCGGCAAGCTGCGTCAGCTTGGCGTGGTGCCCGCGCCGCTGTGCGACGATGCCGAATTCCTCCGCCGCGTGAGTATCGACATCACGGGTACTTTGCCAACTCCCGACGAGGTGCTGGCTTTTCTTTCCGACAAGGACCCAAACAAGCGGAACAAGAAGATCGATGAATTGCTGGAACGCCCCGCCTATGCCGTGTGGTGGACGACCAAGCTGTGCGATCAGACCGGACTCAATGCGCTGGCGTTTTTGGGTGGAACCGAGTTTGCCTCGCTGGTTGGCCAGCAATGGCAGCGCTGGATCGAGAAACGGGTGCAAGATAATGTCGGTTACGACCGGCTTGTCGAAGGGATCGTCTTGGCCAGCAGTCGGCAGCCGGGACAGAGCTACGAGGATTACACGTGGGAGATGAGCAGTTATTGTCGGACCCAAGCGCCGGAGGATTATGGCAACCGGGCCTTCATGCCGCACTACTGGCACCGCAGTAATGTCAGCCAGCCGGAGGAAAAAGCCCTCCACTTCGCTTATGCCTTCCTGGGCGTTCGGCTTGATTGCGCGCAATGCCACAAACACCCTTTTGATGTTTGGACGCAGCAAGATTTCCAGCAGTTCACCATGTTCTTTGAGCGCATCAAGACCGGCATCGCCCCGGACGCCGAAGCGGCTCATCAGCGCTTGCAGGAGTCGCTGGGTATGCCGATCAAGGAGATCGCCGCCAAGCGCCGCGGGAAATACCTCCAGTTGGCCCGCGCGGGAGAGCCAGCGCCATGGCGCGAAGTGTACATTGCCGCGCCTGCCCCACCGCGCAAGGAGAAGCCGGCGCTGAAGGCCAAGCTGCTCGGCGGCGCCGAAGTCGATACCGACCAACTTGCCGATCCGCGCCAGCCGCTGATGGCTTGGCTGCGTCAGCCGGACAATCCCTATTTTGCTCCCGCCTTCGTCAATCGGGTGTGGGCCTATTATTTCGGCAAGGGGATCGTCAACCCGCCGGACGACCATCACCTGGGCAATCCCCCCAGCAATCCCGAACTGCTGGCGTATTTGTCTCAGGGCTTCATTAAAAGCGGTTACGACATGAAGTGGCTACACCGCGAGATCACTAGCAGCCGAACGTATCAGCTAAGTTGGCAGACGAATGACAGCAATCGAAGCGATGAACGCAATTTCAGCCACGCCCTGATGCGCCGCTTGCCCGCTGAGGTCGCGGTGGATGCCATCTACCAAGCGACGGCCGACCAGAAACAATTGGCCCAGGTGCATACGAATGTCACGAATCGGCGCATCGGCGTTCAGGCGACGGCCAGTTTTCGTAGTTTGGAGTTCGCCTTAGCCGTCTTCGGCAAACCGTTGCGGCAAGTCAACTGCGATTGCGAGCGTGAATCTGATCCGTCGCTGGCGCAGGCCATCTTCCTGCGCAATGATCAGGATTTGCTGGCTGCGCTGGACCGCAAGGATGGCTGGCTTCAGGAAGTGAAACCGGATGCCGAACCCGCCGCCTTGGCGCGCGCGGCTTATCTGCGTACCCTCAGCCGGCTGCCGGATGACCAAGAGCTGAGACGAAGTGTTCAACACTTGACAAAAGCTCAGGACCTCAAGGAAGGTTTGCGCGATTTGCTGTGGGCGTTACTGAATACCCAGGAATTCATCACGAATCATTGACAAGTGGCTAGGCCATCCTGTCAAGGGGGGAACCATTCCATGACATCATATTGCCACGGCCCTACTCGGCGCGAGGCGTTGCGGGTCGGCTTTCTGGGTCTGCTCGGTTGGAGCCTGAGCGATTATCTGCGCCTGGCCGCCGCCACATCGCGCCAACCCCGCGCTGATGCGGTGATCTTCATTCACCTGGCTGGTGGACCGGCTCACCTCGACACATTGGATATGAAGCCGGAAGCCCCCGTGGAAGAACAAGGAGAATTCCGCCGCATCGCCAGCAAGATTCCCGGCGTGCCCGTGTGCGAGCATCTGGCGAAACTGGGACAGGCGCTGGACCGATTCACCCTCATTCGCGGCATCCGTCATACCTCCGGCGCCCATCCGCAGGCCAATGAATACATCTTCACCGGCAATCGCCCGTCGCCAGCGGTGGTGCATCCGGGATTGGGCGCCGTGGCCAGCAAGGAACGCCCTGGCCCCATCGATCTGCCGTCGTTCGTGGCCATCCCACGCAGTGAGATGGGACCGGGATTTCTTGGCGTGGCCTATTCCTCCTTCAAAACGGCTGACACGCCCAAGCCAGGCCAACCGTTCGAGGTGCGCGGTCTGACCCTGACCAATGGCCTGACCATCAACAAGGTGAAACAACGTGAGGCCCTGCTGCGCGATTTGGATACGAAGTTTCGCCAAGCCGAGGCGTCGAACGCCTTGCTCGAAGGCCTGGATCGCTTCGGGCAGGCGGCCCAAGCCATGATCGTGTCCCCCCGCGCCCAATCTGCCTTTGATGTCAGCAAGGAATCCCCCGCCATCGCCAAGCTGTTCGCCGCCGATGAATTTAGCCAGAGCCTGTTGCTGGCGGGCCGGTTGGTGGAACATGGCGTCCGTTTCGTGACGGTCAACTTCGAGGGCTGGGACACCCACCTGGATAATTTCAATAATCTCAAGAACAAATTGCTACCGCGCCTCGATGCCGGCTTGCCGGCGTTGATCGCGATGCTGGACGCCAAGGGACTGTTGCGCCGCACACTGGTGGTCTGCACGGGGGAATTTGGCCGGACGCCGACGATCAATCGCAACGCCGGTCGCGATCACTGGCCACGCGCCATGTGGACGCTCATGGCCGGCGGTGGCGTGAAGAGCAACAACCTCATCGGCGGCACGGACAAGAAAGGGCATGGACCTGACAGCGGCACGAACATCAAACCTGATGATCTGGCCGCGTCGATCTGTCATGCCCTGGGTTTGGATCACCTGAAGGAATACTACACCCCGACCGGCCGACCCGTGCTGCTCATCCCGCACGGGGAGGTTATTGAAGGGCTATTTGAGTGAGTGGGGGGGAGTGCTAAGACCCCCTGGGACTATCTGTTCCGCGGATCGGCAATCGTGGATTCCTCGTTTCGCGTCAGCTGATCGCCAGCGCGAAACGAGGGATCCAATCCCTTGGCTACCCCTTTGAAAAAATGGAAGAACCTATCGTATTGTGACTCCCTTCCCATTATAATCGATGCAAACCTGCCGGCTGACCGTGCTGCCGAGGTTGGCCGATTATCCTACTTGCGACCCGCCGACCATGCCAAGAGGTGCTGTTCCCATGCCGCGCACTGCTTCTTTCCCGTGCATCATGCTGGGTGTGTTGTTCATCGTGTCCGCGTTGGCAGCCGAGACACCGCCCAAGGCCGCCAAACTGAGCGTCGAACCGGCCCAAGTAATCTTGAGCCACGCTGGCGCGCGGCAACAGCTGCTGGTCAGCGGCGAGCTGGCGGACGGCTCGATCCGCGACCTGACACGCGCGGTGCGCTATGTTTCCAGCGACCCGGCCATCGCCGCCGTGGACGCACGAGGCATCGTCACTCCCAAAGGGAATGGCGAAACCACTCTTCAGGTCATCGGCGACATGACGGTGACGGTGGCCGTGACCGTCCAGAGCGTGGAACCGCGGCCGGTGAGCTTCACCAACGACATCATGCCGATCTTGGCCAAGGCAAGCTGCAACAGCGGCGCCTGCCACGGGGCGGCGTCAGGCAAGCAGGGGTTCAAGATTTCGCTGCTCGGCTACGATCCGGCTGGCGATTATCGCACGCTGACGCGCGGCACGGATGGCCGACGCCTGAATTTCATCGATCCGGCGCAAAGTTTGTTGATCCTCAAGCCCACTGGCCAAGCCCTGCACGAAGGGGGCAAGCGCTTCGACAAGGATAGTGACTATGCCCAACTTTTCGAGCGCTGGATCCGCGAAGGGGGGACGGTCGATGTCGCCACGGCTCCGAAGCTCATCGGCCTGGAAGTGTTCCCTGCGTTCCGCTCCTTCGCCGCGCCGAATCAGGAACAGCAACTGCTCGCGCTGGCGCGCTACAGCGATGGCAGCGTCCGTGATGTCACGCGCGACGCCCGCTATAGCTCGAACAACGACCTATCCGCGCGCGTGAACGAGACCGGCTTGGTCGAGCTGTCGTACAAGGGAGAGGCGGCCATCATGGTTCGCTACGGGGCCTTCGTCGCAGTCAGCAATTTGGTGGTGCTGCAACACGATCCGCGATTTGCTTGGACCAACCCGCCAGAGAATAATTACATCGACCGGCTCATCAACGCCAAGCTAAAGTCGATGGAAATTTTGCCGTCGGAGTTGTGCAGCGACGCGGAATTTTTGCGGCGGGTATATTATGATGTCATCGGCTTGCCGCCGACGCCGGCGGAAATCCGCGCCTTTCTGAACGACACCAGCCCGACCAAGCGAGCCAAGGTCATCGACGCTCTGTTGGAACGGCCCGAACATGCCGAATTTTGGGCCAGCAAATGGGCCGACTTGCTCCGCATTCGCTTCGACCTGATGCGCGACAAGGGAACCTGGGGCTTGTACCGTTGGCTGCGCGATAGCATCGCCGCCAATCAACCGTTCGACCAGTTCGCACGCGAGATCATCACAGCGGATGGCAGCTGTGCCGAGAATCCGCCGGCCAATTTTTACCGGGTCTTTGGCAACGCCGACGACGCCTCGGAAGCGACGGTGCAGGTCTTTCTTGGCATTCGCTTGATGTGCGCCAAGTGTCACGACCACCCCTTCGAGAAATGGGTGCAAAATGATTACTACGGCATGTCGGCGTTTTTCTCCCAGGTGGGCCGCAAAGCCGGCTCGCGCCGCGACGATCAGGTGATCTTCTGTAATCAAAATGTGGCCCAGGCTCGTCATCCAGGCACCGGCGCCCTGTTGACCCCCAAATATCTCGACGCCGAATCGATCACCGTCACCGGCGACCAGGACGCCCGCGCCGTTTTGGCCGACTGGATGACCCGCAAGGACAATCCCTTCTTCGCGCGGGCCACGGTCAACCGCCTGTGGAGCCATCTCTTTGGCCGAGGGATCATTGATCCGGTGGATGATATTCGCTCCAGCAATCCGCCGGTCAACGCCCCGCTGCTCGATGCCTTGGCGAAGGATTTCGTGGATCAGGATTATGATGTCCGCCACCTGTTGCGGACCATGCTCAACTCGCGGACGTACCAGCTTTCGACGCGCACCAACCCCAGCAATGCCGAGGACCTGACCAACTTCTCGCACGCTCTGCCGCGCCGGCTGTCGGCGGAACAGCTGTTTGATACGGTCAGCCACGCCACCGGCATCCGCGAGAACTTCCGGGCACGCTACGGCTCGCAAGGATCGGTGGCGCTGCCGGCGGGGGGCGTGCGCGCCGGCCAGCTGCCGGATCGGGCCATGACGGCGGAAATGCTGGAGCTATTTGGCCGGCCCCGTGGTGAATCGACTTGCGCCTGCGAGCGCACCGACGAGGCCAGCATGACTCAGGCATTGCACCTGATCAATGGCAAGAGCCTAGCCACCCGCATCGCCGCTAACAACGGCCGAGCCGCCCAACTAGCCCGTGCCCAGCTGACCGATGAGCAACTCATTGAGGAAGTGTACCTCAGCGTGCTGTGCCGGCTGCCGCGCTCCCAAGAAATGGAGCTGATGCGGCAACATTTCGCCGCCAACAGCGACCGCGCGCAAGCGACGCAAGACCTCATGTGGGTGCTACTGAACACCCGTGAGCTGCTGTATATCCATTGAAAGACCGTCCAATGTCTGTTTGGATGAATGGTCCACGGCTGGATAGGTCTCAGCTGATCACGGAAATGGTGGTCCATGTTCATCCGGGCCAGGCTTCCGTGTAACGTTAGCTCCGTGGGCCATGCCGACGCCAACCACTCTGGAAGGACTGGCCTGAAAGTCATTCCATTATGTCATGAATCATTTCGTTGCACGCTTCGAGTTGAAAAAACGGGAAATGGAGTATTGTCGGGCAATGTGCGGCCAGACGTCCCCAAAATTATGATAGAATAAGGATGGGCCGTGAGCGGCCGGTGAGTGCCAGGACCCCCCAGGCGCTTGTCCCAAGCTCGCGGCCTTTTCTCTCTTCCTTGCGTCTGGCCGCGTGAAGCCGCGCTCAGATGCGAGATGTCCGCTGTTTGAAATCGTCGGCGTGGCGGCTGGGCGTATGCCAACTGTTCGTTCACTACCTTAACTTCCCTTGATAACGTTGCAATTCCAGATAGTAACGGATCGCGACGGGATGGGACGGGAAAAATGGCGGCAAGGCGGCCCGTCCCGACCAGTCGAGTACCATCGGCAAGGTAAGCGGCGACGTGATGGCCAACGCCGTCAACGGCGCCGTCCACCGGCGCGGCGCGATTTCCAGACTCAGCGCTTGCTGAAAATAGCGTGCGGCCTCGTCGTTGTCCCCTTTTTCCAAAGCGATGACTCCGGCCAAAGTAAGCAGATCGGCGTGATGCTTTTTCAATACGCTGAAACTGTCGTCGGGAGTGCGGGGGAGTTCCTCAAGTTGTTTCAATGGGATAGCCAGATGCTTGAGAGCCAAGTCATAATCACCCACTGCGGCATGGTGCAGCGCTTGATGGTAGTCATAACGGGGATCGGTGCCGAGAGGCGGCCCCCCCGCCAGAAAGCGCCGCATCTGATCGAGTTGACCAGAGGTGAACAGCAGATAGACCACCAATTCGATTTCGCGCGGGTGGACCTCCTCTGGCTCCAATTCCATCAAGTTCGTGAGGGATTCGTCCACCAAGCCAAAGGGATAGAAAGCCAGCAGCGCCCGGTCCTGGCGTGAACGGGCCGATGCCCGCAGCATATACACTTTTTGCAAATCGCGCACGTCCTGTTCCAACTGCCATAGACGTTCGGTGTAGTCATGGAGTTGCTGGCGATGCTCGCGCGGGTCCTGCCCCGGAAGCGGTCCGGCTTCCTTGAGTAGCGGGACCCCTAGCCGGAAATGTTCAAGAGCCAGGTCAAAGTAATTCATTTCCAGGAACAGTTCCGCCAGAAAGAGATGAGCCAGTGCGCTGTCGGGTTCTAACTGGGTGTACAGGCGGAGCGCTCCGATAACTTGTCCTTGGCGTAACTGTTGGCGCGGCGAGATTTGCCGCGTGATCCAAGGGGACAACGGGATGGGAAACGGTTCATCGGGCAGCAGCGAATGCGAAGCGGAATCGGGCAACCGCTGGAGGAGCTGCCGCGGCATCAACCCCGAAATGACTTCTCCCTCCCACCGACTTTCCTGAACCTGACGGAGCACATTGTAGGCATTCGCCAACGCTAGATACGAAGCGGCGTGATCGGGGTCGGAACGGAGAGACCGCCGCGCGGCCCGCAAGGCCAATAACGGCAGAGCGGCTTGGCCAAAGGTTTGATGTTCGTGCCATGTCAAGAACAGGGCGTCTTTCATCGTCTGGCGTCCGATCACCCCCCATGCCGGCGTGCCATCTTGTATATTCATGCCTACAGAGGCGACCGCTTCCGCGCTCTGCATGGCCTGCCAAGCTCGCAACGCGGATTCCCGCTGGTAGCGCCAGAGGATTTCGTGAATGATGAGATACATGCGGGCTTCATCACTCGCCAGCGGTGCCGGTTGGACCCCGGAACGGTACAGGTCCCAGCTAGTCGGCAGACGCGGTGGCCGACCAGGGCCTTGCCCCGGAGCCAAATCCACCTGTGATCCGAATGCCAATTGATGCAGGTTCAGGGGGGGGGGCTTTCCTTCGGTTATGGCATCCAGCGCGAGCCACGATGAACCTACCCCGCTGACTGGACCACCAAGGGATGGCCAGCCAAACAGCGTAAGAGCCTTCACTTTTTCTGGTTCCAAGCGGAGCGCGCGGCGAGGGTCTTGCCAACCCACGATGCATACTCGACCATCCAGATACGCCAAGCTCCAATGATCGGGGTCAGTCAGCACATTCTCCAAGACAGGCCGTAAACGCTCGGGATCCCGCGCGTGGAAAATCACGAAAGTAATTCCATGTTGCTCGAACAAGGGACTCCAGGAATACCCGTGTTCATCGTCCGCGCGGGCGGCCAGGTAGTCGCGCGGGCGGAAGAATGCTTGTCCGATCTCGACCACATCGTCGGCACGCCCCGCGAAGAGACGATAGCGATGATCCAGGAAATGTTTCTCGCCGGGACAAAACCATGTCAAATAATTGGCCACGCTGGGTTGCAGACATAAGCTGCGCGCGGTTTCCGGGATGATCCGCTGTTCGCGCCATTCGTGAATCTGTCGGGCCGCCTGGACCAACGCGGGATCGATCTCCAAGGACCAAGCCACGCGTCGGCTGCGCTCCGGATGATCCGCGTAAGGGTGCAGCCAGCCGGGCCACGCCAGGACCAGCAGCCCCATTCCCCCCAGCAGGGTCAGAAACCGGCCCGCTCGTGCCCATTGTCGGCTTTGGAGTGATGCAGAGGCTCGCGTCCCCCACAAACACTGAACCACATCCTGCCAATTCAGTACCATGATGGGACCTGCCACTACGGCAAAGAAGGGAATGGTACGTTCGAGAGACATGCTGAGACTAGCAAACGCACCCCAGATCAGCACGCGCCACCACACCTCCTGTCCCTCTTTCTTGCCCCACAGCACTGCGCCAGAGAGTAGAAAGGAGAATGCTCCCAATCCCAACAGCAGGTAGTAGGCCAGTCCCGCCCATTGAAAGCCCCCCGGCGATTGCAGGAAATTCGACCGGAAAGGGGAATGGAAGAGAAAACGAAAGTCCGGGTCGCGTGCCAGGGTAGCCGTCCAGGGAGAGAGAGATAATTCCACGGGTGCCTGCCAGACGTGCCAGCCATGCGGATTGAGCAGCGTCGCCGCGAAGCAGATACCCACGATCCAGGCCAGACGCGACCGTTCCTCGCGCTGAGGCTTGGCGGCATCAGGACGAAATGGCCACCGGGGAACCAGCCGTCCCAGCCAAAATAGACCAATGGTTACTGGTCCCAGAAAAAACCACTCGTCCAGGTTCGCCCACAGGGCGCAGATCACGGGCAGCCACACCCACGAGCGCCCCCCCATCCAACGGTGACACCACCACCACCACCAACTGATCGGCGCCACTGGCGGGCGTTGCAGCAAGTACAACGTCAGTCCGAGTAGGAACAGAGATATGCAAACCGGCTGCAACGTTAGCCGCGGACTCATGGCCAGCAGCGCCAACGCCACGCCGACACAAGGCAGCCAGACACTGCTGCCCGGCCGGCGGATGGCGAGCAGGAGCCAAGCCAGCAGAGCCACCAACAAGGCTTTGCCGACAACCAAGACGGTACCCGTGAATGGCACTTCCGGCCCACCCAACAACCGGCAGAAACCATACAAGATCCCATCGTACAGCCAGGAATGATTGACCCAATACACCCCTTGCGTGGTGTACGCGAACGGGTCCTCTCCGAACGTGTACCGACCGTCGGCCAGCAGTCGGCCGCTGGCAAGATGTAGCCAGATGTCACTATTACGCGCCGGGAACGACGCCAACAAAAACGCCAGCAACAGAACCGCGCCCATCAACAGGTAATCCAGCCATCGGACCAGCGTTCCCTCATCGGGCGCGGCGCGGCGCCTTGAGGACCGCTCCCTGTTGTCGGTCCCGCCATCCGAGAATTGGTCTGATTCCGTGTCCATGCGCCATCGGTCCTAAAATGCAATGGGGACGAAAACGCAGTCTGAGGATTTCGAGCCGCCGATCTTGACGGTAGAGGTTTTTCCGAAAGAGGTCAAGCAAAGTCCCCGCCGGCCGGAAACACCAGAGCCGTTCCGTGTTTCCACATGGATATTACGATGCGACGTAGGTTCAAGATCGACGTCGGACTCAACTTTACTCATCGTACCGATGGGAATACGATTCGCGTGGCAATATTCTCGACCTTTTCGCGCAGAGCCTGCCATTGCGAGGAGCAGAGAGTGACATGCCCTAGCTTGCGGCCAGGGCGCGCGGCCTTGCCGTAGTGGTGGGCATGTACTCCGGGAACGGCCAACAGTGTGGGGAGATCGGGCAAGGCGCCGATCAGGTTGATCATGGCGGCGTACCCCCGCGCTGCCGTGGAACCCAACGGCCAGCCCAGGATGGCGCGCAGATGGTTTTCAAACTGACTGGTCTCCGCCCCTTCGATGGTCCAGTGTCCCGAATTATGAACGCGGGGGGCCATTTCATTGGCGATTAACTGTCCATTATCCAGAAAGAATTCGACGGTCAGAACGCCGACGTAATCGAGGGCGTCCAGGATGCGGCCCACATACTCTTCCGCCTGCCGTTGCAGCCCATCGGGGCATTCTGGGGCGGGGGCCAGCGATTGACGCAAGATACCCCCTTGATGATGATTTTCGATGAGCGGATAGAACGCCGTGGCGCCATCCATGCCGCGAACCGCGATGCAGGACAGCTCACGCTCGAAGCAAACAAAACGCTCCACGATCATGGGGGTTTTGTCCACCATCGCCGCGACCCGTTCACTGTCCGCCGCCGTGCGTAGCACCCACTGCCCCTTGCCGTCGTAGCCGAGCCGCCGCGTTTTGAGAACCAGGGGAAAGGGCAAATGGCGCCCGGCGGTTTCCAAGTCGGCGCGACTCCCTACTGCCACGAAAGGGGCAGTGGGAATGTCCAGAGCGCGAAACAGCCCTTTCTCCGCGAGACGATCTTGGGCCGTCTCCAGCGCGTCAGGCGGCGGCCAAACGGGAAGAGTTTTCGCCAGCTCGCGCACAGGGAAAGCAGGGATGTTCTCAAATTCATAGGTGACGACGGCCACATCCGCCGCGAACCGCCGCAACGCTTGCGGATCGTCGAAAGCGCCGATGTGTAGCTCGGCCAGCTGACCCGCGGGCGCCTCCGGGTCTGGATCGAAGAAGCGAAACCGCAGCCCCAACGGATACCCCGCCAAGGCCATCATGCGGCCAAGCTGTCCACCTCCTAACACGCCAACAATCATGGACTCTCCCGTGGATCCGAATGATTGAGAACCTGTCCCGTTTGTTCGTCCCGATAACGTCGTAGTGCTTCCCGATAGACCGGATACTTGTTCGCCAAGATGGCGGCGGCCAACAGGGCGGCGTTGATGGCGCCAGCCCGACCGATGGCCAGCGTTCCCACTGCGATCCCCGCCGGCATCTGCGCGATGGACAACAAGGAGTCCAGACCGTGCAATGCCTTGGACTGCACGGGGACTCCCAGCACGGGCAGGAGCGTCTTGGCGGCGGTCATGCCGGGCAGATGGGCGGCCCCACCGGCGCCAGCGATGATCACTTCCAGACCGCGCGGCTCCGCTTGGGCGGCGTATTCAAACAACAAATCCGGCGTGCGATGCGCCGAAACGATGCGCACTTCATGCGGCACGGTCAAGGCTTCCAGGGTTTGCGCGGCATGTATCATGGTTTCCCAATCCGATTGAGACCCCATGATGACGCCCACTAAGGGAGAAGGCATCGCGGCCTCCGCAGTTTTCAGTGGGTGGGTTCACGAGCGAGGGAGTAAAGGCACCGATGGTCCCCTTCACCGGGTAGCTAACGCTCCTCACTCGCCGGGTTGGATGTTTCTTATTCCTCTTGCCATTCGGCACGAACTATCTGGATGGCCTGGCGAATCGTTTCCGAATGTGTTTGATCGTCTTCCAGAAACCGAGTCCCTTCAATCAGCCAGCGGGCTAGGTCTGGTTGCCGGAGATGGTAGAACACATGACGGCCTTCGCGGCGCTCCGCCACGATCCGATGCGCCCGCAAAACGGCCAGATGTTGCGAGACGCTGGAATGACTGACTTCCAAGATGGCCTGCATGGTATTGACATCGCGCTCGCCGTGACGCAGCTCCTCCACGATGCGGATGCGATGGGGATGAGCCAACACCCCCAACAATTCTCCCAACTCCTTGCAAACCAGTAAATGATGCGGCATGATGGCTCAGATGGAAAGAATCACGAATTAGAACATTTTGACATATTGTAAATGCTTGTCGGGAAAGCTCCAAGCGTGGAATGTGGGAAAATCATCTTGCTTCCTTGGAGTTTTCTGGTTGATCCGTGATGTAATCGCGCGGCAACTCCCCTTGTTTCGTGGCCGCCGTTGCGAGTATATTTCGGGGTCGGCACCACGGAGTAGGGGGAGGATCGAATCGCTGCTCCGCCGCGGCCGTTTTTCCCGGATGTGACCGGCGCCCCCTCAAGGGCTGCCATTCAATCGACAACCTCTCTCGGGGCTTCTGGCCCCGCGTGTTTTCGTGCCGCCGTTCTGGACGAACCGTGGCCCGAATATCCTGCCCTTTCGCCGTCAAGGAGGACGGGGATGAGCTTATTCACTTCCGCGCGTTGGTTGCTGCCCCTGCTCGCCATCCTGATGATTCGGCCAGCGGCCTTGGCCGAGCCGAAGCCGGAAACCTATTGGCAAGTCGATGATATTCGTCCCGGCATGAAAGGAACCGGGCGAACTGTCCTCAAAGGGGCCACCATTGAAACCTTCCAAGCCGAAGTGCTGGGCGTGCTGAAAAACGTCAGTCCCGGCCGTGACCTGGTGCTGTGCCGGCTATCTGGTTTGGAGCTGGAGAAAACCGGCGTCATCGCTGGCATGAGCGGCAGTCCCGTGTCCATCGATGGCAAGCTGTTGGGAGCGGTGGCCTATGCGTGGGCGTTCGGCAAGGAGCCAATCGCGGGCGTGACCCCCTTTAGCCAGATGCATGCCTATGTCGAGGCCTACGAGCGCCAGGACCTAGTGGAGCAAGAAGACGCGCCGCGGCGCGTGGGCTTGCGGCAACCGCTGCTCATCGACGGCGCGCGCTATGACGCCGTCACGGTGTCGCCGCGTTTCGAGAATCCCCAAGCCGCCACCGCCGACGGCATGTGGCTGATGCCCTTGCGAACACCGGTGGCGGCCACGGGTTTCACCGCTCACAGCCTGCGCTTGCTGCACGAACGCTGGGGGAATAGCGGCCTGCTGCCGGTGCAAGGCGGCGGCGCCGGCGCCCTGGTCGCCGAAGCGGCGCGCCAGCTTCCCTTGCAGCCGGGGGGGCCGTTGGCCGTCGCTCTGGTAACGGGGGACTTCGATTTATCCGGCATCGGCACCGTCACCCACATCGAAGGGAAGCGCGTTTATGGCTGGGGCCATCCGTTCCTGAGCTTGGGGACCTGTGATTTCCCTTTGATGACAGGTTATATTCACACCGTTTACCCTCGGCAGACCGTCAGCTTCAAGATGGGGTCGCCGCTGCGCACGGTTGGCGTCATCAATGCCGATGTCAGCACGGGCATCGCCGGTTGGCTCGACCGCGAGCCGGACTTGCTCCCCATGCGCATGAAGGTGACGCGCGATCCTGCCGCCAGCAAGACCTTTAACGTTCAGATCGTGCGTCAACCCGCCCTGCTGGCGGCGCTGGTTTTCACTGTCTTGACCAACTCCGTTGACATGGAAGGGCACCTGCCGGAGGAGATGACCGCCGAACTGACCGCGCGCGTCGAGATCGCCGGTCAAAAACCAATCATGATCCGGGACACGTTCTCTGGCCCCAGTTACGCGGGCGGGCGAGCGCCGCAAGCCTTGTACAGCCACGTAGCCAACATCGTCAACACCTTGGAGTACAACAGCTATCGGCCCTTGCGGATCGAGCGCATCGAGTGCGAAACCACCGTGTATCCCGGCCGCCGGACAGCGAACATCGATGCCGTCGAATTGTCGTCGGAAATTTATTCCCCCGGTGACATCTTGCGGGCCCACGTCTATCTTCGGCCGCACAAGGGGGTTCGTCAGCGCGTGCCGCTGCACTTGAAACTCCCCAACGACCTGCCCGAAGGCAGCTATACCGTCCTGATCTGTGACGATCAAACGCATACGCGCTTGGAATTGCTCGACAAACCCCACCTGAGCACGCCGCGCAACCTGGAACAGCTGTTGGAGTCCTTGGCCGTGCAGACCGCGGCTAAACGCACCAACTTGGTCCTGCGCGTTCGCACCCAAGCGGACGGCGTCGCCCTCGACGAACAGGCGTTGCCCGACCTGCCCCCTAGCTTGGTGGCTATTCTCAGCAGTTCCCGCCGCACCGGAGCACAACCACTGCGCGGCGCCTTGGTATCCCGGCATCCTACCGATTACGTCCTTCAAGGTTCCGAATCGGCGCGCTTTCGCGTGACGAAGAACAAGAAATTGCTAACGCTGGATTAGGAAAAAGCTCGCCCACGGTTCGCACGCTAAACGGAATTTTGAAATCGGAAATCTAAAATCGGCCTTCTGAAATCAAAGGAAGTTTTCATGACACGACACTACCACGCCGCGCGCCGTCTGATTCCCTTCCTCGTGACACTGACTGCCGTGAGTTGGTCGGCGGCCACGGTCTATGCCGCCAAGGTCAAGGTTTGGCATCACCACCAACCCGCTCACTTTGACCAGTGTAAGTTTCATCAAGCCGTTGTCAGCAATGAGGGAACCTTGCGCTTGGCGCGCGACCTCCGGCCGCTGGTAGCGCTGGAGGCGGCGCATATCTGGGATATCGTGGAAGACCGCGCCGGCAATCTGTTCGTGGCCACTGGCAACGAAGGAAAAGTCTTCAAAGTGACACCAGAAGGGAAGGTTTCCGTGGCCCTGGATAGTCAAGATAGTCAGATACTCTGCCTGGCCCTGGCGCCGGATGGGGCGGTCTTCGCCGGCACGGGGCCAAGCGGCTTGATCGTGCGCATCGGGCCGGACGGCAACACGCGAATCATCTACGACAGCCCGGAGAGCTACATCTGGGCGCTGGTAGTAACCGACCAGGGCAAAACCATCTACGCGGGCACGGGACCTCAAGGCCGGATTTACCGCCTGCTGTCGCAAGGTCGGGCAGGGGTCTTTTATGAAACCAAGCAGCGGCATATTCTGAGTCTGGCCCAGGGACCGGACGGCTTGCTCTACGCCGGCACCGACAAGGATGGGCTGGTGTATCGCATCGATGCCAAGGGGAAAGGCTTTGTCCTCTACAGCGCGCCCCAAGCCGAGGTGCGGCGCTTGCTGGTCAGCGACGATGGCGTCTATGCCGGAACGAGCGCCCCTGCCAGCCGTTCCGCGCCCGGGACCAGCGGCAGCGTGGCGAGCGGAACCTCCTCATCCAGCTCGGCGAACGCGCTGCCCACCTCAGTCGCGACGGCGACGCGCCCTACCGCGGATGGCGAAGAGGAATCGGCCACGTCGTCCAAGGACAAGACCGAGGCCGCCACCGACAAGCCCCGTCCCGCCCCAGCGCCGGCTCGGCCCAACACGGGCGAGAACTCGCTCTATCGCATCGCGCCGGATGGGAGCGTGCGTGAGGTGTTTCGGGAGAAAGCGTTGGTGCTCAGCTTGCTGCGCCAGCCAGGGCGATTCTATGTCGGCACCGGCACGGACGGCAAGCTCTACGAAGTGAACGAACGGACCAAGGAAGCCAGCGAGATCGCCCGTCTCAATCATGGCCAAGTCCAAGTGCTGTGCCGGCGCCGCGACGGGTCCATCGTCATCGGCGCCAGCGATCCGGGCAAGCTTTATGTCCTCGCAGACCGTCACACGTCGCGCGGCAGCGTTGTGTCCGAAGTGCTCGACGCCGCCATCATCAGCCAATGGGGCGCGCTGACCTGGCAGGGGCACACGCCGCCGGGGACGGCCATCACCATCGCCACGCGTGGCGGCAACCTGCCGGAGCCAGACGAGACTTGGAGTGATTGGTCCGAGGAACAGACCGATCCCAGACAAGCAATCGTCGCCGCCCCCGCCGCTCGCTTCTTGCAATATCGCGTGACGTTGACCACCACTAACCCCGCCGTGACGCCGGAGCTGCGTGATTTGACCATCCGCTATCGCACCACCAACCAGGCTCCCGAAATCACCCAGATCGACTATCCGAACCTGGACGCGGTCAATCTCGACAACCCCAAGAAGCTGAAATTCCAATGGACCGCCACCGACGCCAACGAGGACGATTTGACCTATAGCGTGTACGTTCGCAAGACGGGCTGGCAAGATTGGGTGCTGCTGGCGGAGGATGTGGTCAAAAAAGAATATGAATGGGACACTACGACGACACCATCGGGTCATTATCATGTCAAGATCGTGGCCAGCGACCGCAAGGACAATCCCGCCGAAGAAGCGCTAACCGGTGCCCGCGTGGCCGGTCCCTTCGTGGTTGCTCACACGCCCCCCACGGTGACAGTGCGAGTTCAGCAAATCGACGGCCAACAGGCCATCATCGCCGCCGAGGCGGAACATGCCTTGGTTCGTCTGACGGAAGCATCCTTCGCCGTCAATGGCCAAAAATGGACGCCGATTTTCCCAACGGATCGACTTTTCGACAGCCGCCGCGAGACGTTTCACTTTGCAACCGATACTCTCAAACCGGGGACGCACGTTCTGGTCCTGCGCGTCCGCGACGCCGCCGGCAACGTCGGGCTAGGGGACGTGGTGTTCACGGTGCCGGAGCGGGATTGAGAGTTTGTTGGGAAAATGTCAGAAAAACCGGCACGCGGGGGGCGTCAGCCCCCCGGTTCTAACCGCTACCTTCATCACTCCTTATTCTTCCGGCGGTGTGAAATCGGCGATGTACAATTGAGCCGGTTGCCGGCCGTCGCGAGTGGAGGTCCACATCAACTTCTTGCCGTCGGGGCTGAAGACGGGTAGAACATCCGCCCCCGGCGCGTGGGTCAAGCGCGTGGTCTTGCCGGTGTCCACGTTCATCCAGTACAGGTCGTAGTTGGGCCGGCGCGTCGGGTCGCTGTGATCGGCGGCGGTGTAAACGATGTGCTTGCCATCCGTGTACCAATACGGCGCCCAATAAACCCAATCGAGATTATTGGTCAGCTGCCGTTCACCGCTGCCGTCGCTGTTGATGACATAGAGTTGCAAATGATCTTTCTTCTGGCGGTCGGCCCGGAAGATGACCCGTTTGCCGTCCGGTGAGAAGAATGGCCCGCCATTGTAGCAATCGGGGGCGTTGGTCAATTTGCGGACGTTCTGGCCGTCGGCGTCCATGATGTACAATTCCAGGTGACCGTCCCGTTGCGAGCAGAAGACGATCTGCTTGCCGTCGGCGGAGTAGCTCCCCTCGGCATCGTAGCCCTTGGCGTCGGTCAGGCGCTTCAAGCCGCTGCCATCGGGGTTGGCCTCAAAGATGTCCATGAACGGGTCGAAGTCCCACACATAGCGGCGGCGCTTGCCCATCTTCTTTTCTTCTTCCCGCAGCTGGTATTCTTCCTCATGTTTCTGGCGGGCATCCGGGTCGAGATGGCTGCTGGCGAAGATGATCTTCTTGCCGTCGGGGGAGAAGTAGCTGCACGTGGTCTTGCCTACTCCGGGGCTGACTCGGCGATAGGAGCCGGTTGCCAAGTCCATGACGAAAATCTGATAGAAGGGATTGCCGCTGTCTTGTTCCTCGGCTTGGAAGATGATCTTCTTGCCGTCGGGAGAGAAGTAGCCCTCGCCCGCGCGAACGAAATCGTGGGTCAGTTGTCGGATATTGGATAAATGGGCCGCTTCGAGCTTCGTGAAGTCGGTGGACGGATCGGCCGCCGCCGTTAGGGCCAAATAGGTACACAGCGAAAACATCAATCGCCTCCTTCGGATGATCGTGCGAGATTCAGCGAAACGAATCGTCCACCATTATAGGGGAGCCAAGGCCGGGAATGAAAGGGGCCAGCGGCGGCAATCGAGGACTCGACGATGTCACAACTTTGTTCATTGTGTGGGCGGGTGTTCGTGCCAGGCCAGCTGACCCGCCACCACTGCTTGCCGCGCGAGAAAGGGGGCGGCCGTGACGACATCGAAATGTTGTGCGGCCAGTGCCACGGCATGGTTCATGCCACCTATACCAACGCCACCCTGGCCGCCTTGTATCCGACCATCGCTCAGTTGCGCCAGGCGCCGGAGTTGGCTTCCTACCTGCGCTGGGTCCGCAAGCAGCCGCCGACACGCAAGAAACGCAATCGGCCGCGGCGGAAGAAATTGTAAACCAACCGAGCCGCGACCGTCAGGAAGTGGGGATGATTCCCCGTTTGCTCCCTGACAGTCGCGGCTCGGTTGATGTCGGAATAGACGTGCTTTCACTTGCCTTCCGTCACCTCGATGACAAGGCATGAGACATTGTCACGCGAGCCTTGATCGAGGGCGAGTTGTCCTAGCCCCTCGGCGCATTCTTGCACTTCGGGATGCTCCATGATGTACGTGAGCAATTGCTCATCCGGGACCACGCCGGTCAGGCCGTCGGTGCAGAGCAGGAAACGGTCGCCGTCTTGCAGCTGGATGACCTTGACTTCGGGGCCGTCGCCGACTTCCTTGCTGCCGAGATATTTCCACAAGACGTTGCGGAAGCGATGTTCGCGGGCTTCTTCCTCGGAGATGGTCTTGGCCTCTACCAACGCTTGAGCCAACGAATGATCGACTGTCAGTTGTTCGATCTGCCCGTCCCGAATCAGGTACACCCGGCTATCACCGACGCCGGTCACGTACATCATGGAACTGCCCTTGCGCCAGACGGCCAACACCACGGTCGTGCCCATGTTTTTCAGGTCGCGGTCGAGGGCGCCCATGGCGATGATCTCCTCGTTGGCTTGCACCACCGCCTTGCGAATGACCGTCTTGGCGTCCTCATGGGAGACATTGGCTTGCAAGTGGCGGCGCAGCTCGCGGGGAATCACATCCACCGCCCGTTTACTGGCGATTTCGCCAGCGGCCTGACCTCCCATACCATCCGCCACCAGATAGACACTGAGGTCAGGAAACTGCTTGAACTCAATCGAGTCCTCGTTGTTTTCCCGGTAATTGCCCAGTAAAGTACATTTTCCAACATTCAGCGTTAGGGGCATGGGGCCACCTCACTGGATCGCTTGATTATGGTTGAGCCGCGCGGGATTGACCGTCATTTGGCATTCGTTCGTATCCGCGAATGGATGGGGGACAACAGCCGCTTACACCATCCAATTATTATAACCTATCGGTGGAAATGGCAAAGCACAAGTGTTTTGTTGCCTAAACTCTGTCATTCCAATCAGGATCAAGCAATTGGTTCCGTGCCGTAAACGTACCAGTTTGAGTTTCCCTCGGGCGCAGCTTTGCCTTAATCCATTTCGTTTGAGCTGATTCTCATGACAAGGACGATTATTATCGGTTATCCTGAAATGAAAACGGTTACCCATGTATCTCCCATCCTAGCGTTTTCGCGCCGAAATGCCAGAGGTTGTTGAGCCAAAAAAAGAAGAGAAAACGTGACGGATTTGGGGCGGCGTGTCTGGAGGGTGGCGATTGGCGGCAGCCGCACTACCGTGGTTTCAGGCAAGCCGCTCGTCGTAGCAGCTGGTGAAAATGGTTCTTCATGGACAATTTTTCGTAACAATTCCCAGAGTTGGCTTGCGCCATCTTGGCTTCTCTCCGGAACTTTTGCTCCCCTTTCGGGTTCCAATAGTATCTAATGGAGAAAGTGCGCCGAAGGTCCATGCCGTGAATCCGCGCGAGGAGAATCCATGCGACGTTTGTTTGTTTCTCTATTGTGTCTGGGAGCGGGGGCCATGCCGGTCGTGGCGGGGGAAGTGCTGCCGCCTACCAGTCAGCGTTTCGTGGACGCCCAAGGCACCGAAACACCCAGCTTCCAGCGCCATGTCATTCCGCTGCTGGGTCGCTTGGGCTGCAATGGCCGGGCGTGTCATGGCTCATTCCAGGGACAAGGGGGCTTCCGCTTGTCTTTGTTCGGCTACGACTTTGATGCCGACCATCAAGCCCTTGTCGGCGGCGCCCCACCGCGCGTCAACGTGAAGAACCCCGCCGCCAGCTTGATGTTGCGCAAGGCGACCCGCGCGGAGCCGCACAAGGGGGGAAGGCTCATTGAAGCCGGCACTTGGGAATATCACGTGTTGCGCCGCTGGATTCAAGCGGGCGGCCAGGGGGTGAATGAAGCGGACGCTGATTTCGTCACCTTGGAGGTCGAGCCGCGCGAGATCGTCTTCGCCCAGCCCGGCCAGACGCGGCAGCTTCAAGTCACCGCTGTCTGGTCCGACGGCACGCGCGAGGATGTGACGCCGCTTTGCCGGTTTCGCAGCAATGACGAGGCAGTGGCCCTGATTGATGACAATGGCTTGGTCAAGGCTGTCGGCAAGGGGGATACGGCTGTCGTCGCTTTCTACGATAACGGCATCGTGCCCGTGCAAGTGCTTTTGCCCGTCACGGACCGGACCGGCCCGCGCTATCCCAACGTGCCGGCGCCGACCCCCATCGATGAGTTGGTCATCGCCAAACTGCGCAAGCTCGGCATCGTTCCTTCCGACGTGTGCGGCGATGCCGACTTCCTGCGCCGCGTTCGGCTCGATTTGACCGGGACCCTCCCCAGCGCCGCCGAGGTGGAGGCGTTCCTCGCCGACTCCACTCCCGATAAGCGGGCCAAGAAGGTCGATGAGCTATTGGAAACTCCCGCTTATGCCGCCTGGTGGACGACGAAACTGTGCGACTGGACCGGCAACAGCGAGGCCAACGGCCCGGTCGGCGGCGAGCAGGGGCTGCGCCGCCATCAAGCTCGGCAGTGGTATGAATGGATTCATCGCCGCGTCCGCGACAACAAGCCTTACGATGCCATCGTCGAGGGTTTGGTGCTGGCTGTCAGCCGCCGACCGGAGCAAAGTTACGAAGACTACTGCGCCGAGATGAGTTCGTACTTCCGCAAGCAGAACCCCGCCGACTTCACCGCCCGCGAAACCATGCCCTACTTCTGGACGCAACGCCGACTGGGGGCGGATGGGGAAAAGGCGCTGGCCTTTTCCTATTCCTTCCTCGGTGTCAGTTTGCAGTGTGCGCAGTGTCATAAGCATCCGTATGATCAGTGGACCAAGCAGGATTTCGATCAATTCACGCTGTTCTTCACCGGCGTTCGTTATGGCCAGTCGGTGGGCTATCGCACCGTGGGCAAGACCATGAAAGCGGCGGTCGATCTGACGGGGGACGAGGATTCCGGGGCTTACAAACGCAAGTTCGTGCAGTTCGTGGAGGCAGGGCATGTGTTGCCGTTCAAGGAGTTGAACGTCCCCAATCCTCAGAAAGCCCGCCGCCCTGCGCAGGCGCGGATGGTGGCTGGCCGGGTCATCACCCCCAAGCTGCTTGGCGGCGAGGAGGTCGTCAACCAAGACTACTCCGATCCACGCTTACCGCTGATGGACTGGATGCGCCAGCCGGAGAACCCCTACTTCGCCCGCGCCTTCGTGAATCGTGTTTGGGGTAGTTATTTCCATGTTGGTCTGATCGACCCGCCGGACGATCTCAATTTGGCCAATCCCCCCAGCAACCCGGCGCTGCTGGATTACCTGGCCGCCGGTTTCACGCAGAGCGGATACGACATGAAATGGTTGCACCGCGCGATCACCAATAGCCATACCTACCAACGTAGTTGGCGACCCAATGACACGAATCGCCATGACGAGCGCAACTTCAGCCGGGCGGTGCCGCGCCGCTTGCCGGCCGAAGTCGCGGTCGATGCCATCAACCTAGCCACCGCCGCCGATGCCGCCCGCAAGGCGCTCGACGCCGATCCGGTGAACACACGCGCCATCGGCGTGGTGAGCTGCTTCACGGGGGGTCGCGATGTCAATAACTACGCCACGAACCTGTTCGGCAAACCGCCGCGAACCATCAACTGCGACTGCGAGCGTTCCGACGAGCCAAGCTTGTTGCAAACGGTCTATCTGCGCAACGATCAAGAGGTGTTGCGGCAGTTGGACCGCAAGGACGGCTGGCTGCAACAGGCGGTCGCCGCTCGGCTGACGCCAGAGGAATTGACGCGTCAAGCCTACCTGCGCACGCTCAGCCGCTCCCCCGATCCCCGTGAGGCCGCCATCGCCCGCCGGCACTTGGAGGAAGCTCATGACCTGACATCGGGATTGCGTGACCTGATGTGGGCATTACTCAATACCAAGGAATTCATCGTGAATCGCTGAGGGTGGGGATACGCTAGAGTCTCTGGTTCTTCTAAATTCATCGGTTCACACACGGAGTTGGCCGACCACGCGAATCGATTCATCCCTGAATCAATGGCGCGACTGAAAGCGAATAGAAACCAACCTCGAAGGGAGGATATTTCATGACAACGCATCGCTACTGTGACGGCCTATCCCGGCGGGATTTCGTCAAGGTCGGCGCCGTTGGCGCTTTGGGGTTCACCCTCGCCGATTTTCTCCGGCTGGCGCGGGCAGGAGAAGCGCGCGGCGGCAAGGCGAAGTCCGCTATCTTCGTTTGGCTGGGAGGCGGGCCGACCCACCTGGACAGCTTCGACATGAAGCCGGACGCTCCGGCGGAGTATCGCGGCGAGTTCCAACCCATCGCCACCAATGTCCCCGGCATCCAGATTTGCGAGCACCTGCCGCGCCTGGCCAGTTGCGCCGATACCTACGCGATTGTACGCGGCGTCAGCCACACCTTGGCCGGCCATGAATTGGGCACGACGTATCTCAACACTGGTAGTCGGCCCTTGCCATCGTTGATTTATCCCGGTTACGGGGCCGTGGTTAGCAAAGAGTTGGCGGGAGCCGCCGACTTGCCCCACTTCGTCGCCATCCCGTCCACGCCGCAGAAGGCTGGCTATCTCGGCGTCCGTCAGGCGCCGTTGCAAACCAACGACGTGCCCCGGCCCGGCTTGCCCTTCTCCGTTCGGGGCATCTCGCTGGGCAATGGGCTGACCGTCGAGGAATTCGAGAAACGGCAAAATCTGCTCGGCCAACTTGACACCACGTTTCAGAGTTTGGACAACGACAACAAGTTAATCGAGGGCCTGGATCGTTTTTCTCAGCAAGCCTATGACATGATCCGCTCTCCCAAGGCGCGCCAAGCCTTCGATGTGAGCCAGGAAAAACCCGAGATAGCGGAGCGCTTCGGCACGCAGCGCTTCGGTATGAGCTGCTTGCTGGCCAACCGATTGATCGAAGCAGGCGTCCGCTATGTCACGGTCAGCTTCGGCGGCTGGGACACGCACGGCGGTAACTTCCGCGCTTGTAAAGACAGCCTGTTGCCGCAGCTTGATCAAGGACTGGCGGCGCTGCTGACCACGCTGCGCGAACGGGGTTTGCTCGACTCTACGCTAATATTCGTCACCGGCGAATTTGGCCGAACGCCGAAGATCAACGAACGCGCGGGCCGTGACCACTGGCCGCGCGCCATGTTCGTCTTGCTGGCCGGCGGCGGCATTCGCGGCGGCCAGGTGATCGGCGCCAGCGACGACAAAGGGATGGGACCCGCTGGTCCCGCGTTCTCCCCCGATGACGTGGCGGCGTCTTTCTATCATGGTCTAGGCATCGACTGCCGCAAGGAATACCACACCAGCACCGGCCGTCCCATCATGATCGTCCGCGATGGCCATGTCATTCCAGACTTGTTCGCGTGAGTCCAAGGGCAGAACACGGCTAGGACATTTCCATGAAAAAAGCCCGGCTCCCTGGATAAGGGAGCCGGGCTACTATGCGTGCTTACCTGGTCATTTCACTCGATCCCGTCACGGATCTCGTCCGGGGATGAGCGGGTTGAGGATAGTAGGCCGCGCTTGGAGCTGGCTGGCGGTCTCGAATGCCGGTTGCAGCGTCAAGCGCACATAGCTACCATCCGCCGATACGGTTGCCTTGGCTGTC
>JBKBIP010000003.1:79915-249477 GCA_046297495.1 Gemmataceae bacterium | reverse complement strand
GGAACGTAACGGCTTCCTTCGCTTTCACCACCTGAGAAAAACCTCATCAACCCCAACTTTCGTGCAGCCCAGATACAGCCCTTACACGAACCCCCGAATCACTCATGTCCGACCACGACAATACCAACGATCCCACTCCCGAAGTGAAAACGAAGACAACCGCCGCGCCGCTGGTGGTCGATGCCCGAGCACTCTTCCAAGGCGGCCGGGAGATTTGGATCGAACATGATGGCGTTCGCTATCGTTTGCGCATTACGCGCCGCAACAAGCTCATCTTGCAGAAATAAGCCCCATCATAGGATGGGGCGGCGTAGCGTTTTTCCTTTCGGTGAAATCTCGCGTTGTTCCTTTTTCTCTCCAGTTTTCTACTTTTGTTTCCCCACCAACGGATGATAGGATAGATCATCAAGCGGTTTTCGTTCGGTGGCTTTTTCAATCCCAACCTTCTTGCCGTGCGTTCCGCGTGGACCAAGTTGAGCGATGACGAGTTGTTGCGCCAGTGCGCCGTGGACACGTATCGCGCTAGTGGGCCGGGAGGGCAAAAACGCAACAAAACCAGCTCGGCGGTGCGGTTGCGGCACCTGCCCAGCGGCTTGATCGTGATTGCCGAGGAGAGCCGGTCGCAGCACGAAAACCGCACCCGCGCGTTGCGACGTTTGCGGCAGTCCTTGTATCTGAAAATCCGCGAACCCTTGCCCGCCGAAGACTTGACCCCGGCCACCGTCGCCGCGTTGGCGGAGTACCAGCCGGCGCGCACCCAGGCAGGGCGGCTCGACATGGGCCGCAAGGACGCACGCTATTGGCCGGCGGCCGGCGTCGTGTTGGATGTGTTGCACGCTTGTCAAGCACGCGTCCGGGACGCGGCGGAGCTGCTGAACATCAGCACGGCCAACTTGATCGATTTTCTCCGCTCGGACCCGCGGCTGTGGCAGCAAGCCAACTGGCTGCGCGGCCAGTTTGGCGAGAAGCCATTGCGCTGAGACGGTTGAGAATCTGTTTGGCAGCCTCGCGTGGGGCGCGTGAGCCGGGGAAATTCTCGCGGAGATGCATCATGGAGCGACCGACCGGCTTTTCGTGGATCGAAAAACCTCTGCTGGCGGCGCTGGCGCGCCCGAATTCGCTCGATGAGCTGGAATGGTTGCGGCATCAAGGAATTGACGTGCTGATCTCGCTCACCGAGGAGCCGCCGCGCCGCGACTGGGTCAACGACGCCGGCCTGATGCTGGTGCATGTGCCCATCGAGGACATGCAGCCCCCCACGCAGGAGCAGCTCGATAACTGTGTGTCGATCATCGAGCGAACCCATGCCCAACACATGGGGGTCGCGGTCCATTGCGAGGCAGGGCTGGGGCGCACCGGCGTCATCCTGGCGACCTACTTCGTCAGCCAGGGATTGTCGGCCAACGATGCCATCCAGCGCGTCCGCCGCTTGCGTCCCGGCTCCATCGAAACCGAGGAACAGGCGCATGCCGTCGTCGAGTACGCGCGCCGGCGCCGAGCCGCCAATGCGTGATTGGGGGCGCGACGGATCAGGGCATGGACGCGGCGATTTCCGAACCCACGACGGCGGTTGCGCTTTGCTAAAGCTACTGTTCTATAAAGAGCGATTGGCGGTGACATAGGATCGCCCGCGAGCGAGATTTCTGGCGAATTCGCAGGAGTACCCCCGATGCGCGTGCTATTTCGATCATTTGACAGTAAGATGGCCTCGCGGGAAAAGTTGTTCAAGGCCGCGTCCGAATTCGCGTCCAAGCTTGGTCAGGAAAACCTCATCAACATTACCCACTCCGAGGACCGTGACAATATCGTCATCACCATCTGGTATTGGGGCGAGCAAGACGAGGTAGATGAACGCCAAACCCGGCGCAAACTGGCCGCTTCCGACAAAATCGTGGATACCAACTCCCCCCCGCGCCCGCCCCGTCCCATTGAAGTGACGCCGGTACGCCCTGCCCTGGACATGACGCAGGTGGCCCCCGTGATCGACATTGTCCAGGGACCGTCCGCCGAGGACGCCCTGAAGGATGATGGCGCCACCCCACCTTCGCCCGCCAAAGACGATGGCAAGACAGCGTCCAGCCCGCCAGCAGATACCACCAAGAAGCCGAAACCCTCCTTTTCCGATTTATTTCTGGAAGATGCGTGGTGAGCGGCGGCGGCGCGTGGTATGGTAACATGCAAGAAAAGTCCCCATGTCCCTTGTGCGATTGACATAGGGGATAGTGGACCTTCTGCCCGCTATCCGGAACCGCGTTGGGAGTTCCGGTTCCACCCACCACCAACCGTCATGGGAGTGACCTACCATGTTGCGTTCACGTTACTGCTTTTGCATCTTGTGCGCGGCCCTGGGTATCGCGTTGGCCTTTGGTTTGCTGTTGCTCAATCCACCGGCAGTTCAGGCGCAGGCGCCGAAAAAGGGGCCGATCAGCTTCATCCATGACGTGGCCCCGATCTTCAAGGAAAACTGTTTCGCCTGCCACGAAGCCAAGAAACGCAAGGGCAAACTGGACATGACGACCTACGCCGCCATGCGCCACGGCGGCGACAATGACGATCCCATCGTTCCCGGCAAGCCGGAAGCTAGCTATCTGATGGATTTGATCACGACGACAACCGCCCGGCGGATGCCGCCCAAGGACAGCGGCAATGGCTTGTCCAAGGAGCAAATCGCCATCATCAGCCAATGGATCCAGGAAGGGGCCAAGCTCGACAAGGACATCAAACCGGAAGACGACCTGCTGCGCGAGCTGCGCGTGCGCTGGCAACCGCCGACGCCTCCCGCCGTGTATCCGTTTCCTGCTATTGTCAATGCTCTGACCTTCACTCCCGATAACAGCCAGTTGATCGTGGGAGGACATCACGAGCTGACGTTCTGGAACGTGGCGACCGGCAAGCTGGAACAACGCTTGTATACCCGTGCCGAGCGCGCGTACGCCCTGGCCTTTCTGCCCGATGGCAAGCTGGCGGTGGCGGGCGGTCGGCCTGGACAGGAAGGGGATGTGCGCATCTACGACCTTCAGGGGGGGAAACCCAAGATCGAGAATGACGTGGCTATCCTTGACGGCGTCCATGATTCCAAGGTCATGATCAAGGAACTGGTCAATACCGATGACGTGGTCTTGTGCTTGGCCGTCAGCGCCGATGGCAAGCAGCTCGCCGCCGGGGGGTGCGACCGTCAAGTGCGCGTTTGGGACCTGAGCGCCGGCTACGCCAAGGCCAAGGAAATCCAGGCTTTCGAGAATCATGCCGACTGGGTGCTGGGGGCTGCCTTCTCCCCTGATGGTAAATTCCTGGTCACCGCCAGCCGGGACAAGATGGCCAAGGTTTGGGACCTGGACAAGAAGGAATCGGCTTTGACATTTAATGGCCACAAT
This sequence comes from Gemmataceae bacterium, assembly GCA_046297495.1. Lineage (GTDB taxonomy): Bacteria > Planctomycetota > Planctomycetia > Gemmatales > Gemmataceae > JBKBIP01. The sequence goes on along the minus strand of JBKBIP010000003.1, from coordinate 246,103 downwards.
GCCACGGTCTTTGACGTGGGGGTCCAGTCCGACGGCAAGACCGCCTTCTCGGTGGGAGAGGATAATCAGATTCGCTTTTTCAACCTGCAAGGGGATGGCAAACAGATTCGCAACTCCGGCGGCCACGGTGACAACGTGCTAAAAATCGATTATCATCCCAAACAAGCGCTGCTGGCGACCTGTAGCGCCGACCGCACCGTGCGCCTGTGGAACGCGACCAACGGCGCCGCCGTGCGGACCCTCAGCGGCGCGACCGATCAGGTGTTCGCCGTCGCCATCAGTCCCAATGGCGAGCTAGTGGCCGGCGGTTCGTACAATGGCGAGGTCCGCGTGTGGAAAGTCGCCGACGGGGCCATTGTGCAAACCTTCAATGCCTCCCCCGGCTACGAGCAAACGGCGGCCAAGTGAGCCACGCCAAGAGCGACTCGCGCGGCAGGCGCCACCCTGCCGCGCGAACCGCAAACCCGATGAACGATCTACGTTTGGAAAGGAACATTGGGTGGATAATGGATGGATCACGATCAACGCTTCAAAACCCTGATCCGCGAGTTCTTCGCCGATTTCATGCGGCTGTTCCTTGCCGACTGGGCGGCGCGGCTGGACCTGTCGGCCATCGAATGGCTCGACAAGGAAGTCTTTCCCGATCCACCTGAAGGGGAACGTCACACCTTGGACCTAGTGGCCAAGGTGGGTGTTCCCGCTACCGACCGCCCATCGCCTCCCTCCTTGATCTTGGTGCATGTCGAAATTGAATCCCCCGACCGCACCACCTCGCTCAAGTCGCGCTTTCCCTACTATTACCACTTTCTGCGCGACAAGTACCATCCCTGGGAGGTGTTGCCGATCGCGCTGTACATGAAAGTGGGTTTGGATGGCATCGGGCATCGAGACCCATGGGGCGCGGGCGTTGGATTGGCAGGTGAATTATTTTCGGTTCTGGTACGTGGGTTTGCCGGGTCTGGATGGGGTACGATATGTGCAAGGGGATAACTGGTTGGGGGTGGCGCTGGCGGCACTGATGCGCATTCCCCGCGAACAAGTGGTGTAGCTGGGGGCCGAGGCCCTCCGCCGCCTAGCCGAAGCGCCGCTGACCGACCAGCAAAAGTTTCTGCTGGGGGATTGCGTGCAAGCCGAGTTGCCCGTGGACGACCAGCAAAAACAGGAGTTGGAACATCTCCTCCAAACTGAAACCTACGCGAAGGTGCGAGCCATGAACAAGACTGTGTACGATGAGGGACTCGAACAAGGACTCGAACAGGGACTCGAACGAGGGCTGGAACAAGGGCGTCGAAAAGAGCGTCTGGAATTGATCCATGCGCTACTCGAAGAACGGTTCGGCCCCCTGGCGCCGGAGTTGCGGGAACAACTTGAACATCTATCGATGGACGAGTTGCGGCGGCTGGCGCTGCGGATCGTCAAGGCGTCGTCGCTGGCGGAGCTGGGCTTGCCGGGATCGAATGCCGACTGAAGCGATGTCAAACAACTAACATCCGCTCACGATATACGGACAGATCACCGCCTTGCCCATCTCCAAGGTGGTGGGGCGGCGGCACGTTCCCTACATCTCGTTCACGGCAACGAACCAGCCGGAAGTCGCAATTCCAACGTATCACTGTCCTGAAAACCACCTTGTTCCGGCACGTAGGTGCGCCGCAAGATACTCAGCTGACCATCGGTGATCCGGTACTCGTTGTAACTCCATACGCCGCGTTGCGTCGCGCTGCCGGCGCAGATGACGGGAAACGGCGCCCAGCGTGGGTCGAGCAGATGATAGCCGTGATGGCGATGACCGTGCAGCCACAGGCAAACACCCCCTTGCTCGGCGACGGCCAACACTCGGCCCAAGTCGCGCAAGTGGCGAATACGCTCCTCCGGTCGGCCATCTTCCAACCGCACGGGATAATGGGTGACGAGGAAGCGCAGCCCCGGTGGTAGGCGGCGCAGCAGCTCGCGCAAGCGGTCGAGCTGCGGCTGGCCGACGCTGCCAGCGGCATCCCACGGCCAGCGGTTACCGGTGCAGGAATTGATACCGACTAGCCAAACATGGCCGACGCGCTGGGCGAAGGGGTAAATCTCAGCGTCAATGCGCTCCCCCTGTTGCCAGGGGGCGAAGTGCTTTTCGAAATAGCCGAACGCGGCGCTCCAGGGGGTGTAGTAATCATGATTGCCAGGGACCGCCAGCCCCGGTACCATGTCCGGGTCGCCGACGCCAAGCAACTGGGCCGCCTTGATGAATTCCGACTCAAACCCCAAGGCCGAGGCATCGCCGGAGAAGACCAGATGATCCGGCCGACGCTGGCGGATCTCGGCCATGAGCAGAGTGAGCACCTCATCCGCCAGATGAAAGCGTTTCTTCCGGCCAAACCAGCGCCAGTTCCCCCAGCCGGTGACGCGCTTACTGAACCAATCACGCAGCTGCCATTCCAGCTTCGAGGCGGTGATGTGAATGTCGCTGATATGGGCCAGATAGACGGTGTTGGGGAGGGAAGAACTTATTGTCATGGCGTTATCAATTAGAGGAGCTGATGGACTTCACGGTAACGACTGGTTGTCTCACCGTAGCCCTTACGATCAAGGCTTGATAAGATTTCCTCGTTGCCTTGCGTCACGTGGCAATGAGGAAATACTCATTTAATCACCGGATCATTCCAGGAGGATGGCGGCTTTATGCCCAAGATTAAATTTATCAACGAAAAACAAGAAATCGAGGTCGTCGAAGGGGCCAACCTGCGCGAGGAAGCACGGAAGGCGGGGATCGAGGTCTATCAAGGCTTGGACCGCTATCTCAATTGCATGGGACATGGCCTGTGCGGCACCTGCAAGGTATTGGTCAAGAAGGGGATGGACAATCTCAGTCCCAAGACCAAGCTCGAAAAGATCAAGCTGGCCGTCATGTTTTCGTCGATTGGTCATGAAGATGAGATGCGTTTGTCCTGTCAAGTACAGGTCCTTGGCGATTGCGAGATTGAAACCAAGCCAGCCTTCAATTGGAGCGGCGAGAACTTCTGGCAGAAGCCGTACCCGAACAAGTAGCGACAACCATGATTCACTACAGTTTTCCCGGCAAGGTGGTGCTCGTCACCGGCGGCTCGCGCGGCATGGGGGCGGCCATCTTGGATGCGTTCGCGCGAGCGGGAGCGACGTGTATCGTCAACTTCTTCGACGACCCCGCCGGCCACAACCGCCGCGACACCGAGGAGACCGCCGAGCGCCTGCGTCAGCACCAGGTTCCCGTTCACGTTTTCGAAGCCGACGTCAGCAATTACTCCGCCGTCGAACAGCTCATGTGTCAGGTGGCGCAAGTGGCGGGTGGTTTGGATATTCTCGTCAACAACGCCGGCATCCTACGCGATCGCACCGTCAAGAAAATGACGTTGGATGAGTGGCAAAGCGTGCTGCGCACCAATCTCGACGGCGTGTTCCACTGCTCCAAGCTGGGGGCGGAGATGCTGCGCGACGGCGGGCGGATTGTCAACATGGCGTCGATCTCCGGCGTGGTCGGTTTTCACGGTCAAGCCAACTACGCCGCCGCCAAGGCTGGCGTCATCGCCTTGACCAAGGTGCTGAGCAAGGAATTAGCCCGCCGTGGCATCACCGTCAACGCCGTGGCCCCTGGCGTCATCCGCACCGCCATGCTCGACGGCATGAAGCCGGAAGTCCTGGCCGAGTACGAGAAGCAGATCCCCGCCGGCCGCATCGGCGAACCCACCGACGTTGCCAACGCCGTGCTATTCCTCGCCTCGGAGGAAAGCAGTTACATCACCGGGCAGACGTTGCCGATCACGGGCGGATGGTTTTGATAGTTTAGCGAGCGAGCCGAAGGCTCGCTAACTGACGTCTTGGATTCACCAATGAAACAACTAACCATCGTCGTCAAACCATTTCGGGCCGAGGCGGTGTTGAAGGTCATCTCCGAGCTGGAAGTGACGGCGTGCGTCGTGCAGGAAGCCAAGGGGTACAGCCGGCAGAAGGGATATCTCGACCGCTACGTCGGCAGTGAATACAGCATGGCTTATTTGCCGAAAGTGGAAATCTCCGTGTGGGTCAGTGATGACCGAGTGACGGAAGTAGCCGAGCGCATCACCCGCGCCGCCCGCACTGGCCGCATCGGCGACGGCAAGATTTTTCAACTTGGTATGTCATGGCCGGAGCCGTTGGAGTTTTGACCCGTCTGGATGCCGTTTCGATTCAGCGGTTCGCGCTCGGCAACGAGCGCGAACCGCTGAAACCCAGGAACGCAAGCAGCTTTCTAATCCCGGCGGCGGCGGAAGCGATCGTCGTAGGTCATGAATTTCACTTCGTTGTTATTATTGTCGAAGCAAGCGAATTCCAACGTTTCTGGCGCGACGCCGGCCTGACCGTGGATGAGGACGTGAATGTTGCCGGATTCCTCTAATCGGCTGATCTCGGCACGTTTCTTGTTGTGTAGGTAATTGGCTACCTCTTCCGCGACATTGACTTCGATGCGGCGGATGTGGGTGCGATGCGCCGCCAGCTGCAACAGCCGCATGACCTCGATGCTCATGCTTTCGCACGTTTTCACCTGCCCGGTGGCGTGGCAGTAGGGACAATCCTGGAACACGCTCCGTTTCAAAGACGGCCGAATCCGCTGGCGCGTCATCTCGATGATGCCAAAGGCGGATATCTTGAGGATCTTGGTACGCGCGCGATCGCGCTTGGCCGCCTCGCGCAGGGCACGTTCGACGCCGCGCCGGTGTTTCTCCTCGCGCATGTCGATGAAGTCGTTGACGATGACGCCCCCCAGGTCGCGGAGGCGGAGCTGGCGGGCAATTTCCTTGGCCGCCAGTAAGTTCATCTGATAAGCGGTCTCCTCAGCGTTGTTGTCGGCTCGGAAATTGCCGCTGTTGACATCGATGGCCACCAAGGCTTCCGTTTGGTCGATGACGATGGAGCCGCCGTTAGGCAACGGCACATGTCGCTGTTGGATGCGGGTGATCTCGTCCTCGATGCCGTACTTGTGGAACAACGGCTCCGGATGATCGTACAAGCGGATGCGGTTGGCGTAGCGCGGCATGACGATTTGCAAGAACTCCTTGGCATGTTCGTAGGCGTTCGGTTCATCCACCCAGATGGTGTCGATGTCGCTGCTGAAAGTGTCGCGGATGGTGCGCGTGATCATGTCGCTTTCTTGATAGATTTCCGCCGGCGCCTTCATCTTGCGGATGCGCCGCACAACCACTTGCCACAAGCGAGACAAGTAAGCCAAGTCGCGCTGCAATTCCTTCTTGGATTTGTCCATGCCGGCGGTGCGGATGATGAAGCCCAAACCCTTGGGAGGTTGCAATTCGTGGAAGATGTCGCGCAGCCAACGGCGTTGTTCCTCGTCGGCGATCTTGCGGGAGACGCCGACGCGATTCAAGCCGGGCATCAACACCAGATAGCGGCCGGCGATGCTGATATAGGTACTAAGGGTTGGTCCCTTGGTCCCCAATCCTTCCTTGATGACCTGCACGATCACTTCCTGGCCGCGTTTGAAGATTTCCTGAATGGGCGGCTTGGGCCGCCCCGCGCCATCTCGACCCGTCATGCGCCGCCCGCCGCCGCGTCGTCCGCTGTCGCGCGGGCGTCGTCGGCGTGGCATCTCCTCGTCCTCATCGACGAACGCGGAAAACCGTTCTTCCACGTCGTCCTCGATTTCCGCCTCGTCGTCGAGGCACTCGGTGGTGGAGAATGATTCTGGCTCCGCTTCCATTTCTTCCGCCAAGGGGGTGTCCGCGTCCTCAAAATCCGTTTTGAGAGCCAAGGTGCTCACGGGTTCCTCGACGGGTTCGCTGACGGCATGGGCCGGTTCCTCGCCGCGTGGGAAGAAGATGTCCTCGTCGCTGATGTTCGCCGCCGGTTCCAGCGGTTCGGACGGGGAATCCTCTTCGTCCGTGCGCCGTTCGGCGGAATCCATATAGCGGGGCGGGGATTCGGGGTCCGGCATGGCGTCGGTCGGAGATTCGGGTTTCGCCGGTTCGTCGGGGGCGATCTCTCCTGCCTCGACAAGCGGTAAGGCTTGGTCCTTTTTGTCCTCGCGGCGGCGGCGGCGGGAGCGTCCTTTCGCTGGCGCGCGGGTGTCCGCGGCCGTTTCCGTCCCGATGTCCGTGGCTTCCGTGAAGGAAGGACTATCTTGGTCCGATGGTTCTTCCGTCACCAACGACAACACGCCCCCTGCGGATTCAATGGTGGGATTGTCCGATGCTAGCCCCTCCTCGGCAGATATGACCAGTTCCACGGGCGGCTCCGTCCAGCCAGCGGGGGCTTGGGTCGTCGGATAGGCGCCGAGCGCCGTCAAATCCACGGCAGCGCCGGCGAGTGGCGTGTCGGCGGTGGCGACGGCAGGGGTCGGTTCTTCCGCGGCCGGCGCCGGCGGCTGGGCCGGCTCGGAACGTCGCCGATCGCGGGGGCCGTTGCCTCGGCCATTGCCGCGCCGGCCGCCGCCCCGTTCACGATCGCGCTCGCGGGAGTCGAGCAAGTGACGATAGTAGGCCGGTTCCACGTCGGAAACATGGAGAAAACCGTTGCGGCCCACGCCGAAATCCACGAAGGCCGCTTGGATGCTGGGTTCGATGTTGACGATGCGCCCTTTGTAGATGTTGCCGACGTAACTCTCATGGCTGGTACGTTCGACGTACAACTCCTCGAGAACCCCGTCTTCCAGAATGGCAATGCGGCACTCCTCGGGCTGCATCACGTTGATAAGCATCTCTTTTTTCATGAGTTCCTATGGGGTTACACACGGCGTCCCCGCCTGCCGTCATGACTTGTCCGAGCGACCACGTCGCCGATTCCCGACGCGCAGCCTGGGGAGCAGGAAAGGATGCCGTGAAAGGTGAAAAGTGGACGAGCGTTATTCCGCCAAGGGAGTGGGGGGGGATACGTGCCCGGTCGTCGACCAGGGAGTACGCGCCTCCACGGTGGCAGGTGCTCGCCGAATGGATGAACCACGATGGATACCATACGGAGAAGCAGCGTCACGCGGGTCGGTTGCAATCTCATGCGTCTCCTCCGGTGACGAGAGCGGGAACCGTTGAATCGGCTGCGGTCCCAACTTCGTCGTGCAGTTCCAAAAGAATGCGTTCCCAAACGGCGCCGGCAAGGAGAGTGTCCTCCAGACCAAGCCAGCGCGCTACTTCCTCAGGCCGGGCGGAGCCGGTGGGTGTGATCGCGATGTCCATGTACAAATGATGGTCATGCAGCCACAGATCACGCACATAGGGGCGAATGTCGCGGCGGCTGGGGCGGGGGTGGACGCGCTCGACCCAGTAGGCATCGGTTCGCAGCAAAGCGGCCAGTCGCTCCGGCAAACCGACTTGTTGTTCGGTCGAAAGGGGTAAACGGTAGATCACCCGACGTGCTTGGGCTTGCGCACGGGGGTCGACGCGCCGCACGCTGAGGATTTCCAGCCCAGCCGGTGCTTGCCGCGCCAGGCGGGCATGGATGTCTTCCACGGGTAGTTGTTCGGTCAATTCCAGTTCCACGACTTCTTGACAGCCGATGATGCCCAAGGCCAGTGAGAGAGCAAAGACGAGGCGCGGTTTGGGATTGAATCCTTCCGTGCTGCGAAATGGCAATTCCGCCCGGCGCAACATCCGCTCGAAGCAGCGCATCAGATCATGATGGCTGACCAGACGCAGCGCGCCGGTTTTGCGAAATCGAATTCGGACCTTGTCACGAACCATGCACCGCCTACCTTACGGCTCCGTTGGGGAACCGCAACTGAAGCGGGGAAACCCAGACGTGGAAAAGACTTCTCGAAGGCCGTCAAAGAAGAAGGACGGTTTGGTGAAAGGAAGGTCGCGCCTCGAAACATCGAATCACTGAAACAGAAACGGTTGGTTTCTGCCCGACAGTCGAGACACGAGCTTCCCTTTCGCGAACGGGTTTGGGTATTCCAAACGCTGCTCAAACCGCGCTGGGATCCTCTTTTTCCGCTAGAGATGCGGGAGAGCCACCCAGCGACCAATCCCGGTTGTCAACCATCAGCGTGAAGTACCCATGCTCACGCGGGTTAGCAATGCTTCACTGACTCTGGCCTTCTACTTTCCGCTTCCTAAGCGGTTATCCTAACACCTCTGGGAGGATACGTCGGGTTTTTTCCCGCAAGAAATTCGTAATGTCACGTGCTGTTTCCAGTTGCAATGCTTCCTCGGCAACTTGGGTCGCCTCCGCGATGGTAATGGAACGAATGATTTTCTTGATCTCCGGGATATTGTGCGGGGTGACACTCAGCTGCCGTAAGCCCATTCCGAGTAATAACATGGTGAAAATCGGCTCACCGCTCATTTCACCACAAACATTGACCTCAATGGCGGCTTTCTCGGCGGCGGCCAGTACGATCTTGATCAGCCGCAGGACGGAAGGATCGGCAGGGCTATACAACGAGGCCACCATTTCATTGGTGCGGTCGGCGGCTAACGTGTATTGCACTAAATCATTAGTGCCGATGGAGAAAAAGTTCACCTCCCGCGCCATTTGGTCCGCCAAGATCGCGGCCGAGGGGACTTCGATCATCGTTCCCAACGGCAAGCGCGCATTGAAGGCGATGCCTTCTTCTTCCAAGTCCTCCTTGACCTCGGCCAAGATCATCTTACATTGCCGCAGCTCCAACACCGTGCTCACCATGGGGAACATGATGCGCACGTCGCCGAAAGCACTCGCTCTTAGAATCGCACGCATTTGCGTTTTGAACAAGGTCAAATTCCGCAAACAGAGCCGCACGCTGCGTAAGCCGAGAAACGGGTTACGTTCCTCATGAGTGACCTCGGTACTGGTGGCGAATTTGTCCGCCCCCAAGTCCAGGGTCCGAATCACCACCGGCTTATGCGGACCTAGCGTGCGCAACACCGTTAAATAAGCGTCGAGATGCTCGGCCTCGGTGGGGTCAGTCTGCTTGCCCAAGTAGAGGAACTCAGTGCGATACAAGCCCACGCCATCGGCGCCGCGTTCGAGACAATGGGCCGCTTCTTGGGGAAACTCGATGTTTCCCAACAGCAGGACGCGCGTGCCGTCGCGGGTCTCGGCGGGTAAATCACGCAGCTGTTCCAGTTGGGACTCAAATTTGTGGAAGCTGCGGCGGGTGTGTTCGTACCGCTCCAGCGTCTCCTCGTCGGGGTTGAGGATGAGCATGCCGCGATTGCCGTCCACGATCACTATATCGCCGCCGGAAACGTCGGTGACGAACTTCCCCAAACCGACCACGGCGGGAATTTCCAAGGCGCCGGCCATGATGGCGGTGTGGCTGGCGCGGCCGCCGGCCTCGGTGGCGAAGGCGTGGACCATCTTGCGATCCAGCGCCGCCGTCTCGCTCGGCGTCAAGTCCCGGGCCAAGACGATAACCGGCTCCTTGAGTTCCCGCAATTGCTCGCGGCGCTGGCCGAGCAGATGCCGCAAGATGCACTTCTCGATGTCGAACAGGTCGGAGGCACGGGTGGCGAAGTGGCCGGCGCCGATGCTTTCGAGGGCCTTGGCGTGCCGGCGCATTACCCAGCTGACGGCATACTCGGCGGAATGGTGATGGTCGCGGATCAGGGATTCAATCTCGGCGGCCAAGGTCGGGTCTTCGATGAGCAGCGAATGGGCGCCGAAAATGGCGCCATACTGTCCGCCAAGCTTGGCCGTGATGGTCTGCTGGTTTTCCAAGGCTTCCCCCGCCGCTGCCGACAGGGCTTGCCGCAAGCGGTTCATCTCGCCGCTGACTTCGCGGTTCTCGATGAAACGCCGGGGGATACGGAACCACTCCGTGTCCAGCACCAACGCTGGACCGATGGCAACACCAGGGGAAACCGCAATCCCACGTTTAATTTCCATAGAATTCGCAGCTGGTTCATGGCTCCAGGCATGTCCCGCAAGTCAAGGGCCGGGGTCCAAGGCGGGGCGTGTTCACCTCCACCGCTCGCCCGATCAACCTGACTCCTGGCGTGAGCTATCTTTCAGGCGAAACGGCGGCTGGTCCTATTCCTTCGTCATGGTCCCAAGACGTATTCAACACCTGGATCAAAGCGTCCAACGCCGCGTGGGCATCGTTTCCCGTGATTTCTAGCAGCAGCTCCGTTCCCTGTTCGGCGCCAAGCAGCATTAATTCCAAGGGGCTTTTGCCGTTGACGCGCTGCTGGTCGCGGGCCACGGTCACCGCGCAGTCGAACTGGCTGGCCGTGCGGGCGAAGGCGGAGATCGGCCGCAAATGGAATCCCAAAGGATTGGAAATGACCACCTTGCGCTGCAGAGTTTCGGCATTCATGGCCAAGTTGCTCCCCTGTGCCAAGGGAGAACGAGAAGGGTCCAATGCCAACGATTCCGAGTCTGAACATCGCTTGGACGTTTCGGCAGGGAGAGGATGACTGTTCATGAGTCTCACCGATTCCTTCCCGTGATGGAAACACTTATACGGATAGCGTGCGCCACTCACCCATTGACAACATTCGCCGGCAGCGAACACGCTGCCCCGGTGTCGCTGGTTCTTCCGATGCTCTGGTCATGGCAACGGCGCGTCTCCCAGCAAATCCCAGATGGCGTCGCGCGCCGTCGCCGCGCGCAGCGAACGGACGAAGCCATCGTCGCGCATGCTGCGGGCCACGTTTTCCAAGGCGCGCAGATGGTCGCCGGGGCGATCTTGCGGCGAGATCAACAACACCAAGACATAGACCGGCTCACCGTCCACGCTGTTGAAGGCAACCCCCTGGCGCGAGATGCCAACCGTGCCGACGAGCCGGTCCACGCACCCATGCTTGGTGTGCGGAATGGCCACGCCGCGCCCGATCCCGGTGGAACCCAGTGTCTCGCGTTTGAGAATGGCTTTGACGATGTCCTCCAACTCACCGCCCTTGAAGTAGCCGGCGTCGCGCAGGCTTTCGACCATTTCCCGAATGACCCCTTCTTTGGTCGTGGCCGACAGGTCGGGAAGAATCGCATCACGAACCACGAAATCAGACATGCGCATGCCAAGCCTCCTTCCGACCGCTGGCGCACTCCCTAAGAGGGTGGACTCTCCCATCATCCCCGCGCGCGTGCGCCAGCCGCCGAACCACCATTATTCGCTTGATTCGCTTGTTTCCTCGGCGGCAGGGGCGCCTGCCACTTCGCCGGTCGAGGGCGTGCGGCGACGATCTTGAATCTTTTCCTTGTAGCGGCGCAGTTGGGCTTCCAACTTATCGAGCACTAAATCGACAGCCGCCAGTACGTCGCTGTTGGTTTCCCGCGCAACGAAGTCATGCTTGTGTTCCGCCGACACCAGGACTTCCACCGTCTTATTCAACTCGTCCTTCAAATCCACCGTCACTTCGATCATCGTCAGGCGATTGAAGATGTGGAGTAATTTTTCCATCTTGTCGTTGATGAATTGCTGCGTCGCCTCATTCAATTGCCCATGACGACCAGAAATTTTGATTTGCACAGGCCGATCTCCTTCTCCCGTCTCGTGGTGCTAAGAAACGATTCGACCCGGCGAGCGGCGGGCGTGAAGCCCCTCGTGGCTCGCCCTAACCGGGAGCCTTACGCTCCCCGCTCGCCAGGTCGGATCGTTTCCAAAGGTTATCTCTCCCCATCATGATGGATGCGCGGGTGTTCCCTGCAAATTGTAGCTGGGCCGGAACCATTCTTCAATATGTCGCCACGATGCCCCCGCCGAAAACGGCGGCGTGAACCCGCGCCGCGCTGGGTCACCTGCTTGCGTGGCAGCCTGCGGCCCTAGAACGAGGAAAAAATCCACTTCCACTCACGTTTTCCTCTTGATTGCTTAAGTGATCTTATGTATACTATAAAAAGTGGGGGAAATATCCTCCCTTTCATTGTTCCATTCCACCCCACCCCCCCCCTTCTTGGGGCCTGTCTCGCCAAGGTGTGGAATGAAACGCGCCCCACCCCGCGCCCGCATTCAGCGTTTCGCGCACGGAGACGGCGGCCCAGGAACGAGAACCATTTTCCACCCACGTATCAGCCGCACTCCCCGCGCCGCCGTGGGACAAATTTTACTGGACCGCACGTGGCTTCATTCTACAATGGTCACATTGATTTCACACTAGGAAACTATCCGAAAAGCCTTTCTCCCCCAATTGGGACGAGGGAAGACTTTGCGGATCGTTTCCATGTAGGTCCGTGAATCATCTCGATAGGCGATTGGGTACCCATCCGACAAACCAAGTTTATCACACCGGGAGGCTGGAGTCATGGAAACCGCCAAGCAAGTGTCTGTCTTTCTGGAAAATAAACCGGGACGCTTGGCCCTCTTTCTGTCTGCCTTGGCCAAGGAAAAAATCAACGTCGTGGCTTTGACCGTGATGGACAGCCATGAGCATAGCGCGCTCCGCATCGTCACCGAGGATGTCGCCAAGACGCTGGACGTGGTCAACGCCATGAACCTGCGGCATGTGGAGACCGAAGTCTTGTTGGTAGAGCTGCGCCACCAGCCCGGCGCCTTGGCCAATGTCTGTGAGCTGCTGGCCGCCGAGCACATCAACATCGATTATTGTTACTGTAGCTCCGGCGGCAAGAATGGCCGGGTGTTGGGCATCTTCAAGGTCTCCAACATGGAGAAGGCCATGCGGCTGCTCGGCGCCTCATCGAACAACAAGCGGATGGAGAAACGGCTGCCACGGGATCGCCGCACGGTGAAAACGCCAGGCGGTCGAGCATGACCATGCGGAAAATCGTTGCTTCCTGGTCTGATGCCGCGCCCCTGTTTCGCCACGGGGGCGCTTCTTTTGCGCCGGCGCTCGATTTTAGCGTCAATCTCAACCCCCTCGGCCCCCCCGCCTCGGTGTTGACGGCCCTCCGCGCCGCACTGCCCGCCGTGGGCCGCTACCCCGACCCCACCTGCCGGGAATTGACGCACCACCTCGCCGAGTGGCACGGCGTCGATCCGTGTCAGATCGTGGTCGGCAACGGCTCCAGCGAATTGATTCACGCCCTGCCACGTGCCGTGGCCGCGCGGCGCGTGGCGATTGTCGAACCCACCTACACCGAATATCTGCGGGCCGCGCGGCGCGCCGGGGCGGAAGTGGATCATTGGCTGCCAACGATTGACTCATTGATCCCGCAACCGTTCGACCCGCAAGGAACGGATGTGGTTTGGCTAGGCAATCCGAACAATCCGACGGGGTACGTGTGGCCGCCGGACGTGCTCGAGCAATGGATCGATGATTTTCCAGAGACGATTTTTGTGATCGATGAATCGTTTCAGCTGTTCGCTGAAATCGGAGCGACACCGCGCGGACGGGGCATGATGGATTCATCGGTTCGCGTTGCATATCGAGAGCATACGCGAACCGATGAAGTTCCGAAGATACAGGATGGAAAGAAACTTCATCGCAACTGCATCCGTATCCGCAGCCTGACCAAATACTACGCTCTGCCGGGGCTGCGACTCGGCTATGCCATCGCCCCCCCCGATTTAGCGCGGCGGTTGCGCGAACAGCTCGTGCCGTGGTCGGTCAACAGCTTGGCCCAGGTAGCGGGACTGGCGGCGTTGGCGGATGAGGACTACGCCCGGCGAACGGCGGCCTGGTTTCACTCCTCCGCTCCGACCGCGTTGGTGCGGCAGCTGTGCGAAATGCGGGAGTGGCTGGAGCCGCTGGCCACCGCGACGATTTTCATGTTGGTACATCTGCGGGCCATGTCCGCCGCGAAGCTGACCCGCGCCTTGGCGGCGCGCGGCATCGCCATTCGGGATGCCTCGAACTTCATCGGTTTGGATGATGCCTACGTTCGCTTGGCGATGCGCTTGCCGGCGGAGAACGACCGACTGCTCGACGCCTTACGGCAGGTGTTTCAGGAGGGATGACTGAAGCGATGCCCCGCGCGTTGATGATTCAAGGGACGGCCTCTCACGTCGGCAAGAGTGTGCTCAGCGCCGCCTTGGGCCGGTGGGTGCGGGAACAGGGACCGCGCGTGGCCCCTTTCAAGGCGCAAAACATGTCCCTCAATAGCTATGTCACCCTGCATGGCGAGGAGATCGCCCGCGGACAGGCGACCCAGGCCGAGGCGCTGGGGTTGGAACCGACTGCCGATATGAATCCGATCCTGCTCAAGCCGCTGGAGCACGGCTGTCAAGTCATCGTGCAAGGACATGGCATTGGCATCATGTCCATTCATGAATATTACGCCTACAAGCCGCAAGCGTGGCGCGCCGTCACGGAATCCTACGACCGGCTGGCGCGACTCTTCGACGTCATCGTTTTGGAAGGGGCCGGTAGTCCGGCGGAGATCAATTTGAAGGAGCAGGATCTGGTCAACATGCGCATGGCCGAGTACGCCGATGCCGCCGTCGTGCTGGTGGCCGACATCGAGCGCGGCGGCGTCTTTGCTCAGCTCGTCGGCACCTGGGAGCTGCTGGAGCCACGCGAACGGCAACGCATCGTGGGTTTCCTCATCAATAAGTTTCGCGGCGATGTCACGCTGCTGGATGCCGGCTTGCGCTATCTCCACGACCGAACCGCAAAGCCGGTCTTGGGTGTATTGCCTTACGATGTCGGCGTGCGGCTCGATGAGGAGGATTCGTTGGGGGTGGCGGCGGACAGGGGCAGCGGCGCGCTGGACATCGTCATCGTCCGCTTGCCGGGACTAAGCAATTTCACTGATTTCGCCGCCTTGGCTCGCGCGCCCGGCGTGGCGGTGCGCTACGTGCAAGCGCCGGAGCAGATGCTGCGGCCCGATCTGATTATCTTGCCGGGAACGCGCACCACGCTGTCAGCACGCTACTGGCTGCGCGCCACGGGGCTAGATCAGGTTTTGATCAACTTGGCCGACGAGCATGGCGGCCCCTTGATCCTGGGGCTGTGCGGTGGTTATCAACTTTTGGGTCATGCCATCGCCGATCCGCTCGGCGTGGAATCGACCTTGCCGGAGTTGCCGGGGCTGGGATTGCTGGACATCGACACGCGCTTCGAGCCGGGCAAGACCTTGCACCGGGTCGAAGGGGAGGTGCTGCCCGCCGATACGAGCATGTCCGGATGTCGTGTCGTGGGCTACGAGATTCACCAAGGTGTCAGCCGGCGCCGTGCCGGCGTTCGGCCCTGGTTGCGTCTGCGCCGGCAGCCAGGGGGCGAAGTGATCGAAGACGGCGTCCTCAGTCCGAATGGCCGGATTCGCGGCACCTATTTGCACGGCCTATTTGACGACGCTCGTTTTTGCCGGGCGCTGATCGCCGAGCTACGCCGCCGGCGCGGCTTGCCACCGCTCGGAGAAGAAGAGTGGCTGTCGCAGCGCGATTTCTGGGCCAGACGCTATGCCCACTTGCCCGACTGGCTCGAAGCGCACTGCGACTTGCGGCCGATCAAAGCTGCCTTGGGATTGTCGTAAATCGGAGAGAAATAATCGACGTTTAGCGGGCGAGCCGTCGGTTTGCCCGCTAAACTCTAACCTCTGAACCAGGAGAACCATCATGGACCGACGCGATTGGCTCAAGAAAACGACGGCGGGGGCGAGTTTGTTGGGGTTGCCGCTATTCGCGGCGGGCCGCCTGCATTCCGATCCGCCCGCCGCCGCCAAGAACTTGTCCCCGTTGAAAATCACCGAGGTGCGAACCATCCTCACCGCTCCCGCCAACATCCGCTTAGTGGTCGTCAAGGTGCTGACCAATGAGCCGGGGCTGTACGGCTTGGGCTGCGCCACCTTCACGCAACGGCCGCGCACCGTCGAGACGGCGGTCAACGAGTACCTGCGCCCCTTCCTGCTCGGCAAGGACCCGCTTCAGATCGAGGATATTTGGCAGTCCTGCTTTGTCAGCTCGTATTGGCGCAATGGGCCGGTGCTGGGGAACGCCCTGAGCGGCGTCGATATGGCCTTGTGGGACATTCTCGGCAAACGGGCCGGGCTGCCGGTGTATCAACTCTTGGGGGGCAAGTGTCGGCGGGCTGTCGATACCTACCGCCACGCCAGTGGCACGAACTTCAAGGAAGTGGAAGACGCCGTGCGCCGTTTTCAGGAACAAGGCTATCGGCACATCCGCGTGCAGCTGGCCATTGCGGGACTAAGCACCTACGGTTCCGGAGCGGTCCAGGACGATCCCAAGCTACCCGCCAACAATCGGCCCCAAGTGTGGGAGCCACGCCCTTATGTCAACACAGTGCCCAAGTTGTTCGAGTATCTACGCAAGCAGTTGGGGGACGAGGTGGAATTGCTGCACGATGTCCATGAGCGCGTGCCTCCCATCCTGGCCATGCAATTGGCCAAGAACCTGGAGCCGTACCATCTATTTTTCCTCGAAGACCCCTTCAGCCCCGAGGATGTGGGCTATTTCAAGCATCTGCGGGCACAGACCAGTACTCCCATCGCCATGGGGGAATTGTTCAACAACCCCAATGAATGGCTATCGTTGGTCAGTGATCGCTTGATTGATTTCATCCGCATTCACATCTCGCAGATCGGCGGGTTGACGCCGGCGCGCAAGGTGGCGGCGTTGTGCGACTTCTTCGCGGTGCGGACGGCTTGGCACGGGCCGGGGGATGTGTCGCCGGTAGGTCATGCCGCCAACGTCCACCTCGACCTGGCCACTCCCAACTTCGGCATTCAGGAAGCCCGCGACTTCACCCAGGCGGAGCACGATGTCTTCCCTGGATGTCCCGAATTGAAGAACGGCTACTATTGGGCCAACGACCAGCCAGGTTTTGGCATCGACCTGGATGAGAAATTGGCCGCCAAGTTCCCCATCCAGGACGATCCCCCCTTCGATTATCGCTGGGGCAACCTGCGCCGCCGCGATGGCGCGATTACCAAGCCGTGAGGAATCAGCAACCATCCGGTCGCTGTGGTCAGTGTTTGGCGGCCGCATGTTGCTTCATGAACTCGGTCATTTTCCGAGCGACGGGGTCGTCTGGCGTCGCGGCGGAGAACATAATCGAGAAGTGATTGCGCTGAGGCACCTGCCAGATGTCCGCGTCGTTGTCCGCTTCCTTCAAGGCGGCATGGAAGTTGCGCGCCATCAATGGCAGCGTGAGCAAATCGCGCTGGGCGTACAAGATCAAAAACGGCGGCAGCCCCGGCTTGACGTGATGGATGGGGGAAGCTTCGCGGCGCACGCGCGGATCGGTGCCAAAGATCATCCGTCCCGGCAGCCAGTGCATGTCCTTGGTATCGACCATGACTTGCACGGTGGGCGTCTGGACTTGAACCTGCACATCCCAGTTCAAGTCCAGAATCCGATAAACGCCACTGACGGCGATCACCCCTTTGATGATGTCCGGCTTTAGCCCCTCGGCTTTGAGATAACGTTCATCGGTGGCCAATAAGGCCACAAGATGCCCGCCCGCCGAGTGGCCACAGAGAAAAATCTGATCGGGTTGGCCGCCATATTGGGCGATGTGACGGTGGGTCCAGGCCACGGCCCGCGCGACGTCCTTGATGTGTTCGGGATGCTGGACCTGCGGCGACAGGCGGTAATTCGGCAATACCACGACGTAGCCCATCTCGGCGAAGTGCTTGCCGACGGCAGCATACAAGCCCCCCCAGTCCTTGCTCCCCGCCATCCAGGCGCCGCCATGCACCAAGAACAGAACGGGACGATCTTTGCCACCCTTGGGGGCCAGGATGTCGAGCTTGTGTCGCACCGGGTCGGCGTCGGGGCCTTCGTAATACGAGACATTGCGCGTGATCTCCACTTCCGGCCGCGGCTCCGCCGCCGTTCCGAAGCCCACGCCCCACAACACGGCGCCGGCCAAGGCGGTCCACGTCCAGCCATGCAATCGGGATTTCCTCATGATACGACTCCTGTTCCACGGAAGAAGTGAGAGGAGAACCAAATTCACCCTTCACCATACCGACTCGAAGTCAAAAGGTCCAGGAGTTGGACGAGTTGCTCGTAAGAGACGGGCGATCCATCCCATCCCGATCATAGTTGGATTCATCGTGTCGCGCGCCAACATGGACATGAAAGCATTCCAGCCGATCCTCGCTGGCTGCAGTGTGTCATTTCCCATACGGCTCCGGCTGCCAATCGGGCGGGTTGGGTTGGCCGAACCAATGGCTCAGGTCGTGGTATTCCAGGTATTCCACGACCAGACCGTCCTTGTGGATGAAGGCCACCTGGGCGAAGTTACCCGGATCGAACGGGCCGTAAATCACTTCCTCCCCTTGCAAGGCTTCCGCCAAGTTGTCCACGCGATAGGCGACGTGCGGCCAGTGAAACAGCTTCCAGAGGGGGCGGTTCTCGGCCGGCACATCCGGGGGGTTCTTCAGGCGCAGGAATTCCAGGCGTTGCGGGTGGCAGCGTGGATTCGTCACCCAAACCTGGCTGAACTCCACCCAACTTTCCCCCGGCTGTGGTTCGGTGGTGATGATGCCAATGTGATCGAAGGCTTTTTTCATGGCGCATGGACTCCAGGTAGGAAAGACAGCGCGAGCAAACGCGGCACCTGCTCGCGCTGCGTGCTCCTGTGATTTTCGGTATCCCATGGTGTGACAGTTGTGGATTATACCAGGACGCGCTCGCGCGTGGCCATTATTCCAGGTGGTCCTCGCTCCCTAGCCGCACGGTCTCCGCGGTCAGCTGGCCGTCGTGCAGGCTGGAGGCGACCAGCGCCGCTTGCACGCCGCAGGCACGCAAGCGCCGCAAGTCATCACGATGCCGCACGCCGCCCCCCGCGAGCAGGAAGAGGTCTGGATACGTGCGATGCAGCCGAGAGCATAAGTCCTCGGTGCCAGTTCCTTGTTTTTCTCCGACGCGCGCCAGGTCAAGGACCAGGAGCCGGCGAATCCCTTGGTCCAAAGCCCATACGGCGATGTGCCAGGGATCGCGCGCCCCCCAAGCGGGAGCGGCCAGCGGTTGTCCCCCCCTTAAATCGAGTGAAAAAACCACTTGGTCGCCGTCCAGGGTTTGACCAATCGCCGCCAAAGTTTCGGGGCCGGGCAGCGTTTCCAGACCGGCGATGACATGCTCCACCCCCGCCGCCGCCAACGCGTGGGCGTCGTCCTCGTCCCGAACGCCAGCATCAATCCACAACCGAAAGCCCAACTGATGCAAGTCGGTGTACAGAGAAAATGCCGGCGGCGCGCCGGCGATGGCGTCCAGGTCGGCCAGGTACAATTCCTCGAAGCCAAAATGATCCCGAAATGCCAAGGCCACGTCCACCGGCCGCGCCGACGTGGTCAATTTACTGACCACCGGACGATACTCCTGACGCCGCCCGCCAACGCCCCGCACCACCACGCCTTGTTGAATGTCCAGAACGGGAAGAATTCGCATGGGACACACTCGCAGGCTTCGCCTTTGGAGAGATTCAGCGACTGTTTAGATAGGATTTCGCGGAGAACATGGATTCATCAGTTCGCGCACGCGAACGCGAACCGACGAATCCTCTTGGCCGTCTTTCATGTTCATGGTTTCTGGGCGCGGCGCCGCGGCAGGACGACTCTCAATCCATTAGGCCCACCAGGTAACCGAAGCGCTTGCGGAAGTCTTCGGGGGACATGCCGGCGGCGGCGGCGTTTTTGGCCAAACGTTGCGGGTCTTCCAGGTCGCGGCGTTCCAGGCGGATCATGTAACGGCGGGCGCACTCGTAGGCTTCGCCATCGACATCGACCTTGCGCGGCAACATGCGGCCCGTCTTGGGATTGATCATCTGATCGAACGGCAATGGCTGCATCCGGCCGCCGACGAAACTGATGATGGCCCCAAAGTGGGCGGCGGCGTCGCTGCGCAGGAACTTCACCGCGCCATAGCCGAGATCGCGCGTGTACTCGGCATCGAAGGGGATCGGATCGGCGCAGCGCAGCTCGTAACCCAAGTCCTTGTCAATCAAGGCGACCGACAAGTCCAACTCCTTGATCCGGGCGCCGAGACGTTCCTTGACCATGCGGCCAAACTCGATCTCTCCCAGACGCAAATGGCCGTGCTCGTCCCGTTCCACCTTGCCATAGCGGCCCAATTCCTTCGTGTCCATCGCTTGCAGTAGCCCCTCTTCGCCAATGGCCTCGATCAACCCTTCGGCCAAGATGGCCACGCCGTATTGGGCGTTCTGGCCGCGCCGTTTGATGATCGCTCCAAGCATGATGTCACACAATTCGTCGAGCGTGATCTTCCGGCCGCGGAACTCCTCGGGAATGATGGTGATGGTCGCCGCCGCCGCCTTGCCGATGCCCAAGGCCAAGTGCCCCGCCGCGCGTCCCATGCTGACAATGATATACCAGCGCGAGGTCGTCTTGGCGTCTTCGGTCAGGTTGCGCACCAGCAACACCCCCAGCTGCCGGGCCGTCTCGAAACCGAAGGTGGGGGTCGAGCCAGGAAGAGGTAAGTCATTGTCAATCGTTTTGGGGACATGGGCCACGCGAATGGTGCCGTTGGCCTGCTTGTACACTTGGCTGGCCGAGAAGGCCGTGTCGTCGCCACCAATGGTCACCAAGCCACGGACGTTCAGTTGGCGCAGCACGTCTAGCACCTGGCGCATGTCGGCCTCCGATTTCGTCGGGTTGGTCCGCGCCGTGCCCAGAATCGAGCCGCCGCGCAGGTGAATGCCGGTGACATCGTCGATGATCAGCGGCCGATAATGCTCGGCGTCGCCCCGCGCCAACCACTTGAAGCCGTCCTGGAAGCCGATGACGTCGATGCCATGATTGATGGCCTCGATCGTGACGGAGCTGATCACGCCATTAATGCCTGGAGCGGGACCGCCGCCAACCAACAAGGCCAGTCGTTCACCACTGGTAAGTTGCACCATGCCACACCTCAACCGAAATAAAACCCATTGTCGGCGACTCGCGCCCCCGCCGCTCTAGCGTGCCGTGCTCCGCTTCAGCATGGACGGAGCGGGCCGGATTTTCAACCCCACTTAGCCAGGGACAGGCGCCGCTGCCGTGGCCAGTAGCGATCGGTCCATGTCGCGCCGCGCTCGCCAGCCCGCTTCGTTTTCATTGTTTTGTTGTTGACGTATGCCGTGAATGCAAAGGAAGTTGCCACGAGAGACACGCCGTCATGCGCGCGGACCACCCTCGCTCTCGCTTCTGATCCTTCCCCTGGAGAAACAAAATTTCATGGTGAAAGTTTAGCGAAAAATTCGCCAGCGGGACAGGTGTGGCAAACGGATAGGCGCGCGGAGCGCGCACAAGTTTGTCTCCGAAGCCGCTACGGGGCTTCCGCCGAGTCGTCTCCTCGCTGATAGATCGGCAGCAAGCGATATTCCACGGTCAACGCCAGCACGGCCATGGCGGTGCCATAGTTGGGACCATAACCATCGCCGCCGCGACTGTCAAAGGAACCGTTGCTTTTCTGGTTGGGTAACAGGGCATGGTGCAGCTTGGGACGGAAGGCGGCCCAATGCGTGCCGCCGAGTTGGAACATGGCTTGGGAACAGTAGTAGACGGCGTAAAAGAAGTGGTTGCTATTCCAAGTGGGGGCATTTTGCAGCAAATAGGAGCCGGCTTTGAGCAGCTCGGGGCTGCGGTGCTGCTCCTTGCCGCACAATTCGAGGGCCAAGATGCTGGTGCCCGTGCAAGGAACCGTAATGTGTGAACCGATCATGTAACGGAAGCCGCCGCTGCGCGTGTCTTGACAGCGTTTAATATAATCGACCGCCAGCTGCAGACGCTCCGGCGGCACGTCACAGCCCAAGTTCTTGGCCGCGCGCAGGGCCATTACTTGCCAGCCGGTCACGCTGATGTCGGCGTCGCTGCTCTGCACGCGGTAACGCCATCCGCCGCGATGCTCACCCCGCAGCAACTGGGCTTTCAAGATGATTTGCACTGCCTTTTCCAGCTTGGCGCGCACCTCGGCGGCGAGGTTTGGCTCGCACATGCCGACCACCTCAGCCAGCATCAGCGTACAGATGCCGTGGTGGTACATCTCGTGCCCGCCATCGGTGGCGATGACGCCATTGGGTTGCTGCTTGGTCAGCACCCAGCGCACGCCGCGTTCGACCGTTGCCCCATACGGCCCTTCACCGGGAACATGCCCGGCGGACAGGAACGCCATCACCGCCAAGGAGGTGATGGCCGGATGGGGCGTATTGCCAACGCGCCACGCGCCGTTTTGATCCTGGGTCCGGTGCAAGAATTCCAAGGCGCGTTCAATGGCTTGATCCATCTCGGTATCCTGCGCGATGGCGAAGGAACACGGAACTAAGAGACAGAGCAAGGGAATGATGATATGACGCATGGATGACTTTTCGGGTTATACAGCTAGAAAAATATTCCTAAAGGGCTTGTGAGGCACGTTGGTAACGTGCCAAGACGAGCTTCGGCACGTTGCCAACGCGCCCCATGAGTCTTGCCGGATTGTTGCTTACCGTTTTTCCTCGCTCTTGCGCGTTTCGGCGATTTGCTCGAAATACATCTTGATGATGCGGGCGTAGTCCTCGCCGTATCGCGCTTGCACGTCTTGCAGGATTTGGGTGCGTAGCTCGCCGGGAAGCTCGCCCCAAGGTTTGCCGGCGTATTTCTTCGCCTCCGCGCCATATTTGCTCAGATCGACGATACCGCCACCGGCCGCACCCCAATCATTGGGGGACGAGAACGAACTAGACTGCGCTGGTTGCTGGGCCATGCGCTGGGCTGCCTGCGCCAGGGACTGGGCCGCTTGCTGCATGGAGGATTGCGCCGCTTGGGTCTGATTTTGGGTGAGCTGCCCTTGCGCCTGGCTCATTTGCCCTTGGGCCTGTTGCAAGGACTCCCCGGTTGGTTGGCCGGCTTGGGGCTGATTCTGCTGTTGGGCTTGGGCGGCGCGTTGTTCGGCCATTTGCTGACCTGTCTGAGACGCTTGGGCGGCTTGTTGACCGGCTTGCTCCAGAGCTTGAGCCGCTTGCTGTTGGGCTTGCTGGGCTTGCCCCATGTTCCCCTGGCGTTGCTGGTCCTGTGCCTGCTGCATGGCAGTTTGCGCTTGCTGGGCCGATTGGGCTGCCTGCCGCGCTGCTTGGGCCGCTTCGGGCATGCGATTCATTTGTTGCGCCAATTGTTGCAAGCCCTGTCCCAGCTCACCAGCTTGACGTTGCAGTTCGGTCTGGCGGGCTTGTTGCTGAGCGCGTTGGGCCTCGGCATTACCGGCCAGCGGCTGCAAGCGTTGGTTCAGAGCTTCTTGTTGCTGGGCCAGCTGGCGAGCCAATGGCAAGGGGTCGGTAGCTTGGGGGTCGGTGTCGGTGGGGCGCGGCGTTTCGCTCAACTGCTGGGCCAGTTGGCGGAGCTGCTGGGCGGTTTCCTGACCAGTTTCTTGAGCTTGGGTCAGGGCGCCGGCTTGCATTTGATTGGCCGCCTGATTCGCCTCCGTGGCTGCCTGTTGGGCCTGTTGGCTGATAGGGGCTTTGCCGCCTTGTTCCCGCGCGACGGCGCGAGCCAGCGCCGCGGCTTGGTCGGCGAGCTGCCGTTGTTCCTCGGCCAAGACGGCGATGGGATTTTGGGGGGGGGGCGTGTTGGCTTGGGCGGTCAGCTCTTGGACAAGGCGTTGGGTCTCCGCGCGCAACTCGCGCTGTTGCTGGGCCAACTGCTGGGCTGCCACTGCTTGTTCGCGCGTCGGCAGCGCTGGCAACGGGTTCCGGTTCGCCGGTTGCGCCGGGGCTGTCGCGGTAGGAGGAAGCATGTCGGGCAATTGTCGCGCCAAGTTTTCCAAGGCTTTCGCCGCCTCAGTCTGCTGTTGCTGGGCCGACTCGACATCCTGACGGGTGAGAGCCTGTTCGGCCTGGTTCATCACTTGCCGGGCCTGTTCCAAGGCGCGTTGGTTCTGGTTGGCTGGCAGGAGCGATGCTTGTTGGTTCAAATGGCGCTGTTGCTGTTCGAGGCGTTGTAACGCTTGGCGCAGGGCCTCTTTGCCGGGTTCGCCGGGTTGCTGAGCGGCTTGCTCCCGTGCTTGTTGCGTGGCCTGAGCCAGTTGCCGTTGTTGCTGGGCCAAATTTTGGGCGAGCTGGCGCGGCGATTGATCGGGCGGCTTGGCGGAGGTGGATGCCGTCGCAGGCGTGTCCGGCGGTTGCGCCTTGGCCAATTGTTGGGCGAGATCCTCGGCGGCTTCCGCCGCGCGGGCCAGTGGTTCCTTGGCGTCGGCGGGAGTAGCGGCCTTCGCCAGTGCTTGCTCGGCCTTGGCCATGTGCGCGGCGGCTTGCTGCCGAGTGGTCGCTGGCGTTTTGAGCCGGTCCAACCGCCGGGCCAGCTCCGCTTGCTGGCGGGCCGCTTGCTGAGTGTCCGCTGGTTGTCCGGTGGCGGCTTGCGTGGCCAGCTGGCGTTGCTGGCGGGCGATCTCGGCGGCTTGCGCGGCGGGGGTGTCGCGCCCGGCCATTGCCTCCGCCAAGTCGCGCAGGGCGTCCGCCGCCGCGCGTTGAGCCTGAGCTTGTTCCTCTGGAGTTTTCGCTTGCTGAGCGCGCTGGAGCGCTTGCCGCGCCTTCTCTTTTTCGGCTTGAGCTTCCTCGCCGGCGCGAAGCTGTTGCGCTTCTTGCGTGACTTGTTGCTGGCGCTGTCGTGCTTGAGGATGGGCAATCGCTTCGGGATTTTGCGCTGTCTGCTCGGCCTCGGCGGCGGCTTCGGCTTGACGCTGGGCCAAGCGTTCGGCCCGCGCCGCTTCCGTTTCGGCGCCGCTCATTTGCTCGGCCAGCCGTTGCAAGGCGTCCGCCGCTTGTTGCATTTGTGGGACGGCACGCGGGGCGTCCGGCTGAGCGGCGGCTTGGCGCGTGGCTGCGGCGGCTTCGGCCTGACGTTGCGGCGCTTCGGGGGCTTGCAGGGCGGCGGCTTCTTGGGCCAGCTGCTGTTGTTTCTTCTGTATCTCTGGCCATTGAGCGTCATCCGCTTGGGCGGCCGCGGCCGCGAGCTGGCGCTGCTGCTCGGCCAATTGCCGGGCTTTTTCGTCATCGGGAGTCTTACCGGCGACGGCTTCTTGCAAACGCTGCAACTGGCGGCGGGCCTCTTGCTGGGTCGCGGGGATGTCTTGTGGTCGGGCGTCCAGCAGATCGGCCAAGGCGCGATGCAACGCTTCTTGAGCGCGTTGGCGGCGTGGTTCCTGGTTGAGGGTGTCTAATTTGCTCAGTTTCTCGGCGGCTTCCGCTTGACGGCGCGACGCCTCGGTCAACTGCCGCGCGAGCTGCGCGCGTGTTTCGGGTGAGGAAGTCCCGTCCGCCTGCTGTTCCGTCTGTTTCAAGGCTTGTTGGGCCAAGCGTTCGATGTCTTCTTGTTGCTGTTTCAGGTTGGCCAGCGTGGCGAGGGCCTGTTGGCGGCGCTGATCCTGATTCGGCAAATGTTCGGCCAGCTGTTCAAGGGCCTTCTGGGTCTGTGCCATTACTTTGTCGGCTTCCTGCGTGTTTGGCCGAGCTTGGGGTTGCTGGACGGCGGCTTCGCGCAGCCGATCTAGCTCCTGAACGGCCGCGGCGGCGTTTCGCGCAGCTTGCTGCCGATCCGCTGTCGCCTGGTCGTTTTGATAGGGGATGTTCAGTTGAGCAACCGCTTGTTGCACGGCTTGTTGCTGTCGCAGGATGGGCCGCAAACGCTCGGCCAGCGGCTGGTCGCTGTCCGGCTTCTTGGCTTCCTCGGCGAGCTGCTTGCGTAAGCCTTCTTGCAAGCGTGCCAATTGCCGGGCCGCCTGATGCGGGTCGTCGGCCAATTCCGCGGCGACGCGCAGGGCTTCCGCCACCCGTTCCAGATCGCGGGCCGATTCGTCTTGGCGGTGGACGGCCTCGGCGGCGTCCCCTTGGCGCAGCGACTCGGCGGCTTGACGCGGATGTTCTGGCCGCAGGGGAGAGGTGCGGGCGGCTTGGGCCGGCGCTTGGGTCTCCTCGGCCAACTGAGCGGCCTGCTCGGCGAGCTGCTGCTGGCGGCGGGCCAAATCGGCGAGCTGCTCGACGCGCTGGCGCTGTTGATTATCCGCCATCGCCTGGGCCAGGTCACGTTGGGCTTGCGCTAACTGCTGGGCCTGCTCGGCCATCCTGCGGGCCTGTTCGGCGCGGGCGGCGTCCAGAGCGTCGCGCAGCGGCTGGCTCTGCTCGGCCAGACGTTGCAATTCGTTGGCCACCTCGGCCTGTTCGCGCTGCAATTGCTGAGCTGCCTTGGCTTGGTCGGGGTCCTTGACGGGATCGCTCATGGCCAATTCGGCGGCGCGCTCGGCCAACTGTTCTTGACGATTGGCCAGCATTTCTAGACGCAGTTGATCCAGACGAAATTGAGCCGCTTGTTCGTTGGCTTGACGTAGTTGATCCAGTTGTTTCAAGGCGGCGGTCAAGTCTTGATCCGCTGTCTGCGCATGCTGATCGCGCGGCTCCGGGCGTGGCTCCTGGGCGGTTTGTTGCAATTCATTTTGGATTTGGCGCATCTCCTGATCGGCCAGGCGTTGGGCACGCTCGGCCACGATGCGCAGGCTGGAGATGGGAGCCACGTCGCGGACCATCCGCGTCAGGGCATCACGCACGCTGCGATGCTGCTGGCGCAGCTCTTGCAGCGCAGCGGCGTGGTCGGGGGTCACGGTCTCTTGGCGGCGCAATTCCGGCCGCAGCTGGCGCAACTGCTTTTGCTCTTGTTGCAAGGCCTGGCGCATGGCATCGATGCGCTGGTTGATGTCATCACGCAGGGCCTGGATTTCTTGTTCTTGCAAGGGGGAGGCGCGGTCGGCGATTTTCAGCACGCGCCATGGATGGGCGGAGGGATAATAAATGACGTTCGGCCCCAGCTTGGCTTCGGGGACGTGGCGATTGTCGGCCACGCGCAGCCGATAACGAACGATGTCCCCGGCACGTGTTTTGCCGCTCAGGGAGAAAAGGTGCCGACCGACGGCGTTGCTGGTCCCTTGTCCTTCTAGCTCGATAGGCTCCGACCGAATCGGCTCCTCGTTGACCCGATATTCCAGATGGACGGCGTTCACCCCCACGTCGTCCTTCACCAACACTTCCAGCGGCAGACGCTCATAGGGCAAGACCGCTTTGATATTGGCGCTGTTGTTGCTGTCCGGTTCCAAACGCTCTGCCGCCGTCCAGCCCAGCCCCTTGACCTCGACCACGCTCGGCGGCAGGTCGGGTTGCGCCAGCCACGTTTGCGGTCCCAAGTCGGAGCGGATGCCGTGCTCATCTTCGAGCACCAGTTGACCGATGCTGGTCTCCCGGGCTGGCAGCTCCAGCGTCCCTCCCATACGATCCGCTGTCAGCTTCAAGTCGTGTGGCACGACGCGCGATTGCTTGCCGGTAGTGACCGTTTCAAGCCAAACAGCGGATCGCGCCGAGCGCGTGAAACGAAATTCACATCGTACCTGGCTGTGCTGCAAGGCGGCCAGGTCCACCAAGCCCAAGACGTTTTGGGTCTCGACGGTCGCCTGGGCGTAGGCTGGCGGCGTGATGGTGATCGTGGGGCTGCCATCGGCCAAATCAATAGGATCGATGACCGTCACCTGGTACGAGGGGCTTTCCAATCCATCCGCTTCGATGCGATAGGTGAAATCCGCGCGCGGCGCTTCCAAGGTGAAGGTGAACCGCTGGTCCGGTTCGGCGCTCATGGGCCAACGGGCGCGCGGGCCGCTGGCGTCAGCCACAACCAGACGGACGTCGCGCGGCGGCGGCGTCGCGGGCTTCCGCGGCCTGACCATCGCCTGGAATGTCAGTGGCCGATCCTTGGCGGCGATCAGGCTGCCCGGCTCAATGATGAAATCGTAGAGGGGGACCATTTTCCAGGGGAAGAAGAAACGCTCGGCCAGCTCGGCGGACCGCGCCGGCCATAACAGCGCCGGCAGTCCCACCAGACACAACACCGCCGCTAGCGCCAGCCAGTTCTCGGCCCATCGACCCGGCGCGGCCTCTAAGAAATTCAACGGCCGCGCCTGAGCTTCGGTCTCTTCCTTCAACAAGGCGATCAGCACCGGCGAGCCGTGCAGGTTGTCGCGCGTCCCTTCCAGCTCAACCGTGCTGGTGAGCCGTTCGCCAAGTTCGGGATATTGTTCCTCGATCAAGGCCGCCAACGCTTCGGGCCGCAAACGGCGCGACAGGGGGAGAATGAGCGTGAACAGCACGGTCCCCATTCCCAAGCCAATCCAAGTGGACAACAGGACGCCGCGAACCCAGCCTGATAAGTTCAGCCAGAAGTCCGCCAGCATGAAGATGCCCGCCGTCAGCGCCAGCGCGAACCACAGCGTGCAGACGCCGCGCGTCACTTGCATCAGACGCAGGTGACGACGCAGGGCCGCCAATTTGTCGCGCACGGACAGGGTCGGTTCGTGAACGGTGGCCATGATGGTAAGTCCCCCCGTGTGTTCCCACAATCCGTCCGCTGCTCCACCAGCGGGGAATTGGGTTGGCCAGTTCGTTGTGGTTGGCGTCCCAGCAGCGCGGTAAGTAGGCGGGTCCGCGCCCAAGGAGTAATCCGGTTTCGCCAGGAGCCATTAAGCATCCTATTGTAAACGCTCTCTGACCATCCGATCAAGCACTGGCTCGCGCTGCGTGCTCGGCAGCATCTCTCCTGCTGGAGTTATGCCAATCAAAGGATCGTTTGGCGGGGAAGTTGCGTCTCTCCCCTGGCGCGGGGCGTTAGCGGGGGGGCGGATGCCCCCCGCTCGCCGGTACGATTTAAGATGTGCGAACAGTTTCTCACAGCAACGGCGTCTTGCCGGGGATGGGCACGGGGGGCACGGGCAGGCTCATGTCCCAGGTGAGTTGGGCGGGGAAGGTGTCGTCCTGGGAGTTCAGGGCCTGCGCCCACGTGACCTGCTTGCCGGTGTAGGCCGACATGCGCCCCATGATGGCCGTCAGCGAGCTTTCCGTCACGTTCTTCAGCTCGTTGATCGGCTTGCCGGCGCGGATGCTGGCGATCAGGTCGGTATGCTCCTGCACGTAGGGATTGGTGCTTTCCCGATCCTGCTGCCGGGAGACGACGGCTTCCCCATTGATGCGATAGGCGCGGGCGTCGCAATTGCCCTTGGTGCCGACCAGAAATTCGGAGACGTTGCTGGTCGTGCCCGGAATGTGTCGGCACATGCTGAGCATGTGGACGCCATTGGGATATTCAAAGTCAATGGCCATATGATCGAAGATGTTGCCCACGACGTCCGGGGGACCGTTAGGCCGGCCCGGATGGTTGCCCGCTCGGCCGCCGGAGCCATCCGCCTTGATGGGATGCCCTTGCATGGCCCAATTGCACACGTCGAGATTATGGACATGCTGTTCGCAAATCTGATCGCCGCAAATCCACAAGAAGTGATACCAGTTGTGCAGCTGGTAAGCGACATCGGTTGGTTTCTCGGCAAATTTTTGCAGCTCGGAGCGAGGCCGGAACCAGATGCCTTGGCCATTCCAATAACAGCGTAAGGCGACGATGTCGCCGATGGCGCCGTCATGAATGCGTTTCATGGTTTCGATGTAGCCGAGTTGATGGCGGCGTTGCGTCCCGGCGGCGACCCCCAAGCCTTTTTTGAGGGCCTCCTCGTAAGCGGCCAGCGCCTTGCGAGCGCCGGGACCATCGACGCACACCGGCTTTTCGGTGAAGATATTCTTGCCAGCGGCGACGGCGGCTTGCAGGTGCAGCGGCCGGAAGCCCGGAGGAGTGGCCAGGATGACATAATTGACGCCTGGAGTGTGGATGACCTTGTCGTAGGCATCCAGACCGACATAGCAGCGGCTGTCGGGCAGATCGACGGAGTTGCCGAGCGCTTTGACGTCGGAGCTATTGGCGGCATTGGTCAGTCGTTGGCGGGCGTCCTCGACGCGATGCTGGAAGACATCGCCGATGGCGATGACCTCGACCCCCTTGGCCGCGTTGAGCACGTTGTCGCCGGCCCCCTTGCCGCGGCCGCCGCAACCGACAATGCCGACCTTGATCACGTCGCTGCCAGCGGCATGCGCATTGGACAGCGCGCCAAGCCCCGCCGCCAGCGCCGCCGTCCCGGCCGCCGTGGTCTTGAGGAAATCGCGCCGGTTGGCGCCGGCATCCTGTTTACGTTCTTCCGTCATGAAGAAAATCCTCCCGATGCAAGAAATTGATGAGTGATGGTTGGCGATACCCTTCGTGAACGCGCGGTTTCCCTACGGATCGTCTCGTTCGCTCGACCTCACTCGGATTATCCTCTGCCATGGTAAGAGATGCTACTGGAAAACCAAGAAAATTCGGACAAGAAAAAGGGGACGCGACTCGTATTTGCTGATGGAGAGTGGCTCGTGGTGGAATCGGATAACCATCGAAATCGAGTCGCGTCCCCTTTTTTGTCTCTTGCAAAGAGATGGCGTGAACGTAGAATGCGGGAACTGGGCTGGCGTCGGCGCCGAACTTGTTGCTCCTCATAGAGAACTCATCCAATGTGTTATTCATTGTCCTTATTGAGGAAAGTCGCTGTCGTATTGGGGGCGGGCCTGGCGCTGGCGCATGGTGGCCGCGTGGGCTGGGCGGCGGATGAGTCGCTGCGCGTGGCGGTGTTCCGCGTCGATGCCACGCCGCGCGTGGGAAGCCCGGTGGCTTATGCGCTGGCGCGGAAAATCGACGACCCGCTGTCGGCGCGGGGCATCGTGCTGCTCGGCGCCGGCAAACCGATTGTGCTGTGTGCCGTGGATTGGATCGGCATTGGCAATGGCGGCCATGATCTGTGGCGGGAAAAGCTGGCCGAGGCCGCCGGTACTGCCGTGGACCGGGTCGCCGTCCATGTGCTCCATCAGCATGACGGCGTGCGATGCGACCTGACGGCGGAGGAATTGCTCGCGGAGCATGGGCTGGGGGGTAAACGTTGCGATCCGGCCTTCATCCGGCAAGTCATCTGGAACACCGCCGCCGCCATTCGCGACGCCATCGGCAAGGCCCAGCCCGTGACCCATGTGGGCATCGGCGTCGCTGCCGTGGAAAAAGTGGCCTCCAATCGCCGCATCTTGGGGCCGGATGGAAAGGTCAAACTGTTTCGCATGAGTTCCTGGCGCATCAGCGAACCGATCGCCAAACGTCTGGAAGAATCGGCGGCCCAAGAGGGGTACACGATCAGCCCGCGCCATGCCGAGGAAGCGATGGCCGCTCCCGAAGGGGTCATCGATCCGCTGCTCCGCATGGTGAGCTTGTGGAACGGTGATCGCCCCCTGGTCTGTTTGACATATTATGCCACGCATCCGCAAAGTTACTTTGGCGAAGGGGATGTCACGGCGGAGTTCGTCGGCTTGGCCCGCGCCCAACGCGAGCAAGCCCTGAATGGGCTGCCGCATGTCCACTTCAACGGCGCGGGGGGCAACATCGCCGCCGGCAAATACAACGACGGCACGCCGAAAAGCCGCGTCCTCCTGACCGAGCGCATGGCCGACGGCATGCGCCGGGCCTGGGAAGCCACTCAGAAAACGCCGTTGACCACTCAGGATATCGCCTGGCGGGTTTGTCCCGTGGCGCTGCCGGCCAACGAGCGCCTAGACTTGGCCGAGCTGCGCAAGACCTTGGCTGATACGTCCGCCTCCCCCAGCGCACGCTACGCGGCGGCGACCAAGATCGCCTTCCTGGACCGGCTCCAAAAAGGACACAAGATCGACTTATCATGTCTGCGCCTCCAGAATGCCTATCTGCTGCACCTGCCGGGGGAATTATTCGTCGAATATCAGTTGGCCGCCCAGAAGCTGAAACCAGACGCCACCGTCTGCATGGCCGCCTACGGCGACTACGGCACCGGCTACATCGGCACCGCCAGCGCGTATTCCCAAGGGGGCTACGAAACCAGCCCGCGCTCGTCGAACGTCGGCCCCGAGGTGGAAGAAGTGCTGATGCGTGGCATCCGCGAGTTACTGACAGCCGACGAACCTAGCCAACGAAAACGCTGAGCGTGGCTGCGGCGCAAAAGCGTCATCCGCATGTCTCCCGCCGATGCTCGACGCGAAAAGATGGAACCAACCTTGCCCGCTGGCCGCGATGCAGATATGATAAAATTTCCAGGTACAATGAAACTTCGCAATGGAATTTCACTTTACACACGGGGCGTGGCGCAGTTTGGCTAGCGCGCCTGAATGGGGTTCAGGAGGTCGGAGGTTCGAATCCTCTCGCCCCGACTGGATGAAGTGAGAAGCCTATCCGCCGTTGTGGCGGTGGGCATTTCTCGCGTGCTGCAATACTTTGCGCCGGATTTGCAGCTCCGCTGATCTGGTCCAAAAATCTAATCGAAGTCGCCTGAACGGAAGGCTGCGCAAACGCAACTCTCTGCTGCCAAAGCGGTTGTGGAGTTCAAATCGACCCGCCAGGCTCGCGGCCGGGGCGTCATCACGTCGATGAATCTCTGTTTCAAAGAGCAGTGCAGACGGCCGTTCAGCAGGCCGGAATCGCCAAACGGGTCACGAGCCATACGTTTCGGCATTCGTTCGCCACGCACCTGCTGGCCGACGGCTACGACATTCGCACCGTGCAGGAATTGCTGGGCCATAGCGACATTCGCACGACCATGATTGACACCCATGTTTTGAACCGCGGTGGGCGGGGCGTCCGTAGCCCCGCCGACGTTCTGGCTCGGCGGCCCAATGGGTGCTAGGCTGAAACAGCCTATCACCCACAAACTGGCGTGACAGACGCGCAAGAGATGATTACAATTCCAGTTGCGAAACAACAACGCCTGCGTGATAGGCTGCAAAGTTGCAGCCTATAGGTAATAGGCTGATCAGCCTAAAAACAAGTTCGACGGCGCAGGCGAGCACGTCAGTTCACAATTGTGACAGCACTGAATCCGTCGCTTTCTCAACGGAGTACCTTCAGTCATGCACCAACACGCTATTTCAATCGCCATTGGCTGCGTTCTGCTGCTTCCTCCACTTTTCAGCCAAGCCGACGAACTTTCCGGTTCGTCGCGAAAGCTTCGTGTGCTCGTGGAAACCGATGCCGGCGGCGATCCGGACGACGAGGCGTCGCTGGTGCGGTTCCTGCTGTACGCCCATGAGTGGGATGTCGAGGGGATCATCGCCGATCGCCCCCGCACGAACAACCAGGGAACTCGCACCGGCCTCGACTTGTGCCGCAAGATCCTTCACGCCTACGGCGACTGCCTGCCTAACCTCCGTCGCCACAAGCCCGACTATCCCAGCCACGAGGCGCTGTATCGGGTCACTGTCGCCGGCTACGACAACGTCACCGACGGCGAGGACTTGATTCTCAAGGCACTTCTCAAGGACGATCCCCGTCCCATCTGGTTTGCCAACTGGGGATCGGACAGCGGAACGACCAGCAGCATGAAGCGGGCGCTCGACCGACTTCGCCGCGATGTATCCGCCGCTGAGTACAAGCGAATCGTCTCACGCATCCGCGTGACGCGTAACGCGGAAAAGCTTGGCGACCACTGCTACGGTGTCGGCTTGTTTGTCGATACCCGCAACCCCGATGCTTGGTACCGGAAGTGGGACCGGCTCACCAACCAGGCGATTCACTTCGATTGGAAGCAGCACGTCGCATCGGTTGGCCCGCTCGGCGCGTGTTATCCGACGTCAAAAGAGGGAGACTCGCTCGCGTTCGTGTATCTGATCCCGACGGGCCTGAGTGACCCGAACGAACCAACGTGGGGTGGATGGGCCGGGCGGTACTCACCGCTTACGGAACAGGTCAAAAGCTCCGACGGCAAGTTGGGCCCCAAGCCACGAGAAGGGTTCTACTGGGCCGCCGCGACGGATAAAAACCCAGAGGGAAAGGCAACCCGCGATCAGACGCTTTCTCGGTGGGCCGTGGCGATCCAAAACGACTTCCGCGCCCGGATGCAGTGGTCGATCACGCCCGCCTTCAAAGACGCCAACCACGAGCCGATTGTGTGCGTGCAAGGCGATCGCACGCGCGACGTGCTGCGCGTCAATGCACCCGTCGGGAAGCCGCTGGCGTTGTCGGCCGCCGGCACAATCGATCCAGACGGCGATCGATTAGATTTCCGATGGTCCATCTACCGAGAACCCGGCACCTACGAGGACGCGGGCGGCATTCGGTTGGCAGGCGCTGACTCGCCGGAAGCAACATTGCACGTTCCGACTGATGCAGGCGGCAAGACGATCCACGTCCTGCTGGAGGTTACCGATCACGGTATTCCGCCTCTCACGCGATACCGTCGAGTGGTGGTGACGGGTTCAGGCGGACTACAATAGAGAATTCGAGCGCCGAACGAGGCACTGCAGCCGACGGCGGGGGTAGATAGGCTTTTCGAGGTTCATAGCTTCAGCAGCGGCCGCCGCGGCGGATCATTCGCGGTCGCCGCCTCGCAGTCGAACATGTCCTGGGCATGCTCGCTGCCGGGGATACACCGGAACTCCTATTGCAGGGCTACCCCTGGTTGGAGAAGGAAGATATTCAGGCATGCCTTGTCTACGCTCGTCGCATGGTTGGTCATGAGAGGATCGAGCCTCTCAAAATCGAGTCGGCCGCATGAAGCTGTTGCTCGATACTTGCGTTTGGGGTGGTGCCAAGGCTGAACTTCAGGTTGTCGCCCCGAAATTGAGTTTTTCAGATCCTAAGAGGGGACGGCAAACGGTTGGCTGACGCTTGCGACAGTTGGCTGAAAAAGCCCGCGCCGATTTGGGGGATAAATTGACGAATCGCAAGGGAGCGAACATCCGACCGACGGAAATGGAGTGAGGGAAAAAAACAAGGAGCGCGTTCAGCGCATGATTGAAGCTGATCCCCGTTCCGCCTGAAACATATTACTCGAAATCGCCGATGGCTTCCGCTGAGAGGATTTCCAAGCAGGCGCTACTCGTATCCGGCTGGAGGCGCACTTCGTCCAAATCATCCAAAATCAGCACAGTCAACGTCCTCCCTTCGGGGGAGGAGACCAGGTAATTCCGGCTGACCCGTTCCTGATTCGCGGATGCGGTATGTCCCCCATCGCGCCAGTGAACCTCCAGGTTACATCCCTCGCCTGCCGACGTGGTCAGCCGATACTTCAAACGAAGGGCACGCACGAAACTGCTCTGGGGTAGCACGTAGCGCCAGCAAGATGGTGACAATTCAGAGACAATCTCTGACTCCTCAAGACCGGAGGCGTTGGCTTCCACTTCCCGCAGCCGCCGCACGGTACATCCCCAAGTCGTTTCGGTCGGCGCGTGCCGGCGTCCCTCACGGCGCAAAGCGACACGGAACGTCGGTTGGTAGAAAACCGCATGGCGTGGGTCCACGAGCACGTGCACGGAACGAATCCAGTCGGTGCCTTCCTCTTGAAACAGGCGCAAGCGTTCGCGGCCGTCTTCCAACAATGAATCGAGCGGAAGGCCAGTTTCCGCCAGCGCGGGGACCAAGCGATACTGAATTTCTCGACCCCGCGCTGTTTGGACCTTGAGATAAATGTACGGCAGGCGAAACATCTTACTTAGGATAGTCCCTTTCCACGACGGTTCGATGTGCATGACCAGCGAATGATAATATCCTGGCTCAAGTTGCAAGGAAATGGGTTCGTCAAACGCCGCTTCCTGGTCCCAAAGTGTCATGGGGGCGTCCTCATCGACGGTTTCCGCCGCTGGTCGGCGGCGCAACAGCAGACAATCGTTCTCGATCATAACCGGGTAATAGCGGCGCAGCACGGCCCGCAGCGTGGGACTATCCTCGCAAGCCACGGGGCGAAAATCGATGGGGAACGGCTTCCACAGCACGAACTCCGGCGCGCGCTCGCCCTGATAAAATCGGGCGTTGGCCTCGGCCAAAGCGGGGGTATATGCCGAATAGCTCTGGAAAATGGGGCGCGGCTGGAAATTCAAGCCACGCACCACCAGCCAACCTTGTTCACAACCCAGCATGTCCACCGTGGCCGAGCCGATCATGTTCTCCAAGCGCGGATAGGGGGGCCTGTGGGCGATGTCGTCCCACTGCCGCTGGAGTTTGCGCTGCTGACGGCGATAGTGCTTCAACGCGGAACAGGTCTCACGCGCCTGGCGCCAGGGGAGCAAGTCCGAGAGCCGAAGGCGAGCCAGTCGATTGAACAGGTCCGGTTCGCCTTGAAATTCCTCTGGCAAGCCCTGATGGACACGATCATAGGTAATGCCCAAATCCAACTTGTAGCCCCAAACCAAAACCACGGTCCCAATCAAAAGAAAGGCTCGCACCCTACCCAGTGACATACCGCCGCCCAGCAACGCGAGCACCGCGAACGGGGTGAACACCAACACATCGAATATCACCTGCGCATGTCCCACCCCTTGACGCACGAAGCTAATTTTCCATGCCAACCCCACCATGAGCGCGACCAGCGCGAGGCCAAACAATGATTGCCGGCGAAGAATGATCTCTGTTGGATAACTTAGCAAGAAACATACCGCGCTCATCACGAATGTCAGCGCGGCCAGCGGCAGATACTTCAAGCCTATCACGTTCATGGCTTCGTTGTAGCCACGCGTTATCTCCAAGGAATATAGGAAATACGTGGGCAGATTTCTCAGGTCTTGTCCGGCGCACGTCCAACCTGTCACATACAATATGGGAAATAAGCCGAGATACCAACAGGGACGATACCGTTTATGCCAGATCAAATAAAACAACAAGGTAATCCAGATACAAACACTCGCGGTCGTGATGGTGAATTTGGCCAGCGACATCAACGACATGTACAGAACGTAAGGAACAAGCATACGCGCGCGCTGTTCACCCAAAAGGATGAGTAAGCTCCCAGAGAACAACGTGATGAGAGCGAGCAGATCCCAACCAGCCTGATGAAAGAACAGCAGAGCGGTGACTAAACATAGTAAGCGGGACAAACGAGTGGGTTGAGCGCGGATAAACAGTAGGAAAATCCACGCCGCGCAGCAGTTGATAACTAACTGCCAAGTGATATGAGTGGAATATAATTCTGGATTATATCCTTTGGTGCAAAAGCTACCCAATGGACCATACGTGAAAATGTAATCGGCCCCGGCTTGGCGCTGGTGTTTCCAGAAATAACCAAGACTTTGTTCCCAGGAAGGATCCAGCTCCGTGCTGGCGACACGATAAGGAAAGCGCAACATCAATATCCACAATGTTAGAAAAACCAACAAATAGAAAAGTCGCGCGATCCAAACGTGAAGCGTGGCGGGAATGGGAGAATGGTCACGGATTTGCTCGCGTGGTCCTGGAAAATCCACCATGAGACTGGTCCTCGCTCGTGAGGATATATTACGAACCGTCGTCAAGGCAAGACATCATGGCAGCTTCTTCCCCATCACGAAAAATTGAGCGCCGAACCACTTCCAGACCCAAGGCATGTGAAGATAGAGCCGAACCAACCAAGGCCAGCTGGGAAGCCGGCCGCGAAATGAAAATGGCAAGGTACGATCCAAAACGACATCCGCTGTCAAGCCCACCAGTTGCAAAGCCTCCACCACCGCTTTTTCCGTCAACGGTAAATGATGGTCGAAATAATCAAAATAATCCTTGGCACAGTACCGAAAATTAGGCCCTAGAATCAAGACTTTACCACCGGGCTTGAGCACGGCTTCGGCGCCAGCCAATACTTGTAACACATTATCACGAGTTCGACAGTGTTCCAAAAAATTACTCATGAACACAATGTCGAAATAATCCGTGGGCAACACCTGCTCCAAATCCTCGGCGGCGGCCTCATGAACGACCACGCCCGGAGCGGCGAATTGGCGCGTTTTGGGGTTTAGGTCAATCACCACACGCTCGGCGGCGGGGATGTTGTTGATGAACTCACAGAAACCACCGCCGACTTCTAGAACGCGCGCCTGGGGGGGTATGAAATGGGATAGCCAATCACGACACAACACTTGCCATACAGCCGCGCGACGCTGACGAATCCCCGCTGGAAACCGTCTGTCATACAATTTCTCCACGGCGGCTTCGAGAGAACGGTTTTCGATAATCGTTGGCCGAATCATGTGTGAGCCTCCCGCCTACACAATGAAAAGAACGATGACACCGGCGTTAGCCAATGCGACCAGCCCGCCCGCAGAGCGTAACCAAACCAATACAAATAGCGCGGCAGCCATTTCCTGAGCTGAAACCGGGACTGTCCCGCCACGCGGTCGCGCCAGGTGGCGGGATATTCCGCGATGGGCACCCCGCGTCGAAACGCCTTGGCCGTCAGCTCCAAGGCCAGCTCGAAGCCGCCGCGACTTTCGATTCCCAGACGTTGAACCAGCTCCGCGTCATACAATCGGAAATTATTGGTGGCGTCATGCGTGGGAAAGCCGGCCAGGTGATACAAAATCCAGCCCGCGGACCGGCTCAACATTTTCTTCAGCCACGGTCCCCCCAGCTGACGACCGCCAGACATGTAACGACTGGGGCATACGATGCGATAGCCTTGTTGGTACAGTTTCAACAAATCCGGAATGACGCGCAAATCATCGGACAGGTCCGCCATGATCACCAAGGCGGGGCCGGAGCGCGCGGCCTGAAAGCCCGTCCGAATGGCGCCGATCACGCCGCGCCCTTCCTGATTCCGTGTCAGCCGCAGCCAGGGGCGCGTCTGGGCCAGCTGGCGCGCTACTGGCAATGTGGTGTCTGCTTCGTGATCATACACGACATACATCACGAAGGGTGCGGGAACCCAACGCTCCACTTCGGCGAGCAGCGCGGGAAAGTTCTCCGCTTCGTTATATACCGGCACGATCAGTGACAGAGTGGTTCCCGTCTCCGAACACGCGGCACACCGTTGAACAGGGGGCATCACAGAACTCCTGCCTCGATTTGCTTTGCCACCCATGGAATCACTTCATCCAAAATGACATCCAATGGCGTCGTGGCCTCGAACCCCAGTTTCTCCTTGGCTTTGCGCACACAAGGAATGCGACAATGGACGTCATACTTGAACGGCTCATCACACACATAACGGAACGGTTTCCATTCGCCATGAATCTTGCGCCAGATCAATTCGGCCAATTCAAGCACGGTCGTCGAGATGGGGCTGGAAAGGTTAAAATCATCATTCAAGGCGGCGGGATGTTCCACACAGATGCGAATGCCACGAGCCAAATCACCGCCATACGTGTAATGGCGTACTTGTGAGCCATCCCCCAAAATGTGCAACGGCTCCTGACCACGTAACACTTTCTGCACCAAATCCGGCACCACGTGACTCATGGCCAATTTGATATTACCGGACAGAATCTCGCGATCGCAGCGCGCCCGCCGTTCGCCGATCCCCACACAGTTAAACGGCCGGGCAATGGTGAATGGCAACCCATACTGTTCATAGGCGCCGCGGGCGAAGTATTCCACCGCCAGTTTCTGAAATCCATACGTCGAGCTGGGAGGCGGACAGCGTTCTTGTTCTCCTTCCGGCGTCGGAAAGCGCGTGGCGTTTTCAAACACCATCGAGGAGGAAATGACCGTGATCTTGCGCAATTGCCGTTGTTGATAGGCCCACAGCGCGGCATCGAACGCGGCGCTGGTGATCCGTTCATTCTCGGCCAATAAGTCGTAGGTGAACGAGTGGAAATAGGAAATGCCGCCGATCATGGCCGCTCCGGCGATGAAATGGTCACAGTCGTCTAGCAGCTGCTTGAGCAAGTCCGTGTTCTTGGCGTCGCCGCGCACCAGCTGGTACCGCGGATTAGTTTGGCTTGTCTGGCTGAGGTCCCCATACTTAGAGAAATTGTCCAGTCCCACCACCGTGTAACCATGTGACAGTAATTCCTCAACCAAATACCCACCGATGAAACCCGCCGCGCCGCTGACTAAGACTTTCATGTCTTTCTCCCGTGCCAAAAGCAATTCGGACTATGAATGCGTGTTTCGCCAGATTGAAATACCACGGTGTCACGTCCCACTGCTAGCTCATGCCGCTAAACGAGAGGAGGCCTGAGCCGCAGGCATGAAATGAAATATATCCACCAAGGGTTTACTGATGCGGAGATGGCGGTATTCCTCGTGACAGGCGCCGAGAAAAAAGATGTCTCCTTGGTTCAAGGCTTCTTCCAAGGAAACAAAATCCGGTTCCTGGATGTACGGGTCGGTACATATCACATCCTGACATTCAAGCAACAACACCTTGCGGAGCTTATAGGACAACGAGGCGCGCGGATCGTCGTTATTCCCCTTGAATGCCATGCCCAGAATGGCGGCTTTCATGGCGGACAAGTCATATTGGCGCTTGACCTGATCCACCAAGGCTTGCGGCAATCCCTCGTTGATCATCATGGCCGCTTGGCCGAGAATGAAATGATTATGATTGAATGCTCCCAATTGCATGGTGTCCTTGAGCAAGCACGGCCCCCCCGCGAATCCCGCCTTGGGGAAGTTGGCCATGCGCGGATAATCCAAGGTGATCGCCTCATGGATGCGGTAGAAGTCACAGCCGAATTTCTCCGCGATCAAATAGAACTGATTGGCGATGGCGAAGCTAATGTAGCGATAACTGTTGGCGAAGAGTTTGGCCAGCTCCGCCTCCAGCGCCGGCAGCGTCAGTAAACGGACGCCGAGCAGATCGAATAACCGGGCGGCGCGGGCCGTCGCGCGCGGGGTCGTCCCGCCGATGATTTGCGGCAGGCGGCCCAGCTCATCCAGGGCGAATCCCTGAGCGATCCGTTCGGGGCAATGTGCGACATCGATGCGTCGCTTGCTGGCGTGAGCGCGGCGCGCTAGCCGGTCCGACACCCCGGGAAAGACGGTGCTGCGCAGAATCAATAATTGGCCGTCGCGCATGTGCTTCAGGACTGCGTCCAGGGAACGATCAAAGGAACGAATGCTGGGGTCCAAAAACTCATCGACCGGCGTTCCAATCGTG
The DNA here is from genome assembly GCA_046297495.1 of Gemmataceae bacterium. Lineage (GTDB taxonomy): Bacteria > Planctomycetota > Planctomycetia > Gemmatales > Gemmataceae > JBKBIP01. The sequence continues at coordinate 205,611 of JBKBIP010000003.1, read as the reverse complement.
ACGATGACGTTGTCATGCTCCGCCACGTGGCGCAGCTCATTGCTGACTTGCAAACGTCCTGTCTTCAAGGCGGCCGGCAACGCTTCTTCCGCCCCCTGTTCCAAAAAGGGCATGTGGCCGGAGCGGACGGCTTCCAGGCGTTGTTCGTCAATGTCCAACAGCGTCACCTTGGCCCCGGCCAGCGTGAAGGCAATGCCCAAAGGCAAACCAACATGGCCGCAACCGCCGACGATGCAGATGGTATCCAAAGCCTATATCCTCCGCTGGTTACGAGGCCCAAGAGATGGCTGGTGATAGTCATGCGAGATGACGTGGCCCAGCGTGGTTTCCATAAGGAAAGGGCCTATTCCTCGTCAAGAGCAATCGCGGATTTTCGGCGGCATGTCCCGCGTGAAAAAATATCCATGTCCAATTTCACTTTGGCGCTGGAAAAGGTATAATTTAACCCAAATTCCATTTCCCCATTTCTGGAGATCACGGCGATGAAACGATTATTGGTCCCTGTAATCGTCGGGTTGCTTCTCGTCGCGCGGTTAGGGTTGGCGGCGGATGACCAACCCGCCAAGAATCCCCTGCTCGGCGGCTGGAAGTTCATTTCCTTGGAGAATCAAGGCCAAAAGCAAGGGGAAGACGACTTGCGCCAAATTCGCTTGGTGGTGGAAGAGAAAAAGATGAAAATCGTGCGGGCCGATAATCAAGACACCCTCACGACCATTGATTTTCTGCTTGATTCCAGCACGGAGCCAGCGTTGATCGATCTGACTATCAATGAACAAAGCGTCGAGGGGATTTTCCGCGTGGTGGATGGCACCTGGACGATGTGCCTGGGACCGATCGCGGTCAAGCAACGCCCCACCGACTTTTCCGCGGAGGGGGGACAAATCCTTGTCGTGCTCAAGCGTGACAAGCCATAGGAAATATCCAATGCAGCGCGGAGGGGCGGTCAGCACCCGTTGGCCGTCTCAATTCTCCACAAACCGTCGTAACACATTGGCCGTGATGCGGGATGTCGGCGCGTCACGGAGCAAGGCCGAAGGATAGATGATCGAGCCGGCGGAAAACACCGCGCCGCCGCTCGGTGTTTCATAATAGACCAAATGCGCCCCGCCGCCATCGGGGTTGAGGCCACGCGCTAATAAGCGCACGTTTTGGGGTGAGCTGGGACTGATCTTATCGGTCTCATGTCCAGACGCGCCATCCGGGCAACGCTCGTGCAAGGTGGCGGTGCCGAAGAGATCCCCTTTCCGCAATCCCGTGCCGGCAAACACCCAATGATCCGGTTGCAGCACTTCATAAGGGGCCGACGTCATGGCGCCCGGATCGGAATAGACCACGCCGAGCAAGTTCGCTTCCGATTCCACCTGATGATGAAAACGACTCTCATAACCAGTCGGCCATTGATTGTAACAACGCATGGCGCTGTCATCATGCAAAAACTCAATCTTACAATTGATGCCATTTCCACCTAGATACAATAGCCGCCCGCCGCGCTCCTGAACCCATTGTTTCACGGAACGGTACATCGCCTCCGACCAGTATTCGGGATGAGTATTGAGGATGAGTACCCGATAGGCATTCAAATCGAGAACGCCGCTATGTAACTGATGCTCGGCATACAGATCGTAGCCGAAACCAAGTTGTTCCAACCAACCGAGCAAGCGCCATTCCGCCGGCGCGAGATGACATGCTTGCCGCCCCGCGATCGGATCGGTGCATTGCGTCGCTTCGGGAACATGGTTGTAAGGTTCGGGTCGATCAAATGACAACGGCGCGAATGTTTCGGCGCTCTTCCATTCCCCATAGTTCGCCAGTCGGTAGCGTGGCAGGTCCATCTTGGCGTTGACAATCGGTTGATCTAGCATGTGGGCGGCCATGATGTAGTTACTGCGGCCGCCGAAGGCATTGTAAGCGTTCCAGGTGTTCGTGGAAGCCAGCACGGCCAGCGGTTGTTGGGGACGCGCCGGGGCCACGACCAGCGGAAAGGCAAAGAACGCTCCCGACTCGGTTTTCGCGTGAAAGTAGTACAAGCCACTCCGCGCCGGGGCCAACATCGTCTGCCGATGTAAACCGAACCCGTTATCCCAGCCAACGCCGAACTCCACGAAATGACCATCTGGCAGCGTCTGCATGACGGCCCGAGGACCATGATTATCGAACCAACCCAAATTACGTTGAAATTCCTTGTGGATGCCATAACGATATAGAGTCAATTGGTAAGGCTCCACGGCATGGACGCGAAATTGCACCGTTTCCCCCGCCACGCACCACTTGGGCCAGGCATGGCCCAACAGTCGATCCGACAACAGGCGAAACTGTACCGGCGCGTTGGCGTCCACGACTGTTCGTACCCGCTTGGAGCCGAAACCGGGCTGGCTGAGACATACTTCGTAAGTGCCAGGCGTCACGTCCGCGAGAATGGCGCCGCGCGGCGTGGAACGGACCACCGCCACGGTTGAGCCATTGGCATCGCGCCATTCCACGAGCACATCCGCCAACGCGGCATAGTATTCATCACTGACATAACCAACCAACATGATGCTTGATCCTTTCACGAGTGCCCATCAACGCGAGACGAAACAATTGAAACTTGGGGCAACTAGGCAACATAGCGGCAACTGGTGATATTTTCCAAAAGAATTCCAGAAAAACTATTTCTCCGGCAGGGATGTTCGTCACACGAACCTGGAACGTCAGCGCGGACTTCCCGTGTGGACGCTTCGGGTTCGAGTCCATCTCCGAAGCCCCGCAGGGGCGACCGTCCATAGCCAGAGGCGTTAGCCCCTGGGAAGGGCTGAGCGAAATGAGAAACATAGTCTAAATCAATGATGCGCTTTGTCCCCTGTTTTTTGACACGCCAGGCTCCGCATTGACAGGATCGGTAAGATTTTTATATAAGGGTGTCGGTGCTTCCATGCTCACTATCAATAAATGCGTGAGTTCTATTTCTTGCCTATTTTCCGCAGATGCGTTTCAGCAATTAGTCAGCGGAACTAGACGTGGTTGCGGCGCCAGACTGCTGCGCGGCTTGTTATGGTGGGCCAGAGTGCCTTACGCTTGCTGTGTTAGCTTGCGTAATGTTTTATATGACATCCATTGCAAGCGGATTGATCGTGCCCCCGTGCCGGTGATTAGTGTTGGGAATTTGACATTGGGGGGTACAGGTAAGACGCCGTGCGTGGAGTATATAGCGAAACGGTTTCTGGAATGGGATTGTCGGATCGCCGTATTGAGCCGGGGTTATGGGGCCAACGGGGGCATGAATGATGAAGCTCTCGTGCTGGAGCAAAATTTGCCGGCGGTGCCGCACCTACAGGGGGCCGACCGGGTGGCTTTGTCCCGTGTCGCAGCCGAGGAGTTGGAGAGTGAAATCATCCTGTTGGATGATGGTTTTCAACATCGCCGCTTGGCCCGCGACGTGGATTTGGTGTTGATTGATGTCACCAATCCTTGGGGCTATGGCTATCTGTTTCCTCGCGGGTTACTGCGTGAACCCCGCCGTGGTTTGCGTCGCGCCAGCGCCTTCCTTCTCACCCGATGTGATCACGTCTCCGATGTACAACTGAGAGATGTCATATTTTACCTGGAGCGCCATTTCCCGCGTATCCCCGTTATTCAATCCACTCATAATCCTATTGATCTTTTGAACGCGGTTGATGAAACTGTTCCACTCTCAACCTTGGTGAGTCAACCCGTGGTGGCGTTTTGCGGCATCGGCAATCCCGCCGCATTTCGGCGGACGCTGGAAAACCTTCACGTGAGGCTTATCGATTTCCGAAGCTATCCCGACCATCATGATTACTCTCGGCAGGACATCGCGGAATTGCGAACGTGGGCTGCTGGTCACGGATCATCAGGTCTCGTGCTCACGACCCAAAAAGATCTGGTGAAAATCAATCTTTCCCAACTAGGGACCAAGCCATTGTGGGCGGTTCGCATTGGTTTGAACATCGTTCACGGACAAGAGCGCTTGGACAAACTGCTACGTTCCGTGTTAGAAACTATCCGAAAACCTGCCCCCCCTTGATAAGGGGAGGATAAACCAGACATCACCTTTTCGGATCGTTTCTTAGCCGACTGACTTCATGGACGAAGTTGGTGCTGATCAACGTGGTGTGACAGGGTCAAGGAGGACTACATGAATCGACCGGAACCTCAGAGCGTGAATCGCCCCGCCCTCCACGATATTTCACCATTTGATCTGCACGGCTTGAAAACCTACGATCTGGTTTCACGTCCCAGCAAAGTATTCGTTGATGATTTGGGAAGCCCCACGCGTCCGGATAGCAGCTTGAGTGACTGGCTGGATTCCCTGCCTCGTTGTCTGGCGGCGAACAGTTTGCGTCGCGTTCGCGATCATTTGTGCCGCGCGGAACAACAGGGGAAGACCATCGTGGTGGCCTTGGGCGGTCATGTCATCAAGACAGGCTGTGCTCCCTATCTCATTGATTGGATTCACAGTGGTTTAATTAGCGCCGTGGTTCTGAATGGAGCCGCCGCGATTCATGATTTTGAGCTGGCCCTGGCAGGCAAGACCAGTGAGGATGTGGCCGCCAGTTTGGCCCAGGGACAATTTGGCATGGCCCGCGAAACGGCCGACGCCTTCGCCGTGGCAGCGCGGGGTGGGGCGGACAACAATCTCGGCTTGGGGACCGCGTTGGGACAATATCTGAACCAACTCGACTGTCCATACGCTGACAAGAGCTTGGTCCTGGCCGCGCATCAAGCGGGCATTCCCTGCACGATTCACGTCGCGTTGGGGACCGATATTGTCCACATGCACCCTCATGTCTCCGGCGCCAGCTTGGGTGAAGCCACCATGATTGATTTTCGCAAATTATGTTCCATCGTGGCCACCATGGAACAAGGGGTCTGGCTCCACCTGGGCAGTGCCGTCGTGCTGCCGGAAACATTTCTGAAAGCCGTCTCCGTGGCACGCAACTTCGGTTACAACCTGGATGGCCTCATAACGGTCACGGTGGACAAACAGTCTCAATATCGCAATCGAGTCAACGTGTTGGATCGACCGTCCTCGGAAGGAATTGAACTCATTGGTCATCACGAAATTCTGCTTCCCTTGTTACACCTGGCGGTCGCTTGCCAACGAGCGCTAACCCTGCCGCGCGCGACCGCGCAGGCGGCGTAGTGTGTCTTGTTGCTCACAACCACCTTTTTCTGAAACAGGTTGGATGTCATGGCCGCTGATTTGATTGAGTTGGTGCAACGCTTGGGCCAACCGCATGTACTCGTGGTTGGCGATGTGATGCTGGATCGCTACATATGGGGAGACGCCGAGCGCATTAGCCAGGAAGCACCCGTGTTGTTGTTACACGCGGACAAAAAGGAAGAGCGTCTGGGCGGTGCCAGCAGCGTGGCGACCATGCTCCGCGCCCTGGGGGCCAAGGTGTCCCTGGCGGGCGTCATCGGCGCCGATCACGATGGCCAGCGCGTGCGGCAAATGCTGCTCGATTTGGGCATCGAGCATGATGGCGTCATCGCGGTGTCGGAACGGCCCACTACCGTGAAGGAACGATACATTGGCCGCGCGCAACATCGCCATCCTCAACAGATGCTCCGTGTGGATTATGAGGTCCGCGCGCCGCTGTCCGCCGCCATTGAAGAGGAAGTGATCCGTGTCATTCATCATCACATCCGCCGCGCGAACATTGTTTTAATCAGTGATTACGATAAAGGTGTATGCACCTCCGGTTTGCTGGCCAAAGTGATCACTGCCGCGAAAAATCTCAATCTGCGTGTCCTCGCCGATCCGATTCGTGGACACGATTATCGAAAGTATCATGGTTGTTCCGCGATTACACCCAATCGATTAGAAGCGGGATTGGCCACGGGGAAAACGATTACATGTAACAAATTGGCGTTGGAGGCGGGAACGCGCCTATTGGAAACCTTGGACCTGGAAGCCGCCATCGTCACGCTGGACAAAGACGGCATGGCGTTGGCGCACCGCGATGGCCGCAAACTGATCGTCCCCACACGTCCACGACAGGTTTATGACATTACAGGCGCGGGGGACATGGTCCTGAGTGTTTTGGGAATGACCTTGGCGACCGGCGCGGATTACGAAACGGCCATTCGACTGGCCAATATCGCCGGTGGGTTGGAAGTGGAAAAAATCGGCGTCGCCACGGTGACGAGAGATGAGATTTTGCGCGATCTCATGCAACATGGCTTGGTCGGCAATCAGAAAATTTTGGAGCGCCACCAACTCGCGGCGGAGATGGAAAGCCGGCGGCGGTTGGGACAACGGATCGCCTTCACCAATGGTTGTTTTGACATTATACATGCGGGTCATGTGCAATACCTGCAGGATGCCCGCGCGCAAGCGGATGTGCTTATCGTGGCGCTGAACAGTGATGCCAGTATACAGGCACTGAAAGGAAGCAATCGCCCTTGCAATCCCTTCGAGGCGCGTGCCGCCGTCCTGGCCGCTTTGGAATCGGTTAATTATATCACGGTTTTCGATGAAGCGACTCCCCTGCAACTAATTGAGTTACTGCGTCCGGATGTGTTGGTTAAAGGGGGAGACTATCGCAAAGATGATGTGATCGGGGCCTCATTCGTGGAATCGTATGGGGGACGTGTGCATCTATCCCCGTTCCGGCCCGGATTTTCGACAACCGAAGTGTTGCGCAAGTTACAAGCGGCCTGAGCAAATGGGTATCACATGACAGGGTATGCTCCACTGAAATGGTCATGAAACTCGCGATTTTTTTACCCAATTGGATTGGCGATGTGGTGATGGCGACTCCCGCCGTGCGCGCGCTGCGGGAAAAGTTCGTGGACGCGCGTTACATTGGTGTCATGCGTTCCTATGTGGCGTCGGTCGTGGAAGGGTCCACCTGGTTCGATGACACGATTTTTCTCGACCCACATGGCCCTTGGCATCATCGCTGGTGGGCGGTGTCCCGTCAATTACGGCAACAAAACGTCGATTTGGCCGTGCTTTTCCCCAATTCTTTTCGTTCCGCCTTGGTGGCCTGGTTGGGCGGATGTCGCCAACGACTGGGCTACGCGCGCAACGGTCGAACTTGGTTGCTCACGGATCGGTTGTATTCCTTGCGGGATGCCCACGGAAGATTTCTGCCCACGCCCGTGATTGAGGATTACAACAGGCTTGCGGCGTATGCCGGTTGTCCACAGCCCACCTATCGCATGGAGTTATTCACCACGCCGCGCGATGAAGAATTGGCCCATGCCCTATGGCAACGTTGGCGATTGGATCGGTTTCCGGAGATTGTCTGTTTGAACCCCGGCGCGGCTTTCGGCTCCGCCAAGTATTGGCCGTCCGAGTATTTTGCCATCCTCGCCCAAGAATTGGTGGATCGGCGCGGCAGCGGCGTGCTGTTGCTCTGTGGACCCAGCGAGCGTGACATGGTTCGACAAATCGCCCGGCTTGCTAACCGGCCTGATGTGTTCACGCTCGCGGATGAACCTGTTTCCATTGGTTTGACCAAGGCCTGCGTGCGCCGCTGTGATTTGCTAATCACCACCGATAGTGGGCCGAGACATTTCGCCGCGGCTTTTAATCGTCCCGTGATCACCCTGTTTGGCCCCACGCATATTGCTTGGACGGAAACCTACCATCCCAAAGCCATACACTTACAGAAAAAAGTGCATTGTGGTCCATGCCAATTGCGAGTTTGCCCACTCGACCACCGTTGCATGCAGTGGCTGAAACCAGCGGCGGTATTCTCAGCTGTCACCGATTTGATGTCCCGATTTCCACCCCAAACCTTCGCGCAGCGCACCAAGGCCAGTTAAGGTTTTTTGTCGCCAATAGGACCGCCGATGTCGCAATCCCCCGAAAACCCTGCAACCATCCAACCTGTCTGGTGGTTTCAACCGCGACAGTGGCTGCCAGGTTTTATTTTTCAGGTGCATTCCGGCATCCGATATGTTTGTTCTTTCCTTACTCGAAAGCAGCGGTCCTATGTGCGAATGAATCCCAAATATCACCCGTTTCTGATGTCCATGAAATGGACAGCCCCAGAGGACTTTCTCCAATTGTCGGGGGAAATCATTTCTGGTCATCCTGATCGACATGTCACGCGCCTCATCGTAACGCAAGCGAATGTTATTTGGGAATTGTATCTCAAGAGGGAACATCGCGTGCGTTGGCGGGATCGGCTCGTTCATGCTTGTTCCTGGCGAGGTTGGGTATCCCGGTCCCAAATCGAGGCATCGATTTTGCGAGACTTGAAACATTCCGGCATCGGTTGTCCCGATGTCATGGCTCATGGCGAGGATGCGACAGGTCGTGCCTTTGTGCTAGTCAAGGCGATACCAGACTCCAAGGAGATACGATCGTGGCTAAAGGACATTCCCAGCGGCGATCTCACACGGTATCAGGCCGCCAAAATACTCGGCCAAACTTTGGCCAAGATACACGAAAAGGGCTTTGATAATCCTGATTTAGGGCTGAAACATATATTAATTCAATCATCTGATTTATCCATCTCCATTCTGGATTGGCAACGGGGTATCAAGAGGAAACATGTAAATTGGACGCGACGTTGCCAGCAACTGGCGGCTCTGAATGCCACCTTGGGCGATCACTTGATCACGCATCGAGAACGGTTGCACTGTTTGGCTTCGTATCTGCGAAACTGTCGATCCCAGCCGCGCCGATCTTCCTTGATAAAATGGCTGACTTATTATGACCGCCATTACCGCCGCCGCCGTCGCTTTGTCGAGCAACAGTTAGACGTTCCGCAAACGGATGATTTCACCCTGTATTGGATGCAAGGTGAATCGTTGTGTGTCACCAAATCATTCTGGATGCAATGTCGCGGGCAATTACCAGATTGGCTAACCGCGGTGCCACGCCAACGACTTCCTCTTCCCTCTTGGCGGCGAACGAGTTTATTTCCGCGCGACGATGCTCCGATCGAGCTGATTCAACGTAGCGACATCTGTGTATTGAAGTGGATGTGGAGTCGTTTGCGAGGAAGGCGCTTGGATGTTCCAGAAATCATTCAAGCTGGCTTGTTGTTCCGGTTGCAACGTCATGGCGTCGTGACGCCTCGATTGTTGGCTTTTGGTCATCAATGTTGGCGTCCCTGGCAAATCGCTTCGTTCCTGCTCACGCAACCCGTGCCGAATGTGATTTCATGGCAGGATTGGATGCACCAATCAGCCCCGACATCCCGTGCCGGTTTGACACCTTGCCGTGACCATCTGGCCTATCAACTGGGTGACATGTTGCGTCGCATTCATCAGGCGGGATGTTGGCTGTCGATCCAGACGGTCGCTCAATTGGCCGCCGCGCTTGCCGTGCGGACGGACGCTCACGGCCCCCCTCGCTTGGCGCTGACGTCCGTGCCAGCCATTCGCACGGGGAAATGGTTTCACACAGCGCGACAGTGGTTGAATGTACGCCTAGCATCGCAACTACTACGCGACGCTGGATATAGCCGGACGGACCAATTACGTTTTCTTCTCGGTTACTTGGCCGCGCGCCGTGTGACGCCCGAAAATCGCCTGCTTTGGCGGCGTTTGACCCAGGTGAGGTGACTATCGTGGCGATTTTTACTGTTCCGCGCGCCAAATCTTTGGAACCGAGTGGGGCGAAGATGCCAGCCGCTTTTTTCCCGGGCACCTTCTGGAAACGCTGGACGAAAGGCGTGGTACGTTTTTACCAACGAACCGATTGGAGTACCTTTGTCGGCGCGGAATGGTACAAACACATCATGAGCAAGGAGGTCACGGATAACCACCACGCCAAACAAGGGCGGTCCACGGGACGTTTGATTCTAAAATCGGCAGGGAAGACACTGTCCGTTTATTTGAAGCGCCATTATCACTTATCCTTGTGGTCTCGTTTGCGAGCGTTGTTGCATCCACATGGTAACTATTCACCCGCCATGCAAGAGTGGCAGCATTTGCGCTGGGCCAAGGAACAAGGCTTGCCGGTGCCTTCTCCCGTGGCCGTAGCCGAATATATCGGTCCCTATGGGCGCCTGTGCAGTATGCTGGCCGTGGAAGAGTTGATCGGCATGGCGCCTCTCCATGAAGTCATTCCCGCGTTGGCGGCGAAATTGGCCCCGGATACGTTTTGCCGCTGGAAGCGTTCTCTGGTCCAGAAAATCGCTCGTATAACCCGGGATTTGCACCATCGGCGTTATTATCATAAGGATTTGTATCTGTGTCACTTTTACATTCCTTATGATGCGAAATCTGGCTCGCTCCCTGATCCGGAATCCTTACATCTCATCGATTTTCATCGGCTACAACGTCACTCTGTATTTTGGTGGTGGTGGCAAGCCAAGGATTTGGCCCAATTATGGTATTCCTCTGAAATCAAAGGAATCCATGACTTGGACCGTGTTTGCTTCTGGCGCTGTTACTTGGAGCGCGACGGTTGGTCGTTGACGCATCGCTGTGTTCGTCTTTTAGCATTGTGCAAATGGTGGTTGTATCGGCGTCATAATCAGAAACGAGTTCAACGAAACGATGGTGAATCCAAGTTAGATCAATGAGTATCATGCAACCACAAATTCTTGTTCTAGAGCGAAATGGTATTCGTCATGGATATCGCGTTTTGTTATGAAAGCGTGCTTCCGGAACGGGGTGGATGTGAAACATATATTGCCGACTTGGCGCGAATGCTAGTTGGTGATAACCACGTCGTTCATCTGTATGCTTGCCGCTGGGACGCGGATTCCCTGCCCCAACAAATGCACTATCACCGCCTGGATGTTCCTCACTTCCCCCGGTTTTTTCGTCCTTGGCGATTTGGACGCGCTTGTCTGCGCGCCCTGCGCGAGCACCAACATGATGTGTCCATCGGGTTTGATAAAACTTGGGGGCAAGACGTACTGTATCCCCAAGGGGGCTTGCACGCTGCCTGCGCGGCTTACAACTTGGAGAAACACTATCACCCCTTGGCCCGGATGGCGGCGCGGTGTCTAAAAAATCTCGACCCCGCCTTTTGGTCGTTCTTGCTGCTCGAACGCCAACAATATCTTATTTCCCAACCGCCGTTGATCGTCGTCAACAGCCGCATGGTACAGTCTCATTTCCAACAGTTTCTTGGTTTACCTCCTGATGGCATCCGTATTGTGCCCAGCGCCATCGATCCAGACCGATTTCATCTCGCGGAACAACCACGTCGCCGCCTGGAATGGCGCAAGCACTGGCACATCGACGAATCCGAAACGGTTGGTTTGTTCGTGGCCATGAATTATCGGCTCAAAGGCTTGGACCCATTGCTCCACGCGGTGCGCCGGCTTCCCACGCATGTTCCCTTCCGGCTGCTGGTGGTGGGGAATCGGCACAAATCGCACTTTGAACGCTTGGCGGCGCGGCTGGGAATCGCGCGCCGGGTGACCTTTTTGGGTCCGGTACGCGATGTGCAGAACTGTTATTTCGCCGCCGATTTTCTGGTGCATCCCACGTTTTATGACCCTTGCTCGCTGGTTGTTTTGGAAGCCTTGACATGTGGCTTACCGGTGATCACCACACGGGCCAACGGCGCCAGTGAATTGTTACACCCACCCATGGAAGGATATGTCATCGACAATCCGCACGACCACGACAAACTGGCATGGTGCATACGTCAATTGTTTGACCCAATCCGCCGCAAAGCGTGCTCTCAGGCCGCGCGCGTCACGGCAAGTCGTTGGACCTTCGCCAATCATTACCGGCAACTGATGCAGGTGCTCGAAGAAGCCGCGGCGCGTCGGCGGCAGCGCGCCGCGTGACCACACCTCATTCCTGATCAAAGCCGGTTCGCCGGTTCCTTGGCGGTTTATTGCATTTTCATGGCGCTCTTCATATCCTAACCGCATCGCACGTGGTGTCTGAATCGCTCCAATCGGCCCGGTGCCTCGGTTATGTTTAGTCTAGTGATCGTCAGTTTCGTGTTCCTCGTTGCCTATCTTATCGGCGCGATCCCCTTTGGTTACTGGATCGCGCGCTGGCGCGGCGTGGACATTTTTCAACACGGCAGCGGCAACATCGGCGCCACTAACGTGGGCCGGGTATTGGGGCATCAATTCGGTATGTTGTGTTTCGTCCTCGACTTCGCCAAGGGAGCATGCCCCACGGCCCTCGCCATGCTCGTTTCCGTTCGGATGCCATTGGAGCTGCCGCCGGATAGTTTGGCGGTGATCGCGGGTTTGGCGGCTTTCTTGGGACATATGTTCCCGGTGTACTTGCGCTTCCGGGGTGGCAAAGGGGTAGCAACTGGCGCCGGCGTCGTCACGATGTTGTTGCCGGGGCCAACCGCCCTGGGATTGTTGGTCTGGGTAGTAATGGTCAGTGCCACGCGCTATGTCTCGTTGGCGTCCCTGACGGCGGCGGCGGCCCTGTGCGTGGGGCGCTTGGCGTGGACCCCGACTCCGTTCGCGCCGGATAATGTGACACTGACCCTATTTTGTTTCATCGCGGCCGGTTTGGTCATGGCGCGTCATCGCGCTAATCTGCAACGACTGTTACAAGGTAATGAAAATCGTCTGCGGGAATCCTTAACCATGTTGCGACTCACCAAGATTGTGCATGTATTATCTCTCGGTATGTGGTTTGGCACGGTGGTGTTCTTCACGTTCTTCGGAGCCTTGACCTTATTCCACACATTTGAAACCATCGCCGCCCAGCCTCAAGAGAAACGCCCGACGTGGTTTCCAGTGGCGCCCGGTTATGACAAGGACGAAGCCGCCCGCAAGGAACAAGGGACGCGCGCCGCCGGCGCCGCCGTTGGCCCCTTGTTCGATTGGTATTTTCTCATCCAGGGAGTGTGCGGCTTTCTCGCCGTCGGAACGGCCCTGGCCTGGCGCGGTGCCCGGCAACGGATCCATCAGGTCCGTGTCAACATCTTGATCGCGGCAGTGGCCACGGTGTTGATCGGTTGGCCGTTAGAACGCTATGTTAGTGAGCTGCGCGTGCAACGTCATGCCACCAGCGACGCGCTGTTGCAAAGTGCTGGCCCCGTTTCTCAACCAGCTCAGGATGCCGCCGCTCAGGCGAAGAGTGCTTTCTTCTTGTGGCACACGATTAGCTTGCTATGGAATTTCGTCACCGTCATCCTCGTGACCATTGCCATGGCGCAAGCGGCGTTTTTGCCGGACAACCTGGGGACAGGACCCACGGACAAACCCAAGGAAGAGCCACCGCTCGACAACGCCTCTTAAAGGCTGTTGGGATGTTGTTTTCACGAAAAAAATAGCGCGCGGGGGGTGTCAACCCTCTGGCGCGGGGCGCTACCGGAAGGCTAAGACCCTCTGCTCGCTGATAATTGCTTAACCCCTGCCATCCGCCGGGATCGCATCAAGCTGTTTCATCTCCGGCGTGATCTCCGCGTCTTCACCTCCTTCATAGCGGCTGATGACAGCCGTGCCGCAGGAGTCACTCCAGACATTGACAGCGGTGCGGTACATGTCGAGGAGGCGGTCCACGGCCAGGATGAGACCGACCTTCTCCGCCGGCAGTCCGACCGCTGACAAAATAATGACCATCATCACCAGGCCGGCGTGCGGGATGCCGGCGGCGCCGATGCTGGCCAGCAGCGCAGTGACGACCACGATGATTTGCTCGGCCAAGGTGAAGTGAATCGCTGGTTCCAACTGAGCGATGAACAGCACGGCCACCACTTCATACAAAGCGGTGCCGTCCATGTTGATCGTGGCTCCCAAGGGCAGCACGAATGAGCCAACGCGGTTGGAAATACCGGCCCGTTCCTCGGCGCAAGACAGCGTCAAGGGGAGCGTGGCGTTGCTCGACGCCGAGCTGAACGCCGTCAACAGGGCCGGACTCATGGCCTTGAAGAAATGCCAGGGACTCCGCCGAGCAATGAACAGCACGATCAACGGCAAGGTGACAAAGGAGTGGAACGACAAGCCACAGACCACGGTGAACATGTACCAGCCGAGCGATTGGAACACTTCCACCCCTTGGGTGGCGGCGGCATACAGCATCAAGCAAAAGACACCGATGGGAGCCAGGTAGATGATGGCCAAGGTCATTTTCATCATTACCGCGAACAGAGCCTGGAACAGCTCGCGGAACAGCTCCAGCGTGCGCCCGCCAACCAACAACGTAAAAATGCCGAAGGCGAGACTAAAAGCGATGATCGACAAGAAATCGCCATTGGCCGCCGCCGCAATGGGGTTGGCTGGGATGAGGGCCTCCACCTGCTGATAGAGCGTTTCCCCGAAGCTGCCGGCGACGCGCTCATCCGCCCCCACCACGACCGGCCCATCGGCCCGCGCGCCGGGACGGATCATGTTCACGAAGAACAGGCCAGCGAAAATGGCCAGCAGGCTGGTGCCGATGTAATAGCTGATCGTCATGCCGAACATCCGCCCCAACCGGCTGGCGTTGGACAATCCCAACACGCCGGTCGTCAGTGACGCGATGATGAGTGGAATGGACACCATCTTGAGCATACGCAGGAACAAGGCCCCCACCGAGTCGGCGGCGTCGGCGAACCGCCGACCCGTGGAGCGACCGTGATCTTGAAACAGCCGATAAGCTCGCTCGTCTTGCTTCTTCAGATCGGCCAAGCTGGCCACCGCCCCCTTGGTCCGCCCGCTGGGATCGACCACCCAGCGCTGTTCCTGGCCATCCGGTTGGCGCAGCTCGATGACAATGCGGTTGGTGCTGTCGTGAATCGTCAGCGTGCTTTGATTCGGCAATGTCGTCGTGCTGGTCCGCTCGCTGACCGTGGCGTTCAGCGTCACACCGACGACAGCGCCGAGGATCAAGGCGATCAAGATTTGCCAGTGCAAGGCCAAGCGGAAGAGGAACATGAAAATTTCCTATTGACAGCGACTACAAATCCTTCGTTTCACTTCATCCCAAGTCACACCCGAAGCCGGATTTCGCATCCGATTGGCTTTGCGGCAAGTGAGTTCTTCTTTCTGCCATTCAGGCAACGGCACCGCTTCCGGGGTGGCTGCCAAATCATCCCATAGGTCTTCCACAAGTTGTCGTTTTTCGTCGGCAGTAAGATCAGCAAAGATCGAGATATTATCATTCATAGGAAAATTACCTGATTGAAAACCGCTCCATTTTCCTCATCCGCGCATGGCGACGCGAAGCGGCGCACACCCCTAAAATAGCGTGTTGCTCCGCCTGAAACAATGTCCGGCAACTCCGTTTCGCCCTATAATGGCATTCATGCCGCACTGGCGGTGAAACGTCGCACGCCGGAAAATGAGAGCGAAAGCATGGCGAAAACACTCTACGAGAAAATTTGGGATGCACATACCGTCACCACGTTACCCACGGGCGAGACGTTATTGTATATCGACCGTCACTTAATCCATGAAGTCACTAGCGCTCAGGCGTTCGATGGGCTGCGGCTGGCGGGGCGCACGGTGCGGCGGCCCGATTTGACCTTCGCTACCGCCGACCATAACGTGCCCACCGATCAAGATCGGTTGAACATCAAGGACCTGTTGTCGCGAACACAGATTGACACTTTGCAGCGCAATTGCGCGGAGTTTGGCATTTGCTACTATGGCCTGGACAGCGACCGGCAAGGGATTGTCCATGTCATCGGCCCGGAGCTGGGGATCACCTTACCGGGACAAACGATTGTCTGTGGCGACAGCCACACATCCACGCATGGGGCGTTCGGCAGCTTGGCTTTCGGCATTGGCACCAGCGAGGTCGAGCACGTCTTGGCCACGCAGACGCTGCGGTCGGTGCCGTCGAAAACCTATGCCATTGAGATCAACGGCCAGCTGTCGCGGCATGTCACGGCCAAGGATGTCATTCTCCGCGTCATCCGCGATATTGGCGCCGGCGGGGCGACGGGGCACGTCATCGAATATCGCGGGACGCTGATCCGTTCGCTGAACATGGCCGGGCGGATGACCATTTGCAACATGTCCATCGAGGCCGGCGCGCGGGCGGGGCTGATCGCCCCCGATGACACCACCTTCGCCTACCTCACCGAGACGGAACGCCCTTTCGCCCCCAAGGGGCAAGCGCTGGAACAAGCCATCGCCTACTGGCGCACGCTGGTCACGGATGCCGATGCCGTCTTCGACAGCTGCTACACGCTGGACGCCGGCACTTTGCAACCACAAGTCACCTGGGGCACCAGCCCGGCCATGACCACCGATGTCACGGGGCGCGTGCCGGAGCCGGATCAGGTGCCGTTCGTGAATGCGGTGGATGTGGAGCGTGCCCTGAATTACATGGGCTTGCAACCGGGGCAAGCGATTCAAGAGATTCCTGTCGATGTGGTGTTCATCGGCTCCTGCACCAATAGCCGGATCGATGACTTACGCGCAGCAGCAGCGGTGCTGCGTGGCCGCAAGGTGGCGCCGCGTGTCCGCGTCTTGGTCGTGCCCGGCTCGCAACAAGTGCGGGCGCAGGCCGAGGCGGAGGGGCTGGACCGCGTCTTCACCGAAGCCGGGGCTGAGTGGCGACAGGCGGGTTGCAGCATGTGCCTGGGGATGAACCCCGACCAACTTCAACCCCAGCAGCGCAGCGCCAGTACCAGCAACCGCAACTTCGAGGGGCGGCAAGGGGTCGGCGGCCGCACTCACCTCGTCAGCCCAGAAATGGCCGCCGCCGCCGCCGTGGCAGGGCACTTTGTCGATGTGCGCGAGTTTTTGCAGTAGCATTTTTGTTTTGCAACGCTTCGCGGCAGCATTCGCTTGTCGCAACGCTGCCGCGAAGTGTCGCTAACCATACCTAACCCTAGAATCCACATGGAACCATTCACGATTCACACCGGCACCTTCATCACTTTTGACCGGGCCAATGTTGATACCGATGCCATCATCCCGGCACGCTTCCTGAAAAAGATCGAGCGCGTCGGCTTCGGCGAATTGCTGTTCATGGATATTCGCCACAAGGAGGGACAACCCATCGCCGATTTTTGCTTGAATCGTTCCGAAGCCCACGGCGCGTCGGTGCTGGTGGCTCGGCAGAATTTCGGCTGCGGTTCCAGCCGCGAACATGCCGTCTGGGCCATCGCGCAGGCCGGCTTTCGGGCCGTGGTCGCGCCGCGTGTCGGGGCCACGCCCGGTTTCGCCGACATCTTCCGCAACAACTCGTACAAGAACGGGCTATTGCCGGTGGAGGTCAGCGAGGATTTCGCCCATCGCCTGTTCGCCGCCGGCAGCGGGTCCATCACCATCGATTTGGAACACAAGACCGTCACCGCGCATCTTGCGAGCGGGGATGTGTCCGAGTCATTTCCCGTGCCCGACGGCGCGCGGGCCATGCTCTTGCAAGGTCTCGATGAAATCGGCCTAACTCTCCAGCATGAGGCGGCGATTGCCGCGTATGAGCGGCGGCATCCGGGAATCGCCCGCGGTGTTGTCTAGCAAGCGGCCTGAAGCCAACCGAATCCCCTCACCCCAAAAAAATCGCCCCAAATCCACTCAGGGCGCGCAAGTTTTGCCCGCTCGCGCGTTTTGTCATTGAACAGGAAGCAGGCAACCCCAACTGAATGAGAACCGCGGAAGGCGGGTAGCTGTTCCCACGCCTTCAAGGTGCGCCTTGCCTCGCAGCCCGATCACGCGGGGGAACACCACTGTTGCTTTCGGCGGTTCTCGTTCTTTTTCCTTCAGGCACCAACTCTTCCCCAATCGAGGAACGAACCCGGCGGCGGTCGTCGGGCGTTCCTCATTTTTGTTGGTGCTTGCTCCTGGTCGCCGCACGACCGGCTTGGGGATGGATGAAGAATTGGTTACCTGCTCCCCACTTCCACGATGTTCGTCAATTGGCCGATGCCGGTGGCGGAGATCGTGATCAGATCATCGGCTGCCAAGGAAAAGTCATCCGGTGGAACGATGCCCGTGCCGGTGAGCAAGATGACTCCCTGTGGAAAACTATTCTCCCGTCCCAGCCATTCGACGAGGTCCTCGAATTTGCGAGCCATCTGGGATAGACTGGTCGAGCCGTCGAAGACCTTGCGGCCGCGGCGTTCGATGGTGAGATGGATGGTCACTTTCTCCAGCGGCGGCATCCTGTCCCGCAACGTGATGACCGGACCCAGCGAACAGGACAAATCGTACACCTTGGCTTGGGGCAGATAGAGCGGATTCTCCCCTTCGATGTCGCGGGCGCTCATGTCGTTGCCGATGGTGTAACCGATGATGTGGAGGCGCGGGGAAATCACCAGCGCGACTTCCGGCTCCGGCACGCTCCACTTGCTGTCCCGGCGAACGCGCACTCGCCCGCCAGGATGGGCCACGCGCCGCGGCGTCGCTTTGAAGAACAACTCGGGCCGCGCCGCCGAGTACACCAAATCGTAGAATTGCCCTGCCCCGACGGATTCCCGTTCGCGGGCTTCCTGACTGCGCTTGTAGGTGACGCCTGCCGCCCAGACCTCCTGTTGATCCATCGGAGCCAACAAAGTGGCCTCGCGGATCGGCAAGGGACGAGCTTCGTCATCCACCAAATCATGCGCGATCCCTGCTGGATTGTCTGAGTGCAGCACATCGCTGAGACTGCGGAAACCGAGAAAATCCTCGAGGTCCAGCAGGCGGATATGATCATTGTCCAAGATACCCACCCGCACCTCGCCGCTTTCCAATTGCACCTTGCAGAGTTGCATGGACCTTCCC
The DNA here is from genome assembly GCA_046297495.1 of Gemmataceae bacterium. GTDB lineage: Bacteria > Planctomycetota > Planctomycetia > Gemmatales > Gemmataceae > JBKBIP01. The sequence continues at coordinate 187,063 of JBKBIP010000003.1, read as the reverse complement.
CTTGCTGAGTGGAGACCCTCGATTCCAGATGGCCCGCAAGCGCCGTACTTCTCTTAGTCTATGGGATTCCGGGCGGCGTGGCGCGGGGCAACAGCTCTTGGTTCTGGGGGATGGCTCATGTTCGGGCCAATCGATCGCATCAATCAATCAACCGCTTGGTAATGTCACCATAGGCATCGATACGGCGGTCGCGCAGAAACGGCCAATTGCGGCGCACGTCTTCAAGGCGCCGTAAATCGCATTCGACGACGAGGAGTTCTTCCTGATCCGGCGCGGCGCGGCGCAACACGACCCCGAACGGATCGCAGACGAAGGAATTGCCCCAGAACTCCAAACCGCCATCCGCTGGCCCCTCGTGACCGATGCGATTGACCGAGGCGACATACACGCCATTGGCCACCGCATGACTCCGCTGAATCAATTCCCAGGCTTGCTGTTGGGCTTCGCCGAACTCGGCCTTCTCGCGCGGGTGCCAGCCGATGGCCGTCGGGTAAACGAGGATGTCGGCCCCTTGCAGCGCGGTGAGCCGGGCCGCTTCGGGATACCATTGGTCCCAGCAGATGAGAGTGCCCACGCGCCCCTGGCGCGTGGGAAAGACGCGAAACCCCAGATCGCCAGGGGTGAAGTAGTATTTCTCATAGTACAACGGATCATCGGGAATGTGCATCTTGCGATAGCGGCCGACCAGCGCGCCGTCGGCGTCAAGGACGGCGACGGTGTTATGATACACTCCCGGCCCGCGCCGCTCGAACAGGGAGGCAACCACCACCACGCCCGCGGCACGAGCCGCTTCCGCTAGCCGTTCCGTCGTGGGGCCAGGGATCGGCTCGGCGAGGTCGAACAAGGCCGGGTCTTCGCGCTGACAAAAGTACGGCGTCAAGAACAACTCCGGCAAGCAGACGATCTCCGCCCCCAAGCCGGCGGCCTCACGCACCTGAGCGATGGCCTTGTCGAGATTGACCGCCGGACTCGGGTCGCATCGCATTTGCACTAGCCCCACCGCGAAAGTCTGTCGTGGCGTTGTCATATTTCTCATCTTCCACTTGTTGATGAAATAGTATGTTCCGGTGCTCCCGCTACGCTGGTATCATATAGCGGGTTTCACGTTCTCATACGGAAAGTTGGCCGTGAGCGCGAAACGATGAATCCGCTCTCATCTTATCCATACTGCCAATAGGTGTTGTCATGACGGATTCACTTTCTCAGCCGCCGCGCGACCTGAGCCGGCAAGTCTGGCAACACATCCAGAGCTTGCAAGCCGCGGGGGTCGATTGGTTGCCGGTCGGCGCTCCGCTCGTCGTGGCGGCAGCGGTTCACGCCACCAGTCAGGAATCCGCGCGCAGCCATGAAGCCGCGGAGCCGCAAAGGGCTCGGCCCCCCGCTGCCACCGATAACGACCGCCCGCGCCAGCTGTTCGACGAAGCGCCAGAGCCGAGCACGGCTCCCACCTTGTCCTGGGAAGAAAAACGAGTGGCCTTGCAAGTACTGTCCGAGGAAGTGGCTCAATGCACGCGCTGCGCCGAGTTGGTGGTGTCGCGCTCGCGGACAGTCTTCGGCGTCGGCGACCCCAACGCCGAGTTGTGCTTTGTTGGCGAAGCACCCGGCTATGACGAAGATCGGCAGGGGGAGCCGTTCGTGGGGCAGGCCGGGCAATTGCTCAATCGCATCATTGCCGCATGTGGCATGAAGCGCGCGGAAGTCTATATCTGCAACGTCCTGCGTTGCCGACCGCCGGGCAATCGCACGCCGTTGCCGCACGAAGTCGCCAACTGCCGCCCCTTCCTGGAACGCACGCTGGCGATTGTGCGTCCTCGGTTTATCTGCGCCTTGGGCGCCTGCGCCGCGCAGACCTTGCTCCACACCACGCAGGGCATCTCCCGCTTGCGCGGCCGGTTGCACAGCTTTCAGGGCGTCCCCGTTTTGTGTACCTACCACCCCGCCTACTTACTGCGCAATCCCGCCGCCAAGCGGGACGTGTGGGAGGACATGAAATTCTTACTACAGCGCATGGGCCGACCTATTCCCGGTGGAACATAGACCATTCGGGGCGCCTTTGATGCCGGTGAGCAGGGGACGTTAGCCCCCCGATCATGCCCGTCACCGAGGGGCTGACGTCCCCGCTGGCCATTTTCTCCGCGAAATAATATCCCACGGACTTTCAGCTAGGCGCGAAACCCAGAGAACAGATATCTGGAATCATAATTCTTTCAGAATCAATGCCCCTATTTCAGAAAAAAGCTATAATCAATTAACGCTTATCTTTGCAACGACACGATCCTGTTTAGCGCGCGGCATCTTGACACCGCGCAAGTAACAGCGCAGCTCTCTTCCTTACCTCTCCCAAGGAAAGAGATTCAGCGTTCCGAGTGATAATGAGGGCGAATTGCTTCAATAAAGGCGGAAGGCGCACGCGCTCCGCACGAATCCAGAGGCAGGAATTGGGCTCCGTGCAGGATCATTCCCCCCAATTCCGCTGTTATTCATGGGTTCATTACGCCCAATACACTGGTTTTGATGTCCAGATCCGGCCATGAACTCGCCAATACGCATCTTGTACGTGGATGACGCTCGCTTGGACCGCGAGTTAGTGCGCGATGCCCTGATGCGGGAGCATGGGGGGTTCGAGGTCGTCGAAGCCGCCACCCCTGAGGAATTCAACGACCAACTTGGCAACGGCTTCTTCGACTTGGTGTTGACAGATTTTAATATCTTGGGATTTGAAGGCTTGCAGGTGATCGACGCGGTGCGCTGGCATGATCCCGCCATTCCCGTGGTCATCGTCACTGGCACCGGCTCGGAGGAAGTGGCGGTCGAGGCCATGAAACGGGGGGCCGACGATTATGTGATCAAGACGCCACAACATATTCAGCGGCTCTCCATTACCATTCAAGAAGTGATCGCCCGGCGCCGCTTGCGCGCGGAAGGGGAACAAGCCCAGCGGACGCTGGCCGAGCGCGCGGCTCTGGCTACCTTCGTGGCGGAGGTCGGCTTGGCCTTGGCCGAGAGCGCTTCCTTGGCCGACATGGCGCTACGTTGCGCCGAGCGCATCGCCCACCATTTGCAAGCGGGCTATGTGACCATCTGGGCGGCGGCCGACCGGGGCAACTTCCTGGAATTGATCGGGCACGTCGGCGCCTCATTGCGGCCAGCGGATCGCGCGGGGCGACTGGCGTTAGACCAAGCCGATTGGGGTGATCTGCTACGTCGAAACACGGTCTATCACACGGACGCCTTGGCCGATGATCCCGTTTTGAGGGACAAGGACTGGGCACATGCCGAAGGACTGCGCGCCTTCGCGGGCTATCCGTTGCGCGTGGAACAGACTACCGTGGGACTGCTGGCACTGTTCCTGGCCCAGCCGCTGAGCGAGTTGGCCCGCGACGCCCTCAAAGTCGTCGCTGATCATCTGGCCGTAGGCATCCAACGGCAACGCGCGGAAGAACAATTGCGTGACAGCGAGGAGCAATTGCGTCACATCTTGCAAACGGCGGCCGACGCCGTCGTCATGATGAATCAGCAAGGCCGGATCACCTTCATCAATACGCAAGCGGAACAGGTGTTCGGTTATGCGCCGGCAGAATTGATCGGCGAGGAATTGGAAACCCTGGTGCCCTCGACCTTACGGGAGGCGCATCGGCGGCATCGCGCCAACTTCCTGGCGGCGCCACGGATGCGCCCCATGGGGATTGGCGGCGAGCTGATGGCCCAGCGCAAGGATGGTTATCTGTTCCCCGTCGAGATCAGCCTCAGCCCTTTACAAACCAAGGAGGGTTTACTGGTCACCGCCATCATCCGTGATATCACCGAACGCCATCAGGCGGCTCAAGCCATTCGTCAGTGGGAAGAGCAATTGCGCCTGGCCCTGGCCGCCGCCCGCATGGGGACCTGGGAATGGGACCTCGGCGCCGACCGTGTCAGCTGGTCGCCGGAACTCGCCACCATCCTTGGCCGACAGCCTGACGAGTCGAGCGGCACCATCGCGGATGTCTTGTCCCTGTTGTTCCCACCGGATCGTGCCTGGATCACGCAGAAGGTTGAGGCTCTGCGTTTGGAGCCGCGGCACAAGGACCACTTTGATATCGAAGCTCGCGTTCAGCGCCCGGATGGGGAGCTGGTGTGGCTGGCCAGTAAAGGACGCATCTTTCGCGATGAGGCGGGGGAAGCGGTTCGCATCGTGGGGGTCGGCATGGATGTCTCGCAACGCCGGCGCTTACAGGAACAATTACTCCAAGTCCAGAAGATGGAGGCGTTCGGCCAGTTGGCCGGCGGGGTAGCCCATGACTTCAACAATCTACTGACCATCGTGATCGGCTACAGTGAAATCTTGCTGGAAAGCATCTCTGCGGACAACCCCTGCCGCGAACCGATCGTGGAAATCCGCAACGCCGCCGACCGCGCCGCCGCCTTGATCCGCCAGCTGTTGGCCCTGAGCCGCAAGCAGATACTCGCTCCCCAAGAGTTGAATCTCAACAACTTGGTCAGTGACACCGAAAAGCTCCTCCGCCGCTATATTGGCAAAGACATTCGCTTGATCATGCGCTTGGCCCCCGACCTGGGTCTGGTCATGGCCGACCCCAACCAGATGCGACAAGTTCTTGTCAATTTGGCGATGAACGCCCGCGATGCCATGCCTCAAGGGGGGGACCTAGTTCTCGAAACGCGGAACGTGGACTTGGACGAAACCTATTGCCGGCTCCATCCCGAAGTGCGACCGGGCGCGTTCGTCCAGCTGACCGTTCGTGATAGTGGTTGCGGCATGGACGCAGACGTGAAAGCACACATCTTTGAACCGTTTTTCACCACCAAGGAGGTCGGCAAGGGAAATGGCCTGGGAATGGCCACGGTGTACGGCATCATCAAGCAAAGCGACGGCGCCATCACGGTCGAAAGCGAACCGGGACACGGCACGACGTTCCACATTTACCTTCCTCAGCTGCACCGCCCCGATCCCCGTGAGCAGGCCAATGTCATGCAATCACCGACTTTCAGCGGCACGGAAACCATTCTCTTGGTCGAGGATGAACCCGGCATTCGGGAGCTGACGCGCGTCGCGCTGGCCGCGCACGGTTACACCGTGTTGGAAGCAGGGAACGGCCCCGAAGCGCTGACTGTGGTTCAGCATTATCAAGAGACCATTCACTTGTTGTTGACGGATGTGATCATGCCGCGCATGAACGGGCGCGAGCTGGCGGACGCGTTGCTTCAACAGCGACCGGACCTCAAAGTGATATTCATGTCCGGCTACACCGATGATGCTGTCGTGCGTTATGGCCTGAACGCCTTCGGCGCGCACTTCTTGCAAAAGCCCTTCACTCCGATGGCTTTGCTACGCCTACTGCGCGAAGTGCTGGATGCGATGTAACCATTCTTCCACTCGCTGGGCACCCAGTCACACCGCTACGGCAGCAACGTTTCCCCCATCAGGTAGCGGTCGCATTCACGGGCGGCGCCTCGGCCTTCGTTGATGGCCCAGACGACCAGGCTTTGACCGCGGCGCATGTCGCCAGCGGCGAACACGCCGGGAATGTTGGTGGCGAACTGGCCATACTCCGCCTTGGCGTTGGAGCGTGCGTCCCGTTCCACGCCCAGCTGATCGAGGACGGGATTCTCCGGGCCGAGGAAGCCCATCGCCAGGAGTACCAGTTGAGCCGGGAAGACCTGCTCGGTGCCGGGGATTTCGCGGGGACTGGCCCGGCCATTGTCCTTGACCCATTCGACGCGGATGGTGTGCAGCTCCTTGACATGACCATCGGCGTCCCCCACAAATTTCTTGGTACTGATGAGGTACTCGCGCGGGTCCCGACCAAAGCGTGCTTCGGCCTCTTCCTGGCCGTAGTCGAGCTTGTACACCTTGGGCCACTGCGGCCAGGGGTTGTCAGCGGCACGTTCCAGCGGCGGTTGCGGCAGAATCTCGAATTGTAACAGGCTGCGGCAGCCGTGACGTAATGATGTCCCCACGCAGTCGGTCCCCGTGTCGCCGCCGCCAATGACGATGACGTCCTTATCCTGGGCCGAGATGTACTGATTATCCCGCAACTGGCTGTCGAGGAAGCTCTTGGTGTTGGCGTGCAGGAATTCCATGGCGAAGTGAATGCCCCGCAAATGGCGGCCTTCAATGGGCAAGTCGCGCGGTTGGGTGGCGCCGCAGCAGAGGATCACGGCGTCAAAGTCCTGGAGTAACTTCTCCGCCGGGTAGTTGACGCCGATTTCGGTGTTGGGCACGAACACGATCCCCTCGGCGGCCAGCAGGTCGATACGGCGTTGCACCAGCCGTTTATCGAGCTTCATGTTGGGGATGCCGTACATTAGCAGTCCACCGATGCGGTCGGCCCGCTCGAAGACGGTGACCCAGTGTCCGGCGCGATTCAACTGGGCCGCCGCCGCCAGTCCCGCCGGCCCGGAGCCAACGACGGCTACCTTCTTGCCAGTGCGTAGAGCGGGCGGCTCCGGCACGATCCAACCTTCCTCGAATGCTTTGTCCACGATGGCGCATTCGATGTTCTTGATCGTCACCGGCGGAGCGTTAATGCCCAGCACGCACGACCCCTCGCACGGCGCGGGACAGACTCGGCCCGTGAATTCCGGGAAGTTGTTGGTCTTGTGCAGCCGGTCGATGGCCTCACGCCACAGGCCGCGATAGACCAAATCGTTCCATTCGGGAATCAAGTTGTTGATGGGACAGCCAGACGCCATGCCGGCCAACAGCGTTCCGGTGTGGCAGAAGGGAATGCCGCAATCCATGCACCGCGCCCCCTGAGTGCGCAGCATGGCTTCATCGGCGTGTTCGTGAAACTCTTGCCAATGATGAATACGTTCCGAGGGCGGTTGCACCAAGGGCAACTCGCGCGGATACTCCAAGAAACCAGTCGGCTTTCCCATGTCACAACCTCATTCCGCGATAGTGGCTCTCATCCCCTCCTGGTCCTGATGAGCAGGTTAATCGAGTTTCTCCGGGTTGACGCCTAACTCTCGTAAACGTGCCGCCAGCCCCAGCCAGCAGGAAAGATTCTACCGAACACGCAGCGCGAACCAGTGCCGTACTTGCTCGCGCTGCGTGCGCCTGTGATTTTCTTTCGTGCCGAGGTAATAACTATGCAAACTTATCATCTTCACCTTCCGGCACAATCTCCTCGGCGACTAACTCCTGCCAGGCAGCCAACACTTTTTCCGAGGCACCAGCGGTTCGCAGACAATCCACGATGGGACCTTCGGTAGTCTTCAACTCCGGGAACGTGCGGCCACACAGGAACTCCAGGACCGCGTCGTGAATCACGGCCAACGGTAATGGCTCGCGCATGGCGAATTCCCGGAATGTCAGTGAACCATCGCCGAACATGATGGTACGCATACAGAATTGTGCTCGCCGACGGCAAGCACGCTAAACGGAATTACTGATCACTGCCCCCCGTCCCTCTACTTCCCGCCCACGCGGGCGACATTGTGGGCGTTTTCCTCGAAGGCGGCCATGATTGCCTCTTCCTCGGACAGTCCGCTTTCCTTGTAATACTTCTGCTTTTCGATCACGCGGCGGTAGTCGTTGGGATAGACCTTGACGAACTTGGGGACCATGGCGTCCCACAGAGCCAGCACTTTCCAGGCCAGAGCGCTGTGCGTGTACTCGGCATGCTTGCGGATCATGGATTGCACCAGCTCGATTTCCTCCGGGTCGTCCAGGGGGAAGAGCTGGACCATTTCCATGTTGCAGCGCGCGGGGAACGCTCCTTGTTCATCGAGGATGTAGGCGATGCCGCCGGACATCCCCGCCGCGAAGTTGCGACCCGTGGGACCGAGGATCACCACCCGTCCGCCGGTCATGTACTCGCAACCGTGGTCCCCCACCGCCTCCACCACGGCATGGACGCCGCTATTGCGGACGCAGAAGCGCTCGCCAGCCATGCCGCGGATGTAGGCCTCGCCGCCGGTCGCGCCGTAGAATGCTACGTTGCCGATGATGACGTTCTCCTCGGGCACGAAGGTAGCCTCCGCCGGTGGATAGACGATGAGCTTGCCGCCGGACAGTCCTTTGCCAAGGTAGTCGTTGCCGTCCCCTTCCAGGATCAACGTCATGCCGCGCGGCACGAACGCTCCGAAGCTCTGCCCCGCCGAGCCTTGGAAGTGCAGCCGAATCGTGTCATCGGGCAGTCCTTGATTGCCATAGCGGCGCGTCAACTCGCTGCCCACGATGGTACCCACCACGCGATGGATGTTGCGAATCGGCAGCGTGGCCGACACCGGCTCCCCGTCATCCAGCGCCGGTTGGCAAAGCTTGAGCAGAGTCGTATTGTCCAGTGCTTTATCGAGTCCATGATCCTGCGGAATCTGGCAGTAGCGGCCCACATGGTCTGGGACGGGGGGGGAGTAGAATATCTGGGAAAAATCGAGTCCCTGTGCCTTGTAATGAGCGACGGCCTTGCCCATCTCCAGTTTCTCCGTCCGTCCCACCATCTCATTGAGGGTGCGGAAGCCGAGCTTGGCCATCAGTTCACGCACCTCCTGGGCGATGAAGCGCATGAAATTCACGACATGGTTCGGATCGCCGGTGAAGCGCTTGCGCAGCTCCGGGTTCTGCGTGGCGATGCCGACGGGACAGGTATTCAGATGACATACACGCATCATGATACAGCCCACCGCCACCAACGGTGCCGTGGCGAAACCGAACTCCTCGGCCCCCAACAGCGCGCCGATAACCACATCGCGGCCCGTTTTGAGCTGGCCATCGACTTCGACCGCGATCCGGCTGCGTAGATCATTCATTACCAACACTTGATGCGTCTCGGCCAGTCCCAGCTCCCACGGCGCGCCGGCGTGCTTGATGCTGGTCAACGGCGATGCCCCGGTGCCGCCGTCGTGACCACTAATCAACACGACGTCGGCATGGGCCTTGGAGACGCCAGCGGCGATGGTGCCGACTCCGACTTCCGCCACCAACTTGACACTGATGCGGGCGTGGTGATTGGCGTTCTTCAAATCGTGAATCAGCTCGGCCAAGTCCTCGATGGAGTAAATATCGTGGTGCGGCGGCGGTGAGATCAGTCCTACTCCCGGCGTCGAGTGGCGTACCTTGGCGATCCAGGGGTACACCTTATGCCCCGGCAGCTGTCCCCCTTCCCCCGGCTTGGCCCCTTGCGCCATTTTGATTTGCAGCTCCTTGGCGTTGACCAGGTACTCACTGGTGACGCCAAAACGCCCGGACGCCACTTGCTTGATGGCGCTGTTCTTGGAGTCGCCGTTGGCTTCCGGCACGAAGCGGGTTGGGTCTTCCCCCCCCTCGCCAGTGTTGCTCTTGCCGCCGATGCGGTTCATGGCGATGGCCAGCGTCTCGTGGGCTTCCTTGCTGATCGAGCCATAGGACATCGCCCCCGTCTTGAAGCGCTTCATGATCTCCTCGACAGGTTCCACCTCATCAATGGGGATCGGATTCTCGGCGAATTTCAGCTCGAACAAGCCGCGCAGGGTACACAGACGCTTGGCTTGGTTGTCAATCAGCTCGCTATATTGCTTGAACACGTCATAGCTGCCGATGCGGCACGCCAGCTGGAGCTTGTGGACGGTTTCGGGATTGAACAGGTGATGCTCACCGTCGCGGCGCCACTGGTACTGTCCACCTGGCTCCAATACTCGGCCATTGACTTGCCGATCGGGGAAGGCGTGCAGGTGGCGTTGTTTCACTTCGTCGGACACTACCTCGATGCCAATTCCCTCCACCCGCGTCGGCGTCCAGGTGAAATACTTGTCCACGAACTCCTGATTCAAGCCGATGGCCTCGAAAATCTGGGCGCCTCGGTAGCTCTGCACCGTCGAGATGCCCATCTTAGACATGACCTTGACCACCCCCTTGTTGACCGCCTTGATGTAATTTTTCACTGCCTTGTCATGCGTGAGGCCGTTCAGCCGACCTTGGCGGATCATGTCATCGAGCGACTCGAAGGCCAGGTAAGGGTTGATGGCCCCGGCGCCGTAACCGATGAGCAAGGCGTAGTGATGCACCTCACGCGGTTCGCCGCTCTCGATCACTAGGCCGGCCTTGGTGCGCGTCCCCTCCCGAATGAGATGGTGATGCACGCACGACACCGCCAGCAGAGCGGGAATGGCGGCGTGGTCGCGGTCGATCCCTCGGTCGGAGAGGATGATGATGTCGTTGCCGTCGGCGATGGCGGCGCTGGCCCGGCGGCACAACTCCTCCAGTGCCCGTTCTAAACCGGAGCCGTTCTCGTGGACCCGATAAAGAATTGGCAGCGTGATCGACTGAAAGCCTCCCCGTCCCGTCCCGTCCAGATGGCGCAGCTTGTCAAGCTCCTCATTGTTGATGATGGGACTCTTGAGCTTGATGTGCCGAGCGGATTCCGGGCGCGGGTCGAGCAGGTTCCCCTCGGCGCCGATGGTCGTATCCACCGACATGATGATCTCTTCGCGGATGGCGTCCACCGGCGGATTGGTCACTTGGGCGAACAGCTGCTTGAAGTAATTGTACAACAGCTGCGGTTTATCCGACAGTACCGCCAACGGTGTGTCAGTTCCCATTGATCCCAGAGCTTCGTTGCCGTCGGCGGCCATGGGGGTCATCAGGATGCGCAGGTCTTCATGGGTGTAGCCGAAGGCTTGCTGTCGCAGCGTGACGGTTTCATGGTCCGGCTCGTGAAGGGGCGGGCCGTCAGGTAACTCCTCCAGCGACACGAGATTGCCGCGCAACCACTCGGCGTAGGGACGTTCGGCGGCGAATTGTTCCTTCAATTCCTCGTCGGCGATGATCCGTCCCTGCTCGGTATCGACCAGGAACATGCGTCCCGGTTGCAACCGTCCCTTGAGCAGCACCTTGTCCGGCGGGATGTCCACGACGCCCACTTCCGAGGCCATGACCACCAACCCGTCCTTGGTGACGACGTAGCGGGACGGACGCAGACCGTTGCGGTCCAGCACGGCGCCAATGCGGATGCCGTCGGTGAAAGCGATGGAGGCCGGGCCGTCCCACGGTTCCATCAGGCAGGCATGGTATTCATAAAACGCCCTTTTGCTGGCGCTCATCAGCTCGTCATTGGTCCACGGTTCGGGAATCATCATCATGACGGCGTGCGGCAGCGACCGTCCTGTCAACACCAGCATTTCCAGGGCGTTGTCAAACATGGCCGAGTCGCTGCCATCGGCGTCGATGATGGGCATGATTTTGTGGATGTCGTCGCCGAACAGCTCGGACTCAAACAGGCTTTGCCGGGCGTGCATCCAGTTGACGTTGCCGCGCAACGTGTTGATCTCACCATTGTGCGCCACGTAACGGTACGGGTGGGAACGCGACCAGCTGGGGAAGGTGTTGGTGCTGAACCGCGAATGCACCATCGCCAGCCCCGTCACCATGTCCGGGTCGAGCAGCTCCGGGTAAAAGTCGGAAATCTGATGCGAGATCAACATCCCCTTATAAACGATGGTCCGGTGCGACAGACTGGGGATGTAGAACATCGACTTTTGCTTCAGGTCCGACGTTTTAACGCCATTCTCGACGCGCTTGCGAATGACATACAGCTTGCGTTCAAAAGCGTCGGCGTCCGCCAGTTTCTCGTCGCGGCCAATGAACAGCTGGCGGATGAAGGGCATTCCGGCCTTGGCGGTCGGGCCGATGGGGGCGTCGTTGACCGGCACGTCGCGCCAGCCCAGCACGCGCTGCCCTTCCTCGCGGACGATCTGCTCGAACGTCTGTTCGCAGTAGCGGCGTTCGTCCGCGTCGGTCGGCAAGTAGATCATGGCTACGCCGTAGCCACCCGCCGCCGGCAGCGCGACACCCGCACGGTCGCAGGCTTTCTCCAGAAAGGCGTGCGGGATTTGCAGCAAGATGCCGGCGCCGTCGCCAGTATTCTTCTCGCAGCCGCAAGCGCCGCGGTGTTCCAGGTTGAGCAGCACTTGCAAGGCTTTGTCAATCAGGTCGTGGGACTTCCTGCCCTGCAAATCGACGACAAAACCGACGCCGCAGGCGTCGTGCTCGAACCGGGGGTCATACAACCCTTGCTTGATGGGTGGTTGGATCATGTCGGGAAGTCCTATTTACCAAGAGAAAGACGGGCTTTACGGCCACGTCCTGACGCGGACTTGTTGGCTGATGCGTGGGGAGTGCCATTGTTGGCAGCGGCCGGGAGCGTTTCTTGCTGGCGCAGCAGCTGGATGAAACCGAGCGCGGCGTCGCTGAGATGCGCGTGCCGACGATGGATAATGCCCAACGGGCGGACCAACCGGCAGTTGGCGAGAGGCAAAGCGATCAAGGTACCATGGTGGACCTCATGGCGCAGCGTCGGTTCGGGCAGCAGGGCCACCCCTGCCGATATTTCGACGGCTTTTTTGATGTTCTCCACATTGTCGAATTCGAGAACCACCTCGACACTCACCCCCTGCTTTCGCAAAAAGCGGTCCACCTCTCGGCGAATGACCAAATCTTTGTTGAAACCGATGAACTTTTCCCCCGCCAGCTGAGCGGGCGTCACCAGGCGTTGCCGGGCCAGGGAATGACCGGGAGCACAGGTGACCACCATCTCTTCGTCCCGCCAGGACAGTACCGTCAACTCCCGGCAGGACCTGGGAAACGACACCAGACCGAAATCAACATCCCCGTCCTGAACCTTCTGATATACCCGTTCGGGGTGCAGGTACTCGATGTGGATGCGCGTCGCGGGGTGTCGCGCCAAATACTGTTCGACCAAATGCTCCATGTCCCCTAGACCCACGGAGTAAATCGCCGCCACGTGGACATGGGCGGCCATGTCGAGCTGGGCCTGGCGAATGCTGGCTTCCAATTCCAGATACTGCTCGACCAGTTGCTTGCAGCCTTCGTAATACGCCTTGCCGAGGGCGGTCACCTGCAAGGGCCGCGTCGAGCGGTCGATGAGCTGCACGCCCATCCGTTCCTCGAGCAGATGGACAATCTGACTCGCCGCGGATTGCGACATGCCATTGGCTGCCGCCGCCTGGGTGAAGCTCCGCAACCGCGCCACGTCACAATACACTTTTAAGGCTTCAAATTGCATTGTCCAATGTTACCAACGAATTTACTAATATCAAGTCATTATTTCATAATTTTTTTTAATAGTATCGTCAAGAGGTAAAAAAGTGTTACGCGCGGATGATAAGCTGCTGGATCGGTTCGCGCTCGTTGGTCAGCGATTGTATCCCCAGTCGCGTAAAGGGCGACAATTCATAGCCAGGGGTTAGCCCCTGGTACTTTAGCGCACGCGCTGTAGGATTTGCCGAGCTTTCGGCGTGGGTTGATCGAGCCAGCGATAGTAATGCACCAGATGAAAAGTCGCTGCCACATGATTGCCCACATAACCATCGTCGGCTTGCGCCATCAAGGCGCGAATCTTTTGGTCGTAGGTCACTGGAAAGAGTTTGCCCAGCGCCTCATACGCCAAGGGGAAGAAACTGGTGCTGTAGAGAGGAAAAGCTTTGTAGGCCCCTTGTAACACGGCGTCGAACAAACGATCCTCAGCGGGGGGCCACTTTACCGCCATCGTGGATTTTGTCGCTGGGATGAACGATGACTATTTCTCCTTCGTGCAAGCCGGCGACGACCTCGGCTTCCAGGCCGTTTTGTCGTCCGATGCGGACGAGTCGTCGGCGGGCCTTTCCCGCCTCGATCACGAAGACCGCCCAGCCGTCGTCGTGACGGAACAACGCGCTACTGGGAACCTTGAGCACATCAGGGCCTTCCCAAATGATAATGCGGGCCTCGACGCGGTAGCCGTGCCCCAATGCCGGTCGCATCTCAGGAGGATCGGCGAAATCCACGATGACATTGACGCGTTGCTCCTCGACCCCCAAGGCGGAAATCTTGGTGAATCCCGCCGGCTCGATCAGACGCACTCGACCCCATAGCGGTTCGCCACCCCCCCAATGTTCCAGCAGCACTTTGTCTCCTGGTGTCACTTTCACGGCATCCTGGGACAAGACATCGATCTCGATTTCCAAATCGGTGGGGTCGCCGATCTCCAATAATTGATGTCCCGATGGCACCACGGCGCTGCTCTCCTGAAAGACATTCAGGACTTTGCCAGGAACAGGGGCGCGCATCTCGATGCGCCATTGATCCTCTTCACCCGGCGACATCGGCTTGGTGCGCGCCAAGGCGGCCTGGGCCAGTTCCAGTTCGAATTGAGCAATATCGACACCCAATTCGGCGGCGCGCAAGTCGTCGCGGGCGGCTCGTTCTTTCCAGGCCAGGTCTTCCAAATCCTGTTGGGCGATGCCGCGGCCGATGCTCAGCTGGCGGGCGCGTTCATATTCCCGCTGCGCGAACTGGGCTGCCGACTCGGCGCGGGCCAAGTTGGCTTCCGCGCGTTTGCGGCTGGCCTCGGCGGCGCGGACGCGGGCTTCCGCCTCGAGCCGGCCGCGGGCGTCGAGCAGGGCAGGGTCGGTCGGCTCGATGATCGTCAGCACGGTTTGGCCCGGTATGACGGGATCGCCCGGTTTCAGAAAGATCCGTTGTGACCGCCCCGCCAGCGGTGCTGAGACCACGTACCGTTCGCGGATGCGCGTCTTGCCGTCCTCATCCACGGTGACACGCAACAAACCCCGCTCGATGGGAGCGACATCGACGCTAATCGGTTTGGGCACGAAGGCGAACACCAGGATGGCCACGACCGCCGCGCCCCCCAGCCACATGGCCCCACGCTTCAACCAGACACGCACCATCCCGCTTACTCCTTGGTTTTGAGGACGGCCACCAAGTCCAGATGGTCGATTTTCCGTCGCACAATCCAAGCTGACAACACCGTGGCCGTCACCATGACGACCGCGGCGAAGCCAAACGTGGCCCGATCCACGATCAACGGAATGCGATACAATTCCGTGTCGAGCACCAGACACAACAGGGCCGCGAAACCATACCCCATCGCCAAGCCCAAGGGAATGGCAATCCCGGTCAACAAGGCGATCTCGCCCAGCAAAATGGCGGAGACCTCCGCGCGCGTAAAGCCAATGACGCGCAGCGTGGCCAGCTCCCGGCTGCGTTCGGCCAAGGCGATGATGGCATTATTGTAAACGACGCCGAGGGCGATGATGCTGGCGAAAATGACGTTGAACACGCGCATGGCCAGCAGGTTCTCGGCGATGGTTTCCTGAAAGCTGCGCACCGCCGCCAATTTGATCGTCACGCCGGCGACACGTGGGGTATTCTTCAAGGTTTTGTACAATTTCGGCGCCTGATTGGCGTCCACGGTCAAATAGGCGCCGGAAATCGTCGGCCCTTCCCGCAGCAAGCGATTCAGGGCCGGCAAGCTCATATAGGCCGCCGTCCCGGTGTAATCATACACCAATGCCGTCACTGGCACGTCACGGATGGGGCGTTCTCCTTCCAGCACTTCGACACGCACCATGTCCCCCCGCTTCACCCGCAACAGCTGGGCCAGTTTATCAGACAAGACCAAGCCATCGGGCGGAATCGATACCTCTTGTTCGTCTTGATCCAACAAGCGGTTCAAGCGACTGTCCACCGGCTTTCCATGGATGGCGGTACGCCGCGTGTGATGTTGATGCCGCAGGCGCACCGGCACGCTGCGAAACGGTTCGCCGTGCAGGACCCCCGGCAGATGTTGGATTTCGTACAGGGCCTTGCCGGAGGTCGGCTCCACGAACGTCACCGTCATGTCCTGCCGTTGCGCCAGCTCGAATTGAAACGCCATCATGTAATCGAGCGCGTCCTTGGAAAAGCTGCCCAGAATCAAAATGGCGGCGGCCAAGGCCAGGGCCAGGCACGAAAACAGGGCCTTGAACGGATGCCGTTCCAGGTTACGCAGCACCATGCGCGCCGTCTGCGACAGCAAGCGTTGCATCCCCCAGCGTTCGATCAACGTGGGGCGGTAATCGGCGGGGGGTTCGGGACGCAGCGCCTCGGCGGGGGGTAACCGGATCGCGCGCCGCACGGCTCCCCAGGCTCCGACCAGCGCCGCGCCGCCGCTCACCAGGAAGCCCACCACCACGACCCATAAATCAAAATGAAACTCAAAGAGGGGAAAGCGGTAAAAGCGCGTGTACATATCGGTCAGGCTGCGCCCCAGCCAAACGCCGACCCCCGTGCCCACGGTCACACCGATGACCACCAGCAAGATCACCAGCTGGAAATAGTGCAGCCCCACTTCCCCATTACTGTACCCGAATGCTTTCAGGGCGGCGATCTGCTCGCGCTGCGTGTGGATGAGCCGCGAGAGCACGACGTTGAGCAAGAACGCCGACACGCCGAGAAAGACGCCGGGAATCACGATACCCATGGTCCGCAGCTGCTGGATCTCGTCGGAGAGAAAACGGTGCGACAAATGATCATCCCGGCCGTGGCTGCCCAAGCCGCCATACGGTTCGATGAGGCGGTCCAGCCGGAGCAGCACTTCCGGCTCCGAGGCGTTGGGCATCAAGGTCAGGGAGACGTTATTAAAGGCCTCAGTCATGTCATAAGCGGCGGCCAGCTCTTCATAGCCCATCCAGAAGACGCCGAACCGCAAGTCATCGGGGAGGAAATCGCCCGGCCGGATGGAGTAGATGTATTCCGGGGACAAGGCCACGCCGACAATGGTGAGCCATTCCTTTTTGCCGTTGATGATGGCCTGGACGCGGTCGCCGGGCTGAAACTGGTGCGCCTCGGCGAAGCCTTCACTGACCAACACCTCGCGCCGTCGCCCGGGTTCGATGTAACGGCCGCCGCGCAGGTGGATGTCGTTCAAACCAGGAGCGCGCCGCTCGGGGATGGAAATGAGCCGGCCCGTCGCTGGCTCCGCCAACCCCGGCACGTCGAGCGTGACATCGACGACGATCCGCGTCTGCGCCCGCGACACGCCTGGTATCTCGCGCAGCCGTTCGGACAGCACGTTGGGCGCCCGCTTGAGCTGGGCGAAGACTTGGGCGAAGCGATACCGCTCGTAGTAAATGGTCTGCGATTGTTGCAGTGATTCCCGCGTGATCAGCGACATGACCAAGGTGGCCACGCCGCAGGCCATGACCGCGCAGATGGCAAGCGCTTGTCCCTTCATGTGGAACAGGTCGCGCGTCATTTTTTGAGTCAAGGCGGTCATGAGTAATCACCACACCAGCTCGGTCACCGGCACCTTGCGCGGGTTGCGCTCTACATGCGTCACCTTGCCGTCGGCCACGTGAACGATTCGATCGGCCATGCCCGCGATGGCGGCGTTGTGTGTGATGACGGCCGTGGTCGTTCCCAGCTCGCGGTTCACTTGCTCGATCACTTCCAAAACTCGGATACCGGTGTGGATGTCCAACGCGCCAGTCGGTTCATCGCACAGCAGGACGTCGGGCCGTTTGGCGACCGCCCGCGCGATGGCCACGCGCTGCTGCTCGCCGCCGGACATCTGCGACGGGAAATGATCCAGGCGATGCCCCAAGCCGACCAGCTCCAAGGCCTCGGTGGGGGACATGGGATGGGCGGCGATCTCGGTGATCAGGGCCACGTTCTCGCGGGCCGTCAAGCTGGGGATCAGGTTGTAGAATTGAAAGACGAAGCCGACATGGTGGCGGCGATAGCGGGTCAAGGCGGCGTCATCGGCGGCGGTTAATTCCTGTTCCCGATAATAGACGCGGCCACTACTGGGCACGTCCAAGCCCCCCAAGATGTTCAACAAGGTCGATTTGCCGCTGCCGGACGGGCCGAGCAGCACCACGAACTCCCCGGCGTACAAATCCAGGTCCACGCCGCGCAAGGCCGGGACTTCGACCTCACCCATGTGATAGACCTTGGTGACGCCGCGAGCGCTGAAAACTGTCTCGGCATGATGTCCCGCCTCGTCCACACCCGCCAAAGGCCACCCCCTTCCACGCGACTGCGCCCATTGCTTCCACCCTATTATATGCCTTAGAAGAGATGGAGCGGACGCCCACCATCCGTGCGTTCGGAAAATAACTTCCCGCTGTCGCTGCCAGTGTGATTCCTCGTTTCGCGCACGCGACCGCCCACGCGAACCGATGAATCCCCGATCCCGATTGGGAAGTTATCATTCGGTGCTGTCCTCTGGTTTTTCGGCTGGCCGCCGCTAATATCATCTTCATGAAAACACTAGACGATTTCCGTGCGATTTATGATTTGCCGTTGCCGGAGCTGATCTTCCGGGCGGCGGAAGTGCATCGTGCCCATCACGATTATCGGGACATTCAGCGCTGCGCCTTGCTGAGCATCAAGACCGGCGGTTGTCCCGAGGATTGCGGCTACTGCGCCCAAAGCGCCCACTTCAAGACGGGGGTGCAGGCCGAGCCGCTGATGAGCGTCGCCGAAGTCCGGCAGCGGGCCGAGCGGGCCAAGGAGCTGGGGGCCACGCGCTTTTGCATGGGGACCGCCTGGCGTGAGCCGCGCAATCCGCGACAATTCGAGCAAGTGCTGGACATGGTGCGCGAGGTGCGAGCGCTAGGCATGGAAGCGTGCGTCACGTTGGGCATGTTGACCGCGGAACAAGCCGAGCAACTGCGCGACGCCGGTTTGACGGCCTACAATCACAATCTGGACACTTCACGCCAACACTACGGCAACATTGTCACCACGCGTGCCTACGAGGACCGTTTGAAGACCTTGCAAGCGGTGGCTAAGGCGGGTATCTCCGTCTGCTGCGGCGGCATCCTGGGCATGAACGAGACCGAAGAAGATCGCTTGCTGTTGCTCACGGAACTGGCCGCCCTCGATCCGCCGCCGGAGAGCATCCCCATCAATTGCTTGGTCCCCATCGCCGGCACGCCGCTGGAACACGCCGCTCCGGTGGATGGCTTGCAGCTGGTCCGGCTGATTGCCACCACGCGCATCGCCTTTCCGACAGCGCGCGTCCGCCTCAGCGCTGGCCGCGACCGCATGAGCCGGGAGCTGCAAGTCCTGTGCTTCCTGGCCGGCGCCAACTCCCTCTTCTTCGGCGACAAGCTGCTCACCGCCCCCAACCCCTCCGCCAGCGACGACGCCGAATTGTTCCAGGCGCTGGGATTGCCAGCGGTGGGATCAGGGATCAGTAAGTAGTGACCAGTGTTTAGCGGGTGAGCCAGCGGCGAGCCAATCGCATCTATGACATACCGCAGCCTACGCGAATGTGTGGCCGACCTGGAACGAACTGGGCAGTTGGTGCGCATCGAGCAGGAGATCGACCCCTATTTGGAAGCGGCGGAGATTCAGCGGCGTGTCTATCAAGCTCAGGGACCGGCCATTTACTATGCTCGTGTCCAGGGGTGCGCCTTTCCGATGGTGAGCAACCTGTTCGGCACGCTGGAGCGGACGCGCTTTCTGTTCCGCGACACTCTGGAGGCAGTGCGGCATCTCGTCGAATTGAAAATCGATCCCGGCCATTTCTGGAAACGCCCCTGGCGCTATCGGGACGTGCCGGCGACACTGTGGCACCTGCGGCCCAAGTTCGTCCGCAACGGTCCCGTGATCGCTCGGCAGACCACCATTCGCCAGCTGCCACAACTTCAGAGCTGGCCGCGCGACGGCGGAGCGTTCATCACCTTGCCCCAGGTCTATACCGAGGACGCCGACCGGCCCGGTTGGCGCTCTTCCAATCTGGGAATGTATCGCATCCAGCTATCGGGGGGGCAGTATCGGCCCGATGAACAGATCGGCTTGCACTATCAGATTCATCGCGGCATCGGCGTGCATCATGCCAAAGCGATTCAGAGAGGGATCCCCTTCCATGTCAATATCTTCGTCGGCGGGCCGCCGGCGATGACCTTGGCCGCTGTCATGCCTTTGCCGGAGGGGTTGCCGGAGCTGGCCTTCGCCGGGGCGCTGGGGGGCCGACGGATTCGCCTCATTCCCCAGCCCGGCCACCTGCCCCTCTATGCCGACGCCGATTTCTGCATCAGCGGCACCGTCGAACCCAATTTGCTGTTGCCTGAAGGTCCATTCGGCGATCATCTCGGTTACTACAGCCTGGCCCATCCGTTTCCGGTGTTGAAGGTGGCTAAAGTGCATCATCGCGCGGACGCTATCTGGCCGTTCACGGTCGTGGGCCGACCGCCGCAGGAAGATACCTTCTTCGGTCAGATCATCCATGAATTAACAGGACCAATCATTCCCACAGTCGTTCCCGGTGTACATGCCGTTCACGCCGTCGATGCAGCGGGGGTGCATCCGCTGTTGCTCGCCATCGGCAGCGAGCGCTACGTCCCCTACGCCGACCAGCGCAAACCGCAAGAATTGCTCACCTGTGCCAACGCCATTCTCGGCCAAGGGCAATTGTCGCTGGCCAAATACCTGCTCATCGTCGCGCAGGAGGATGATCCCGGTTTAGACATTCACGACATTTCCGCTTTCTTCCGGCACTTGCTGGAGCGGATCGACTGGCGAAGAGATGTCCATTTTCAGACCTGTACCACCATCGACACCCTGGATTATTCGGGTTCCGACCTCAACGAAGGCTCGAAAGTGGTGCTCGCCGCCGCTGGGCCGTCCCGCCGGACGCTGCCGGTGGAGCTGCCGGAGCGGTTCGTTCCGCCGGATGGTTTTGGCCCGCCGAAAATCTGTCTGCCCGGTGTCCTGGCCGTGCAAGCCCCCGCGTGGGAAGCCGAGGAAGAGGCCGCCGCGCGCTTTTGTGGAACGTACCAGCCCGACGACGCCATCAACGCCTTTCCGCTCATCGTGCTGGTCGATGACAGCGACTTCACGGCCCGGACGTTGAACCATTTTCTGTGGGTGACATTCACGCGATCCAATCCCGCCGCCGACATCGATGGCATTGGTTCGTTCATCCGCCTAAAACACTGGGGCTGCACTGGCTCCTTGGTGATCGACGCGCGCATCAAGCCCCACCACGCCCCGCCGCTGATCGAAGACCCCGACGTCAGCCGCCGTGTCGATGCCCTGGCCGTCGCCGGTGGGCCATTGCATGGGATTATTTGAGAGACAAACGCATGCGTATCACCGAAGTTCGTGCCGTGCAGCCCATTGCCCCCAACTCTCCCCCCGATTGGCGCACGAGCATGGGGCAAATCCTGGTGGCTGTCGATACCGATAGGGGCTTGACCGGCTACGGCGTCGGCGGCGGGGGGCTGGCGGGGCTGCACGTCGTCCGTACCGTGCTGCGCGATTGCTTGCTGGGCCGACCGCCGGATGACATCGACCAGCACTGGCAAACGCTGTATCACGCCACGTTGCCGTTCGGGCGCAAGGGGCTGGCCATCATGGCTCTGAGCGGCGTCGATCTGGCGCTGTGGGACCTGCGCGGCAAAGCCGCCAACAAGCCGGTGGCCGAGCTGCTCGGCGGCCGGGTAGGGAGGCCGATGCCGACGTATTGCACCGTCTGGGACGAAGTGACCGCCGAGCAAGCGGGCCAGCATCGCGCGTTCAAGATTCACGTCGGCCACCAACGCGGCACTGACCCGGTGGCCGACACGGCGCGCGTCGTGGAGCGGTCGCGGGCCGCCGTGGGGCCGGATGGCCCGCTCATGCTCGATGCCTGGATGAAGTGGAATCTGGACACCACATTGGCAGTCGCAGCGGCGGTGGCCCCGTATCGCATCGACTGGATCGAGGAACCGTTGCCCATCGACGATGTATCGGGCTATGTCGAACTGTCGCGCCGCTGTCCCATCCCCATCGCGGGGGGGGAGCATGAATGCACCGCGTTGGGATTCGCCGAGATCATCGACCGCCAGCTGCATCGCGTGTTGCAGCCGGATGTCTGCTGGTGCGGCGGCTTGACCGAGCTGATTAAAATCTACGATTTGGCCAAAAAGGCCGGCTTGCGCGTCTGCCCGCATCGTGGGGCCGAGGTATGGGGCCTGCACGCCATCGCCGCCTTGGACCCGCAACCCCTGGCCGAATCAGGCCGACCCTGGATGAGCTGGGTCGGCGGCCAACCAGACATCGTCGATGGCTTCATCCACTTAAACGACGCGCCCGGCTTCGGCGTGGTGATCGACGAGGACCATTTGCCGGGGGTGAAGTATTAACAGGTGGTTGAGATATGTTTCCGGCAAAATGCGGGCCGCGTTGTTTCTTTGATTGACGCTAACGGTATTTCGGAGTTGAATAGAGAGGCAGGGTCGATAAAGTAGCGTGCCAACACCACCATGAAACCCATCACACGCCAGCAGCTGGAAGCATTTCTCGACGACGCCTTATCCGAACAAGAGGCGTCGCACGTGGAACAGGCCCTGCGCGGCTCAGAGGAATTGCGCGCCCATCTGCGGGCAATCATGCAGGAACGTGATCGGGGCGAACATTCCATCGGCGCCATCTGGCGGCGCGAACGGCTGACCTGCCCGACCCGCGAGCAGCTTGGCAGCTATTTGTTGCAAGTGCTGGAATCGGATTGGCAGGAATACATCGACTTCCATCTGCGCATTATCGCTTGTCCTTTTTGCCGGGCCAACCTGACCGATTTGCAAACGCTACGGCAAGAACCCGCGCCCCAAGTGCAAGAACGCCGCCGCCGCTTCTTCGAGTCCAGCGCCGGCTATCTGAACGTGGGCCGAGATGCGAAATCGTGACGGTTCCAAAGGGAGAGACGCATCTTTTGGTCCTCTGGCGAGTTATTCCCGCCAGGGGCCAAAACATGCGCCTCTCGTTTTTTTCCAAGCAGTGCCGGGTTACTTGCCAGCGGCGGCTACGGCGATGTTGGGATCGCTGGTCCCCAAGCCCGCGAAAGCGGTCGTCACGGTTTCCCCCGCCCGCACCAGCACGCGCTTGCTGTCGCTGATGGTTTGGCCGTCCCGTTCCACTTCCGCCCGAACGATGTAATAGTAAGTCTGCCCCGCTTCAAGCTGCGGCGTGCGGAACACACGCTGGCCCGCTGGGGTCTTCATTTCGTGATCGTCAATGTACAACTTGGCGTCTTCCGGCACATTGATGATCAACCGGGCCGAGCCATTCGGGGCCGGCTCCACGGGCTTCGGCGCGGGAATCATCTCGGCGGGGGGCGTGGCCGGGGTCGTATAAACCGGGACCGTCACCGAATAGCCCGCACAATGGCAACCGTGGCAACCATAGCATCCGTAACAGCCGTAACAGCCGTGACAGCCGTAACAGCCGTAACAGCCGTGGCACCCGTAGCAGCCACAACCATAGCAGCCGCAGCCGCATTTGTGGCAACCCCAACAGCCGCAGCCGCACTTGTGGCAACCCCAACAGCCACAACCCCAACAGCCACAACCGCACTTGCTCCAGCAAAACGCCGGCGCGTCGCCGCCTGTCGTCAAGGCAGCCATCAGAACCAAACTATACATGCTTGCGCACCTCCCAATTCCACGATGTACGGACCAACCTCAAACGCCATGCCGCACGCACGACACAGCCCTGATCATCCTTCGGAATGATCAATATAGGTTAGATGGTAAAAATAGATAATTTAATAGTCAAATAGGGACAAGATAAAATGGCAAAGATTTTCTTTTTCCAAGTCGGCACGATCCGAAAAAGTCGGATGATTGGATCATGCGGATGGAATAAGGCTTCTTGCATTCCGCTCGACCTGGCCGCGGCGGGCCGTCTCGTGAGGCTACTGCCAGCCCCGTTTGCGGAACAGATAAGTGGCCACGGTTAGCCAGAGCAGCGTCAACACGAAGGCGCCTATGAGGTTTCGGACATACTCGCTGGTCACGCGGTGCGCGAAGGCGGCGCGCAAAATGCGCGGGGTGTGATATTCGAGAAAGAGAAACTGGACTACCACCAGCTGATTTTGCTGGCAGATGAACAAGATCAGCGTGACGGACAGTAAATAACACAGCGCTCCCATGCTGGCTTCGCGCTGCGTGCGGGCCAAGGAGGCGATGGTCATGCCGACCCCCAAGGCGCCGGCGGCCGAGACGGTCAAAGCTACCCAGAAGAACGGCTGCCTCAGCAGGGCCAACGAATAGATCCCGGCCAAGATGGTTCCCAGACCAATGCCCAGCGCGGGGTAGAACAGGAACTTGGCGAAGAGGATTTCCAAGGGGGAAGCGGGGGATAGGGCTTGAGCCAACAACACCCCCCGTTCCCGCTCCTCGCACGTCAGCGAAGGCAAGGTATAGACACAGGCGAAGAAGAGCGCGAATATCACCAAAACCGTGCTGACGGCCGCGTGCATGTTGGCCCACGGTCCTTGCAATTGACTACGAGCAAACTCCATGTCGGGGATCGGTTGGATGGCTTGCCGTTGATTGGGGTCTAACTCCTGAAGCAGGTCGGCAACCCGGCTCTGAAAATAACGATGCGCGTCGCGCCAGATGGTCAAATCCGCTTCTGTGGCGCTGGCGGGATCGAGTTCGGGAACCGACCCCATGTCCGCCCGCTTGAGCTGCTGGACCAGGCGCATCTGAAAATAGCGGCGGGACTCTTCCCAGAACCACGAATCGAAAGGGGCCAAGCCGTTCGCCGCAGCGCCGCTCGGTTGCCAGAACCAGATGAAGTATTCGAGCGGCTTGCCGTCGCTATCGCTTTTACTCACGCGGATCTGAATGGCGCCGGCATTTTCCGGATAGAGAATGCGCCCCGTGTCATCGACGTCGAACTGGCGCTGCGTGCGGAACCGCACCCGCTCGGCGAGATCGGCGGGGGGATGACGGCGCAAGTGCTCGATCCAGCCGGGGTCCACGCCATCTTGGTCCCAGTAGTCGAGGTAACAGCGCTGTACGCCGCCGAGCAAGGGACCACCGACGCCTGAGCCGCGCTCAAAGAACGACAACAGCATGGCCGACACCACCAGCAGCAAAGCCAAGGCGATGCCGCCGCGGTTGGCCAAGTTTCGCAGGATTTCCTTGTGCAGCAAGGTGCGGAGAATGTGCCAGCGCATGAAACAGCCCGAAGGGGGATTGCCCTGGGTGGGAATCGAACCCACAAGTCACGAGGACAGGCGATTTTAAGTCGCCAGCGTTTGCCATTTCGCCACCAGGGCCGCGACGAGAGCACGTCCATCTCTCCGCCCCCGCCCTTTGCCCGGTGGTGGTATCGTACCGGCGCGCCGGGCGCTTGTCCATACTGCGCGCTGGAAGCGAGATGGCTATAGGAATGTCATTTTCGGCTACGGTCCCGTTCGCCGGTGTAGAGCTTGGCATCGGGAGGCCCCTGACAACTGACCACGACCATGCCATCAGGGCCGGCGATGGTGCCGTGCTGCTCCCCCGCGGGAATGAAGATCACGTCGCCAGGACCAATCGGGGTGCGCCGGTCCCCTTCACGCAGCCAACCGGAGCCTTCGAGCACGAAGAATACATCCTCGGACTGGTCGTGTTGATGCTGCGGAAACTCGGCGCCGGCCTCGTAAGCGATGTAATTGAATGTCACATGCTTGGCGCCGCAGGCGGGCGAGATGATGACTTTGGATTGGGTGTTTCCCATGACAAAAGCTTGTCCGTCACGATGGACGTTACGAATGATGGCCATGCGCCGTTCTCCCTGCGATTGTGTTGGGGATTGGTATGAGGATGTTATCGCGCGCGACTTGGGAAAAGTCCAGTACGGGAGCCGCATAACAGGGCCAGCGAGAGACAAATGAATGGCATCACCATGCCAATCGATACGGTAACAACCCTCTCGCCCAGCAGAAATGACCGCGACAACAAGACGGGTTTTCCTGGTTCGCCAACTTCGTTGGGGAGCCGTGCTAGCGATGCGACGCACGATCGCATTTCACGTCACAATCCGGCGATGGGGCGCGCGACTGGTCCAACCAATCCCACCGCTTCTTTATCTAAATTCTGGACTAAGATACTTGGCTTTGATAAGATTTTGTGATAGTTCTTATGAACAAATCATGTAGCTCTGTCTGAAAAACCATTAACGCATTGGCACCGACCAGTCGTCCGCGCGCGATCTGACGCTGATCGGTGGATGGTTCTGGTGTCACAGTTTGGCCGGTCCTGAGTCATGTCCGCGCAATGGGAGAGCTTGCCATCATGGCCGTCGTGGATTCCGTTGACACCTTCGTGGAAAAGTTGCGAGGCAGCCCCTTCCTGGAACGTTCGCAGCTGGAGGAATTGAACGGATTGCAAACGCAATTCGACAATCCGCGCGCCTTGGCCCGCGTTCTGTTGGAACGGGAGTGGCTGACACCCTATCAGGTCAACATGCTCTTCCAGGATCGTTGGGATGAGCTGATGCTTGGCCCTTACATCATCCTGGCTCGGCTGGGGACCGGCGTGATGGGGCAAGTGTACAAGGCCAAGCATCAGCACATGAAGCGCGTGGTGGCCTTGAAAGTCATTCGCCCCGAATTGTTGGCCGAGCCAGCGGCGGTGGATCGCTTTTATCATGAAGTCCAAGCCGCTAGTCAGTTGTCGCACATTAATATCGTCCACGCTTACGATGCCGGCCCCATTGACCAGACGCACTTCTTCGCCATGGAATTCGTCGAGGGGCAGACCCTGGAACGACTGGTGCAAGAAGCGGGGCCGTTGCCCGTCGAGCTGGCGGTCTATTTCATCAGTCAAACCGCGTGGGGATTGCAACACGCTTTCGAGCGTGGCCTGTTGCACCGCGACCTGAAGCCCGCCAATCTCCTCGTGACGCGTTCCAGCGACAGCGAGAGTGATGGGGACTCCTCCAGCGACAAGAGGACAGGCATCCCGAACCTGATCAAGATTCTCAATCTGGGGTTGACCCTGTTGCAACCGTTGCCGAAACGGTCGGTGGCGAACAATTTCAACTGGAATAGCCCCGAAGGGATGCAGCTGGCTCCCGATTATATCGCTCCCGAGCGCACCGAAGGGGACCCTGGCGACATCCGTTCCGACTTGTACAGTTTGGGGGGCGTCTTTTATTTCCTGCTGACCGGGCAGGTGCCGTTTCCCGGTGGCGATTCCCTGTCCAAGCTGCGCCGACATCGTGAGGAAAATCCGGTCCCCATCGAGCTGCACCGCGCCGACGTGCCCGAACCTGTGGGGGAGTTGATTCGGCGGTTGCTGGCCAAGAACCCTGACGAACGCCCCGCCACCCCGGCTGAGGTGGCCCTGCATCTGGAAGCCTTATTCCCCCCCGCGCCGCCGCCAACGGCGGCGCCACAGCCAGTGACCTCCGAGCAGATGTTCGCCGCCGTGCTTCAGTCCGATCCCACGCACGACACCTTGACGATGGCGGCAAAGTCCGGCGCGGCCACGACCCCTATTCCGTTGCAAGGGCTGAACAAGAAGCGGCAGCGTCTGCTCCTGGCCGCCGGCGGCGCGGCGCTGTTCTTGATCGTTTTCGTTCTGGCGGCGCTGTTCAGCAAGAAAAGCGATACGCCGACCGCGACCACGACCGCGTCGATCTCCGCCGCCGATCAGGCTCAAGAAAAATTGCGCGGCTTCGCGCTCCAGCTTCGTGATGGAACGGCCGCTCCCAAGGAATTAGAACGGGAATTGTTGGCCTTCCAACGCGAACAGGCCGGCACGGTGTTCGCCCTGCGCGCCGCGCACTTGCGCACTCGGCTGCCTTCATCCTTGGAGCAGCTCGATGGACGTTCGATTCCCTCGGATCATCTGCCCACGCCCAGGGTGCCGCAGCTGATGGCCATGTTGGGGGACCCACGCGGCAAACCGGGAACAGCCATTCATAGCATGGTGCTAACTCCGGATAGACAACTCGTGATCAGCGGTGGTCAAGATGGTAGGATGCATGTCTGGAGCGTGGCCGATCTCAGTCCTCATGAAGTGTTTTCCAACCATACCAACACGATTAACGACTTGGCCATTTCCCCTGATGGTCAGCTGCTGGCTTCGGGTTCGATGGATCATCACATCGTCCTCTACGATCTCAGTAAGAGTTTCCAGGAACTACGGCGCTGGCGTGCCCCCCACCAGATTCATGCCCTGGTCTTCAGTCCCGATGGCAAGCAATTGATTTCCGGGGATAACAACAAGACGATTCGCTTCTGGAACGTCGCGGACGGCAAGGAAGATACCACGACAGAGCCTCTGACCGGCCATGACGGGCCGATTCGCTCCTTGGCCTTGACCAAGGATGGACAGCTATTGGCCTCCGCCGGTGGTCAAGACAAAGTCATCCGTTTGTGGCAACGTCAGGGAGAAAAGTATGTCGCCGGCGCGGTGCTTAAAGGGCATGATCAAGTTATTCAAGCACTGGCATTCACTACCGATCAACGCCTGCTGGTATCGGCCGCCAACGACCAATCCATTCGACTCTGGGATGTCACCAAGCCAGCCACGCCGCTGGTGAACTTGGACAAACTCGGTAGCAATCCAATATCATTGGCTTTCACGCCGGATGGCGGTTCCGTGGCGGCCAGTCTGGCCAATGGCCGGATCATCATTTGCGACCTCGTGAAGGACAAACTCCACAAACGCGCCGACTGGAAAAGCAGTGGGTCCATCGTGCGCGCGCTGGTTTTCGCCGATCAGGGCGAACGGCTGTTGTCCGCTGGGGATGAGCGATTGATCCAAGTCTGGGACACCACCGCCCGGCCACCCCAAGAAATGCTGCGCCGCGATGCCACCATGAATTTCCAGACAGTGGCCTTCGCCCCTGACGGCCAAACCCTGGCGTGTGGCAACGACGCTGCCGAAGAGATATGGATCGCCGAATTCGGACAGGCGAAACCACGCTGGCTGCACCAGTTCAAAGGACATAAAGGCGCTGTTCACGCCTTGGTATATTCCCTCAATGGACGCTGGCTGGTATCCGGCGGCGCGGACAAGACCGTGCGGATGTGGAACGTAATGGTTTCTCCCCCCAACTTACACGCCGAGTTCACCGGACCGGACCCGATTCAAGCGCTGGCCTTGAACGCCGATGACTCCTTGCTGGCGGTCGGTTATCAAAATGGCGCGGTTCACGTCTGGGACTTGCGGGGCACGCAACCCAAAGAGCTGGTCAAACTGGAGGGTTCCGACAAATTTCAATCGATCCAGGGATTGCGGTTTCACCCGACCATGCCAACACGTCTGGCCGCGCTGGCCCAAGATGGCCGAATCAAGGTTTGGAACCTGGCTGGTTTGCTCGCGCAGGGTTTGTTTCATTTCCCCGGCGTGAAACCGCCCGTCCGAGGACAAGCACTGGCTTTCTGCCAAGAAGGACGCTGGCTGGTGAGCGGTGGCAATGAGAATGTCATTCGCGTCTGGGAATTGCCGGCGGGGAGTCGCCAACCTCAGGAACACCAACCGTTGCTCAACATCCCCTTCCCGGTCATGCAACTGGAGGCGTCCGCGGATAATCGGACTTTGGTTATTGGCTCGCAATCCGGCCAGCTGACGTTGTGGGACCTGAATGACAATCGGCTGCGCCGGCAAATCCCTCTGCCCTTGAACATGCACTGCCTGGCGCTGGCCCCCGATGGCCGACATGTCGCCGTCGTCAGCAACACGGGGGTCGTCTATCTCCTGCGCGTGGCGGACTTGGCCGGGCGTGGATAAACGCCGATTTATTTTCTCGTTGAAATCAGCGCTGGATTTCTCAACCAAGGCACGTTACGATAGGCAGTGGATTGCTGGACCAAGAAGCCGATTGTTGGGCGTGCCCATTTCGATTCAATCTCTCTAGCTGTGATGACAAACCGGAAGGAGCCTTCCCCCTTGGTTTATGCAGATGGGAACTGATCATGGCGATTGATTCGGTCGCTGGCCTGGTGTCTTTATTGCGTCAGCGACAATTGCTCGATCCCAGCCAACTCGATGAAGTGATCCGTGTCTTGCAACCGCGTTGCGGGATGCCGCGCGTGCTGGCCAAGGAGTTGGTGCGGCGCGGCTGGTTGACCGTGTATCAGGTGAATCAAATCTTCGATGCCGATGGCCGCGATTTGGTCTTGGGGCATTATCGTTTGCTGGACGTACTCGGCAAAGGGGCTGTCAGCCAAGTGTACAAGGCCTGGGACACCCGCAAGAAGATATTCGTGGCCCTGAAGGTGATCCATCCAGAATTGCTGACCAATACCGAGGCACTGGCCCAATTCCAGATGGAGATGCGCGCCGTCTCGCAGCTGTGTCATCCCAACATCGTCCAGGCTCTGGAACCGGCCACGACGCTTGGCAACAAACAATTCTTCGCGATGGAATATGTTGAGGGGAACGACCTTGGCAAGCTCGTGCAGCTGTCCGGGCCGTTGCCGGTGCTGAAAGCGTGCGACTATATCCGCCAGGCCGCGTTGGGGCTGCAACACGCCTATGAGCGGGGGCTGGTGCATCGGGACATCAAACCCGCCAATCTGCTGGTGACCAACGAAAACACGCAGATCAAGATTCTTGACATGGGCTTGGCCCGGCTGGAATGGCTGCGCGACGAAGAACGCATGGCCAGCACCATTCACCGCGTTCAAGGCGGCGTGATGGGCTCCCCCGACTACATGGCCCCTGAACAAGCCGTTGATCCCGATAGCGCCGACATTCGCGCGGATATTTATAGCCTGGGCTGCACCTTTTACACCTTGCTCACCGGCCAAGTTCCTTATCCAGTTGGTTCCCTGGCGCAGAAACTGCTCAAGCATCAAACGGCGGATCCCCCGGCGGCGGAAGAACACCGCTCCGACCTCCCGCCCACCTTGCCCCCTGTCTTGCGCCGCATGATGGCCAAACGTCCCGCCGACCGCTACCAGATGCCCGCCTCGGTCGTCGCCGCCTTGGCCCCGCTGGTTCGCCGCGATTCGGGTTCGTCCACCAATTTGCGTGGCCTGAGTTCCTCATCGGTCACGAAAAATCCTGCTTGATCTTTGGGTGATCCTTCGCTATACCTTCTCCCCTTCAATCTGGAAAGTGGGAGGTGGACTATGCGCGCTTGCTGGCTGGCGGCGATGGGTTCGGCGTTGTGCGTCATCGGGACGGCCTTTGCTCAACCCGGCGGCGAATCGATGATGCTGCCGGCGCCTGTCCCCACTTCCCCGGGGAGTCTTTCTGGCCCCATGTCCTTCTCAGCGGACGCGGCTTCGCCAGACGGGGCGCCCTTGCCCTACTTCCCCCCCATTGAGGTTGTCTCCGCGTCGGGGCCGAGGTACTGGTTCGATGCGGAATATCTGCTCTGGTGGGTCAAGAACGATGGCTTGTCCGCGCCGTTGGTGGTCGGCGGCGCGGACTTGGACGCCATCGCCGCGGCAGGCGAGATCCCGGTGCTGTTGTGCTGCTTGCCCTGTTATCAGGAATCGTCGGGATTCGGTTTGGGATTTGGTTGGTGGATGGACCCCTTCGCTTCGTGGGGGCTGGAGGCGCGCGGTTTCCTCTTGGAACAACAGGGGCGGGGCGCCAGGTTTCGCTCGGATGGCTCCAGCTTATTGGGGATTCCTTACATCGAAGCCTTCACGGGCAACCAAGAAGTGCTGCAAATCGCCGGTCCGTTCGGTTTCGCCTCGGCCACCAGCGGCGCCCTCCATGCCGCCACCACCACTCAGGCGTGGGGTTCCGAAGCCAATGCCATCGTCAACCTGAAACGATCCGGCCTGTTCACGCTCGATCTGATCACCGGCTTTCGCTATTTCGGCGTGGACGACAGCTTGAGTCTCATCGCCCATACGTCGTTCGACAGGCCGAGCATTTTCATGACGGATTTGACAACCTATGATCTCTTCCGTACCAACAATCGCTTCTACGGCGGCCAGCTCGGTTTGCGCGGGCAGTGCCGGTTGGGCATCTGGTATCTGGAAGCCAGCGGCAAACTGGCTTTGGGGGGCACCCAACAGACCTTGACAATTGATGGATGGTCGAACAACACCACCATCGTCTATGGGGAACTGCTGCCGACGTTGAGCGGCCCCTCGGCGGGGGGCATTTTCGCCCAACTCAGCAATATGGGGCGTCATAGCGGCAGCCGCTTCGCCGTGCTACCGGAAGTGAAAGTCCGCTTGGGGGTGGAGCTGCTCGAAAACGTGAAAAGTTACGTCGGCTACACGTTCTTGTATCTCAGCAGCGTCGTGCGACCGGGCGAGCAAATCGACCCGGTGCTGAACTTCAGCCAAGGTCCCGCCGTTATGACCATCCCAGGCCCCGTGCGTCCGATACCGCTGATGCGCCGCGGCGACTTCTGGGCGCAAGGCTTGGATTTCGGCTTGCAGATCGACTTTTGATCCTCATTCAAACAACTTGCTCACCGATTCGTTGTAGTGGATGCGCTTGATGGCGTCGGCCAGCAAGGGGGCCACGCTAAGAATCTTGATCTGCGGCAGCTGCTTGTCCGGCGGCACCGGGATGGTATCCGTGACGACGATCTGTGAAATCGGCGCGTCGCGCAGCCGATCAATGGCCGGCCCGCACAGCACCGCATGGGTGGCGCAGGCCAACACCCGGCGGGCGCCGTGGCCGCGGGCCACGTGAGCCGCCCCCACCACGCTTCCCGCCGTCGAAATCATGTCATCGAAAATGACCGCCACCTTGCCATCCAATGAAGCGCCAATGAGGTTGGCTTGGCGCGTTTCGGTGGCGCTGGAGCGGCGTTTATCGACCACCGCGATGGCCCCGCCGATTTTCTTCTGGTGCAACAAGGCACGTTTGATGCTCCCCTCATCAGGACTGAGCACGATGAGATCATCGGGCGGAATGTTCAAGCTGCGAATATATTCATTGATGACCGGCCCGGCGTGCAGATGATCGACGGGGATGTCGAAGAACCCTTGAATCTGGGCGGCGTGCAGGTCGAGCGCCAAGACCCGATTGGCCCCCGCCGAGGTCAGCAGGTTGGCCACCAGCTTGGCGGTAATTGGCACCCGACCGACATCTTTGCGGTCCTGGCGGGCGTAGCCGTAATAGGGCAACACGGCGGTGATGCGGGCGGCGCTGGCCCGTTTGAAGCTATCCAGCATCACCAGCAATTCCATCAGGTTCTCGTTGACCGGTGGACAGGTCGATTGCACCACAAACACATCCCGGCCGCGCACGTCTTCCTCGATGCGCACCGAGGTTTCGCCGTCGGGGAAATTGGTCAGGGTCGCCTTGCCGAGACTGTCCCCCAGACAATGAACGATCTTCTCCGCCAAGGGGATGTTGGCCCGGCCGCTGAAGATTCTCAGCTGGTTATTGTGATTCATGGCTGCGCGATGTTGGTATGGTTGTGGCGCCTGGCCGCGCGCGGGAGATTGTCCGGCGGCGCCTCCTGTCGCCTCTCCCCTTAGTGTACTGTACGAATCGGCGCCCACATTATGAAGAGGGAGTGAATAATCCGTCAACGAGAAAAGAGGTATTCCTCCGGCAAGAAATTCCACCGAGCACGCCGCGCCAGGTCAGTACGACACTGGCTGGCGCGGCGTGCTCTTGGGATTTTCTTTATGCCAAGCTAATAGTGGATCCCCCTCTTCAATCCAGCGTACAAATCCGATAGCATCATCTACATTCAGCAACCGCGATCCTCGAAGACACACGGAATATCTTTGACATGTCCAATTCAGCCAGCGGTCGTTTCTGGGCGGTCGGCGTGGGCCCCGGCGACCCGGAGTTGCTGACGCTCAAGGCGCTGCGGATCGTGCGCCAAGCGGATATTCTCTACCACGCTGGCCCTCGTCCTGACCAGGGGCGTGCCTGGGACATCGTGCGGACACACGTTTCCCCGGAACAGCAAGTCCGCGTCCTTTTTCATGAAGCCATGACCACGATCAGCGCCGCCGATGACCAGGCGGCGTACCTCCCCGCCGTCCAACAGCTGGCCGAAGAATGTCAGCAAGGGCGGCAAGTCGTGCTGATCACGGAAGGAGACCCCACGTTGTACAGCACCGCCGGCCACGTCTGGCGGCTGCTGGCGCGACTGGCACCCGATGTCCCCATCGAAGTCGTGCCAGGGGTCAGCTCCATCACGGCGGCGGCGGCCCGCGTGGGCTGGTCGCTGGCCCAACGGGATGAACCGCTCGCCATCGTACCCGCCGCGTATCATGCCGCCGAGCTAGAACGCCTCATCACTCAATTCCCGAATCTGTGCTTGCTCAAGGCGCCGCGCGCGTTGCCGGCCATCCAAGACGCCTTGACACGCATTGGTTCGGAACGAGAGGCCGTGCTGTTGGAAAACGTCGGCACGGAGAGGGAAAAAGTTGTCTTTGACTTGTCTGCTTTGCGCGAAGCTCCCGGTTACTTCGCCCTGGTGTTGGCGCGGAGAGCCGAGGGGAAACGCCTGGACACGGCTAGTTCCCCACACCCAGAAACGGGCCAATCGATTCTCACGGGCAAGATATGGGTGGTGGGATTGGGTCCGGGCGATCTGGATTTACTGACGCCGCGCGCCCAAGAAATCTTGCGGCAAGTCGATGTCCTAATCGGCTACGAATCCTACTTGAAGAATCTGGAACCGTTGCGCTTGCGCGCCGTGGCGCGGGCGTTTCCCATCGGGGCCGAGACGGAACGGGCTGGCTTGGCTCTGGATTTGGCGCGGCAAGGGCGGCAAGTGGCGGTCGTCTCCTCCGGCGACGCCGGCATCTACGGCATGGCGAGTATCTTGCTGGAGCGCGCCGAAGCGTTGCCGGAAGTCGAGATCGAAATAATCCCTGGCGTGACGGCGGCCACGGCGGCGGCGGCCTTGTTGGGGGCGCCCTTGGGACACGATTTCGCTTGCATCAGCCTAAGCGATCTGCTGACTCCGTGGCAGGTGATCGAAGAACGCTTGCACGCCGCCGGCCGGGGAGACTTCATCCTGGTCCTGTACAATCCGGTTAGCCAGCGGCGCGTTTGGCAGCTGCCCCGCGCCCGCGACATCCTGCTGCGCTATCGCCCGCCGGCCACCCCGGTTGGCATCGTTGAGCGGGCCTACCGTCCCGGCACGCGCATCGTCCACACCACGTTGGGGGAAGTGACCACCGCCGGCATCAGCATGGAAACCCTGTTGATCATCGGCACCGAAAACACGCGGTTCATTAACGGCAAAATGGTGACACCGCGCGGCTACGGAGCGTTTAGCGGTCGAGCCGAAGGCGAGCGGATTGGCCGGCGCATCCTAGAGCAAAGTTTCGCCCTCATCGAACGGGAGCTGGGGCCGGTGGAATTACCGGCGTGGGCGTTCGCTGTGGTCCGGCGCATGATCCATGCCAGTGCGGATTTCGATTATGCCGCGACGCTGTGTTACCATCCTGATTTCGCTACTGCCATTCAACAGGCACTCACGGAAGGCGCGATCTGGATCACCGATACGGAAATGGTCCTGGCGGGCATCCGGACCATGATCGAAACCATGGGGAAGTCCGCTTGGTGTCTGTTGAATGATCCGGAAACGGCGCGACTGGCGGCGGACACCGGCTTGACGCGCTCGGCGGCGGGGATGCGCATAGCCGCCCGCCGCTACCGTCGCCCCGTCCTGGTCATCGGCAACGCCCCCACCGCCATCGAGGAAGGTTTACGGCTGATTCGAGAAGAGAGCTGGCAACCCGCCGCCCTCATCGCCTTGCCGGTTGGCTTCGTCGGCGTGGCGGAAGCCAAGAACCGCTTGCTGAAGGAAGCTTCGCTACCTTATCTTACCTGCACCGGACGCAAGGGCGGCTCCGCCGTCGCCGCCGCGGCGGTGAATGCCTTGTTGGAGTTTTTCGGCGCATGATCGATCCGCGGGAACAACTGTGGTCCCAGATGCAAGCCGTCGCCGAGCGGGTGTTGAGTCATCCCAAGGACCTGGAGCCGCGCGAGCCGTTCCGTTGGTACGGTTCGTTGCTACGGCTCTGGCATCGGCCCAGCTACGGCCCGCTAACGAGCTGGACGATCGGCGTCCTCACGCGCTCTCATGACAGCGGTGAGACTCCGTTGGTCCGTGAAGTCAGCTGGGACCGCGATGCGGATCACCAGCGCATCTTCCAGGCTATGGCGAAACCATCCGATCGCTTGCAACTGGCGCTGCGCGTCCGCGATGCCGAACTTCCCGAACCGGAGCTGAGCCGTCTCCTCACCGCCGGCCAACAGCTCGCCGTGCCGCTGCTGGTGTTCTCGCGACAAGTCGGCTTGGAGGGGGACTACTGGGGCTTGGAAACGTATGAATCCTCCCCCTATGTCCAAGCGCAATGGTGGGGCGACGGCCCGCTGGAATGGCGGCATTTCCTGGATTGGGTGACGCAGTTGAGACAGTTTCTCTTGGGCTGTTTGGCTGAAAAGTGATTCGCATGGGATGGGATGGCATCATGACGCCGCTCAAGGTTCCGTGGTCGAGGTCTTGCTCCGGGCACGGGCGACCAGGTCGAGAAAACGGGCCATCCGTGGATCGGACGGATCGGCCAGCGTTTGCCATTCATCGCCAATCCAGGCGATGTCAAGGGTATCGCTATGCGCGGCGACCAGGTTTTCGATGTCGAGCCAGTCTTGGGTACGTGCGGCCAGCAATTTCATGAGGATGAGTCCTTCCGCCGAGGCCACCCGCACCCGCTGCCCCAGCCAGGTTTCGTCCGTCGCCCGATCGAGGATGTGTTGATAGGTGGGAATGACTGCCTTGAGCCAGTCGATGCGGATGCCGTGATAGGAAAGGGCGACCATGTGATGCTCGGTCCACTCGCGCCTATCCTCTCAGCAAGGATGATGTCATGCTCAAACTCGCCATGCTCGGCATGTGGCACACACACGCCAACGGTATTGTGAAACAGATCGCGGACCATCCCGACGAATTTGCCCTGATGGGCGGCTACGACTCCGATCCGCAGACGCTGCGCGACAGCGCGGAACGCTGGCGGAAGCTGCTCCCCAACCTCCGGCTGTTCGACAAGCCGGAAGCGTTGCTGCGTGAGCCGCTGGATGGTGTCATCGTGGAGGGGCGCGTCCATGAAAACGTGTCGCTGGCCCGTTTGGCCTTGGAAAGCGGTCGGCCCGTGATGCTAGAAAAACCTGCTGGCCATCAATGGGACGACTATCGCAAACTGGTCGCTTTGGCCCAGCGCAAGCATTTGCATCTGCAAATGCTTTACCTGTTCCGCTACATGTCGGCAGTGGTCGAGATGCTCAAGCGGGCCAAAGCCGGTCAGTTGGGCCAGATTTATCAGTTCCGCGCCCGCTTGCCCAAGGACCGGCGCGAGTATCAACGCTTCGTCGAGGAATTGAAACCCTATAAAGGCGGGATGTTCTTCGAGATGGCTGGTCATGTGATTGACATGATGGTGGCCATCCTCGGCAAGCCGAACAGCGTGACGCCGTTCCTGGGGCATCATCACCGCCAACCACCGCCCTCCTACATCGACAATGGCGTGGCGGTGTTTGGCTACGACCACGCCTGGGGCATTATCGAGGTGCCCGCCCTCGAAGTCGCTCCCCACTCGCGCCGGATCGAAGTGTATGGCACGGAAGGAGCCTGCGTCATCCCGCACTTGGGGAGCGGCCACTTGGCCAACAAGGACATTCAGCCCATCGAGGTTTTTCATCTGGATGACAAGGACTGGCAGCGCCTGGAGCTACCGGCCCAAACCTTGCAAATCCGTGACCTGCGCGAGTTCGCCGCCTGTATCGCCGGCAAGAAGGACCCCGATTTCAGTCTCGACCATGATTTGGCCGTGCAAGAGACATTGTTGAAAGCCAGCGGCATGTGGGAGTGACGCAACGGGACATGAAGATTCATCGTCGGCATGCGGGCGAATTCTGCCGCCGTGATGAGCTTCTGTCCTACGGTAGACATAGAATAACCTCCTCCAGAATGGCGCGAAGAACCGGACGAGCCGCTTTTTCCTTACCGCTGTAACTTCTTCCCGTCGCGGCGCGTGGTCCAGAAAATGGCGTTGGTGAGCAGGCGGCGGAAGTTGGCGTCTTGGAAATCCTCTGGGACGCCCAGCGAGGTGTAGAACATCCGTCCGCCGTTGTGGGTATGCACCATCGTCACGGGATGATGTGCCTTGCCGATATCGCCGATTTGCAAGACGATGGTATCCTCGGCCAGCGGTCCGGTCTTGTAGAGCTTTTGCGAGGTGAATGATTCTACTCCCGCCAGCACCGGATGCCCTTTCATCTTTTCGACAGGGGTGACTTTCACGGGCTCGTTGCCGTAGTGCCCTTGGTAATGATTGCCGAGCACTTTTCGATCAAAGAAGTCATTGTCTTCTTTCTGAAAGGCGTGGCTGGCGGTGCGGATGCCGACAATCGGTTTCCCCTGTTCCCAGTGGCGGCGAATGAGCTTCATCTGGTCCTCGTCCAGTTTCATGCGTCGGGCAAAGATCAACAGCACATCGGCGGACGGCAACTGCTCGAGGTTGTCGAGCCGGTTGATGCCGTCGCGGCCCCAAGAGGCCGTGCAGCTCACTTGGTAATGGTGCTCCAGATACTCCTTGAACGCACGCAACGATGGCTCGGATTTGTACTCCCCCGCCCCGGAGATGATGTGAATTTTCAGCGGCGCGGCAGGGTCCGCCTTCTGGTCGTCGGCCCGCGCGGCGGCAGTCCCAGCGCCAATGGCAACGACAGCCAGCAGTGTCCATGAGAGGGCAGTTAATGAAATTCGATTACGTTCGTGTGTCATGACGCTCCCCCGCGATAAAAGGGATGGGTTCCGCCCGGAAATAAGCGGTTCTTGCCAACGGATGACTAACCCTCATCGATAATCCTCTCCCGCCCAGCTGGACCGGCAGGAGGCGCGCCAGGCTTCCAGCTCGGCGCGCAGCTTGCGCGTCAGGTCGGGTTGCTGATCGGCCAGATTGCGCGTTTCGCCCGGGTCGGCGATGATGTCGTATAACTCGACCTCGGTGATCTGCTTGTCCCGCAAGCGGACGAACAGTTTGTAACGATTATCGAGCCAAGCGGCTTGGTTCCCCAGCTCGAAAGCCAAGGGGCGGGGGCGTTCAGTCATTTGGCCATCCAGGAGTGGCATCAGACTGACGCCATCGAGTGGCCGCATGGTTGGCAGGGAGATGTCCAATAGCTCCAGGATCGTCGGCAGATAATCAACCGTGCCACACGGCAGGGATACGACGCGCGGCTGCGGGATGCGGGCCGGCCACTCCAGCAGCCCCGGCACGCGGATGCCCCCTTCGGTCAGATCGCGCTTGCGGCCGCGAAACGGTCCCTCCGAGCCGGGAGCTTGCCCCTTGCGCCCTTCGGGGCCGTTGTCCGAGCAGAACCAGAGCATGGTATCATCCGCGACACCCAGCTGCCGCAGCTCGCGCCGCAAGCGGCCTATCTGTTCGTCCATTGCCGTGATGCAGCCGTAATAATGCTGCTCATATTTCGAGCATGGCTCATACATCTTGGTGTATTCCGGCCCGGCCACGACTGGCAAATGGGGGGCGTGAAACCAGATCACCGCGAAGAACGGCTGCCGCCGCTTGACGGCCCCGCGCAGGAAGGGTAAGGCCTCGTCCATGATAATCCGGGAATCGTCGCCGCGCAGCTCGGTGGTGACGCGCTTGCCGTTGGCCCAATAGGCCGTTCCATAGGGCTGAGCTTGGGCGGGATCGGTCACGGGGTCCCACCAGGTGCCGCTTTTGTTCCCCTTCGGTTGCCACAGCGGGTCCCAGGTCGGCACCTTGGATTCGGTCGAGAAACAGACGTCGAAGCCATGTTCCCAGGGGGGAGCGTAGGCCTTGGCGCCGGCGGGGCCGCCCCGGTTGCCGTCCTTCTCCGTCTTGGTCAAGGTGCCCAGGTGCCACTTGCCGAAATGGCCGGTGGCGTAGCCCTGTTTCTTGAGCAGGGTGGCCAGCGTGATCTCACGAGGCGACAAGTGGCCGACATTGGCATGGAAGATACCGTAACGATACGGATGCCGCCCGGTCAAGACGCTGCCGCGCGTCGGCGAGCATACCGTCGGCGCGTAGAAGCGGTCGAAACGCCAGCCGGACTTGGACATGGCATCCAGATGGGGAGTCTTCAAAATCGGATGGCCGTTGTAACCCACGTCTCCCCAGCCCTGATCATCGCTCATGCACAAGATGATGTTGGGCCGCTCCGCCGCCAGTGTCAGCGACATGGAACCGACAAGCCATAGACCGAAACCAACCAGGAACAACAGCGCACGCCAGGTCATGAGTGAATCTCCCTGCGACAGTAAGTAAGCACGCCACGGATGGGCGCCGATTGCCCCATTATGCCGTGACTTCTATCTTCATGTTGTCCAACCGCCAAAGCTTAGCAACCACCAACCGGCCGCGGCGGCGATGAAGACAGCAACTGCCAGCAAGACGACGGCGGACGCCGCCCAACCCACGGGCGGATATTCCAGACGATAGGTGCTGTTGGGGGGCGGATGTTCCACCCCCGGATAGGGGAGATGCCACGGCAGCAAGTCGGGACCTTCGCGGAGCACGAGCCGAACCCGGCTGCGATACATGGCCCACAGACCCACCGCCAACAGCATTTCCGCTCCCAAGAACAGCAGCCACCAATGGGCCTGCGTGGCTTCTTCCAGGGCCGCCAAGGTCGGGGAGCGCGTGGCCGCCACCGCCAGTGAGTTATTGAGCGTGTGCAACAAAATAGGCAGCCACAGCGACCGCGTCATCAAATAGATGCTGTGCAGGAAAACTCCCATCACGGTGGCATAGCAGACCTGACGAGGCTCCAGATGAATCAAGCCGAACAGCAGCGACGTCCAGAAGACACCCCACCAGACGCCATGCCGCCCCACGATGCCACGCCCCAGAAACCCGCGAAAGAATAATTCCTCTGCCACCCCTGCTCCGACACCGATGAGCAAGATGCCCACGAGCAGCGGCCAAGCGCCGAGCACGTCGGCGAATTGTTCCATGTCCACCAACGGTGGCAACAGGTCCTTGACCAAAGTATCGATGGCCACCGCCAGTAGCGTCAGTCCCGGCAAACAGAGCAGGGCCAGCAGCAAATGCGCATAACTGGAACGGCGCAACGCGACGACACGCGCCCATTCCTTGCCGACCACCAAACGCGTCGCCGCCCAGGCATACACGACAAACATCACCTGAACACAGGCGAAGATCGGCAACAAAAGGTTGGCGAGCATCTCCTTGCCTTGGGGGGTAAGCAGATAATCCAGCAATTCCCTTTCCCCACGTTGGGCTTGTTCCAACATCTCCGCGAAGGAGCGGTCATGCGTCAGGATCACTCCCACGATATAGAGCACGATGCCCAACAGGACGGCGAATGTCTGTACCAAATAGATGCCGAAGCACCACAGCAGCGCCCAGCGCACGCCCGGATGCGGCGGTGCTTCCGCGACAGGTCCCGCTGGCAGAACCGTAAGGATTTCCGCCTCATCCGCCACTTCCAGCACCGGGATCGATTCGTGCTCAGAAGGTGGATGCGAGTCACCGTGTCCTCTTGGCATGTCATCGGTGGGCATGGTGTAGGTACCTCATAAGGGAGTCCTCGCAGGCGCGCTGGATGGGATTATATCCAACTAAACGGCGTCCGTCTTTCGATGCGCTGGGGATTCAGCGGTTCGCGTGAGCCATCGTTTCTCATCTGGAACCACTGAATCCCCAATGTGCGGGACGAGATGGTCGCCGAGCGGGATATTCAATCGGATAAAAGGGCACCTTGAAATGGCTGAGCAATCCATCTGTGGGAATAAAAGGGTGTTGTTGGGGATCAATTGCTTGCGTATCGCCAATCGTGGATTTTTTCTTGGAAAGGAAGGTGCAACCATGTTGCGCGTCTTGTCCCTGTCGTTCCTGCTGATGGTGGGTTTCACTCTGGTCGGTTGCGGCGAATCGCCGAAGAAAACGGAGAATGCCACGGCAACCCCAACGGGAGCCGAGGAAGTCATGCTGGAAGTTTGGGAAATCGAATTGCTGCCGGGGCAATCGAAACACGTCGCCGTCTCGAAGGGGGCTGCCAAATCCGCCAAAGCGCCAGACGGTTCTGGCGTGGAAGCCAAAGTCGAAGGAAACAAACTGCATGTGTCAGCCAAGGAGGACGCCAAGCCCGGCACGCATAACGTCACGGTCGAAGGGGCCGCCAAACCTCTGACCGTCAAAGTGGGCCAGCAGCCGCAAGACTAAGCATTACCGCCCAGGTTCATTTCACAACATCGCCCTGCACGCTATCGGTGTGCAGGGCGATGCCAAAAACGCCAACTTTTCCCGCATCCATTTCCACCTCCTTTCCAATCGCTCAT
The DNA here is from genome assembly GCA_046297495.1 of Gemmataceae bacterium. Lineage (GTDB taxonomy): Bacteria > Planctomycetota > Planctomycetia > Gemmatales > Gemmataceae > JBKBIP01. The sequence continues at coordinate 145,281 of JBKBIP010000003.1, read as the reverse complement.
CTTTCCCGAAACGTTCTTCACCTTGTTCGCTGAATTCTTGTTATCATGATGCTATCGCATCGGAAAACGAATGCCTGCTTTTGTCGAAGGTAACGAACATGTCGTACTCCACGCTGCTTGCCTTGCTGTTGCTCGCGCCGGGTGCCGATATGCCGGTGTCGGCGGATGTCGTGATTCGCGGCGCCACGATCTTGGATGGCACCGGCGAGCCGGGGTGGATCGGTGACATCGCCATCCAGGGGGAACGCATTGTCGCGGTCGGTTCATTTACGCTCATGGGCCGGCCCCAGATCATCGACGGTTCCGGCTTGATCGCGGCCCCCGGCTTCATCGACCTGCACACGCACAGCGACCGCACCATCACCGAGCCGGCCACGCGCGCCAACCTCAATTATTTGTTTCAAGGTGTCACTACCATCGTGACGGGCAATTGCGGCAGCGGGCCGGTCGATGTGGCCGAGTATTATCAAAAGATCGACGCGGGGAAAGCGGGCAGCAACGTGGCGCATCAAATCCCGCACAACTCCCTGCGCCGCGCCGTGATGGGGAACGCCAACCGCCCCCCAACCCAGGAAGAATTGACGAAGATGCTGAGCCTGACCGAAGAGGGAATGAAAGCGGGGGCCTGGGGCTTGTCCACCGGCTTGTACTACACTCCCGGCTCCTACGCCGACCGCGCGGAGCTGGTGGCGCTCGCCAAGGTGGCGGCGGCGCATGGCGGCTTTTACGCCAGCCACATCCGCGATGAAGGGGCCGGGCTGCTCGCTTCTATTGACGAGGCCTTAGACATCGGCAAGAAGGCCGGGCTGCCGGTGCATATCTCTCATTTGAAAGCCTACTCCCGGCAAGCCTGGGGCAAGGCGGGGGATGCCGTCGGCTTGATCGAGCAAGCCCGCCGGGAAGGACAAGTCGTCACCGCCGATCAATATCCCTACACCGCCAGCAGCACCTCCTTGCAGGCCGATCTCATTCCCGCGCGTTTCCGCGAGGGAAGCCAAGAGGAAATGCTGGCTCGGCTGGATCATCCCGAACAGGGGCCGCTCATGCGTCAGGCCATTCAGAAAACGCTCGACGACGCCAAGGGGGGACAGAGCATCCGCATCGCCCGCTACATGCCTCGCCCCGATTGGCATGGGAAAGACCTAGTCACCATCGCGCAAGAAGAGAAGAAACCAGTGCTTGACTTGGTGCTGGAAATCGAGCGGAACGGCGGAGCACAGATCGTCCATTTCTCCATGCAGGAAGAGGAAGTGCGGCTGATCATGAAGCAATCGTTCGTGGCCACCGCCAGCGACGGTAGCGCGGTCGTGCCGGCCGATACTGTGATCCATCCACGTCACTACGGCACCTTCCCGCGCAAGATTGGCCGTTACGCCATTGAGGAGAAAATCATCCCGCTCGAACAGGCCATCCGCAGTGCCAGCGGCTTGCCCGCCGACATTCTCCGTCTGCCTGAACGGGGCTATCTCAAGCCGGGCTGTTTCGCGGATATTGTCGTTTTCGATCCCAAGACCTTTCGTGACCTGGCCTCGTTCGAGCAGCCGCATCAATACGCCACCGGCGTTCGTCATCTGTTTGTCAATGGCGTGCCGACGATTCGTGCTGGCCGCTTCACCGGCAATCTCGGCGGCAAGGCACTGCGGCATCCAGCAAACAAATGACACTGTGTTTAGCGCGCGAGCCTCTGGTTCTTATTTCTCCTTCTTCGACGCTCCTTCCGCCTTGTTCTGAAGTTCGGCGGCTTGTTCCAGGCCTTGACGTTGCTCCGGCGTCAGGATGCCGGCCAGCTTGCGATTGAATTCCTCCTGGGCTTCCTTGCGCATCTTCTTGTTGACCTCTTCCATCAGGGTGTCGTTCCCCTTGGCGGCAGTGAACTCGGCTTCGAACTTCTCGCGGGCCGACTGATGTGATTCTTGGGCGGCAGCGTTGAGGCGGTTGATCAGTGTCTTTTGCTCCTGCGTGAGCACGGTTGCGAGATGTTGCTGTAACTTGGCGTGGGCATTTTCGATGACTTGGCGGGCTTCCGCCTTTTGAGCCTCGGTCGCGTTCGGGTCGGCCTTGAGCGTCTGTCCCGCTGACCGCACGGCCTCGCTCCAGCGTGTTTCCTCCAGGGCCTCCAGCAGCTTTTGTTTCTGATCGTCGGTCAGCAAGAGGGCGCCCTGAATGCCCGGTGCGACCCGTTCTAGCGCGACCGGCCGTCCCTTCATGACGAAGAAGAGATCACCCGGCGGCAGCGTCAGCTTCTTCTCTTTCTGAGCCAGCGCGGGACCGGCGGCGAGAAACAGGGGGGTGACCAGAGCGATCAAGAGCGTGTGTAGTTTCATGATTTACTCCTTGTTCCCATCGGGGTAGAGATGTTTGTGTTATTCGCTTCATCGTTTCGCGTGGACTGCATTGCCACGCGAAACGATGAAGCCATTGGTTCAGTCAGTAAAATAGGAACGATATATCCGGTTATTTGTCATCCTTATCGCCATCGAATTTTTTCCCCTTCTCTTTCTGGTCGTCTCCCTTCTTCGGTCCCCCGACTTTGATGGCCACGGCGGTCTTGCGCTCCGGGTCGAGCTTGATGAAGACGTAAGCACCCGGTTTGAGATCGGCCAAGCTACCATTTTCTTTGTCGGCGGCGAAGACCCGAACATCGTCGGCCAGCTCGTAGGTTTTGTCTGCCGTTGCTCCTTTTTCCGGGCCATCCGCCACCGTGACGGTGATGTTTCTCTTATTCGCATCTACCCCCTTCAAGGTGCCTTGAACCCCCACGCCTTTGACTTCATTGGGGGCACTCTTGAGCGTCTGAACTGACTTGCCATCGGCACTTAATTGGGCCAAGACGCGCATGCCTGGCTTCAGATCCGCCAGTGTACCCGCCTCTTTACTGGCCACGAAGATACGGGCATCACCGGCCACCGAGAAGGTTTGATCTTCCGAGGTTTCCTTATTAGTACGAACGGTCAGGGTGATGGAGTTATTACTGGCATCGATCGTTTTGAGCGTACCCTGAACCGAGGGAGCTTCTTTCTTGGGCTTATCGCCTTCCTTAGATGGTTTTTCCCTGTTGTCGGCGGGCTTCTGGACGGGGGCTTCCTTGTCGCCGTCCTTGTTGCCAGCCACATTCTTTTCCGGATGGGCATTTGGAGCCGGTTTTTCCTTGTCGGCCAAGAGCGCCAAGGCGGGTTGTTCGCTCAACAGCTGAGTGGAAAGCACACCGACACTGGCGGTCAACAGACCGAACACGATCAAACAGGACATGGCGAATTTGACTTTGGCTACCAACATGGTTCGTAAGACTCCCTGGGTAATGGCCGCGACGGAAGTGGAAAGGATGCCTGCCGCAGCTGATCCCGTCGCCACGACCAGAGCGGAGCGAACGGTGTCGGCCACGAGCGCCACCGGCACGGCCGCCGATGCCGCGTCCTGAGCCAGCCACACCGCCAACGACCCCGAAGACAGCAGGATGCCACGCCGCGCCAGCCGTTCGCGCAAGCGCTCACGCGCCCACGCCAGGCGCGTGCCGATGGTGCCACGCGGAAAACCGAGATGGGCGGCGGCTTCATCGGTGGTTCGGCCTTCCAGATAGCAGAGCACGAACGGCAAACGGTACTTGTCGGGCAAGCGATTGACTTCCTCGTCCAGCGCCGAACGTAGTTCGGCGCGCTCCGCCGCCACTGCCGGATCATCTTCGAGTCCAGTCAGTGTCTCCGGCAAGTCATTGGTGTGCCGTCGGCGTTCCCGTGCCGCCAAGGCCGCGCGATACGCCACCTTGTACAGCCAGCTGGGCAACGCTTCTGGTTTGCCGATGGAACTCGCCTTGTGAACCAAGGTGAGAAAGGTGGCCTGAAAGGCATCCTCGGCGTCCTGCTCGTTGCCCAACCGCCGCCGGCAGACATTCCACACCAACGCGCCGTGCCGCCAGATCAGCACTTCAAAGGCGGCCTCGTCCCGCGTCTGCTGCCAGCGGCGCAGCAACTCGGCATCGCTCAACGCGCCGTGGCGTGCCGTCCCCACCGTGCGGTACAAATGGCGGATGACCGTTTGCCAAGGGACCGTGCTCATGAAAGAATCCTGCTGAGGTCGTTACATCCACAGGTATAGAGGGAGTAGGTCGCTGTTTGTTTTTCTTTTGTTTGGGGAATTTTTCTCGATGGAGTCGGAAATGAGTGCCTTCCCGCCAACTCCCTGCTGCACGCCATCCTTCGTTGTAGTATCGTGGATAGTAACGCCATTTTCTAGGGAGCCTTCAGTCTGATGAAAATTCGCTGGCGGTTGGCGCTATGGCCTCTGTGTGCAGCGGGGTTGCTGATCGTGCTGTTCGTACCGAGAGCCATTCCGCCCCGGCCCATCACGGGCGTGGTCCGTGATGCGACGGGGCCGGTGGCGGGGGCGCGGGTGCGCTGGCAAGGGGAGACCGTGATGGTGCTGACCGACGCGGACGGGCGCTTTCGCTTGCCGGGTTCGCGTTCCCCAGCGGCGCGGGTGACAGCGGCCAAGGAAGGATACGTCATCGCGGGGGTTCCCGCCGCCACACGACCACTCGTGATTACCCTGGAGCGCGTGCCCGACGGCGATTGCGAACGGTATGCCTGGGTCGATCCGCGGCCTGACCCAGAGCAACGACACAACTGTGGCAACTGTCATCAAGAGATATTTCAGCAATGGTCTGCCAGTAGTCACGCCCGCTCGGCCACGGGAAAGCACTTTTTGAATTTATACGCGGGAACCGACTGGCACGGGACACCAAATCGGGGCTGGAGCTTGTTGGCCGAGCATCCCGACGGCGCCGGCGTATGCACGGCGTGTCATGCCCCCACCGTGGACTTTGGTGATCCCGCTTACTTCGATCTGCGCCATGTTCGCGGTGTGGCGGCCCAAGGGGTGCATTGTGATTATTGTCATAAGATTGCCGAGGCGGATACCGCCAAGCTCGGCATCCAGCATGGCCGCTTCGGCTTGACCCTGAAGCGACCCGAACACGGGCAACTGTTCTTCGGCCCGCTCGACGATGTGGATCGCGGTGAGGATGCGTTTTCGCCATTGTATCATGAGAGCCGCTACTGTGCGTCGTGTCACGAGGGGACGGTGTTCGGCGTGCCGGTGTACACCACCTATTCCGAATGGCTCGACAGTCCCGCGGGGCGCGCCGGCGTGCAGTGCCAGGATTGTCACATGACCCCCACCGGACAAATGACGAACATCGCTCCTGGCCGGGGCGGCCTCGAGCGCCATCCGCTGACATTATCGAATCATCGCTTTGTCGTCGGCAGCCGGGAAGAGATGCTGCGGCGTTGTCTGCACATCACGATGACGGCGACGCGATCCGGGGCAGCCGTGCGGGCAGCAGCGCGGGTGCGGGCCGACGGCGTGGGGCATCGCGTGCCGACCGGCTTCATCGACCGCAACTTGGCGCTGGTGATCGAAGGCTTGACGATGGATAATCAGTCAGTCCTCGCCATCGCCGGCCCCCGCCTCCCCGCCGCCGCTGGCCTGGAGCCGCCCGGCTTGGCAGGCAAGCTCTACGCCAAGCGCACGACCGACTTCGACGGTCATTCCCCTGCCCCCTTCTGGCGTCCGCCGCGCGATCTGGTCGATACGCGCTTAGTCCCCGGTCAAACTGATGAGATCGTCGTTCATTTTCCCACCACCATTCATCAGGTTCGCGTTCGCCTGTTCTATCGCCGCTTCTGGCCGGAGGTGGCTCATACGAAAGATTGGCCGGATAATGAGAAATTGATTCTCGAAAAAATGATCGTCGTGCATCCTTAGCGATTTGCAACACCTTTTGCATTTTTCACCACTAGCTGTTGCAAAATACAACGATCCTTCGCAAGCCGCCTGATCCATCCCGTTATCTTGACGCGATCCCGCCAAAAGCACGATTGAGATAAAACTTAAAATATCAATTACTTGCGCTATTGACTCGCGACCGGCATGGTTGTCGTCTCGCTTCTGGCATGGTCGTTGCAATCCTAATGGAGCAGCAGGGGTTGGTTGCGAGTCCCAACAACCCTGTGATAGACAACTTTCGATTTCCTTCCAACTAACCCACCCACCACGGCATACGGGGCCGGGCCGATTGCGAGTCTCGACCCTGCCCCGTATCGCTCCTCGCCAACAGAAATGCAAAAAACCATCGGCTTTTTTTCTTGGGTTGTCGCTTGATTCACTGCGCGGAGATGGTAGCCTAAACGATCAGTCACGGAAAGAATCCATCCCTCAAGAGTATGCGACGTCATGACGGAAGAATCCATCTACAGCCAATCGTTTCGAGTTGAGCGGCACGGCGACATTGCCGTGATTATTCCTTCTCCCGAAGTGGAGAGCATGCATGAAAACCTAATCCAGCAAGCAGCTCAGATGGTGTTGGCGCCGCTGAAGGAAGACCCGCCGGCTGGTTTGGTCATTGACTTGAGCCAAGTTAGTTACTTCGGCTCGGTGTTCATCTCGTTCCTGCTGCGCTGCCATATGCTCGTCAAGAAACACGGCAGCGAGGTGGTGCTGGCCGGCGTCTCGGAACGCATCCGCGAGCTGCTGCACGTGACCGCCCTGGACACCCTCTGGGCCTTGTACGACACGCGGGGGGAGGCGATTGAGGCGCTGGCGGGGTCGGATTGACATTATCCTTGAAACTCCAACAGAGAGTTTAGTGAAATGGATTGGTTTTGATCAATTATTGATATTATCGTTTCACGCAGATATAGGGAACCAGGTGCGAAACGATAAATCTTAAATCAGCGATACGGATTCATCGGTTCGCGCACGCTTCCGAACGCGAATCGATGAATCGCTTCCCTTGTGTCGCACCCACGTAAAGGAATCGCACCATGTCCCGTCTCATCCGCGTAAGCGGTGAGCGAATATCGAAAAAAAGAGGGCAACCCTAAACTTCGATGCAGATACTCGATGCAAATTCGCCACCCTTCTTGTATGATGAGAGAGTGAGAATTGTCTGAGCATTTCCGCCAAGGTCAACACTTGGTTACCTATCCGCGGATGATGTGCAAACAGATCGAAGCATGTGCCTAAACAGTGAAATGTGACGTCACTTCATGGCTTCGCCTCAACAGTGAGTGGGACTGATGCTAGGGCGAGTCTTCCTCCGACGCTATGAAACGATCCGCCGGATCGGTGAAGGTGGCATGGGGAGCGTCTATCTAGCCGCAGACAAGGAGCGGGATGAGCCGGTCGTCGTCAAGGTCATGCACGAGCACATCGCCGGCAACCCACGTTTTCGCGCGCGCTTCAGCCAAGAAATCGCTTCCCTGGCGAGCTTTCAGCACCCCCACTCCGTTGCATTTTTGGATGCTTCCCTCGATGATCCCGAAGGACCATGCATCGTCATGGAGTACGTGCCGGGGGTGTCGCTCGATAAGCTGTTGGCCCGCAACAGTCGATTCAGTCCGCCCCGTTTGCACCGCATCGTGACGCAGCTCTGCGATGTCTTGCAAGCCGCTCACGATCAAGGCATTGTCCATCGCGACCTGAAACCCGCCAACTTGATGCTGATCGATCCCGACACGCCGCGTGAAAAACTCAAAGTGATGGATTTTGGACTCGCCCAGCTGGTCGATGCCTCGGCGGTGGAAGCTCAGGAGCAGCCTCGTGAGGTGGAATATGCCGTGGGCACGCCCGGTTACATGAGTCCCGAACAAGTAAGCGGGGCGGCCACCGATCACCGCAGCGATTTGTACAGTGTCGGCGTGATCTTATATCAGCTTCTTAGCGGGCGCATGCCCTTCAGCGGCTCCACGCCCATGGAGATTCTGTTGGCCCAAGCCACGGATGACCCGCCTACCTTCGCCAGCCTCGGCTTGGGAGAGCAGGTACCCGCCACGGTGGAATCGCTCATCCGTTCCTGCTTGGCCATTGATCCTGCGGCGCGCCCTCAAGGCGCGCGAGACATCGCTGAATTGTATCAAATCGCCTTGCTCCACGAGCAAGGGGAGGGAGAGTTTCGATCGCTGGCGCCCAATGAGCCGTCTCCCGCGCCGGCGGACCTCTCGGGCAACAACTCCGGTGCCGCCGAGTTGGTGGAACACATCGAGGCGTGGATGCCGGAACAGATTGCCTTGTATAAGTTGCAGGCTTTCGCCGATGCCGTGGATGGCCAGATCGTGGAGAGCTTGCGCGGTTTGATTCGGATTCGCATTCGGGACGGCGCCCGCCCCTTGCGTTCCGGCTTCTTCTCTTGGCTGGGCTGGGGCGGTTGGCGGAAGAGAGGCAGTAATCAGATTTTCATCGAGCTACACATGAGGAAAAAGGATGAGAAACAGGCCAACCTATTGCAAATCGCGGTCGTGATTCGTCCTGAGGATACCCAACTGCTGCAATTGGCGGCCTGGGAAGATTATTGCCAAGACATTCAAACCACCTTACGCGCGTATCTGATGTCGCAGAGTTGAGAAGGACCGGCGCGGGCGGGCGCGTCGATTTCGCCGAACCGAAGGGGGAATCGCGCGTCATTCCGCTCATGGCTGCCGCCATGCAAAGTGATCCAGCAGCCACCAAACCAGCGCGAGCACGAACCCCAGCCCCAAACCCAAGAACACCCAGCGCCACGACCCGCCAGCACGGCCCGCGTCTGAGGCGGTGGGCGCTGTCCAAGCCACTGAAGATGAATGATCTTGGGATGGCCCGGAACGTAGGGCGGGGCTGAGCTGCGGCATCTCGCTCTCGGCGGGAGGTGGAATCGGCTCTCGCGTCCAGGGGGTCAGGGCGTCGCTCACTTCCGCGGGGGTTTGCTGGCGTTTATCGGGGTTGGGAGCCATCATCTGAATGATCACGTTGGCCAGTTTCTCCGGCAAATCGGGGCGCACGGAACGAATGGGCAAAGGGAGCAACAATCCCTGCCCACTGAGCAACGAATGGACACGTTCCGGCCCAAACGGCGGCAAGCCGGTCAGCAAGAAGTAGAAGGTGGCCCCCAACGAGAACACATCGGCGCGAATGTCCACGTTATGACTATCCCGCGCTTGCTCTGGGGCGACGTATTCGATGGTGCCGAGCACGTCTTTGGTCAACACCGAATCTTGCTCGTTCGTGTAATATAATGACAATCCCATGTCGAGAATCTTGACGACCCCCTGACGATTGACCAAGAGATTGCTTGGTTTGATGTCTCGATGGACCAAGCCCATCTCGTGGGCGTACTGCAAGCCGGCGGCGGCTTGGCGGATGTAGTGCGCCGCCCGGAGCACCGGCATGGGGCCAAAGCGATTCACGATCTCCCACAAATTCACGCCATCGACGTACTCCATGACGAAGAAATGTTGTTCGTTCTCATGGTCCAGCGCGTAACCACGCACCAAGTTGGGATGATCCAGGTTGGCGCAGATCTCCGCCTCGCGGTAGAAGCGTTTGAGGATGGTGGCGTTCTGAGCCAGGGATTTCGGTAACACCTTGAGAGCGACATGCTGTTGAGTATGTTGGTCCTCGCACAAATAGACCGCGCTCATGCCGCCGGAACCGAGCAATTCCAAGACCTTGTAATGGCCGAGCGTGAAGCCGATGTATTTTCCTGATAGGAGTTGCTGTACTTGAAAACGCGTCACCAAGCCGTCGCGGACCATCAAATCGGCCAAGGTGCCGGGGGCTAATGGCGCTTCGGTAGTCACTTGTAGACGGCGCAAATACTCATCGAGGCGTTTCTTATCGAGAACGCCGCTCTTGCGCATGACTTCCAAGAATTCATTGACGGTTGCTGGCGCGGGCATGATTGCTTCGTTGCCTACCTCAACGGCCGTTCGAGAAATCTTCTCCAGCCTTCGCCCACCGAGGCAAAGGTGTTGGGGGCAACCGCCCCCCATTTTGCCAATCCAAGCGTCCACGTATTGCTATTGGCCGTCCAACAGGAAGGGAAGTAGGTAACGACTGGCAATGAGTGTCGCCAACACCGTAAGGACGACGAGCATGATGGTTTTTAAGGTTTCCAGGACCCCTTGGGAAGCCGAGGGAGAGGTGGTATCCGCAGCGATCTGAAAATGGGGAACGCTGCCATTCGATGATGGGTTCGTGCTGGGGCCAGCGGGAAGCGAAGCGGCGGGCGGGGCCGGTTGCTGGAATGGCGCCGCCGTGTTCCAGCGCCGTTCCGCGAGATCGTCGTCGTCCGCCTCACCGGGGGCGCCCGCGTTCAGAGTGGGACCACCCGCGGCGCCAGCTTGGGCCAGTTGGCGCAGATTGACCATGCTCATCTCGGACAAGGGCAACCCCGGCGCCGGCCCGACCACCAGGTCGCGGAATTCGGGATAGCTGCTCAACAACTCGAAGGGGCCAACCTTGTTGCGGCTGGCGCGGATGGTGGCGGCATCCCCCAAACGCCCTTCGCGGATGGAGCGACGGAGGGTCCGCGTGCCGCCGCTGGCGGTGCGAATCTGTCCGGCCACGTCCGCGAAGACGACATGCCAGATATCGGTATCATCAACGTCAATATCGGGGTTGGAGCTGGCGCGGGTACTTTTGCCGAGCAAATCCTCTGCGAACTCCCGGCAGGTGGCCGGCCGTTTCGAGGGATCGGCGCTCATGGCGCGGCGGATAGTCCAATCGGTGCGCTCGGACAGACTGGGAACCAACTCGCGTGGATTGGGTAATTCGTTACGCAGCTTGCGGAGCATGATCTGCACCGGATCACCGGCGCCAAATGGAACTTTGCCCGTCACCATCATGTATAAGGTGGCGCCGAGCGAATAAATGTCGCTCCGCGCATCCACATGCTTGGCATTACGAAATTGCTCTGGCGCCATGAAATTGGGCGTTCCCAAGCCGCGCCCAGTGCGTGTCAGATCATAGTCGCCGTCGCTGTCCTTCGCCAAACCCAAATCGGTGATCTTGGTGTTGCCTTCAGGAGTAATGAGAATGTTGTCCGGTTTGATGTCACGGTGCAGCAGCCCTTGGCGGTGGGCGCGGTGCAGGCCGTGCGCCGCCTGGATGATGATGCGCAAGGCCTCGTCTTCGGGGATAGGGCCTTCCCGCTGAATCTTGTCCCCCAACGATTGCCCCTGCACGTATTCCATGACCAAGTAGGGGGTCTTTCCTTGGCCCGAATAATCTAGCACGCGCACCACGTTGGGATGATCCAGCTTACTGGCGACGTGAAACTCTTGCTCAAAGCGCCTCAACAGCACCGGATTCTTGGCGATGTGGGCCGGCATGACTTTGACGGCGAAAATCTCCTGCGTCTGCCAGTGCCGCGCTTTATAGACGATGCCCATGCTGCCTTCGCCGATGATCTCCAGCAAATCATAATTGCCGAGGGTGTCGATGGCTGACGGGTTATTGTGCGGTAACATCGCCGTATTCTCCATGAGACGGGAAAAGAAGCTCATTCCTGGATGCCAAACAGGCGACATTCTACGACTAGTGGAAACGATCTCGCGCAACTTCACGGAGTCACGTTTCGCGATGGTTGGGAAACCGTGGGGGCTTGATCATCGGGAACGGCCGGCGCGGGTTCTTGGCCCAGCCATTGGCGCACTCGGTCGCGCCAGGTCTGGGGCGGCTCCACTCCCGCGAACCATAACGCCAAGCACAGCACGCTTCCCAGGAGAACTCCGAGTACCAAGCCCCCCGTGCGATACGAGACCCGATTGGACTGCCGCGGCGCGACGTCCCGCTGGACGGCAGCCGGCGTGACCGCTGGCTGTCCCGAAGGGGCGGCGGGGGACGAACTAGGCGCGGTACTCGGATTCGACGCCGGAGAATAGTCTTCGATCTCGGATTTCGATTCCAGCAGGGCCGCCCACGAATAGAACGAGGCGCCGCTGGGCGGTCCCGTGCTCTCCGTTCCACCAAAGACCGGGCTTCCCAAATCGATGGTGGCATCCGAGTTGGCGGCGGACGAGCGATGCTCGTTGGCATTCCCGGCATCCGGAGGAGGATTCAACTTGAGTGAAGGATCGCCAGTGGGAAGCGGCGTCGGAGTACCGATTCGGAGCGGCGGTTCTGGATCATCGGTCGGATGGGGTTGGTCCGTTTGCAGTAGGGAAATCCAGGAGTTGACCGAATCAACGCTTCCGGAATCGGCATTGCCGCGCTGTTGGATGGGCCCTCCCAAATCGATCTCCGCCTCAGGACCACCGGTAACACTAAGGTCCGAGCTTTCGGATCGTCGCAGGCGCGGGGGCACGGACGAGGCCTGCCCTTCGGGTTGCTGCCTCTCGCCATTGCGAAGGGTGGGAGAAGGGCAATACGGACATGTTGGCAGGTCATCGGCATACGACCGCTGGCAAGCATCGCAATATCGTGCCACGATACCCTCCCCCCTCAATGGGAAACCATTGAGAGTGTCAATCACGACATGGTCAATCATGGCTATTAGACATGGATTTGGCTGAGGAATCAATAGGCCAGCAGTTTGTTTACCTCGAAGCCTCGAAGGGATGGCGGGATAGATTCACTTCCCCTTGAGAGCGTGACAACCGCCTATCCTACCATCATACGGCGTCGCGGTTTTGGAAGCGGACCTTTCCTCTCCGCGCGGAAATTGCTTATGATGGATTTCGTTGCCAGTGAGTTTCCATAACTCGATCATGGATCGGTTGGTCAGTGGGAGACGGACAAACATGAATCGGAACAAACCCGAAGGTCCCAAGAGTGTCTTTCAAAAAATCAGCGATCCCAGCGACGATCAGGAAGAGGAACGTCAGCCAGTTAGCAATGAATGGTTCGTTCGCCAAATCAAGGAGACGGCGGATAAGCTACTCCGTGATCAGACCGCCCGTAGCGATGTGAAGCTGGTCAACACGGCCTTGAAGGAAATGCGTTACGCCTTCATGGTCTTCAGCGCGTTCAAGCACCTGCCCAAAATCTCGGTGTTCGGCTCGGCTCGGCTTGGCGCCGACCATCCCGCTTACCAACAAGCGGTTGCGTTTGGCCGACTGATGGCGGAGGCGGGCTACATGGTCATCACGGGGGCGGCCAGCGGCATCATGGAAGCGGGTCACGTCGGCGCAGGCCGAGACAAGAGCATTGGCGTCAACATCCTGCTGCCGTTCGAGCAAGGCGCCAATCCGATCATTGCCGGCGACCGCAAGCTCATTCACATGAAATACTTCTTCACGCGCAAGCTGATGTTCGTCAAGGAATCGAACGCCATCGCCCTGTTCCCCGGCGGTTTCGGTACGTTGGACGAAGGCTTCGAGGCCCTGACCTTGGTGCAAACCGGCAAGAGCCAGATGCTGCCGATTGTCATGGTGGATGAACCGGGTGGGGATTACTGGACAACGTGGCACCGCTACATCCAGGAGATGTTGCTCCAGCGTGGCATGATTTCGCCGTCGGACCTAGCCTTGTACAAAGTCACGGATGACGTGAAAGAGGCAGTGGCGGAAGTGCTGACCTTCTATCGAGTTTATCACAGCATGCGCTACGTCAACAACCAGTTGGTGTTGCGCTTACGGCGGCGCTTGACAAACGGCACCTTGCAACGCATCCGTGCCGAGTTCACCGACATTCTGGACAATGGGACGTTCGAGCAAACCGACGCCCTACCGGAAGAGATGAGCGACCCCCATTTGCTGCACCTGCCGCGTCTGGTCTTTCACTTCAACCGTCGCGCCATGGGCCGGCTGCGCATGCTAATTGATGTCATCAACCGGGATCAGGAAAGCGAATGAACAAACGCGGTGTGCTGAATCATTTCGCGCGGCATCCCGCCGCATGCGAAGCGATGACTCCACAGTACGATCCAAGGAGAGCGCCCTATGGGAATCATGTGCAACCTGTCGGCGTTGGCGCTGCAACCGCTGATCGATAGCATTGGCGGCCGTCTGGGCATCGCCGTCGCCGAGCAGACCTCCGAAACCATCGTGGGCGTGCTGCATCGGCATTTTGTCGATCATAGTCAAAAATTGACGTTGGCATTGCATCAAGCGAATGACCACGCCTGGCGAGCCTTCGAGATTGCCTTGGCCGGCGATACCTGGCGCGAGCGCTGGCAACGGCTGCTGGCCCGCAAGGAGGAGTAAGCGTTCCGCGAGCAGCTGCGTGCCTTTCTCGATACCACCCCCCTGGCTGGCTTGCCGAGCCGTGGCCCGGAGTTTCAGGGGGTGTGCCTGCGCGAGCTGCGTCAGGCTCGCCAAGCGGGGGTGTTGCTGGATGCGTTCGATCCAAACGATTTGGTCCAGCGTGCCGGCGGGTTCGCCCGCTATGCCGATCCGCAAGCCGTGCTCGAAGCCCAGTGGGGGGCAGTGGAGCAGATGGCCGAGGAATTACGCCGGGCGCGATTCGCCACGTTGGCCTATTTCATCTCGCTGCGGCCAGAGCAAGGGGTGTCGTTGCTCGTCATGGCCGTGCGTTACTTCTTCCGCCGCCAGCTCGAGACCGATACCGAGCTGTTTCAGGGGTTGAATATCACTCTGGTGGAAAACCTGAGTCAGCAGCAAGTCGCTGGTTTCGCGGCCTTGGCGGACGCGCTGACGCGGCATGGCCAGCGCCTGCAGGAATTGCTCGGCGATGTGCAAGAGCTGCTGTTACGCCCTGTTCAAGACGGTACAACCACTACGCAAACATTGGCGCGACATCCCCGAACCACTGGCCGACTTACTGGAACAGTGTCTTGGCGAAACCCCGGATGAGCGCCCGGCGAGTTTCGCGGAAGTGTTGGCACAGCTTGGCAGTTCGGACAGAAAACCCAGTGAACAGCCGATCGCGGACATTCCGAAACCGGAGGAACGCGGCGAGTGGTGGCGACAACCAGGCCCTGTCCCCCGATGGCAAGCTGGCGGCCAGCGGTTCCCCCCACGATGGCAAAATTCGCCTCTGGGATGTCACCTCCGGGCAGGAAATCCGGCGGCTCATTGGCCACATGAGCTGGGTTTTGGCGCTGTCGTTCACGTCCACCGGTTTCTATCTGGTTTCCGGCAGCCATGATAAGACGGCCCGGTTGTGGGACATTCACACCGGCCGCGAGCGTTACCGCTACGAATGGCACACGAACTGGGTGTTGTCGCTGGCGGTGGCGGTGAACGGCAAGCAATTGCTCACCGGTGGAGCCGATGGTTGCATGAGACAATGGGACATCGCCACGGGCCAAGTCATCCGCAACTTTGTCCATGATGATTGGGTATCCAGCGTCGCCTTCGCCCCCGATGGCATCCATGCCCTGTCATCTTGTCACGATGGTAGCATCCGTTTGTGGGACCTGGCCAAGGGACTTGAATACCATCGTCTCACCGGCCACGCTGGCACCGTCCTGGCCGCCGCCTACTCCCCCGATGGCCGCTACGTCGTCTCCGGCGGCGAGGACCAAACAGCCCGCTTGTAGTACATCCCGATTTAGAAGGCGCTGTCTGAATTGATGCTCAGTGACAAGAATACCCGTTTAGCGTGCGAGCCAGCAGCGAACAACTAAACTGTTGTTGCTCGCCGCTGGCCCGCACGCCAAACGATGAATTTTGCTTATCACTTCCCCTTCAACCACCGGTCCAACCATTCGTAGGCCACTTGGCGGACGTCGGGGGGGAAGTTGTGGTCGCAGTCGGGGTAGTTGGCGGCCAGTTGGTCGCCGGCACCGAGCAGTTGATACACGGGTTGGGCGGCGGCGATGCAGTCTTTCACTCCTTGCACGTCGAAATTGTGATCGTTGACCGGGGCGCTGGCCAGGAACGGACGCGGGGCCAACGCGGCCACGATTTCGGTGAAATCGAAGGGCATCTTCTCCGGCTTCAGCTCATACACCGCGCCGATGCGCGGCATGTAACCATCATGACTCCAGCCTTTCAAGTTCCCCTTGTAGTAGCGGGGAAAGCTGCAAAAGCCGCAATTGGAGACGATGCACTTGACGCGCTCATCAAAGACGGCCAGGAACATACTGTTGTGACCGCCGAGGGAATGGCCGATGACGCCGATCCGTTCGCCATCGACCTCCGGCAACGATTGCAGCAAATCGACGCAGCGCATGTGGTTCCAAATCCCTTTCATGGTGGCGCTGACATAGCCATTACTATATGGATCGAATTGGTAGTCGCCGGAATTGACGTAATCGGGGGCCAGGGTGACGTAGCCGCGCTCGGCCAGATGGACGGCGTAGGCCCGATCCAGCTTTTCCCCCATGCCGACGACGACCCCCTTGCCCAGCGGCCGGCTCGTCGGGTGCAAGCACAGCACCGCCGGCAACTTCCCTGACCGCTGCTTGGGGATGAGCAAGTAGGCGTGCAAGCGGTCCCCTTTTTCGACGGCGAAGGTTAATTTCTGGCGACTGAATTTGTCGGTTTGGACTTCCTCAGTCACCTGGACATCAAGCGGCACCTTGCGGCTGGCGTCCGGCACCGGCCCCATGACGAGTTGCATGGAAGCCAAGATGTGTTGGCGGCGCTTGGCCCACTCCGCCGGCGTGCGGATGACATGCTCTTTCCCCTGCTCATCCCGATACACCAGCAGGTTCGTCTTGTCCGCGTAAAACGGCGGCTCGGCGGACTGAACCGCTGTCGCCCCAATGATGACCGTAGATAAGCAAATCCAGATGGCGCGCATGATGGTGACAAACTCCTGGGGCGATAGCCGTGAGTGGTGAACCTTCTCCAGATTTAACGGGCTGGTTCGGAAACGGCAAGGAGGAGGCGGAATTCACGCTGCTTTGGCGGCCCCCATCTTGCGGGCCTCGGCGATGGCCTCGCGGATGCGCTGAAAGGGTTCGGCCAGGTCCAGGCCGGTATCGAGGTGCTGGAGCAAGTCACGCGCCGCTTCCGCATCTTGGGGAAAGTGGATGTGACTATACAGGGCCGGTCCGCGCTCGTTGGCAGGCCGAACTTCCAGGCCGGCGATGGACGACTCGGCGCGGCCCCCTTGGTTGGGCGCGGCCAGCCAAAGAACGAGAATGTCGATGTGATGTCGCAAGTGCAACGCGGCCTCGGTGTCGGTGACGATGAGCCGAACCGGCAAGTTTGTCTTGTCCACCATCGTCTTGCCGATCAGCTCGCCACACAAGTAAGCCTGGAGCGTGTTCGCGTAGAGGATTTGCTGCACTTTGTTGGGCTGCACGGCGCTGCTTAGGCGAAATTCCAGCGGCCGACCCCATTGGTTCGTCACCAAGTATCCGCCCACAAAACCCGTTGCCTCCTGGAGAATCGTCAAGAACCCCAAGTTAAGAACCGTGGTTTCGTTGGTCTGGGTCATAGGCTCCTTCCTTGATGGTTGTGCTTTGGATTCCCTGTCGCGCGCGGAGAATCGGCGGCTCGCGCGCGACGATCAAGCAGAACGGCATTCCTTCTCATTCGGGCAATTCGGGCAGGAACTTTAAGATGGCTACTCCTGGCGCTGTTGACAAGAATGCGCCACGGCCGCGACGGCGCGAACGTAGGGAACATCCAAGTTGGCGGAATTGGCATAAATGGATAAGTCGGGAGATGCCCTGAGAATTTGATCTGAAAATTTGTTCATGCTTAGCTTGTTTCGACCATTGGCAGAGAGGTACAATGACAAAGAAAGTGGATAATCCCCATATATGGTGAACCGACCCCAGGAACTCGTAGCCGTGATTCCCAGCACCCAACCTAGTCTGTTTGGCCCCACCGCCGCCGACGCGCCGGCGCCGGCCCAGATGTTCGCCGACGTGGTCTTCGACCGGCCGTTGGATCATGCCTATACCTACGCCGTGCCGGATCATTTGCTGGGCGACATTGCCGTGGGCAAGCGTGTGTGGGTGCCGTTTGGGCGCGGCGACAAGGCGACGGTGGGCTATTGCGTGCATCTCAACCCGCAAGGTCCCAACCGCGTGGTCAAGGAAGTGCTGCGCGTTCTCGATGAGGAAGCGCTGCTGAGTGACCATTTAATGCGTCTGACGCGCTGGATGGCCGATTATTACCTGTGCGGTTGGGGGCAGGTGCTGAATGCCGTGCTGCCGGCGGGAGCGCGGGCCAAGTCGGGCACTCGCGCCGTGGTGTTGGTGGAAGCGGTGCCCGAAGCGGAGCTGCCGCAACCGGCGCCGGCACTGACCGCCAAGCAGACCGCCGCCCTGCGACAGCTGCGTCAGGGTGACAAGCCGCTCGAACCCAAGCGGTTGGCCCGGTTGGCCCGTTGTGGCTTGGCCCCGGTGTCGGCCTTAGTGGAAAAAGGGTTCGCGCGCCGCGTCGTGCAGCGCGTGGAACGAGGGCTGCTGGCCGAGGAACCGGCGCCTGCGGAAGCACCGATCACCCTCAACGCCGATCAGCTGCGCGCTTGGGGGCCGATTGAGCAAGCGATTCGCCAAGGAGGGTTTCACGCTTTCTTGCTCCACGGTGTCACCGGCAGCGGCAAGACCGAAATCTATCTGCGGGCCATCGAGGAGACGATTCAACAAGGCAAGGAAGCGATGGTTTTGGTGCCGGAAATCAGCCTGACGCCGCAAACGATTCAACGCTTTCGGGGCCGGTGTCGTGAAGTGGCCGTGTTGCACAGTCATTTGGGAGAAGCCGAGCGCGGCGCTCATTGGCGGCGCATCGCGGCGGGGCAGGTGCAAGTCATCGTCGGCGCCCGCAGCGCTGTCTTCGCGCCGACCCGCAAACTCGGCTTAATCGTCATCGACGAGGAACACGAAACCAGTTTCAAGCAAGATTCGACGCCGCGCTATCATGGCCGGGATGTGGCCGTCATGCGGGCGCGGTTGGAGAATGTGCCGATTCTGCTGGGGTCGGCCACGCCGGCGCTGGAAAGTTGGCACAACTGCCAGCGCGGCCAATACACCTTGCTCACCTTGCCGCAACGGGTGCTGGATCGTCCCTTGCCAAAGGTGGGACTGATCGATTTACGCCATGAAGTTTGGCCGTCGGGCCGGCATCAAGCGATCAGTCCCAGCCTGGAACAGGCCATGTACAGCGCCTTGGGCCAAGGGGGGCAGGTGATGTTGCTGCTCAATCGGCGCGGCTTTTCGACCTATCTCCATTGTCCGGGGTGCGGCCACGTGATCTTTTGCCGCTTCTGCGACCTGGCCATGACCTATCATCGCCAACGAGACCTGTTGTTATGTCACCACTGCGGCTACGAACAGGAACCGCCCCAATTGTGTACCCAATGCGGCCAAGTGCCGGTGTTGTATCATGGACATGGCACGGAAAAGCTGCAAGCGGAGATCGAAGCCAAGTTTCCCCAGCATGTCGTTCGCCGCATGGACAGCGACACCATGCGCAAGCCCGGCAGTCATGGCCAAGTGCTCAACGCCTTTCGCCGCGGCGAGATTCATATTCTGCTGGGGACGCAGATGATTGCCAAGGGGTTGGATTTCCCCAATGTCATGCTGGTGGGAGTGATCAACGCCGACGTCGCCCTGCACTGGCCAGACTTTCGCTCGGCGGAACGGACCTTCCAGCTACTGTCGCAAGTCGCGGGCCGAGCCGGGCGCGGGCCGAACGGCGGCAAGGTGCTCATTCAGACCTTCAACCCGGAACATCCCTGCATCACCTTGGCCGCCGCCCATGACTATGCTGGCTTCGTGGCCCAGGAGCTGGCCCATCGTCAGGCCCATAACTATCCTCCCTATCAACGGCTGGCTCGGCTCGTGGTGCGCAGTCGAGACGCCGAGGCCGCCCGTACCTGCGCCGACCGGCTCTCGGATGCGTTCGCGCTCGGGCTATCGGCCCTGACCGCCTCTGGGGAAGCGCCCCCGCTCCGCCTTCTCGGTCCCGCCGAGGCCCCCGTGTTTCGGCTCAAGGGGTACTATCGCTATCATTTCCAGCTGCAATCTCCCAGCGCCGGCCTGCTGCATCAATTGCTGCGCCGTGTCCTTCCCACCGTCCGTCCACCGTCGAACGTCGAATGGACGTTGGACATTGATCCGTTGAATATGCTGTGAGCGAATTGGCTTGCCTGCGGCTTGCTCGCTAAACACGGATCTTTGATTACGAATCGCTGATTACTGATCACGATTCTTTCCCCACCACGATCCCTTTCATCACATCGGGCACATTGATCCAGTAATCCAAGGGATAACGCTGGGCGATTTGACTGGCGGTTCCTTGCAGAGCCACTGCCAGGCCGGAGAGCGTCGGGCTGCGGGGCAACAAGTCTGACAAGGTGTCCAGCAAGTGAATGTTGGCAGGAATTTGTTGGGGGTCCTCCCAGGCGTAACGGAGCACGGCGGCGGGAGCATTTTGGGGCCACTGATGCAACTGGTCCGGGGCTTGGGCAAGCCGCTTCTCCGTTCCCCGAACCACATCGAGTAGCAAAACCTTGGCGCCGGGCGTATCGGCGAAGAGATTTTGCAAGCGTTGACAAGAAATCACCGACCAGCGCAGCTGGGGATCATAAACGCTTTCGCTGGTTAAGAAGTAATGGCCCGTCGGGGTGATACGTTCTTGTCCCTGATAATAGAGCATGACGACATCATTGAGGGTGTCTTTCGAGTCGGGGGTGAAGTTCTGGCGGATGGCCCGTTGAATGGCGATCAAATGGCTGTTGATTTTGCCAGTCGTGGCGTTTGCTCCCACCAGGGGACCGTGGAGATGGATCTCGCTGAACGTGGGAGACGCCGTGTACACGCCGGGTTTGGCGGCGAGCGGTTGGGCTTGCAAGGCGTTCAGAGCTTGTTTGGTCAGCGTGGCGCCATCGCTATTGCCAATTCCCACGATGAACAAGTGCAGCCGCTGTCCTTGCACCGGGTTTTCGCACAACAGCACCTCGCACTGGCTGCGCGGCCCGGCTTGCAGCTTCAATTCGGGCAGGTTGATTTCAATGACGTTATTATGACGTCGATTCAGGCGAATATCCACGACAAAGGGGCGCTCTGGCTGGCCGATGGAAGTCAGTGGCAACGGCGCTGGCAACTGCTTGAAGCCATTGATCCACACATGCACCCAATTGACGGCGGCTTCACGGCGAGCGGTGTCGTCGCTCCAAATGACGCGCCCATGCAGCTTGAGGCGACCGTCGGCCACCTGGGGGAAGATGAAACGGCCATCGGGATTCTGGCGCGGTTGGTACGTCCCCCCCTTCGGGTCCAGCGACTCCAAACGATCAATCACCAGACGCACCGGCGGCGGGGCGTAGCTGATGGTCGCCGCTGTTGCGCGCGCGCCGCCATCGTTGAGCGCTTCCAGACGCAGCGTGTTGGCGCCCACCTGTAGGGAGACAGTCACGCTGCCTTCCACTTCATAATGCCCCATCTGGTTCTTGGTCACGTCTTCCACCGAAGCGGTATGGAGCCGTTCGCCGCCACGCAGCAATTCGACATGGCGCAATCGGCTTTCCGACGTGACACGAAAGCGCACGAGGTAGGTAGGCGTATCGACGTTGACATCACGCTGAGGATCAAGAAATTGGACGGCGGCCTTGGGCGGGGGAGGCGGCAGGTAGCGCACGGCCAACGTCTCCGGTTGCGAAGAGGGGCCGTCGGCATTACTGACTAGCAGCCGTAAGACATTGTCCCCCTGCTCTAAGGGGACCTGGGCCGCCGATACTTTCCAAAGCGTGGTAGTGGGGCGTTTTTCCTCCACTTGCATCGCGGTAGCCGGCAGCTGTCGGCTATTCAACACGGCTTGAGTCAACGGCAAGTCCGCTGGCGTCTCGACGTGGGCCACGACATCAACCAGGGGTGTGTCACCCACGGGAGAGTGGCGCATGCTCACGATGCGCGGCGGTCGGCGATAACTAACTTGCGTCTCAAACGTGGCGGCGGCGTGCCATTCGTTGCTCAGCCGCACTTGCACGCGATTGACGCCGGGCTGTAAACGCACCGCAGCGGCCACGATTTGTCGTTCAGAGTCAATGCGCGGCGCTTCGTCCATCAATCGGTCATTGACCCAGATGGCCGCGCGGTACGGATGTGGGTCGGCGAGAGGCAGCAGGCGGCCTTGCAGTTGGATCAAATTGCCATCGTCTTTGCCGTTGTCATGGACAACGGTTCCCGGCGCCGGCGTTGTGATCACCAACTGGGGCAAAGGGGGCCGATACTCTACAATCACATTCGCTTGGCCGCGCGGGCTGGTCTTGGTGTTGGCGGAAAAGGTGAACGTCTGCCGGCCCGGCTTCAGAGTTATCTTCATGTCAATGGGAAAGGTCTTGGCGTTGTCCGCTTGGAATCCGGCCAACGGCTGATCGCCGAATTGGGCTTGGTGCAAGTTTTCCTCGGCGTGAATGCGGCCCTGAAGACGGATCACGGCGGATGAGACAATCACAGGACGTCCCAGTTCGACCGTCATGGGATTAGCGCCATCGGGGGTCACGGTTTCCAGCGTGATGCGCGGCGGTAGCACCATCCGCGGCGGCTGGAAGGTGACGAGAAACGATTGCGTGGTCGTTTCCAGGTCTTCATAGCCGGCCAACGCGTCGCGGTGGCGAGCCTGAATGGTGATGAGATTGTCGCCGGGACGCAGGGTGATTTCTTCTCGAATGTTGGCCCCGACTTCCTGGGCCGGCGCGTCGCCGTGGCGTAAGGTGACATGCAAGGATTCCCCTGGCCGGCCCGGGCGCGCCATGGCGATAATCGGGAACCGAGCCTCATCGCGGACCTCCAGGCGTTGCAATGGCTTGTCACCCGCGTATTTCTGCAGCCAGGCGGGATCGAAGGCGATGACCGGCGGCGGCGGTTGATACTGCACCGGCAATTCCTGAACTACGACTTGAGGCCGCGTTTCTTGGGTTTTCACTTCCACCCGTAGGAGGTGCGGCCCGCGCTGCCAGTCCAGCTGCGACAAATCCGCAGTGCGGTCGATGCCCGCCTCCAGATCAAGATCACGCCACGGCTGGTCGTCGAATTGCCAGCGGGCCGAGGCGATTTTCTCCGGTGGGAAATCGTTCTCCAGGGTCATGCGCAGCGTCAACGGCATTTGCCGC
Organism: Gemmataceae bacterium; assembly: GCA_046297495.1. Lineage (GTDB taxonomy): Bacteria > Planctomycetota > Planctomycetia > Gemmatales > Gemmataceae > JBKBIP01. The sequence goes on along the minus strand of JBKBIP010000003.1, from coordinate 122,550 downwards.
GCCAGCAACCGCCCGCGCACGGTCGCCGCGTCGGGACCCAATTCATCGATCCCCAAGCCCATGCGCGGCGGGGGCAAGGCTTGTCCCTGCTCCCAATCCTCCAACGCCGCGCCGAGGTCGCCGCGCGCCACCAGGTATTTGAGTATGTCTTTTTTCAAGTATTCCTTGCGGTACTGGTCAGCCAGCGCGAATCGGGCTGGTTCTTTGATTTGGCCGGTGTTGAAGTGCCAGCCCAGATAGGTCTCCGCCTGAGGGTCGCTGACATCGTAGGGGCCATTCGGATTCCAACCGATCCAGCCTCGTTTCTCATCCGCGGCGCGCGTCACGAACAGCGACAACAAAGGCTTGCGTTCATCAATCCCTTGACTAATGGGCAGCTCTATGTCCTGATGTGGTTGGCCAGCCGCCGAACGCACGCGCAGCATCACCCGTTGGCCAGGACGGAACAACGAGATGGCGTCGTAGAAATCGCGCGCCGACGCGAAAGGAGACAGCTTGCCCTCATGCACCCAGCCTGTCACGAGCGCGTTGACGGCCAATCGCCCTTGGGCGGGGCTGTCGTCCTCGATCTCGACCACGCGCACGTTGCCGCCGACATCTTGCACGGCCACCCCTTCCAGTAAGCCGCGCTGGTCCAGCACCTTGTCCAGATCGGTCAAGCTCCACACGCTGATGGTTTGGTCGTCCGCCACGGAGGCGAGCAAATGACCGTCGCCACTCAAGGCCAACGAACGAATGGTGGCCACATGGCCGGTAAGCTGCCGCACTTTGGCGGCGGTGCGCGCGTTGAAGAGCACTAACCACGGTTGCCGGTAACGATCCAAATAAGCCAAGGCCAGAATCGGCGTCGGTCGCTTGTCGTTCGTGGGCAGCAAGGCCAGGGCGGTCACGCTTTCGCCTGGTTTGAGGGTGATTCGACATTCCCCCTGGTTGGAGCCAGTGACAGCAATTGCCCATTGTAGGACTTGCCCTTTGTCATTCTTTCGCGCCGGCGACACCTGCACGCGCCAGCCGGTCATGTCCGGGGCGGTGCTGCTCCAACCTTGAAGCTCGGTGGTGAAAAGACGTTGGCCGAAATCAAAGATCAGGTCCCCCGTCCGGGGTGGACGCGGTTTGGCGCTGGACTTCTCCGCCGCTTCGTTCAACAGCAAGCCGGTTTGTTTGTCCTTGGTCACGAAACTCACGTGGCGGAACGTCGTGCCGACGCTGTGCAGAATTTGTGGTCGTTTGAGGTTGTTGAGTAGATCCGCGACGGCGAACACCAGGATTTGATGATCGTTGTCACCGGCAACGGCTAGATGTCGCCCGCCGGGGGCCGCCGCCAACGACAAAGCGCTGGCACTACCTTGCCACAAGGACATCCGCGCCTTGACCGCGCCGAAGTTGGCCCCTTGCCCATTCAGGTCGAGAATGGTCAGGATATGTTCCTCATCGCGGGCCGGCGCGCGGAGAATGACTGCCGCCAGATCGAGCGGCCCGCCGGCGCGAGACGATAAGAGCGTCAGCGCGCGCGGGAAGAAGCCAACTTGATTTTGGGGTGGAAAGACGGCGCGCCGTTGGGGATCGCGGGGTGGCCCGTTGTCTTGGGTGTAGTGCCGGGCTTGCAACTGGCCTTCAAAACCCTGGAAGCTAGTGGTGTAGATGCGGTCCTGGCTCGGTAAATAGGCGGTCGTGTTGTTGTACTGGCCATCGGCGCTGGTCCACAAGCCCCCTTTGTCCGGCTCGGCGTCCCACAAGCGGAAGGTCCCATCTTGCCAAGCGATGGCGACGCGGACTTGCAGCAAGGCCTGGCCGCCATGCCACGCCGATAGGGATGGACGGAGTTCATCGTTTTTCGACAAGTCGGCGCGCTGAGCCAATGTCTTTGCATTGTCCACATCCCACAGCCGCGCCGCCGCCTGATAGGTCTTCTTAGCTTCGTTCCATTCCCGCGCGGCGGACACCAGCAGCGGCGGTTTATGGGGATGCGCCGGCGCGAAGGCCAAGGCTAACACCGGCCCAGTGTGGCCGCGGAACAGTTTGATAGTTCCCATCTTCAGATCGAAAACGTAAATCGTGCCTTCATCCTCGCGCATGGCGGGCGTCATGCCGCCGATGGCTGGGATGATCAGCCCCGGTTGACGAAAGCCAGCGCCGCCGCGCACCACGCCCAGCCCGCCCACAGCCAGCCAGCGCTCGTCGTCGGATAATGCCAGGGCGTTGAGAGCGCCGTTCAATCCGGGTCCAATCGGCACGCGATAGGCGGTCTCATTCAACACGAAACGGCCTTGATCGTTTAGCTCCCAAACGCGCACTACCTTGTCAAAACCAGCGGCGTACAAACGCCGGCCGTCGGGACTGAATGCCAGGGCCGTGACATAACTGGTTGGCCCGCCCGCTTCCAAACGCAGCACCGGTTCCTTATCTCCAGGAGGCGCCACTGGCTCTTGGGCATCACTAAACGCCGGCCATCCCAGCAATAAAGTTAGTAGCAGCGAAGGAAATGCGTATTTCATGGTTATCCCGATCAGCATGGATGAGATGTTTCGATTCGTGCGTCGCAGGCGCTCTGCATCTTCTTGTCATTATAGCTTGGAACGTCTCAAACCGCTCACTCTAATTAACGCCAGATCAGTGAGGGATCGCACAATGAGTAGGGGCATCCCGTGTTTACCCCCATAAGCCTACTTCGAGAGGGGTTCGCACTGACATGGCATACGGTGGGTGGCGCGCCTTGAGCGCGGCGTTTGCCATCCACGAGTCAACCGCTCTCTAGTGGAAATCGCGCGAATTTCACTCGCTGGTTGATGGATAATCTTTCATGCCAGCGTAATAATGGAGTTATTATCCCTACGATGCGTTAGTGAGAGAATGTCCGCATGACCATGCCGTACACACCCATTTTGGCTACGTTGGGCTATGTCCTGTCACCGGATGGGGGACAGGTGTTGTTGATCCATCGCAACGCGCGGCCAGATGATGCCCATTTTGGCAAATACAACGGCTTGGGCGGAAAGCTGGAAGCGGGGGAGGATGTAGTGGCTGGCATGAAACGGGAAGTGTGGGAAGAGGCTGGCATCGTCTGTGAGGAGCTGGCCCTGCGCGGCACCATCAGTTGGCCCGGATTCGGAACACAAGGAGAGGATTGGTTCGGTTTCATCTTTCGCATCGACCGTTGGCATGGACAACCACTGGCCAGCAATTCCGAAGGCGCGTTGGCATGGATCGACATCGAGCGGATTTTGGAGTTGCCGCTCTGGGAGGGGGACCGCCATTTCCTGCCGCTGGTTTTCGAGACCGCACATCGGCAATTTCATGGCGTCATGCCTTACCGAGACGGCCGGCCAGTGGATTGGAAATATCATTGGTTGTGAGGCGATGAGCCGGTCGCCGCGCCGTTGACGGCTTTTCCATGCAAACGTAGAGTGGAAAAGATTGGTCCTGCGCGGTCCATTCTCCCCTTCAACGGAGATATAACGGTGCCGAAGAAAGGCAAAGACCGTCCAATCCATTGGATCAGCAACAGCTTGGGCTTGCTGATCGTTGCCCTGCTGTTGCTTGCGTTCTTCTGGTATGACACCGGACAGCCATCGGACATGATGCTGACCTATGGCGAATTCAAGCAGTTGCTCCAGGCGCCGAACGCGACGTTTCACAACGTCGTCGTCAGCCGCGGCGTCATCCGGGGGGAATTGACGACACGCGATCCGGCGGCCGGCACGGACACCAAGGATTATGTCCAGACGGTGACATTTCGCGCCCCGCGTGTCGGACTGGAGCATGACGGCGACTTGCACGCGCTGTTGCAAGAGCGCGTCGGCCCCAGTTTTCGCGGCGAGGACGAGGATTCCCTGCTCAAGGGGATTGCCTCGATGTTGTTCACCATGCTGTTTCTACTCGCCCTGGTCGTGGTGGGCTTCCTATTCATTCGCTACATGGCCGGAGGGCAATCGCCGCTGACTATTGGCCGCAGCAAACACAAGCTCTACGCCGAGGATGACAACAAAACGACTTTCATGGATGTAGCTGGCATCGACGAAGCCAAAGCCGAGCTGCGCGAGGTAGTCGATTTCCTCAAGACGCCACAGAAATACAAGGCGGTGGGGGGACGGATTCCCAAGGGGGTGCTACTGGTTGGTCCGCCAGGCACTGGCAAGACGCTGCTGGCCAAGGCAGTTGCCGGGGAAGCCGGAGTGCCGTTCTTCAGCTTGAGTGGTTCCGATTTCGTCGAAATGTTCGTCGGCGTCGGGGCGGCGCGGGTGCGTGACCTGTTCGGCCAAGCCGAAAAGCGGGCGCCGTGCATCATCTTCATCGACGAACTGGACGCCCTCGGCAAGACGCGCGGCGGCCAGGCCATCGGCGGCCACGATGAACGCGAGCAGACGTTGAATCAACTACTGGTGGAGATGGACGGTTTCGATTCCGACCGGGGTGTCATCATCATGGCGGCGACCAACCGCCCGGAGACTCTCGACGCCGCCCTGTTGCGGCCAGGGCGGTTTGATCGCACGGTGGTCGTGGATCGTCCCGACATCAACGGCCGCGAGGCCATCCTCAAAGTCCACGTCCGCGACGTCAAGCTCGGCCCTGACGTGGATTTGCGCCACGTCGCCGCCTTGACTCCCGGTTCGGTCGGCGCCGACCTGGCTAACATTGTCAACGAATCGGCACTAATGGCGGCGCGCGGCGGCAAGGAAGTCGTGGGCATGACCGAGTTCAACGAAGCCATCGAACGCTGCGCCGTTGGGTTGGAACGCCGCAGCCGGATCATGCAGGATGACGAGAAGGAACGGGTCGCCTACCACGAGGCCGGCCATGCCCTGGTCGCCTGTGCCTTGCCCAATACGCACCCGGTCCATAAGGTGTCCATTATTCCCCGCGGCATCGGCGCCTTGGGCTACGTCTTGAGCCGGCCGGAGGATGACCGCTATTTGATGACCCGTTCGGAGCTGGAAAGTGCCATCAAGGTGGCGCTGGCTGGCACGGTGGCGGAGGAAATCGTCTTTCGGGAAATCTCCAACGGCGCCACCAACGATCTCGACAAGGCCAGCCAGATTGCCCGCAACATGGTCCGCATGTTCGGCATGAGCCAGCTGGGGCGGGTCTATTTCCCCGAAGGGGGCGGCTTATCGTTCTTGCCTGGCGTGGCGGCCAACGACGGCGGGCGCGAGTACAGCGAACAAACTGCCCGTGAAATTGACCTTGAAGTGCGCAAAATCATCGACGCGGCCACCGAGGAAGTACGCGGCATCCTCGCGGCGCGGCGGACCACGCTCGAAGCGGTGGCTCGCTGCCTGATCGAGAAGGAAGTGATCGACGGCGTGGAACTGCGGCACATCATCGACCAACACGATCCTGGTCCCAAGCTAGTGCCTGCTTCCCTCCCGCCCGGCGCGGACCAACCTGAACCGCCCCGCGAAACTCCTTATCCTACTCCATTGCCCCCAGCTTCGGGACAAGGCGTGGACTAAGAAACGTGGGGCGAGCGGAAGGGGTAGGTCTTGTGGCTGTCGGGCCTGCCGCCAGGGGCTTCACGGCCCCCGCTCGCCAGCTCCCTCCTATTGCAATGTCATCCCTTTGCCACATTGATCCACTTTCCATCCTTCGCTGACTCTAGGATGGCATCAAGCACCAGCTGGGTGCGGTAGGCGTCGCGGAAGTCGGGTTGGGCGGGTTTCCCTTGCGCCACCCCTTCGAGGAAGTCCTTGACTTGATGCACGAAACTATGTTCGTAGCCGATTTGCAGGCCGGGGACCCACCAGTTCCCCATGTAGGGATGGTCGCCGTCGGTGACATGGATGGAGCGCCAGCCGCGCACGATCCCCTGATCGCGGTGGTCGAAGTATTGCAGCCGGTGCAGGTCGTGCAGGTCCCAGAAGATGGAGGCGTGCTCACCGTTGATCTCGAAGGTATAGAGGGCCTTGTGGCCGCGGGCATAGCGCGTCGATTCAAAGGTGGCCAAAGAGCCATTGTCGAATCGGCCCATGAAGGTGCAGGCGTCATCGATGCCCACCTTCTCTACCTTGCCGGTCAAGGTGTGGATGCGTTCCTTGACGAAGGTTTCCGTCATGGCATTGACATGCGCCAGCGGGCCGTTGAGCCAGAGGGCGGTGTCGATACAGTGAGCCAACAGGTCGCCGGTGACGCCACTGCCAGCCGCCGCCGCGTCCAGCCGCCACAACGCCGCCCCTCCCTGCGGCAATTCGGGGTTGATGGTCCAATCTTGCAGGAACTTGGCCCGGTAGTGGAAAATCCGTCCCAATCGCCCTTCGTCGATAAGCTGTTTGGCCAATGTCACCGCCGGCACGCGCCGGTAGTTGTACCAGACCATGTTGGGGACTTTGGCTTTCTCGACCGCTGCCACCATCTTCAACCCTTCCGGCCCATTCATGGACAACGGTTTTTCACACAGGATCATCTTGCCCGCCTCGGCAGCGGCGATGGCCATCTCGGCGTGCAAATTATTCGGCACGCAGATGTCCACGCAATCGATGTCTTTGCGTTCGAGCAGCTTGCGCCAGTCGGTCTCGATGGATTCGTAGCCCCATTGCGTGGCAAATGCCTTGACCTTGTCCACGTTGCGAGCACAGGCCGCCTTGAGCACGGGCCGATATTCCAAGTCGAAAAAGTGATTGACCTTGGCGTAGGCATTGGAATGCGCCCGTCCCATGAAGCCGTAGCCGATCATTCCGATGTTGAGTGGTTTTGGCATGGTGTTACTCTAGCGGTTGAAGGTTCAAGATTTCCATTTAACGGTTTACTTTGGCGAATACTGCTTCAAAGACAGCGTGAGACCCGGCAACACATCACCACCGTCGAGAGATTGATTCTTGGCCACTTTCTTTTTCTTTGTTGGTGATGTATAAACCTCGGCGGATTGTGTCTTCGGGTAGATGAACCAGACGAGTTGAACCCCGCAGCCGAAGTACCCCGCCAGTTTACGTTTCATTTCTTGTACTGTGTTGCTTTCCCTAATCACTGTACTTCTCTCTTAACTTATCCAAAAACCGTTTGCTATCCGCCGTCACTTCCCAGGCGTCGGGCCAGAAGCACAGATCGACGCACCACCAATCGTGCGGGACGCCGCACTGGTTCAGCTCGGGAATGAGCTGGTCGAAGTTGAGCGTGCCGGTGCCGAAGGGGTTGTGCGTGCTGGTGTTGTGCTCGTTAAGCGAGCCGTCGGAATCAATCAGGTGAATGTGGGTGATTTTCCCTTTGAGTTTTTGTAACAGTTCCAAAGCACCGCCAGGGAGAGTTTCCTTGTCTCCCACTTGATTGGCAGCCACGGTGGCGCACATGTGCGCGTGACAGGTATCATACAGGACGCCGAAATTGTTGTTCCCCTTGGCCCGCACGCCATCGACGATCTGGAAAATCTCCGACGGTTTGTTGAACACAAAGCCCGGCTCGAATTCCCAGGTGACATTCAAACCGTAATCGGCGGCGATCTTGCTGCACTTATCCCACACCGCGATCAGCCGAGCCATCCCTTCCTTCGGGTCCATTTTCGATTTCTCAAAGAAATCCGGCGGCTCCACGGTATCGACGCGGATGGTCTTGATTCCCAAATCGGACGCGAACACGGCGAAGCCCAAAAAGGCGGCCACGTAGGGGACCGGGTTTTCATCGAGAATCGACGGCCCCGGCTGCTTGAAGCTCCACAAATCCACGGCGATGCCGGAGAATTCCAACCCGTGATCAGCCACATCTTTCTTCAGGCGCTGCCGATCCGCCTTGGTGGGGTGCGACACCGGCGTCGGATGCACGCCGAAACTCCCCAGCTCGACCCCTTCGTAGCCCATGTCGGAGAGCATGTGTAACACTTGATGAAAGTCAGTGGTCGGTTTTTCTTGGTTGAAGATGTACGCCCAGCTGCCGATGGAGAGTTTTTTCTTGCTCATGGTTGAAGTCCTTCGATTAGGTTAGCGACGCTTCGTAGAAGCGTGCAGGGGCGGCAATGCTTCCACGAAGCGTCGCTAATCGCCATTGTAGGGAACGACAAAAGACCACTTTTGTGGACGTTTCCCTTCTTTAATGGGATTGTTCCACACATATTCGATTTTTTGTTGAATTTCAGTTGGGGTGTACAAAAACACCTTCCAAAAGTCTTGCGCCCAAGCCGATGGCAAGTGCTTGCCATCTTTACGCAAGTGTGCGAAAGGATGCAAATTGTCCTCAAGAAGGCGTAATGTCGCTGCTTGTTTGAGTAAGCGCACCACTTGCTCAATGTCGTAATGATGCCGTGCGATTACCATATGAACATGTTGAGAGAGTATCGAACAGGCATGGATTTTATACTTGCTTTTTTCCACGCTGGCCGCGAAGCCACGGGCGACGCTCAATGCTTGATGTTCATTAAAAGTCACTTCGGGCAAAACCAGGGCTTGTTTGGCTGCTTTTCGAGCTTGATAATCATGCGGTTTACCGGCGACGGACTTTCGTGTCGATACCTTTGTCGCCGGACCATGCTCACGCAGGGGTTCCGAACGAACTTCAATGGAATAAGAGCCACACCGGTCGTTCGGCGGCCAAAAACCATGCGTGCAGAAGATCACATGATAGGCACGGACGGGCATGATGTATTTCCCCCATTAGCGACGCTTCGTGGGAGCGTTGGTACCCCGCACGATTCCACGAAGCGTCGCTAAACATATCGGTTACTTGCGCCGATAATCCCCCACGTTCGGCGCTTGCGGGTTCGTGTCCGGCCCGAAGTAACGCAATGTCACCAGCGGTTCGCTGCCGGTGTTGTCGAAGACTACCCCTTGGCGAGCGGCTTCGTAGCTGACGAAAACTTCGTCTTCGGTCAGGTCGCCGAAGCGGATCATGGCCGGGGTTTGCAGGCGGTGCTTGTTGATCCAACCGCTGCCTTGCACGGCGATGAGGCCGTAAGCGCCGTTGTCCTTGATCGTCACCTTGGCGCCAGGGTTGACGGTCAGCTCCTTGGCCGTGAACAGCTCCTCGCCGTCGATGCGGCCATAGACGATCCAGTTATCAACCCAGCCGTCTCCTTCGGCGGCGGTGATCGGTTCCAGGTAGTGATGATCCTTGAACTGCGGATCAACGTTGGCCGCCCAGTCGAGCTGCTCGACCAAGTAATCCAGGTCGCGGTGCTTGTTCTTGGGCACATCTTTGACCAGCAAATCCCAGGGAACATAGCGCCCTTCGACCATCGATTGATACATGCCGAAGACGTCGGAACCCCATTGCGGCTCGTAAGTGACCAGTGAACCGGGGGCGTGCAGGATGCAGGGGGGGACCAGCCAGCCGGTGCCGGGTTGCAGGCGGTACGCTTTGCTGTAGTTGAGGATGCCGTTATCCCCTTCGTTCCAGCGTTCCAGGCAGCGGCGGATGTCTGCCTTGGTGGTGCCGGGTTCGAGACCGAAGTACGTGTGGGGAAAGTTGTTGCCGATGGCGTTCAACTGCGGTGGAAAATAATACGACTCCGGTTTACCTTGCTGGCCGACCAGGGCGGCTTGGGCGTTGCTCTGGTGCATGTGGTGCGGGATCGGCCCCATGTTGTCGAAGAACTTACTATACACTGGCCAGCGGCGGTAGCGTTCCCACAGGGTCGGCCCAATCAGGCGCGTCCCTTCCAGCTCGATGGCCTCCTTGAGTGTCAAGGACCGCATCCCTTCATGGACGATGTAGCTCAGCCCCTCGTCGGGGGGCGCGCCTTCGTTGGCGGCGGGGGTGGTCGAGGAGAACCAACGTTCGTCGATGCCGCCGCGATGCGCTCCGAGGGCATAGTAATCTTGCGGGGCCAGTTTCAGCCGCCGGCCTGGCATCAGGAAAGAACGCGGCACCCAGGTCGGGGCCAGACGTAATATCCCTTCGCTGGTTTCAATGATCGATTGGCACAAACTGGCTTCCCCCTTCTTGGTGGGGGCGGCCTTGACGGAACTCTTGGTGTTGGCGGTGGTTTTGCTTTTGGTCGCGGTCGCTGCTTTCTTGGCCATTAGTTGTGTACTCCCAGGTGCCTGCTTCTACTCGAACCGGCCACACTATCTCAACGGAACCCGCACAGGCCCGCTCGCGCACGGTTGCGAGAAAAATACGTGTCTGTGACGTGCTTATAGCCCCAAATGCCTGTAACGGCAAGGATAAAGTTGGCAAAGTGGGCGAAATCCTTGCTTTTCAAGGGAAAAACGCTGGTTAGAAAGTTTAGTGAAATAGCCATCCATCCCGAACCGGCGGATGGCTTTTCTGGTCTTACTTTCTAGGATATTGATGTGTACTTCGGAACACCACGAAGGAGATGCCATGATCGCTCCCTTGTCTTCCCCCTTTCGCCACCCATGCCGGCTCGTGCTGGCCCATCCCGATTCCGATTATCGCCAGCGCGGCATGCGCGGCTTGTCAGCTCAAGGTTGGGAAGTCCATCTTGCCCAAACAGCCGCCGAAGTCTATCAGCTGGTGAATCAACTGGCACCGGCCGTCGTGGTGCTGGCGACGGAGTTGCCGGACGAAAGCGGTTGGCTCGTGTGCGCCAAGATTCGCGTTCAGCCGCCCGCCCCGCGCCTGATTCTGGTGGCGGACGACTGTTCGCCGGCATTGAAGCGTTTCAGCCGCTTTGTCGGGGTCTCGGCCTTGCTACGGCGCGGCGCTGGCTTGGCTGCCCTGAGCGATGCCTTGCCCCACGCCGACTGCCTGCCTGCCGTGGGATGAGAGGGTTGGTTGACGTCAATGACTCCATGCGGTATGGTGAGCGCGGTTGGTTCAAAGCGCCGCACTCACCCTCACCCGCTGCCGCGAAAGGAAGCGCCGCATGTCGGCTGATCGCAAGGTTCCGCTGCAGGAATACGACGCCCACCGCATCGCTCTCATCAAACCCAGCGCCTTGGGGGATATTGTTCACAGCTTACCCGTGCTGACCGCGTTACGCCGGCGTTATCCACAAGCGCATATCACCTGGATTGTCAATAGAAGCTATGAGCCGCTGTTGACCGGGCATCCCGATTTGGATGCGACCTTGCTCTTTGACCGCAAGGCCGTTCGCAAGGGGTTGATCCCGGCCCTTCGCTCCTATGGCGATTTCTTTCGTTTGCTGGCTCGACAACAATTCGATCTGGTCATCGACTTGCAAGGGTTGCTGCGTACCGGCCTGATGGCGGCGGCCACGCGCGCCCCGCGCCGTGTCGGCTTCTCCTTGGCCCGCGAGGGAGCGCCGTGGTTCTACACCGATCACATCCCCGGAGCGGACATGAAGAAAGTCCATGCCGTGGACCGTTACTGGTTGGTGTGCCAGGCTTTTGGTGTGGGGGACACATCCATGACCTGGCGCTTTCCCTCTTTCGAGGCGGAGCACCTGTGGGCCACCGATCAACTGGCTGATTGGCCGCAACCCTGGCTGATGTTCGGCGTCGGCGCGCGGTGGGTGACCAAGCGCTGGCCGCCAGCCCATTTCGCCCTGTTGGCCCGCTGGGCACAAACCACTTTCGGCGGTACGATCATCTTCGTGGGGGGAAGCGACGAAACGCCGATGGCGCGCCGGGTTGGCGGCGAGCTGACCGGCCCTTGGCTCGATCTGACGGGGAAAACCACCTTGCCGCGACTGGCCGCCGTGCTGGCCTTGGCCGATGTCATGGTCGCCAATGACACCGGGCCGCTGCACTTGGCGGTTGCCCTGGGCCGGCCCGTGGTGGCCCCCTATACGTGCACCAAGGCCACGCTCACCGGCCCTTACGGTTCACCCCATGTCGCCGTCGAAACGCGCGTCTGGTGCCAGGGGAGCTACGTGAAGAAGTGCCCGCGCCTGGAGTGCATGACCGAATTGACTCCAGATCGTCTCTGGCCAGTCTTGCGGGAGACCTTGCAACAATGGCAGCATCGACGTCGCAGCGCCTGATCTTGGCCAGCGCCTCCGCCGGCCGCCGCGAGCTGATGGAGAAAGCCGGCTATTCATTCGCGGTCCTGCCCGCCCACATCGACGAACCCACCGAAGCCATTGACGGTAATATCCGTCAGTACGTGCAGCACGTCGCCTGGCTCAAGGCCGCCGCCGTGGCCCCGCGCGTGGCGGGCGGCATCGTCATCGCCGCCGATACCGTCGGCTGGTGCGACGACCAGGTCATCGGCAAACCCGCCGACGAAGCCGACGCCCGCCGCATCCTCCGCCAGCTCTCTGGCCGAACCCACGAGCTATGGTCCGGCGTCGTCCTCTGGCGCCGCCCCGACGACCTGCAATTGTGCTGGCAAGAAGTCAGTCACGTCATCCTCAAACCTCTCAGCGACGCCGAGCTAGACGCTTACCTCGCCACCCGCACCTGGCGGGGCTGCTCCGGCGCCTACGCCATCCAAGAACACAACGACCCCTTCCTGACCGTCGTGCAAGGGACCATTAGCAATGTCGTCGGCCTGCCGATGGAGACGCTGGCGAAGGTGCTGCCGATGTTGGGGTAGAGTGATTTGTTGTACGGTGGATTTATCGTTTCGCGCACGCTGCGATTCCCCGCGCGAAACGATGAACCTTAAAGAAAAGCCAAAGCACCAGTAGTCGCTCACGCCAAAATTCCCGTCACCACGCGTGCCGGGAACGTGGCGGTAAGTTTATCGTTGAAACCGTTACGTTCAAAAAATAATTCTTCGTGATGCAAGCCCAGCTGGTGCAGGATGGTGGCGTGCCAGTCGGCGATGCTGACGCGGTTCTCGGCGGCAGCGTAGCCAATTTCATCGGTGTTGCCGTAGCAAGTCCCCCCTTTGATGCCGCCACCGGCCAGCCAGACGCTGAAGCCGCGCGGGCCGTGATCGCGCCCGGCGTTGGCGGTGCTCTTGTCGGGAGGGAGCTGCGCGATCGGCAACCGGCCAAACTCGCCCCCCCACAAAACCAAGGTGGATTCCAACAAGCCGCGCTGTTTCAGATCGGTCAACAAGGCGGAAATCGGTTGGTCGGTGCGCTGCGAAGCGGCGCGCAATGAGGTGGCCAGGCGATTGTGATTGTCCCAGATTTGGCCGTTGATGAAGATTTGCACGAAGCGCACGCCGCGTTCCACCAAACGGCGGGCCATCACGCAGCGACGAGCATAGGAATCCATCGGCTCCTGGCCCACGCCATACATTTCCAAGGTCTTAGCGCTTTCTTGCGACACATCCAAGGCATCGGTGGCCGTCACTTGCATCCGCGCGGCCAGCTGGTAACTGGCGATGCGGGCGTCCAGCTGCAATTGATGCGGCCGATCCTGTTGATGAATTCGATCCAGTTTACCGAGTAAATCTTGCTGTAAACGTGCTACTTCCGCGGGCGGTTCCACCTCGGGCCGGAGGTTGAGCAACGGCGATCCTCGCGAACGCAAGCGCGTCCCCTGATAAATCGGCGGCAGATAACCCGATTGCCAGCTCTGCACGCCGTTGACCGGCAAACCCAGCGGATCATCGAGCACCACATACGCCGGCAAATTCTGATTCTCGCTCCCCAAACCGTACACCACCCAGGCCCCCAAGGCCGGCAATCCCGGCAGCAGCTGGCCAGAGTGAATTTTGAACAGGGCCGGCTCATGATTGGGATGATCGTTGTACATCGAGCGGATCACGGCGATGTCATCGGCATGTTGATGCAAATGCGGCAGCGCGTCGGAAATCCACAAACCGCTTTGACCATGCTGAGCGAAGCGAAACGGGCTGCGCATCAGTCCGCCCGCCGCCTGGGGCGAGGACACGTCGGCGGCAATTTCATCGTAGATGGATTTGCCATGATCCCGGTCCAAGCGCGGCTTGGGATCGAACGTATCGACTTGGCTTGGCCCGCCGTTCATGAACAATTGAATGACCGCCTTGGCTTTCGGCTCGAAGTGCGGCTGGCGCGGCTTGAGGTCGAAGGCGCGCCGCGGCCCCGGTGCAGACGGCCCAGCGGCGGACAAGGCCGCATTGCCGAACAGGTCTCGGTTCAACAACGCCAGCAAAGCGGCCCCGTGCAGTCCATCGGCGACTCGTCCAAAGAAACCACGGCGCGTGAGTGTCGGCAGGTAGGATGTCGATTGCACGGCAGGTCCATTTCGGTTGTAGGTGGGAATGGTCACACGGTTCATAACCAGGTAAGTCGGACCATCAAAAGCAAAACAAGGCGAGGTTATTGAAGGGATATTGTACAGCGCCCAGAAATCAGCGCCGAGCGCATTCTCGATTTTTGGCACGGTTGCACGGTTCTTTTGCTCTCGGAGGCGGCGCGAACCAGTGAATCCCCAACGAAATACTCATCATGGCAGCGCCACAATCTCTGTTTGCGGCTTCGGTCCCGTGACGTGGACCTGTCCAGCTGCGTCGATATAGACATTCACCTCGCTGCGGATGCCGAATTCGGGCAGATAGATGCCCGGCTCGATGGAAAAGCAGGTGCGCGGCAGCACCAAGCGTTCCTCGTGGGTCTCCAGATTGTCCATGTTGGCGCCATTGCCGTGGGTTTCTTGGCCGATGGAATGGCCGGTGCGGTGGCAGAAGTAGGGGCCGTAGCCGGCTTGCTCGATGACGGCGCGGGCGGCTTGATCGACTTGCCAGCCTTGCAGCGGCGTGCCGTCGGCGAACGCTTGCCGCACGGTGTCAATGGCGGCGTCGCGCGCCTGAGCCACGATGCGGAAAATCTCGGTGTACTTCTCTGGGACTTCCGATCCCACGTAGGCAGTCCAGGTCAAGTCACTATAGACCGCGCGCGGCTTGTCGAGTTTCGCCCACAGATCGATGAGCACGAAGTCGCCGCGCTGAATCAGAGCGTCAGTCCCCTTTTGCGGCGCGTAGTGCGGGTCGCCGCTGTGTGGGCCCACAGCGCAGATGGGAGCATGGTCCGTCACCAAGCGATGATGGACGAAGTAATCCAGGATGAATTGCTGTACTTCGGTCTCGCGCACCGAGCCGTCGCGGCGCACGCGGTCGGCCAGGAATTGAAACGCTTCGGTGAACGCATTGCTGGTGTATTGAGCCGCTTCTAGATGCATTTGCCATTGCTCGTCATCCCAACAGGCTTCAAACAGCTGCACCAAATCGCCGGACGAGACGATATGGACCCCACAACTTTTGACCAGCTCGATGGTGCCGGCATCGACCCGGCTGACGTAGGGATTGGCGTTGCGCGGCACGTATTCCATCGCGATGGTGGCCCCTTGCCCCAGCGGCGCCAACAGCTCGGCGACCCCTGCCTCCAGCTCTTGCCAGCGCAGATACAATTGACTGGCGCCGGGAACATGGTCCAAGGAGTGCGGCTCGATGCGGTGCAGCAGCTTGCGCGGCTCCCCTTCCGCCGGGATCAAGTAGAACCAGCGCCGGGAAGCATGGGCATCGCTGGGAAACTGGAGCACGCGCCGCGCCAAAAGATTCAGCCCGCGAAAGTCATATAGGAGCCACCCAGCTATGCCAAATTGGCGCAACGCGTTCTGCACGGCGGCCAGATCGAACATGATTTTCATTCCATTCTTGGTTGACACACCCAACCAGAACAAGTTATGCGGTGAGATTCATTGGTTCGCGCTCGCTTTTGTCTTTCCGCGTGAACCGATGAATCCAAAAACAGTGCGATACAGTACAACCATTATCCCCAAGTTTCTCCAGAGCTTATAAACTCAACATTATAACCGCTTTGGCGGGGCGGAGAAGCAGGGAAAACGGGGAACAGCATCAGCACATCAGCATTCAGGAGGAACGCGCGATCGTGCGCTGTGATTATTGCACGGATGTGGCCCATAGTCAGTGCCGGGAGTGCGGCAAATTCATCTGTCCGCGCCATGGCGCCATCTGTTGCCTGGATTGCGCGGGCATCGAGGAACCTTGGGGAAAGCATTCCAGGCGGGAACAGATAATGGCGTCGCAGTCGCCGCCGATGGAGGTAGTCCTGGCTGGTCAGACGGTCAAAGTCCAGCGCGTCTTCGTGCCCAGTAATTGCGTCGTCTGTCATGGCCCGGCGGAACGACCATGTGTCCGCTGTGGCGAGTATTATTGTCGGGAACATGGTTTGAAGCTGGTATCCATTCCTCCCTTTCTGTCCCGACGCTGGCTGTGCCGGTCGTGTCATCGCCGGTTGCGCCGGCCACAGTGGTGGGCCTGGGGGCTGCGATTGTTAATGGCGGCGGGACTGTTAATCGTGATGATTTTTCTGCTGGCGCGCTCTTTGGAGAGGGTGTGGGAGTGATTGTGCTCACCTACGGTTCGCACGCTAACTAACAGCTTTTTTCACGAACTAAAGAATTAAACAAGATTCCCACTTTTTGGTTGCATGGCTTAATAATTTCGCTATCTTGTATATTTCATTTAGATTTTCCACCAGGATTCTCCTTCCTCGCGAAAGGCAACGTGGATGCGCTTCTGGGCTGAATGTGGGGATTTCTTTCGGGAGTTTCGCCGACATGGCCAAACAACGGGAGCCGTGTTACCAAGTAGTCGTTTTCTGGCCCGTGCCTTGGCCTCCGAGCTGCGCAAGCCACGAGATCCAAGCCGCATCTTGGAGGTGGGGCCGGGGACGGGAGCGGTTACGGCCTCGATCTTGCGACAATTGCTACCTGATGATCATCTGGACATCGTGGAGTTAAACACTCATTTCGTGGCTGTACTCGGCCAGCGTTTCGAGCGCGAACCGCTCTTCGTCGCTCACCGCCAACAAGCGCGGCTCATTCACGCGGCGGTTCAAGAGCTGCAAGTCGACGCCCCCTATGACTTCATTGTGTCCGGCTTACCGCTGAATAACTTCCCCGTGTCGCAAGTGCGGCAAATTTTTCACACCTTTGATCGCTTGCTGAAACCAGGTGGTACCTTATCGTACTTTGAGTACGTGTGGATTCGAGATTTCAAGAAACCGTTCGTGGACCGCCGCGAGCGCCGCCGGTTGCATTGCGTCGGGCGCGTGGTGGGTCGATACATTCGCAATTACCAAGTCCGCCGTCAGAGCGTGCTCATGAATGTTCCCCCCGCCATCGTGCGCCATCTGCGCCTCAGGCCTGAAGGGGACCAAGACCGTTCCCTCACGCCACGCCTGATTGGCGCCGCGCAACCGTAAGCCAAGCGGGCTGGTCGCCGCTAGCGCCAGTGCCGCTAGCGCACCGACCAGCGCCAACCATGATGTCATCACCATCAGCCCAATAGCTTGACGTGCTTTCGTCAGTGAAAGGGGTTCGCACTCCTCACCTAAATAGGGTTTGTTTGACGCTTGGCCCCCTTTGGTGCTGGGACCGCCGAGCCGTACCCCCAGCGCTCCGGCCATGCCCGCTTCGGGCCAACCAGCGTTGGGGCTGGGGTGTTTGCGGCCATCGCGCCACCCGGTGACCAAGGCACCCCGCCCAGAATGGCCGGTCAGCGCGGCAGCCAGCGCCAACAGCAGCCAGGTCAACCGGGCAGGAATGAAATTGGCCAGATCGTCGAGCCGAGCCGACGCCCAACCGAATCGCAGGTAGTGAGCATTGCGGTAGCCGATCATGCTATCCAAAGTGTTGATGGCTTTGTACAGCCACATCCCCACCGGCCCCGCCAACGCCGCGTAGAACAACGGCGCCACAACGCCATCGCTGGCATTCTCGGCCACGGTTTCGATACACGCGCGATAGATTTGCTCCGGCGGCAACTCGGATGTATCCCGCCCAACAATCCGGCTCAGTTGCCCGCGTGCCCCCTTCCAATCTTCTTGCGCACACAAAGCCAAGACCGCTTGCGCCTCGCGGGCCAGACTCCGCGCCGCCAAGCCCTGATAGATGAGCATCGTCGCCAAGAGCAAACGTAGCAACGGATGGATGACTTCCGCTAGCGCCAACGCCCCCCACGTCAGCCCACCGACACCGCCGATCACCAGCGCCACCAGCACAACGCCGCTCAGCCGCTCCGGCAGCCAGCGGCGCAGCAGTGGTTCCAGAAAGGTGATGCAGCGCCCGATGGCACGCACCGGATGCGGCCAACGCAGCGGATCACCGAGTAGTTGATCGAGCAGAAATCCGAGAACCAGAGGGAGTAGCACGGTTGTCATAATGATGGAGAAATCCCCGTTTCGCGAGTGAGCCGCAGGCGAGCGTCGCCTGGTTTCGCTATAATACCCGACGTATCATTTTTTTCTGCCGAGGAGGAGCCATGCCCGCGCGTGTCGTCTTGGCCATGAGTGGCGGGGTGGATAGTTCGGTGGCGGCGTACTTGCTCAAGAAGCAAGGATACGATGTCATCGGGCTATTCATGCGCACCGGCGTGCGAGGAGCCGAGGATGGCCGGGCGGATCACAAGAAGGGCTGTTGCAGCGCCCTTGATGCCGGCGATGCCCGCCGCGTGGCGGATCGCTTGGACATTCCGTTCTACGCCCTGGATTTTGAGGACGACTTTGGCCGGATTATCGACTACTTCGCCGATGAATACTTGGTTGGGCGCACGCCGAATCCGTGCGTCATGTGCAATAACTGGCTCAAGTTCGGCAAGCTCTGGTCTTACGGCAAGCAGCTCGACGCCGACTTCGTGGCCACTGGCCACTATGCCCAACTTGTGTCATGTGAGGGACAAATGGAATTGCGCCGCGGCCTCGATGCCGACAAGGATCAATCGTATGTCTTGTTCGGTCTGCGGCGGAGTATCTTGCCCCACATCCTCTTTCCCATCGGCGGCTATCGCAAGGAAGCGGTGCGTGCCCTGGCGCGGGAAGCGGGGTTAGGGGTTCACGGTAAGCCCGACAGCGTGGAAATTTGCTTCGTCCCCGATGGCGACCACGCCCGCTTGATCCGCGAGCGCCGCCCGGAGAAGGTCACGGCGGGACATATCGTGGACACATCCGGTCAGGTGCTGGCCCCCCATCCCGGCATCGAGCATTTCACCATCGGCCAGCGCAAGGGGTTGGGCTTCGCCGCTGGGGAACGCCGCTATGTGCTCCAGATCGTTCCCGAAGACAACACCGTCGTCGTAGGCGACCGCGATGAGCTATTGTCGGATGGCTTGCGGGCCGCGTTGGTCAATTGGCTAGTGGATGATGCCCCCGCCGCGCCGATTCCCTGCCAGGTCAAGATTCGCTACCGCCACCCCGCCGCCCCCGCCACGGTCCGCGCCCTGCCTGATGGTAGCGCCGAGGTGTGGTTTGTCGAACCGCAAAGCGCCGTTACTCCGGGACAAGCCGCCGTCTTTTACGATGGCGAACGCGTGCTAGGGGGTGGGTGGATTGAGAAGGGGATTCATCGGCTCGCGCACGCTCCCTGAGTCGGCGCCGGAATCGATGAGACCGATACCGATTTCCACTACCATTGTTTAGGGGAAACCTAGTCGATGTCCGCGCCATTCCTGCCCAAAGGTGTCCACGTCCGCACGGTCAGCGAATTGACTCAGGAAATCAAGGAGCTGCTCGAGGAAACCTACGGCCAAGTCTGGGTCGAAGGGGAAGTGTCCAACCTGGCCCGGCCCGCGTCGGGACATCTGTATTTCACTTTGAAGGACGCGCAGGCGCAGATGCGTTCGGTCATCTGGCGCGGGGTCGCCATGCGGTTGCGCTTTGAGCTGCGCGACGGTTTGGAAATTGTGGCTCGGGGTCGGTTGTCGGTGTATCAACCGCGCGGCGACTATCAATTCATCGTTGAGGAGATGCAGCCCAAGGGGATTGGCGCCCTGGAATTGGCGTTGCGGCAGCTGCGGGAGAAGCTGTTTCAGCTCGGCTACTTTGATCCACGCCGCAAGAAACCGCTGCCACGTGTCCCGCGCCGGCTGGCTTTGATCACCAGCCCCAGCGGAGCGGCGGTGCGTGACATGTTGGAAATCTTGACGAAACGCTGGCCAGTGGTTGAAATTTGGGTTTGTCCGGTGCGTGTGCAGGGGGAGGGAGCGGCGGCGGAAATCGCGGCGGCCATTCGACGGATCAACCAGATTCATCAGGCCGGCGGCGTGCCGATTGACGTGGCCATCATCGGTCGAGGGGGGGGCAGTCTCGAAGACTTATGGGCCTTCAATGAAATGCCGGTGGCGCAAGCGATCCATGAATCGCGCGTACCGATTGTCAGTGCCGTGGGGCATGAAGTCGATGTGACCATCGCCGATTTGGTGGCTGACGTGCGGGCGCTTACCCCTAGCGAGGCGGCTACTCGGGTGGTGCCCGACCTGCGGGAGATGACGCAGGGCTTGACCGAGCTACATCGCGCCTTGACGGACAGCCTGCGGCAACGGTTGGCTCAAGCGCGCTGGCAGCTGGACGACTTGGCCCAGCGTCGCGTCTTTCGCTTGCCGTTGGAGCGGATTCACGCCGAGGAACAGCGGCTCGACGATTGGGCGCAACGGCTCCAACGGGCCCTTCGCCAGCGCCTGCAACGGGCGCAAACGCTGCTGGAAGCGGCGGCGGGGCGTTTGCAAACCCTAAGCCCCTTGAATGTTTTGGCGCGGGGTTATAGTCTTACACGAAGAGAGGCAGATCGAGTCGTGATACGTGACGCGGAACAGGTGAAGCTAGGTGATCGTTTGGTGACCACCGTGCAGCACGGCCAGATCGTGAGTCGTGTCGAGGAAGCGCCGGTGGCTCAGGAAACCGCCGTCCCAAAATCTTGATCACGGAGGGTCTCCCCTTCCCGGCGGACATACCATGAATCATTCTCCTGAGAAAGACCGAACTTTCGAGCAAGCACTGACCGAGCTGGAGCGGATCGTCCGTGAGCTGGAAGATGGCCAGATCGGGTTGGAAGAGTCGCTGGCGCATTATGAGCACGGAATCGGCTTGCTCAAGCATTGCTACGCCATCTTGCAACAGGCCGAGCAGCGCATCCTGCTGCTGACCGGCGTGGACGAGCAGGGCCAACCGCTGACGCAGCCGTTCACCCACGTCGCTGCCGTGGATGCCGACAAGAAAGACACCAAACGCCGCAAGAAAAATGGGGATGGAGAGGAGTTGTTTTGAACGTTTCGACATGATAAATCCGCCGATTTTATCAGGATTATCGTTTTGCCCCATCATGTTGAATCGCTACATTTTACCGCCCTCTGGCGTTTTAGGAGTGAACCAGAACATCCTTACCGTGGCTTGGCTGTGCGATTGGCGGGATAATGAAGAGCGGAAAGATCTCAGCGCGCCATGGTAAGGGAGATGAGAAGAATTTGTCCAGTGACTTTGCCAGTTATCTGCGCGATCATCAAGCGATGGTCGATGGCTACTTGCAGGCCATCTTGCGCGGCGGCGTGGGGACGCCGACGGCGCTGCTGGAAGCAATGCGCTACAGTTTGATGGCCCCCGGCAAGCGATTACGCCCCTTGTTGGTCATCCTGGCGGCGGAAGCGAGCGGCGGCCAGCCTCATCGAGCGCTGCCGGCGGCGGCCGCGGTTGAGATGGTGCATACCTATTCGCTGATCCATGACGATTTGCCCGCGATGGACAACGATGACCTGCGCCGCGGCCAGCCGACGTGCCACAAGAAGTTCGGCGAAGCCTTGGCCATCCTGGCGGGGGATGCGTTGTTGACGCTATCTTTCCAGGTGTTGGCGGAGAATTATCCGCCGACCACGGCGGCTGCCTGCTGCCAGGAATTGGCCCGCGGCGCGGGAGCGGCGGGCATGGTCGGCGGCCAAGTCGAGGATCTGGCCTGGGAACATCAAGGGGGAGAACTCGCCGACCTGGAAAACATCCACGCGCGCAAGACCGGTGCGTTGTTTCGCTCGTGCTTGCACCTGGGTATCTGGTCGGCTCAAGGCGAACAGGAAGGAGGGCCTGACAAGGACTTGTTAGCTTGTCTGGATGCGTTTGGACGCTGTTTCGGACAGCTGTTCCAAATCACCGACGACTTGCTGGACGTGGAAGGGAACGCCGATGTCACTGGCAAGAGGGTGCGAAAAGACGCCGAGCGCGGTAAACTAACTTATCCTGGATTTTTGGGAGTCAGGGAAAGTCGCCGACGCGCCAAGCAGCTCGGTAAGGAGGCGTGCCAACACATCAAACCCCTCGGCACGCGCGGCCAACGCTTGCGGGAGCTAGTGGGGTTCGTGTTGGAAAGGAAACATTAGAGGCGCGCCGCAGGCGCGCCAGACCAAAAACGCGGAGCGGGAACGAGAGAAATAGAACACACTAAGGATTCGGCCATGGGGACGGCGTGAAGGGATCTAGCGTTCGGCTCTAGGCCGGTGTTAATCGTAAAGGGAGCGATGATGAGCATTCTATTGTCTGAGATTCAGTCGCCGGCAGACTTGCATAAGCTCACGGACGAGCAGCTCACGCAGCTCGCGCAGGAGATGCGTGACGAGTTGGTCCGCGTGCTCAGCATCCGCTCGGCCCACTTCGCCAGCAATCTTGGCGTCGTGGAACTGTGCTTGGCCTTGCACCTCACCTTCGATTTCCGCAAGGATCGCCTCATCTGGGATACCGGCCATCAAATCTATCCGCACAAGCTGATTACGGGCCGCTATCCGCGCTTCAGCACCATGCGCACGCGCGGCGGGCTGATGGGTTATCCCAACCCCAACGAAAGCGACTATGATCTGTTCATGACCGGACACGCGGGATGCAGCATCTCTTGTTCGCTCGGCCTGAAGGTCGGCGATGACCTGCTGGGGCGTGGCGACCGGCATAGCGTCGCGGTCATCGGTGATGGCGCCCTGCCATCGGGAATCGTCTTCGAGGCCTTGAACAACGCCGGCGGCTTGGGAAAGAACCTGCTGGTGATCTTGAATGATAACAAGATGTCGATTTGCCCGCGCACGGGCGCATTGGCTCAATGTTTGGATCGCGCCCGGCTGACGAATTTCTATCAAGACTCGAAGCGGCACGTGCGCGACCTGATCGCGCGGGTGCCATTGGTCGGCGAGATGGCCACCCACGCCTTGGGGCAGATCAAGGAGGGAATGAAGGCCGTTTTCACTGGCGGCATGTTGTTCGAGGAATTGGGCTTCCGCTACATCGGCCCCATCGACGGCCACGACTTGCCCACGCTGCGCCGTTGGCTGCGGGATGTCAAAGAACAACAAGGCCCCGTCCTGCTGCACGTGCTCACCGAGAAGGGGCATGGCGTGCCGCAAGCCAGCGAGGACCCCGTCACCTACCACACGCCGCCAGTCTTCGAGAAAGTCGGCCCGGAGCGCACCATCCTATCGCTCAAGCGCGGCGGCTCGAAGGCCTTCACCGACGCGGTGAGCACGGCCATCCATCAAGCGATGGAGAACGATCCCCAAGTCGCGGTCATCACGGCGGCCATGTGTCAAGGGAACAAGCTGGAAAAAGTGCGGGCCAACTTCCCCGACCGCTTTTTCGACACCGGCATCTGCGAATCCCATGCGGTGGCCTTCGCGGCCGGCTTGGCCAAGGCCGGCATGAAGCCGATTGCCGCCATTTACTCGACTTTCCTCCAGCGGGCTTACGATCAACTGTTCCAAGAAGTCGCCTTGCAAAATCTGCCGGTGACGTTCTGTTTGGACCGCTCTGGCTTGACTGGTCCCGACGGCCCAACGCATCACGGCGTCTTCGACACCACCTATCTACGCTTGCTGCCGAACTTCGTGGTCATGGCTCCCGGTGATGAGCTGGATGTGGTCCCCATGTTGAATTTTGCCCTGAATCATCCCAGCCCCATTTCGATGCGCTATCCCAAGGCCAACCTCGAGCGCGTCGAACGCGGCGTGGCGCCGCTGGAGCTGGGGCAAGCGGAAGTCTATGAATGGGGCGTGGACGGTGTCCTCGTTGCCTACGGCAGCTTGTTCCCCACCTGCGTCAAGGCGGCGGAGCGGCTGCGTCAGGAGAATTTGGAAATCGGCGTCATCAACGCCCGCTTCGCCAAGCCCATCGACAAGCAAACGCTGCTGCGGGCCGTCGAACAACTGCCGCTGGTTGTCACCGTAGAGGAAGGAACTTTGGAAGGGGGCTTCGGCAGCGCCCTGTTGGAGGCAGCCAACAGCGCCGGCTTGGACACGCGCCATGTCGTGCGCCTGGGCATACCCGATCGCTTCATTGAGCATGGCGAACGAGGCGAGCTGCTGGCCGATCTGGGCCTCGATGTGGACGGCATCTGCGCCGCCGTCCGCCGCGCCCGCGCCGCCGCTGATGACGTGGAATCGTCGGCGTTGAGAGTGAGTTGAAGGATCAGACCAATTTCCCCAAGCCGGTCGCGTGGCGACCGGCGGCCCCGCAGCCGGCTTGGGTTTAGGACCGGCGGCCCCGCAGCCGGCTTGGGTTCGTGAATCAGTTCCATAAGGAGACCTCCATCTGCCGCTGAAGCTGCTCGTTTTGGGAAACGCCCATCGACCCGGCGTGCGGGCCGAGGCGGATCGGTTGTTGCCTTTGTTGGCCGAGCAGTGTGAGATTGTCGTCTTTGATTTGCTTCAGGAACGAGATCTGAGCGGCGTCGCGGCGGATTTGGCCTTGGTGCTCGGCGGCGATGGGGCCATCTTGCGGGCGGCTCGGCAAATGGGCTATCAGCAAAAGCCGATCCTCGGCGTCAATCTCGGGCGTCTGGGTTTCTTGGCCGACCTTAGCCCCGACGAGCTGCGCTCCTGCTGGCCTCAAGTGCTCCAAGGGGACTATCGCACCACCTCCCATCTCATGTACGAATGCTGTGTGACATTAGCAGGACAAAAATGGACCTATCTCGGCTTGAATGAAGTCGTCATCCACACGGCCCCCCCCTATCACATGATTGATCTGGACTTGGCAATCGACGGCGAAACGGTCTCACGCTACAGCAGCGACGGTTTGATCATCAGCACGCCCATCGGTTCCACGGGGCATAATCTGTCAGCGGGGGGACCGATTCTCAGCCAGGAATTGTTGGCATTCGTCATCACGCCGATCTCGCCGCACAGCTTGACGCATCGTCCCCTGGTCGATGCCGCCGATAAGGAATACACCATCGCCATCCGCCGGGCCTCGAACGGCAGCGCCGCCTTGATCCTCGATGGCCAGGAAATCATTCCGGTGACAACGGAGCATCGCGTGACGGTCCGGCAGGCGGCGGTCTGTTTTTCCCTGGTGAAAGTACCAGGTCGCAGCTATTACCACACGTTGCGCGACAAGCTGCACTGGGGCACGCCTCCCGGCTATCGCAATGAACCATAAGCGAACCCGTGGCGTAAGGTGAGCGCTTCTCATGAACATCGCCAAGCAGGTGCGTTACTCTGGACGGGTGCAAGGCGTGGGCTTTCGCTATACGGCCCTGCACGTCGCTCAGCGCTTCGCGGTGACTGGTTACGTGCGCAACTTGCCCGGCGGCGACGTAGAGCTGGTGGCCGAAGGAGCGGCAGATCAAGTGGACGCCTTCCTGACCGCG
The DNA here is from genome assembly GCA_046297495.1 of Gemmataceae bacterium. Lineage (GTDB taxonomy): Bacteria > Planctomycetota > Planctomycetia > Gemmatales > Gemmataceae > JBKBIP01. The sequence goes on along the minus strand of JBKBIP010000003.1, from coordinate 97,420 downwards.
CTGGCTCAACGCCTGGCACGCAACATCGACAAGATCACGGTTCGAGAGGAAACTCCTCACGGCTGCCACGGTTTCGAGATTCGGTATTGATTCTTCGCCAGATGGGACATTCCTTCATCCTATGTCTTTGCCGCTGCTGTGGATCGCTGGTTTGCTGCTCGTGGCCGCGCAACTGCTGGCGGCGCTTCCTTGGTTGGCGGTGGTCCTCGAAAGGGACAAGGCCAAGGCGCGGTCGCTGACGGGGAAGCAACGGCTACGGTTCGGCGGTTTGTTCTTGGCAACCTGGGCTGGCCTGGGATTGCTCCTGGCGCTGTTCCTGGCTTTCGTGCAGGAACCGGAACGCTTACGCTTTTGGGGCCTGTGCTATGGGGCCGTTCTCCAAGCGCAGCTCACTATCGCCGGGTTCATTCTGCTGGCGGCGGCCCTGGCGCGGTGGTGGCCGCGCGGGGGGGCCGTGGCGCTGGCGGCCTTCCGCGAGGGATTGCGGCAGCCGCTGTTTTGGTTGCTGGCGGTCGCCGCCGTCGTGCTCATCGCCATCTCGATGTTCCTCCCGTATCTGACGCTAGTGCCCGGCGGCGATTTTTTGATGATGAAACAGCTGGGCTATGATGTCATCATGTTGGCCGCGTCCGCCTTTGCCGTAATCACGGCTTGTCAGTCCATCAGTGAGGAAATCGAAGGACGGACGGCCATCACCGTGATCAGTAAGCCGGTGTCGCGCCGCCAATTCTTGTTGGGAAAGTTCTGGGGTATCATGTTGTCGGCCCTGGCGCTGGCGGTCCTGATCGGCTGGTTCTTGCAGTGGGGCATGTATTTCAAGCCGTTGCTGGACGGCGAGCCAGCCCTGGACCCCTTGCGCGATCAGCTGCATCCTAGCGTCCAGTGGTTCTGGACCGTGCTAATGCCAGCGGGAGAGGCCGCGAGTTTCACGCAGGGATCGGCTTCGTGGTGGGCACCGGCCTTGTCCACGAACCTCGGCTTGATCATGGTCTGTGGCCAGGCGTTGATCTTGGCGGCCATCGCCTGCGCCCTGGCCACGCGCCTGCCGATGCTGGTCAATTTAACAATCATTTTGGTCATCTTCTTCCTGGGGCATCTTGCGCCGATTTTGCTTCAAGTCAGCCAACGGCAACAAGAGCTTCTGCTCGGTGACCAACCTGGCGCTGCCAGTGTGACTTTGGATTTGATTCAATTCCTGACGCGCCTGGTCGATACGGTGCTGCCGGCGATGGAGTTTTTCCATCTCGGCCCCGCCATCGTCCGCGATCAGCCGTTGGAGCTAGGACCATTCGCGCTTTACGCGGTATCGGTGACACTGTATTCCCTCCTCTATGCGGCCATCGCCTTACTATTCGGCTTGATTCTCTTCGAGGACCGGGACTTGGCGTGAATGCGACATCTGGTTAGACTATCAAGACGATTGAGCTTGGTGACTTGATCGGTTCGCATGAGTTGCCGAGCAGCCGCGTGAGCCGGCGCAGGCGTCGGCGGATGACGACGGCAAGACCTGGATCTATTCACCGCCACTCCTTTAGCAATGGCAGGACATCGTGGAACGCGCCGCTTTTGCCCGTGCTCGTCGGTATCTCAATTACAAGCCGGTGGCTAAGTGGCTGGCCTTGGGGTCCGCCGTTTTGACGGGGGTGCTCTATGTGGCCCTCCTCATGGTGCTGGGGCTGTTCGCCGATCTGATGGTGCATCGCGGCCGGATGCTCACCTTCGCCGAATCGACTCCGGGAGAACGCGCTGATGTTCAACGCTTCTGGAGCACTTTGTCCGAGGAACAACGCCGCGCGGCGTTGAGCGGCTTTACGACGGACGAGATCTTGGCAGCCCAACTGGTCCAGACGCAACCCGCCGGACGGACACGCGATGAGGAACCGCGCTGGCGGGCGGTCATCTATGTGAAATTGCAACGGCGTGTCGGCGACGAGGCAGCGAACGTGTACCGTGAGCGCACGATGCAGGCGTTGTCGGGAGATGCCGCGCCGCCGAGCTTTGGCGTGCTCAGCCTGGTGGCCCGCACGGAAAGACCAATCTTTGGCCGACTGCTAGGAAGCATGGCGGCCTGGAACCCGTGGATGTGGAAGTACGGCGACGCGGAGTGGCCGAACTGGTATTATCTCACCGGCTTGCTCGTCGTGGCTATCGTGGTCGCCTTGGGACGGGCGTTGTTGATGTTCCTGATGAACTTCCAGGCCGCCATTGCCACCTTGGAAGCCACTACCGTCCTCCGCCGCTTGATCTATCATCACACCTTCCGCCTGGGGTCCTTGGCCATTCGGGCGCTGGGGCCAAGCGAGGCGGCCAGCATGTTCACGCGCCACGTCGAGGCGATCCACGACGGCTTGTTCGCTTGGTTGACAGTGGTGTTCCGCGAGCCGGTGAAATTCGCCTTGTTGCTGGCCTTCGCGTTATTGGTTCATTTCTGGCTGGCGCTGGCGTTCTTGTTGTTCGCCCTGCTGGTTTGGCTGGTCGGCGGACAGCTGGCCGCTTATTTCCGCCGACAGGAGACCGCCGCCACGCTACGGGCGGGCAATCACCTGGCGCTGTTGCAAGAAAGCCTCATGATGTTGCGCCTGGTCAAGTGTTACCTGATGGAGTTGTACAATCAAGCGCGGGTGGAGCGCCAATTAGCGCAGTACGCCAAGACCCATCTCCAGCGCTTCCGCGGTTCCGCCATCTACACGCCGTTGCTGGTGTTTCTTGGTTTATTGTCGGCTTTGGTTCTTCTTTATGTCGCTGGCTTGAGCGTGCTACAAGGCAACCTGAGCGTGCCCAGCGCCATCGTGTTGGTGACGGCTCTGGTGAGTCTTTATTGGCCGCTCGACAATTGGCTGGAGCACCGGCGCTTTCTCCGCCGGGGACGGGAATCGGCGGCCATTCTGTTTCAGTTCCTGGACCGGCCCGGCGAGGTTGGCCAGGTGGTTGGCGCCGAACCACTACCGCGCATGCGTCACTTGTTGGAGTTCGACAACATCACCTTGCGCGAGTCTGGAACCGGGCGCCGGCTGCTGCAAGGGGTGTCGCTGCGCATCGCCGCCGGCCAGCGGGTGGCCCTGGTCGGACCCGATGACATGGCCAAGCATGCCTTGGTTTACTTGATCCCGCGCTTTCTTGATCCAACCTCCGGCGAAATCCGCATCGACCAGCACAACTTGCGCTTCGTCACCTTTGAGTCACTGCGCGGCCAGTGCGCCATCGTGCTGCAACACAACTTGGTGTTTAACGACACTGTGATGAAAAACATCAGTTGCGGCAACACCAAGTATTCCCTGCCCCAAGTCATCGAGGCGGCCAAAGTTGCCCATGCCCATCACTTCATCCAGAAATTGCCGCAGGGGTATGAAACCCTCATCGGCGAGCTGGGGCACCCGCTGCGCTTGGGGGAGCAGTTCCGCATCGCCCTGGCCCGCGCCATCTTGCGCGATCCAGCCTTGCTCATCATCGAGGAACCGCAAGGCGCTTTGCTCGACGAAGATACCAAGACCATGCTCGATGATACGTACATGCGCGTCTTGCCAGGCCGGACGACGATATTCCTCCCCCATCGCCTGCCGACGATCCGTTCTTGCAACCTGGTTTTCCTGCTGCACGAAGGCAAGATCGAAGCCACTGGCGAGCACCGGGAGTTGTTACAGGAAAACGAACTGTATCAACATCTGCACTACCTGGAGTTCAACATGTTCGCGGGACAATTTTGAAGGGCGGAGTGAATGTCGGATTGATTGGATTCATCATCCTTTCGCGCACCGAGTTGATGCGAATAGCGGGTGTGAATCTGTCGGTTGATTCACTCCTGATGGCTGTGTTGACTTGAAGCTGTAGTCCCTACGGGGATTGGCTCGCGAACCATGTCCTGCGCCCCCACCCCGGCCAATTGCACTTGCAAGTTATACTAAATTATTGTACACTACCGAAAGGGTCAGAAACGAGACTTTTCATTGTTCCATTCCACCCCACCCCCCTTTTTCCCGTTTTCGACTCCAAAGGTGAAGTGAAATGATCCATCACCTCTGGCAGTGATCATCCCCACGAGCACGTCGCGCCCGTCAGGGGCGCAGCCGCTCCGCTCGCGTTCCCAAAACAGGGCTTGACTTGGTGCGGCAAATTCTTTATCTTAACCCTCGACTCCACGCGTGAAGGGTGGACGGATTTCAAGGGTTATGACAGCCCCCTACCGTGCGTACCTACCGCACTGTGGGGGGTTTCTATTTTTAGGGTGCAAGCCTACAGCCGCGATCAATTGAATCGATTAATCGGGACGCGCTTGCCAGACATGGAGGTAGGAAAAATGTTGGTACTGAGCCGGCGCGTGGGCGAGGAAATCGTGATCGGTGACAACATTCGCGTGATGATCACCGCCATCCAGGGCAAAACGGTCCGCATTGGCATCCAAGCACCCCCCACGGTTAGCGTCGATCGGAGTGAAGTGCATCAACGGCGAGCCGAATTCGCCGATCTTTCCGCCGCGAACAGGGTGGAAACGTCCTGTAATGTTCCTTGCGTCTTGTCTGAGTGCGTATAATAGCACCAGCAGTTAATGAACGACCCGTGCCATAGCCAAGCCGGCCCCAAGCGGGCCGGCTTGGTATTCCCGACTTGGTTGAACCCTTGCGAACTTAGGATGAGTTGCTCTCCCCAAGGCCACGGAATGCCACAACCGCGGAAGTGAGGATGAATCATGGCACTGACACCAGGCGAAAACGCCAGCGTGTCCGCGAACTTGCGACAACTCGAGATCGCCATTCAAAATCAGCTGAGTGGACGGCTCCACGATTTTCACCTCGATTGGCGCGGCGATGGCCTGGTGTTGCTGGGACATTGCCGGACGTACCACGCCAAGCAACTGGCGCAACAGGCCGTGATGACGGCCACGAAACTCCCCATCGCCGCCAATGCGATTGAAGTTTCGTGAAGCGCCTCCCCAGCGTGGGTTATCAAGTCCTCGTCATTTGATCGCGTTTCTGCTCGGAAACGCTTGCCGTTTCCCTTCTGCGCTTTTCTTACTCCGGCAATCAACATGGTCCGAGTTCCGCTCCCTAACGGTCGCGGCTTCACCATCGGGTTTGCCGGTGTAATATAATTGCCAGGTCCTCAAACTCCGTGCTAAGATATGTCATCGTCGCCCCCGAAGTGCAGGGAGCCGCGCTGTCCATGAAGTGTCCGTACTGCCGGAAGGGTAATTTTGAAGTCACCGACTCGCGCAGCCAAAATGGGGATTTCCCCATTCGCCGCAAGCGCTGTTGCAGTCATTGCCAGCGCAAGGTGGTGACCGTCGAGCACCTCGAGGACGTGCCCCTCAAGGTGATCAAGAAGACCGATGGCCGCCGAGAGCCGTTCGATCCCGCCAAACTCCGCGCCGGCTTGGAAAAAGCTTGTTACAAACGGCCCGTCACCGACGCCCAAATCGAACAAATGGCGCAAACCATCGAGAATGACGTGTACGATCAATACTTCGGCGAAGTGCCATCGTCGGTCATTGGCGATCTGGCGATGAAACAGTTGCGCCAGGTCGATCAAGTGGCTTACGTCCGTTTCGCCTCGGTGTATCGGGAATTCCAGGACGTCAGCGATTTCGTGCAAGAGCTGCGGCCCATGCTGCGGCAGCGCCGGGATGGCAACCAGGCAAAAACAGCAAAGGGATGACCAATCAAGATTGCTTAGCATGTCGGAGTATAACTGTTCTTTGTACCGGAGGTCCCGCCACTCGTGATGGAACGCGCAGCCGCTGCCGGGCCGGTTTGGGTCCATAAGCGTGATGGCCGGTTGGTGCCGTTTGAGGCCGATGAGATTAGCCGCGACCTGTTCGCTGCCAGCGAGCGATTGGGGCAGCCGAACGCTTTTCTGGCCCGCGAGCTGACCGACGGCATCGTCTATTTCCTGACCACGGAATTGAGCGACACCATTCCCACCACCGCCCAAGTCCGCGACATCGCCGCCAAGGTGGTCCGCGAGCTGGGCTATCCCGCCTTGGCCGCCGCCTTCACGGAGCACCTCGCCCCATCGCGGTCGGTCGCCGCAGGTGCTCCTCACCTGGAACCATCCCCCAGTGCGGTTTCTTCCCTTCACGCATGCTTGGCCAGTGGTGCCGCTCCTTGGAATCTGGCCTGGCAGCTGGCGGGGGAAGTGTATCGTCGGTTCAGTCTGCAAGAAGTGTTCAGCCGGGACATCGCGGCGGCCCATCACGACGGTCTATTGACATTGGGAAACCTGGACACACCGGCGGAGCTGGCGGCGGGGACGGTCCGGCTCGGTGGTGAGCGGACCGAGGCGCTGCTTCCCGCGCTGGCCGCGGCGCGCCGGCTGTTCGGCGCTTGCCTGGCTTTGGACGGCCTGGAATATGACCTGATCGAACACGACCACCCGCAAGCCCTGGCCTGGAACTGGCTATCGCAACTACCGACCTTGCTCAGCTCCTTGTCCCTGCGTCTGATCATCAATTTGAATTGCGCCACGCCGCCGGCTTGGGCCGAGGAACGAACCACGGGTCCGTTGTTCGCTGGGCAACGCCGCCTGCCGGAGCAAGAGCGGCTGGCCGATATTCAAGCGACATTGCTAGAACAATTTTTATCATTTAATAGTCGTGACGAGGACGGCGGGGCTTGGCGGTGGCGCGTGGACTGGCATCTCGGAGAGCGCGATTTCACGGCGGCAGGCGCTGGCCGGCTGTTTCACTTGCTGCGCCGTGCCTTGGAAGGAGCGCCCCTCGCGTTCGTCTTCGACCGGCCGCGCCGGCCTGTCTCCCTGGCTGAAGGAATGGACCGCCGCTATCCCGCCGTGCTCATGACAGTCGGCTTGCACTTGCCGCGGCTCATCGAACAGATCGGCCCGCCCGCCGAACCGGGCCGATACTTGGACAAGCTAGGGAGTTTGGCTCGCTTAGCCTTGAGCGCCGCCACGCAAAAGCGCGAGTTCTTGCGGCGCATGAGTACTGCCCGGCCTGGCTTGACCAGTGGTTTCCTGCTCGACCGCGCTCGTGTGCTCGTGGCGCCGGTCGGTCTGGCGGCGACCGTGCGGCAACTGCTGGGGCAAGGATGGACGGAAGCGGACTCGGCCTTGGAGTTGGCCCGGCAAATCGCGCGGCGTTTGCATGACACGCTACGCCAGGATGGTCGGGCGCGTTTGCTGGAGACCGCTCTGGATGCCGTGGCCGGCTTCCATCTGGGTGACATGACGGAACAATCACTGGACCCCCGCGCGGTCGCCGGCTTAACTGCCTGGGAGCCACGAGCCACTCCCCGGCAGCAACTCCAAGCCGCCAGCGCCGTGCAAGCCGTGGCAGACCCCGGCAGCGCGGCCTTGCTGGACAACGCACAACATCCGCTATCGGTCGAGGACGCGCTGGCGCTGACGCGTTGGGCCTGGCAACATACTGACATCGGACGGCTGCATTTCGCGCGCCGCTCCACGGGGGGACATCAGTTGACTGCTCCGTGGTAGCTCCATGTCTTGTTCCCGGAATCTCGCGCCATCCTCTTGACCTCGTCAGCGACTGTGCGACAATCACGGCAAGTACAGATTCTCCGGTTTCCCAATCAAGGAACATCATCATGTCACTCAACATGCGCAGCATCGGACGGAAAGCGTTGATGATCGTTTGGACCCCGTTGGTCGTCGTGATTCTCAGCGGCGGCAATGCCGCGGCACAGAAAGTTCAGCATGTTTTGAAAGGGCATACCGGCCCCGTGTCGTTCGTCGCCTTCACCCCGGACGGCAAGACCTTGGTGACGGGCAGCATCGATAAAACGATCCAACTCTGGGACGTGGAGTCTGGCAAATCGCTGTCCACCATGAAAGGACATAGTGAAGCCATCACCACGGGGGCCTTGTCGCCCGATGGGGATGTGTTGGCGACTGGCTCGGTGGATAAGACCGTGCGGTTGTGGGATGTGAAAGCCGGTAAGGAAACCCGCCAGCTGATGTTGCCCGAAGTGGTGCTGCAAGTGGCTTTTTCGCCCGATGGCAAGACGTTGGCGGTTGGCTGTGCCGATAAAACCGCGCGCTTGTTGGACGTGGCCACCGGTCAGGAAAAAGGGGTGTGTTCGGGAAGCGGCGGCCCGGTTTTCTGTGTCGCCTTCTCTCCGGATGGACAGCTCCTGGCCACTGGCAGCAATGACAAGGTGGTGCGCCTGTGGAACCTAACCGGCGCCGCGCCCACCGTGAGCCAGACTTTCAAGGGACACGGCGGTATCGTTTTTGGTGTCACCTTCGCCAAGGAACGCGAGCTGTTAGTCTCCACGGGAGATGATAATAAGGGCATCATTTGGAATCACAAGACGAACGAGAAACTATCCGAACTGCGGGGAGCCTTGCAAGCCGTGCGGCAGGCGACCGTTTCTCCCGATGCAACCCGTGTCGCCACGGCCAGCTTTGACGGCACGGGCCGCATCTATGAGCCAAACACCGGCGAATCTCAAGGCCGGTTGGTGGGCCATAAAGGCGGCCTTATCACCATTGCCTACTCTCCCAAGGGGGACCTGATCGCCACGGGAGGCTTGGATCAAACCGCGCGTATCTGGAAAGTGGACTAACCTTGCGATGTCCAAATAGGGACAAGCGACGTTAGTGCTTGCGTCGCTTATCCCTATTTGAACGCATGTTTCGCTTCGTCTTGACATCCATTCACGGTCTTGCTATGCGAGAAGGTCTCCATTATCGCGATGATTCTCGAAAACAACACGGGCGGACCTCTCGCCAAGAGGCTGTCTCCCGATGAGGAAACGGAACCATGAAGAACCGATCCAGCAAACTATGCCTCGTGCTCGGCGGTGTGTTGGTGTGGGGTCTGGGGCATGCGCCAGTCGGTGTTTCCCAAGCTCCCCAACAGCCGACCGCGCCGAATGATTCCAAGAGCGTTCCCGAAGCACCGAAGAAAACGGCCCCGCCGCCCGCGAATGGCAAAGAGACCCCCACGCCGCGGGACCCCACGCAACCCAGTCAGAAAATTCGAGAGATTCTGGATCGTCCCACGAACGGCCCCGGCAGCGAATCCGGGCCTACCATGCCCACGATCACCCTCAAAGGCCGGGTCCTCGGCGGCCTTGCTCCGCCAACGGCGTTGTTGGAGATCAACGGCAGTTTGCGGACGGTGCGCTCCGGCAGCAAGCTGGGACTAGGCGGCAATCTAATTTTACACGTCAAGGACATTAGCAGCCTGGGAGTGGAGATCGAGATCGAACCCAGCAAGCAGACGATCAACTTGCAGTAGGGTCTTCCCTTCAACTGCTTGGACATGGATTCGCAACGGAAAGGAGTCCGACAATGAGCAGGCAGTGGCCGCTGGGTCCGCTGTGTATCGCTGCTTTATGGCTTGGCGCCTGGGAAGGTGTTCGGTGTGTCGGACAAGAGTGGGCCGATTCCCCCTTGGTACCATCCAGGGCCGCGCCATTGGGGCCTCCGTCCGGACCTTCGCGCGCTCGTCCCCAAGAAGCGGACTTGTTCGAGGCCCCGGCCACGCCAGCGGTGACGCAGCCCGCCTTACTTCCGCCGCCGCGGCCAGTCCTGGAGCACACGTCCCCTATCGAGGGGCACCCCTATCATTGTCCTTGTCCGCCTCTGGAGCTGGTGGAATTTCGCGCTACTCCTCTCGATGAGGTTCTACGCCTGTTCAGTCAGCAAACCCATCTTCGCGTCGTGGCCTCGCCGCAAGCAGGACAAACCGAAATCACTCTCTATCTGCGCGACGTGCAACCCCAGGCAGTCATTGATGCCATCGTGCGGGCTTATGGGTTTCTGCTGCGTCAGGATTTGCACTCGGACATCCAAACCATTTACACGACCGACGAGTATTTGCAGGATTTGACCACCTTCCGCGAGGAGCAGACCAAGGTGTTCACCCTGCTGTATCCCAATTCCTTCGACGTGGCCACGGCCATCCGGGATTTATTCGGCGCACGCGTCCGCTTGAGCTTCGGCCAGAATGACAATGTTTTGCTAACAGATTTGGTGAATCGGTTTACCCGTTTTGACATCCTCGACGCCCGCAGTGGGGCTATTGGCACCTTCGGCGGTTTCGGGATTGGCGGTGGACTGGGGGGCGGGACTGGCGCTTTGGGCATCGGGGGGATCGGTGGTGGTCTCGGCGGCGGCTTGGGGACGGGACTGGGTGGTATAGGGGGCGGTCTCGGTGGTCCGGGCGGTATAGGGGGCGGCCTCGGCGGGATTGGGGGCGGCCTCGGCGGGATTGGGGGCGGTCTCGGTGGGATTGGGGGCGGCCTTGGCGGGATAGGGGGCGGCGGGATTGGAGAAGGACTCCCCTCGCCCACGGAAACCACCACTGGCGCCACGGGGGATCAAAACGTCACCATTTATCTCACCGTCATCCGCCGTCACAATCAAATCGCCGTGCGGACCAGCGATCACAAGGCGATGGCCCAAATTTGTCAATTGATCCGCATGATTGACGTGCCCACGCCATTGGTATTGCTAGAGGTGAAGGTGCTCCGCCTAGACTTGACCGACTTATTTAATTCCATTTTTGACATGCAATTCGCCAACGCTTGGCTGTCAGCGGGACAGTTTACTACCGGCAATATCTTGCCCCCCTTGGCGGCGGAAGGGGGAGGGCCGCCGGTGCGCTGGCTGAGTATCAATCCGCAAGGGACCGGCTTGAATCCGCAGCATTTGATCTTTCAGCTCGTCAACGATAATTTTCGCTGGCGCATGCAATTGTTGGAAACCCAGAACCGCATCACGGAAGTGGCCACTCCCATGGTGTTGACCGCTAACAATGAAGTCAGCCGCATCTTCATCGGCGAAACCGTGCCGATCACTGTCGGGTTCACACCGGGACAAATCGTGACCACGGGGGTAGCCACGGCGACCAACATCGAATCCACCCCCATCACCCAGCTCACCGATGTCGGCACGCAGCTGTTGATCACGCCGAACATCAACGCCGACCGAACCGTGACGCTGCGCATCACGCAGCAGACGTCGGATATTCGGGAAAACGGCGCTACGATTCCGATTCCCAATACGGTGACGGGAGGCATCACGGAAGTCCCCGTGGACGTGGTACGCCGCCGGACCTTTTCCGGCACCGTGGTTGCCAAGGACGGCTTGACCGTGGCTATTGGCGGTCTCATCGAGGAGCGCGTGCGCGACATTCGCTCGGAATATCCGGTCCTCGGCAAAGTTCCCTATCTCGGCTTTTTCTTTCGCCGCGTGGAAACGGATCGCCGCCGTGTGGAGACCATTCTGTTGATTCGGCCCTACATCTTCTTCACGCCGATTGAGTCGGCCACGCTCAGCCACGACTTGGTCCAGAAGTTGAGCATCCATCCGCTGGCGCCAGACGCGGATGGGACGTTGAACTCGTTTTTACCCCACGAAGCGTTACGCCCCCATCCGCCTGAGAACAAGTGTCAGACGATATTTCGAATTCACACGGTCACGCCAAAGGACTTTTAACCATGATCGCCACTCGACCGCCGCGCGCGAATCAGCGCTCCGTCTATGCCTGGCTGGTAGGCTGTCTGGCCGCCCTATTGGCGCTGCCGCTCGGGGGATGTCGGGAAACCGTCCCTTTTCTGCGCCATCAATCGGCCAAGGTGCCCCCCGCCGCGCCCAAGGAGCCAACCGTCCAGCTGGATGGCAAAGGGGTGATATTGGCCGAACCGGATAAAGATGCCATTGCCCCGGGGGCCTTTCTCCATCGCGTCCAGGAGCTGCACCAAGCGGGACATGCCACGGCCACGCGGCGCTACATCGAGCGCTATCCCGATGTCGCCCTGCATGTGTTGCGCGAATCGACGGCCGCACAAGCCGCGCATCCGGTTTTGCGACGGATCGCGGAAGTCTATGACCAGCAATGTTGCCGCTGCGGCGCCGAGGCCGGTTGGTCCGCTTTGCTGGCCGAGCGCCGCCAACAGCCGCGCCACCATGCCGACTATGAGACACGCCGCCGACAAATGGTGGAACGGATGCAAGCCAAGCGGTACACGGAAGCGGCGGCCCTGTCCCTCATCGCCCAGGTGCCCCGCAAGTCTGGTTCTCCCCTCGTGGAGATCGACGCGGCGCATCTGCACGGCACGGCTTTGCTCATGATCAATCAGCCGGGCAAGGCGGAGGAAATCTTGCGCCACGCCGCCGACCTGGCCCGCGCTTATCCGCATCAGGCGACCCATATTCTCTTGCTGCTCAGCGAGGCCCAGCGCCGCGGCGGCGACGATGCCGGCGCCACGCAAACCTGGCAATCGGCGGCCGAACTGGCCAGCAACTTGCTGAACGGCTCCGCTCCCGTGCTGGACCCTGGCTTCTGGGAACGCTGCGCCTACTTGCGCCCCGTTCAAAACGATTGGCCGACACTGGCCCAGCACCAATTACGACAGTTTAACGGCACGCCCGAGTTATCCGCCCCGGACGATTCCCCGGTGCGCTGGGCCGCGCACCAGGAGGAACCATCTCATCAGGTAGTCAGTGAAGCCCTGGTGTGGACATGCATTGGCCGGTGCCGATTGGAGCGCCAGGAACACAACGCGGCCCTGTTGGCCTTCAAACACGCCGAAGCCTGGACCTTGGAGGAGCAGGATCGGGATCGCTTGCGGCTGCGCCAAGCCCAGGTGTTCGCGCAGATGAAGCAGCGTGAAGCAGCGTTGGCGCTGTTGGTCCAACTCGTCAACCGGCCCCAACCGAGCATCTCGTGCCCAGCCTTGGCCTTGATGGGAGCCATCAAGCTCGAAGACGGCAGCATCCAACAGGGACTGGCGTTCCTGCGCAAAGCGGTCGAGGAGCAGGCATCTGTCGATTGGCCCGAACGGGGCGAGGCGCAGGCCAACTTAGGATTGGCCTATTTGATGATCGGCGACGAAGCAACTGGCCTGCGCTGGCTGCACACGGCCCAAGAACGCTTCATGGCCGACAAGGATGAGGAACACTTACGCCAATGCTACCAGAACGAAATCGCCTATCTGGAGCAGGCCGGCAAACGCAAACAAGCCCACGCCCTTCGAGAACGCCTCAAACAAAGAGGGCAAGAACCACACGTTTCCCCGCTGTGACCATCAAACGGCGGACAGGGGGTGGCGGCGAGTTTCTGGACCGCGGCCAAAAGCTGAGGCGAAAGGACGCGGATGATTGCTTGTCCTTTTCTCATTCCTCATCCCGAAACGCCAACGGCGCCGCCTGACGCACGTTGTCCACGCGCACGCCGCGGCGGCCTTCGAGCACGGCTCGCAGATGAGGCAGGACATAGTCGCGCCGCCAGCCAATGGCTAACAGCGAATCCGTCAGCTCTTCTTGTTGCAAATACGAACGTACCAGGGATTTGACGTCGGCGGTGTTGGCGACCAAGTTATTCGCCAGTCGGTTCCGGGCGCAGAAGTCGGCCAGCACGGCTTGCAGCAAACCCACCACCAGCCCCACTTGCGGCGGGTCCTGATCGCGTTCGGCGACGGTGGGACATTGTTCGAGGGGCAAGGCGTGGGTTTGTTCCACGACTTCCAGAATCGCGTCCAGGTCGCGGCGGGCCAGGCCGCGCACGACTTGCAGATCGCGCAAGCCATGCGGGTTGCGGCGGGCGATTTCCACCAATAGGTCATCGCGGACGATGGTGCGCGGCGGGCGGTTGACGCGATGGGCAACTTCCTCGCGCCAGTTGAACAATGCCCGGACTATGGCCAGACGCCGCCGGTCCAGCGCGCCCAAGCCACGCAGCTTGCGCCATTTTTCATTGGTGGTTTCCTCGGGGATTGCGTTGACGGTCAGACGCTCGAACTCTTGCCGCGCCCAGTCGCCACGTCCCAACTGTTCAAGACGCTGGCGCAGCGCGTGCCACAGAGGTAGCAAAAAACGCACGTCATCGAACGCATACCGCACTTGCTGCCGGGTCAACGGCCGCTTGCGCCATTCGGTGAGCGTTTCCCCTTTGCTAATCTGAGTGCCGAGCACCTGATGAACCAGAGCGGCATGACCCAGCGGATAAGTCAACCCCACCAGCCCCGCCGCCAATTGCAGATCAAACAGATTACCGGGTGCGTGTCCCGTCCATAACTGGCACAAACGCACTTCCTCGCGCCCCGCATGGACGACGACCACATGCTGAGGATCGACCACTAACTGCCAAAAATCATCGAGCGGTCCGGCGCTCAAGGGGTCGATGAGCCACAATTTCTCGGCGGTGGCGACTTGCACCAGACATAAATGAGGATGATAGGTGTCCTCGCCGACGAATTCCGTGTCGAAGCCAAAATGCCGACTGCGTGCCAATTCTTGACAGCAGGCGGCAAGGTCCGAGGGACTGGTGACCACCGCCTCGGGTAGATCGGGAACATCCACGAAAGAAGCCATGCGGGTTAATACCACGGATCGGAATTACTTTCATCCCTGGCCCAAGACACTTTCATCATATTGTAAGCGTGAACTGGCCACGCTACCATAGCGCTCCCTTGCTCGGAAACCAGGAACCCGCGCGGCATCTGGCCGAAAACCATCCCCTATTCCTCTTTCACCTCCGGTTTGCTCTCGAATTGCACCTCCGCGATGGTGTGCAGCGGGAACAGTTTGTAGCCGGCGGGAACGGTGCCGACGAGGCCGATCAGTTTCGCTTCTTGGCCGTCCTCCAGAGAGATGATCGGCAGCAAGGTCAGCGTGTGTTCGGCACCGTCGTGCAGGGTAACGATCCAACTGCTGCCGCCGTCGGGGTCGGTGCTTTCGACGTGACGCAGGTTGCGTAATTTAGCTAGGTCGATCTTGACCGTTTTCTTGAACATCAATAGGGGAATGAGGCGTTCGCGACCATCAGCCAGGCGGTAGAGCGGTTGCAGCCCCGCCGCTTCGTGCGTGCCCTTGTCAGTGGCGGTGATCTTCGCCAGCGGCCGCATGGGGTCAGCGGCGACGGCCTGGATGATGGGGAATGTCAAGCCGCGAATACCGCCTTGCGGGGCGCCCCCTTGAAATTTCGCTTCGGCAATGCCCAGCTCGCCCAGGTCCACCTCGGCCTCGATGGTCAGCTTGTTGATGCCGCGATATTTGGTCGTCCCCTGGACCTCGACAACTTCCTTGGCCGCGGCGCCGGTCGAGACTTGAACCGTGACGCTTTGCTTGTCGTTGTCAAAGGTGATTGAGCGCAACCGATCCAGCGGGATCAAGGTTTCGATCCCTTCGACGAAAGTGGTGGAGTTCTCTTCCCGGAAAACCAGGGCTTCGGGGCCGGCGACGGTTTTCGGCGCCGCCTTGGGATCATCCGGCTTGACCGGCGCCACGGCCGGCGCCAGCCACGCCAGCCGCCGCGTCCCCTGGGTGAATTGCCAGCTTTTGACTTTTTGCTCCTTGCCTTGGGCGTCAATGATAATTAGCTGTCGTGCTTCCGGCGCGGGCGGTTCCCCGGCGGCGATGCGGTCCGCGAGCAGACCCAGACCTAAACTCAGCACTCCCAGCCGCACGGCCAGTGAGGTATGCCTTGCTTTCATGAGCGGTCTCTCCTTGGTTGAATATTTCTCGGCAGGTATCAGCGCATCGTCGGGCCGGAAGGGGCCACGGTCAAGAGAAATTCGAGCGATGGTTCTCCTTGCGCTATCCCAGACATCCCTCTACCGCGCGCAACGCCTGCTCCAGTGCCGTGCTCACGTCACCGTTGGTGTCGATGATGTGCAAATGTCGTTGCGTGGCGGGGCTGGCGGGTTCCCAGCGGGCGGCGGCTTGCTGGTGAATGTCCCAATCGGCGTCGGAGGGGTCGTCGCGGCGCTGGGCCAGGCGCGGGCGAATGACCTCCGGGTCAGCTTGACATAGCAGCAGCAGCCCCGGCACGCCGAGCCGGGACGCCGCATCCAGGAACCAGCGGCGATGTTCCTCGGCGCGAAAGCTGGCATCGATCAACACGCGCTGGCCATCGCGCAAGCGATTCTCAGCCTGGCGCAGACATGCTTGATAAGTGCGCGTCGTCCATTCCGAAGCATAAATGCCCGTGCCGAAGGCTTCCGGTTGGGGGGCGTATCCCGCTTGCCGCGCCAATTCCTTGCGGACCAGATCGCTGCGGATGACATGCCAGCCGAGCCGCTCCGCCAAGGCGTGGGCCAACGTCGATTTCCCCGCCCCCGGCAGTCCACCGACCAGCAGCAGACCAGGACGGCGCTTGGGTTCCGCCAATTCCGTCAGGGCCAGCAGCCAATAGGCTTGGGCTTTGCCGACCGCGCGTTGCCGGTCGGCTTCGGGCACTTCCGGCTCGGCGGCGGTCATCCCCTTGACCTTGGCGCGGACCATGGCCCGGTAGGCGGCGTAGAACGGCAGCAATTGCTCACTTTCCCCATCCCCGGCGGCGGCGAAATAGGCGGCGGCGAAGGACCGGGCCAGGTCGCGCCGGCCATGCAGGGACAAGTCCATGACCAAAAAGGCCATGTCCGCCACTGGATCGGCGTAGCGAAAGCGCTCGTTGAACTCGATGCAATCGACGATCACCCAATCGCCCAGCGGCGGCTGATCGGGGAAATAATAGACATGATCGAGGTGCAAGTCGCCGTGTGTGTCGCGTGGTTCGCCGCGCTCGGCCCGCGCCATGATCAGGGGGCGGAGGCGTTCCAGGGCTTGTTCGGTCAACTCCCGCAAGCGCTGATGCACGGTCTGGTTGACAGTGATGCCAATATGATCTTGCGTCTGTGTGAAGTTCTCGCGGGCGTTGCCGGCCACCACGTCGAACCGGCCAAAGGCGGCGATCTCGGGACCGGCGGCGGCGCGGGCATGAAAGCCGGCGATGTGCCGAGCCAGGGCGTGCAGCTGGCCGGCGTCGAGCTGGTCGCGCCGCAACCGGGCCAACAGCGTTGCCTCCTCCGGCAGGCGCCGCATCTTGACCGCCCATTCGAGCGCGGGGCCGGTCCCTTCCATCCGAACTTTGTCACCATCCTTTGTCACTGGAACGACATCGAGATACACATCCGGCGCTAAGCGGCGATTGAGCCGAACCTCCTCCTGACAATAAAAGCGGCGTTTCTCTAGCGTGGCGAAATCGAGGAAGCCGAGATTCAGCGGCTTCTTGATCTTGTAGGCGAACGGCCCCGCCAGGAACACGACGGAGATGTGCGTCTGACACACTGCCACTCGATCCACCGCGAACCGATACGCTTCTGGTCGGGACAATTCGGCGATCAATTCGGCCAGCTCCATCATGCTTTCCTTATGATAGCTGCTGTTCAGAAAATCAATTCCGCGATATTCTACCAACAGAATCCCAGACGAACGCCCTGGGGGTGGTGAACGTACCATTTACTGAGATGGATCGGTTCGCGCTCGTGGGCGATCTCCGACGCGAACCGATAATCCCTGAAACCACGACAGCTTGATGCCGAACAATTGAAGGTCCGTCATGTCCGACGATGTCATTATTGAGACACGCAACCTCACGAAAATCTATCGGGATTTCTGGGGCCGGCAGAAGAAGGTGGCGCTGCGCGCTCTCAATCTGCAAATCATGCAGGGGGAGATCTTCGGCCTGCTGGGACCGAACGGTTCCGGCAAGACGACCACCATCAAGCTGCTGCTCGGCTTGCTCTTTCCCACGCAGGGGGAGGC
>JBKBIP010000003.1:30253-79816 GCA_046297495.1 Gemmataceae bacterium | reverse complement strand
GTTGGTCTTCGGGCAATCCGCCTTGGATGTCCACAAGAACGAACGCATTGGTTACTTGCCGGAAGAATCGTATCTGTATCGGTTTCTCAATGCCAATGAGACGCTTGAATTTTATGGTCGGCTCTTTGACATGCCGCCGGCCCAGCGCCGCAAACGGGCTGATGAGCTAATCGAGATGGTGGGCTTAGCTGGCGACCGCCAGCGTGTTTTGAGGGAATTTTCCAAGGGGATGCGGCAGCGCATCGGTTTGGCCCAGGCATTGATCAACGACCCCGAATTGATCATTCTCGACGAACCGACCTCCGGCCTTGATCCCATCGGCACGCGCTGGATGAAAGACCTCATCCTCAAGCTGCGCGGCCAGGGGAAGACGATCTTGATGTGCAGCCATCGCTTGGACGACGTGCAAGACGTGTGTGACCGGATTGCCATACTCTACAACGGCGAGCTGCAAGAGCTGGGGGCCGTGCGGACGCTGTTACAAGATGCCGAGCGCATCGAGCTGCGGGCCAGTGGACTGCGCTTGAGCGACGAACTGCGCCATGATCTCGAAGCCGTGCTGCACAAGCACGGCGGCCAGCTGGAATCCCTCAGTCATCCGACCACCACCCTCGAAGAGTTATTCCTGAAGATTGTCGCCGAGAGTAAAGCCCACCCCGGTCGCCGCTATCTCCCGGCGAAAGAGTAGAACCCCGTTTAGCGAGCAAGCCATCGACGAGCTATTTTATGTCCACTATGTTTGCCATCCTCGTGATCGAACGCGAACCGCTGCGGTGGGGGGAGCTGCCGGGCATGTCGCTGGGTTGGCTGCGCGTGGTCGGCGTTCTGGCGGTCTTCATCCTGCTGTTCTGGCTGGTCGATTATCTGGCGCGGGGACGACCCCCAGGCACGGCGCGGCGTTGGCAGCCGGCCTGGTTCGCCGGGGTGTTGGGCGTCGCTCTTTGTCTGTATGCCATTGGCGGCGGATTCTGGCTGCTAGATGACACACCAGCGACGGAAGCAATTCTGGCTTCGACCGGAAATAATATGCCATTATCATCCCATGCGTCGCCGACGCTGCCGTTGGCTTGGTGGTGGTGGACGGCGGCAGGGGGATGCGCTCTGCTGGGCGTGCTGGCGCCGTTCTTGGCCGACCTGCCGCGGTGGCGCGGGCGGCGGATTCTGGCCATCGCTCAATTGAGCTTTCAAGAAGCCCTGCGCCGCCGCTGGTTATGGGTCTATCTGGTCTTTCTGTTGGTCATTCTTTTTGGCAGCTGGTTTTTGCCCCATCGTCCCGAAGACCAGGTACGGACCTATGTGCAAGTCATCTTCGGTGCGCTGACGCCGTTGCTGCTGATCACCCTGGGGCTAATGGCGGCGTCCGGGCTGCCCAGTGACATCCACAGTCAGGCGATCCATACCATTGTCACCAAGCCGGTCGAACGTTTCGAGATCGTGGCGGGGCGGTTTCTGGGCTATTTAGGGCTGGCCACCGTCATTTTACTGGTGCTGAGCCTGGCCGGCTTGATCTTCCTATGGCGGGGAATCGCGCCGGAGGCCGCCTTCGAGAGTTCGCGCGCTCGGCTGCCGATCTATGGTCAGTTGGAGCTACACGCCGGCGCCCGCACCGATTTTCAGGGGGAATTGATCGAGATTTGGGACTATCGCCGCTACATCCGAGGCGGTCCCCGCGGCAGGCACCGAGCCGTCTGGAATTTCACCGAGCTGCCCGACGATCTGGCGGAGCGTGAGGTCGTCCCTTGCGAATTTGCCTTGGTCTTGTTCCGCACCAGCCGATCGCGCATTGAAGGGCAGGGGGTGTTGTGTACGTTCACCTTCACGACGCCGCGTTGGGACCCACGCCGCGCCGCCGAATACCGCCGCCAACGAGACGCCCAGCCGCTGACGCCGGAACGTCTGGCTGTCTTGGCCGAGGAGTTCGGCATCCATGAGGAAACGCGCCTGGTCCAGGGGGGACGCACGCAATCGATCAACCTCCCTGGCAGCCTGTTCCGCGCCGCGTCCCCCGCCCCGCGCGCTGACGCCGTCCCCCTGCGGCTCCAGTTGAAATGTGAGGAAGAAGGACAATACATCGGCGTCGCCAAGCATGATCTGTACTTGGTTTGGGCGGAAGGATGGTTCAGCGTTAATTTCTTCAAGGCGGTCGCGGGGTTGTGGTTTAGTCTGTGCCTGGTCATCGGTGTGGCCGTGGCGTGCAGCACCTACTTGAGCAGCATCATCAGCTGGTTATGCGCCATGTTCTTGTTCGCCACGGGATTGCTGCGCGGCTATCTGACGGAACTGGCCCAAGGGATCACGCCAGGGGGTGGTCCGGGCGAATCGCTGATCCGGTTGTTCCACCGCGAACGGCTGTTTCTGCCATTGGAGCAAACCCCCACCGCCCAAGCCGCCGCGGCCTTGGACGAGGCGCATCGCTGGTTCCTCCAACATGTGCTGCTGCCGATCATCCCCGACGTAGAGCGCTTCGATTGGACGGCATACTTGGCGGAAGGATTTGATATATCCATGTCGCACCTGGCGTTGAATGGCGTGCTGCTGCTGGGCTATTTGCTTCCCTGGGGGCTGCTGGCGTATTACCTGATGAAGGCGAAGGAAGTGGCCGGGTAAGTCGTTCCGCGGCGAACGGTTTAGCGCGCAACCCGCGGGCGAGTACACGAGGAGATCATCCCATGTCCAATCCTTGGCAACGGCAGGCACGGCGGCGGAAGCTCACGTATCTGGGGTTGATCCTGGCGTTGTTCGCGCTCAATACCTTTATCTGGCGAGGGGTGGCCGTGGGAGGAGCGCCGCCGAGCTGGACGGTCAGCGGCCAAGCCGAGCGCTTGGGTCTGCGCGAGCACCAGCTGGGACAAGTCGCGCTCACGGAATCGATGGTCCGACTCAGCCTGACCGGATCGCGCGGCGTGGTGATTTGCTCGTTGTGGATGGCGGCGGAGGAAAAAAAGAAACGGCACGAGTGGAATCAACTGGAGTTAATCGCCACATCGCTCACTCAGCTGCAACCCACCTTCAGCGGGCCGTGGATTTATCACAGTTGGAACCTGGCGTACAACGTACCCGCCGAGCTGGAGGAAGGACGTGATCAGTATTACTACATCGCCCGCGGCATCCAATTATTGGCGAATGGATGTCAGCGCATGCCGCGTAATCCCGACATGCGGCACGCTCTGGCCGGCTTTTACCAGGAGAAAGCCAATCTCGACGACATTCGCGCCCTGGCCGCCCTGTTTCGACTCAGCTGCATCGATCCTCGCCAGCGCGACCCGGAACAATTGCTCTGGACCGCCGAGGACCAGCAGCGCGAGCCGGAGCGGTTCGCGCGTTTCATTCAATCCTATCCCCAGATGCGCACGCGCGACGGGCGCTGGGTGCATCCCGACAAGTTCGAGCAATTCTGCCGCCGCGAGCCACGCCTGGCGCGCTGGCTGCGGGCGTTAACGGTTCAGGAAGGGCATCGGACGTGGTTGCAGCCGCGTGGTCCCGGCGCGGTCGTCGATTTCCTCGCGGACAACCGCGAGATTCCGGGCCGCTACGATCCCCGCCGCCCGGGCCAGCTGCTACCTGCCGCGGAACAGTTTCCCGTGCTACCGCCCCGCTTCGATCCTGCCGAGCCAAGTCCCGACGATCTGCTCGATGATGATTTCGACATGTGGCAAGCCGCCCGCGTCTGGCATCGCTATGCCGCGCAGCTGCTGCCGCCGCCGGTCCCCGTGCCGGAATATACGGCTGATCATCTTGGCCCGTATCGCCTGCCGCGTAACTATGATCCGATCATCTATTATTGTTTTCCCGGCGTGGTGCAATCGCAGCGGGCACGGCAGCTGCAACGCGATGGCTGGTTGGCCGACGGCTGGCATGTCGATGACGGTTGGCGTGATCCATCGGCGCGCTGGTTTCCGGAGAAGACGGTCATTCTGAACGGCGACCGGGACCGTTCGGCGGAAGCCTGGCGACAGACCTTTGCCACTTGGCAGCGCTTCGGCCAGCAATTGGGCTTACTGCTCGAACCGCGCGAGCTGCAACGTCTGGAGGAGAGGGCTATCCGTTATCGTTCCGCCTACGGCGTGCGCGCGGATCAAACCCCGGACACCTGGCCGGAGCCGCGATGGGGGGACCAGAGCGGCCCCATGATGGCGAGTTTCGCGGCTCATCAACAGCTGTTCTGGTATCATCAAAACCGCCGCCGCAGCAACTTCGCCTACTTCTACCATCAGGCCGCCGTGGAACGAGGGACCGAGGCGCTCCACGCGCGCAAGCTCTGGCACCTCGCCGATCAGCTTCGCTTGCAGGGCGAACCGTCGGAAACGTTGCTGCGGGCTTATCAACGTGTGGTGGACGCTTGGCATTACGTTTTGCTTGGCCCGCCGGTGCGTCCGGAGCTGGCGCTCAGTGTCGATCCTCTGGCTGGCTTTCCCGCCGGTTTGCCGTGGTCTGCCTTGTATCTCGCCAGTCATCCCCCCTTGGCCCTGCCATTGGAAGAGCAGCGTCATTATCGTGGCAATGAATTCACACAGGAAGAAACCTACAAGCTCCAGACTCGCTACCAACGTCTGTTTCAGGAGGTCCACGGCGCGGACATCCGCCAATTACTTCTCGTGCCGGACGCCCTGACGCAAGCGCTGGCGGGGCCGGCACGCATCCCCGCCTGGCTCTCCACGGCGCAGCTAGTCCCGTCGTCGCTCCTGACCGAGCCGATTTTCCAAGGCCCCTTCGACAACCAACGTGACTGGCAAGGTGAACCCTTGATCCGCGCCGAAGTGATCGAGGACGTTCGCGCGCGCGGCTTACCGCTGGAGTAACGTCCTTGCCGTTCAACCACTGGCTTGGACACTTTGGCGATTCATCGTTGCGCGCTGCAAAGTGATGGCGAGGGGTCAGCTTTTTTTCATTACCTCCAGTAAGTTTTTTCATCATAATGATCTTCCTGGCGAACATCCGCTTCCGCTCACGCGGCGTGAGCGATTTCATCATCACTGGGGGGACATCATGGCTGACTGTATCTTGTCCGTTTTGGCCCATCCCGACGATGCCGAGTTTTTATGCGCGGGGGTCCTGATCCGGCTGGCGCGCGAGCATGGCTGGCAAGTCCATATCGCCACCATGACGCCGGGGGATTGTGGCTCGGCGGAGCACACGTCCAAGCAGATCAGCAAGATTCGCCGCCGCGAGGGGGCCAAGGCAGCGGAATGGATCGGCGCCACCTATCACTGCCTGGAAGAACGGGACCTGCGCGTCTTTTACAATGAGGAGACGCTGGAAAAAGTCACGCGCCTGTTGCGCGCGGTCCGACCGCGCATCGTGCTGACGCACAGCCCGGCGGATTACATGCTCGACCATGAAATGACCAGTACCATCGTCCGGGCCGCCGCCTTCGCCGCTCCCGTCCCCAACTTTCTCAAGAAACGCCGGCTGGGACAACCACTGGACCATATCCCGCACTTGTACTACTGCGATCCCATCGAAGGCAAGGACCCGTTGGGCCAGGACGTGCCGCCGGGCTTGCTCATCGACATTAGTGGAGTGATAAATACCAAAACGGAGATGCTGGCCACCCACGCCAGCCAGCGCGAATGGCTGCTCAAGCACCACGGCGTCGATCAATACCTGGACACCATGCGCGAGTGGAACAGCCATCGTGGCCAAGCGGGCGGCGTCCCCTTCGCTGAAGGCTTCCGCCAGCATCTGGGGCATAGTTACCCGCAAGATGACTTGCTGGGTGAGCTGTTGGGACGGTGCCAAGGGGTACTAATTTAGACAAGAAAAAGGGGACGCGACTCGTATTTGCTAATAACCATCGAAATCGAGTCGCGTCCCCTTTTTTGGCTTTTTTTGGCTCGCGAAGCCGAAGGTGGGAGAATTCAAGGAAATCGGATGAGAGTCGTTGTCGATCATTCAAACAATCATTAAAATGTCTTCGTATTCGATGGTTTTTCTTCTTGTTGGCATCAACCGAGAGGCGCATGACGACTCGCGGCGGCAGAATCTTGGCGGAGGCGCTGGGCACTTTTATTCTGGTGTTCTTTGGCTGCGGCGCCGTGCATGTGGCGGTGAATAGTTCCCCAATCCGGGGAGTCTAGTGTGCATGGGACGAAGGACGTGACGACATGAGACTGATCCTGATTTTCGGTGCATTGCTGACGTTGGGGGAAGTGAGCGGGCTTTTCCTCTGGGCCGAGGACCAGCCACGCCTCGACCCGGAACAACCCTATCAAGCGCGCCGCGTCAAGCCCGTGACCTATGAGGTCGATTTCTCCGTCGTGGTGACGGCTCCCTATCAAACCAAGGTGCTGCGCGTGTGGCTGCCGTTGCCCCCCAGCGACGCCGGCCAGGAAGTCCAGCAAAGCCGTCTGTCCACGTTCCCAGTGGAAGTGAAGCCGAAGATTACGCAAGAGCCGGTCTTCGGCAATCGCTTCGCCTATTTCGAGTTCGACCGTCCTCAAGGGGCACAAATCATCCGCCATCGTTTCCAGGTCAAGGTGTGGGAATTGTTTTGGGACATGGAACCGGCCAAGGCGCAACGTCCCGCCGCTTGGCCAAGCGCGTTCGACAAGTACCTGTGCTCGGAACAGCAGATCGTTTTGAACGATCACTCGCGCCAGTTGGCCGAGCAGATCCAGGCCAAGACGACGGATCGCGCCCACGAGCTGGCCGCCGTCATGCGCTGGGTGCAGGACAACTTGCAATACGACCACGCCGCCGCTTCGTTGCAAGCCAGCTCCGAACATGCCTTGCTGAAATGTAGGGGGCATTGCAGCGACTATCACGGCTTATGCGCGGCCCTGGGACGGTCGTTGAATTATCCAACGCGCATCACCTACGGGATTAACCCATTTCCGAAAAACTCGCCGTCGCATTGCAAGTTGGAAGTCTATATGCCCCCGTATGGCTGGGTCAGTTTCGATGTCTCGGAAACGCAACGGCTCATCGCCGCCATTCGCCAGGATGCCCAGCTGAGCACGGCGCGAAAAGACGAGCTGGTTCAAGCCGCTCAGGAACGGCTCTTTCGTGGTTATCGGGACAACACCTGGTACCTGCAAACGCGCGGCAGCGACTATGCGTTGGTGCCGCCGGCCAGCCGGAAGGTACCGGTGATTCGCACTATTTACGCGGAGGCTGACGGTGTCCCGCTGCCCGATCCCGACCCTGCCGACCCCAACAAACGCGAACACGCCTGGATGATTGTGCAGCACTACACACCGGACAAGGAAGTGCCGTATCCGTTTCGAGATTGGTCGAGCTTGATGAAACGCTGAAACGGTGGCAGTTGCTCGCCGCTAGCTCGCGCGCTAAACGACAACCACGGATCACTGACCACAGGGGATATTTCATGTCCAAACAACTCCGCTTCATCATGGTGGGTGGTTTTCTCGGCGCTGGCAAGACAACGGCCTTGGCCCGGTTAGCCCGCTTTTATCAACAGCGTGGCCAGCGCGTGGGGTTGGTCACGAATGATCAGGCCGACGGCCTGGTCGATACCATGAGTCTGCGTTCGCAGGGGTTCCCCGTCCAGGAAGTGGCCGGCGCTTGTTTCTGCTGTAAGTTCGACGAGTTGGTCGAAAAGGTCGAATCCTTGCGCGACAGCGACCGCCCCGAGGTGATTCTGGCTGAGCCGGTCGGCAGCTGCACCGACTTGGTGGCGACCGTCGTGCAGCCGCTGAAGGACCTGTGCGGTGAACGCTTCCAGGTTGCTCCTTATGGCGTGTTGTTCAAGCCAAGTCACGGCCTACGCATCCTGCGAAACGACAGCGGCGCCGGCTTT
Organism: Gemmataceae bacterium; assembly: GCA_046297495.1. Lineage (GTDB taxonomy): Bacteria > Planctomycetota > Planctomycetia > Gemmatales > Gemmataceae > JBKBIP01. The sequence goes on along the minus strand of JBKBIP010000003.1, from coordinate 72,057 downwards.
TCGCCCAAGGCCGCCTACATCTTTCACAAGCAGCTGGAAGAAGCGGATGTGATTCTCATCAACCGCGTCGATGAAATGGACCCCGCTGGCGTGCGAGAATTGACGGGGCTAGTTCAAGAGCATTTCCCCGGTGTCCCGGTGCTACCGGTTTCCGCGCGCGTGGGGACCGGCTTCGAGGCCTGGACGGCCTTACTGGATCAGGACGGCAACTTTGGCCGCAAGATTCTGCGAATTGATTATGACATCTACGCCGAAGGGGAGGCCGAGCTGGGCTGGCTCAACAGCAGTGTTCACATCGAAGCCGAGCAACCGTTCTCCCTCGATGCGCTATTGTTGGACCTTGTACGACAGCTGCAAGACAAATTGGCGCCGGCGGGGGCCGAGGTGGCCCATCTGAAAGCGATTGGCTTGGGAGAAACGTCGTTCGGCGTGGCCAATCTGGTGAGCAGCCAGACGCAGCCGGAATTGTCGTTGCCCGCGCACGGCCAGGTTCGAGAAGCGGATGTGATCGTCAACGCTCGCGTGGCCACCGATCCGGCCCAGCTGGAAACGGAGGTCCGGCAAACCGTGGCGGCCGTCGCCCAGTCGCACGGCGGCCGGGCCGAATTCCGCCAAACCCAAAGTTTTCGCCCCGGCCGCCCCCAACCGACCCACCGCTACGCGGCGGCGAAGTAAAACACGCGAAGGGTTACTGAGAGCCAGTTTGGATATTATTGCGGCGAGCGGGAGGGGCGTTAGCCCCCCGGTGAATTCGGGAGAAGCTGCCGTAACAATCCGTGCCTCCTTTTTCGCGCAAGTTTTTGCTCTGGCGGCATTCCTCTATCGGCCAGTAGAATGTGTGAAATCCTTGGTCCCGTACCCCGACGTGGGGAAGGAAGTGTGGCCATGACGCGCGCGAATCAACCCTTTGGAACCCCGACACCGCAATCGGTCAGCGAATTGTTTTGCCGCTTTCTGCACAAGCAAGCCTCGGCGCGGGTCGCCGGTTTTGGCAGCGTCCCGGTCGGCGAGGTGCAACCGTATGAAGCCGTGCCGGTGCAACCCCTCGAACCGCGCCTGGCCTGGGAAGAGGCCCTGGAAGTGGCTGGCTGGTACCACCCGGCGGCGCCGCCGCTCGACGTGACGCCCCCTAGAGATTGGCCGGCCTTGATCGCCGCCCAGGAACCGGCGGTGGCCATCGCCTGTTGCTTGGGGAACTTCCCGCAACTGGTCCGCAACCTGCATCCGCTGTTGCGGCGCGACCCAGCACCGGCCGTCCCCCCCGCGACCGGCAGGCCCTTGACATTGCCCGATCTGCCGCTTTGGACGGAACAGGCCGTTGCTCAACCGTATCCCTATCCGCTGTTGGCCGTTGGTCTGCTGCGCGTGGCCCGCCAATTTGACCAGGCCGAGACGCTGTTGCGCGACCAGCAGGACCGAGTGCCGGAAGCCTGGCGCTCCGCCTGGGCCAACGAGGAAGCAGCCTTGGCCTGGCATCGCGGCCGCGGGGAGCACGCCTTGGCCCTCTGGCGCCAGCTGCCGGACAGCATCCCCGTCCGCTTCAATCGCGGCATGGCCAGCCTGTTCCTGGGACAGACCGCCGACGCCATCCCGCACCTGGCCGCCGTCGTCGAACAGATCCCTGAAACCAGCGCCTGGCACCATTTGGGGCGGTTGTATCTGGCGTTGGGTTAGCGAGCCAGAATCTCGGAACATCACGGTGCCTGGAGTCCTCGTTTCGCGCGCGAACTGGCGTGCGCGAAACGAGGACTCCGCATTGCTTCATCCTTCTGTGAAGAAAAATCGGTCAGCTCCAACTTTGGCGCGACCCAATCCGGTTTGCCCCTCCGCAAAGAGAACATCTCCGCGGTTTTTTTGCTGACATTTCCTATTCACACTCAGATGCTCATTTTCTCGCAATCCGAGCCGCGAAAAGGCGAATGACTTAGGGAAAGGACTTGGGTTGCCAATTCGGGCGGATGGCGAGTGCTTTGACTCTGCTTGGTTCGGAGCGATATAATCATAAGGAAAGCTCCCCCGATGGCGCGTGGCCCGGCTTTCGGAAGAGTTCCAGCCGCTGTTTCAGCCGCCGAGGCAGGCCGTCTCGGCCACCAGCCGGCGCCCACAACGGAACCGAGTCCCGTGGGGAGGTGCCAGGAATGTTCACAACCCATTCAATCATTGCCAACCGCGCGCACGGCTGCCTGTCTTGGGGGACGTCGTGGCTCTGGTTGGTGTTCTGCTCTTGGGGAGTCACTTCCGCAAGTCTTCGCGCCCAAGAAGCCGGCCCCGAACAGGGAGCATTCATCACCGTGGACAACCCCATCACCAGCGACGTGATGAGCTGGGTCAAGGATCGCATCGAACGCGCGCGCGGTGAACGTCAAATTCGCAAGATCGTGCTGGATTTTAATCCGGACGGCAAGCCCAGCGGCAGCCCGCTCTATGGCCCCTGCCGCGATTTGGCTAACTACTTGCAAAGTCTGCACGATGTCCAAACCATCGCCTATGTGCGCCAGGACGTGACCCAGCACACGGTCTTGCCGGTGCTGGCGTGCAAGGACCTGGTCATGGCCAGCCGCGCCCACTTAGGGGACGCGCTGCGCGGCCAGAGCGAGCCGTTGGCCGAGGACCAGCTGCGTTTCTACCGGCAAGTCGCCCGCCATCCGGGGCGTTGGCCGATTATCTGGAAAATGCTCGATAAGAATGTCGAAGTGTTGGAGGCGACGCGGGGGGGCGGCATCTGGTACGTGGCGCGCGGTCAGGAGCCGGAGGAAGGGGTCGTGGTGTTGCCGCGCGGGCCGGTGCTGCCGGCGGGAAACGTCGGTTTGTACACCGCCGCTGAGGCACTGCGTTTCGGCCTGTGCAAGCTCATCAAGGAAAGTCGGCAAGAAGTGGCCGAGGCCTATCAACTGTCTCCCAGTAGTCTGCGCGATGACCCGCTGGAGGGACGGTCGCCGGTGCCGTGGCGTATCGAAGTCAACGGCACCGTCAATCGCGCCTTGAAAGAGACGCTGGAACGCCGCCTGCGGCGGGCGATTGGCCAAGGGGGAAACCTGATTTTCCTGGAGCTGGACTGCGGCGGCGGCGATCCGCTAGTGGCGCGCGACATTGCCGACTTCCTGCGCGACCTCAAAGATAGCGAAGGGCGCTACCCGGTGATGACGGTGGCGTACATCCCGCGCAAGGCTCCCGATACGGCCACCTTCATCGCCTTGGGGTGCAGTGAGATTGTCATGGGGCGCGCGGCGGAGTTGGGGGATTTCGACGCGCTGGTCTATCAACGGCGCGGTGGTCAGCGCATTCCGATCGAGGAGGGGACCTATGACCTGATGCGCCAATCGTTGATGAGCTTGGCGGAAAGCCAGGGCTACTCACCGCTGCTGTTTCGGGGATTGCTCGACCGCGACCTGGAGATCCATCGTGTTCGCGGAAACGAAAACGAACGGCGCCTGATGAGCGGCGCGGAGCTGGCGACGGATCGAGAACGCGCTTGGCGGGATGAAGGCACGATCAAGCACCAAGGCGAATTTCTCGTTCTGAACGCGCCGCTGGCGCGAGAGCTGGGGGTGGCTCGTCATCTGGTGGATAATTCACGCGAGTTGTACGCGGTCTATGGCGTCAATCCCGGCCAGGTGCGCGAAGCCGGGCCAGATTGGTTGGATAGCTTGGCCACCTTCCTGCGCTATCCCACCGTGTCGGTGCTGCTCATCATGGTCGGTTTTGTCTGCTTGGTGCTGGAATTGAAGATTCCCGGCTTCGGTCTGCCCGGCATCTTGGCCGCTTTGTGCTTCATCTTGTTCTTCTGGTCCCATTCGCAGCTCGCGGGCCAGATCACCATGTTGGCCGTGCTGCTGTTCGTGCTGGGGCTGGCGCTAATCGCCTTGGAAATCTTCGTCGTCCCCGGTTTTGGCGTCACCGGCATCAGCGGCATCCTCTTGGTGCTGGCCGGTCTCGGACTGGCGACCCTGGAGAAGAAACCGGAAACCTCTCAGGAGTGGATGGACTTTGGCGGCACGTTGACCACGTTCGGCTTGACTTTCGTGGGAGCGGTGGTGGCGGCGATGCTGGTAGGCCGGTATCTGCCGTATATTCCCTACGCCAACCGCTTGGTCCTGGTCCCCCCCGGTGAGCGGCCGGAAGAAGCGGCCTTGGAAGATCACGGCCCCGCGCCGCACCTCGCCGCCCTGCTTGGCGCTATCGGGGTGGCAGCGACAACCCTACGCCCCGCCGGCATGGCCCGCTTCGGCGACAACTACGTCGATGTGGTCACGGAAGGGAGCTTCGTCTCCGCCGGCGCACGGGTGCAAGTCATTGAGATCGAAGGGAATCGCATCGTGGTGAAGGAAGTGTGAGTTGAGCGGGCGAGCCGCCCGACTCACCGCTCAACGAGGATCACTGACCTTGGATCAGATGCGTGGGATATGGAATCATGTATGACCTAACGCTGGCTTACGTGCTGATCGCCGCGGGGTTGGTGTTACTCTTGGCCGAAGTGTTCATTCCTTCGGGGGGGCTGATCACGGTGGCGGCTATTGCCTTGATCGCCATTGGCGTGATCTTGGCATTCAGTCACGGGGGCCTCTATTCCGGCTTGGTGACGTTGATCGTGGTGTTTCTGCTGGCGCCGGCGGTGGAGGTGTTCGCGCTGTACATCTGGCCCCTGACGCCGTTAGGTAAGCGGATGATGCTCCGCGGCGGCTCGGACGATGACGCCACCGTGGCCACGATGCCGGTCAATTTGGAGTTGGAACAGCTGCGCGGCCGGCTGGGAAAGGCGGCTTCTCCACTCCGGCCATCCGGCGTCGTCGAATTTGATGGCCGGCGCATCGATGTCATCACGGAGGGTATGATGATCGAAGCCGGTAAGTGGGTCCGCTGCATCGACGTGAAGGCCGGCAAGGTCGTGGTGCGTCTCGTGGACGCTCCACCCGACATCGGCGATTTGGAGAACATGGACATAACATGACGTTTAGCGTGCTCGCCCCAGGCGAGCAACGGACTTGGCGCCCAATTTCCCGGCAAGGAGAAGTCATGCACTTGGAAGACCTGCGCGACGCCTTGCGCCGGCGTCCGTTTGTTCCTTTTCGGTTGTGTATTTCCGATGGCGCGACTTGCGATGTACAACATCCCGAATTGTGCGTGCCAGGCCGGCGCTCCGTTTTTAGCGGTTTAACCGAAACCGCCGAGCCGATCTACGACCACTACGCCATCGTGGACCTCGTGCAGGTCACGCGCTATGAGCCGTTATCGGCGGCAGCGCCAGGCAATGGCCAGCACGAGAACAGCCACTAACATAGAGGACCATTTCAGGTTCTTTTCATACACCCATGAGAGGATGCAACTATGTCATACACCATGCTGGCCGCCAACGGGGATGCGTTTCGCCTCCAAGATCATCCGTGGCTGATCGTCGGTGGAGCGCTGCTATTCCTGGTCGGTATATTCTTTATGGTGATTTTTTTTAGTTTCATTCGCTTGTGGATTCAAAGTTTGTTGACCGGGGCCAAGATCAGCATATTTGACCTGTTCGGCATGAAGCTGCGCAACGTCGATTACAACATGATCGTGCGCCAGAAAATCGCCTTGGTGCAAGCGGGAGTCAAAGTCGGCACGGAGGACCTCGAAGCGCATTACCTGGCGCGCGGCAACGTCCCCAAGACGGCCACGGCGGTCATCGCGGCGCATAAGGCCGGCATGGATTTGCCGTGGAAAACCGCCGCTGCCATTGACTTGGCAGGCCGTGACATCCTCGACGCCGTCAAAACCAGCGTCAATCCCAAGGTCATCGATTGCCCCGATCCGTCACGCACCCGGGAAAAATACGGCGTGGGGGAGAAGGGAACCCTCGACGCGGTGTGCCGCAACGGCATTCAGCTCAAGGCCCGCGCTCGGGTCACGGTGCGGACCAAGCTGGAGCGGCTGGTCGGCGGAGCGACCGAGGAAACCATCATCGCTCGCGTCGGCGAAGGAATCGTCAAGGCCATCGGCAGCGCCAACGATCACCGCGAGGTTCTGGCCAATCCCAGCATGATCTCGGAAACCGTGCTGCGCAACTCGCTGGATTCGCAGACAGCCTTCGAGATTGTGTCCATCGACATCGCCGACATCGAAGTAGGAGACAACATTGGCGCCAACTTGTCGGCGGCCCAGGCCAAGGCCGACTTACAAGTGGCGCAGGCCGAGGCGGAAAAACGCCGCGCCGCCGCCGTCGCCCGCGAGCAGGAGATGCGCGCCTTGGTGGAAGAGAACCGGGCCAAGGTGGTGCTGGCTGAGGCCGAGGTGCCACTGGCCTTGGCCCATGCCTTGCGCGACGGCCGGATGGGGGCGATGGACTTCTACGGCCTGCGCAACCTGCAATCCGATACCGACATGCGCGCCGCCATCGCCGGTTCCGGCGGCGAGCGCCATCACAATGACAAGCCGATTGGATAGCTTTCAGCGGTTGGCCCAGTGAGTTGACCGCGTCCGCGAACCGATGAATCTCAGGACAAACCATCATCGGATGACAGACCACTAGAAAAACTTTAACTGACTGCTGAAAGCCATAAAGGAGATTGCCAGTGGATTGGACACTGTTTATCCCGATCATCGCCATCGTGGTGTTTATATTAAGTCATCTCATGCGTCCCAGCGCGGAAGAGGAACCCGCGGACAGGGCCAAAACGCGCCCCGACGCGCGAAACATGGACCGGCCTATGTCGCCAACGTGGCAAGAGGTGGAACGAATACGGGAAGATCGCCCTCGTCCCAAGGAGCGCCCCGCCCCACCCGACCCCCGGACGGCGAGCAGCCCGCCCCGTCCTCGGCCCCGCCCTGTCCCGACGGAGCAACCCACCGCGCGCCCGCCCCGTCCGGTGGTCGAAACCGCCCCCGCCCCCGCCACTCCACCGCCGCAACCGATCTTGGTGGCGATCCCCGTGACTCCGCCCCCGCCTGCCACCCCGCCGCCCCTCCCCATCACGCCAGCAGCCAGCGTGGAAATCGTGACGGCCAAAGTTCCGTCGCTTCAGCGCCTCCGCCGCCAAGGTTCCGCCGCCGGTCGGCGCTTGTTTGAGCTGCTCCGCGCGCCGCACACGCTGCAAACCGCCTATGTGCTACAAGAAGTCTTGGGAGAGCCGCGTTGCCGTCGGCCATTTTCCCCACGGGACAGACGATGATCGGGAAGCGAAAAGTATTCACTGTCTCATTATTGTCAACCAAGCCCTTTTCCTTCATCCGAGGATCGGCGTCATGCACCGCTTGTTTTTTTGTGTCGTAACATTGTCTTTTTTGTGTCTCCATAGTGTCGGCGCAGTTGAGGCGAAGACGCCGCACATCGTTTACATCCTGGCCGATGATCAGGGGTATGGGGATGTGACCTACTTCAACCCGGAATCCAAGATTCCCACGCCGAACCTGGATCGGCTGGCGCGGCAAGGCATGATCTTCACCGACGCCCATTCAGCCTCGGCGGTCTGCACGCCGACGCGCTATGGCTTGTTGACGGGGCGCTATTGCTGGCGGACACGCTTGAAGGCAGGGGTCTTGTGGGGGCATTCGCCGCGCTTGATCGAGCCAGGCCGGGCCACCGTCGCGTCGTTCCTGCGCGAGCAAGGCTATCACACCGCCTGCGTCGGCAAGTGGCACCTGGGCTTGGATTGGCCGACGCGGCAGCCGGTGCGCTTCGGCGACAACGTCAAGCCCCAAGCGGACCTCGGCTTGATTGACTACACCAAGCCGATCACCAACGGGCCGTTGGCCGTCGGCTTCGACTATTATTTCGGCATCCCGGCGTCGCTCGACATGCCACCATTCATCTTCGTCGAGAACGACCGGACCATCGGCCAAGCGACCGCCACCAAGAAATGGCTGCGCAGCGGTCCCGCCGAGCCGGATTTCGAGGCAGTGGATGTGTTGAAAACCTTCACGGAGAAAGCGACCGCCTACATCCAGCAACGCGCCCAGGACAAGACCGGCAAGCCGTTTTTTCTGTACATGCCGTTGACATCGCCGCATACCCCCGTCGTGCCGCGCCCGGAGTTTCGAGGGTTGGGAAAGATCGGCCCCTATGGGGATTTCGTGCATGAAACGGACTGGGTCGTCGGTCAAGTGCTGAACGCCTTGCGCGAAACGGGCCTGGAACAGGATACTCTGGTCATTTTCACCAGTGACAACGGCTATTCCCCCAGTGGCATGAGCCGGGCCGATCAAGAGAAGGTCGGCCATCATTCCAGCTCCATCTTTCGCGGCACCAAGGCCGACATCTGGGAAGGGGGGCATCGCGTGCCGTTCATCGCGCGGTGGCCAGGCGTTGTCCAACCGGGAACGAAGTGCGCGGAGCCGATCTGTCTCAACAGCCTGTTCGCCACCTGCGCCGAGCTGGTGGGCCAGGAGCTGCCCCAAGACGCCGCCGAGGACAGTTTCAGCATCCTCCCCCTGTTGCGCGGCGCCCAGCGCAACCGACCGACGCACGATGCCATTGTTCATCATTCGGTTCAAGGCATGTTCGCCATTCGCAAGGGACCGTGGAAGCTGATCGAGGGACGCGGCTCCGGCGGCTGGACCAAAGGGGATACTGGCGATGACTTGCCGGAGGCCCAATTGTACCATCTCACCGATGATCCCAGCGAAAAGCACAACTTGCACGACAAGCATGCCGAAATAGTACGGGAGTTGCGCGGGTTGTTGGAGCAATACAAGACATCCGGCCGCAGCCGGCCATGAACGAATCAGGATTATCCCATTCGCGACCGGCCCGTTGCCGGCCGGCCTTCGATTCGTAATAATTAATCAAGAATCGTAATACGGATCTAGCGGGCCGTACCGCTGAGTCGTGTCTGAGTGGGGGAATCTCATGTCATACGCATTGCTGATCGCCGGGCATGGTAGCCGGGATACCGAGGGAGTGGCCGAATTTCTGGACATGGCCCGGTATTTCCAAGCCTGCCGTCCCGATCAGCGCGTGGCCATCGCCTTCTTGGAATTCGCCCGCCCCACCATCGCCCAAAGCATTGACGACTTGGTCCGAGAAGGCCACTTAACTGTCATCGTGCTGCCGGGCGTGTTGATGGCGGCGGGACACGCCAAGAACGACATGGCCAGCGAGGTGCGGGCCGCCCGTCTACGGCATCCGCATGTCACCATTCACATGGGCCGGGCTTTGGACGTGGACGCCCGCTTGCTACAGCTTTGTCAGATTCGCTATCGGGAAGCGTTGGCGAATCGTCCCGAAATCCCCCCAGAGGAAACGCTGTTGCTACTGGTCGGTAGGGGCAGCAGCGACCCGGACGCCAATGCCAACATTGCCAAGGTGGCCCGTCTGCTGCAAGAAGGCTATCCGACGGCTTGGGGCGCCTGGGCGTACAGCGGCATCGCTCGCCCGTTGCTGGAGGAGGCGCTGCCGGTCTGCGAGCGGGCCGGTTTCCGCCGGATCGTCGTCCAGCCGTATTTTCTATTCACTGGGGTTTTGCTCAAACGAATTTACGATCAAGTCGCGGAACGCCGCCGCGCGCGCCCCGACCTGGACATCCTCGCCACGCCGCACTTGCAAGCTCATCCTTTGTTGATCGAGACCTTTTTGCAACGGGCCGAGGAAGTCTTGCACGGGGCTGGCCACATGAACTGCTCCTTATGTCAATACCGTGTCCCCATCATCGGCCATGAGCATCGCGTTGGTGAAATCCAGGCCCCGCACCATCATCACGTTGAAGGAATTCACGAGCACGTTCACCATCTCCACGCGGACGACCATCATCATCACTCTGAGCAGGTCACGCCGAATGGCGCGGAAGAAATCAGCGCCTCCCACTGCTGGCAAGACGACCTGCTGGAACGGTTGCGGTTTTGATGGGAAGATGCGTCACGCGCTGGATTCATCGTTTCCGAAGACCTGCCATTCCGCCAGCGCCTTCTGGTAATCCTCCGGCGTGTTCAGATTGCGCAGCGTGTGGAATGTCGGATCGATGTCGCTCAGCTCCGCCGCTTCGACGACGCGGGTCGGCTCCGCCTCGAACAAGAAGACGGGACGCAAGTGGTTGTCGCGCAGTAATGTTCGAACCATGTCAATGACCGATATGCGATAGATAGCGGCCAAGGGATGATGGTAGCCGCCCACGCGCGGCACGCAGATGGCGTGATCCCCCAGCAAATCAATCAGCCGCCACACGAACGCTGGCCGCAGGAAGGGGACATCGCAGGAGGAGACATAGGCGGCCTCGACGTGCCCGCGCAGGTGGTCTAAGCCAGCCGCGATTCCCTGTAACGGGCCGCGCCCCTGCTCCTCATCGCGCGCCACGCGAACATCGGCTGGCAGCGGCGGCACGTCTTGACCAGGGGCCGCCACCACGACGACGGGGGAGACCACCTCACGCAACAAGCGGACTACGCGCGGCAACATCAGCTCGTTGCCGAAGGGAAGCCACGCCTTGGGCCGGCCCATGCGGGAACTCCGTCCGCCACACAGAACGACGCCGCCGACATTCATGTTTCCCATCCAATCGTCAAATCGTCCAACCGCAACCGCCGGCACAGCTCCGCCGACACCCGGCCTTGTTCGTCCCAACCGCGCGCATGATAGTAGGCGGCAATCATCGCTTGCAGCCGTTCATGCGGCAACACGGCGCTGGTGGACGCCCCCACCGGCAACCCTTCCGTCAGAAACCGCTTCGGCAACGTGTCCTCGGCGGCGGTCCAACCTTCGCGGATGTTGTACAGTTTCTTGGCGGTGACAATGCGTTGAGCGACGGCGTGCAACTCCTCAGCGGTCACGTCCCAGCCAGTGACATGGCGTAGCAAATCGGCGCTCTCCGCGAATAGATCGGTAAAGACACCGCGCAGAAACTTGCACAGGATCAGCGAGTCCATCAAGGCCGCCCGGTCCTCGGTGGCGACGGCCCAAGGGACGGCCTCGGGCGTGCCGTGCCAGCGGTCGGCCCGCGTGGAGAAATCGACCTCATAGGCCCCCGAGCGGTTGTGATCCGCACCTCGGCTGCCAACAGCGAACCCCAGGGCCATCGTTTGCAGCGTGCGCGGCTCGTACCCTGGAATTTCCAGCCCCTTGACATGCGGGGCGAAGTCCGGCGCGTCGCCGCCGATGACAGCCGCTGCCCGCCGCGTCCCCTCGGCCAGCAAATCCCCCAAGCCCTCGCGCCGGGCGATGCGCTCCAATAAGGACAGCATCGCATCCGCATTGCCAAAGCGCAAGCCGTCTTCACGCAGCAAACCCCGTTCGGCACATTCCATCGCGAAGGCCATCGTGGCGCCGGCGGAGATGGTATCCAGGCCAAGATGGTCGCACAATTGGGCCGCGCGCAGCACCGCCGCGCGATCGCCGATGCCACACAGGGGACCCAGGGCGAACAGGCTTTCGTATTCCAACCGGACTTCCCCCGTCGGGGCGGCGTAGATGTGCTCACAGCCGATGGTGCAGGCGGCGCACGAGCGCCGGGCCACGCGCTGGGCGGCGTTCCGCTCCTCGGTGGACAGCTGGGTTGCTTCCTCGAATGATCCTTGCTGAAAGTTGCGGGTCGGCAAAGCGGCCAGGCGATTGAATGTCAGCAGATTGGCCACGGTTCCCAGCTCGCGGTACTTGGCCGTCGCGGGACCGAAGGATTTTTGCGACAGAATCTTGGCAGTTGCCACCACCCCAGCGGGATCGGCCACTTCGACGCGCCGGGTTCCAGCGACGGCGACCGCCTTGAGCCGCTTCGCCCCCAACACCGCTCCCAACCCGCCGCGTCCGGCGTGGCGATTCTCATGGCTGATGGTGGCGAAGCGGACTTGCTTCTCTCCCGCCGGCCCGATGACCGCAAAGTGAAAGTGAGGCCCTAAGCGTTCCGTCAGCCGTTGATTGGCTTCCGCGGTGGGCAGCCCCCATAGATCGGCGGCTGGCTCGATCCGCGCCTGACCATCATCCACGATCAACACGGATGATTCATGGCAAGCTCCTGTCACCACCAACGCATCCAGCCCCGCTTTCTTGGCGGCGATGGCAAAATGTGACGATGATAAGGCATCATTCACACGCTGCGTCAGCGGGGATTTGGCCACGACCGCGAACTTGGCCGACGTGGTCAACGGCGTGCCCACCAAAGGACTGAGACAGAAGATCAGCGGCGCTTCGGGCGCCAACGGATCGACTCCCGGCGGCGCTTCCCGATGCAATAAATAGGTCGCCAAACCAACACCGCCGAGGTAACGGCGCAGCGCCTCCTCTGGCAATGGCACCCAATCGGCTCTGCCAGGTGTCAAATCGATGCGCAGATAGCGACCATGATAACCAAACATCAATTCGTGGTTTCCTGAATGGGTGGTCCGGCGCGCCTACCCTCCAGGATACCACTTACACCGCTCTTTGCGAAAGAACAGCCGACGCATCCCGTAGACGCTCCCTTTCAAGAGGGAGCCGACCGCTCCTCCCAATCCGGCCCCGAGCACGGAATAACAGAGCAGAACCAACAACAGGGGAACGACGGCCTCGTGGTGTTTGTGGGCCATCTGTTTGAGATAGTGGAGATTCTGACTATTCCCCACCAACAGCCAACGCATCGGGCGATCCCAGTTGCCATCACCGGCGAACTGCCGTTGCACATCGACATCCAGGTTCCAGAATACCAGTATCGGAAATAGAATCGCCCCCGCCAGTCCGCACCCCTTCACCCACGGTGACGAGAAGAACAAAACGCGCCGGGGACCTTCTTTACCATCGATCTGGCGTGGCTTGTGCGAAAACATGGGCCTAATCCTTTCCGTCGCGCTCTGCGTTGGTCATCTTCAAGACGCTTTCGCCGCAAGAAGTCTGCTATTCATCAAAACGTGCCGCGTTGGCACAATCGCACGGGAAAGGATGCAAGAAATTTGAAAAGGGGGAAGAGGATGGTTTACCCCAACGAGGATTGACGGAATGGTGAGCGGGGGCTGTAAGCCCCGCAGTGATTGCCACCCCGGGGCTTACGCCGTCCCGCTTACCGATGGTATCAGCGCGTCGTGAAGCTGCTAATGATCATTTGCCGGTCGAGTTCCAGCTTGAACTCGTAGTTGATGCTCATGGCTTTCTCGCCGTTCATGGTCGGATCGACCTTGACATCCCAACGTAATAGATTCTTGGGCCGGTCCTCACGCACGTAGAGCGGGTCGGCGCAAATTTCCGGCGTCGCCTTGACCAAGGTGACGGCCATCGCTTCCGCCTCGGCGTGGGGTAGGCGGTCCCACACTTGCAGCTTGACCGGCTCGGTCTTGTAGCTGTTGACCAGAATGCGATACTGATAAGACAACACCTGGTTGCCTCCCTGGGATGTCCGGCTCTTGTCTATCATTTGCCGCTGGACTTGCAGCTGCGGATCGACGCCGAAGCCGGCGGTGAATTGCTCGCCAATGGCCACCAAGGGCAGATTCATCCGGCCGACGAAATCGCTCCCCTGGTACATGGTTCCTTCGCCGGGCAACAGGACGGTTTTGCTCTTGTTGGTCAAGTTGGCCAGCCGATAGACATGCGGCGTCAGCACCGGGATGGCCTTGTAGTAGTATTCCGGCGTCATCTCGATGCGCGTGATCTCGACGACCTGTTCATCGTTGCGCGACGGCACGCTGAGCTTGGTACTCAGGTGATAACTCACCGTCGGTCCTTCGTTGGCGTTGCGGGGTTTGGCCAGTCGCATGCCCAAGACGGACACGGGATCAGAGTTGATCAGCTCGTCAGCCTGATCGAACGCCGATGCCTGATTGTACAGCAAATTGCCGCGTGTCTCTTGTTTCTCATTGAGTTCTTGCTGGGCCTGCATACGCAGGCTCTTGGCTTGTTCCTTAAGATGCGTGGATGGTTGCGTGGCAGTCACTGGCATCGGCATCGATGGCGCGTTGGGGCTGAACTGCGGAATGGCTTGGCCGGGGGGCGACGGCGTGAAGGCCGCCTGTTGGACACCGTTGCGATCCATGACAGCCACTGCCAGCATCTTCAAATCGGGCGGGGCGGCGTTGAGCATCGGCTCGGCAGTGGACAGCACCAGGTCCACGTGGCTCCAGTCCTCGCCGGTCTGTTGCAGCAGGGCGGCCAGATATTCGAGCTGCACGGGTTCCTTCTCATCCTGCCCCGCGCGCAGCTTGTACTGGGGCCGCCACGACGCCGCCGACACCAGATAGTTCAAACGCACCTTGCCGGCGGCCGGAGTGGATTTCTCGACGACAATGACCGCGTCCCGTTCCGTCTTGCTAGAACCGGCCGACAGCTCGTTGCGCTGGCGTTGCAAGTAATTGATTTGTTCCTGGTTGTCCTGCATCTGCTGCTGCAAGCCGACCAGCTCCTTGGCCTTCTCGGCGCGCGATTCCATGACATACTTGGCCAAGGCGATGACGTTTTCGCCGTTGAGCGTCCCTTTCTCGGTGCTGCTGGTGGCGCTGACGGCGGCGAAGTTTTCCAGCTTGGCCAGCATTTGCATGTTCTGCTCGATGGTGCGGCTGTCGGCTTGAAGCTTCTGATTCGCCAGCGTCAAGGTCTTGAGCTGATCCTCGATCTTGCGGACTTCCTCTCGCGTGTCCTCCTTGATGGCCCGCGTGCGAAAGCGTGTGGTCAGCACGCGGATGCCATCGCTCCCCTCGGAATAGAGGGAGCTATTGATGGTCTGCGGCGGCAGCGGCGTGACCACCAGCTCCGCCGCGCCGGCCCCCGCCGGCACTTCGACTTCGCGCGTGACCAGAGCGCTGTTGGGATAGACCGTGACATGCACGATCTTGCTGGTGGCGGGCATGGGCGGAGCGGATTCTTCCGCCGCCGCGAATAAGGCCAACGGACACGCCGCGACCAGCAACAGGGACAAGAACAGACGATGCAACATGGAATGGGTCCTTTCCGAATCATGAGGAAATGGAAGGTAATTCATGGATCACGCCGCTGCCGCTTCCCTCACTCCGGCAATTCCCACCAGCGCAGCGTTCCGTTATCCGCATTGGCGGTCAAAGCGTAGCGACCATCCGGGGAAAAGGCAACAGCGGCGACGCGGGCCGACGGCGACGGGGCGATAGCCTGAATTTGCTTGCCGGTGTCACAATCCCAGCGGCGCAGCACTTGATCGGGCGTGCCATACTGGCTGCTGCCTGTCAAAATCTGCTGGCCGGAACCGTTGATGGCCACGGCGATGATGGCGTTGTCGTGGCCGGTGAAGCGGCGGATTTCCTGGCCGGTCGTCAAGTCCCACAAACGAGCGGTCTTGTCGTTGCCGCCGGACAGGGCGAATTTTCCATCCGCTGCCAAGGTGACGGCATATACTTCCCGCCCATGACCAGCCAAGCGGAGCAGCTCTTTGCCGCTCTGAAACTCCCAGAGCCGGACCGTGCCATCATGACTGCCGGATAATACTTTTTGTCCATCTTGGGAAAATGCAATGCTATTTACTTGTCGAGTGTGGCCGGTCAACACCCGCGCTTCCTTGCCACGCGCCACGTCCCACAGGCGGATGGTGCGGTCACGGCCGCCGGATGCCGCCCATCGGCCATCAGCGGACAGGGCCACGCCATGCACCGCGTCGGTATGTCCCGTGAATGTCCGCAATAATTGACCACTGGACACGTCCCAGACGCGCACCGTGCGGTCGGCGCTGCCGGAGATGATCCGCCGGCCGTCTCCGGACCAGGCTAGCGCCGTGATGGCGTCGGCATGTCCCACAAAACGGCGCGCGGCGCCGCCGGTCGGGACTTGCCACAAGCGCAACGTTTGGTCCGCGCTGCCTGTCAGCACCCATTGCCCGTTCGGACTGAAGGAAACGCATGTTACCGGGGCCGTGTGGCCAGCGAAGGGAAGAGCGGCGTCGGCGGCAACCGGCGCCGCAGCGGAAGTTGATGTCAGTTGATCGTCCAATTTCAGCTCGCGAACCAGGCGGGAGAACTCCGTTTCCCACAAGTCGCGCTGCACCGTGCCGCGCGCGTTGGCCAGCGGGCCGAAGACGCGACGGATGTCGGGCGAAGTTGGCAACTGTTTTTGTAACTCCAGGGGAGCTAACCCGGTTTCGCCAGCAGCCATGACGATGTCCAGCTCTGCCTCATAGCGCAAGGTGACAGCGGTGAGGGCATCTTTTTCGGTCAACAATATGTCCAGCCGGCGCAAGGCTTCATGGTAACGCTCATTATCCTCATCGAGCAGCGTTTTGAGACGCAGCGGCGGCACGTACAGGGATTTGATGACATCCACATGTTCCGCGCTGAAGGCGGCGCGGTTTTGGGCCACGTGCGGCCAGACCTGGTCCTCCTTGAAAATGTACCCCTGACCGTGACAGGAAAAACACGACAATCCATTGACAATCACTTTGTCAGGCCGCTGCGGATCGGTCACGATCTCGACCGGCGCCTTGTCAATGCGGCGTCCCAGCGCGTCCACGAGCATGAATCCCAGCAAGCCGTTGGGTAGGTGAAAAATGATCTCGCCGCCGGCATGTTCAAAGGAATTCTGGCCCGGCGCTGGTCCCAGCGGATGCTCGAACAGATTGTGCCGTGCCAAATTGTCGGCGAAGTCGTAACTGCGCCAATAAGCACCATGGGCGGCGTCGTGGCGCTCGATCAGGCGGTTGTTCTTGGACACGCCCGACCCGTTAAAGCCAGCCCGCCATGCCGTTCCTTCATCGCTGTTGGTCAACACTTCGACACGCAGCTGTCGTTCCAATTCGCGGTCCGTGCTCGGCAAACGCAGCAGATCATGGTACAGCGGCGGGCGGGCGGCGGTGGCCACGAACCAATCGCCGCGCAGCACCGGGAGTTCCGCGCCGCTTTCCGCTTTGAAGATGTCACGCCATGGTCCCAAATCGCGGCGATAGGGATACAGCGCCACGATTCGGTCCCACAAACGAGCGTTCCATTGATAGGCGCGCAAGTCGAGACGCAAAATGGTCTGTTCGTCATCCACGGCGGCCGGCACGGTCAGACGCGGGTGCCAAGAGAGACTGTTGAGCAATTGGGCCAACGCTTGGCGTGTGGCGTGCAGTTCACTGTCAGGCTGTTGAGCATTGTAGAGATGGTGCAAAGTGAGATAGCGCATGAAGCGCCGCTGCCGGGGGTCGATGGCGCGCAAGTCGGCGGCGATGCGCTCCAGGATCAAGGAATCGCTGAGAAAGGATCGCGGCGGCGCGGCTCTGAACGCCGGCGCTCCGGCCGCGATCCACTGGTTGAGAATGGCGATGTCCGCCGCGCCGGGGCGCGCGCTTGCGCCAGCGGGGGGCATGTGCGCTTGCGCCACTTCCTGGAACAGTTTCGATTGCTCCGGCTTCCCTGGCAGGAGGACTTCGCGCCGTATCAGCGTTTCCCGGTCGAGGATAAAGTTCATCCCGCCCTTGGCGGAACCCCCTTGGCCATGACACTGATGACAATAGCGTTTCAGCACTCCATACGCCTGTTCCGCCAAGATGGGTTCCTCGGCCCGCACAGCGGCCGCTCCCAGAAATAGGCCCACCACCAAAGTAACACGGCACGACCTCATGTCCATTCCTCCGCGAAGGAGCGCAGGGAAGTGATTGGGTGAATTAGCATCAGTATGTTAGCAAAGAACGATTTGCCGCAAGTAACGGATGTGTAACAAGGGGGGAATGGTCCCCCGGACAAAGGGGATTTAGTCCTCGTTCCTGGGCTGCTGTCTGGGAACGAGGGGCACCTGCTACCGCGTGGTCCCCTCTGGAATGAACAATGTCGTGCGGGGTGTATGGCGGATTCAGCAGTTCGCGCACGCGGACTCGAACGCGAACCGCTGAATTCTCACGTTACTTCTTCCGTCTCAACTCAATCAGAATACTGCGCGCTACTCCCTCGGCCAAGGCTTGCGAGCCGGCGTCGGTGAAATGGACATTGGCGGGGCGTTGAATCTTCTCCAAGCGGGGCAGGGCGAAAGCATACAGATCGTTGATGGCCACGCCGTTTTCTTCCATGATCTTCTTGGCGACGGCGTTGTAGGCCACCACGTCGGCGGGGCGACGCGGCGGGCTAACCTTGGCGTCGGGGACCGGCGTGGTGCTGGCCCAGACCAAGCGGGCGTTGGTTCTCTTCAGCTTCTGGACCAGCTCGCGCAAGTTTTTCTCATACTGCTCAATGGGCACCTGATGCTTGCCGGTGTCCATCTTGATGTCGTGCAGCCCCCAGTTGAAGTGAATCACGTCCCACTTGCCATCTCCCAGCCATTTATCGATCTTGGCCAAGCCATTGATGGTCGGGCCGCCGTTCTCGGGAATGCGATGGACGTTGGCCTTTCCTTCCAACAGGTTCCGGGTTGGCAGCGTGTAGCCGATCGAAATCGAATCGCCGATGAGCAACACGCGCGGCAGCTTTGGATCATCGGTAATCGGCGTCAGCGGGGATTGTGTAGTGTCTTGCGATTGTCCCGAGACGCCGCTAGAAAGACATAGAACCGACATAATACCGGACACGAAGCCTATCATTCGTCTTGTTCGCATGGAATGGCTCCCGTGGTGAAAGATGCCAGACATCAATTCCGCGTCCTTAGGCTACCGTTCGCGCGGTGAAAATGCAAATGGCCCTGCTATAATAAAACTATGCACGATACCAACGACCATTACGATCCGCGCTACCTGGCCGGCATCCTGGTTTTCAACGACCACGATTTCTTCGAGGCGCATGAAATCTGGGAAGCGGTGTGGATGGAAACGACCGGCCCGGAACGGCGCTTCTATCAGGGCTTGATTCAAGCCGCGGTGGGTTTGTGTCATTTTGGCAACGGCAACCTGCGGGGGGCCGTCAAGCTGTACCACTCCAGCCGCGATTACCTGGCGCCCTATCGGCCTACTTATTTGGGGATGGATGTGGATGACTTCTGGCGGCAGATGGACCATTGCCATGGCGAGCTGCTGGCGCGGCCGGAGGGGGGCGTCGAGCTGGATGAGGAGAAATTGCCGCGCATCGTCCTGGATCCGCCACCGACAACCTGGCCCGACCCGGCGGATTACCTGGAAGAGGAGTGACCCCTTCATCCGCAACCATGACGAGCGGGGGATGGCCCATGAATGACGATCAAGTCGCATTGCACCACTTCGGCGGCATCGTCGCGCTGTTCCCGTTGCCCAACGTGGTCCTGTTTCCCCAAGTGATGCAGCCATTGCACATCTTCGAGCCGCGCTATCGGCGGATGACCGCCGATGCCTTGGCGGGGGATCGTCTCATCGCGTTGGTGTTGCTCAAGCCGGGCTGGGAAGAGAATTACGAAGGCCAACCGGACTTGCACCGCATCGCCTGTTTAGGTCGGATCGTGGCCGAGCAAGAATTGGAAGATGGCCGATACAACATCCTGCTGCACGGACTCAGCCGTATCCGCATCGTCCGTGAGCTGAACAGCGACAAACTTTACCGCAGCGCCCAGGTGGATTTGTTAAAGGAGTGTGGCCTACCCGCTCCCGCCGACGCCCTCGACCTGCGCCGCCAGCTGGATCAACAGGTTCAGCGCTGGTTTCCGCCGGAAGGGGTCGTTCGTGAGCAGCTGGAGCGGCTATTTGACAGCGACCTGCCCCTAAATAACTTGGCAGACATCTTCAGTTTTGCCTTGCCGCTGTCCATGCCGGTGAAACAACATCTGCTGGAGGAAACCCACGTCGAACGCCGCGTGCGCCATCTCGTGCGGCACTTGCGGGAAGCGCGGCTCCCATCCCCGCCCACCTATCCCGAACGTCACTTCCCGCCAGATTTCAGCGCGAATTGAGGGCAATCGCCAATCGCGGATGAGGATGTGACAACGAAGTGGAGTGATTCCTCGTTTCACACACGCGAGCAACCCGCGCCAGACAAGCCCGCATCATCTCAATCCGGAAGTGATGATGCGACATGGACTAAATAAGCATGTTTCCGCTGGCCGCGCCGACATCCTTGGGCATGATCCAGTCCGCCACGCTCCCTTTGCCGAGGATATTATTCACGATCATCACATGCCGACAGTCGGCTGTCACTTCGACGGCGGCGCGGTAGGTGGCGTCCTCGGCGCGGCCGTGAATCGTGCAATCAGCCACGCGGACGATTTCGCTTTGGCGCAGCCAGATGCCGCGTTGCCGGGCGTTCACGATTTGGCAGCCGGTGATGCTGATATTCCGGCAGCCGGCCACCTCGAAGCTGGCGGACGGTTCCCCTTCCGCGAGGAGCGTGTGTTGCTGCACCAGGCCCGTCACGGTCACGTTGCGACAATTCTGCAACAAAATGCGGTCGGTGGACGCGCCCTTGTATTGCGGGTTGTGGTCGTTGCTGTTAGGGCCGATGACCAGGTGCTCGGCGTCCTCGGCCCGGATGGCGAACTGCCGGCCGCTGTACAAACAATTCCCTGACACGACCACGCCGCGACAGGCTTGCAGGTGCAGCACGGTTTCCTGACTGCCGATCAGGTTGCCGGTGATGGCGAACAGGCCGACGGCGTTCGGATGCTCGGCGGACCCCAGCAAACGGACGTTGGCTCCGCCGGGACTGGCCACCGCCTGGATGGTGTTCCCCACGATGGTCCCCTCGCGCACCGTCCCTTCCCGGCAATCGAACAGAATGTCCGCCGAGGTTTCGGCTTTTAGGTCATGGTTATACTCGATATCGTTGCCACAGATTTGCAAGTTGCGAATCTCGCTGCCGGCAATCACGATGCCGCCGCGCTGGCAATAGCTGATGTGATTGCCGGTGATGTTGATCTGGTGCAAATTGAGCCGATCCAAAAAAATGCCGACGCCAGAGCAGTCATAGATATGACAATCCGTGATGAGCACATTGCGATCGCGCGTTGTCAAATGGACGCCGTTGCGGCAGCGGCGAATCAGCAGGCATTGCAAGGTCGGCTGCATGACTCCTTCGAGACGGATGCCGTCCGCTTCCGGGTGCCGTCCTTCGATTTCCAGGTCTTGAATCAGGGGAAAGCGTTCCTGGCGCCACACGTCCGCGACGAAATCGGCGGGATTGGCCGAACGGCGATGGCTGCCGACGATGTGCAAGGCCGGCCCATGTCCTTCCATGAGCAGCTTGGCCGTGCCCCCTTGCCCAGCGATGCTCAACCGTCCCACCTGGGCCAGCGGAATGTAAATAGGCCGGCTGATGCGATAGTCGCCGCGCGGAAAAAAGAGCTGCCCGCCCTCCTGTTGGACCGCGTGGCTGATGGCGGCGGTGTCGTCAGTGCGGCCGTCGCCGTGTGCGCCAAAATCTCGAACGGTGGTGGTCATGGGAATTCATCCATATAGGAATTGACGAGCGGAGAACATTGGATAACCGTGGCACTCAACCTGCTCGCCTTGACAATCGAGAGCATATACGGGATGAGCCAAGCCATCTATTCCCCATGCCGATGAATCTCCGGGGCCTTTTCAGGTATTCGATCGCGCTGGTGGATTGACCCTCAAGCTCCATGCGCATGCGCGATGGCTTGACGGACTTGCTCTTCGTCTAGTTCCAGAATGGCGGCAATCTCCGCGACCGACATATTTTTCGCGGCCATCTTGGTAATGGCCAAGGCAATTCCTTCTTTGATTCCTTCTTTGATTCCTTCTTTGATTCCTTCTTTGATTCCTTCTTTGATTCCTTCTTTGATTCCTTCTTTGATTCCTTCTTTGATTCCTTCTTTGATTCCTTCCTGAAGGCCTTCCGCCCTGGCTTCTTGGTAAGCCCGGCTTTCACGAATGTCGTGTAAGTGCAGCATGGTTTTGATCTCCTCTCGGCTCAGACTTGGTACTTTGTACATGATGATCGTTTCAATGAATTCTAGCAGATCCGCCCGTAGGGCTGCATCCTCGATTTCCGTTTTGGCGCGCGTCACCAGGTCACGGGCCAGCAGCGGCGCTTCACTCTCCGGCCGCCGAATCAAGTTCAGAATCGACAAGCCCAATGGGGCATTCGTCAGCTCCGGCATTTCTTCCAGATAGAAGCGGCGAATCAGTCCGGCGTCCAGCAACGGCTGATAGGGGGCCAATTCCGTCGGCTCCAGGGAGCGGTCGGCGAACAAAATCACTCCGCAAAACAGCTGCCCTGGCTGGTGTTGCTTCAAATAGGTATAGACCTTCACCAGCAAATCCGCGTAGATGCTCGGCAAACGGTAAAATTGAACTTCCAAAAAGTACAGCGGTAATCCCGCTTCCTTGGGTAGGAAAATGCCATCGACACGATGGGACGTTTCCTTGAATTCGATGGCCTGATACTGATAGCGTGCCGCCATTTTCTGGGCCACGTCGGCGGACATCCCCAAGAGCAGGAAGAAGGTCTCCGGGCTGGTTTCAAACAGCCGATAGAAAATGGGGTCGGTGATCATGACAACAGCCCCTCTCTTGGCCGGTCTTTCATGGCGTGAAAGTTCTCGCGCACGTTACTCCATGCGGGTGGAACGTGCTCTCGTCACGCCAAAATTTCCTGAATAACATGCCCATGCACATCTGTCAGCCGCATGTCGCGCGAGCTGAAGCGGAAGGTGGACTTGGTGTGATCCAGGCCAAGTAGGTGCAACATGGTGGCGTGCAGGTCGTGGATTTCGACTTTATTTTGCACTGCCTTGTAGCCCCAATCGTCGGTGGCGCCGTAGGTGATGCCGCCCTTGACGCCGCCGCCAGCCAACCAGATGGAGAAGCCGAACGGGTTGTGGTCGCGGCCGTTGGCCCCCTGCGCGAACGGCGTTCGACCAAATTCCCCCGCCCAAACGACGAGGGTACTATCCAGCAACCCACGTTGGCGCAGGTCGGTGAGCAGACCGGCGATGGGCTGATCGACCGTCCGGCAATTGTTTTCGTGCCCTTCTTTCAGATTGCTGTGTTGGTCCCAGCGGTCGCCATTGCCGCCGGGACAAGTTAGCTCGATGAAGCGTACCCCGCGCTCGACCAACCGCCGGGCCAACAGGCATTGCCGAGCGAAGATTTGCGTCTGCTTCCAGGAATGATCAAAACCATAAATTCGCTTTGTCGATTCCGTTTCGGCGCTCAGGTCCGTCAGCTCCGGCACCGCCATTTGCATGCGATAGGCCGTCTCGTAGTTGGCGATGGCCGATTCCAGCTTCTCGGCGGGACCGATCTCTCGCAGCGCGGCTCGGTCCAGGTCGTGGAGCAGGGCCAGCTTGTTGCGCTGGTGGCGGTCGCTGGTCTCCGTAGGCTTGATGTTCGGAATCGGTTCGGGACCGGGGTTGAAGACCGAGGCTTGATAGGCGGCGGGCAGGAAGCCGTTGCCGAAGTTGTCCAGACCCCCCGGTGGAATCAGTCCGCCGTTGAGCACCACGAAACCAGGGAGATTTTGATTCTCGCTCCCCAGGCCGTACCCTACCCAGGCTCCCATGCTGGGCCGGCCTTGCAAGCCGGAGCCGGTGTGCAAGAAGTAATTGGCAAAGGTGTGCTCCGGGAACTTCGACACCATCGACTTGATGACGCACAGCCGGTCGACGTGCTGGGCGATGTGTGGGAACAAGTCGCTTACCCAGATGCCGCTGTCGCCATACTGTCGGAACTGCCACGGCGATTGCATCACGGTGCCGATGTTGTTGAACTGCGTCGGCTCTAGCTTACCGATGGCCCGGCGCGGGTCCTGGCCGTGGTACTTCGCCAACATCGGCTTGTGATCGAACGTATCCACCTGCGACGGCCCACCGTCCATATACAGGAAGATGACGTTGCGTGCTTTCGGCGCATAGTGCGGCAACTTGGGTAACAACGGCGCAGGCGCCGCCAAGCCCCGATCCGCCAGCAATGCCGACAACGCCACGGCTCCAAAACCGTGGGCGCAGCGCTGTAACATCTCCCGGCGGGTCAAAGGTAGGTCGATATAGTGGCGGCAGTGCATGGGGGTACCTCGGCTGTCGATTCATCGTTGCGAAGGATGCCGGGAGTTAGCCGCTGCGCGGCAACCGCGCGCGGAAGGCTCGTTGAGGTTCGTGGTGGTATTATAATAAATTAGATTCTGATCCTGCCAGAATCTAAAGCAATATCTCACGGCAAGACGTTAAGGAAACCCATCACCCTTGATTGGCTGATTTCCATGCTCCGTGTGGGAAATCTTTCTCCTCGAAATTCTGTTTCGCGTTGAGCCAGCTTAGGGAACCCATCCCCCCTTTTTCCTTTCGCGCCTTGACGTGACGTGCTTTCACCGCACGAACACAAACTCCTTCATATTCACCATCATATGACACAAATCCGCCCAGACGCGCGGGTCGTCCGGGGTGGTGCCGTAGAGTTGGGCTTGGGCGGTGAGGAAGTCGTGAATGCGGCGGCGTTGTTCGGCGCTGGGGGGATGGGCGAAGGCAGTTGTAAACAGGGTGGTGAGGCGGTCGTCCGGGGTTTGCTCCTGTTGCAAGGCGCGCTGCGCCCAGAGGCGGGATTGTTCGAGAACGAAGGGGTCATTCATCAGGATCAGGGCTTGGGCGGGGACGTTGGAGACGGTGCGGCGGCCCATCGTGCTGAACGGGACGGGGAAATCGAAGGTCAGCAGCAGCGGCGACAGGAAGTTGCGGCGCACGGCCAGGTACAGGCTGCGGCGGCCAGCGCCGTCGAGCGGGCCGCTGGCGGGTCGGCCCCGTCCTTGCATGAACGGCGTCAGATGCACGTTGACGCTGGGGCCGTACAAAGTGCGGTCGAGCCGGCCGGAGATGGCCAGCAGGGAGTCTCGAATCGCTTCGGCGTTCAGCCGGCGGATCGGCATGCCGTAGAGCAAGGTGTTGTCCGGGTCGATCTCCTTGGCCCGCGCGGCGCTGGCGGCGGCAGGTTGGCTGGCTTGGCGATAGGTGCGGGACAGCACGATGCGCCGCAGCGTGTGCTTGATCGACCAGCCATGTTGCACAAAGTCATCGGCCAGCCAGTCGAGCAAGGCGGGATGCGACGGCGGCAAGCCCATCGCCCCGAAATCATCGACGCTGGGGACGATGCCGCGCCCGAACAGGTAATGCCACAGCCGATTGACCAGCACGCGCGCCGGGAAAGGATTGGCGGGATCGATCAGACGCTGGGCCAATTCCCAACGGCCGCTGCCGTGGGGGATGGCGGGCTGCTCCGCGCCAGCGATGGCGACCAGGAAGCGGCGCGGCACGCGCTCGCCGAGATTACGCGGATTGCCGCGAATGAAGACGTGCTCATCCGCGCCAGTCCCTTCCGTGATGGCGACGACGTGTATGGAGGCCGGCATGTCCTTGTCCACCTCGGCCTGCTGGCGGCGCAAGTCGGCCAATTGCTTGTCACAAGATAATGGAAATAGCTCATGCCGCAACGCCCAATCGAGTAGGGCCACGTCCGCCGGAGTGGCGGCTCGCGTCCGGCAATGGCGCAAGGCTTCGCTCCAGAATTGGCCGTAAGCGTGGGCCAAGTCTTTGGATGATGTCACTTGGTCATCGCCCAGCACCTGCTTGGCGGCGGGGTGCGGCGGATCGACGGGGGACGCGCCGGCTGTCATGCGAACGTCTGCGACAGCAATGAAGCCGTCGTCATGATCGATGAATTCCAGATACGCTTGTCGGCCGCGATACATCGGATTGCCGAGCCGTTTCCAGACATATTCCCCGTTGGTGGCGCTGGCCTTTTCATCCAATCGAGTGCTACCGAACAGCAGCCCGTTGAACGGTTCCATCTGGTAGCCGTCGATGATGAGTCGGACAGTAGCCCGGTCGGCGTTCATCCGAATCCAGATGTGGTCTTCGCTGAGGGTAAACGTCGGCGAGCGCAGCACGCCGCGCAGCTTGCGCGACAGCAAGCCGCTATGGACCACGCCAGGGGGCGCCAGACCGGCTGCGGGGGCGGACGGGTCCCAGCACATTGTTGACGTGGGCCGGTCGCCGAACGCGGCGCCGGTCACGAACCAGTCGCCGAAGTTGTCCGTCATGCGGTCGAAGTTGGCGAGCGGCACGGAATTGTGAGTGAAACTATCGGCTCGTTGCTGAGTGGCAGCGAGCCGCGCGTGCAGCCGTTGCCGTTCCTTGGCGAAATCCTGACCGGCGACGGACGCCAGCTGAACCCAGGCAAAGAGGGGATGCGTTTCTTTTGCCGCCGCCGGATCGGACAGCGCCTTGACCCAGTTGGACAATCGTTCCGCATTTAGCTGGCGATTTTGAGCGACGGCTGCGAGGGCTTCTTGGTCCTGCTTCCCCGTCGTCAACACATCCTGGGCCGCCAGTAAGTAGCGAGCGAAAGTCTCGTCCGCCGCTGGCCATTGAGCCACGCCCGCCGCCAGCGCTGTATCCCCTGCTTGCCGCAGCTGGCGCAGTCGTTGCGCCTTGGCGGCAATGGTGCCGTGCGGGTCGAGCAACGCTTCCTGACGCCGCGAGCTGGCCAGGATACCGAACAGGGCGTAGTAATCCTTGGTGGCAATCGGGTCGAACATATGATCATGACAGCGAGCGCAGGAGACCGTCAGCCCCAGAAAGGCCTTGCTGAACACATCAATCTGATTGTCGATGCGGTCGGCCTGGTCGGCACGCACATCGGTTGGGGCGTGCGTCGCTTCGCCGAAATACCAAAAGCCGGTGCCGATGATCGATTCAGGGAATCCCTCGTTAGGATGGCGGCGCGGTTGTGGCAGCAAATCGCCAGCGACATGTTCGAGCATCAATTGGCTGTACGGAACATCAGCGTTGAAAGCGCGGATCAGATAATCGCGGTAGCGGTAGGCATGGGCAATCGGATAATCGAACTCGTGGCCGTAGGTTTCCGCGTAGCGCACCACATCCAGCCAATGCCTGGCCCATTTCTCGCCGAAGTGCGGCGAGGCCAGCAATTCCTCAACCAGCTTTTCGTAAGCGTGCGGATCAGAGTCATGGACAAAGTCTTGTACCTGTCGCGGTGTCGGTGGTAAGCCGATCAGGTCGAAGTATAGCCGGCGGATGAGCGTGCGGCGGTCGGCGTCGTCGGCTGGCGTCAGGCCTTTGTCTTCCAACTGGGCCAGGATGAAATGGTCGATGGCGTTGCTGGGCCATTGCTGGCGCTTTACCGCTGGTGGCGGCGTGGCACGGATCGGTTGCCAGGACCAGTGTTCGGCTTTGCGTTTCTGCCAGTCGAAGTCCGTGCCGGTGGCGACCGCGGTGGGGGCGGCTTCCTTCGGCCACGGTGCCCCCATTGCCACCCACTGCGTCAAGTCGGCGATCTGGGCGGCGGGCAGCTTGCCGCGCGGCGGCATCTCGAATTGTTGATGATTGATGGCGGCGATGAGCAAGCTGGCCTCCGGTTTCCCCGGCGCCAGCGCCGGCCCAGAGTCTCCGCCTTGCAGCATCCCCGCCCGGCTATCGAGCAGCAACCCTGCCCGCACCTTCTTGGCCTGGGTGCTGTGACACTCATAACACTGTTGGGCCAGCACGGGGCGCACCTTGCGCTCGAAGAAGTCGATCTCCGCCGCGCTCGGCTCTGCTCCCCCAGCACCGACAACCAATCTTGTCAACACGAAGGCACTAATGATCATGGAGCGCAACATCATCATGAATCTCGCCTCAGTGGAAAATTTCGAGAGATTATTTGCAGTTTAAGATAACGTATTGGGTCGGCGGCCGCATGGGAAAATGTGGAGATGATGACATCTAATATCCTCATCTTTATTGCTTGCGCCGTGACGCGCGCTGAAGTGGGACGATGGGTCGTCAAGCCGACTAGCCGGTGCCAGTCGCGTAACATCTCCCGTTCGTCAACCATCGGACCTCTTTCCTTGGAACCTAGCGAGCACTTGGCGTGCTCCGCTCCATTATTCCCGCACTGGCGACAGCGCCCGGCGGACGGCTTGGCGCATCACGTCGAGCGGCGGGGGATGGCCGGTGAACAGCTCGAATTGCAACCCGGCTTGGCGCACGAACATGTCCACCCCCGTCAGCACCTGGCCGCCGCGCGCGCGGGCTTCCTTCACCAGCAAGGTTGTCTCCGGGGTGTAGATCGTCTCAAACACCATCAGTTCAGGGCGCAAAAACCCGACATGAATAGGACATTCATCGACATGGGGATGCATGCCGACTGACGTGCCATTAGCCAATAAGTCACAGGGGACGGCGTGCCGGGCCTCCCATTCCACGAAGGAGCAGCCGACCTCGGCGGCCAGCTGCTCGGCGCGGCGGCGGGTGCGATTGGCGATGGTCACGCGCGCCCCCTGGTCGTGCAAGGCAAAGGCCAGGGTCCGGGCCACGCCCCCCGCGCCGAGCACCAGCACCGGCCGTCCCGCCAAGGATTCCCCCGCCAACAGCCCCTCGCGCAGCGAATCGACAATGGCTTGATAGTCGGTGTTGTAGGCCCACCAACCCTCGGCGCGGCGCGCCAGGGTATTGGCGGAGCCGGTGCGCCGCACGGACGGTTCCTGGTGCGGGGCCAGGGTCGCCGCGGCTTCCTTGTGCGGCAGGGTGACACTATAGCCGCCGATGTCCCATTCCTCGGCCTCGGTCACGAACCGTGGCAGCTCGCCGCGCGGCACCCGAAACGGCACATACAGGCAATTCAACCCCAAGTGCCGATACGCGGCATTGTGAGCGATGGGGCTGAGACTATGCCCAATCGGGTCTCCCACCACGCCGAACACGCGCGTCTGGTGATTGAGATGTTCGACGCGATAGACGTGTTGGAGATCATCCAACGAGGGAATGCCGGCGGCCAGGGGCCGTTCCCGGCGTGCCGCGGCGTAGGTGAAGGGGGCGCCCATCCGCAAGGACAACAACCGGCTGGGAAAGCCGATCTCCCCCATGCAGAAGGCCACGGTCGGTCGGGGGGCGCCGCGCGGCAACCGTAACACACGCCAGTTGTCGGCAGGTTGATGAGCGAAGACGACCACCTTCACGATGTCGGCGTCCTGCTGGCACATGCGCTGGTGCAGCGCTTCGAGATCATCGGGAACGCCATGGAGATTGTGGTAGCTGATGATTCGGCGGACGTTTCGATAGCGGGGAATCGCATCCGCGATGTCGGTTTCCAGATCGACGTAATCAAATCCCGAGACGATTGCTTGTCGCAACAGGACTTGCCGGGCCTCTTCGCTCCCCGTCCAGAGGCCGCCATCCTGGGGCCGGCGCACGGTGGCAACCAGCGGACATGGTTTTTGGGCGAGAAGGCGCGACAGATCAGGCGTCTCGGTCCAATAGTCCAGACGGACCTCGATCAAGCCGGCGCCGCGCCGCGCCGCTTCGCGCATCTCCTGTTCCACCACCTGTTGCTGGCCTCGGCCAATGACGACGCAGATCATGTGGTCAATGTACGCCGGAAGCGGGAAAGATACAATGGACTGACAAGGGAATGCACCCCATTTGTGTAGAGCCTCGCCGACTCGGCTCACCACAAGCCTTCCCCAGCTGTCCGGGAGAAATGGGTCCCGCACCCTCGAACAGACGCGGCCCGCAATTTTTCTCGACACAAGGCCAGCGTGGTGCTCTGGCCACGGACGAAAAATCATGCTCAGCCCTGCTTTCCCTGAAAAGTTGCATACGATAAGGGATAGAAGGACATCCCGGCCGCAGCTGGGTTTTGTCGGGGAAGGATCGTCGATTTCTGTTGGTGACATTTCCATCATGCCAGACCTTGAAAACGCCATTCTCGCCGCCATCGGTCGCAAAGGTTATCAGCCCATGAAGCCCAAGGCGCTGGCCCGCAAGCTCGGTGTGCCGGCGGCGCAATACGCCGACTTCCGCCGGGCGCTGCGCAACCTGCGCCAGCAGGGACGGATCGAGATGGGCAAGAATCATAGCGTTCGCCAACCGGCGCCGCATGGCACCATCACTGGCATCTTTCGCCGCCTGGGGGGGGAGAATCGCGGCTACGTCCGGCCTCACGCCATCGACGGCAAGACGGGGCCGGAAGTGTATGTTCCCGAAGGTAAGTCCCTGGATGCCTCGACCGGCGATGAAGTGCTGGTGCGGCTGCTGCGCAAACCGAATCGGCCCGCCGCCAGCACGACGGGGGAGATTCTGCAAGTGCTGGAACGGGCCACTCGGCAATTCGTCGGCACCTACTTCGAGCGCAAGGGACGCGGGCTGGTGCGCGTCGATGGCAACGTCTTTCGCCACAGCATCTACGTCGGTGATCCGGGGGCCAAGGGGGCCAAGCCGAACGATAAAGTCGTCTTCGAGATGCTGCGGTTCCCCACCGAGGAGGACTGGCGCGGCGAGGGGGTCATCACGGAGATTCTCGGCGCGCACGGCCAACCTGGCGTCGATACGTTGTCCATCATCCGGGCCTTTGAATTGCCCGACGAGTTCCCCGAAGAGGTCAAGGAAGAAGCCCGCGCCGCCGCCGCCGCTTTTCAAGACGCGCCGCTGGCTGACCGCGAGGATTTCACGCATGATCTGGTCATCACCATCGACCCGCCGGACGCCCACGATTTCGACGACGCCGTGTCGCTGACCCGCGATAGCAAAAGCAAGCACTGGTTCTTGACCGTCCATATCGCCGACGTGTCGCACTTTGTCCCGCCCGGCAGCGCTTTGGACAAGGAAGCCCGCAAACGCGGCACCAGCGTCTATTTGCCACAAAAAGTGCTACCGATGTTCCCGGAGCTGCTGTCGAACGGCTTGGCCAGCTTGCAGCAAGACAAGCCGCGTTTCGTCAAGACGGTGATCATGGATTTCACCCCGGCGGGACAACGTACTCATGTGCGCTTCGCCAACGGTCTCATTCGGGTGCGGCAGCGATTCAGTTATGAGCAAGTGTATGCCATCTTGAAAGAGGAACCGGGCGCGCGGGACAACCTGGACCCGCAGCTGCTGGCCATGCTGCAACGGATGGAGGAATTCGCCCTGATCCTGCGCCAGCGGCGGCGCAAGCACGGCGCCTTGGAGCTGCACATGCCGGAGGTCGAGCTGGAATACGATGATCAAGGGCGGGTGTCCGGGGCGCATTATCGCCGACAGGACATTAGCCATCAAATCATCGAGGAATTTATGCTGGCGGCCAACGAAGCGGTGGCGGACCATCTCACCGATCTGGGCGTGCTGTTCCTGCGCCGCGTGCATCCCGCCCCCGACGAGGCCAAGCTGCAAGCCTTCGCTGACTTCGTGGAGACCTTGGGCTACAAGCTCAAGCAGGTGACGGATCGTTTCGCCTTGCAGCGCATCCTCGAACAATCCGCCGACCGGCCGGAAGTCCATGCGGTGCATTACGCCCTACTGCGCAGCCTCAAACAAGCGGTGTACAGCCCCAGCGAAGAGGAGCATTACGCCTTGGCCAGCACCAATTATTGCCACTTCACTTCCCCCATTCGCCGCTATCCCGATTTGACCGTGCATCGCTTGCTGCAACAGTGGCTCACGCATGGCAAGGCGGGCAGCGACATGACCGAGCTGGCCGCCCTGGGCGAACATTGCAGCAAGACCGAACGCCGCGCCGAGCTGGCCGAACGCGAGCTAATCAAGCTCAAGCTGCTGATGTACATGGAAGAACGGCTGGGGCTGGAGCTGGACGCGCTCATCACCGGCGTGGCCGACTACGGCTTCTTCGCCCAAGCCGAGCAGTTCCCCATTGAAGGTCTTGTGCATGTCAGCACATTGACCGATGATTATTACCGCTACGACGAGCTTACGCACAGCCTGATCGGCAAACGCACCTATCGCCGGTATCGTCTCGGCGACAAGGTGAAGGTGGAAGTAGTGCGCGTCGATGTGCAGCGTAAGCAGCTTGATTTTCGCGTGGTGAAGGGAAAAAAGGAAAAGTGAGCGCCTCCGCCACGCGCGGGCGCGCAATGAGGAATCGAGTTTCGCCAAGGAGGGAAGGTCATGATCCGCACGATCATCTTTGATTTTGGCAATGTCATCGCTTTCTTCGATCATCACCGTATCTGGAAGCGATGGGCCCCTCATGCTGGCATCTCGGCGGAGGAGATGCGCGAGCGACTGGTTGGCAGCGATTTGGAAGACGCCTATGAATCCGGTCGCGTCAGCACGGCGGAGTTGCTCCGGCAAGTGCGGGCGCTTTGTCAGCTGCGTTGCTCGGATGAAGAGATCATCGAAGCCTATTGCGACATCTTTTGGCCGAATCCCGAAGTCCGCGAGCTGCTTCCGCTGCTGCGTCCGCGCTACCAGCTGTTGGTCGGCAGTAATACCTGCGAATTGCACGCCCAACGCTTCCGCCGTCAATTCGCAGACACCTTAAGCCATTTTCAGGCCCTGGTGCTGTCGCACGAGATCGGCGCGCGCAAGCCGCATCCCCCTTTTTACGAACACTGCTGGCGGCAGGCAGGGCATGCGCCGTCGGAATGTTTGTTCATCGACGACTTGCCCGCCAACGTCGCCGGCGCTCGCGCCTGTGGTTTGCAAGCGATTCAGTATAGCAACAGCACGCCATTGCATCAGCAGCTGACGCAACTAGGCATCGTTTTGGTGGCTGAGGAGCGATCGTGAGCCGCGATGTCGAAAAGAACCAAATTATTGGCGGTTCTCGCTGCCTCTTGGAAAAAGTCCTGGTTTCCCCGTTGTATCGCCATGCTGCTGGACGAATAAAGTCTAACATTTTCCTTAACCTTCCCAGTTTACTATTGACTCATTGATTCCCTATCTTTACTATCTAACTCACTCAGGCAATTTTGACTAATAAACTCTTCCATAATGAAAGTCTAAAATCAATCAAACTTTTGACGTGCGGTAGAGAGTATCGAGGCGTTCCCATTAACGCTCCAAGGTGGGAATTCGGAAAGACGTTCGGCGAGCCAGTATGATGATTTCGCCCCCACCTGTCCTTTCCTGGGTGATTCTGGGAATTTTCTGCCTCATCTGTGTGAGACGGCTCCGGGCTTTACGGCCTTTCGGTTTTTTACGTTCGTGGGTTGGCTTGCTTCTTGATTTTGGAGGAGGTACTGGAAATGTACAGTTTGGTTATGATGATGGCCCTCACCACGGGCGGCGATGCGCCGGCCTTCTGTGGCCGGGGTTGCGGATGTGGCTGTTGGGGCTGTGGCTGCGGCTGCTATAGCTGTGGCTGCCGGGGTTGCCATAAGGGCTGTGGCTGTGGCTGCTGGGGTTGTGGTTGCGGCTGCTACAGCTGCGGCTGTGGCTGCTACAGCTGTGGCTGTGGCTGCGGCTGCTACAGCTGTGGCTGCGGCTGCTATAGCTGCGGCTGCTACGGTGTAGTTCCACACCACGCGCCGGCGGCTCCCAAGAAGGAAGAAGAGAAGAAGGAAGCTGCGGCTGCTTCGGCAACCATCGTGGTGAATCTGCCCGCCAATGCCAAGTTGAGCATCGATGATCAGGCGACGAAGCAGACCTCTGCGGTCCGCACGTTCGCCACGCCGAGCCTGGAAAATGGCAAGGAATTCGCTTACACGCTCAAGGCTGAGCTGGTCCGCGACGGCCAAACTTTGACCGCCACCAAGACGGTCACGGTTCGCGCCGGTCAGCAGTCGCGCGTTTCGATTGAATTCCCCGAAACCAGCGTGGCCGCCAAGTAACTCTTTCTGTCCCGTCACTTTCCTGAATCGATGAACGCCTGGAGCTAGTGTTTCAGGAAGTAGGGCGAAAAAGTGCCAATCACCTGTCCCACGGGGAAAGGGGAAGACCCTTGGCGGTACTTCCCCTTTTTTATTGCTCAAGGCGAGCGGCGGGACGTAAGTCTCCTGGCGAAAGAGGTTGCTAACCAGGAGAGCTACGCCCCCTGCTCGCCCGTGAAGTCGCATTGAGATAGCGGTTGGCCCCGCCTATAATTCGATGGATGAAATGGAAGAAGCTCTTTCTTTAGAGTCTGTTTGAATATTTTTCCTGCCGCTCGCCGAGTTTTCCCTCGAACTAATTTCCGAACAGCCTCTTAGGAGAATTCTACGGTGAGCGAGCCATCATGGGAGTTTATTCACTTCGACCTCCGGTGAGCGAGTTGGTGTTTCAGGTATATGGCAAACCGCTACATCCGGAGCTGTTCGACATTTTGGCGACGCGCAAGGTCAGCCGAGAGGATTTCGAGTTGACCATTCACATCACGCGCACCGGGCATGTCATCAGTTGGTTGCGCCACGGGGTCTATATCTCCGAAGTGGCGGCCGCCGCCGATCAGCTGGAGGTCGCCCAACAACGTCTCTATCATTGCAAGATGCGCGGCGAGCACAGCGCTCGGCTTCGCTGCCAACATGGCATCTCCTACCAGGCCAGTTTTCAAGTCGAGAGGTTGCCGCCGGAGATATTCTTGCACATTCACGATGAGATCCTGGCCGATGGCGCCAAACGGGGCTTGTTGCACAATTTTCAACCGCATCATCGCCTTGCCCTGGCGCCGCTCAGTCTCATCACCGCCGAAACACGCCCGGGCTGTTTGTTTCTCTCCGCTTTCCATACTTTTCCTGACGAACATACGGTCGTGAAGTCGCAATCGTTGATCGAACGACACGGCTAATTCTCCATCTTTGCTGCTTGCGGTGCGGCTGATTCCCGGCTACTCTAACGGCGCTGAAGGTTCGCGCGACGATGTAACCACTTCCTCAAGGAGATCACGCCATGTTCGCACGTCGCCTCTTGGTCGTCATAATTGCTTTACTCATGTCAGCTCACACGGCGCGGAGCGCCGAGCTGCCACTGGTGACCGATGTCGAACGCCAGCCGCTGGCCGCCCAGGCGCGGCGGCTCGTCGATGCTCTGGATTATCTCGGCGTGCCGCTCAGCGCCGCCGACAAACAGACGCTGGCCGGCGCCGCCCACGCCGCGGACGAGGCCCAAGCCGTGCGAGCGATCCAGACCGTTCTCGATCAACGCTGTCTAGCCGGTGTCCGTATTCAGCCCGCCGAGCAAGCGGGACAGGTCCGCCTGACCGCGCTGCCCGGCGCCGCGCCGGCGCGCGTCGCCGAGCAGGGCTGGACGGTGTTTCTCGTCAAAGTGTTCAACGACGCGGAACGAGACCGAGTCGAATTAAAAGCCGATAGTCCCAACGCCTTGCCCATGTTCCAGCGTTCGACCGGCAAGCCCGATCCCAAGGTCATCTCGGCGGGGGAGGTTCAAAAGCGGTTTCTCGAATTAGATATGTTCAACCTGCAACCCCTACTGCGGCAGCTGTCGGGGCTGAAGCTCGAATATCGCATTGTGTCGATCTACTGTCGGGATGCGGGCCGACGTCCCGCCGAGCTGGGATTTAGCGTCTGGCCCGACAACGCCAAAACCGCTGTGGCGTCGAGCAATCTGGTCCCGCTGCTAGTGGACAGCGCCCCCGCCGTGCCGGTTCGCCTCCAGGTGATCGATCACGACGGCAAGCCGACGATGGCTTCGTTCGTGTTCCGTGACGCGCAAAACCGCGTGTATCCCGCCCAAACACGGCGATTGGCTCCCGACTTCGGCTTCCAGCCGCAGATTTATCGCGCCGACGGCGAGACGGTGTTCCTGCAGCCGGGCAAGTACACCGTCACCTACACGCGCGGGCCGGAATACCTGTTGCTCACGAAGGAAATCGCCGTCCCCGATGAGGCCCGGCACGCGGAGAAATTCGAGCTGAAACGCTGGATTCATCCCGCTGCGCGCGGTTGGTACTCCGGCGATCATCACGTCCACGCCGCCGGCTGCGCCCATTATGAAAGCCCAACCGAGGGGGTGACGCCCGAAGACATGATGCGGCACATTCTCGGCGAGGACCTCAATGTCGGCTGCTGTCTCAGCTGGGGGCCGTGCTGGTATCATCAGAAACGCTACTTCGATGGTCAAACGCATCCCTTGTCCACGCCCAATCACCTGTTGCGCTATGACGTGGAAGTGTCCGGGTTTCCATCGAGTCACTGCGGCCACATCTGCTTGCTGCGGCTGCGTGAGCAGGATTATCCCGGAACCAAGCTCATCAACGACTGGCCGAGCTGGGACTTGCCGATTTTCAAATGGGCCAAGGCGCAAGGGGGGGTCGTGGGGTTCGCTCATAGCGGCTGGGGTTTGGTGCCGGTCGATGCCCAACATCCAGACGCCGACACGTTGCCGAACTATCTCTTGCCGAGCATGAGCGGCATCGGCGCTAATGAATATCTGGTCGATGTCGCGCACGGCATGTGCGATTTCATCTCCACGGTGGACACGCCGAGTGTGTGGGAGTTGAACATCTGGTATCACACGTTGAATTGTGGCTACCGATGCCGGATCAGCGGCGAGACGGACTTCCCCTGCATCTACGGCCAGCGCGTCGGCATGGGGCGGAGTTACGTCCATCTTGCTGGCAAGCTGAACTTCGACGATTGGGCCGAGGGGATCAAGCAGGGGCGAAGTTATGTCAGCGACGGCAAGAGCCACTTGCTCGACTTCGCCGTCAATGGCGTCGCGGTGGGCACGAAGCACAGCGAAGTTCGGTTGCCCCAACCGGGTATGGCACGGATCACCGCCAACGTCGCCGCCCTGCTGGAACCGAAGCCGACGCCGAAGACCGAAGCCATCCGCCAGGCGCCGCTCACCGCCAAACCCTACTGGGACATCGAACGCTGTCGCATAGGCGACACGCGCACGGTGCCGGTGGAAGTGGTGGTCAATGGCTATCCCGTGATGCGACAGGAGATCGTCGCCGATGGCAAGGAACAGCCCGTGACTTTTGAAGTGCCCATCGCACGGAGCAGCTGGGTCTGTCTGCGCATCCTGCCGTCGAGCCACACCAACCCGGTCTTCGTGTTGGTGGAAGACAAGCCGATCCGGGCCAGCAAGCGTTCCGCCGACTGGTGCCTGAAGGCTATCGACCAATGCTGGGAACAGAAGATGCCCCGCATCCGCGAAAGCGAACGCGCCGACGCCAAGGCCGCCTACGAACAGGCCAAGGCGGAGTATCGCAAAATACTGAAAGAAAGCGTGGCGGAGTGAGGCAGCAGGAAGTTCTTGGGATGATTGCTTTATCCACGGGAAGGTGATGGATTGGTCCCGACATACTCGTTCCCAGGCAACAGCCCGCCACGGCGGGAAGTCCCTGTCGCCCAGTGCCGCCGTCCGGCATTCTGATACATTCAGAATGTCGATTCATCATCAGGAATATGTTGCTATTCCGCCGCCATCAGCTCGGTGGCGAAAAGCAGCCCCATCGCGCCGCCGCGGTCGTCGCGGCCATTGATGGCAGGGCGGTCAAAGTACGCCTGAAGAGTTTTCTGTTTGCCCGTCCCCGCGCAGACGTTGACCAGCTTGCCATCGGCGCTGGTCCGCTCCTTGACGGCGCGCCAGGCTTGATCGACACACGGTTGATATTCGTCCTTGGCCAGCCAGCCGTTGCGGATGCCGCGTTGCATGGCGAAGCCGATCATGCAGGTGCATGAATATTCGTCGTAGCTTTCGGGATGGTCGATGACTTGATGCCAACAGCCGGTCTTGGCGTCTTGATGCGGCTTCAGGGCGGCCATGTGTTTCTGAAACGCGGCGATTAACTCCTTCTTAGCAGGATGGTCGTCGGGCCAGTCGCTCAGGGCCAGCGCCAGGCCGAGCGCGGGGAAGCCGTTGCCGCGCCCCCAGGCCGCCTCGCACAACGGGGAATGCCGGTAGATGCTGTCTGGGCGCAGACACAATTTCCGCATCGTGGCGAAGTGCGTGGCGGCCGCGTCGAAATACTTCCGCTCCCCGGTCAGCTGCCCCATGGCCGTCATGATCGGCCCGGCCATGAAAACGGCGTCGCTCATCTCGTTGTGATAGGGCATGACTGGCAGCGGCTTGCCATCTTTGCCGAAAATCTGATCCGCCGCGTGGCGACACAAGAGTATCCAGCGTTCGCGTTCTTGGCCTTGCGCTCGCCGAGCCAATGCCGCGAAGATCAGATGCCCCGCTTGTGCGCTGCCGGACTTGGGAACCGGCGACTTGTCTCCGCGCAAATACGGTGCCACGATCTGGTGAACTTCCCGCGCGTACTTCGGCTCTCCGGTTAATTCACTCAGCCGCAGCTTCGCCACCAACGGCAACGCTGGAATATACGCCACCTGATCGAGCTTCTTCCCATACACGTCCGCCAACTGCTCCGCCACTTGACGTGGCGAGCGGGCAAGGCGCTCGTGTTTCTCCTGATCCGAGAGGTTCTCTTGGGCGAATAAGTTGGCACCGAATGGGAGGGTGAAGGTTAGGACGAGGCAAAGGCAGGGAAGGATGGTGCGATGATGTGACATAAGGGACACCTCAACTATTAAACGGGCAACAAAATTTCATCCGGTTAGCGACGCTTCGAGGAAGCGTCAAACGGCTCAACGCTTCCTTGAAGCGTCGCTAATCTAATTTGGTTTTCGAACACACACGGATGCCCGGCATTAGTTCTTCACTGTCTTCCCCAAAAATTCCACCAACGCCTTCGTCGCCGGATCGTCTGGCAAGCCCAGGTCGGCATTGAGCTTGGTATGGGTGGTCTCCCGGGCGCCGAAGACGGTGACGGGAACCCCTGCGTCTTTCAGCACGTTTCCCAGACGCAGCGCTTGGGCGGTCACGTCGGGATGATTGGCGACGTGCAGGATGAGAAAGGGGGGTATCCCTTTGTCCTTGGCCACATGGGTGACGGCGGAGAAGTCCTTGTGCTTGGCGGGGTCGTTGCCGAACTTGACCCGGTGGCCGAACTTGGATGGCGGCAGGCCATGCACCCGCCAGCGGGTCTCCGCCACCTCGATGATGGCTGGCACGTCGTAGGTGTCCCCATCGACGGGGACGCAGCCCTTGAGGATGGCCAGGGACAGCCCTTCGTCTTTCAAATAGCGATTATCGATGCAGACCAACGCGGCCAACTGCGCCCCGGCGGAATGCCCCATGACGTACAGCCGCTTTGGATCGCCGCCATATTCGGCGATATGGTCATGCACCCAGCGGATGGACTTGGCGACGTCACGAATGATGGTCTCCATGTCCACGTCCGGCAACAGGCGGTAGTTGGTGGAGACAAAGACGAACCCCTGGTCCGTGAAAAACTTCGGTTTGAGCTGAACGCTCGACTTGTCGCCTGTCACCCAACCACCGCCGTGAATCCAGAAAACCACCGGCAGGTTCTTGGCATTCGCCGGCGCGTACACATCGAGCACCTGGCGTTGGTGTGCCGGAGAAGCGTAGGGGATGTCGCGTTTGACCTCCTGGGCCAGCGCCGCGGACAGGAACAAGAGGGTGATGAAAAGCGGGGTAGCGTACTTCATGGTAGTCATCCTTTATGAGACCTTTCGGATGTCCGTTAAAACTCACGGCCGTTCCCACACCGCCGGCAGCTTCTTGGAAGCCGCGCCGTAGGTTTGCGACACGAGGAAGCCGCTGGCTTGTGAGGCGTAAAAGATGCGGCCATTGGAAACGACGGCCCCTAGGCATTCACGCGAATCAATGGCGGGGCCGGTGGAGACCAGCTGGCCGCCGGCGGCGAGGTCGATCATGTCCATGTTGGCGCCCAGGATGTAGGAACCCGACATGGTGAACCGGCAGCAGGCGTAGTTGTGATCGACGCCGCCGACTACCTTGCCGGTTTCCCGGTCGAACACGTTGCCGCGCCCACGCAAGGCGTTGGAGAAGATGAACCGATCCCCCACCGTGACGACGTTGAGCGCGGAGGTGATGGGGTCGGATTGCCAAATCAGTGAGCCGTCTTTGGCATCGAGACACCACACGAAGCGGTCTTTGGTGGTTTCGTTGGCCTGATTGTTGCCGCCGAGATAGAGCCGGCCATCACGCGCCGACAGGGTACACTTGGCGGTGACGAAGTATTTCGTTGTTAGCCAAATGACATCGCCGGTCCGTGGGTCCAAGCAAGCGGTCAAGCCGTTGTTCTCCGGCGGTAGGCCGCGCCGCGCCCGCTGGCTGGCCGAGTAGCCGAAGAAGGTGGAATAGTAGAGCTTGCCGTCCAACAAACAGATGCCGCAGTCATTCCCACCTCGGCCATATTCCGAAAAATCCTTT
This sequence comes from Gemmataceae bacterium, assembly GCA_046297495.1. GTDB lineage: Bacteria > Planctomycetota > Planctomycetia > Gemmatales > Gemmataceae > JBKBIP01. The sequence continues at coordinate 32,441 of JBKBIP010000003.1, read as the reverse complement.
TGCCACGCCACCTTGCCGGTATCCATGTCCCAAGCCCACAGCAACGGGCGATTGTCCTTCGGATAGTATGGATTGTCGTTGGAGTAGATCCAAGACATGACTTCACGCCCTTCTTGGGCTGGCGCTGGGGTCCCCTTGAATGTGAACGGCCTCTCCGATCCCTGATAGTCGTATTGCCCAGACCCCGAGGCGTAGATGGCCAGATTGCCATGCACCACCGGTGGAAACTGCCGGCTCCAACTGGGGGAGCCGGTGAACGGCGCTTCCCACAAGAGCTTGCCCGTGGCCGCGTCGAGGCAGCGCATGAGCGACTTCTTGATGCCCGCTTGCGGCACGATCAGCTTGCCATTGACATAAAGAGGGGAAGTGAAAGACAAATAAACGTCGGGCCAGTAGCGGCGCCACAGCAGTCGGCCGGTATCCTGCTCCACGGCGATGATTTGTCCTTCCGCTGTGTGGATGTACATACGGCCGCCGCCACAGACCGGCAGGTGCTTGATGGTCCCTTCCAGCCGCCGCGCCCAGCGCATGCGGAGCGGCGGCTGCAAGCCCTGGACATTGGCGTTCGTGCCGGAGAAATCGCCGTAGTTCGTGTACCAGTCGTACTTGGGGTCGGCGAGCGGGCCAGTGAGGGGACTACGGATTGTCGTGATTTCCAAATCTTTCGTCGGCAGCGTCGCCTTGCCGTCCGGTCCCAGCACGTAGAGGTAGCCATCCTCGCACGATACGTAAATCCGACCATCCGCGATAGCGACCGGAGCGGTGATCGCCGCGCCAAAGGCTGTCGTGAACGACCACGGCTCGCCACCAGCCAACGGCACGACATACAGTTTGCCATCCAAGCCGCCATAAATCACATGAGCGCGCGTCACGACCGGCGGGCAAATGGAGGCCGCTGGACAGAGCACCTCCGGCTTCTCTTGCCCCACGCGGTGGCGGCACAGACCCAGCCCTTGTTCGGGCCGCACCCGATACACGTCGCCGGCGCGGATACTCACCGAAGCGAAGCTCAACAAGCCGGGCAGATGGATCGCCGTCTCGGTTCCCTGGACGAAATCCGCTTGCACTTTGTCATCGGCTAGACGTAGGATTTCGACGCGCCCCGCGTTATCACGGCGATGCCATTGAACGTACACATTGCCAGCCTCATCGGCGCTTTGACCAAACGTGGCCGGATATTCGGAGCCAGCGTAGGCGGGGATGACCCCCACCGCGCGCAATTGTGGTTGGGTGCCGACATCGTCGAGAAACACCGTGCGTCCCCCGGCGGGCATGACCACGGTTGTGCCAAGCAGGCAGATGTCGCGCGAACAGACGAAATGGTCGCGCCAGGTGACGCGATCTTTCCGGTCCTTGAACCAGTCCTCGCCGCTCCAGCGGTTGCCGTTGAACTGGACGACTTCCTTCACGAAATCCCACGTCCACACTACTTCGCCGTCAGGTTGAAGAGCATACACCCGCGCGCCCAAGGTGGCGACATAGACGCGATCTACCCCAGCCGCCGGCGCCGAGAAAATCGGCTCGCGGCAGTCGATCTCGCGGATGACGGCCCCGGTGTCACGGTCGAGCACATAGTAGTAACCCGCCGTCGTGCCCACGTGAACATATTTGCCGATCACCGCCGGCGCGGCGACGTTATTGCAGTTCCCTGGCCCGCCGCGCGTGGCAAAGCGCCACAACACCTTGAGGGTTCCCGCATCGATGGCCAAGACAACCCCTGAGCCATCGATCACGAACACCTTGCCACCGGCAACCACGGGTGCCGCGTAGATACCATCCGTCAGCGGCACCGCGCCAACCAGACCGAGCGGCGTTTGCACCACTGCGCCCGGGGCATTGCCGGAGCGGAGGGAATCGCCTTGAAGTTGCGGCCAGGCGTCACTGCCCCGAACAATGGCGGCGGATAAAAGCAAGGGGATTACCAGTGCGAAGGATTTCATAACGATTGTCTCCACGGAGCCGGAATGTTTTATCCGATCTTGCCAAATGCCTACCACTGGCGCCACGGCAGCGACTCTAGCGCTTGAGGTTATCCATCCGCATCGGCGATTGCAACGATTCTACCGCAAAATGTCGCAAGGCAATAGCAATGATTGCTGTTTCAAGGTGTGCATCTTTTACTTGGGTGGGTTTTTCGCACGCAGCGTGGTAGCCAAAAAAGGGGACGCGACTCGATTTCGATGGTTAT
>JBKBIP010000003.1:20418-30155 GCA_046297495.1 Gemmataceae bacterium | reverse complement strand
GCCGATTCCACCACGATCCACTCTCCATCAGCAAATACGAGTCGCGTCCCCTTTTTCTTGTCCTTCTACAAGATGCCGTAGCGTTGAAAGGCTTCGGTGGCAGACATGCCTTCGGCCAGTTTTTGACGAACCAAGTTTTCGCCGCGCACTTTCTCCTCGGCGGCAGTCAGGGCCTTCTCGGCGTAAGCGCGCGGCACGACCACGATGCCATCATGATCGGCCAGCACCAGGTCGCCAGGGAAGACAGTGACGCCGCCGCACGCGATGGGGACGTTGTGAGCAGCGACATCGAGCCGACCCAAACTGTCGGCGGGGTGAATGCCCCGGCAGAAGACGGGAAAGCCCATCGCCTGAATGGCCAGAGTGTCGCGCGTGTGGCCGTCGATGACGACGCCACGGCAGCCCCGATAGCGGGCCGCCGTCGAGAGCAGCTCCCCCCAGAAGCTCCAGTGGCATTCCGACACAACCATGACATCCTGGGCTTGCAACGCATCGACGGCGGCCAGTTCTCCCTTGTAAGGCTCCGCCGGCGCCAGGTCGCGCGCTGGCACGGTTTGCACGGTCAGGGCGAAGCCCGCGAGCTTGGCTTGGGGAAACAAGGGGCGAAGGTCCGCCTTCATCACTTGGTTGCGCTGTCCCAGTCGATCCAGCACATCGGCCACCACCGCCGTGTAGAGCTTCTCCAACCGTTCCACCCACTGCGCCGGACGTTGTGTGTCGCTACTCATATTGGTTCGATCCTTGGGTTGATGCTGACTCGCCGAATGAGGACAGTTTAGGGAAAGGACGCCGGACAAGGCAAATGATTTATCGGTTCGCGCGGGATGAGGCGCTGGCTATGCGAATGGATAAGTCTCAAGGCCGCGCTGCCAACAACCGTCCCTCGGCCAGGCAGTCGGCCAAGCGGCGATAGACGGCGGCCAGCGCGGCGCGTGCCGGTGTCTCGGCGTGGTCCAGGGCGGTCAGGATGCGGCGGGCGAGGGGACCTTCTTCCAGAATCAGACGTAAGGCCGGTTCGGCGACGACGGCCTGGTTGGCGGAGGTGTTGGGCAGGGTGGCGAGCAGGTGTCGCCACAATTCCGCCGCGCTGCACGAACGCACGCCAGACAGGCCGAACAGCGCCAGATAGTCGGCGTTGTCGATCACCGCTTGGTCGGCGGCGCGAATGGTGGCTAGCAGGATTTGCTCCAACGGCTCGACCGGCCAAGCTTGTTGCTCGGCCAGGCTGGACCAGTGTTCGTTCACCAGCGCTTGCAGCACGGCGACAATGGCCCGGCAGATACTCAAATCCGCCTGGGGGCATTCCTGGATGTCCAGCACGCGAATCTCGATGGTATTCCGCATGAAGCGGGCGATGGCCCCGCGCGCGTTGAGCCATTCGTGTCGCACCGTACCTTCCGGGTCCAGCGGGGCGATGGCGGCGAACATCGGCTCCAAGATGCGCCGGCGATAGTCCGCCTCGCTAAATGCCGGCTCCGGGATGACATGCCCCGTCACCAGCGGAACGCGGGCGCAGTTGCCGCGATAGACGTGCAAGCGCTGATCGAGGTTGTTGGCATACCGCCCTTCGATGAACGGTGAGCTGGCCGCCAGCGCTGGCAGCACCGGCAGCAGCAAGCGGATGGCGGCGTGCAAGCGGGCGAACTCGGCGTCGTCATGGAAGGGCAAGTTGAGGTGCGTGCTTTGCAGGTTGGACCAGCCGTGTCCTCGGCAGCCGAAAATGCGGTCGAAGGTTTGATAGACTTCGTTGTACTCGTGCGGCCACAGCTGCGTCTCGGCGGCGGGGTCCATCCAGGGGTGCATGGCCGTGGGCAGCAGCCGACCCCCCAGTGGTTCCAACAAACAATTGACGCGCCGCACGCTGTCGGCGAATAACTCTTCCACCCCAGTTAAGGACGCTACTGGGCCATTGGTCTTCAATTCAATCACATGATTGACCAATTCATTCGACCAAGCGATTGGTCCTAATTCCACGTCACCGGTGATCTTCCCCGCGGCGGCGGCCAGCACGCGATCCGCCACTGGCAGCACCGACAGCGTCTCGGCGGCGACCATCATGTATTCCAACTCGATGCCGAAACCGGCAAAGAGGTGCAAGGGGGATGGGTTCACGATGGGAACTGACTCCTGTGGCTCGCCGTTGGCTCGCCCGCTCAACATGGACCTCTCCATCAACGGACCCCCGCTTTCAAACGTTCGATCCGTTTCAGGAACACACTCATCACCCGGCGGTACAACTCATCGCGGAGAATGGCATCCTCCACGCCGGCATCGACGCTGGGATTGTCGTTGACTTCCATGATGTAGCACTTCTTGCCGCTCTTTTTGACATCGACGCCATAGAAGCCGTCGCCGATCAGATTGGCCGCCTTGAGGGCGGTTCGCACCACGTCGCGCGGGGCCACTTCCCAAGGGATGGTGTTGAAGTTACCGCAATCGAACTTGCCCGCTTCCAGGTTCTTATAAATCTGCCAATGGCCGGGAACCATGTGATACTGGCAGACAAACAACGGCTGGCGGTCGATGATGCCGACACGCCAGTCAAAATCGGTCGGCACGAATTCTTGGGCGACCACCAAATCAGAATCCTCCAAGAATTCCTCCACGCGGTCGGCCAATTGCTCCTCGTTATCGACCTTGACCACCCCCTTGGAAAAGGAGCTGTCCGGCCGTTTGAGCACGCAGGGAAAGCCCAGCTCGCGCCCGACGCGGCCGATATTGTCGCGGTGGACCAAGACGGTTTTGGGAACATTAATCTCGTGGCGGTCCATCAGTTCAGCCAAATAGACTTTGTTGCCGCACTTGACGATGGAATCAGGATCATCGATGACCACCAACCCCTCGACGGCGGCCCGGCGGGCGAAGCGATAGGTGTGGTGATTGACCGCCGTGGTCTCGCGGATGAACAGGGCGTCGAACTCGGCCAGGCGGCCAAAGTCGTCGCGGTTGATGATCTCGGTTTCCAGCCCCAGCGACTCCGCCGCCTTGATGAACTTGCGAATGGCCTTGTCATCCGACGGCGGCAGCTCTTCCTTGGGATTGACGAGAATAGCCAGGTCATATTTCATCGGCGCTTTCTTGGGGATGGTGACGCGCCGGCCGGCGAAATGATCGCTGGCTACCTTGATGACGAAGTCATGGTGACTCAGTGGGATGTCATCGAAGGGAATGGGCCGGATGCTGCGCAGGTCCCATTTGCCGTTCTTGACGAACCGCGCCCGCAACAGCGGCGCCTGGAACAAGTTGAACAGGTGCAGGGCCAGCCGGTCGTAGCGTTCCGCGAGGTTCCGGCCAAAATAGATGCTCAAAGTGAATTCCTTGGCTCGCACTTGATGCAGACTCTGCTGAATCAGTTCATCCAAATCCTCGGACACGAAACGGATCATGGTTTGCGATTTCATGTCCTGGATAGTGGAGATGCTGGGCAAGGGTTTGTGGCCTCGGGCCGACGCCAACAATGTGACGTAGTAGCCCACGGTCTGATAACGGTAGGAGCGGCACAGGTTGAAGACCTTGGCGCCGCGCAGATCGCCATATTCGGGTTTGGTGAGATAATCCCGGGCGCGAACGATTTCGACGCCGGGGATGTCCAAGGACCATTCCTTGGTGTTATCAACGACGATGAGGGTTGACATGGATGTGTTTTTGACCTTTTCCAGGCCGGATAATAAGGAGATTGCCGTCATACGTTACGATTCCTAGTAAGATGGCGGCGATGACGCGGTCGATGTTCACCCAATACATGTTCGTCCGTGCCACCGGATTGGAGCGCAGCGGGTCCGCCACCAGAACCTGCCGATTCGGTTTGTCGTAGCCGCACAGGACCACGAAATGCCCCGCTGGCTCGCCGCGAATATCATCATGATCGCTGTTCGGCCCATACTCGCGGGCTTGGCGATAGAGGTATGTGGCGCTCAAGCCCGTGAGAATCGGAGTCCCTCGATTCAAGTAGCCGCGAATCAAGCTCGTGGTCAGGTCTTGAAAGCGCAGCTCGCCGCCCAGTTGTAGATATTCCATGTAGGCGTCGGTGGCGTGATGTAGCTTCGGCGACGGCTTGCAGGCTTTTTGCGCCAACAACCGTTCCTCAAGCCGGGGCACGTCCAGCTCGAACCAGGTGGGATCGAAGATGTTCAAATTATAGGTGTATGTCACGGCTTCATAACCGCGCTTCAGCGCATGGCAAGCCAGGTAAACGGCCAGCGTGCCGCCCCCTTCCAGCTGCGGCACCTCGGCGATCACTTGCTTCAACGGCAGCGGATCGCCATAGTAGCGATAAATGGAGTCCAAGCAGGTCGGACCACAGGTGAAATCATCCGGCTGCGGTTGAATCTCGACTTCCAAACGTGCTTCGACCAATTCTTGCCTCCCGCTTCTCCACGAACCGAAGAGAACCATAGCGAAGGAGCGAACGAATCGCTAGAGATGTTTCCACTTGGCTTGGGGTGAGATTCTTGTCAGGGGGGGAAGAACCGGATAACACCAAGTTTGCAATTGGGCATCCACCGCGAAGACGCTGAAGTCGGAAATTTCATGCCAGACGTCGTCCGAAGTCGGCTCCGAAGCGATGATGACGGCCCGATATTCACTGGCGGTAGTTTCCAGCTCGTAGGGGATGCCTCCGGCCAGGATTTCATGTTCCCCTGCATGCGTGGTCCAGTGCAGCGTGTGCCGCCAGCGCGTCGCGGTCATGATCACGCCATCAGTGAGCAAAAAATTGAGCTTGGGCGGGTCGTCGGGGGCGGCCTGCTGGCAGCGTTGTTCCAGCTCCCGCAACACTTCGGCCTGCAAGCGCACCAGGGCTGGCAACTCGGGACAGCGCAGCTCGGGATGGAGCCCCTCGCGGCGCATCTTGCTCAACAACCAGAAAAAGACCAGCTCACTATCTGTTTCACCCCGGCGGTGGCGCAGCAGGTCGGGATCGGTTTCTTGCTCCAGCCCCGGCGCGACTTGCTCAAACCCCGTCACCGTGCCGTTGTGGGCGAACATCCAGTAGCCAAACAAGAACGGGTGGGTGTTGGACAAGCGGATGCCGCCCACCGACGCATCGCGGATGTGGGCGAGGATCGTTTGGCTTTGCACGATCTGAGCCGTGACCGTGAAATGATCGTCCTGAAAGGCGGCCTTGATCTGGCGTTCGACGACGGGAGCGGTGCCGTCATAATAACCGATGCCCCAGCCATCGGCGTTGGGCATGCCGCGCCGATCATGCCGACTTTGCTTGAGGAGGGAGTTGGCGTCCCAGATCAAATGGTTTTCCACTGAGGTCGGTTCACTGCTCCGAAATCCGTAAAATCGACACATGCCAGTACAATTCGGAAGTATGGGCAACGGGCGGAAATTAAAGAGAAAGCAGACGCTCGGTCCTATGGATGGTTTATGGTTTCGCGCGGCGATTCTCAACTCCCGCGCGCCACGATCCATCCGCCGACCATTATCCAGGAATTCGCACAGAATGCACTATCAACCGAACGAAGCCTTTGCCCGGCAGCTGGATGCCGAGGACCCCTTGCGTTCCTACCGCGAGCAATTCCACGTGCCGCGCAGCGCTGATGGTGCGCCGTTGATCTACTTCTGCGGTCACTCGCTGGGGTTGCAGCCGAAAGGGGCGCGCCCGTTGCTCGAACAAGAGCTGGAAGATTGGGCCATGCTGGGGGTAGAGGGGCACTTCCACGCCCGCTCCCCCTGGTACTCGTACCACGAGCTGTTTCGCGAAACGGGCGCCCGGCTGGTCGGCGCTCGGCCCGGCGAAGTGGTGATGATGAATTCCCTGACCGTGAACTTGCACCTGATGTTGACGACCTTTTATCGTCCCACCCCCCAGCGCTACCGCATTCTCACCGATGCGCCGAGTTTCCCGTCGGATCGCTATGCCTTGTTGTCGCAAATCCGGCTGCATGGCTTCGATCCCGCCGACGCGCTGCGAACCATCGGCCCGCGCCCTGGCGAGGATGTCATTCGCCTGGAAGACGTGGAAACCATCCTGGAACAAGAAGGCCCACAAATCGCCGTGGTGCTGTGGAACGGCGTCAACTTTTGCACCGGCCAGAGCTTCAACCTGGCCCGGTTGGCGGCGGCGGCGCATCGCCAGGGGTGTATTTTCGGCTGCGATCTGGCCCACGCCGCTGGCAATATCCCCCTGGAGTTGCACGCCTGGCACGTTGATTTCGCTGTTTGGTGCGGCTACAAGTATCTGAACGCGGGACCGGGGGCGGTAGCCGGCTGTTTTGTCCACGACCAGCACGGCCACCACCTGGAGCTGCCGCGCCTGGCCGGCTGGTGGGGGAACGATCCGGCCACGCGCTTTCAGATGCATCAGCACGAGGATTTCATCCCCCGTCCTGGCGCTGACGGCTGGCAGTTGAGCAATCCCCCCATCCTGGCCCTGGCGCCGCTGCGGGCGTCGCTGGCCCTGTTCGACGCCGCCACCCTGCCGGCCTTACGGGCCAAATCGGAACGCTTGACCGGCTACCTGGAATATCTGCTCGACCGCTTGCCTGTTGGACGATGTCACATATTGACGCCGCGCGATCCTGCCCAGCGTGGCTGTCAATTGTCGCTGCGCCTGGCCGACGGCGCCCAGGTCATGGCGTGGTTGGCGGCGCGGGGCGTGGTCTGCGACTTGCGCCCGCCAGACGTGCTCCGGGTCGCCCCGGTCCCCTTGTACAATACCTACACCGAAGTGTGGCGCTTCGCGCGGCTGCTAGGGGAGTATCTGGAACAAAGTGCGACATAATCATTACATCCCAAGACAAATTGATGTCCACTTGCTTGCGCTGACATTCTCTACGATAATCGAACCAGGTTGACCACCGAACACCCCGAGACCCGCCATGTCCGCTGCTGATTCGTTTGATGATCTCATGTCCCGCCTGCGAGGGGGGGACGAACAGGCCGCCGCCGAGGTGTTTCGCCGCTTCGCGCGCCGGCTGATTGGGTTGGCTGGCTCGCGCCTGCACGGCATGATCCGGCAAAAGGTCGATCCCGAAGACGTGATGCAATCGGTCTTCAAAAGTTTCTTTCGCCGCCATGCCGAGGGGCAGTTCGATTTGGAAAGCTGGGACAGTTTGTGGTCGCTGTTGACGGTCTTGACGCTGCGCAAGTGCGGCTGCCGGATTCGCTATTATCAGGCCGCCCGCCGCGACGTACAGCGTGAAATGCCCCCCGCTCCGGTTCACGACGGCGCCGAGGCGAGTCCGTGGGAAGCCATCGCCCGCGAGCCGACGCCGACCGAGGTCATGCAATTGACCGAGACGGTCGAACAGCTATTCCGCGACATGGACCCGCGGGATCGGGAAATCGTGGAATTGGCGCTGCAAGGCTACAAGGCCCAGGAGATCAGCACCAAGGTGCGACTCACCGAACGCACCGTGTATCGCGTCCTGAACCGCGTCAAGAAGAAGCTGCAACGCTGGAACAGCGTGGATGACGCATGAGCCGAGCACGCCGCGCCAGCGCGCTACCTCGCCCATTCAGCGGCCCCCTGTCGAATCGGCGAGCGGCGGGGTTGATCCGCGCCGTGAGGACGTCTGGCGGGGATTAACCCCGCCGCTCGCGGGAAAAATTCAAACAGCTTTTAACAAATGATTATGGTTCTTGCCGAAGCAAGACATCCATCACGAACTGCGACCAGGTTTCAAATTCCTCTCTTTGATGATGCAGCTCTGTCAGCGGCGCGAAGCCGGAGTGGGTCAACACGGCTTCGCGGCGGCGGACGCGGGGTTCGTCCAGCTCGAACACGTGCGCGACGCCCAAATGCACCTGACCGACGGGGGTGCGGTCGTCATGGATCAGACCCAGACAGCGCTCCGTGTAACGGCTGTCCAGAAACACTTCCTCCTCGATCTCGCGCAGCATGGCTTGGCGATAGGGGCAAGTGTGCGTCTGATCCTCGAGGTGGACGTGGCCGCCGACGCCAATGGATCGCCGGGCGTGCAAGCGTTTCTCGGCCCCGCCGCGGCCGCGCGTGTAGTGAAAGACTTGGTCTTGCCAGCGCAGCACGACATAGGGGACGATCTGCTTGAAGCGCGGATCGTGTTCCGCCGCGGCGCGGGGCAGGTAACGAATCTGGTCGGGGGCCAGCAGGCGCGGCAAGTAGCGCTCCACGTCGGCACAAAAGCCTTGAAACAAGCCGAGCCGCTCCAACGTGGCCGTGGGAACGACCAGAATGAGTTCCTGGGATGGTTCCGTCATGGCATGGTCCCTTCCGGAGACGGAGGTGAACCGACTTGCTCCTGCCAGCGTTCGACCAATTCGACGACATTGAGCTTGGGATCGTCGTAGGCGGCGACGGCGTATTTCCACAACAGCGCCCGCAGCCGGCGCTCGACCGGCTCATCCGGCGGCGGGGGCGGTAACGGCCGCGGCGCGGCCGAGTTAAGTTTCTGGTCGATGGCACTCAGCCATTCCGTCGCCGTGGCTGTAGCGGACAATTCCACTTCCAATTGCACGCCCCAGGCTCGCAACGCCGCCGTCAAGCGTTCGCGGTCGGCGGCGGATAGGGGGGGATACTCGGCCGCGGCTTTCAGGTTCGGTCGCGGGGCGGTCGCTGGCGGCGGGTCTTGGGTAAACTTGGTCGGGTTGAACAGATTGGCGACCAAGGACAGCGCCAACATCCCGCCGATGATCCACAAGGCCAATGTCATCATTTGCCGGCTGCTGCGCCGCAGCAACAGGGCTTCGACGGCCTGTTGATCGCCGTCCTCGATGGCGATTTGCAGATTGCGTTCGTAACGCCCTTCAGGGAAATCCCCTATCCGGTTCTCGATCAGATAGTCCGCGTAGTCCGCCCCCTCCGCCTTGGGCACGACCACGACATCCCAGCGCATGGCATTGCCGAACGCGAAGCTGGCCGGCCATAGCTCGCAGCGACTGCTAATCGGCAATAATTGCCACAGCGAACGCACCAAATGCGGCGCGGGGGCTGAGCGCTCAAAAACCAGTCGGCGCCCTTCGATGAGTGCCTGAACGCCGCCCAGCAAGGTGGGGGCGTCGTTGTTTTGGAGAATCTCTCGCAGCTCGGCGACGCGCGGCGCGGTGGGAAGCACGTCGGGCCAAACCACGGGAGACAACTCGCCGCGGGTCTGCCAAACGGGGGGACAGCGCTCCGCGATGGCGAAGGGATCGGCGAGCAGATAGGCATAGTCTGGCCAGCTTAAGATCAATAGCTGGAACGCCAACGCCCCCGGCCGGCCCGTGTCATCGTGCCCCTGGTCCGCCACGCGCACCACGGCGACATGACCCTTGCCGAACGGTTGGGCCAGGATGCTTTCGGGACACGCCACGTTGGCCGGCCGCTCGCCGAAGCGGGTGCAGAGCCGTTCCGCTTCGGGCAGCCACTCGTCACGGAACCCCGCCGACCGAGCCAGAAACCGATACCCGCCCACGTCCTGATCGCCATAGAGGGCCTGTTCAATGTAAATCGAACGCATGAATGTTCCTATTAAACCGTCAACGCATCCTTCAGGATCAATGAATTCACGCGCCGGGCGAAGGCGGCGGGGTCCTTGACCTTCGATCCCTCGGCGATGATGGCCTGATCGAGCAGCAGCTGGGCGTATTCCTCGATCCGGCGGCTGTCCCCTTGGTGGGCATGGAGCTTGCGCAGCGCCTGCACGGTGGCATGATCGGGGTTCAGCTCCAAAATTCGCTTGGACGTTGGCACGTCGCTTTGCCCCATGCGCCGCATCAGCCGTTCCATGTGCGCCGTCATGTCCCCCGCGTCAGCGACCAGGCAAGCG
>JBKBIP010000003.1:0-20323 GCA_046297495.1 Gemmataceae bacterium | reverse complement strand
GCGGCGCTCTCCCGCAACCGTTTCGATAGACGCACGTCCTTGACATCGCTCAGCTTGGCTTTCAAGCAATCGAGCAACGGCTGAAATGTCTTCTTAGTGTCCTCGTCGATGGCCGAGGGATCGAACTCCCCCTGATCGATGGCCCGCAAGCGCTTTTCCTTGAACTCCGGCAAGGAATGGACGACGAATTCATCCATCGGATCGGTCAGCAGCAGCACTTCCTGCCCCTTGGCCTGGTAGGCTTCCACATACGGCGAATGCTCCAGCAGCTCGCGCGTCTCACCGATGAGGTAATAAATCTCCTGCTGGTCCGCCGTCATGCCGGCGACGTATTTGCTCAACGTTGTGTATTGTCCCGGCTCGGTGCGCGTCGATTCAAAAAGGAGCAAATCGGCGATCTTCTCGCGGTTGGCCCGGTCTTGATTGACTCCTTCTTTGAGGACGCTGCCCAACTCCTGGAAAAACTTCACGTACGTGTCGTACTCCGTATTTTTCATCTCCTCCAGGGTGTTGAGAATTTTATTGACCAGGTTCGCCTTGATCTTTTCCAACGGCGCGCTCTGTTGCAGCATCTCGCGGGAGACGTTCAACGGCAAGTCGGGGGAATCGACCACGCCCTTGACGAAGCGCAGGTAAGGCGGCAGCAGGGCCTCGCAATCGTCCATGATGAAGATGCGCTGAATGTACAGTTGCAATCCCTTGCGGCCATCCCCCCAGAGCAGATCAAACGGTTTATGGGCAGGCAGATACAGCAACGCTTTGAACTCGATCACCCCTTCCGCCGCGTAATGAATGACCTTGGCCGGTTCCTGATAATCGTGGGAAATGTGTCGGTAAAATTCGTGGTACTCCTCAGTCGTGATTTGACCCTTGGGGCGCAGCCAGATGGCCTTGCGCGAGTTCAAGGTTTCTTCCACGACCGTCTTGTTCTTGTTCTCGTCCTCTTTCTCGACGTCGATGACAATGGGATGTTCCACGAAATCAGAGTATTTCTTGACGATTTGCCGGAGTTTCCAAGGCTGCAAGAATTCCTTGTCCTCAGGGCGCAAATGGAGAATGACGTCGGTGCCGTGCCGCTCCTTAACGCGACTTTCGACGGTGAATTCCCCCTGGCCGTCGGTTTCCCAGCGGACGCCAGCTTCCGGGGGAGCGCCGGCTAACCGCGACACGACCGTGACCTTGTCGGCCACCATGAAGGCGGAGTAGAAACCGACGCCGAATTGACCAATCAGCTCCGGGCGGTCCTTGGCGTCGGCGGCCTGCAAGCGTTCCAGAAAGGCGCGGCTCCCCGAGTGGGCGATGGTCCCCAAGTTTTCGATGATCCCATCATGCGACATGCCGATGCCATTATCGGAGATGGTCAGCGTCCCCGCCGCCTCATCAGGAATCAGCTTGATCTTCCAATTGTCGTCCCCTTCGCGCAATTCCGGCTTGGTCAGCGCCTCGAAGCGCAAGGTGTCGATGGCGTCGCTGGCATTGCTGATCAATTCACGCAGGAAGATGTCCTTGTGCGAGTACAAAGAGTGAACAATAATGTGCAACAGTTGTTTCAGCTCGGTTTTGAATTGCAAGGTTTCGGTACTCATGGTGTAATATGTCCCTCACGAATCGGCGCATGCTTCGCGTGCCGTCGAAGTTTGGCGGTTGCTGAGAGTCATCACGGCGCGCGCTGCCGAGCGCGAAGCGATGAATCCGCCGGTCGGATAAACGGAACAACAGCAGTCGCCAGAATCTTCTCTGTCCAGATATTATAAGCTACTGGCCAGATATGGCTTCTCGTTGCTGGGCGGAGTCTGGGAACGAGGAAACTCAAGCGGCCCAAGTATATGGATCGGCGTTTCTCATGGAGAAGATCATGCGAACCATCATGGGGACGGTCGGCGTGCTGGTCGTGGTCGGCGTGGGCGCGTGGTGCGTCACCAGCTTGGGTCAGGGACACAAAGGGGAGCAACCCGGACCGCCGCCAGAAAGTGCCGGCCCCGCGGCGGACGCGGACGCACCGCGGCTCACCCAGCCGGTGATGTTCAATACCCCGGAAGCGGATCGCATCCTGGCAAAGTTGCAGGTCTTTCCGCCCGACAACCCTTGGAATCAGGACGTGTCCAACTGGCCCTTGCATCCTAATTCCCAGAATATCATCAAGTCCATCGGCGCCGATAAGCCCCTGCGCTACAACCCCGACATGAGCTTCATCTTGGTCCCCCCCGACCAAAAGAAGATTCCAGTCCAGATCGTCCAATATCCCGACGAGTCGGACAAGGGGCCGTTCCCCGTCCCGGACAACATGCCCATCGAGGGTTGGCCGGTCATCTATCAACGCTATCACAAAGACAAAAAGCTGACGCTGGCGGACGTGCAGCGCGACCAATGGGGCATGGGGGGAGATCGTCATGCCATTGTCGTCGATCCGGTCAACGGGATGCTGTATGAGTTCTTCGCCACGCGCAAGACCGATGCCGGCTGGGTAGCGGCCCAGGCGTCGATCTTCGACTTGAAAAGCAACCGGCTACGGCCCGAAGGCTGGACGTCGGCGGATGCCGCCGGCTTGCCCATTTTCCCCGCCGTCGTGCGCTCTGATGAGATTCAGCGCGGCATGGTGAACCATGCCATGCGCGTGACGGTGCGCAACACGCGCCGGGCCTATGTCTATCCCGCGCGCCACTACGCCAGCCGCCAGACCGACCCGAACTTGCCGCGCATGGGAGAGCGGCTGCGGTTGCGTCAGGATTATGACATCTCTGGTTTCTCCCCGCCCGTGCAAGCCATCTTGAAGGGGTTGAAGAAGCATGGCATGTTCGTGGCCGACAATGGCATCGATTGGGCCATCTCTGTCACCCCCGACGAACGCATCGGCGTCTTGCACGAGGAGCTGCGCCGAATCAAAGGCTCGGCGTTCGAGGTGGTGACGCCGCCCCCGAAGTAAGCGAGAAAATGATGAACGATGAATCCTATGTCTAATTTATTGTTGTTCTGCGTTCATCGTTCATCCTTCCGGGAGTATTCATGAAAGCGGAAATCATATCCATTGGCAGTGAGTTAACGAGTGGACAGAACCTGGACACCAACAGCCAGTGGTTGAGCCGGCGGTTGGCGGAGTTGGGAATTGCCGTTGGCTGGCACACGACGTTGGCCGATGATTTGGATGACAACATCGAGGCATTCCGGCTGGCGGCGCGGCGGGCGGGGTTGGTGCTGAGCACCGGCGGGCTGGGACCGACGCAGGACGACCTAACGCGCCAGGCTTTGGCCAGCGCCGCTGGCGTGGAGCTGGCCTTCGATCCTGCGTCATTCGAGCGGATTCAAGCCATGTTCGCGCGTCGCAACCGTCCCATGCCGGAAGCCAACCGCGTACAGGCTTTGTTCCCCGCCGGGGCCGAGGCGGTTCCCAACGAGCTGGGCACGGCGCCGGGCATCTGGATGCGGTTGGGGCAAACTTGGATAGCGGCCATGCCAGGGCCGCCGTCCGAGATGCACGCCATGTTCGAGAACCAGATTCAGCCCCGCTTGCTGCGCTTGGGGCTGGGGGGCGGCCTGTTGATCCAGCGCAAGATCAACTGCTTCGGAGCCGGTGAATCGGTGATGGAGCAAAAGCTGGCCGACTTGACGCGGCGCGGCCACGTGCCGGAAGTGGGCATCACCGTCAGTGACGCCACCATATCTCTACGCATCCTGGCGCGGGGGGCGAATCGCGCCGAAGTCGAAAAGCAAATCGCGCCAGTGGAACGGACCATCCGCGAACGCCTTGGCTCGATGGTCTTTGGCGTCGAGGATGAGGAGCTACAAGATGTCGTCATCCGCATGTTGACGGATAAACGCCAGACACTGGCCACGGCGGAGGGAGTGACGGCCGGCCTGGTGGCGTGGCGGCTGGGGCGCGTGCCAGGGGCCAGCGCGGTGTGGCGTGGCGGGTTGATCGCCTATGACAATGATGTGAAAGTCGAGATGCTGTCCGTGCCGGCGGCGCTGATCGCGGAACATGGGGCCGTCAGTGGCGAAGTGGCCGAGGCAATGGCGGTTGGTTGTCGCGCACGCTTCGGTACCGACTGGGCCGTCAGCACGGTCGGCATCGCCGGTCCCGGCGGCGCGACGGCCGACAAGCCGGTCGGCCTGGTGCATGTGGGTCTCGCTTGGGACGGCGGCACGGCCCGCTACTTCTTCAACTGGACCGGCACCCGCGAGGAAGTCCATAGCCGCACCGCCAAACTGGCGCTGAACGCGGTGCGGTTGAAGCTCATGGCGGAATAAAACCGCTCGCCGGATCGGAGCGGTCCCCAACCTAGTAGATATAATCATGTCAACCACTCCCGAACCAGACGCCATCTTGGAACCACCGGCGCCGGAAGTCAAACGCTACGCCCGGCGGAAAATCGGTGCCGTGGTGGCGGCGGTGGTCCTCAATGGCATCGGCTTGGCCGTCTTCGCCCTGCTGCTGGGGCCGCGCATCCACGACAGGATATTCCCCCTCGTCGGCGACCAGCGCTGGTGGCAATTGATCATCGTGGCGTTCGTGCTGACGGCCACGCTGGAAGCGCTGACGTTGCCCATTGATTTCTGGTCCGGCTTCCTGCTCGAACATCGGTATCAATTGAGCAATCAATCGCTGGGCCGATGGCTGTGGAAGCGGATCAAGGGCTACCTGGTCGGCGGGCCGCTGGGCTTGGCGCTGGTGCTGGGGCTATATGCGGTCATCTGGTATGGCGGTACGTGGTGGTGGGCATGGGCCACGGCGGGCTGGCTGGCGGTTACGTTGCTGTTGGGACGCATCGCGCCGGTGCTGATTCTGCCGCTGTTCTTCAAGGTGACGCCGCTCGATGATCCGTCCCTGGTGGAGCGTTTGCGGCGGCTGGCCGAGGGGACCGGCTTGACGGTCGCGGGGGTCTATCGGCTGCACCTCAGCGCGGACACCAAGAAAGCCAACGCCGCTCTGACCGGCTTGGGCAAGAGCCGGCGCGTCTTGCTGGGTGACACGTTGCTGGAACAGTTCACGCCGGAGGAAATCGAGGTGGTCTTCGCCCACGAGGTCGGCCATCACGTTCATCGCCACTTGCCAAAGATGATCGTTTGGAGTGTCGTTGTATCGGCAGTGGGATTCTTCCTGGTGGATACGGTGCTGCGCTGGCTGGCCCCCCGGCTGGGCTATGTCTCGTTCGATCAACCCGCTGCCTTGCCGCTGGTGCTGTTGTGGCTGGCGCTCCTGGGCTTCCTGCTCGCGCCGCTGAACAATGCCATCAGCCGATTTTTCGAGCGGCAGTGCGACCGCTACGCCCTGCGCCGCACCGGCTTCGTGGACGCCTACCGTTCCGCCTTCGCCAAGCTGGCCAAGCTGAACAAATCCGACCCCGATCCGCATCCATTGGTTGTCTGGCTGCTCTACGATCACCCCCCCATCCGCGAGCGCATCGCGCTGGCGGATGAAGCCTGAACCAGGCAGAATTCGTTCCGCGGGTATCCAGCTCTACTGGGATTGCATCTTGGCCTTCAGCAAATCCCGATGCACGCGGGCCACATCCCACATGTAATGGCCGATCTTGTGCTGGTCGGTGGCGCGGTTCAAGTGGTCGTAAGCCTTGCGTGCGTCCCCCATCACTTCGTAATACAGACCCAAATACAGATGAGCATAAAACAACTGGCGGTTGCGGGACTCGGCGTTCGGCTGGCCGGCGGTGGCGGCGGCGAGCACGTCTTCCGGTTTGATTTTGCCGAGATAGAGGTCATAGACTTCCATCATCGGCACGCGCTTGTCTTTGCCAATCTGGAGCATGTCGCCGCGTGCCTTGTCAACCCCCACCAGCGGCACCATGCATAGGAAGCGCCAAACGGCATTTTCGACATCATTGGCATCCACGTCTTGATACCCTTCAAACTGTTTCTGCCCATCGGCGAAGCGCCGGACATAAAAATACGAGATGCCGCGCTTCCAATGGGCCGGCGCCTCTTGGGGACGCAGCGCGAGGAACTGGTCGAAATCGTCAATGGATTCCTTGATTTTGCCGAGCTTGAACTGTTCACTCCCCCGGCGGTTGTAGGCATCGGCGGCCTTCGGATCGAGCTGGATGGTTTTGCTGAAATCGGCCACGGCCTTGTCATGTTCCTCCTGGGCTTCATGGACGATGCCGCGCAACAGATAGGCTTGGGGGTTGTCCGCGTCGCGCGCGATGGCTTGGTTGAGCAAGGTCAACGCTTCCTGGGCTTTTCCTTGTTGCAAGGCAGCGCGGGCCTGTTTCAGCAAATCATCGACATCGGCGGTCAGCAACCCGCAGACGAGCAGAGAGACGGAAAATAGCTGCATGAGAAGTCTCCGTTGCGGGCGATTGCGTGGTGTCCGTTTTGACGCGGAAAAGGACGCGGAAAAGGGGACGCGACTCGATATTGATGGTTGTCAGATGACGCCACGATCCGCTTTCCGTCATGCAAATTCGAGTCGCGTCCCCTTTTTCCTCTCGCGCCGCGCCGCCCAGGTCGCCAGTTGTTCGCGGAAAATCTTGGCGTTGTGGCGAATATCGACGGGAAAGGCGGGATGAAACAGGATGGTCCGAATGGCGCGGGTGTGGGGATAGGTCGCGGCCAGGGCCAGTAATTCCTGGCGGATGCGGTCCCCATCCCGGCGGCGAACGGCGGCTTCCAGCTCGACGCAGAGCACCGGCTCCGTTTGTCCTTGGCGTGTCACGCCGACCAGGGCGGAGCGCGCCACGGCGGGATGCGTGTTGAACACGGCCTCGCAAGGAATGGTGAACAGGGTTTCCGCGGCAGTCCTGACGCGCTGCGACTTGCGGCCGCAAAACCACAATCGGCCCCCTCCATCGAAATACCCCACGTCCCCCATGCGATGATAAAAACCGCCTTGGGGATCGAGAATCTTGGCCAGCCGCGTCGCCTCGGCGCGGTTGTGGTAGGCGGCGGTCGCCAGTGGCCCTTGGACGACGATTTCTCCGATTTGCCCCGCTGGAAGCGTCAAGCTATCGTCCCACATCGAGATGGGGGCGTCGCGGATGGCGATGACGGCGACGCGCAGCCCTGGCACCGGCCGGCCCACGCACACGCCCGCCCCTTTCACCGTCTGGTGGCGGGTGTCGGCCAGGATTTCGTCGCTGCCGATGCAGGCGACCGGCAGGCATTCGGTGGCCCCGTAGGGAGTGAACACTTGCACGCCAGGAGAGAGCATGAAGACGAACCGCTCGATGGTCGCGGCCGGCACTGGAGCGCCAGCGGAGATGACACGCCGGAGCGATGGCAAGCGGGTGCCGTGGGCCGCTCCGTGGCGTCCCAGCCGATCGATCAGAGCCGGCGAGCCGAACATGTTGGTGACGCCAAAATTCTCCACCGCTTCGATGAGCTTGCGCGGATCGACGCGGGCCGGACGGGTGAAATCCATGTCCGGGATGATCGACGTCATTCCCAAGGCTGGCGCGAACAGACCGAACAGCGGAAAAGTGGGCAAGTCGATCTCGCCTGGTTGAATGTCAAAAAGCTGACGCAGGGCTTCCACCTGGGCGGCGAAGTTGCCATGCGTGTACACGACCCCCTTGGCACTGCCGGTGCTGCCGCTGGTGAACAGAATGGCGGCGACCTCCTCCGGCCGCACCGGCGGCAGCGCATACGGCGCGCCGGAGCGCCCCAACCGGCGGACCCGCTCCAGGGGGATGCCGCCGAAACGCGATCCCACCGTGACGCACACCCGCACGCTCCCCCGCCCCCAACCCAGCAACCGGCGTCCTAGGTGTGCCTTGGCAATGCCAATGAATGCTTCCGGTTGGGCCTCGGCCAAGCAGCGGCCCAGCTGCCTGGTGCCCAATCCCGGATCAATCATCACCGGCACCGCGCCGACCTTGAACAGAGCGAACGTCAAGGCGAAGAAATCCAGACTGGGCCGAACCATCAGCACCGTCCGCGTGCCGCGCCGAATGCCGACCGCTTCCAGGCCGCGCGCCAGTTCGTCGCTGGCGTCGTTAAGCTGCCGATAGGTGTAGTGCGTGTAACTAACGCGCCCCTGACGATCTCGACCATGCGGAAACGCCACCGCCAGCAGGTGCGGCTGCCGCTCAGCCATCCTCGGCAGATGAGCCGCCACGTTGACCAGATCGGAAGAAATCGGGAAGGAAGTTGGCATGAGTCCCTGAATCCACGCAGAAGCGAATATCAGAAGTCAATTGTCCAGAAGCCGAAACCTGCGATGACTGGCAAGAGGCCTGGCCTCGTTCCCATGTCGAATCCCCACGAACCACCCCATCTGCTAGAATACTATCCATGAAAGTGCTTCTCTTCAACATCCGCGGGCTGCGGCCTGCTTTTTTGGGTTGTTACGGCAACGAGTGGATCGAGACGCCGGCGTTCGATCAATTGGCGGCGGAAGGGATCGTATTGGACTGGCACTACGCGGACCATCCCGATCCTGCCGCCGCGCCGAGCTGGCGGACAGGCTGTTATCATCTCCCGCCGCTGCCAGGGGAGCCGGCGGCGCGGAACGATTCTTCTGTCGATGTCATCAAGCTGTTGCAGCAACGAGGGGTCGTCGCCTGGTTGATCCACGACCCGCGCCGGCCAGCGCTCCCCCCTCTGGCGCGCGGTTGGGACAACATCTTGCCCATCATCGACAGCGCGGAGGGGACGGCTTGGGAGCGGACGTTGGAAACCGTCTTGGAGGCCGTGGAGCAATTGATGCACACGGAACATTGGCTGCTGTGGGTGGAGTCCGCCTATCTGTTGCCGCCCTGGGAATTGCCGGCGGAATACACAACGCGCAATTTCGATGCCTTGTCCGATCGCGCCGAACCAGAAGAGGACGAAGAAGCGGCAGCCGGCGCGGTGGACGACGAGGAGCCGGATATGATCCTCGAACCGTGGTTCGATCCGCCGCCCGGACCGCTGGATGATCCCGACGGCCTACGGTTTCTCCGCTTGCAGCGCACGTATGCCGCTGTGGTGTCATTTCTGGACAGCGGTTTGGGATTGCTCTGGGAGGAGTTGGAACAACGGGGCTGGGATCGGGAAATCACGCTGGCCGTCACCAGTGATCATGGCCTGCCTCTGGGGGAACATGGCGTGATCGGAGCGGAGCAGTCCCACCTGCACGAAGAGCTGATCCACTTGCCGTTCGTGGCGCGTTTGCCGGGAGCGGTTGCGGCGGGCCGGCGCGTGGCGGCTCTGACGCAGCCGCTGGACTGGATGCCGACCCTGTTGGAATGGTTCGGCGTGCCGGCCCCCGAAACGCATGGGCATAGCCTCGTCCCGCTGTTTGAGGAAGAGGACCGCACGCTTCGCCCGTATGCCTGCGCCGGCAAACAGACGGCGGCGGGATGCGACTATGTCATGCGCTCGCCGGATTGGTCCTTGCTGGCGTCGGTCGGAGGCGCCGCCGGCTTGCCGGCGAAGCTGTTTCTCAAGCCGGAGGATGTATGGGAGGTCAACGACGTGGCCCCCCGAATGCTGGAATGGTCCGAGAAGCTCGAACAAACCCTGCGGGCTTTCGTGCGGGCGACGCACCAGACCGGGCCGTTGCGCGTGCCGGAGCCGCCGGCGGCAACCGAGGCGGAAGCACCGGAAGACAGGGAATCGCCATCCCAAACCAAACCGAAAGGAGCCTCCTCATGAGTATCGTCAAACTGGTTGATGAACACACCGATCATCCCAAAGTGAAAGCGATTTTCGAGGACATCAAGGCGACCAAGCAAATCGATTGGATACCGAACATCTGGCGGGCGTTGGCCCATCATCCCGATCACCTGGAACTGTGCTGGACCCGCTTGAAGGCCATCATGCAACCGGGCAAGGTCGATCTGTTGACCAAGGAAATCATTGCCTTGGCGGTGTCTGTGACGAATGGCTGTGAGTATTGCATCAACAGCCATTCCGCGGCCGCTCAGAAGCTGGGTCTGGATAGCGAGGCGCTGGCAGAGGTGTTGGCCGTGGTGGGTCTGTACAACCAGATGAATAAGCTGGCCGACGCTTACCAGATCGAACCGGACGTTCGACCCAAGCCGTTTTAACACGCCTTAAAAAGCCAACGAGCGGCGCTGTTGGCGAGCGCCGCTCGTTGTGGGTGTCATGTCGTGTCCAATCCTGAAGCGGGTTAAATGACGCGCGATCGTCCGCCGCCGACGAAGATGCCACCGGCGAATAAGGGGTCATAGGCGAAGAACTGGTCGATCAAGGCGGCGGGGATCAAGTCCGGATCGAAGATGCGCACCAGCGGGCTACCCCCACTTCCCGTTCCAGTGATGATTTCCGCGAAGCCGGTGGTATTGGCGCGCGCTGCCGCCACGCGCACGCCGCCCGTGAAACCGGGGGAGTAGGCGAAGAAGCTGGCCAGGAGTGTGCTGGGGTTGGTGGCGTTAAACGCCTTGACATGCGGCCCCCCACCCGCGTCGGGTCCGGTGATGATGTCGGCCCGCCCATCGCCGTTGAGGTCCGCCGCCGCTACGAACACGCCGCCCGTGAAACTGGAGCTGTAGGCAAAGAAGCTGCCGATGGCGCCGGGAACCTGAGCGCCGGTCAGGCCGTTGAACACGCGGATATGCGGTCCGCCGCCGGGTCCGGGGGCGGTGATGACGTTGGCCAGCGTATCGCCGGTGACATCTCCCGCCGCCACGCGCACGCCGCCGGTGAAGCCGCTGTTGTAGGCGAAGAAACTGGAGAGCACCGCGCCGGTGGCCCCGCTGAAGACCTTGACGTGCGGCCCCCCGCCCGCGCCCGGCCCTGTGATGACATCCGCGAAGCCATCGCCGTTGACATCCCCTGCCGCCACATAGACGCCGCCGGTGAAGCCGGCGCCGTAGGCGAAGAAATTACCGATGGCCCCGGCCATTTGCTGGCCCGTCTTGCCATCGAAGACGCGCACGTGTGGTCCTCCCCCCGCGCCCGCCGCGACGATGACATCTTGGATCATGTCGTTGTTCACGTCGGCCACCGCCACATGAATTTCGCCGGTGAAACCGGGGAAGGGCGTGAACGACCACAATTGCTGGCGTGTGACGGCGTCGTACACGCGCACCGGCCCCGCCGTCCCCACGCCCGGCGCGACGGCGAACACGTCGTTCAAGGTCGAAGGCACGTTGGTCCGCACGATGTTCAAGAACACCGTGGTGTCGCTGTACGAAGGGAAGACAAAATAGTTATTGGGATTGTTGAGCACCTGGAAGTTGGCGAACCGCGTGCCCCCCAAGCCCGCCGTGGTGATAATGGGAATCTGCGCTGAGGTGATTTCATTGAGTCCCTTCAAATCGACGACCAACGTGGAGACGCCCCCCAAGGTGACGCTCCCCGTCGCTTGGAGCTGATCGTAGTCGGTCCCAGCAGTGATGACGTTGGCTACCTCGATTTCCACCGTGGCATTGCTGAGGTTGGCGGCCCCGATGCGCAGGATGCCGCGCGTCGTGGTGGGAAAGCCGAACGGAGTCCGGGTCAGACCGTCCGGTCCCGCCACTTGCCCTGGACGCAAGACCGTGCCAAAAGCCGGTGTGACGTCGAGCACGCTGGTGAAAATCGTGTTTAAACCCCCTTGCAAGGCGCCATTGAGCAAATTGACGTTGTTGGCGATGTTCATGACGGTCAAGGTATTAGGAATGACGCTTCCCAAGTCCAAGATGCCGCCATTGACGGTGATGACGCCGGGGAAGTTGTAAGCGTTGATGTTGGCATTGGAGAGAATCATGGCCCCCCCCAACCGCTTGTTGATGCCGGCGGTGCCACTGCCGAGGACGCTGCTCCGCAGCTCCACGTCATACACGGCGGGGCCGTCAATCACGTCAAAATTCTTGCTGGTCGAACCCAGGTTCAGGATGCCCGTCACCAGCGCCGGCGCGAACTGAGAAAAAGAATTGACCCGCTGGTTCACTGGTAGATGGATATCGGCACGGGTGACATTGAAATCACCGAGGAACGACAGCGTTCCGGTGCCAGTCGAGATGTGTCCCAAGCTGGCAGCCGGTTGGAAATAACCCGAAGTCACCGTGACGTTGTTGACCGTGTCGCTGCGGTTGCCGGTGGACAGGTCCAGCTGCCCCGTGTTGGAAATGATCACGTTGACGGTGGCTGCTATCTGATTGTCGTTGGTGTTCAAACGCACGGTGGCCGAGTTGCCGTTGCTGCCGGAGAAATTGGCGCCGTTGCTGCCGATGAACAAATTGGTGCCGCCCGGGATCGCATCCACGCCCGCCCCTTTTTGCAGCTCCAGCCGGCCGTTGTTGACCAAGGTACTGCCGTTATAGGTGTTCGCGTCCCCCCCCGTGAAACGCAGCACGCCGCCATTGTTCAGCGGGGATTGCAGCGTGAGGAACAACGCCCTGTCGATCACGACGTTGTTCAGGTTGGTGATGCCGGTTCCCCCCGCGACAGTGTTGAAGGTGATGATGCCCTCGACGATTTCGTCCAGCTCATCATCGACGTCATCGTGCTCGAAGCGCAATGTGCCGTTCTGGATCGTGACGGCGGTATTATTCCCCCCCGAGTTGGTCACGATCGTACCTGGTCCATTGACGAACACTCCCGGTGAGACTTCCTCGCGGGAACGAATGGTTAGTGTGAAACCAGCCAAGTCCAAAATGACATTGCCGCCGGCCGCATTGGGAGCTTGGATCAACAAGGAATTGAACGTGCGGTCGCGGTCCAGTGCGAGGGTGGTAGCGGCGCCAGGATTGATGCGCAGATTCACATCATCATCTGCGGCGCTCAGTCCGGCGGTATTGGTCACGGCCGTGTAAACGGCTCCCAAGACGCGCAAGCCGTTCGGGCCATCATAGGTGGCGTGGAACATGTTGCCGTTGCCACTATTGGTCACGGTGATCCACGGTACGATTTTCGTGGAGCTGCTGGGGCCGAATAGGTCGGGGGCATTGTTGAGGAGAAAGAGATTGGTCAAAGCCCCCATCGTCCCCAGATTGACGCCCGCATTGGACACCACGTTCAGATACGCTCCAGGGCCGGTACGAGTCAAGCTATTGGCTGTCAAGATCGACGTGCCGGAAGTCGTGACGCTGGGAACGATCTGAATCGTGTTCACACCCCGCCCGATGATGATGTCGCCGACGGTTTCATCCTGATTCAGGCCGGCGGCGTTTGTCCGCTCGTAGCGCAACCGGCTGCCGTCGTTGAGGATGATGCTGGCGGTGTCGGGAATGCGATTGGGGGGCGGATTGGTGGTGCCGGTGACGTTATCAATGAACAGCGCTCCGCCCAAGTTGACGGCGATCGAGGGGGTGCTGGTCACCGCCCCCAGGTTGCCGGACAATTGCAGTTGGCCGCCGTTGATGGTCGTAGTTCCCGAATAGGGCATGGCGTTGGCGAAATTCAACGTGCCCAGACCTTGCATGACTAAATTAGCGGTGCCGCTGACCGTGCCGGTGATGGCCAGGGTTTGACCGCCGATCACGTTGATCACGGTATCCCCGAACATGGTCAAGTTGCCGCTGAACGTGCCGCCGGCGAATCCCGGGAAGACGCCGAAGGCCCCTTCCCCCCCAAAACCGGAGCCGGTCACCGTGACGGGTTCCAAAGTGAGGGTGCCGTTGGTACCCAAGGACGCGCCATCGGCCACGATGGTGCCGGACGTGGGGCTGCCCAAAGCCTGATTTTGTCCGACCAAGATTCCATTGTTGATGAACACCGTGCCGGTGTAGGTGTTGTTCTGATTGATGAAGGTCGTACCAATGCCGTTCTTGACGATGGCGGTGGCGGCGCTCCCGGAGATGACCCCTTGCAAGTTGATCCGGCCCGCCCCATCCAAGGTCAAGGTATGCGTTCCCAAATCGAGGGCGCCGTTCAATGTCAGGTTCGTGCCTGGTAGCACGGTTTGAAACGTTTGCGAGCCAGTGAACAACAGGGCCACGTTAATGGTATTCGTGGTGTTGTTTGCCGACTGGGCCGACGTGATGCCGTTGGATATAAAAAGGGGATTGCCGTTGATCACATAGTTGAAGCCCGTGAACGTGATCGAGCGGAAAGCGGTGCCGCTGGCGAAGTTGTTAGTGGTGGTCAAAAAGAGGGCGCCAGCGGGGAAGATCAGATCGTCCCCCGCCGCGGGAGCAACGGCGCCGTTCCAGTTCGTCGGCGTCGTCCACATGCCATCGCCGGCCCCGCCAGTCCAGATGCGCGTGGCGGGAGCGATGCGTGCTTCCAGAGTTTCCAATTCGAGCCGGCGATAGTGAGGACGGGAACGGTCGGAACGGGCACGTTTAGGGGAACGGGACCGATTCGGGAGCAGGCGACCCAGCCAGGAGAAATTCATGGTGCCTTTACCTCGTGTAGAAGAAAGTACAAACAGGGATGCAGCCAGGCCAACCGCATGAGGGGATGAGGATGCTCGAGCCGAGAGACACAACACGTCAGGACAGGAACCAATGCTGAACCGTGCTGGAGAGGATTTATCTCATTCACGCTGGAAGGCGTGATGGCGAACAATCCCAAAAATCACTTTTTCGTGATTGGCGATGCTTTAATCTCGGAGAGCAATTCTTAGCCGATGCGGATGTTTTTGCATCAAGATTAAGTAAGTATGCAGAATTGATGATGGTGATTGCAAGTTAATTTTTCGGCATAATGGAAAAATTTTACTCGAATTTCCTCTTTTCTTGGTATCCAGAGCATAGATGGGCGCGGATGATGTCGATGACGCGAATGATTCACATCCGAACGGATCAGTTGACAGCAATTGCGGAGTCAAACGACTCGGCCACGGCCCAGGCTCTTTGGGCGGCGCTGCCGATTCGCGCGCGGGGGAATCGTTGGGGAGAGGAAATCTATTTCCGCGTTCCCGCAGACCAGGGGGAAGCCGATGACGCCCGCGCCGACCTGGCCGTTGGCGAACCCGGTTACTGGCCGCCCGGTCAAGCGTTCTGCATCTTCTTTGGCCGGACGCCGGCCTCGACTTCCGACCAACCGCGCGCCGCCAGTCCGGTCAATCCTATCGGCCGCATCGTGGGGGATGCCACGCTGTTCAGAGCCGTTCCCGACGGCGCGGAAGTGATCCTGGAACAAGCGTGAGGGGATTTCGCTACAATAAGCAACAGCGGCGAGCGCGCGGTGTCCGCCCCCCCGATGCAGGGCGTTACCGGGAGGCTGTTCCCTCTGCGCGCTCATTGGTTCTCAGCTTGTCGTTGGTCCGCATGGCTCTCGGTAATGTGATGTCCATTCCGCGCCATAGTCTCCCGCTCGTGGAAGAGCTGGTCCCTGCCCCCGATCCTTGGGAGCTGTTCCACAATCTGGCCGGTCTGCCCTATCCCTTGTTTCTCGACAGTGCCTTGCCCCATGCCGAATGGGGCCGGTATTCGTTCATTTGCGCCGACCCGTTCGCCGTGCTGCGGGCGCGCGGTCGGCAGGTGTGGTGGAGCGGAGCCGAGGCGGTCGCCACCAGCGGCGACCCGTGGCACCTGCTGGCGGAGCGGTTGGCGCGTTGGCCGGCGCCGACGCTGCCCGACTTACCGCCGTTTCAGGGAGGAGCGGCGGGGCTGTTCGGTTATGACTTGTGCCATCACCTCGAGCGCCTCCCCCGGCCGCGCCGCGATGAATTTCAGGTTCCCGACTTGGTGGTGGGTTTGTATGACTGGGTGTTGGCGTTCGATCATGCCAAACGACAAGCATGGATCATCTCGACCGGCCGCCCCGCCGCCGCTGCCGCGCGCCGCGACCGCGCCGCCCGGCGGTTGGCCTGGGTCCGCCAGCGCGTACGGGAAGAGCGCGCGCCACCCGCGCGCCGCGCGGCCCCTGCCGTCGCCCTCCCCCCTGCCTTTCCGGTGCCGGGACTGCCAGGCTTGCTCAGCAATTTCGACCGCGACACCTACCTGCGAACCATTCGCCGAGCCATCGACTACATTCACGCGGGGGATTGCTTCCAGGTGAACCTCGCTCAGCGGTTGCTGTATCCGGGCCCGCTCGATCCGCTGCGCGTCTATGGCCGGCTGCGCGCCCGCAATCCCGCCCCCTTCGCCGGTTACTTCGACATGGGGGATTTTCTGATCGCCAGCGCCTCCCCGGAGCGCTTCTTGCGGATGCGCCAGCGGGAGATCGAAACACGCCCCATCAAAGGCACCCGACCGCGCGGCGCGACGCCGGACGAGGACCAGCGCTTGAAGGAAGAGTTGGCCGACAGTGCCAAGGACCGGGCGGAAAACGTCATGATCGTCGATCTGCTGCGCAATGATCTGGGACGGGTCTGTCAATATGGCACCATCGAAGTGCCGGAAGTATGTCGCGTCGAGACCTATCAGTACGTGCATCATCTGGTGTCGGTGGTGCGTGGCCGTTTGCGGGCGGAGCTGGGGCCGGTCGATCTCATGCGGGCGGCCTTTCCCGGCGGCTCCGTGACCGGCGCCCCCAAGGTGCGGGCCATGCAGATCATCGCCGAGCTGGAACCCACCGCGCGCGGCCCCTACTGTGGCTGTCTCGGCTACATCGGCTTCGACGGCGGCATGGACACCAACATTCTCATCCGCACCTTGACCATCGGCCGCGGCTGGGTCCAGTTCCCCGTCGGCGGCGGCATCGTCGCTGACTCCGACCCCGAACGCGAATACGAGGAAACCTGGCACAAAGCCCGCGGCCTACTGCGAGCGCTGGAGGAAGGGGAGTAAGAATCCAACAGACGATGCTCTTGCACTTGCCAGTTGCAGTGAATATGCGTATACTAAAAAAAGAGTCAGAAACGAGACATTTCCATATTCCCTTTCATTCTTCCACTCCCCCCCCTTTCCCTCGCTTTCAGAGGAGAAAAGGGGACGCGACTCGATTTTGCTGGTTGTCAAATGCCGCCACGATTCCCTCTCCGTCAAGCAAATTCGAGTCGCGTCCCCTTTTCTTCGAGTTGTGAGGACCAGTGGTTGCGGTCGGCGGAAGTCACGGGGGCTGGACGTATTCACTTGCCTCTCTGTACGATAATCCCCAGTGTGGTGTTAGGGATCATCGGTTCGCGCTGGCTTCCGTCTCGCCGCGTGGGCCCATCCATCCCCAGACACAATGGGCCTAGAGCGAAGCACCCAGAACGAAGGACGATTCTCATGCGCCAACCGTTCATCGCCGGCAACTGGAAGATGTTCACCAATCGAGACGGCGCCCGCGCGTTGGCCGAGGCGGTGGTTCAGGGCTTGGGCAGCGCGCCGCCGGTGCGGGTGGCTGTCTGTCCGCCGTTCCCCTATCTGTTGACCGTGAACGGGGTGGTTCAGGGTAGTCCCGTCGCTTTGGGAGCGCAGAACCTCTATCCCGAACTGGAAGGGGCCTTCACCGGCGAAGTCAGCCCGGCGATGCTGCTCGATTGCGGCTGCCGGTATGTCATCCTCGGCCACAGCGAGCGCCGCCACAAGCTCGGCGAAAGCGACGCCTTCATCAACCAGAAGGTCCGCCTGGCCCTCACCGCCGGGCTGCATGTTATCTTGTGCGTCGGGGAGACCCTGATTGAACGAGATGAGAACCGCACGGAAAACGTGCTCTACACGCAAGTCACGGATGGTCTGGCCGATCTCGGCACCGCCACGCTGGATCGGCTAGTGATTGCCTATGAGCCGGTCTGGGCCATCGGCACGGGCCGCAACGCCACTCCGGACCAGGCCCAACACGCGCACGCTTTCATCCGCCGTCGGGTTGCCGAAATGTTTGGCGAGAAATCGGCTCAAGCTCTTCCCATTCAATATGGCGGCAGCGTCAAACCCGACAACGCCGCCGACCTGCTCCGCCAACCCGATGTCGATGGCGCCCTCGTCGGCGGCGCCAGTTTGAAGGCGGACCAGTTCTTGGCCATTGTCCGGGCGGCGGGGTAAGAGCAAGAAAAAGGGGACGCGACTCGTATTTGCTGTATTTGCTGATGGAGAGTTGATCGTGGTGGAAGTTGATAACCATCGAAATCGAGTCGCGTCCCCTTTTTTGAACCCAAGTACCAGATGCACCCTCTCCACCTTCTGATGGGCAGGAGTGATCTTTCCTTCCTTGCCCAACTTCGATACAATGCCGGTTAAGTTTCCGCCATTCTCTTGATGGATAGAGGAAAGGAGCCGCCGTGCTGCTCGCTAGTTTCTGGACTGCCACCTTGAACACCTTGGTGATCGTGGTGGGGTTGTTCTTGATCTTGATCGTGCTGATTCAACGCGGCAAAGGGGGCGGGTTGGCCGGCGCCTTCGGCGGCGTGGGTGGCTCCAGCGCCTTCGGGTCGCGGGCGGGGGATACCTTCACGCGCATCACCATCGGCGTGGCCGCCGCCTGGATGCTGCTCATCATGATTCAGGTCGTCGTCGTGCAACACGAACACAAAGCCCGCAAGGGGGCTTTCGGCGTGGAGAACACCACTAGCCAGACTCCATGACGACGACCCCGCGCGGCGCCTACTGTCGGGCGGAACCGGAGGGCGGTCTTCCTGGTTCTGCTTCACCTGCCATGCTTTCCGTTCATCCGAGTCGCTTTCCGTCATCCGTCAGAAGCAGTCCGGAGGCAACACCCCACCGCTACGGGTGTTTTTCCTCGGAAGCCCGACTGTCTAACTTTGAGTAAGAGGAGCACTGTTGGCGTGCTACTAAGCATGACCGGCTACGGGGAAGCGCGATTCCACAGCGACGCGCTGACCGTGGCCATCGAACTACGGGCTGTGAATAATCGTTATCTCAAAGTCATGCTCCGCGCCACCGAGCCGTACAACTTGCTGGAGCCAGAGTTTGAGAAGGTCATTCGCCGGGAGGTTCGGCGCGGCACGGTGCAAGTGCATCTCCGGCTCGAACGCCAGTTCGCGCCGCAGGATTTCCACATCAACGCGACGGCCTTGCGCAGCTACTTGTCGCAAGTCCAGCAAGTGATTCAAGACATGAACTTGCCCCAGCAGGGGGACGCCATCTTGGGTCAAGTGCTAATGTTGCCGGGGGTGGTGCCGGAGCCAGGAGGTGTGACGACCCCCTTGGAATCGGAATGGCCGATCATCGAAAAAGTACTGCGACAGGCCGTGGACAAATTGCAAGCCATGCGCCAGGAGGAAGGTCGAGCGATGGCCTTGGAGATGGCGCAGCACCGCGACTTCATCGCCGCTCACCTGGCGAAGATTCAAGAGCGCGTGCCCATCGTGGCGCTCACGTTCCGCGACCGCTTGCTGGAACGGGTCCGCAATCTGCTCCGCGAAGTGGACGTGAAAATCGACCAGAGTGACTTGATCAAGGAAGTCTCCATCTTCGCCGAACGCAGCGACATCGCCGAGGAAACGATGCGCTTGGCGAGTCATCTCGATCAATTTCGAGACACCATGAACGAGCCGGAAAGCCCCGGCCGCAAACTAGAGTTTCTGACCCAAGAGATGGTCCGCGAAACCAACACCATCGGCTCCAAGGCCGGCGACGTGGACATCTCCCGGCACGTGGTCGAGATCAAAGGGGCACTGGAGAAGATTCGGGAACTGGTGCAGAACGTGGAGTAGCTTGCCGCTGACCGCCGGCCGCTGAAAGCCGAAAACTATGTCCCAAGGGGCGTTGATCATACTTTCTGGTCCGAGTGGTTGCGGCAAGTCCACCGTGGTGCGGCGGTTGTTGGCGGAGCCGCCGGCGCCGGTGCGCTTGTCGGTGTCAGCAACGACGCGCGCGCCGCGCGCGGATGAACAGGATGGCGTGCAGTACCACTTTTGGACGCGCGCGCGCTTCGAGCAGGCCATCCAAAGCGGTGAATTTTTGGAATGGGCCGAGGTGTACGGCCATTACTACGGCACGCCGGTCAGCGAGGTCGAGCCGTATCGGCGTCAAGGGATTACCGTTTTGTTGGAGATTGACGTGCAAGGGGCGGCGCAAGTGTGTCGGAAATGTCCCGATGCCGTCACGGTATTCCTGAGAACTTCGTCCATCGACACGTATCGCCAACGGCTGGAAGGGCGCGGCAGCGAGGACCCGGCCAGCCTGGAACGCCGGGTGGCAGCCGCCCAGCGCGAGTTGGCCCATGCGGAGACCTACCAGTATCAAATCATCAACGATGACCTGGAATCGGCGGTGGCCGCCTTCCGAGACATCGTGCGGCGTCACAGTGAAAGGGGGAACCATGCTGGATGATCTGAAAGAAGAAGGAATCGTCAACAAGGTCGGCGGGCGCTTCAAGCTCTCGACCCTCATTCAAAAGCGGATGGTGGCTTTGAATCAAGGCGCGCGCCCCTTGGTGGACGCGCGTAACAGCGACAAAATGGCTATCGTCGTTCAGGAAATCTTGTTGGACAAGATTTATCTGGATACGGGGGGCGAAATCCAAATTCGCGGCGACATGAGCGTGGACCGCGAAGCCATGTTCGTCGAACCCTCCGTCGGTCTGCCGGACGAGGAAGATTGAGAACCCGAAGGCGGGGGGGGAGGGAGGTAGCGGGGGAGGCCAACCAAACCTCTCCCACTACTCC
>JBKBIP010000002.1:178993-265560 GCA_046297495.1 Gemmataceae bacterium | reverse complement strand
ACTTCGGCGAGTTCATCATTCAATTGGCCGGCGAGCGTCCCTCGCACCTGGTCGCGCCGGCGGTGCATCACACCCGCGAAAGCATTGCCCAAGTGTTGTCGAAAGGGCTGGGGCAAACGCTCCCCGACGACGCGCGCACGCTGGCCATGACCGGGCGGCGCGTGCTGCGCCAGAAATTCCACGACGCCGACATGGGGATCAGCGGTGCCAACTTCGCGGTGGCCGAGACCGGGACCATCGTGCTCGTCACCAACGAAGGGAATGGCCGGCTGACCACGACTTGCCCGCGCGTTCACGTCGCCATCATGGGCATGGAAAAAGTGATCCCGCGTTGGCGTGATTTGCCAGTGTTCCTGAAACTGCTGGCCCGCGCCGCCACCGGGCAGACGTTGTCGGTCTATACCACCCTCATCACCGGCCCGCGCCGCCCCGGCGAGATCGACGGCCCGGAGGAATTTCATCTAGTCATTCTGGACAATGGCCGGTCGCGCATCCTGGCCACCCCGTTTCGCGAAAGCTTGCAGTGCATCCGCTGTGGGGCCTGTTTGAATGCCTGCCCCGTCTATCGCCGCATCGGCGGCCATGCCTATGGCGGCGTCTATTCCGGTCCCATCGGCAGCATCTTGACGCCGCTCTACGACAGCGTCAGCGCGAACCCGCACCTGCCCCATGCGTCTTCTTTGTGTGGGGCTTGTCAGGCGGCCTGTCCGGTGCGCATCAACATTCCACACATGCTCATCGGCCTGCGCGAGCTGCAACACCACGACAAGCCGAGTCGTTTGGAAAATCTGGCATATCGGTTGTGGAAGGAAGTGCTGCGGCGGCCGTGGCTGTACCGCTTGGCCGTGCGTTCCGCCGCCTTGGTGTCGCGCTTCCTGGCCCGCGATGGCTGGCTGTCGCGCCTGCCCGGCCCCGGCGCTGCTTGGACCGAGACCCGCGACTTCCCCGCCCCCGCCCGCCGCCCCTTCCGTCAACTGTGGGAGCAGTTATGAGTCAGCCCGCCGCGATTCTGTTCTATTCCAAGACAACGGACCACGCCTGTTTCTCGAACTTTTCGCCTCATCCCATTGAGTTGGATGGCAAGACCTGGCCGACTTCCGAACACTACTATCAGGCCCAGAAATTCGTTGGCACGGAACATGAAGAGATGATTCGCCAGACTCAGTCACCCGGCAAAGCAAAACGAATGGGCCGTTCACCCAAGGTGCCAATCCGCCCCGATTGGGAAGCGGTCAAGGATGACGTGATGCGCAAAGTCGTGATGGCCAAGTTCACGCAGCACGACGACCTGCGCGCCATCTTGCTGGCCACCGGCGACGTGGAGTTAATCGAACACACCACCAACGATTCTTACTGGGGGGACGGCGGCGACGGCAGCGGCCGGAACATGCTGGGGAGAATTTTGATGGAAGTGCGCGAGAGGTTGCGGAAGGAAATCTCTTCCAAGGGCTAACGCCCCTGGCTATGGATTGTCGCCCCTTACGGGGCTGAGCGGCCTATCTCCGTACCAAAACGCGAACTGGATTCACGTTGGGACCAGATGACGGTTTATGTATCCGTATCCTCCAACTCGATGATTTCGGTATTCGGGCTGATGTTCAGAATTTTGGCCACTTGCTGGAAATGTCGCTCGGCTTCGTTGGCGCCGATAAAGCGGTTGTAGAGGGCGAAGCGCTCGATGAAGCCGTCCCACTCTCGTTTTCCATCCCATTCATCCCCCAAGAGCAACTGGTGTTGTTCCCAATTCTGAAAAGTGCCGGTGATGCGCCCTGGTAACTTGACGCTCTTGCCGTTCAGATAACAAACCAACTCCCCTTCCCGATAACTGATAAGCAGGTGAACGAATTTCTTGAGCGGGATGCGCGCGAGTGGCAATTCTGTGTAATCTTCCTGGGCATCGGTCGTTTTCAAACGCAAAATCAGTTGATCCCCTTCCTGGCCAAGGGTGAAGTTGCGCGCGCTGGAGCTGGAGGAAAAAGTGAGGATACGCGCCGGTCCATACTGCTCGTTGGTAAAGCTGAACAAAACGAGTTCCAGGCTGAGTTGATTCGTTTGCTGACAAGCCTTGAGCAAGGTATTGCCGGCCCCTTCAATGACAAAGGCACCGTTGCGTATGCGCAAATGACCATCCCGATCCCAGTTGGCATTGTTGCGTGGTTGCAGAGACCACACTTGCGTGCCAAACGGGCCAGGACCGCGTGCTTGCCGGGCGCGATGCTCGGCGGCCCACGCCAGGATCAGCCCCGGTTTCGAGCCAGGCCACGGCGCGTCATCGGAGCGCGCCACCGGCGGCGGCGCGGGCGCGGGTGGCTCGAGGGGCGGGCCCGAAAAAAGCAGCTGCCAGACCCCCAACAGCAACCCCACCACGAACAAACTGCTCAGCGCCAGCCACATTGGCTTGCCGCGCCACCAACTCCTTGCCGGACGCCGAGCACGAGAACGTCCTGGGAAGGTATGGTTCTCGGTGCTGCCAGATGGCGTATTGGCGGCGACAGGCATGGCTAACGGAATTTGGGACGAGCTTTCCGGCGCATGGTTAGTCTGCGGTGCCGAAGGACCGTCGAGTCCCTTGGACAAGTGCGCCACCAGCTCGGCGGGGGTTTGAAAGCGGTCTTCCGGCTTCTTGGCCATCAGTTTCTGGACTACGGCACTCACGCCCGCCGGCACTCCCGAACGGAAGTTGGTGATCGGTTCGGGATCGTCGAGTTGATGTTTGAGTAATTTCTCCGTCAGCGTCCCCGTGAACGGCACGCGCCCGGTGAGCAGATAATAGAAGGTGCAGCCCAAACTATACAAATCCGCGCGGATGTCCACAGAGTCGGATTGGCGCGCTTGCTCCGGGGCAATGTAATCCGGCGTCCCCATGATGGTCCCTTCTTGGGTCATGAGGCTGGTATTGTCTTCCTCGACCTGTTTTTGCACGCGGACCAAGCCCATGTCCAGAATCTTCACGACTGGCCGCGGGCAACGACCTAGATGGAGGGAGGAGTTTTTCTCGGCAGGAGTCGGGCTTGCTGGCGCTGATTGTCCACTGGTGATCAGTAGATTGTGGGGCTTGATGTCGCGGTGGATGATGTTATGTTCATGGGCGTGCTGTAAACCTTGGGCGACTTGGCGGATGATCTCGCAACACTGACGGATGGGAAGTGGGCCGTTATCCTTGATCAATTGCGATAAATTGACGCCATCGACATATTCCATGACCAAAAAATGGGTGCCATTGATCTCGTTGGCGTCGAAGGCACGCACGACATTGGGATGAGACAATTTCGCCGCCGCTCGCACCTCGCGCTGAAAACGGCGCACGGCGACGGGATTGGCGACCAGTTCCTTGCGAACGACCTTGATGGCAACAATGCGGTCGAGGTTCTGGTGCCGGGCCTTGTACACAGAACCCATGCCCCCTTCGCCGAGCCGTTCCAACAAGATATAAGAACCAAGCACCAGCTCGGCCCCTCGGCCATTCATGATGTGATTCAGTTGAAATGCGGTCAGCCAGCCGCGCTGCATCAGCTCGCGGGCCAGTTGCTTGGCATCCACGCAGCGTGGCGCCAGGTGCCGGGTAATTTGGTCCAGGCATTCTGCATCCAGCAAGCCATGTTTCTGCAATTCCCGCACCAATTCAGCCGAACCGCTTAGCGGCATGGCGCATATTCTCCGATGGATCGGGTTCGAAGAAAATAAAGACGGTGCACTCTTCCCCTATTATAGTAGCGGATGCCTCACGTTTAATTCAAATACTTACTGAAGGATTCTGAGATAATTTCACGAAACTACTCGGCGGCGGCGATGGGGATTTTTTCGCGGGGAACATAGCGAGCAGCGGGTGTCAGTCCCCTCGGTGAAGAGCGTTACCGGAGGGCTGACGTTCTCCGCTGCTCTGAGAGTCTGTTCGGATATTTTTTCAGCGAGCGGCGGGGATGAACCCCGCCGTAAGGACGCACGGCGGGGATAAACCCCGCCGCTCGTCGGGTTTTCCTGTAGAATAACATTTAAACAGACTCTGAGAATAGTGGGACCAGATTCATCGGTTCGCGCACGTGGACTCGAACACGAACCGATGAATCTTCCTTTGGGCCGTCAAAAATCACTGGAACTCTTGCAATGCCCCTCATTCTTGGGCACAATCCACTCTACCGCTACGTTGGGAATTGCCGCGCCGATCCGCCCGGAGAACACCTGCCATGCTGCGATTGTGTTGGATCATTGCCTTGTCACTTAGTAGCCTGGGTATCTCTGTCGCGGCCGCGGATGAATCGACAGCCGCGCTGCTGAAAGATATCGAAGCATTTCGTGCCGAAGGCCCCGCGTCGCCGACCACCCGCGCCGCCTGGAACCAGCTGGTGGCGCGCGGCCCGGCGGTCCTCCCCGACCTGCTGGCCGCCATGGACACCCCCGACACCGTGACGGCGAATTGGCTGCGCACCGCTTTTGACCGCATCGCCAATGACGCCCGCGCTCGGCGGCAACCCATCGACACGGACGCCTTATTGACTTTCATCAAGGACCCCAAGCATCAGGGGCGGACCCGTCGCTTGGCCTTGGACCTCGTCGAGGAGCTGCGCCCCGGCACGCGGGCCGCGCTGATTCCCGGCTGGTTGGATGACCCGGAATTTCGTTTCGAGGCCGTCGCTGACACGGTCATGAAGGCCGACCGACTCACCAAGGAAAAGCAAAACGAGGCGGCCATCCTCCTGTATCAAAAAGCCTTCGCCGCCTGCCGCGATCCCCGGCAGACCAAGGAGGTAGCCGTCCAGCTGAAGGAACATGGCGTCACGGTCAGCCCCGCCGAACATCTCGGCTTTCTGACCGACTGGTACATCCTCGGCCCCTTTCCGGCGCATGAGTGGAAAGGCTTCGCCACCGTCTATCCACCTGAGGAGAGCTACCGCCGAACGGGACAACTCCCCCCCGCTCCCGCCGGCATGACATGGAAGCGGCAGCAATGCCCGGTTCGCGGCGTGGCGGACCGACATGTCATTCTGGTCAACATCCTGGAATCCCTTGGCGTTCATCACGATGCCGTCGCCTACGCCTTCACGACCATCATCCTACCCGAAGCCCAGGAAGTGGAATTCCGCGGCGCCGCCGATGATAATTTCACTGTCTGGGTCAACGGTCAGAAGCGATTCGGCTTCGAGGAATATCGCAACGGCGTCCGCCACGACCGCCACCGCTTCCCGGTCCGGTTGCACCAAGGAGCCAACACGGTTCTGGTCAAAATTTGCCAGGCGCCGCTCGACGATGCCAACCCGCAGCCGAACTGGGAATTCTTCCTCCGCGTCGTCGATCCCACTGGCAAGGGAATCGCCATGAAGAATGCGTTGCCGGAGTTGAAGCCATAAATCGATAACCCCAGCCGGTCCCTTGGGAACCGGACACGCGACCTCAAAGGACATCACCATGCCAACCATCCGCCGCTGTGTCTTGCTCTTGTCCGTTCCGTTGTTGCTGGTTCCGGCGGCCCGCGCGCACTGGCCGGGCTGGCGCGGCCCCGGCGGGGACAATGTCGCTGAGGGCAAGAACTATCCCAGCCACTGGTCGGATACGGACAACGTGCTCTGGAAAGTGTCCTTGGAAGGGGCTGGCGTCAGCGCTCCGGTGGTGTGGAGGGACCATATTTTTCTAACCGCTTCGGATGGTCGGCACAACGACCAGCTGCATGTGTATGCTTATCATCGCCGCGACGGCCGGCAGCTGTGGCATACCCGGCTGTTTGGCTCCGCTCAGCCCGAAGGTTTGTTCCCTCCCGGCGGCATGGCCGTGCCAACCCCTTGCACCGATGGCCGGCAGCTGTTCGTTCTGTTCGGCACGGGCGACCTGGCCTGTTTGGATTTCGATGGCAAGCCGGTATGGTTGCGCTCGTTGGCCCAGGATTATGGCCCCTTCCGCAACCGCTGGGGCATGGGGGCGTCACCGATTCTGGTCGATGGTCTGGTCATCGTGCAAGTCGATCATTGGAGCCAATCGTACCTGTTGGCCGTGGATGCCGCCACTGGTGCGACGCGCTGGCGCACGGAGCGCTCCGCCTCGGTCAACTGGAGCACGCCCGCCGCGGCCTCGGTCAACGGCAAGAAACTGCTGATCACCACTGGCTCGCAGCGTGTCCACGGTTACGACCTGGACACGGGGGCCGAGCTGTGGAGCGTCATCGGCCTGCGCGATGAGTGCATCCCCACGCCAGTGGTGCGAGATGACATGGTATATGCCGTTTCGGGCCGCAAGGGACAAACGCTGGCCATCCGCCTCGATGAGAAGGCGCGCGGCGACATCACCGCATCGCACGTCGTCTGGCGGCGGACGCGCGGCTCCCCCTACACGCCGTCGGCCCTGTGTTACCGAGGATACTATTTCCTGGGGGACGATGAAGGGATTGGCACTTGCTATGATGCCGTCAGCGGCAAGGAGCTATGGCGCGAACGGTTAGGGGGTAAATACTACCGTGCCTCGCCAGTGGCCGCCGCCGGCAAAATCTACTTCACCAGCATGGAAGGGCTAGTCACCGTCATCGAAGCCGGCCCCGAATTCAAGGAATTGGCCCGCAACCGCCTCGGCGCAGACATCGTCGCCACCCCCGCCTTCTCTGACGGCCAGATATTCATCCGCACCACCGAGCACCTTTATTGCATCGGCGTGAAATGACGAAATGAACACGCACGTATTCGCCGCAACCGTTCTCCCCCGCGCCGCCGTTACCTGGCAGACCCGGCTTGCCAAGCGCCCAAATTCGATTAAGATAAAAAAACCAGATCGCGATTCGCCCTCTTGAATCAATTCCTGGTGGGTGTAGCTCAGTCGGTTAGAGCGTCAGACTGTGGATCTGAAAGTCGCCGGTTCGAGTCCGGTCACCCACCCTTAATTACCCAGAGCCGGGGTTTCAGGCAAACCCTGAAGTCCCGGCTCTGGGTATTTGTCCCTGTCAGAATTCATATCGCCCAGTCGTCGTCATGGAATTCCCAGGTGCGACAGCGGCGCGTGCGCGGATGCTTTGCGGGGGGCGAAACCTTCCAGCGACCGGCCACAGATCATGATCTTGCCCGGTTGCAGCTCCACGCGCCGCAGTTGCACGGTAGGGCGTTTCTGATCCGCTTGGAAGCGCACCAGCGCCACGGGTCGGCCATGATGGCGATACCATGTCACTTCCATATCGTGCCGGCGGGCGGTCTCGGCGATGCGCTCCAGCAAGGATTTACTAACCATCGGCAGGGCGCCGGCGTGCAGCCCTTGAATTTCCAGGGCCACCACGTTGGGTTCCTTGGTGACCAGCCATAGACTGAGATCCACGGAGATGACCGAGTTCCAGGTATCGCCGCCATAACGAAAACCAATGCGCATGCGATCTTGATCGATGGCGACGCGGATGTCGCGGATGCCATCGGGCATTTTCGGCCCGATGCCTGGCTGAACGAAGTCCTCGGCCAGGTAACTGTTGATTTGCTCTTGCGTGAATTCGCCGCGCCATTCGCGGTAATTGATGATGGAGTTGATGAACCGATTATAGAACTCATTCTGAAAATCATGGGATAATTGCTGGCGGCGGGAGGCCGGCTCAATGACGGCGCGGCGATAGAAACTCGGCTCGTGGGATGCCAACAACATCAGACCGCCGCCAATGCTCGCTAAGACAAGCAAGACGCTCGTTCCCCACAGAATGGATTTTCGACTCATGCCCATTGCCCTTTCGTGCGCGGTTTGGGGCCGATGGTCTTCTTCCCCCCACATCCCAACCGGGGGCAGGAACAATAACCGTTGTCCACGCAAGGGTCAATGGCGACCAATCAGGATTAGCGACGCTTCTCCGAAGCGTCGCTAATCGATTCAGAGTTTTTTTACCGTCCTTCCATCATGCCAGCGCCAGGAACAGGGGCTGGGGCTGGGCCGAAGCGTCGCTCCAAGGGAACGTCCGGGCGGCGTTGGTAGCTGTTCCAATCGGCATGGATGGTTCGTTTGGGCAGCGGATAACCGATCAAGGTCAAGTAGCGATACAGGGATACGGGCGTGACTCCCAGCTCGTCGGCTTTTTGCCGCATCATCGCGATTTTGTCCGGGTTCCCAAGTTCGGTGATGATGAGATAATTCGTGTGGATGGAAATACCGGGGCCTTTAACGGTGTTGTCCCGATCCAGGTAAGCATCGATGA
The DNA here is from genome assembly GCA_046297495.1 of Gemmataceae bacterium. Classification (GTDB taxonomy): domain Bacteria; phylum Planctomycetota; class Planctomycetia; order Gemmatales; family Gemmataceae; genus JBKBIP01. The sequence continues at coordinate 257,420 of JBKBIP010000002.1, read as the reverse complement.
TGACCCCTTGCTCGCGCAAGTTGCGCATGAACTCGTCCGTGTCGTCAATGCCTTCCCCCGTCAGGTCCACCCGGCCCGCGATGGCGATGCGGTCGCGCAGCGTGGAGTTCCAGGTGAGATTGAACAACTCGTCGCCCGGCAATATCGGGTCTTTCAAGCTGATGGGGCCTTCCGTGACCATGGCCTTGGACAGGTTGCCGTTGAGCACCTGGACTACTTGCAGGCTCCCCTTGCGTTCCAAACCTTCGGAACGGAGCGTGCCGCGCGGGAAAATGCTGAACGTCAAGTTCTCCTTGACGCGGTCGTTGCTCCCCAAGTTGATGGTGACCGTTTGGCCGCTCCGATCCACGCTCACGATCTGGCCGCGTGGTTGGTCGAATTGCGTCAGGTCGGGGAGTTTCTGGCGGGCTTTCATCGCTTGAACTTGGGCTCGCAGCTCGCGGATCTCTTTGTCTTTTTGGGCGATGGTACGATTCATGTTGTCATTCAATTCACCAAATTGTGTTTGCTTTAATTCATTGTCATTTTGTAAGACGCTGTTGGTATCCAAGGCTTTTTTCAAGGCATCGGTTTTCTGGTCTTTGACCATCGCCAACAGGCCTTGCAACTTCTTCAGCTCGCCTTTGAAGACTTCGTCGGCCGCCATAAATTTGGCGCGTTCATCCTCTAGCTCTTTGTTCTTCGCTTCCAGGTCTTGCTCCAGTTGTGTGCGGCGCTTGGTTTCGTTCTGTAAATCGTTTTCCAGTTTAGCGATCCGTTCGGGATAGGTGGCGGACACCTTGTCCTCATCGGCATTCCACGTCACCCCTGCTTTGTCGTTGTTAATTTCTTGAACGGTTCTTAGATAGTCCTCGGCAAAGCGATTCTTGAGACCGGCCAAATCCTGTATGTCGGTGTCCTTGGCCAAACCCAGCGGACCGCGCAATATGAGTTTTTGCAGGACCTCTTTATCACGCTCGTTGGATCGTAGTTCGGCTTGCTTGCGGACCTCGTCGAGGCTCCGCCGCAATGTGTCTTGCTCGGTGTAGCCGTAATAGGCTATGACGCTGAGGACGATGCTCAATAGAACAAAGGTGACTAAACTGACGATAAGTCCGACTTTGGAGTCGCCCTGCGGTTGACGAACCTTGCGTGCCATGGGGGAAGCCCCTCCATATAAGAGAAAAGTACAACGTGAATAATCGGAGGATAGGAGCTGCCCCCCAGAGCCGACCAGGCGGCGGACCTGATTCCGTGTCTCCGGGGAGAAACATTTTAAGTGTAAAAGATACGGAAGCCTTGTCAATCAAATTATCGGCGCCAATTCCGAAATCGACCTGCCAGGCACACGGCCTAAACGGAATGAATCGGGAAAAAAGGGGCCAGCGCCTGGGTTCGGGGAGGATTGGGGCTGATACGTCGATGCGTGGCACTTTTTTCTCTCTTGACAGAGGGACGAGACCAGCCTAGACTACTAACAGATTTAAGACTTTCGTTTCCTCGCCGTTTATGATCACGTCAAACTCTAAGAATACTTTCAACCACCCTAAAGCCTCTTCTTCCACGATCGGAAAAGAGCGAGTCGGTTCCGAAAGCGAGTTGGTGATCCAGCGGTTCTCCCGGATGGCGGAGACAGGGGAAAACGTAACCGTTCTTCCGTGCCATCGATCCGCGGTGCGTAGGGAACAGCCTTCTTGAAAGAGCCGGTTGGTTCTCAATACCACGAATGACTCCCATGAGCATTCAGTTTCTGTCCGAAATTTTTTGTGTTTCAATTAGGTAACGTCGCCCCCAACCATCGCATTCGTCGTTCCGGCGGCGAGTCGAACCATCGCCATTGGTATCCTGTCCAGAACGCTTCCCCCACAAGAGGGTGGCTTAACCGTCCTCTCAACTAACATCAACATGTGTGACGATGTCCAGGTCTGATTCTGAGGGCAGCGGGACGGAACGCATCTTTTTAGTGGATGCATATGCACTTATCTTCCAAGTGTTTTATGCCATTGGCGGCATGAGTAGTCCGACCGGGTTGCCGACCAACGCTTTGTTCGGCTTCACGCGCGACATGCTGTTCCTGCACGAGGAGGAAAAACCTGAATATTTGATCTGTGCCGTCGATGTGGCCGGCAAGACGTTCCGGGAGGAGTTGTATCCAGCATATAAGGCCAATCGCGGCCCGATCCCGGATGACTTGCAGCTACAAATTCCCTTGATCCTGCACATGTTGGAGGCCTTGCGCGTCCCGGTGCTTGGTCAAACAGGGGTGGAAGCCGATGATATTTTGGCCACCGTCGCCAAGCAGGCGGAACAGCGGGGATTGGACGTGTACTTGTGTACCAACGACAAAGACTGCCGACAACTGATCACTGAGCGCATTCGCCTCTACAACGTGCGCAAACGGCAAGTCTTCGGTCGCCAAGAATTATGGGACGAATGGGGCGTCACGCCGGAGCAGGTGATCGACTTGCAAACCCTGGTCGGTGATCCGGTGGACAACGTGCGGGGAGTACCAGGGATCGGTGTCAAGACGGCGGCCAAGTTGCTGCAAACGTATGGCACCCTAGATAACCTGTTGACCCATCTGGACGAGATTCCCGGCAAAAAGCAAGAGAACCTCCGGGCGTGCCAAGACCAATTCCCCATGAATCGGGAATTGGTGCGTCTCAAGACCGACGTGCCTTTGACAATGGATTGGGACGGTTGGCGCTGGCGGGAAGGGGACGCGCTGCGACTGCTGGAACTCTTTGAGCAATGGGGTTTTCGCACCTTCGCCGCCCAAGCGCGAGCCAAACTCCAACCCGCCGACGCCAACACGGTCAACGACGCGGACAAGACCTGGTCGCAGGGGGAGTTGTTCCCCTTCGGCGCCAACGTCGTCACTGATGGCCGCGAAAGTCCTAGCAATAACTGGCAAACGACCTATCACTTGATCGATACGCCGGAAACGTTTCGAGTTTTTTGGGAGCGGCTGCGACGCCAGCAGCGCTTCGCCTTTGATTTGGAAACCACCAGCTTGGAGCCGCGCCGGGCCGACCTCGTGGGGTTGGCCTTCTGCTGGCAAGCGGGGGAAGCCTGGTATCTGCCGGTGCGGGGACCGAAAGGGTGCGCCGTGCTGGATGCCAATGTGACGTTGGAACAATTACGTCCTCTCTTTGAGGACGTCGCCATTGCCAAGGTGAACCAGAACATCAAATATGATCAGATCGTCTTACGGCAGCACGACATCCGACTGGCTGGGATTAGCGGTGATCCAATGGTGGCCGATTATCTCTTGCACGCGGGCGAGCGCAGTCATAACATGGAAGACCTAGCCCGCCGCTACTTGAACCATCAGGTCATCCCCATCACAGACCTCATCGGCAAAAAGGGCAAGAAGCAAAAGCGTATGGATGAGGTGGCCACCGCGCGGGTCGCTGAATACGCGGGCGAGGATGCCGACGTGGCCTGGCGCTTGTGTGAACGGGTGGAGCCGGAATTAAGCCAATGTAATCTACGTTCCCTCTACGATGAGTTGGAAATCCCCCTCATCACGGTGTTAGCCGAGTTGGAGTTCAATGGCATTCGCTTGGATGTCCCCTTGCTGCGCCGACTCAGCCAGGAAATGACCGGCCAGCTGGCCCAGATCGAGGGAGAGATTCACGCCTTGGCGGGACGTTCGTTCAACATCGCCTCGCCCCAACAATTACGGCAAGTGTTGTTCGACGAGCTGAAACTCCCCAGCCAGCGCAAAACCGGTATCACCGGAGCGGCGAGCACCGATCAAGAATCCTTGGAGCGCTTGGCGGCTCTGGGACACGAGTTGCCGCGCAAGATTTTGGAACATCGCCACCTAGCCAAGCTCAAGGGAACGTATGTCGATGCTTTGCCGGAGCTGGTCAATCCCCAGACGGGGCGCGTGCATGCGTCGTTCAACCAAACGGTGGCGGCCACGGGCCGGTTGAGTTCCAGCGATCCGAACCTGCAAAACATTCCGGTCCGCACGGAGATGGGCCGGCAAATCCGTCAAGCCTTCATTCCCGAAGCCGGCTGGACGCTGTTGACAGCGGATTATTCGCAGGTTGAATTGCGGCTACTCGCCCATCTAAGCGGTGATCCCGCATTGCGGCGGGCATTTGATGAGGACCAAGATATTCACGCCGCCGTCGCCGCTCAGATTTACGGCGTCGGGCCGAATGACGTGACCGCCGCGATGCGCCGCCTGGCCAAGACCGTGAACTTTGGCGTGATTTATGGCATGAGCGCGCATGGCTTGGCCACCCGCTTAGGGATTAGCCGGGAAGAGGGAGCCAAATTCATCGCCGCCTACTTCGCCCAATATCCCAAGGTGTTGGAGTACCAAACGCGATTGCTCGAGCAGGCCCGGACTACCGGCTATGTCAGCACGATCTTGGGACGCCGTCGGGCCATCGACGGCATCCGGGCCAACTCGACGTACCAGTCGCGCACTCAGCCTGAACGGGAAGCGATCAACATGGAGATCCAAGGCTCCGCCGCCGACTTGCTCAAGCTGGCCATGCGCGATGTATACCGCCGGTTGCGGCAAGGAGGGTATCGGGCACGCCTGTTGCTTACCGTTCACGATGAACTCGTGTTGGAAACGCCGCTTGATGAATTGGCGAACGTCGCTCGTCTAGTTCAGCAGGACATGACGACCGCCATGACGCTGGATGTCCCCTTAAAAGTGGACCTTGCCGCCGGACCCAATTGGTTGGATGTGGAACCAATCGCGTCGTGACAGGCGGCTGCGAGCGATTGTCGGCACCGACGCACATCCGTTTAGCGTGCAAGCCGCAGGCGAGCAACCATCGATGTCGAATAAACCCATTATCGGCTTGATCGGCGGCATGGGGAGCGGCAAAAGCGCGGTGGCCGCCGCCTTCAAACGCTTCGGAGCCAAAATTATCTCCGGCGACCAGCTCGGCCACGAAGCCTTGAAGCAGCCGGAGATCAAACAGCAAGTGATCGCTCGCTGGGGAACGCAATTGCTTGATGACAAGGGAGAGGTTCAGCGTTCCCGCTTGGCCGCCATTGTATTTGACGACCCGGAGCAACGCCGGGCGCTGGAAAGCATGGTGTTTCCCCATATCGAGCGCCGTTTCCAAGAGGAAAAGGCGGTCGCCGAGGCGAACCCGGACGTTCGCCTGATCGTCCTGGACGCCGCCATCATGTTGGAGGCAGGTTGGGATCAGTTGTGTGACCGACTTGTCTATGTCCATGCTCCACGAGCCGAGCGCTGGCGGCGTTTGGCGGAGCAACGAGGTTGGAACGCGAAGGAGGTGGAAGTGCGTGAACAAGCCCAGTTGCCCTTAACTGAGAAAGCACGCCGAGCACATGGCGCCATCGACAATGCTGGCTCCATCGATGCCCTCGCGGCCCAGGTGGAACGACTGCTGCGGCAGTGGCAGCTGCTGGCCGCGCCCCGTGAAACGTAACCGCCTAATCGAGTTTTCTTTATACGTGTGTACTTTCTGTTTCTTGTAACTGTTGTCCTTTAATCCCTACCGCTGACGTTGTCACGCGCTGCATCGTTCAGGAGACATTCCGATGTCCCCAGCGTGACCAGGGGAAGATTCACGACACGGACCGGCGCGAGCTGGTCTGGCAGCGGTTGCAATCACATCCTCTGCTTCCCGCGTCAGCTCAATGAAGGAGAATTGCCAATCATGACCGAAGCTAGAAGTCGTCGCGAATCCAGCATCACCCGGACCCGCCGGCCCAAACCCGAGCCGCAAGCCCCGCGCCTGGACGACAGCTCCGACGCAGCCACGACGTTCACCAAGGAAGCGGTCGCCACCGCGCAAACGCTGGAACCTGTCCGGGGTGGGTACGCCGACGAGGAATACAACGGGTTCGACGAGGAAGTCAACAACCGTTATGAGGAAATCAAACGGGGCGGCACCCACATCAGCGAGCTACAACAGATGACCATGCCGCAGCTGTTGCGCATCGCCAAGGAAGAGGGGCTGGTCGATTACACCGGCCTGAAGAAGCAGGACTTGATCTTCAAAATCTTGAAGGAACGGGTCAAGCAAAATGGGCTGATGTTCGGCGAAGGCACCCTCGAAGTGTTGCCCGACGGCTTTGGCTTTCTGCGCAGTCCCGATTACAACTACCTGCCGTGCCCCGATGACATCTATATTTCCCCCAGCCAGATTCGCCGCTTCGGGCTGCGAACGGGGGCTGTCGTGGCCGGGCAGATTCGTCCGCCCAAGGAAAACGAACGCTACTTCGCCTTGCTGCGTGTCGAGGCAATCAATTATCAGGATCCCGACATCCTGACGCAAAAGGTTGTCTTCGATGACCTGACCCCGTTACATCCCAACAAACGGCTGATGCTGGAAACCGACCCCAGCGAGATCAACATGCGGGTCATGGACCTGGTGACGCCTATCGGCAAAGGGCAGCGTGGCCTGATCGTGGCCCCGCCACGCACCGGCAAGACCGTCCTGTTGCAGAAGCTCGCCAACAGCGTGCTCCGCAACCATCCGGAGTGCTATGTCATCGTCTTGCTGATCGACGAGCGCCCGGAAGAAGTGACGGAGATGGAGCGCACGGTCAAGGGGCCGAACGCCGAGGTGGTCAGCTCGACCTTCGACGAACCGGCCAGCCGGCATGTGCAAGTCAGTGAAATGGTCATCGAAAAGGCCAAACGGCTGGTCGAATATGGCACCGATGTGGTGATCCTGCTCGACTCGATCACGCGCTTGGCCCGCGCCTACAACACGGAAGTGCCGCACTCCGGCAAAATCCTGTCCGGCGGCGTCGATGCCAACGCCTTGCACAAACCGAAGCGCTTCTTCGGAGCGGCCCGCAACATCGAGGAAGGGGGCAGCCTGACCATCCTGGCCACCGCCCTCATCGACACCGGCAGCCGCATGGATGAGGTGATCTTCGAGGAATTCAAAGGGACCGGCAACATGGAGCTGCACCTCGACCGCCGCCTGGTCGATAAGCGCGTCTGGCCGGCCATCGATGTCAACCGCTCCGGCACCCGCAAGGAGGAGCTGCTCCTCGACGCCGAAGAGCTGCGCCGCATCTACATCCTGCGTAAAGTGCTCAGCGACATGAACCCGGTCGAGGCCATGGAGCTGCTCACCAACCGCATGGCCCGCAGCAAGAGCAACGCCGAGTTCTTGATGAGCATGAACCTGGCGTGAGCTTTCGTAGCGTGACCAGCAGAGTGGCATGTCCATGTGCCGACAAACACATGGATATGTCACTTTTCTTTTCTCATTTCCTGAGAAAGTTCTCGGGACGAGCATGATTGTGGTCACGGAACTCCTGCCATGTCCTCCATCGCCTTCCAAGAATGGTTGACAGCGTTGAGTGCGTCCGTGCCTGGCGAGGGGTTGGCTCGTTCAATGGATCAGGTCTTACGATCCCATTTACATCACCTGCTCGGAACATTTCCCTGGTAGAAAGGAGACAACATATGGCCAAGGCGGAAAAAAGAGCGACGAAGACCCCGCCCCGATTTCGTATTAGAGAGCGGGTACAATGAGATTTCGGAACCACGGTTGCCACCGGCGTTATTACCGAGGACCGGGTCGGTCTTGGCATCGGGGGACGGCGCATTTACGGCGTCGGAACACGTCCCGCCGCATTGAGCCGCCGGACAAGGTAAATGACGGAAACGTCGCGGGAAAATACAATGGCACCCGATAATCCCCTTCGTTTAACGGAAACCAATCCACCATGCCGCGCATCGTTTCTCTGATTGCCAGTGCCACCGAGATCGTTTGCGCCCTAGGGTTCGAGGATCAGCTCGTGGGTCGGTCGCATGAATGCGACTATCCACCGTCGGTGCGGCGCTTGCCGGTGTGTACCGAACCCAAGTTCCCCGTCGCAGGGTCCAGTTACGAGATCGATCAGCGGGTCAAGGCGATCCTGCAAGAAGGACTATCCGTCTATCGCGTCCAGGCCGAGATGCTGCGGCAACTCCAGCCCGATGTGATCGTGACCCAGTCGCATTGCGAGGTCTGCGCCGTCAGTTTGAAGGATGTGGAGCAAGCCGTGTGTCAGTGGGTGGATGGTAGGCCGCGTTTGGTCTCTTTGCATCCCGACGCTCTCGCCGATGTCTGGCAAAGCATCCGCCAAGTTGCCGTCTCGCTGGGAGCAAGCCAACGAGGAGAGGAACTCATCCATCAGCTGCAACATCGTATCGCCAACATCGCGGAACCAGTGCGATCGTTGGCGGAGCGCCCCACGGTAGCTTGCATCGAGTGGCTGGAACCGTTGATGGCCGCTGGCAACTGGATGCCGGAGTTGGTGGAACTGGCGGGCGGAGTGAATCTCTTTGGCACGGCCGGCCGTCATGCGCCCTGGCTGCAATGGTCCGCTGTCGTTGCTCAGAATCCCGACATTCTCATACTGCTGCCGTGCGGCTGGGACATCGACCGGTGCCGACGGGAAATGCCTTTGCTCACCCGGCATCCCGAATGGTCTTCATTGCGAGCCGTGCAAGCCGGGCGCATCTATTTGACGGACGGTAATCAGTATTTCAACCGGCCCGGACCGCGCCTGGTGGAATCGCTGGAAATCCTGGCGGAGCTGCTGCATCCCCATACCTTTCACTTCGGTCATGAAGGCTCCGGTTGGCAGCGCTGGGATATTACTCCGGCAACCAACACCGGCACTCGTTAGCCGGTTGGATTCGTCCACGGAACATCCGCTCCATCAGTAAAAGCAAGGTTCACCCACTCATTCCAATCCCTCCTTCACCCAAATCAGCAATTCATTGCGGCCGTAATGGCGTTCGTCCCAAGTTCCAGGGCGAGGGAGTTTGCCACTGTCGAATTTTTCCTCGGATTGCAGCACGATCACCGAAGCAGGCGCGGCCTTGTGTTGCAAATCGGCGATTAGCAGTAGCAATTCTTGCAGTTTGTGTTGAAAATCAACGAATGGCGGGCTGATGAAAATGGTCACTGGTTCATCCGGCGCGGTCCAGCGTTCGGCCCAGCGATAGGCGTCGGCCCGGCACAGATGCACTTGGTCGCGCACGCCGAGTTCGCGGATGTGGGTTTCGATCTCATGAATTTGGCGAAAGTCCCGTTCGACGAGGACCACTTCGGCAGCCCCCCGGCTCAACGCTTCCAGTCCCACGATGCCCGTGCCGGCGAAGATGTCGAGGAAGCGCCGCCCTGGAACCGCGTTCCCCAGAATGCTGAACAGCGCCTCGCGGACCATCTGCGGCGTCGGCCGCACGCCTGGGCCGACTTGACAAGTGATTTTGCGGCCCCGCAGGGTGCCGGCCACGATTCGCAATTGCACGCGCATGGTTGATGGATCGCTCTGCCGAGGGACATCAGGGAAACGCCCCGACCACGAGTCGCGGCCAGACCGTTCTCCGCCTTCTAACTATTGTCCATGTCCCGGCGGATTTGGCAATTGGTTCGGGGCTGGCGGCGCGTCGGGCACATGGCCGACAAGTGGTGGGCAGTTGTTGACACCGAGTAGCAGCAACATGCGCACGTGGTTCTTGTCGTACTCGCGGATGGCGGATAGGTAGCCGAGCTGCGCCTCGCCAATGTAGCGGATAGCGTTGGCCACTTCCAGGGCCGAGCTATCCTCCAACAAATTCTGAAAGCGCTGGTCGCTGAGTTTGTACACTTCGCGGGCCTGTTCAATTTGTTTCTCCCCCAGATCGATTTGCTGGCGCGCGTTGAGAATGGATTGCTGCACCGTTTGCACGCCGATGATCAGCTTGCGTCGCAATTCCGCATGGGCCATGTGCAATTGACACAAGCGTGACTGAGTGACGCGCCGGCGTTCCTTCAACGCCGCCAATTCCGTCAGATTCCAGCGCATTTGCAAGCCCATGTCCCAACGGTTGTCCCAGTCCATGCTCGATCCTGGCCCGGCGCCGAAACCGCCCTGAGCCATGCGCACCTCGAAGATGGGCAAGAAGCGACCCGGACCGCGCGCGCGTTCGATGTTCTCATGGACGAGATGGAGCAGGCCTTCCATTTCCCGCACGCCTGGTCCTTGCGCCAAAGACCGTGCCACTAAATCGCAGGTCGGTACATCCACGTTCACCAGCTCGAACGGGACCAACTGGGTATCGACGGGCACCAGCTCGATGCACGGATCGAGGCCGAGCAAATTGACGAGTTTCGCCGACAATGATCTAGCACTATCCTGCAAGAAGACGATCCGCTGCTGCTGACCGTAGAGCAGCGATTGCACGGCATGGACTTGCACTTGCACCGCCGGCTCGGTGGCGGCCAGCTTGCGCGTGCGCTCCAGCAATTTTTCCGTGTCATGCATCAGGTCCAGGGCGACTTGCTCTCCGGTGCGGGCGGCCAGCAAGTCGATGTAGGTTTCCGCCGCGTCGAGCAGCCTTTCGTTGGTGATCTTGGCCAACTCTCCCTTTTGTTGCCAAGTCTTGCGTTCGGCGTTGACTTGGTGAAAGGCAATATCGCGGATGTCAAAGCGCCCGTTCAGCTCCAGGCCGTTGAACAACGCGCCGGTGCTGGAATGAATCAGGGGGCCGCGAAAGTCCTGGATACCCCCTTCATGGCGGTAGAAAGCGGTGCCGAGGTATAAATCGGGAAGCCAGCGTTTGGCCGCCACTTCCCGCTCCAGGCACGCCTCGCGCAACTGCTCGCGGGCCAGGGCGATGTCGGGGTTGCTCTCCTCGGCCAAGCGCAACACGGTGTCCAGCGAGATCGGCACGAGACGTACCTGTTGCGCGGCGGGTGAATGTTCCACGATCGGCGGATAGTGCGCTTCCGGCCCCGCGCGGGACGGCGCCATGACTACTGGTGGCAACACGCCTTGAGCCTGAAGCAACGCTCCGCTCCCGCCCCAAGTCGGCAGGATCGCCAAACCCAGACGGAGCGCCATGACCCGAAAGCCCGATCCGCGCCAGCGCTGGCGAAGTGGAGAGAGTTGCATGGGTGAGACCTCCTGCAGTGGACCAATTTTCGCCCACCCGCCAATTTACCTGTGGCGCGGGGCTTGTTGATTTGATCGGTTATCCGCGTTGTGAACTTTGCTAAGACATCCCTCAAGAAAGAAAAAATCCCGAAAAGTCGGGATGAGACGACCTGGGCGCTTTTGCGGGAGTAGGAAGCAACATAGTCGGCCAATAGACATAATAGGAAACAAGGGACAGGGAGAGGCGACTCGCGCGGAAAAAGAAGCAGGGCTGGCTAGAATCATCGGTCTTCCTTAGAATGAAGCGGACGCGATGCCAGTGATCCACCTTCCTCGCCAAACCGCGTTGGCGCTGTACAGACGGCATTGATCCGCTCCCGTTTCCATCAATCTTTGATTCTGTGTTACCTCATGATTCATGTTGAAAATCTCGTGAAAACCTTTCCCGATGGCAGTCGCGGCGATGTGATGGCGGTTGATCACGTCGGCTTCAGCGTGCCGCCGGGCGAGGTGTTCGGGCTGCTCGGTTCCAATGGCGCTGGCAAGACGACGACACTGCGCATCCTCTGCACGGTGCTGAAGCCGACGGCGGGAATCGTGACCGTGGCTGGCCACGATGTCATCCGGGACGCCGACGCGGTGCGTGGACGGATCGGCTTTTTATCCGCCACCACCGGCCTATATGAACGCATGACGGCCTGGGAAATCGTTACGTTCTTTGGCCAGCTCAATGGCCTGAGCCGCGCGGCGCTACGATCTCGCTTGGAGGACGTGTTTGAGCTGTTGCAAATGAATGACTTCCGCGACGTGCCCGCTGCCCGCATGAGCACCGGCATGAAACAGAAGGTGTCCATAGCCCGCGCCATCATCCACGATCCACCGGTATTGATCTTCGACGAGCCGACCGCCGGGCTAGATGTCTTGGTCGCGCGCACTGTGTTGGAAAGCATTGTCCGTTTGAAAGGACATGGCAAGAGCATCGTGTTCTCGACGCACATCATGCGCGAGGCCGAGAAACTGTGCGACCGTATCGCTATCCTGCACCACGGCCGGATTTTGGCTTGCGGCACGCTCTTGGAGCTACGCGAGAAATATCAGGAAGAGGATTTAGAGGCGATTTTCTTTCGGTTGGTGTCGTGAGTTTCTGATGCGTCATCGTTTCGCACGCGAAACGATGAATCGATCACGGAGATGGTCTCTTAAATGTCATATCCAGGAACGTCAAACTTTTCACGGCGCCATCCTCGATCTGAAAGGAAATCAAGTGATCGCCGAGATGTTCTTCCGACAAGAAAAACGCATCCTGTCGATGATGGTCTAGCGGGCAGCGAAACGATGACCATTGCCAAACCAGCCGGTCATTCTCCAGCGTGACTTTCCCATGTCCATAGGCGGGTTCGACATAACTGCCAACATACGCCGAGAGAGGCAGCGCCGGTTTCAAATCGGGGCGGCGTGCTTGGACAAGTGTTTGCTTCCTTTTGTCGGCCTCGGCTTGCACAGTGCGTTCGACGGCTCGGAAGGACGTATGCCAATCCTTGTACGGCAAACCCAGCAAGTGATCTACCAGCGTGTTGCTTAGCGCCAAGTTCATCTGGCTTTGGTGCAAGTTGCTCAGCAGCACGATACCGAGATTCGCTTGGGGCAATAGGGTGACGTGCGCGCGAAAGCCATCGATGGCGCCGGCGTGACTCACCATCAGCTGGCCGCGATAGTCCTGGATGATCCACCCCATGCCGTAGCTCATTTGCAAGGTATCGGGGTTGAACGCGCGGTGAACGCCGGTGAGCCGAAGGGGGATTTGCGGCGTCCGCGTCTCGGCCAGCTGGACAGCGGAGACGAGACGTTTATCTCCCAAACGGCCGTTACCGAGTTGCAGCTGAAGCCACTTGGTCATGTCCCGCGCGCAGCTGTGTAATGAGCCGGCCGGCTCCGGGTGCTCGATGACGTACCAGGGAATGGCTTGAACTTGTCCATCCGCGTCCCGGCGATGAGGCGTGGCATGATCACCGGCCCGCAACGCTTCGGGCGTGGTCAAGTAGGTGCGTTTCATGGCCAACGGCGTCAGCAAACGTTGCTGGACTTGGGCTTGCCAGCTGCTCTTGGTGGTCGCGCCGAGCGCCAAACCAGCGGCAGTGAACATGGTGCTCTGATAGATGAAGGTGGAACGAAACGATTTGCTGGGTCGCAGCCAAGCCATCTTGCGGACCACTTCAGCGGGCGGCCACGGCGCGCGATACCACAAAAAGTCGTGGCTGGCGACGCCGGTGCGGTGCGTGACCAAATCACGCATGGTCACATTGGCGTCGGCGAGCGGGTCGGCCAAGTGGAACCAGGGCAGGTGTTGGCGAACCGGATCATCCCAGTCCAGCACGCCGTCATCGACCAGTTGGGCCAATAACGTCGTGGTGAATGCCTTCGTGCAGCTGGCCAACGGGAAGATCGTGTCGGGGGTCACGGCTTGGCGCGTGTGGCTATCCTTGACTCCCCGTCCTTTGACATAGAGAACCCGATTATCGCCGACGATGGCCACCGCGACGCCGGGCACTTCCCAGGCTTGGAGAGCTTCGTCGATCAGTTCGTCGATGGCCGGAGTGTTCACTGCTTGTCCGTGAGCTGACGCCGGCCAACACAGACAACAACCGAAGCAAAAAACAAGCATTCGCGTGTGGGACCAGACGCCGGCCATCGCTTTCTTCCTCCTTATCCCATCCAGGAACGCCAACGAGGCTTGCCACCGGTGCCGATGGCAAGCCTCGCCCTTGAACCATCACGAAGGAAGCGTAGTTGGCGCATCAATAGCCATAACCACCATTGAAGCCGAACTTGCCGCCGATGCCGCCGCCGATACCGCCGCCGATGCCGCCGATGCCGCCGATGCCGCCAGGGATACCAACGGCCCCTCCTTGAATCTGACCACCTTGCAATTGACCACCGAGAAAGCCTTGGAACAGGATTCCTTGCAAGCCGGCGAAACCACTACCCATTTGAAAGGCGAGCGTCGGGATGCCACCCATCATTTGGGGGGGGACATTGATACCCGCTTGGGGCACGAAGCCCGGCAGCAAGATGCGTTGCGTGACCGCGCCTGGAAACTGCCCTTGCTGAATGGGAAACGGAAAGAAGCCAGTGAAAGTGACCCCACCTACGATACCAATCGTGGCGCCGCCACCGCCAATGGGAAACCCGCCTCCGGCACCGCCGGCCCCCCCACCACCAGCGCCGCCCATCGCGCCCAAGTTATTGATATTGCCGGGAATGATCACTCCGTTCGGCGGCGCGCCTTGTAACAACTGGAGCGGATAGTTGCCCGCGAACGCCGGTCCGAACGTCAGAGCTGCTCCGCCCGGACCAACGGCTTGAAATGGCAAGCCAAAGATCAGTGGATTGTACGGCCGCCCCGCTAAACCTCCAACACCCCCCGGGAAGAAGCGATTACCAGGCCGGCCACGTTGGGCCTCCGCTCTCTGACTATGAATTGCTAGAATGATCCCTACTGCCACTATCAGCATGGTGGCAATCTGCATGGTGCGTGACGTGCGCATGAGCGCTCCCTCGAAAATAGGCCAAGGTGAAATCTGGTGCTCGACAGCCCGCGCTGCCAGCGCTATCATCACCAACCTTCCCCACGAACGTGGTGATCACGCCGGAAGTCGCCATTCCAGAATTTGATGATGCACTATCGACAGGATAAACGGCGCCGCTCGGCAGCGCCGCCAATCGACTTGGCCTTATTTTCTCTTGGAGCATTAGGCAAGTCAAGCAATTTGCACAAAGCCTTTGACTTGTATGCATTTGAGCGGCGGGAGATCGTGCCGGTCGCGCGGGTTGCGCCGTTTAGCGGGTGAGCCGCAGGCTCGCCAATAGCTCGCCCGCTAAATGATAAACACGGATCACTGTTTTCTACCCCACCGCCACCAATTCCGCTTTGGAGGCGTCGGCCACTTGTTGGTGCAGCGAGGTGCCATGCGCATCCATCGTCACCACGGCAGGGAAATCCTTCACTTCCATTTCCCACACCGCTTCGGGGCTGCCGAAGTGTTTCAGATGCACATCATGAACATGGGTCACGCACTGGGCGTAAATTTGGGCCGCTCCGCCAATGCCATGCAGATAGACGCAACCGTGTTCCTGGCAGGCTTGCAGCGTCTTGGCTCCCATGCCTCCCTTGCCGATGACCGCCTTGATGCCGAAACGCCGAATGACTTCGGCTTGATACGGTTCCTCGCGGATGGAGGTCGTCGGGCCGGCGGCGACGACGCGATATTGGCCATTCTCTTCCAGCACCACCGGGCCGCAGTGATAGATCACGCCGCCGTGCAGGGCCGGCAAATCACCGCCGTGGAACAGGTAATGGTGCACGGCATCGCGGCCGGTATAAACCTTGCCGCTGAGCAGCACCACATCTCCCGCCTTCAGCTGGCGCACCGTTTCTTCCTTCAAGGGTAATTGCAAGGAAATGGCCGACTTGCTGCCGGCGCCGAGTTGCAGTGGGCCGATGGCTTCCTGGGAATAATCCCGCTCAAATTCCTCTGGCGCCTGATACAACCAATCGACGACGTTACCATCCGCATCCAGCCGCACGCCGCGCCGGCGAAACGCCCAGCACATGTACGCCACGCTGACGAAATACGACGCTGGCAGGCGATTGCGGGCGCCGATTTTGCAGCTGCCGACTGTTAATTTCCCGCCAAACCCCATCGGCCCAATGTTCAGCTGATTGGCCTCTTCGAGAATGCGGGCTTCGAGGGTCGCCAATTCCGGCACTGGGTTGACATCATCCAGCTCGCGCAACAGCTGCTCCTTGGCGTGCTCGTAGCTGCTGGCGCGGTCGCCGCCGATGCACACGCCGAGAAAACCAGGGCCGCACCCTTTACCTTGCGCGTTCCAGACGGCATCGAGGATACAATGGCGCACTCCTTCCAAGTCGCGGTCGCAGCGCATGCCATTGATGGTCACGGGCAGCGAATACTGGGCGCTCATGTTCTCGCAGCCGCCCCCCTTGAGGACCAACCGCATATCGACCACGTCGGAGCGGTGCTGGTGCCAGTGAAAGACCGGGCTGCCCGCCCCCAGATTGTTGCCGGTGTTCCGTCCAGTGACGCTATCCACCGAGTTTTGTCGCAAATATCCCTTGGCCGTCGCTTCCACCACGGCATCGCAGCAGATGTCTTGCAATTGCAACTGATCGAACCCCACCGGCGTCTTGATGTAAAACGTGATCGTGCCGGTATCCTGACAGATGGGAGCGCTCAGCCGTTTCGCCAAGCCGATGTTGCGCGCCACCAGGGCCAAGGCCAATTCCGCCTTCGACCCCTGTTGTTCCAATCCACGCCCCAGCTCGATGACATGGGAAACATCGGGGGGCAAATACGCGGACGTGCGGCGAATCAGCTCCAAGATATTAGCGTGAAATTGCTGCGTGTTCATGGTGCTCCTCGTGTACGGAATCCCCTTTTGGTTCAATATAGAAAATGTCGATATAACAAGGAGCAGGATTTTTCCGCCATTGATTCATCGTTTCGGGCACGCGCCCGGTGGTCAGCGCGAACCGATCAATCCCCAGAATCAGCAAAAATTCTCTCGGATAAACCATGACCGACATTTTCGATCCCTATAGTATTCGCGTCCTGCGTGAACCAACGGTGTACCTCGTGGGTCGGCAGCTCCTGGATGAGTCGGCGCTGGATCAATTCCTTGCCGATCATGGCGTGAGTTGGCAGACCGACACCGAAGTAGCCGCCGAGCACTTGATTGAGACGGCAGGGCGTGTCTGTTATATGTCCTTCGCCCGTCCCCGGCCTGGTGGCAATGCCGCCTACATCCACCATCTGCTCGAAGTCGGTCACGGCTCCGTGCTTGAACATGCGGTGTGGAATTTCATCTTCACGGGGGTAAGCCGGTCGCTGACGCATGAGTTAGTGCGGCATAGGGCTGGCATGGGATACTCGCAGCTAAGTCAACGCTACGTCGATGAATCCGTCGCCGAGTACGTGGAGCCGGACGAGATCGCCGCCGACCCCGAATTGCACGGGATTTGGCTCGACGCCGTGGCCCACAGCCATCGGGCCTACATGCGGCTGGCGGAGAAGTTGCAAGAGAGATTCCAAAACGAACCCGACAAAACCCTACGCCGCAAGCTGGCGCGCCAAGCCGCCCGCAGCGTCTTGCCTAATGCCACCGAGACGAAAATCTTCGTGACCGCCAACTCCCGCGCCCTGCGTCACTTCATCGAGATGCGCGCCAGCCGACACGCCGAGGTCGAGATTCGCAAGCTGGCCACGCAAGTATTACGCATCCTGCGCCAAGAAGCCCCCAACATTTTCGGCGATTACGAGCTGGTTCCCCTCCCCGACGGTACTTTCGAGGCCAGCACGCTGCACCGCAAGGTATGAATTTGGTGTTTAGTGCTTAGCACTTAGTGCTTAGGTTTGTGCCTACGCCGTCGCTAGCGCGTCCGGCCAACGAGAGACGCCTTCTGAGCACTAAGTTCTAGTAACTCGCTCATGTCCGTTCCTGGTTCCACATCGACCGGCTCCTGCCCCTGACGGAAAATTCGGGCCGGGGCGCCGATCAACTGGACCGCTCCCGCTTCGACGCGCAACAGACCGGCTTCCCACAGGCCGATGACAGGAGCGCTGTTTTCCTCGTGAAATTCTCGAATCCGCTCATCACGCGCTCCGGCGTGCGATACCCGCCGCTACCCAGAAGAAGTCGCATGGTTGCCATCGCATCACCACGATGTTTGGTTACTTCCATTGCGTGAGTTGGATAATCATGAAAAAAGGGTTGTGATCGGCAACTCGATCACAACCCTTCCTTCTGCGATTTGCGGCGAGTGGACTCGAACCACTGACCTCCAGGTTATGAGCCTGGCGAGCTACCACTGCTCCACGCCGCGTCCTAGGGAGAGCCGCCCACCCAAGTAGCAGCGGCTAGTTTATGGGGAAGTGGATGAGATGAAGCCTCTACCCGTAAACAAGCCGCGACTTTCCACCTTCATGAGGAGCGGCCCTTCAACTGCAATTGTAGCACATCGGTCAAGGGGGTGGAGGCATATTTGCGGATTTTGTCGTTTGGCGGAAATACGAAGCGTGGGGCGAAGTATCTTTCCGTTTACCGCTGGGAAGATGGCTTGCGATTTTCAGGGGGTCGGCCAGAATGAAGATAAAGGCTCGATGCAGTCGTCATTCGTCGTCATTCTTACAACCCGCGAAACGCGCATGTCCAGTGTTGCTGATCCGAATGTGGTCCCGAAACCCAAGCAGAAGGCGCGCCGCTGGGCGCCGCGCATCTGGATGGGTTGCTCGCTGCACGCCTGGTGGCAATTGCTCTGGCGTAATCGCTGCGCGGTGCATTGGCCCTATTGGCATATCCTAGCCACGGATACGCCGATTTCGGTGATCAATTCGACCCTGTGGCTGCTGCAAGACATCATTCATGGCCGCCGGCTCGCTCAAACGCCGATTCCCCAAGCTCCGGTGTTCATCATCGGTCATTGGCGCACTGGCACGACGTTCTTGCACGAGCTGCTGATTCAAGATCCCCGCCACAACTATCCCACGACGTACCAGTGCATGGCGCCACACCATTTTCTCATCAGTGAATGGATTCTGCCGCGCTTGTTGTGGTTTCTGATGCCTGACCGACGGCCCATGGACAACGTCGCCACCGGCTGGGACCGACCGCAGGAGGATGAATTCGCCCTGTGCATGCTTGGCCAGCCGTCCCCCTATTTGACCATCGCTTTTCCCAATCATCCGCCGTGCTTCGAGGAATACTACGATCTGGAAACCCTCACGCCGGCGGCCTTGGCGGCGTGGAAGCAAGCGTTTCTTGGCTTCTTGCAGCGGTTGTCATACCGCGATCCGCGCCGTCTCATTCTCAAATCGCCGCCACACACCTGCCGGATCAAAACCTTGGTGGACCTGTTTCCCGACGCGCGTTTCATTCACATCGTCCGCAACCCCTACGTGGTCTATCCATCCACGGTTAATTTGTGGAAATCGTTGTACCGCGCTCAGGGGTTTCAACGGCCCAACTTCGCGGGATTGGAGGAACAGGTCTTCACGCGCTTCCTGCACTTTTACGAGCGCTTGGATACAGGTAGGCGATACGTGGCGCCAAAGCGCTTCTTTGAAATTCGTTATGAGGATTTGCTCACGGATCCAGCCGGCCATCTGCATACGATGTATGAGGAATTGGAATTAGGTGACTTTGAGACCGCCCGACCATGTGTGGACAATTACTTGTCCAGTGTTGCTGATTACGAGACTAACCGTTACGACCTGCCGTCGGAGCTACGCGCCACGATTACGAACCGTTGGGGCGCGATCATCCGCCGCTATGGCTATGAGGATTACAGGTAAGGTAACAAAGATAAGGTGAGCGGTTCGTGGTTGGGGACGGCAACACGTGGCCGCTCCTTTTTGTCTCCTTACTTCACCACTCCCCGCGCTTGTAGAATCTCCCACAGTTTTTCCCAGACCTCCTCAACGCCGGGGGCGTTCGCCGCGCCGCGCGCCCATTGCTCGGCGGCGGAACGCAGACAGGCTATGGCCTCTTCTCGGAAGGAAGCGGGGGAAATCACGGACGGCGGCGCGACGCGCGGACCTGACTCATATTTGCCATCGAGAACCTGATTACACAATTCATCCGCTCGTTTGTTGCGGGCGCGGGGTACATGCACGAATCGAACCGAGGCAAAGGAGCGGCTCAGCCGTTTGGCTTGGTCGTACAGCTCGCGCAAATCGGCATTCTTGACTTGATATTGGCCGTTCATCTGCTTCACCATCAGCTCACTGTCACTGTAGAGAACCAGATGATCGGCTTTCAAGAGGGCGGCGCATTCCAAGGCTTTGACCACGGCCATGTATTCGGCCACGTTGTTGGTCGCCGTGCCAAGGGGGCCGGCGTCTTCCATCACTACTTGGCCATCGTGGGCCATGCTGAAGGCATAGGCGGCAGGCCCCGGATTGCCGCGCGCGGCACCGTCGGTATAAATGGTCCATTCTCCCGTGGTTTTGGTGGTTGTGGGATTCACTTCCGGTTGGCTTTCCATACTCTCACTCCTGAAATGGCTGATTTCTCTTACTGAACAAAGTTATAATCATGGTAGGAGTGGATCGTCAATGTCGGCGGAATGCCGGCCTATGCGATAACCGGAGGGCAGGTGGCGCGTGACGCCAGTGATTGATCCGTGGCTGCTGATTCTGGAAACTTCGGGGCGTGTCGGCCGGGTGGCCTTGGCGAAGGGGAATGCCCTGCGCCAAGCGCGAACATTGGACGAAGCCCGCCGTCACGCCCGCGACCTGGCCCCCACTGTGGCCGAGGTGCTACGTCAAGAAGGGATCACCGCGCGCGACTTACACGGCGTCATCGTCAGTCATGGACCTGGCAGTTACACCGGCCTCCGTGTCGGCATCATGTCGGCCAAGACCTTGTGCTATGCCGTCGGCTGCCCGCTCATCGCCGTCGAGACCTTCGCCGCCATCGCTTGGCAAGCGCCGGCAACCGTTGCGCGTTTGCACGTGATCGCGGACGCGCAACAGGATAAATTGTACGCGCGGCTTTATGAGAGAGAGACCAAACAGGAGCTGTTGCGCCCCGTCACGCCATTACGGATTCAACCCTGGACGGAATGGCTGCGTGAAGTCCGCGCGGGGGACGGGATCAGCGGGCCGGGCATCACCCCCAACGAGCACCGCTTGCCGGCAGGGGGTGTCGTCATGGCAATGGAGCAGCGCGAAGCGCGGGTTGAAAGTCTGTTATGGATTGGCTTGTCCCGTTGGCAAGCGCGGAACGTCGATGACGTGTGGAGCGTCGAGCCGCTTTATTTGCGCGCCAGCTCGGCGGAGGAGAAATGGCCAGGGCGTTGATTCCTGAATGAATCACTCCTGGCTTGTCGCGCCACACAAGAGAGGCGATTAGATGTCGCGGAACAAACCACTGTTGTAAATCACATCCAACGTGCCATCCTCGTAAAACCGCACGGTGACGGTGTAGCTGCCATAATTGTAAATGACCCTTGGGCCACTGTGCATGATGGTGGGGGTGCCGGGAGGTAGCTGCAAAGGGACCGTCACATTTTGACGCGTGAATGGATGACAAAGAACGGCCAAATGATTGGGTTTCGGAGCGCGCGGGTAGGGCTCGCCGCGCAGCCCGAACCAGGTGAGCAGCTCCCCGGCCACGCCGGGAGCGAAGGGTTGCAGCACGTACACGGTCGGCGGTTGAGAAGGAACGTAATGATAACGAACAATGGCCGCGGCAGCCGGTCGTTCCACCCCCCACAGCGACACCACCGCGGCCAAACCGCTCCACAGGAAAACACTTCGCATCGCGGTCCTCCCGTTTGGGCGTTCGTTGGATTCATCGATTCATTGCCAGGAGTCGATGGCTTGCGCGAACCGATGAATCCACGCATCACGAACGAGACCGTTGAGCAACCATCACGGACAGCAGCAGCAATCGCAGCACGGACTGCAACAGCAGCAATCGCAACAAGTGCAGCACGGCGTGCAGCAACAGCACGGCATGCAGCATTGCTTCTTACATTTATGACATCCAGATGCTAAAGTAGCGGCAGTCAGTAGTAGTCCAATCCATAAGGTGCGCATCAACATCCAGTGGCCCTCCTCTCTGCCCAGACCAGCGGCACCTCGTTGCCCTGTCTCCTCCAGGCAGCATGTCCTTGGTGGCAATTCGAAGAGGGGAAAGCAACGGCGAGCGGAAAACGTAAGTGTCCTTGGTGAAAGCGCCCTTGGCGGCTTACGCCCTCCACGCGCTGGCACGCTTACCAATCCGCCTCTTCACCAGGAAGTATTGCCGATAGTTGGGAGTTGGCAAAAAAAAACCAGCGCCTCGGCTCGTAGTGGTCCCGAAGATGCCCAAGGTCTGCCGATTCCGAAGAATGAATCGACCAGCGGCGGTGACATGCCCCGCGGGAAGGATGTGAATAAGGGCGCGCTGTCCGCGCTTCGCCCGGGTGGAAGGGTAACTGAGCGGGGCCATCCACGGGCGTCGTGGGTGGCGGAGTAGGTCATGGATGTGGTGCCGGGGGACGTTGCCGCGTTCCCCCGGCTACCTTGTCGTGGCTTGCCTGTGGCTCGCCTGCGAAACGGTGGACTACTTCTTGAAATCGCCGGCGCGAATGATGACGAGTTTCTTCGGTTGAAAGTGGTGGCGTACCGCTTCGGTTACTTGGGCGGGAGTTAGGTCGGCGATTTTCTTTTCTAGGTCAGCTTGGAAGGCCAAGGTACGCCCTTCTTCGAGACTCGTGGCCAGGAGGCCGGCCAAGGCGGCGTCGCTGGAACGGCCGACTTTCAGCTGGGCCAAGTAAGCTTTCTTGGCCTCGGCCAATTCCGTGTCATCGACCCCTTCCTTGAGGAGCTTGTGCAGCTCGTCGAGCATGGCGTGATCGACCTTGTCGATGTTGGTCGGATTGCAGATGGCGTACATCAGGAAGCGGGCCGACTTGTCCTTGGCATCGGCGGTGAAGGCCGAGCGCACGCCGTAGGACAACCCCTCTTTCTGGCGGACGCGATTGCCCAACCGCGATGACAACGCCCCTTCGCCAAACAAGTAACTGGCGATCCGCAACGGGACATAAGCGGGATCATCATCCGTCAAGGCCAGCGCGTGGGCGGCGATGTAGATGGAGTTCTCCTTGTCCGGCGTCACAATGTCGAGCTTGTCCCCCTTGACATCGACCTGGGCGGGGCGGGCGATCCGTTCATACGGCACCTTGGTCGTCCAGCCGTTCAGAATCTCTTGCAGCTGGTTCAACGTCGGCTCCACGTTAAAATCGCCGACGATGACCAGCTCCCCTACTTGGCCGCCGAGTTGCTCGTAATACAGCTGGCGCACCTGGTCGATGGTGACATCATTAAGCTGTTTCAAGGATTCCGCCATCGTCGGCACGTAACGGATGTCGTCGGGATCATACGGGGACAACCGGCGGCGCAGCTCTTGAATCGCCAGGGTCGTCGGCTCGGTCAGCCCTTGGGCGATGGAGTCGTTCATCTCGCGTTTGAGTACGTCGAACTCATCCGCCGGAAAGGTGGGAGAGCGCAACACTTCATTCAGCAAGGCCAACACTTGGGGGAGGTTCTCCCGCTTGGTTTCGATGGAGAAGGTCACTGAACCCAAATCGCTGGAACCACCCAGACGGGCTTTCAGCTTATCCAGCTCGTCCTGCAATTGTTGGCGGGTGTGCTGCTTGGTGCCGCGCGTCATGAGCGGTCCCAGGAACTGAGCGGCGGTATTTTGTCCCTGTAGCGACTTCTCATTGCCAAAACGGAGTGTTAGCCGCAAGGTCACGATCTCGCCGCGGGTTTTCTTGGGAAGCACCGCCACCTGGACACCGCACGGTAACTCCGAACGCCGCGTTCGCTTTTCGATGTTCTCCGGGGTGGGATCGAACTCCTCGCCGGCGGCCACGGCTTCGCGGCCTTGGTAATCCTTGACCAGCTCGGCCACATCCGGCGGCGGCGGCACGGGGGAACGTTCCGGCTTCTCGGTCGGGATGAACATGCCCACGGTGCGGTTGCTCCGGGCCAGATACTTCCCCGCCACGCGGGCCACGTCGGCGGGCGTCACCTGCTCCAGCCGGTCGCGGTGCAGGAAGAACAAGCGCCAATCTCCCTTGGCTTGCCACTCGCTTAGCTCGATGCCGATGCGATTGCTGCGGGCCATCAACAGCTCGCGGCTTTTCAGGATGCTACGTTTGGCCCGTTCGACCTCCTCATCAGTGGGTGGCTTGTCATTGAATTTCTCCAGCACGTCTAGCATGGCGTCGCGGACTGCTTCGATGGTGTCAATCTTGTCCGGAGCAATCTGGACGGTGAACTCAATGATCCCCGGATCGTGCAAGCTGTAGGCCGCCCCGGAAACCTGGGTGGCTTTCTTGTCCGGCACCAACGCCGTGTACAGCCGGCCCGACGGTTCGGACACCAAGACATGGTTCAGCACCTGCACGGCGGGGAAGTCCTCGTGGGCGCCGGCGGGAATGTGGTACAACGCGCCGACCAAGCCGACCTTGCCGACGCGGCGCAGAATCACCGTCCGTTCGCCGTCTTGGGCCGGTTCCTCGGTGTAGGTCGGTTGCAGCCGTTCCTTAGGCTTGGGAATAGGGCCAAAATACCGGCTGATAAGCTGCAACGCCTTGTCCGGCTTGAAGTTGCCGGCCACGATCAGCATGGTGTTATTGGGTTGATAATACTTTTTGTAGAACGCCCGCAAGTTATCGACCGGCACCCGTTCGATGTCCGAGCGGTTGCCAATGGTGGCCTTGCCATAGTTGTGCCACTCGAAGGCGACGGCCATCATGCGCTGGCTGAGGACGTATTCGGGGCTGTTTTCCCCCTGCTCGAACTCGCTGCGCACCACGGTCATTTCCGAGGCCAAATCTTCGCGGCGAATCAGGCTATTGACGAGGCGGTCGGCTTCCAAACGGATGGCGAATTCCAGGTTCTCATCATTGGCTGGCAGAGTCTCGAAGTAATTGGTGCGATCCAGCCAGGTCGTGCCGTTGAATTGCGCACCGTGATCGCGCAACGCCTTGGGTATGTCTTGATGAGTCGGAGTGCCTTTGAACAGCATGTGCTCCAGCAAGTGGGCCATGCCGGTTTCACCGTAGCCTTCGTGCCGGGACCCGACCATGACGGTCATGTTGACGGTGACGGTCGAGGTGGAGGGATCGGGAAACAACAGGATGCGCAAGCCGTTATCGAGGCGGTATTCCGTGATTCCTTCGATGGCAGTGACCTTCTGGGGCGCTGCCGGCGCCTGGTCGGCCCACGCCGCCGGCACGAAACTGGCCCACAACCCCATCAACGTCACGGCCAATATCAACCGATGCGATGTCCTGAAACCTTTCATGCGTTTCTCCTATAGCGGTCAGCTTTCCGCTTTCAGCGGTCAGTGATTTCTCCCGTGGGCCAAATTTCCGCTCCGGTCTGTTCCGAGCCGGGTTGAACATCCGGCCCCCTATCATTTTTGCCGGGATGATTATACCAATACGTTCGTGAAGTTTGGTTAGTTTAGCGAATCTATGCGAATTTTCCTATTCCGAAATGTTTGGAAGGACATGCCGAATCAACACCTCTCGATGTCGTGGAGAGGTGATTTATCGTTTCGCGCACGCGACCTCTCACGCGAAACGCGGAATCGACCATGCCCATCGAAAAGTTATTCATCGGCCTATTTGAAACGAACACATTTTATGACAGCCCCGAAAAATCATCTCGGAAACATGGTTATCCCGATGCCGTGTCGTGCGGTTGGGTTGCGGCGCCGCGTTCCACGGAGTAGCATCAAACCGATGTTCCGGGGCGCGGATGTTCCCCGGTCGTTGCTCCATACCGCTTCGTGGAAGGAAGGTTTCTCATGCACATCGACTTTTTCAATCCCGCCACGTTATCTCCCACTTTCGGCTGGTCGCATGTGGTCACGGCGACAGGGGGCAAGACCGTGTACATATCAGGGCAGGTTAGTGTCAATGAGCGGGGCGAGGTCGTCGGCAAGGGGGATTTGCGGGCGCAGACCGAGCAAACCTTCGAGAATCTCCACCGCGCCCTCGCCGCCGTGGGGGCCACGTTTCGGGATGTCGTCAAAATGAATCTCTACGTGGTCGGCTTGCGTCCCGAGCATGTCCCCATGGTTCGGGAAGCGCGGGGTCGATATGTCAACGCCGAGCAGCCGCCCGCCAGCACTTTGGTTGGCGTCTCCGCCCTCGTCAACCCCGATTGGCTTATCGAGATCGAGGCCGTCGCGGTGATCGCGCCCTGAGTGGTCGAGCACAACGGTTAGTCGCCAGACGCGGCTTTGGAACGTCCCGGCCAGGGTATGATCATTCCCACTTGACGCCGATAGGCGTCGTAGGTAGCGCCAAAGGCGCTTCTCAAGTCCCGTTCCTCCAACTGGATGCCGATGAGAATGTACGCCGTGATCATCACCGCGAACAAGAGGTGTCCCCAGGTCATGGTCGGCGTGGCCCAAAACGCGATCAGGAAACCGAGCATGATCGGATGGCGGACGAACCGATAAAGACTCGACATGCGAAACGGTACTGGCTGGTACGGCCGGCCTTTGGCGTGGAGATACACTTGCCGCAAGCCAAACAGATCAAAATGGTCGATCAGGAAGGTGGAGATCAACACCATGATCCAGCCGATGCCGCATAACCCCCACAGAACGGCGACGCCGATGGGATGCCGGACCTCCCACACGATTCCTGGCAGCGGTCGCCATTGCCAGAACAGCAGGAGCAAGACAATGCTGCTGGCCAGGACATAGGTGCTCCGCTCCAGGTGGGACGGCACGCAGCGCGTCCACCACCGCTTGAAACCGGGTCGAGCCATGACGCTATGCTGGACCGCGAACAAGCCAAGCAGCGCCAGGTTCGCGGCCAAGGCCTCTCCCTCGGAGACCACTTCCCCCGAGTCGATGGATTTGGGAACGACTTGATTGGCGATGAATCCAACGGCATACAGAAACGTGCCCAAAAAGATGCCGTAGCAGAGAATGCCGTAGCCCAGCGCGAATACCTTACTGGTCGAGGAAGCGGAAAATACTCCCATTATGTCATCCGATTCCTGACCGTGGCCGACATTTCCGGTCTCACTCATTGGCGTCCCATGTCCTTGCCATAGCGCATGCTGGGTTCGGGATCGACTCCCAGCCCGTCCAGCACGCGGTTGATGAAATTAAAGTAACCGATGCAGTGGACGGCATCAACTAACTGCTCATCAGTGAAACCGTGGGCGCGCAAGGCGTCCAAGGCGTCCCGGCGCACGGCCGTGGTTGCTGGGTTAGCCGCACGGCAAAATCGAGGAGGGCGACCTCACGCGCAGTCGGCCCCGCCGTGCGAGCGTGAACCGATGAATCCACTTCATCCAGACAAGATGGACTACCAGGTTTTCCCTCAATTTCCCTCTTCCACCGATCCCTAAAGCTTCCCCCGTTCTTGCTGCCGTCTTTTCTCATGGAGCTTTTCTCTTTGCAGTTCTTTGGTGAAGGTCGCCGATCTCTCTGTCATATCCTGGACCGCGAAGATAAGGGGATGGTGTTGGCTTTCACTGACTTTCCAAGATGGTCGCCAGCGCTCCACGCCTGGCTCGGCTTGGTGGGAATGATGTTGTGTGGTTGTCAGACACCAGCCGCTAAACCAGCGCTGACGGCGGCGCGGACTTCCACCGCGCAGCGATCATTATTGCTGGCCCGGCAAATCGTCGCGGATACGGCAGTGGAGGTCGCTTGTCGGCCCATGGAGTGCGGCAGAAATTGCCTGACCGAGCCAATGGATCATCTGCTGGCGGCTGGCGAAGGTTTGCTCGGCAAACGTTTGCTACTCTCCTGTCAAGGAAAACCGCCCGCCCCGCGTCGGGATCGATCCCTGGTGGATGAACAGGCGCTGGAAAAAGCGGTCGCCCAAGCAGCCGGCGTCCGCTCCCATCCCGTGTATATCGATTTGCACCCCGATGGGGCCGCCGCCTTGGAGGCGCTGGGAAGGATGATCGGTTCCGCTCGGCGGCGGATCGACGTCATGATGTTTCAGTGGGAGAGCGATGCGTTGGGAGCGGCCATCGCAGACTGGTTAATGACCCAGGCCGGCCCGGATTTGCCGGTGCGCGTGCTGGTGGACGGCGGCGGCAATTTGATCTTCGGCGGCCACAAGGACAAAGCCGCGAGTGATGTCAATGGCGTGGTCCATGCGCTGGCCCAACATCCACATGTTACCGTCTTGCGCACGCGCAACCCGTTTGCCCGTTTCGATCATCGTAAGCTAGTGCTGGTGGATGGAGATAGAGCCTGGACGGGAGGGCGCAACTTCACGCGGCGCTCCTTCTTCGCGCAGCGCGACCTGTCCGTGACCTTGACGGGGCCGCTGGTTCAGGAATTGCAAGACGAATTCGATACCTTCTGGAGTCGTCAGGGCGGACCATCACCCTCTAGCGAACATGCCGTCGCCTCGGCGGAATCCACTGACACCGCGCTGCGACAAGCGTGCTATGAGGATGACCCAGCCATCGGCGTTCCCGCGCGTGGTCGGCTCTTGGGGACCGCGCCGGCGCATCGTCCGCTGGCCAAGACCTTGTACCGCGCCATCGATCAGGCTCAGCACCACATCTACTTGGAAAATGTGTACTTCACCGATAGCCGGCTGCTGTGCAAGCTGGCGCGGGCACGGCGGCGCGGCGTGGACGTGCGCGTCGTCTTGACGATTCAAAGCCATGAAAAAGTGATCAATGCCGCCAACCGCGTCACGGCCAATCGGCTTTGGCGCGCCGGCGTGCGCGTGTACCTGTATCCCGGCATGGTCCACACCAAGGCGGCGGTGGTGGACGGCTGCTGGGCCTACGTGGGCACGGCCAACTACGATGCCTTGAGCTTGCGCCACAACCGCGAGCTGGGCCTTGCCCTTAGCGGCGAACCGTTGGTCGCGGAGCTGGAAGAGCGGCTCTTCCAGGTCGCCTTTCAGCCGGAGTGGGAAATGCGTGAACCCCTGCCGGCAACCTGGTCCGACTATGCCTGTGAGCTGTTGGCCAGTCTATGCTTGTGACCTCGGCGATGTATCGATTCACGCGGCGCATCCGCCGTTGAACCAAATCCATGACTCTCCGCGTCACTAAACCGTTAGAAGATGAAACCAATACCCACATTCAAGCCGTGGAACAAACGCAAGAACCTGTTTTCCCACGGCGGCGACATGTTGCCGAAGTCGAAAGCCACGGGATTGGGCGAAGCAATGGTGTTGAAGAAGCCCATCGCATTGTAACCCGCGCGAATCTCGACTCCTTCGATGGGATACCACCACAAGTTGATCGCGGCTTGCAGCTCAGGCACCACGGTGAACTCCGTACGCGCTCGCTTGGCCTTGGTGGTCTTGTCCGCCAATTCGTAGGAAGCCCGTTCCTTGACGATATTCATAAGCAAGGCGGCCCGGAAATCGGCACTGATGGCGAACCCATATCCCAGGTATTTCTCCCAAACATATCCCAGAAACGGCCCATACATGCGATTCGACACGATGTTGTTGTAAACGGCCGAGTTCTGCGGGCCTTCGTCGGGAGCGAGTACCGTTTGAATCAAAGGAGCCACCACGATTTGACCTGTCAATGGGTTGATAATCACAATCGGCTGCCCCGGTTCCAGGGGATTGCGGTTTTGATCCACGACCGTTCCCGTGGCCGGATCAATGAACACCGTTCCCCGATTCACTGATGACAGCGTGGAATAACCGCGTGCCGTTGCCCGCCACTGGAAGCGTTCCCAGATCCAGGCGAACCGACCCCCCGCCAGGAAGAAGGTCCGGCAACATGATTCGTAATCCTCACACAGCGGCATGCGATAGGTAATGTCGAATTGATCGAAACGCTGCGTGAACTTGATGGTCATGGAATCCGCGCCATTCCAGATGCCGTACAAGGCGCCAGGTTGGGGCAGAGGCAGGGCCTGGGCGAAAGGACCTTCCGGTTCGCTGTCCACCCCTGGCACCCCAGCCCCCACGCCAGGGCCAATGGGAATAATGTAATCGGGAATTCCCAGGACTGGTAAAAAGGCTAGGCCGTTGATCATGACGGGATTATTGAGTCCCGGGATGACTTTGTATTCCGGCCCCGCGTATTCTGGGGGAAAATTGAACACGTTGGCATAGAGAAACGAATCGAAGTTGCCGATCGGACCAAGAAACTGCGGCGGCACGCCGGCAGCACCGCCGGTGTACTGCGTCTGGAACAACTTCCACCAACTAGCCTCGATGGCCGAGCCATCGCTGAATTTCCAGCCAACGGTGAGATTGTACCCCGGCTGCCATGAGGTCCGCCCCAGGTCATCAGCCCTCAAGGCGACACGATGCGTCCCTAGTGGAATGCCAGGTAGGCCGGTTCCCGTCAGGCTGCCGTTGGAATCGACGACGCCGCGCGTAGCGATGACCTGGCCGCGAATGGGCCGAGGTTGATGAAAGAACAGAAACTCGATGGCCGTGTATAACCCCCCGGTTTCCGGCCGGTCGTGAAACAGCGGTAGCGGCAATTGTTGTGGGAAGTAATGAGTCAATTGAGGGTCTGCCGGTGGGACCTCTTGCCCCCAAGCGCTCACCGGACCCCATCCCATCGCCGCCGTCAACGCGACTGCGAGCCATCTCATCCGTGTACGCATAAGCCCCCTCTCCTTCTGATCGAAGGCGCTTCGGCCTGCCGGGTCCCCGTTTACCCTCAGGCGAAATCGCGAGCCGAGCCGGGCCCCGTCGCTGCCCGTGTGTTCGGCTGACTAATTCTTGGCACAAAATGGAAGGAGAGGAAATATAATCATCCGCCTTTTCGTGTCAAGGGGAATTTGGCGAAAAAATAGCTTTTCTCCTGGGCTGATTCGCCGGCATTCAAGCCCCGCGGCGAACGCACGCCATGTCGGCTTCCTGGTGGGGGCAGCGGATGCGGATGACCTTGGCGGGGATGCCGACGGCGGTGGCATACGGCGGGATGTCGTTCACGACGACGGCGTTGGCGCCGATGCGAGCGCCATCGCCAATACGGACACCGCCGATGATCTTGGCGCCAGCGCCGATGAATACATCATTGCCCAAGGTCGGAATGTGGCGCTGCTCGGCCCCAATCGTGACTTGATGTTCGATGAAGACGTTCGCGCCCCCTTGCACCTGGCCGTTGATGACCACGCCCTGAGCATGGATCAGCACGAAGCCGGGGCCGAACTCCGCGCCGCGACCGATGATGCACTGATTGCACATCGTGTTGATCTTGTTGCACATCATTTCCAGGGGGGCTAACCGCCAGCGCCGCGCCCACTGCATCAGCCGATAGAGGATCATCGCGCCGGTGCCATCGGTGAGCAGCGTCTTAAGAATGGACTTGGGGCTGGCATCCTCGTACAGCCACAGGGCCTTTTGCCGCAGGTCCGCGCGGAGGTAATGGAACATGGACATCCCTCGGAAATTATCCGAACTCTTCCGTTTATCAAAATTATTTTCAATTCATCGATTCGCGTATGGATACAAAAGGCCGCGCGCGTCAATCCGTCTCAAGAAGAACATGCCATAACCGGGGAGCTAACGCCTCCTGCTCGCCACGCGGCCAAGACATCCAACACGCGCTCGGCGGCGTGACCGTCCCACAGGTCGGGAACGCGGTATGGGCGCACGTCGCCACGCAAGACCCGGCGAAAATGATGCAATACCACTTCGGGATCGGTGCCGACCAACGTATTGGTCCCCTGTTCGATGGTGATGGGCCGTTCGGTGTTATCGCGCAAGGTGAGGCACGGCACTCCCAGGGCCGTCGTTTCTTCTTGCAGCCCCCCCGAATCAGTCACTACCACGCGCGCGCCGGACACCAGCTTCAGAAACGAGAGATAGCCCATCGGTTCCGTTTGAATGACATGCGATAGGGATTGTTCGGGCAACGCTGCCAGCATCTTGCGCGTGCGTGGATGGACCGGGAAGACCAGCGGCAGCTCGCGCTGCATTTGTTCCAACAATTCCGCCAGAACCTCGAAATGTTCGGGATCATCCACATTGGCGGGACGATGCAATGTCAGCACGCCGTAGGGCTGGCCGCGCAGACCCAGACGCTGATGCACATCTTGACGGTCAATTTTCTCTCGACAGGCATACAGAGTGTCGATCATCACGTTGCCGACGTGGAAGACACGCTCTGAGGCCGCCCCTTCGGCGCGCAGGTTGCGCATGCCGCTTGGCTCGCTGACGAACAGCCATTGCGAAATCGAATCGGTGACAAGGCGATTGATCTCTTCCGGCATCGAGCGGTCAAAACTGCGCAAGCCGGCTTCGACATGAGCCACCGGCACATGCATCTTGACCGCCGTGAGCGCGCACGCCAGCGTCGAATTGACGTCCCCGACAACGACCACGACGTCGGGGCATTCTTCCGCCACGATCGGCTCGAAGCGTTTCATCACCTCCGCCGTTTGGACGGCGTGCGAGCCGGAACCGACATCCAAATAGGCATCGGGGGCAGGAATCTCCAATTCCTCGAAGAACGAGGTGGACATTTGGTAGTCGTAGTGCTGTCCGGTATGGACCAGGAAATAGTCCATTTGAGGACGTTGTTTCAGGTTCCACAGCAGCGGCGCGACCTTGACGAAGTTCGGCCGCGCCCCGGCGACGAGCAGGATTTTCATGCGTGTTGCTCCAGCGATCGCAGATAACCGCACACCTCGGCGAATCGTGCCTCCCAGCTGTCTTGCCGTACCGCCGTCACGCGCCAGGGGCGCGGTCCCGGCTCGGCCAAGGCCAGCTGAATTTGTTGGCGGAATTCGCTCCGGTCGCGGCCAATGAACACGGATTCGATGATTTCGACTTCCGGCAACGGCGTGGCCACCACCGGCAGACCGGCAGCCAGGTACTCGCGCACTTTCAAGGGGTTCGCATTCAGAGTCAATTCATTGACACGGAACGGCAGCAGGGCCACATCGAACCCCTTGCAGTATTCCGGCAGCTGAGCGTAAGGCTTCTGGCCCAGCAAATGGACGTTAGGTAAATTTGCCAACATGCTGACATCAGTGGCGATCTTACCCAGCAGCACCACCGAGCCATGCGGATAGGCGCGGGCCACGTCCGCCAGCAACTCGACATCGACCCAATCGGCCACCAGTCCGAAGAAGCCGATGACAGGCCGAGGCAAGCGGGCCACTTCGTCGGCCACCGGCGTTTGGGGAGCCAACGCCCGGCCAAAGTGGCGCAAATCGACGCCGTGGCGCAGCAACTTGGTATTTGGATTGTAAGATTGTTTGGACTGTAACAACTTGTCGGATGTGACAATCACACAATCCGCTTGGCGCATCACGTATTGTTCCATCTCGACGATGGCTGGTGAGATTCCCTGAAACTGCGCGTTTTCATCGACACAGTAATAAATCAATTGTTTCTCGCCGAGCTGCCTGGCCATGATGCCAGCCATGGGATTGGTGATCCACACCAGCGGCGAGCGCATGCCCAGTTGATTCATGGCACGCCGCACTCGCGCCCGTAATAACCAGCGGTTGAGACGCCGGACCGTCGGGCGATGATGCCACGGCAGCGATAGCGGATTCAGCACGAAGATATTGTGTTCCACCTCGCGCAAAGGGGTAGTGAAGCTCTTGAGCTTGCGGAAGATGCGTCCCAAGTCGGACTTGTTGGTGAAGCTCGGCGACCGAAAGCCAATGGAATTCACCCACAGGATACGATTGTCGCGGGCGAACAGCCGCATCAGATGGTTGCGTGACAGCGGATCGCTATTCCAATCATGGCTGAAACAGATGATGTCCGCCCCCGCCAGCGTCGATGGTGGCGAGACAGATTGAGCAACGGGTCGCGATAAAGTGGATGGATTCATGGAATCAACTCGGTAAAGAGAAAACAATCACGCCACGAGACGGTGCAAAATCTCATTCATTTCCTGGGCGGCGTCCTGGTGTGAACGTAACTCGGCACTGACGGCGCGCGCGGGTGGAAAGGCGATCAAGTCGGCCAAGGCGATGGCCAATTCACGGGGGTTTCCAGGGGCGATTAGGTGTCCTTGCCCCAGCGGGGCGATGTCCGGGATGCCGCCGACCCGCGTGGCCACGAATGGCGTGCCGCAGGCGATGGCTTCCAGCAGAACATTCGGGCAGCCCTCGGTGAAACTCGGTAAAGCGAAGACATCGGCGGCAGAAAACCAATCCGGAAGCATTGTCTGCGGCATCTTCCCCAGCAGCCGCACCCGCCCTGGCAAGCCATGAAAATGAATGTCGTGCAGGATGCGCGGCCGTTCCGGGCCGTCGCCGATCAAGTAGGCCGTCACCGGCAACCCACGCCGCGTCAACTGGGCCACCGCCTCGATCAACACGGGAATGCCCTTGCAAGCGATGAAATTGCCGACGAACAGGATGATTTTCTCATCATTTGGCAGCTCCAACCGTCGGCGCGCGGCTTCGCGGGGTCGCGGCTGAAACTGGGTCGTATCGATGCCATTAGGAACCAGGTGGACCTTGTCTGGATGCACGCCCAAAGCGATAATATGGTCGCGCATTGCTTGGCTGACGGAGATAATAGCATCGGCTTGCCGCAAGGCGGCTTGGGTGCGTCGTTGAATGCCGCGATGCCGGTCGAGGCGGTTGATGTCGGAGCCATGCACCTTGATGGCCACTGGCAGTCGCAGCCGTTGCCCCAGCTGCGCCGCCGCCCAGCCGTCGGGATAGGCCCAGGTGGCCAGGATCGCTTGGGGGCCGAACTGGTGGACCGCTAGCTCGAATGTCTTTTGAATCGACCGCTGGAAGAAGTAGCCATACCAGCCGCGCAGGATTTTGGGTGTGTAGTAATAGCGCGGATAACGAACTGGAATCCCATCCACCTCGGCCTGCCGGGAGCGGTCCAGCCGGGGATGACGTTGTCCCAACTCGCAGGTCCATAGGATTGGCGCGATGACTTCGACCTGATTCCAGCGCGCCAGCTGTTTGATCTGATGGTAGTTGAACAGACCCTGATAGGGTTGCAGCGGGTTGGGGAACAGATTCGTTAAGGCCAGAATACGCATCCGTGCGGCCTCGGTGGGATCGTTTCACGCGGCGCTTCTCCTCCGCGTCGCGCAAGCACTGTGCTCCATGCTTGATGATGAGGGAGACTATACCAGAGCGGGGCCAAGCGTGTAAACAGCAGCCGGGGGGAACCTTGTGGAACCTCGTTGGATGTTGGAGAGGTTGTTCCCTCTTCGTTAGCCCCTTGACCCCCTTCGGGGCATCCGTTACGGTAACAAGGGAACTCAGGCACAGAGAGTAATTTCCTGCCGGCAACTTCGCTCGACTTCCGTCAGGGGGACCAGTGGCACGTTTGATTGTCGTCAAAGGCGCGGACGAAGGCAAGCAATTCATGCTGAGCGGCAACGGCCTCGGCGTCGGCCGCGATGCCAGCAATGCCATTCGCTTGCACGATACCGAAATCTCCCGGCGCCACGCGGAATTTCAACAGCTGGAGGATGGCAGCTATCGGTTGCTTGATGTGGGCAGCGTCAACGGCACCTTCGTCAACAATCAACTGATCAAGGATGTGATCCTGCGATCAGGGGATCGTATCCAGATTGGTCAAAGCATTCTGGTTTACACGGCGGCGCGCAGTCCGCAAGCCACCAGCGATTTGGCCGAGCGCATCAGCATGATCACCGCCCGCCAAGACGTTGATCTCCCCTCGGCCATCATCAAGACCGTCCACGACACCGAGGGGAGCCGTATCCTCTCTCGGCCCGATTTACAGACCACCCCCTGGCTCCAGACGGCCCTGGCTAATCTCAGCATCATGTACGACACGATCCAGGCCGTCAGCCACATCCTCGACCTGGATCAGCTGCTCGACCGCATCATGGAATTGATCTTTCGTTCCATCGAAGCGGATCGCGGCTGCATCATGCTGCGCAACCCCGACAGCGGCGCCTTCGAGCCGAAGGCCGTGCGCTGGCGCGAGCGGGTCGATGGTCAGGAAAAACTGACCCTGAGCCGAACCATCATGGATCATGTCTTGCGGGAAAAAGAAGGAGTGTTGGTATCCGACGCCGCCCAGGACGAGCGTTTCAGCAGCGGCCAGAGCATCGTGCGTTTCGGCATCCGCGAGGCGATTTGCGTGCCGATGAAGGGGCGGCATGAAACCTTGGGAGTGCTCTATCTCGACACTTACAGCATCGCCCGCGATCTGGTGGCGCGCGGCACCCCGGGCAAGTTCACCGAGGACCATTTGAAATTGGCCATCGCCATCGCCCACCAAGCGGCGTTGGCCGTCGAGGAAACCCGCTATCACCAAGCAATGGTCCAGGCCGAGCGCCTGGCCGCCATTGGCCAGACCGTCGCCGCCCTGTCGCACCACATCAAGAACATCTTGCAGGGACTGAAAAGCGGCAGCGAGATTCTCAAGATGGGCTTGAGCGAAAAAGACGATCAGCTGTTGCAACAAGGCTGGAAGATCGTCGAGAAGAACCAGGGCAAAATCTACGACCTGGTCATCGACATGCTCAGTTACTCGAAGGACCGCGAGCCGAACATCGAGGACACCGACTTAAACCAGGTGGTGAACGATGTCGTGGAGCTGATGCGCGGCAAGGCCAAGGATATGGGGGTCAAGCTCGAAATCCGCTTGCAGGACTCCTTGCCGATCGTGCCATGTGATCGGGAGGGGATTCATCGCGCCCTGCTCAACGTCGTCGGCAACGCGCTCGATGCCGTCGAGGATCGCCCCGATCCCAAAGTAGGGGTGGCCACCTCGTTGGAAGGGGATACCGGCGATTGGGTGCGGATCGTGGTCGTCGATAACGGCGTGGGCATTCCAGCGCAGAAAATCAACGACATCTTCAAGCCCTTCGTCAGCACCAAAGGGGCGCGCGGCACCGGCTTGGGCTTGGCCGTCAGTCGTAAAATCTTGCGCGAGCATGGCGGCGACATCCTGGTGCAAAGCCAAGCGGGCAAGGGGAGCAAGTTCATCTTGCGCCTCAGTCTGAAAAGCCCATTCAGCCAGGAAAGTGCTGAGGCCATGTCGTTTCCCCCGGAACCGCCGCCGGAGGAGACATTCGACTGAGATTCCTCACCGGGCACAGACTCTTTGCTGTCATCGCACTTCGATGGATATTCATTGTCAGCTCTTATTGGTTGACTCTTCATGTCACCGGCGAATGGTTGGTTCTTTTCACACATAGACAATCCCGTTGCCAATCGGTGGATTCAGTTGCGGATGGCGCGGCCAGACGGTTAAATAAAATCATTCGTTAAGGTCGTGCCCGAACCTTCCCGCCTACCACCAACCCACCTGGCAAGATGTGCCAATTGAATGTCGCCCGCGCCGCTGTTTGGTAATCTCTCAGGAGACATAGATATGGTTGATCATCGATGGATTCTCGGAGTGTGGGGCTGTCTCGGCCTCGTGGCGGGGTTGGCGAGCGCGCCGGCCTTGGCCGCCGATCCGTTGTTGCGGCAACGCATCGACGCCGAGATTCGCGCCGTCTGGCAGCAACACCAAGTCGCGCCGGCCCCTTTGGCCGATGACGCGACGTTTTTGCGCCGGGTTTATCTCGATCTTGTCGGCATTATCCCCAATTATGAGGAAACCAAGCGTTTTCTGGATGACCAAGACCCCAACAAGCGAACCAAGTTGATCGATCAACTGCTGGCTGATCCGCGCTTCGGTCTCCATCAGGCCGACGTGTGGGACATGGTTCTCTTTGGTCGGAATCCACCTGGCAATGAGGCCAGCAACCGCGCCGGATTTCATGCCTGGCTGCAAAAGCAGTTCAACGAGAATGTCGCCTATGATGTCTGGGTGCGCGCCCTATTCCAAGCGGAAGGGAACACGGTCGATCACGGCGCGCCGATGTACCTGGTACAGTATGACCGCCGGCCCGAGGACGCCACCGAGGCCATCACACAAACGTTCTTGGGCGTGCAGCTGCAATGCGCCCGTTGTCACGATCATCCGTTTGATGAATGGAAGCAGCGCGATTTCTACGGCATGGCCGCGTTCCTGGCGCGGTTGCAGACCGTAAACGTCGGTAAGGCTGGTCAGCTTAACAAGATCGCCATCGGTGAGAAGGAAACCGGGGATGTGCTGTTCAGTGGTCCCGCCACCGATCAGACCCCTGGCAAGAAAGGGGAGCCGATCAAGCCTAAGTTTCTGCACGGCGATGAGCTGCAAGAGCCAACCCCCAAGACCATGTCAGAGGCCCGCTTGCCCGACGGCAAGATGCCTTCCAAGCCCAGCTTCTCGCGCAAGGACAAACTGGCCGAATGGATCACGTCGCCGACTAATCCCTACTTCGCCAAGGCGGTCGCCAATCGCGTGTGGGGCCAGTTCATGGGGCGCGGCTTGGCCCATCCGGTTGATAATCTAAGTGACACCAACCGGCCTACCCACCCGGTGTTGCTGGAGATCCTCACCCAAGCCATGATCGAACACCAGTTCGATCTGAAATGGTTCATCCGCGAGTTGTGCAACAGCCAGACGTATCAGCTGGCGGCGACCGGCTCCGACACCACCGACGCCCTGCCGCGCTGGTTCGAGCGTGCCCGCGTCCGGCCCTTGTCAGCGGAGGAACTGCTCGAATCCTGGCGCGTGGCCACTGGCTATGAGGATGCCTTGAAGCAAGCCGGACAAAAAATCCCGGAGGATCGTTTCCATGGTATTACCTGGGGCTATATGATCCGTTTCTTCGGTACGCCCAACAATGGCGTTGGCGACTTCCAAGGGGGCTTGCACGAACACCTGTTCCTGAACAACGGCCAAGTCGGTCAACTGATCACGCCCAACAAGGGGGGACTCCATAACGCTTTGATGAGCACCGACGCCCCGTGGGACCAGCGTGTGGAACGTCTGTTTCTGTCCGTTCTCAACCGCCCGCCGCGCCCACAGGAGCGCGCCAAGTTCGTCGCCTTCCTCGACACCAGCGACGACCAACCCGGCCGCGTCTCCGAGGCCATCTGGGCACTGATGACGTGTAGTGAATTTCGGTTTAATCATTAACCCATCCAAGCCGGTCGCGCGGCGACCAGCCCCCCCGGGACCGGTTTGGATACTTGGATATTTGCTTAAGGATGTCACCATGAAAAATACCCTGTGTCCGCGTAATGAGCATCTGAGCCGGCGGGCGTTTCTGAAAGGGACGCTGGCCACGACTGCTGGCGGCGTGTTTCTCAACTGGGGCGGGTTGTTCTCCAACACCGCGCACGCCGCCCAGGTCGCCAAGGACCAGAAGCATTGCATTCTGATCTGGCTCAACGGCGGTTGCAGCCAGTTCGAGACCTTCGACATGAAACCAGGGCGGCCCACGGGGGGACCGTTCCGTCCCATCGCCACCAAGCTCCCCGGCGTTCACATCTGCGAGCTGATGCCGAGGATCGCCGAGCAGATGGACAAGATCGCCGTCATCCGTTCGATGCGCACCTCCGAGGTGGATCATCCCGGCGGCATCTACCTGATGCACACCGGCTATCGACCGACCGCCAACGTCCGTTACCCGGAGATCGGCGCCATCGTGGCCAAGTATCACGGTCAAGAAGGGACCGACTTGCCCACCTTCGTCAAGGTTTCATCCAACGGCAACGCGGGTTCCGGCTTCCTCGGCCCGCAATATCAGCCGTTCCATTTGGGACAGGATGGGCGCTTGCCGCCGTTCTCGTTCTCGAACCTGGACCCGGCCAAGGAAGCCCGCCGCAACGAGCTGCGCGCTTTCCTGGACGAGCACTACGGCCAGCTGCACCCCGTCGAAACCAACCGAATGCACCAGGAAGCCTACGAAAGTGCTCGCCGCCTGCAAAAGACCCGTGAAGTATTCAACATCGACAAGGAATGGGACAAGTACTGCAATCTATACGGCGAGAGCAACATTGGCCGAAGCTGTTTGCTGGCGCGCCGGCTGGTGGAAGCGGGGGTGCCGTTCGTCGAAGTCGGTCAGAGCGGTTATGACACGCACAGTGACAATTTCACCGGCCACAAAGGGTTGGTGCCGCCGATGGATCAAGCGTGGGCGGGGCTGATCGTCGATTTGGAACAGCGCGGCTTGTTGCAAAATACTCTCATCGTCTGGATGGGAGAGATTGGTCGAACACCGAACATCAACAACCGGGCTGGGCGCGATCACTACGTCCGCGCCTGGAGCACGGCCTTGACCGGCGGCGGCATCAAGGGGGGTGTGGTGTATGGCGAAACCGATGCCGACGGCCGCGACATTAAGGACGGCCTGGTGACGGAAGGGGATTTCTTCGCCACCATCTACCAAAGCCTGGGCATCAATCCCAAGAAGGAACATTACCAAGGCTTGCGCCCGATTCCCGTGGCCCCCTTCGGCTCCAACGTGGTGCAAGACTTGCTGGCGTAAGCCTTGGATGCACCCAAGCCGGTCTCGTGGAGACCGGAACATCGATCATAAGGTCCGCCGGGTCCGGCTTCATGGGGGGACTGGGCCTCGGCGCGACCTATTTGATTCTTTTTCCTTGTGAATGAAATCCATTCGTTTATTCATTGGATTTGTCGTTTCACGAAGCACATTCCTGGATTCACGCGAGACGATACATCCTTCGCGATGAGGACCGATCATGGCCGAGCTGCGACCGGGTAAGGCGACATTGATGTGGGAGCTGCCGTTTGAAGGGGCTGGCATTTGGCCGACCTCGGTGGCCTTTCTGGGCAATCGGCGCGTGGCCGCCGGCAACCAGGCGGGACAAATCTTTGTCTGGGAGCTGCCGGAAAGTCCATCCAAGGAGCTGCCGCCGCCAGTGCGGCGCCTGGATGGTCATACCAACGGCATCACGCGCCTGGTCGCCACGGCGGATGGCAAGACGTTGGCGTCATCGAGCCTGGATCATACGGTGCGCATCTGGGACCTGACGGCCGCGCCGTCCAGCACCGCTGAGGTGATCCTCGATAGTCAGACGCGCGAGCGCGAAGCCAAGCGTGGCAAGAAGGATGTCCTGACGCAACCCGGCGTACCAGTTGCCGTGCAAACCGCATGTCAGGTACTGGCGGGGCATCAGGATTGGGTCAATGGTTTGGGCATGAGCCGCGACCAAAAGCGATTGATTAGCGGCGATGACAGCGGCTTGGTGATCGTGTGGGACCTGGCGTCGTTGAAGGAAGTTTCCCGTTGGACTTGCTCGAAAATCGCCTGGGTCACGGCGGCGGCCTTGTCTCCCGACGGCAAGCTGGCCTTCGTCAGCGAATACTGCCATCGCCGCGGCGACTTCGACCGCCCGCCGCCGCAAGCCCGGTTGTGGAACGTGGACAGCGGAGCGGAGAAGCTCGACTTGCTCCAAGTTTGGCTTCCCAATGTCAAAGTCCGAGACAATTCCTATGGCTACGCCCAAGCCTGGGGCAAGTTCGTCAAGGGGGGGCTAATCGCCGCCGATTTCTCCCCCGATGGCAAGCTGTTGGCCCTGGGCCAAGGCGGCGAAACCGACACCGGCAAGGTGCTGCTCGTTGATGTCGCTAGTGGCAAGGTGCTCCGCGAGGTTTCCGGTCATCGGTATGGCGTCACCGACGTGGTTTTCTCCGCTGATGGCAAGTATGTCCTCTCCACGGGCCGCGATACCACGGTGCGCATCTGCCAGGTGGCCGACGGTAAGGAAGTGGGGCAAGCAGGGCAGCCACGCGGTGGCCAATTCAAGGATTGGCTGCATGCCTTGGCCTTGTCCCCCGATCATCAATGGCTCGCCGCCGCCGACATCGCCGGCGCCGTGGCGGTGTGGAAGTTCGAGGGATAATTTCCATCAGCTCGCTTTATGTCATGGTTGAGCAACCGCGACTTCGTTTTTGCCGCGAGGTCGCGGTTTTTTTTTCGTATGATGACCTACAATTACAAAAATTCTCCCCCCTCGATGCGAATTGCAAGGGAGTACGATGGAATCCGCGCCACTGGATGCCCACAAACGCCGGATCGTTTTTGCTGGCGTCATCGGCAACATTCTGGAATGGTACGATTTCGCGCTGTTTGGCTATTTCGCCCACACGATCAGCGACCTCTATTTCCCGGCGGAAAGTCGGCTAGCGTCGCTGCTGCAAGTGTTCGCCATCTTCGCCGTGGGCTACCTGATGCGGCCCATCGGCGGGATCATCTTCGGGCACATCGGCGACCGCGTGGGCCGCAAGCGTGCCCTGGAGTTATCCGTCGCCCTGATGGCCATTCCCACCGCCTTGACGGGACTGCTGCCACCGTATGCCCTGATCGGCGCAGCGGCCCCGGTCCTGTTGACCGTGATCCGAGTGCTGCAAGGGTTAAGCGTGGGGGGAGAGTACATTGGCTCCATTGCCTTTTTGGGTGAACATGCCCCCCCCTCTCGGCGGGGTTTCATCGGCAGCTTTTGCAACACCAGCGCCGGCGGGGGCATTCTGTTGGGGTCCGCGGTCGCCACTTTGATGACGCTGATCTTGCCCACCGAGCAGCTCGATTCCTGGGGTTGGCGCGTGCCGTTCCTGGCGGGCATCCTGGTCGGCGTGGTCGGCTGGTGGCTGCGGCGTGGCGTCGAGGAGTCGCCGCATTTCGTGGAAGTGACGGAAGGGGGGGCTGTCGCACGCTTGCCGATACGGGAAGCGGTTCGCCACGGGTCCAAGGCCATTGCGACGACATTCGGTTTGACGCTGCTGGTGGCAGTGGGCTTTTACATGCCGTTCGTCTGGATGCCGACGTTCCTGGCGGA
The DNA here is from genome assembly GCA_046297495.1 of Gemmataceae bacterium. Classification (GTDB taxonomy): domain Bacteria; phylum Planctomycetota; class Planctomycetia; order Gemmatales; family Gemmataceae; genus JBKBIP01. Next base: position 215,408 of record JBKBIP010000002.1, on the reverse strand, counting down.
CATCAACACGCCAGCGCTGCCCGACGCCTTGGCTGTCAATACCGTGACCTTGGCTATCGGCTTGCTCTTGATGCCGTGGTTTGGACATCTTTCCGACCGCATCGGGCGTCCGCCGGTGATCCTGGCCGGCGCGCTCGGCTATATGTTGCTGACCTATCCGGTCTTCGTGCTGCTCGAACACGGAACGCTGTTGGCCGCGCTGGCGGGGCAGGCTATTTTCGCCGTGCTGATGGCCGCCGTCAATGGCCCGATGGCCGCCGCCTTCGTCGAGATGTTTCCCACCCGAACGCGCTATACCGGCATTGCCATCGGCTATAACGCGGGCCAGGCCCTCTTCGGCGGCACGGCGCCGGTGGTCGCCACTTGGCTCATCGCCGAGACGGGCACCAAATTAGCACCTGCTCTCTATTTAACCGTCATCGCTGCCCTCTCGACGGTTGCCACGCTGGCCATTCCGATCCGATTTCACGAGAACTTGGAGTAGGGGAGAGATTGGCAGGAGGGGCGGATAGCGGCGTTTGGATTCCGATGGCTCGTTTGCGGGCTGCTGTCTAGGACCAACGAGAAATGCGCACCTGGCTACCCATTCGGTGGGCGTCGGCTATGATGAACGCGGGCCGCTGGGAACATTAGCAAAGGAAGGATGCGTGTCATGACCGAATCATTTGCCGCGAATGCGTTGCGGTTGGAGGTACGGGATAACATCGCCGTTGTCACCTTCGATCAACCGGGCAGCCGAGCCAATACGCTCAATCAAGCCGTGCTGGCGGAGTTTGAAAAACTTTTGAACCATCTCCAAAGTCGAGATGATGTAAGTGGTCTGATCCTGCGGAGCGGCAAGCCGGGCATGTTCATCGCCGGGGCGGACTTGCGCGAGCTGGGAAGCGCTGTTCGAGATGAAGCCACCTCGCGCCAATTGGTGCGGCGGGGCCTCGACCTGATCGCCGGCATCGAACAGCTTCCCTATCCGACCGTGGCGGCCATCGAGGGGCCGTGCGTCGGCGGCGGGCTGGAATTGGTCCTGGGGTTTGACTTTCGCCTGGCCAGCACGCATCCCAAAACCGAAATTGGCCTGCCCGAAGTAAAAATCGGCCTCATTCCCGGCTGGGGAGGGACGCAGCGCCTGACCCGGCTCATCGGCCCGTCCCAGGCGGCGGAGCTGATTTGCGCCGGCGAAACCGTCAAGGCCGACCGCGCCCGCGAGCTGGGGATCGTGTGGGACGCGGTGCCCAGCGAACGACTCCATGAAGAGGCGGAGCGGCTAATCCACTGGGCGCAAGACAACGCCGAGACGCTGTACCATCTCCGCCGCCGCAAGCAGCAGCCGGTCGGCTTGACCGAGGAGCAAGCCAGCTTCACGTTCGCCGTCGCACGGGCGCTGGTCCTGTCCAAGACCAAGGGACAACTACCCGCCCCGATCGCCGCCTTGGACGCCATCGAGCAAGGCTGCAACCGGACGCTCGAAGAGGGGTTGCAAGTCGAGACGGAACAATTCGTCCCCTTGGTGGGTAGTCCCATTTCTCGCAACCTCATCGCGGTGTTTTTCATGAATCAACGCTTGCAGAAAGACCCCGGCGTCGCCGATGCGTCCATCCAGCCGCGCGACGTGCAGCGGGTCGGCGTCATCGGCGCGGGGATCATGGGGGCCGGCATCGCCGGCGCTCACATCCAGCGCGGCGTGCCAGTCGTGATGGTGGATAGCCAGCAGCCAGCTCTTGACAAGGGAATAGCGGCAATTACGAAGGTGCTGCAAGGCCGGGTGGAGCGCAAACGGATGTCGCTGCCCGAGCTGATCGCTGCTTTAGGTCGGCTCAACACCACGCTGCTGTTGCCGCCGCTGGCTGACCGCGATGTGGTCATTGAAGCGATCATCGAAAATGAAGAAGCCAAGGTCGGCTTATACCGGCAGCTTCAGCCTCTCCTTCGTCCTGATGTCATTTTAGCGTCCAACACTTCGACCATCTCCATCACGCGCATGGCCCAAGCCGTGGCCAAGCCCGAAAACTTCGCTGGCATGCACTTCTTCAATCCGGTGGATCGCATGCCGCTGGTCGAGGTCATTCGCGGCGACAAGACCAGCGACGAGACGGTGGCCACGCTGGTCGCCCTGGCCAAGCGCATCGGCAAGACCCCCATCGTAGTCCGCGATTGTCCCGGCTTTCTCGTCAATCGCATTTTATTTCCGTACATCAATGAATCTCTGGTATTATTGGAAGAAGGGGCCAACCCGCGTGAGATCGACCAGGCCGCGACTAACTTTGGCATGCCGATGGGACCGATCACGCTCAATGATGTCGTGGGCCTCGATACCGCCTTGTACGCCGGGCGGGTGGTGAACACGGCCTTCGCGGATCGGGCCAAGACGACGCGTATTCTCGATGAATTAGTGGCGGCGGGGCGTCTAGGGCAGAAATCCGGGGCAGGCTTTTACAGCTATGCCAAGGGGAGCCGAGGCAGCGACGACCCGGCCCTGGAGGAATTCCTGAAACGTTGCCGGACGGGACAACGCACTTTCACCGCTGAAGAGATCACCGACCGCCTCTTCCTCCCCATGTTAGTCGAAGCCAGCCGGGTGCTCGCCGAGCAGATCGTCCGCGAACCCGCTGACGTGGATATGGGCTTGATCCTTGGCATCGGCTTCCCCGCGCAGCGCGGCGGCATCCTGCGCTGGGCCGATCAATTGGGTCTGGCCGAAGTGTTGGCGAAACTCAGTCGCTATGAGTCTCTCGGCCCCCGCTTCCAACCGACGGAGCCGATGCGCCAACTGGCGGCAGCGCGGAAAGGATTCTATGGAGAGTAGGTATTAGCAACGGGATGCATCGTTTCGCGCACGTCGCCAATGATCAGTGAAAAACGATGAATGTGGTAATAAATTTGTTTATTTGAATCAATATGCCTTGGCGAACACCACGCGCCCCTCGGATGGTTTGCCGGTGCGGATGCACTTACCCGTTTCTTGCTTCCGCTGAAACGGGATGCAGCGAATCGTCGCTTTCGTCTCGGCGGCGATGAGGTTTTCCGTCTCGCGGGTGCCATCCCAGTGCGCCCACAGGAAGCCGCCGGGTTCCTCGATCATTTTCTTGAAGTCATCGTAGGAATCGACTTCATGACTATTATCATCGCGGAAACGGCGGGCGCGCTCGAACAATTCGTGCTGCATCGAGCGCAACATGGTGACAATCCGTTGAGCGGCCTCCGCCAGCGGCACGCCGGCTTGTTTCGCCTCCTTGCCAGGCAGGTCGCGGCGGGCTAGCACGCACGCCTGGTTGGCCAAATCCTTCGGCCCCAGCTCGACGCGAACGGGAATGCCACGCACTTCGTATTCGATGAAGCGAAATCCTGGTGACTTGTTGAAGTCGGTATCGACCTTCACGCTCAACGGCTCGTAGCCAAAGAAATCATCACGCGGCATATCGCGCAGCTCGGCGGCCAGCTTTTCGGCGGCGGCGATGGTGGCGGAGCGTTCGTCGGGATTCTTGCCAATGGGCACGATGGCAACATGAATGGGAGCCAAGCGCGGTGGCAGCACCAACCCTTGATCGTCGCTATGAGTCATCAACAAGCCGCCGATGAGCCGAGTGGAAACGCCCCAGCTTGTCGCCCAGGCGTACTCCAATTTTCCTTCCTGACTTTGAAACTGCACGTCGAACGCCTTGGCGAAGTTCTGGCCCAGGAAGTGGCTTGTCCCCGCTTGTAACGCCTTTTTGTCCTGCATCATGGCCTCGATGCACAGGGTATATTCGGCCCCAGGGAATTTCTGGCCTTCACTCTTGGGACCCGTCAACACCGGCATGGCCATCCAGTCCTCGGCGAAGGTGCGATAGACTTCCAACATGCGGTGGGCCTCCTCCTCGGCCTCCTGCCGTGTGGCGTGGGCGGTGTGCCCCTCTTGCCAGAGAAACTCAGCGGTGCGCAGGAACAGCCGGGTGCGCATCTCCCAGCGCACTACGTTGGCCCATTGGTTGATCAGCAACGGCAAATCGCGGTAGCTCTGAATCCAGTTCTTGTAGGTGTTCCAGATGATCGTTTCCGACGTGGGCCGAATGATGAGCATGTCCTCGTCACCTAGCCGCGCCGCCGGGTCGGGCATCAGCCCCTTGCCGTCCGGCTTGGCGATGAGGCGATGATGGGTGACGACGGCGCATTCCTTGGCGAATCCCTCAACGTGCTCGGCCTCTTTCTCCAAAAAGCGTTTGGGAATAAAGAGCGGGAAATAAGCGTTGACGTGGCCCGTGTCCTTGAACAACCGATCTAGCCCGCGTTGCATCTTCTCCCACAGCGCGTAGCCGTGCGGCTTGATGACCATGCAGCCGCGCACGTCCGAGTTCTCCGCCAAGCCGGCGTGATGGACAATATCGAGATACCACTGCGAATAATCCTTGGCGCGTGGCGTGATTTTTTCAGCCATGAGATTCTCCTAATAGCAATCATCTGTCCGCATTCAACGATCAGCAATCAGCAATCTTGTTTAGCGAGCGAGCCAACGGCGAGCCCTATGCCGGAACGCTGATAGCTTAAAGAGAAATGGAAAAGAAGGCTACGGCAAGGGTGGGAACTATTACGGTGAGATGATTGGATCGGTTCACATGGACTGCCGGCCGCGAACGCGAAACGATGAATCAAGGCGATTCGTCTTGTCGAACCGATTGTTCCCGAATTCCCCTCAAGCGTCGTCGCGCGGTGATTCATCGTTTCGCGCACGCGATCTATCCACGCGAGACAATCCATCATCAAACCAAGACACGAAATCCCACCATCCCGCACTAGCTCGTACCGGCATATCGCTCTATCATGCTCACTGTCGGCACTGGGATAAGTGGTATCGTGGGTACTTGTCGTGGGAATCTTATCATGCAAATGGCCTTGGATTGGTTGGCGAAAAATCACGACCGAATCATCAAGGATTTGGCCGAGCTGGTGGCGGTGCCGAGTATCAGCACCGACGGCGACCATCAGAAAGAAGTGGACAAGTGCGCGGAGCTGGTGTGCGAGCAGATGCGCCGCGCCGGGCTGCGCAACGTGCGAACCTTGCGCTGCGGCATCTCCAACCCTTACGCTTTCGGCGAATGGCTGGACGCTCCCGGCAAGCCAACGGTGTTTCTCTATGCCCATCATGACGTGCAGCCAGTCAACTTCGCCACGCAATGGAAATCCGATCCGTGGACGTTGACGCGGCGCGGCGGCCGGCTTTTTGGCCGAGGAGCCGCCGACGACAAGGGAGCCATCTCCGCCCAGCTCGGCGCCATCGCCGCTTATCTGGAAACCGAGGGGCAGTTGCCGGTCAATGTCAAAATGGTCGTCGAGGGGGAGGAAGAAATCGGCTCCAGCAACTTGCTGACCTTTTTCAAGGAACACAAGAAACAGTTACTCTCCGATGTCATTGTGGTGTGTGACACGGAAAATATCGAAGTCGGTTTGCCGTGCATCACCTACGCCTTGCGCGGCGTGGTGACGCTGCGGGTGGACGTGGAGACGGCCAAGATTCCCGTGCATAGCGGCATGGCGGGAGGCGTCATCGCCGACGCCGCCTTGGCGTTGAACGTCGTGCTATCGCGGCTCTTTTGGGACAACGGCCCGCTGCCAGTGCCAGGCTACTACGACCGGGTCCGCCCCATGACCGCCGCCGAGCGCAAGGCGTTGCAGTCGCTTCCCGCCGACACCGACGACTGGCGCAAGACAATCGGGGCCTTGGCGGGTGTCCGCTTCGCCACCGAAAAAGGGGTGCATCCGTATGAGCAAACCTGGCGCAAACCGGCCATCACGATCATTGCACAGGAAGCCAGCTCGATCCGAGGAGCCTCGAACCAGGTCTTGCCCAAAGCCTCGGCCCTGATCAGTTGCCGGATCGTCCCCGATCAAGAACCGAAGGAAGTCGTCGAACAGCTCAAGACGTTCCTGATGGACAATCCACCCTGGGGGGCAAAGGTGACAGTCAAGGAGCAGGGCAAGGCGGTCAAATGGTGGTTCACCGATCCGCGAGGTCCAGCGTTCGAGGCGGCCCTGTCAGCCATGAAGGGGGGGTTCAAGAAAGAAGCGGTGGCTATCGGCTGCGGCGGCACCATCGGCTTCGTCGGCCCCTTGGCAGATTTGTTCGGCGGCGCGCCGGCCTTGCTCCTCGGCATCGAGGACCCCAAGAGCAATGCCCACGCTCCCAACGAGAGCCTACACGAAGGGGATTTCAAGAAACTGACCGCTTCCTTGGTTCATCTGTTCCATAATCTTGCCCATTTGCCCAATGGCGCGGTGAAGTGATAGCAAGGAGAATCCGAAACGATGCTCGCGGCGCGCGCACACTGGTTGCTGGTCCTGCCGGTTGTGATGGTGGTTGGAGTGGCCTGGTTCTATCTCTTTCGCGCTCCACCACGCTCGACCCTGGAACGCATCCGGCACGAAGGGGTGCTGCGTTGGGGAGCCGACCCCAGCGGCGGTGCGCCGTTCGCCTATGTCGATCCCAACGACCCCCAGCGTGTCATTGGTTTCGAAGTGGACATCATGGACCGCGTCGCCGCCCATCTGGGAGTGAAACCGGTCCTGGTGCGCGGCGATTGGCTGGCCTTGATTGACAATATGAAAGCGCACCGCACCGACCTGGTGCTCAATGGGCTGGAGGTCAACGACGAACGGGCCAAGGTCATCGCGTTCACGACTCCCTACTACGCTTATGAACAACAACTGACCGTCCGCGCGGCGGATCAAGCCAAGTACCGCAGCCTGGACGACCTCAAAGGGAAGAAGATCGCCGTGTTGAACGGCAGCGCCTCGGTGGATGTCCTGAAAGAAAACGGTTGGCCGGACGATTTGATTTTGGAATACGACGATTCCCTGACCCCTTACACCGAAGTCAAGCTAGGCCGGGCCGAGGCGGCGTTGGCGGAATCGATCATCGCCACCTACTACGCTGGCAAGGACGCCCAATTGCACAACGTCCCGGGCACGTTCAGCCCTGGCGAATATGCCGCCGCCGTCCGCTTGGAAGATATGGAATTATTAGCGGAAATCAATCACATTCTCGACGTGATGAAACAATCCGGCGAGCTGGGGGAGATTTACCAGAAATGGAGCATCTGGACGCCGGCCCAGGAGCAGCTTGGCATCGTGGCCGGCGCCGTGGTGAATACCCCGACCGAGACCCCGGACGCGGCCGCGCTGCCGAGCGACCACTCCGGCCACATCCTGATCGCGCTTCTCAAAGCGGCCCAATACACGTTATTGCTGACCGCCTTGAGCATGCCGCTGGCCCTGATGGCTGGCCTGGTGCTGGCCTTGCTGGCTCGGTCGCGGAATGTGCTGCTGCGCTGGCCGGCGGTAGCTTACATTCAGGTCATGCGCGGCACGCCGTTGCTGGTGCAGATTTACTTGATCTACTATTCGCTGCCGCAGATTGGTCAGGAGCTGGGCTTGGGCAATCTGCTGACCTGGCCCAATTTGGCTGTCGGCGTCTTGTGCCTCAGCGCCAATTACGCCGCCTACGAGGCCGAGATTCACCGGGCGGGCATCGAGGCGGTCCCCAAGGGACAGCGCGAAGCGGCCTTGTCCATCGGCATGAGCGAGCGGCAAGCGTTCGTTCTGGTCGTCCTGCCCCAGAGCTTCCGCATCATCCTGCCGCCGGTCATCAACGATCTGGTGGCCATGCTCAAAGATAGTTGCCTCGTTAGCGTCATCGGCGTGCCCGAATTGTTGCAGGTAGCGTTGGGCATCGGCAAGTCACGCTTCATCGTGCCGGAGATGCTGATTTACGCCGCCATCATTTACCTCATTCTGTCACTAGCCGCCGACCGGCTTGGCAAGGGATTGGAAGCTTATCTCAAACGGCGCGGCACGCCGGCGGTGCCAGGGAATCCGCCAAGGCATTGAACGATTGCGTCTCCGCGCCCTCTCACTCCGCCAACTCATGGTCCATGATATCCGTGACAAACATATGCCCCGGTTTGTGCGTGATCATCAAGGACGGCTTGGCGGCCATCGCCACTACTTGCGGAGTGACGCCGCAAGCCCAAAAGACAGGCACTTCGTTGGAATGAATGGTCACCGGATCGCCGAAATCGGGATGGTGAATGTCGGTGATGCCAATGGCGGCGGGATCGCCGAAGTGGACGGGGGCGCCGTGGGCCTGGGTGAATTTTTGACAAATAATCGTCGCTTCAATGGCCTGGGCCGGTGTCATCGGCCGCATCGACACCACCATCGGGCCATGAAAGACGCCAGCGGGACGGCACGGGATGTTGGTCCGGTACATGGGAACATTCCGTCCTTCCTGAATGTGACGCACCGGCACTCTCCCTTGCATGAGCGCGTTTTCGAAGGTGAAGGAACAACCAATGAGAAAGGCCACTAGGTCATCACGCCAGTAAGCGTGCAGATCGGTGGGTTCATCGACGAGTTCCCCATCCCGATAGACACAATAGCGCGACACATCGGTCCGCACGTCGGCCCCCGGCGCGATGAGTTTCGGCTCCGGGGAGCCCGGATCAGTGACATCGAGTAGAGGGCAGGGCTTGGGGTTGCGCTGGCAAAACAGGAGAAAATCGAAAGCCAGCTGGCGCGGCACGATGACGAGGTTGGCTTGCACGTAGCCCAGCGCCAGCCCCGGCGTCGGTCCCTGGAACTGACCACTGGCCGCCCAGCGGCGCACCTCAGAGCCGGTGAGGTGGCGCCAAGCAGATACATCGGCGGCCGGCGCGGAGCAGGTAAGCGGAGGCCGTGAGGCCCCTGGTTGTGGCGAGGGATCGGAGGCCTCAGGATCCCCGCTCGCCCGTGCCTGAATGATTTCTTGCTTGCCTCCCATCCGGCACAGCGGCTCGATGTAATGCTCAAAACTCAGGCCATCGACGGTGGCGGTCGGTTGGCCAGTCACGCCGTCCACCAACGGCCCTTTTTCGACCATGACTTGCAAGAGCCGGCGTTCCTGTTCCATATCGAAGAAATCTTCCTCCAGAGGTTGTCCCAGTAGCTGCCGCGCTCCCACTGCCAAGCCGTAGCCTCCCCAGTTGCTCACGCCGCAGACGATCAAGTGATCGGTCGCCGTCCGGCACGCTACTTTGGCCCCGCCGGGGATGTTGCGGCGGATCGTGTCCCAGGACACCTTGCCCATGCCGATCTCGTTGCCGCCGTCGCCGATGCCGATGGTCGTGATCGGCAATTGTCCCTGATGGATAGCATGAAAGAGATGGTGGGCGGGACTCATCTGAGCGGTGATGTCGCGTCCATTCATGGTGTGGCAGCAGTTGAAACTAGATTCCGGCACCTGTCGTAAGAATTGCTCGACCAGCGCCGCATTCTCGCCCGCTTGAGCCTTGATGGTGGCGGGAGTATGGCTGGGACCAACGCGCTCCAAGGCGACGAGATGCGTCAGTCGGCCCGCTCGCTCGGCGAACCAATCCCAGTAGGCATCCGTGGACAGGCTGGCGGCATCCGCCAGGGTCGGCAAGACGATCAGCGGCACCGACTTGCGCAGACCACACGCGCCAATCCCTGCTTCCAGGGCCGGCCGGCAAAATTCATCCGTCACCAGCACCACCTTGATTCCCAAGGGAGCCAACGCGCGGGCCAGGAACAGTGCCCCCAATGGGCCGTCCGTCTCGCTGCTGGGGGGATCAGCATGAGGGATGAAAAAGCCGGTGACGATGGCTACGGCGGGATCGGTCGTTTCCGCCAGGCTCTGGCAAGCACTCTCGAAATCACCAGCGGATGCAGTGATCAGATTGTCATGCGGATCGGTCCGCAAGCCCCGTTTGCCGACATCGACTTGGATCAAGTCCAGAATTTCCGTCAAACTCAAGGTGCTCATCAGCGTGCCTCTCGAAACAGATAGGCGAAACGGCCGCGCCAAGAACGCGGCACATCGGCAGTCAAAGTAATGGGTTCATTGCGAATCGGATGCAGAAACGTCAAGGACCGCGCATGCAGGGCGATAGCGTGGGGGAAGGTACGGATTGAGCCATAGCGGGCGTCGCCGTGAATCGGATGACCATGATGGGCCAGCTGCACGCGCAATTGGTGCGTGCGTCCCGTCTGGGGCCGGACTTCCAGCCAAGCCAAGCCCTGATGCGCTGCCCGACATTGATAGTGCAGCAGCGCTTGCCGCGCTCCGGGCGTGTGCGGCTCCACGACCTCGACCCGATGCGTATCTTGGTCCTTGATCAGCCAATCTTCCAGCGTGCCGGCGCTGCGTGCTGGCTCCCCCTCGACGATGGCCCAATAAATCTTCTCCACCGAGCCAGCGCGGAACTGTTCCGACAAGCGGGCGGCGGCCTTGCTGGTCCGGGCGAACAACAACACCCCCGACACCGGCTTGTCCAAGCGATGCACCACACCCAGGAACACATTGCCCGGCTTGTGGTATTTTTCCTTCAAATACTGCTTCACCGCCCGATCCACCGTTTCCGCGCGCCCCTGAAAGTGCGTGCTCGGCACTCCCGCCGGCTTGACGACAGCGAGGCAGTGATTATCCTCGAACACAATTTCCAGTGGCGGCATCATATTTATGGATTGTATCCCATGTTAAAATCAATCGCCAAGGTCTTGGCCCCATCCGCCAGGGGCCGACACGAACCATTTGCTATTCCCTGACATTGGGAGTTGACCCATGCGCCATGTGCTGACTCTGTTTTTCGCGTTGATCCTCATTAGCTCTCTCTCGGCTGATCCGTTGCCGGGCACCAAACCATTGACCACCGAAGGAGACTTGGCTGTCCAAATGGTGGCCGGAATCGACAAGTATTTGACGAAACAAACAGCGGCAGCGGTCGAGAAACGCCAGCAATTCTGGAAGCTGGATTATTCCTCTCCCGAAGCCTACACCAAATCGGTGCGGCCGAATCGGCAACGATTGCAGCAAATCATCGGCGTCGTCGATGAGCGTTTGCCGCCTAAGATGGAGTTGGTGGCGACCACGGAGCAATCGGCCTTGGTCGCGGAGACGGATAGCTACAAGGTGTTCGCCGTGCGCTGGCCGGTGTTCGCGGGAGTCGATGGCGAAGGGCTGTTGCTGGAACCGAAGGGGAAGATCGTCGCCCACGTCGTCGCTATCCCGGACGCCGACTGGACGCCGGAGATGCTGACCGGACTGATGCCGGGATTGCCCAGCGAATCGCAGTACGCCCGCCGTCTGGCGGAGAATGGTTGTCGAGTGATTGTCCCCACGTTGATTGACCGCCAGGCTACCTGGTCCGGCAATCCCAAGATTGGCCGTATGACCAATCAGCCGCACCGGGAATTTATCTATCGCATGTCGTACGAGATGGGTCGGCATGTCATCGGTTATGAGACACAAAAAGTGCTGGCGGCGGTGAATTGGTTTACCCTAAAAAACGAGCAACTTCCCATCAAGGTCATCGGTTACCGGGAAGGCGGACTGCTGGCCTTCTACAGCGGCGCGCTAGATGATCGAATTCGAGTGACTTCCGTTAACGCCTACTTCGCTCCGCGGGAGAACCTCTGGCAGGAACCGATTTATCGCAACCAATGGGGACTACTGAGGGAATTTGGCGATGCGGAAGTCGCCGCCTACTTGTGGCCTCATGGTTTGTCTCGAAACGAACGTTTGGCGCAACGCTGGCTTCAGATCGAAGACAATAAGTGGCTCCCTATTGACGGCCCGCCCTCGCCTCAGCCGGGACGAGCCGGCGCGGCACCGGGGAAGATTGTCTATCCGGGACTAGAAGCCGTCAATCAAGAATTCGCGCGCATCCAAAAGCTAGCAGGAGTTCACCGGGCCTCTTTATTGCGTGTCCGTGCGCATCAGGACCCCTTATTCCAAATACCCAATTCTCTTGAACATTTTTTGAATCCGGATGGAAACTGGGACAACTTAGTGCCTGATCAAGGCGTTCCCAAAAAGTCGCACCCTTTCCCTAATCCCGCCGAACGCCAGCGCCGCCAATTCGAGCAGCTCGTCAACCACACCCAAAAGCTGATGCGTGACGCCGAAGCCGTTCGCCAGGATTTCTTCTGGTCCAAGGTGGATATGTCCTCGATGGCTAATTATCAAAAATCCATCGAACCCCTGCGCCAGTATTTCCATGAGGAAATCATCGGCAAGCTGCCCGATCCGACTATGCCACTCAATCCGCGCACGCGGGTGTACTGTGAAACCGACAAATGGACGGCCTACGAAGTGCTGTTGGATGTCTATCCCGATGTCTTCGCCCATGGCATCTTGTGCGTGCCCAAGGACCTGAAGCCGGGCGAGAGGCGGCCGGTGGTCGTCTGCCAGCATGGCTTGGAGGGGCGTCCACAGGATGTCGTCCATCCCCAGGAAAAAACACGCGCTTACAACTCCTTCGGCTCGCAGCTGGCCGACTTGGGGTACATCGTCTATGCCCCCCAGAATCCCTACATCGGCCGCGACGACTTCCGCCAATTGCAGCGCAAAGCCAATCCGCTCAAGTTGTCTCTCTTCTCGTTCATCATCCGCCAACATGAACGGACGCTCGCTTGGTTGGGCGGGTTGCCGTTCGTGGCTCGAGACCAAATCGCTCTCTACGGCTTGTCCTACGGCGGCAAGACGGCCATGCGCGTGCCGGCTATTTTGCCCGGCTATTGTCTGTCGATCTGTTCTGGCGATTTCAACGAATGGATTTGGAAGAATGTGTCCATTGATTTTCCTGGCAGTTACATGTTCACCGGCGAATACGAGATGTTCGAGTTCAATCTAGGCCATACCTTCAACTACGCCGAGATGGCGGCCCTGATTGCTCCGCGACCGTTCATGGTCGAGCGCGGCCACGACGACCGCGTCGGCATCGATGAATGGATCGCCTATGAATACGCCAAGGTTCGCCGCCACTACGCCAAGTTGAAGATACCCGAACGCACCGAGATCGAATTTTTCGATGGCGGCCACGTCATCCACGGTCAGGGGACGTTCGCGTTTCTGCGCAAGCATTTGGGTTGGCCGAAGTGAGGCCCCCGGCGCGGGCGCTGGCCAGCGGCTGGAGCGCTCATGGAGAAACCGCCGAAAATTGCTCTGGACATATCGGCGATTCTCTGCCATAACGCCCCCCTTCTCGCACTATCTCGACAGCCGTGCCGTATCGTGGGCCGGAGCATCCCAGGCTCTGGGGGAAGAGCCAAACGGGAGCGGTCCAGGGGGACGTAGCGTGCTCAGGAGGAGAGGATGCGCCAACCAAGAGTTAGGCAGTGGCGGGGGGTCCTGTTGCTGGGGATAATATGCGTGATCCTGCTCAGCGCGGCGGCCAAGCCGCGCGGCGGCCAGGACCACGACGACGCCAAGCCGTCACGCCGGACCACGCCCGGTTTGTTCAAACGCTGGTTCGGAGCCAAGGACCAAAAGCAGACGCAACCCGAACCGGCGAAACGGGATCAGCAAGCCAAGGACCAACCCGAAGAACAAGAGGAATCCCTCTCCAATTCCGCCGCCGAGCGTGAACAGGAGCTGAATACGTTGCTCCGCCGCTTGGAGGTCTGCGACCGGCTGCGTGACATCGCGTTCCAGACGCAGGACGAAAAGCTGACGCGCCTAGCCGATGAGCTGGACCGCCGCGCCAATGCCGCCTACACGCGACGGACGACTGTGCCGGGCCAACGGCCCATCTTCGAGTCGGATGAGCAAATCCTGGAGGATCATCTGGGTGCCGAGGCGGATTTGCGTGAGCTGCTTACGGAAGAACGGGGAATGGCCGCTGGTCCCCAAGACCAGCGCAACGGTCGCGCGGCGGCCAGGGGGAGGAAACCATGAAAACCATCTGCCGCGGCCTGCTTTGGACCGCGCTGCTTACCGCCGGTTGTCATAACCCGGCCAAGCATTTGGGGCCGAACATCGCTCCTGGCAAACCGCTGTCGAAGCCGGACGTGGAACAGACGACCGCCGCCAAACCAGTGACGCCCCAACAAATCACCGAGGACAACGCCTATGACATGGCCAAGGCGCTGCTGCGCGAAATCGAACACGATGGACCCACCATGCCCCTCGCCCAGACAGCTATCCGCGCGGATCGCTAAAGGCTCGAAAGTTCTCTTCCTTACGGATTTATCGGTTCGCTCCGGCAAGCGACCGCTCACGCGAACCGATAAATTCTGAGATTCCAGGCGGCGCCCGTTTGCGGAAGCGATGCTCTATTCCCCACCGACGCGCGATACATCCACGCGCTTTTTCTCCCCAAAAATTCCTGGCAGCGAAGCGGATGGTTGCTTTACAATGAAACATCATCGGCATCCCCCAAGAGGCCTTCCTTCAATGGTTCCAGGGGACGTTCGCCATGCGCCTTACTTGCGATGAAGACCTGATCCGCCGGTTGCCCCATTCAGGGGGCTGAAAGGCAGCATGAGTTCGTGCTTTGATTTCCCGGCCAACCTTGTAACCCCCGCCGCGTTGGTCGATACTCAAGATAGGGAGAGCACCACTTGTGGCTTGGTCCGCGCACTTCTTGGCACTGGGCTCTTTTTTTCCTCAATACCGCTATTTCATTCCATGAACATGCACCAACCACGCCAAAAGGGGGGGTGGGGTGGAATGGAACAATGAAAAGATGAAGGGGGTGCAAGGCGCCCCGGAATCCGCACAATGGTAGCATAAGCCCCTTGTGAGCCTCAAAGACTCGGCCCACCCTCCCATGATTGATTAGCCGCGCGGGAATCCGTAAGACTTGCCCTTTCCAGGTCAAAAAACCACCCCCAGAAAATTCTTGGGCAATGAGCCTTTAGCTCTCACGGGGGAGCTTGGCGAGGGCGGCGAGGCGCAGGGCGCGGTGGCAGTGGGGGCAGGAGATGGTTTGGCCGAGGTGTTCGTTGGCGAGCGGGACGGAATGCTGACAGACGGGGCAGCGGCAGTGGTAAGCGTGGGTGATTTGGCTCTTGCCGAGCAGCCGTTGCCAGGCGTTGGCGGTGCGTCGGCTGGTTCGCAGAGCGGTCACCATGAGCGGTTCCTGCTCCAAGCCAGCGACGGCGACGAGCCGCAAGGTGCCGTCGGCGCAGCCCAAGGCGATCTGGTCGCTGGCTGGCGCCAGGGCGGCGCACTGCACGGGAAGGAACGTATCCAGTTCGCTGATTGGATCGAGATGGGGCAAGGTGTGCAGCGTGAGCTTGCCGCGCGCGTCGGCGACCACCAGCGTTTTGCCGTCGCGGAGAAACAGACAGCTATTCAATTCATTTCCTAGTAGGAACGAAGCCACTTCCTGCCATAATTTCAGGTTCCAGAGCTTGATCATGCCATCGCGGCCGCCGGACACTCCCCAGACACCATCGGGAGATACGTCCCCCGCCGTCACGCGGTCGTTGTGGCTGGCGCTGTCGTGCAGCGGCTGTCCGGTCTCGGCGTGCCACAAGCGTACCGTGCCATCGTGCGACCAGGAAAAGACCTGCTCGCCGTCGGGGGTGAAGCGGCAGCCTGCCACGATGTCACGGTGGCCGTTCAATGTCTTGCCGGCGCGCTGGCGATCCAAGGTCCAGAGCGTGATGGCGGTGTCCCAAGAGGCCGTGGCCACGACATGATTTGTCAGGCCGAAGACAATCGCGGAAATGGGGCGATTGTGGGCGAGGAAGATCGACGCTTGGCGCTGGCTGGTCGCCTCCCAGTGGGCCAACATGCCTTCCAATGATCCCGACAGCCAATACTTGCCGTCCGGCGTGACCGCGCAGGCGGAGATGGGTTTGGCGCTGACGGAAACGGCCAACAAATGGGCCCCATCCCGCGCATCCCACAGGTGCAATTGACCGTCCCAGCCCCCAGATAGGACATTTCGGCTGTCAGGGGTATAGACGCAGGAATAAATTTCTCCGATCTCCGCTTCGGGTCCAGAACCCACCGGCAACAACCGCAGTTTCATCATCATAAAAGCCTCACCAAACGCGCCGGGCACGGACCTGTCCCAAGCTCACGTCATCCGCTGGATGATTGGTTCCTATAAGCATATTATTTGTCCCGTATCTTTGCCTTGGGATTTATCGGTTCGGCGGGGGAAGCGGCAGCGGACGCGCGCCGAGGACTCCCATGCAAGCACCGCAATCGGCTATCGGACAGTTACTCTGGTGAAAAAAAGGGATGCCAGAATTCGGGAGAATCCGCCCCCGACAAATCAGCTTTTGTCAGCCCCCTAGACTTTCGATGAAGGGCTACCTATTGTATTCCCATATTCACGGAGAGCATTTTTATCCTAATGAGTTGCGCCAAGGAGATTGCGCGGTGTTAGAAAACGTACCCTATTCGTGGTGGTTGGCGCCAGCAGGGGCCGTGCTGGCTCTGGGCTTTGCCTACAAGTTCTTCAAGGAAATTCAGGCGGCGGATCCGGGGGATCAGCGCATGCGCGACATCGCTGGTTACGTCCGCGAAGGGGCCTTCGCTTATCTGAAACGGCAATACACGGTGGTGGCGATTGTCTTTGCCTTGCTGGTGGGGCTGTTGTCCTGGCAAGCGTTCGGCTTGAAGCAGCAAAGCGTCCTGGTCCCCTTCGCGTTCCTGACGGGGGGCTTCTTCAGCGGTTTGGCCGGCTTCATCGGCATGAACACCGCCACCATCGCTTCCAACCGCACCACCCAAGGGGCCAAGGAATCGTTGAATCGCGGCCTGCAAGTGGCCTTCCGGGCTGGCGCCGTCATGGGCTTGGTGGTCGTCGGCTTGGGGCTGCTCGACATCACGGCCTGGTTCCTGGGGCTGGTGGTGTTCACGGACATGACGGTAGAACAAATCACCGTGGTTATGCTCTGTTTCGGCATGGGGGCCAGCACACAAGCGCTGTTCGCTCGTGTCGGCGGTGGCATCTTTACCAAGTCCGCCGACGTCGGCGCCGACCTGGTGGGGAAAACGGAAGCCAACATTCCCGAGGACGATCCGCGCAATCCGGCCGTCATCGCGGACAACGTGGGGGACAACGTCGGCGACGTGGCCGGCATGGGGGCCGACTTGTACGAGAGCTACTGCGGCTCGATCCTGGCCACCGCCGCCTTGGGAGCCGCCGCCGCCTTGGCCTTGGGTTTGAGCGAAAGTCAACTCGAAGCCATCGGTCTCACTCCGCTGCAAGTGAGCCTGCGTTTCGTGTCGGCTCCCATGGTGTTGGCCGGCATTGGCATTGTCTTGTCGATCGTTAGCATCTACTTCGTCAAGACCGAGGAAGGAGCCAGCCAGAAGAACCTGCTGTGGGCCTTGCGCCGCGGCGTGTGGGGGGCCAGCATCTTGCTGGTGCTGGCGGCGTTGTTCGTGACGTGGCTGGTGTTGGGGGGCATCCAAACCAGCGACGGTAGAAGTATCTGGTTTGGCATCTTCGGCAGCATCGTTTCCGGCCTGCTGGCGGGGGTGTTGATCGGCTGGTTCACCGAGTATTTCACCTCCAGCGAATATGAGCCGACGCGCTGGCTGGCTGGTCAAACGGTGACGGGGCCGGCCACCACCATCATCGGCGGTGTCGCGCAGGGGATGCTCAGCGCCTGGGCGCCGTTGTCCATCGTCTGCGTCGCCATGATGTTGGCCTATGGCTTCGCGGGGGGGTTCCAAATTCCCGCGCTGGGCCTGTACGGCATCGGCATCGCCGCCGTCGGCATGTTGTCCACCTTGGGCATCACGTTGGCCACCGATGCCTACGGCCCCATCGCCGACAACGCCGGCGGCAACGCTCAGATGACCGAGCAGGAACCGCACGTCCGCGAACGCACCGACGCCCTGGACGCTCTTGGCAATACCACGGCCGCCACCGGCAAAGGGTTCGCCATCGGTTCGGCGGCGCTGACGGCGTTGGCGCTGCTGGCCGCCTTCGTCGAGGAAGTGCGCGTCGGCATTCAGCGGCAGGCGACCGCCTACGTGGAAACGCATCAAGTGGCCGAGGGGCAGCTGGTGTCCCTGGGCTTCCGCAAATACGCCGAAGGTGGCCCCAAGGACCCGGAAACGAACTTCAACCGCGCTTATTTCCTGATTGCCCCCTCACCTCAATTGGCTCAGGAATTTGACAAAGCTCCGACCCTCAACCGCGCTCAGTGGCCGCAGGGGACCCGGCTGATCCGGGCCAAGGAAGCGACGTTGGCTGATTTCATGGATTTCTACGGCATTAACCTGATGAATCCGAAAGTGCTGGTCGGCATGTTCCTGGGAGTGCTCATGGTCTTTGTCTTCAGCGGCTTGACCATGAAAGCGGTGGGACGGGCCGCCGGGCGCATGGTCGAGGAAGTGCGCCGGCAATTCAAGGAGTTGAATCTGCTCAGCGATCCCCACGCCAAGGCCGACTACGCCACCTGCGTCCACATCGCCACGGTCGGCGCCCAAAAAGAGATGATCCTGCCAGCGTTCTTGGCTGTCGCCGTCCCCTTGACGGTCGGATTGGTCCTCGGCGTCAGCGGCATCATGGGCTTGCTGGCCGGCGGGCTGACGTGCGGCTTCGCCGTGGCGGTCTTCATGGCCAATGCCGGCGGCGCTTGGGACAACGCCAAGAAACACATCGAAGCGGGGGAATACGGCGGCAAAGGCTCCGACGCCCACAAGGCCGGCGTCGTCGGCGACACCGTGGGCGACCCATTCAAGGACACCTCAGGGCCATCGCTCAACATCCTCATCAAGCTCATGAGCATGGTGGCTGTGGTCTTCGCCGGCATGATCGTCGTCTTCGCGCCGATCATCGCCAAGGCGCTGGGCATCGGCGATTGATCGGCAGGACATTGAAAAAATGAGAGGGGGGAGGGAAAATACCTCTATTGATTGGTATTTTCTCCTCCCCTCGTATGGTGCTTTTATGCCGACACAAAGAAAAAAGCAAAGCATTCCCACGCCCCGCCGTTCCACCGATCCCCTTCGCGCCATGGCGGTATTCATGAGCAATCGAGATCTTGCTCAAGTTTCCATGCGGCGTTTAGTGCGCCGGCTCGAAAAGGCCAATATCACCTACGCGGTGATGGGCGGCATGGCGGTGTTCGCTCACGGTCACGAACGGATGACCAAGGATGTGGACATATTGTTGACCCGCGAAGGCTTGGAGTTATTTCGCCAGACATTCGTTCCCAAACACTATGAATCGGCACCGGATCGAAGCCGGCGCTTCATTGACAAGGCGAATGGCGTGACCCTGGATATTTTGGTGACGGGCCTTCATCCCGGCATGGGACAACCCGGCCCCATCACCTTTCCCGATCCCGCCGACGTGCGCGAACCAATTAATAAGATTCAATACATTAACTTGACGACATTGATCCAGCTCAAGCTCGCCGCCCGCCGTTATCAAGACTTCGCCGACGTGGTAAATCTGATCAGTGTCCACAATCTGGACCAATCCTTTATGGAACGCTTACATCCCAGTCTGCACCGAGATTTCATCGAGTGTCTGCAAGAGAAACGCCGGGAAGATGAGTATTTAGAGAGAAATGGGTAAGCCAACAGCACAAGATACGCCGATCCATAACTTCTCGAGGGGGATGGTGGATTCATCGTTTTGCGTGGGATGTCACGAGCGCAAAACGATGAATCACATTGCGATGACACCGGAAATTTTTTTGACAAGTCCCAAAACCAGCACGGGAGTTTCACGATTCCCGCGCTAGCATACTCTTCCTCAGTAGCCGCTATTCCCGATGCGCGACCACGGTATACATAGGGGCTGGATGGCCTTTGAACAGTTGCGTGTGATAAGTCACCCGCGCGTTTGGAAAGCCTAACACACCCAGAAATTCACACATCAGTTGCGGTGTAATGTACCACCACGTCTCCGTCGGATAGCGCTTACGGTAGTTGGGATAGAAATACTGGACAGGCAAAGCCTGATAATCTTGTTGAAAGGCGCGGATTTTCTCGACGTAATTCGTGATTTGCTGGAATCTTCGTTGCAATGGACCGCGAATCATTCGGAAACACAAACGCTGGATGATGCGGCGCCACGGCGAGGATGACCATTGCGATTCCCAATCGGGTTCGGGTGGAAGTTGGGGAAAGAGATTGGAATTCAGCGTTTCTGTCACGATCATGGTATCGCGCACGTGCGTGGCGGCGTTGGCCAAGGCACGGAACGGGTCGCGCAAGTGTAGCAAAATGCAACCGAACAGGCCCACGTCAAACATGCCAATCTCTTTGGGAATCTGGTACACCGATCCATACACCACGCGTGCCTGGGATTGAAATGCGGCATGGCTGAGCCACCAGCTGTTGTTCAGCTTACGCATGAAGGAATGGCCCCGCGCGCCATGGTTGCGCCAATCCATCCCATGAAAGGGTACAATGTCCCGGTCGTCCGCGAATTCTTCCGCGAGATCATAAGCGACGACCTCGGCCCCTTGCTGTTCCATGTGAAAACAGATACAGCCGCTGGCCGTTCCCAATTCCAGAACCCGCTTGCCTTTTAATGGCACCTGGCCGAGGTATTCCGTCATGCCCTGACGCAAGTCCCAATCTCCTGAGATCAACCCGTAACCAGGAAGTTCCATCGTGTGATAAAACCAGCAATCTTCCAAGTTAGTAACAGTTCGATGGGGAGCATACACCGTGTCTACACCATTGCAGGGAACACACATATCAACCATAACGCGCCTCCTTGATTAAAAATCGAGTTTGAAACGTAACCAGACATCGCACGTTGGGCTGTGGAAAATACCCACTTGGAAAGGCGGGCTGTCTGGCTCATGCTCCTCCGCAGGTTGTTCGCTTGAAGGGAGATGGGGACATTCGCTCTCTTGCGTCATAACTGCTAACGGATAAGCCATTCGCTGTCAAGTTGGATATGAAACAGCGTCCGTTCGATGATTCAAACTGAGGTAAACTGAGAAGCCACAGTGTTCTGGGGAAGCAACACGAATGCGCGCTCCTCGTCGCCGATTTCCCGGCCACATCAGGAAGCCTCTTGTGGTCCGACACACCGATCTTTACACAACCTTCATCGTTATCTCGATAAAGTTTGACGATAATATCAATGCTGACGCCTATCTCGGTTGGCGATGATGTCCCACTCATCTCGTTCAAGGATTCGAACATGTTATTTTTCCGGAAAGCACGCTCTTGCTTATTCTGTGTGATGTTGACATGTGTCTTCCGCCCCGTGGCCGCGCAGGAATCCCCATCCTTGGAAGACAGCCAACTTCAACAAGCCGCCGCCGTTGAGAGCCGAGTTACTTCGAGGCCGGCGGGGGATCCCTTTGAGTCACTCATGTCTTACGAAAGTCTCTTACAGCGTCTCGAAGCTGCCGAGGCACGTATTCAGTATTTAGAAGCTGGCGGATTTGGTGAACCGTCCGAAGTGTTGCCACCAGAGAAAAAATGGTACTCCGGTTTTCAAAAGCTTCTGTTGGCTTACGACCCGGAAGTGGGAGCGGCGCGCGAGCAACTGGAGGTGCAAGCGGAAGCCGTGCGCCGGGCCGATGAGTTGTTGTTCGAGCCAGTGGATGAACCAGTGATCCGTGGCTATCCCCGGCCCAAGGTCTTACGCTGGTATGAAAAGTACGCGCTGCGCGGCTACACGCAGTTCCGCGATAATGAAGTGACCTGGCATGCCAAGCATTCGGCGCCGGCCCAACACATCGGCGACCGCTCGGTGGGGGATTCGGAAAATTTCTTCCTGCGGCGTGCCCGTCTGATCATCCAGGGCGATGTCAGCGATCACGTGTACATCTACCTCCAGCCCGATTTCGCCGTGACTCCGCCCGGTAGCTCCGACGCCACTTTTTTCGTGCAGCTGCGTGACTGGTACACTGATATCTATTTCGACAAAACGCAAATTCACCGCCTCCGAGTCGGTTTGTCCAAAGTTCCTTACGGCTGGGAGAACATGCAATCCAGTTCTAACCGGGTGCCGTTGGATCGTAATGACGCCCTCAACTCCGCTGTTCGCAACGAGCGTGACTTGGGTATCTTCTACTACTGGACGCCGATCTACGCCCAGCAGATGTTCCGCTACGTGTTGGCCGAGAATCTAAAAGGTTCAGGCAACTATGGGGTTTTGGGTTTGGGGGTGTACAACGGCCAGGGAGGCGCGTTCGTGGAACAGAACAACAACCTGCATGTAGTTGGCCGCATCACTTGGCCATACTTATTGGAGAACGGCCAAATTGTCGAACTGAGCACGCAAGCCTACACGGGACGCTACACGGTGTTGACGTCTGACATTCGCCCTCTGGGAGGGCGCAGGGTCATCCGGCCCAAGGTCATTAACACCCAAGGCATCCGCGATGAACGCATCGCCTGGACCGCCATCTGGTATCCGCAACCCATCGGCTTCCAAGCGGAATGGAACATTGGCCGAGGACCAGCACTGAACCCAGAGCAAACCTTGGTCGAGGAACGAGCCTTGTATGGCGGCTACTTGATGGCCCTGGCCAAGATTGATACCTCGCGGTGTGGTTTGTTTTATCCCTTCGTGCGCTGGGTCTACTACCGCGGCGGCGTCAAGGCGGATCGTAACGCTCCATTTGCCCTCATCGACGAAACAGAATTAGGCGTGGAATGGCAGATCGCGCCGGCGGCGGAACTGACGGTGCAATATACCTTCACCGATCGCACGAATACCCGCGCCACCACGGCGGCAGGAGTGGTCCCTTACCGCCAGTTCGTCGGGCAGCTGCTACGGTTTCAGTTTCAGTTCAACTATTGAGAGTTCCTTCCGTGAAGCCCCTCTCCCCCACTCCGGGGGAGAGGAGGATTTCGCGGGCGGTCAGCGGCCGGCCCGCTCGGTATCTTGGGCGACGATTTCCGCCTGACGCAGCACCCGTAGCATGTTGCCGCCGAGAATTTTGTTAATCTGATCCTGCGTGTAGCCTCGATTCAGCAGCTCTTGAGTGAGATAGGGGAAATAGGATACGTCTTCGAGTTGGCGCGGGGCAGTCCCCATGCCGTCGAAGTTGGAACCCAAGCCGACATGATCAATGCCGGCCACTTCCACGATATGATCGATGTGGTTGACAACCGTGCGGACATCACAAGGGGGCAAAGGACGCTCGCGGAGCAGCTGGGCCAACGCCAACCGATACTGGTTGTCATTGGGATAAGCAGCCCGCAGCTTGTGAGCCGCCTTGGTCCGCTCCTCGTAGGCTTTGATCCCTTCAGGGGTAAGAAAGGCCGTGTAGAAATTCACGTTGACGACGCCGCCGTTCTTGGCCACCATTCGCAGGATTTCGTCGGGCACGTTGCGCGGATGCGGCGCCAGCGCGTGGGAGGCAGTGTGGGAAAAGATGATCGGTGCTCGGCTCAACAATAGGGTGTGTTTCATGGTGTCGAGCGAAGCGTGGGACAGATCGATCACCATGCCCAGGCGATTCATCTCCTTCACCACTTCCTCGCCGAATTTGCTCAGCCCCTGGTGCTTGGGATGGTCCAAGGCGGCGTCGGCCCAGTCGCAATTGTCGGTGTTGGTCAGCGTCAGGAAGCGCGCGCCCATGCGATAATAGTTGCGCAAAATGCCAAGGGAATTATCAATGCTATGTCCGCCTTCGATACCGATCAACACGGCGATCTTGCCGGCGCGGTGCAAGCGTTGAATATCCTCGGCCTTGTAGGCGATCTCGAAGGTGGTGGGATAAGTTTGGACCAAGCGATGCAGCAGGTCGATTTGCTCATGCACCTCCTTGACCGCCGTCCCGTCCCGGGCCGACGAAGGGGGCACATAGATGGAAAAGATCTCCGCATCGACCCCCCCCGCGCGCAAGCGCGGGATGTCGGTGCGCAGCTCTTTCTGAGGCTGGCTGATGTCATAAGTTCGGAAGTGCAAGTCTCCTTTGTTGCGCAGGAAGCCGGCCAAGCCATTTTGACTATCGAAGACCAACGCGCTGGCATGAATGCGTTTCGCGGCCTCGGTCAACTGCACGGGATCATCGGCTTCATCGGCACGGCTCGTGTACAACCCGGCAAACACAACCAAGAGGGCCGTTGCCTGAAACAGCCGCCGGGAACTACAACCAGGCTTGTTCATAGTGGTTCCTCAAAATGATGGATCATCATGGGGAAAACGAATTCCCTCTGTCGCGTCCAGCCATCCAGTCCAACTGAATTCAGGACCTGGCGCGACGAAGTAACACTATGCGAACCATCGTGAAGATTGGATGAATACTCATTGAAGATTATTCAAAATTTTTTTTGAATGAAAAAGCTTTTTGCTGTTTGTCAGCGTTCCACCGGCCATGATTTGGCGACAGTGCTTGGCTATCAAGTGGAATTGACGCCTTTCTTTGTTTCTGTGTCCCAGCGGACCAGTTGTTCAGGAGGTTGGAAGGTCATGAATCATGCACGAATTTTCGTTCTAGCGGGGCTGATGGTGTTGGGCGGACGCCTCTCCGTTCAAGCACAAACCAAACCAGCGGCGGACAAGCCCGCCCCATCCGCGCCGGGGGTGCGTCTGATCCTGGGACCAGCGGAAGCGGCGGCGGTCCCCACGCGAGTCGGCTGTCCTGGATTTGTCCACACCGGAGGGGGCAACATCATCGTGAGTCAACCTGCCCCCAATGTCATTCATGTGCTCATGACCGGCGCGGCGTTGGCCAAGGGGCATTTATACAAAGACACCGCTGGCAGCTGGAGCATCGACTTGGCCCAAGATTTCGAGGTCGTCTTCGCTCCAGACGTGAAAAGCGCTAAGCTGACATTGGATGGACGCCTCATAGGGGTGTTGCGCGGCTCACGATGCGGCAAGTTTGGCTCGACTCAAGCCGAGGTCAGCGTCGCCCATGCGGAAATAGCAGTCGGACCAGAAACGATCATGGCCATCAGTATTCCGCCGCGCTCCGTGGGCAGTGGCGAAAACCAGGAGGTTTACGCGCGCGGCGGTCCGGTCTGCGTGCCCATCGTACCGGCTTGTTTCACCTTGCGCCAGAAATTTGACATATCGGCGTCTGTTCACAAGGCCCCCTTCCTGGTCAACGGAACAGCGGCCGAGTTCGCCCCCGAACCGGCCTATAACCCGGCCCTGTATGGCATCTTCGATCCTTTCATCGGCACCGCCACTCGCGACTTCGGTTTCTACCTGACCATCACCGCTACTCCCGTTGACACTGAATGATCTTGGCATGGTGGTGCGAATCGAGGGGAAAGGGGGGCGCGCCGAATCTCTTTCTCTAGGAGCTAACGCCCCTGGCTATGAACTAGCGACCCTAGAGGTTGATGGGACAAACTGCTCGGAAGATAGTGGGACTGGATTTATCGGTTCGCGCATGCGGACTCAAACGCGAACCGATGAATCTTTTTGTCGTCCTTGATTTTCATGGCTTCTGGGTGCTACATAGCGGCATGACGACTCTCAGTCTTATGACAGTAAGACACTTGCTCGCCGGAGTAAGATAACACTGATCACGCCAGCGAATTCAACTCAATCCGCTGATGGCGAATCTTGTTGGCGTCGAAGATGCCAAGGCCGATGGTTTCGGCGAGGATGACGTGTTCGGGCTGGCGGCGGTCGAAGTTCTCGCTGCGTCGGCTGTCTTGCAGGTTCTTGCTGGCGACGGCGAGGGTGGACGCCTCGTGCGCGGAGGCGGCGGCGAGAGCGGCCAAGTTGCGCGATAGCTTCGTGAAAATATTTTCTTGGATTAAGCCCATGTGGGCCACCGGCGGCCAGCCCATCTCGACCCGTTTGATGTCGATGATGTCCCAGCCGACGTGATCCATCGCCACCGGGTCCGTGGCGAAGAACAGCGACTGGTGCGGCCACGTTCCCCAGCTGGCGTTCCAGCTGCCGGGCCCCCCTTCGTACACGCCGATGAGACCATCCATGATGTGCAGCGTGGCCACCTTGCGTAGGGACTCATGACTGGCGGCGGTGGGGATAAAAGTATTGCACTGATTGGGACCGCTTTGATACCCCGTTCGGCGAAAGTAGTCTCCCAGGTGACTGCGGGCCACGTTGTTGTTAAAACCGTGCGACAGATTCTTAAGCGCCATCGTCACGCCGCCGGAGCGATGGTCTTTCAAGACTGGGATGGTGATGACTTTGTTGACTAACCGCGTGGCGATGACTGACAGATGCGAGCGATAGCGGCGTTCATCGCGGTTGGAGGGGTGGTCAATGTCCTTGTCGCGATTCTTGGACGTGGCGAAGCCCATGTGCATGAAGACATCGGGATCATAGCCGACGACATGCTTGGCCAATTCCGGGGAATAAGCGGCGCGGCCGCGCGGAAAACCGTCGATCTCCCATTGCGTGCCGTCATATTCCGCCGCCGATGCCAGCCAGGTGACTCCCTTTTCCCAGAGGTCTTTCAAGTCGTTGTCATATTTTGCTTCGATGAATTCATTGGCGTAGCGCTCGAAGATGATGATGTCTTTGGCCTTCACGCCAGCCGCCAGCAGGCCATTGACAATTTCCCGCACGACCGCGGGGCTGGAGATGGAGCCAACGTCTTGCTTCTTGCGCTTGCGTCCCACCGGATTGACCTTCACGCCGACGACATCGCCGACCGTGAAGAAACTTTTCCAGGCTTCTTCGGGATGATCGGCCCCGGTCAAGGCGCACATGCCGCGATCCATCATCACCTTGACAGCTTGTGGTTCGATGGTGTGATCGTCCCGCACGGAGAGAGGATTGTGAACTTCGACCACCTGACCGGGAAAGCGTCCGGGCATGGCAAATTCGGGCTTCTTGATCTCGACCGATTTCCCACGGAACGAGGCGAGCGCAGGATCGCCGCGCAGCCCGTCCCAACCCCGCAGCCCCAGCCAGGTCAATGGCACGCCAGCGGCCAACCCCGCCCCGGCCCCCAACAGAAAGCCGCGCCGTGTGATGCCACAACAACCAGGATAGTATGAAGAACCCATGAGTTTCCCCTTGGTAGGTCGCGCGAAGGTAGGTTTTCCGTCGATGGTACTGGGTGGATACGATAAATTCCAGTGATAAGCGAAAGAATTATCGCCTTGCACGGGATGCCCCTCTCGTTTGCCGCTCCACCACGCACGCGCGGCGACGATCTCGGCAATCCAATTTCACTGGCTCGGAATGCGATTCAATGTGTAATACCCAATCGGATGCAGCAAGGGCATGTCGTCCCGGTCACGCACGCCGTTGAGGCGCAGTTCGTGAACGTAATATGGCTTCAGCTTGTCCACGACCAACGTGACCGATTGTCCATCCTGGCCCACTGTGGCGCTCTGAATCGTCATGGGGTGGACATTCTGCGGGCTGTCGCCGTAATTGGCGTGATAGCGGTAGGTCCAGCAACGCAGGTCATAGGCCTTGACATCGCCAGCGGTACGCGGATCCACAGGGCGCGTGAAGGTCACGTGGAAGCCATTCGGCGTGACGCGCATCTCGTGGACCTCGAAGGGGGTGTGCCCGGTCCAGACGAGGCGTTGCAGGCAGTACGGTTTGGGCCCGCCTCCCCAGCCGCGATTGGTTCCGCCCACGAACATCGAGCCATCCTTCCCCCAGCACATGCGCAGCACTCCCGAATCGAAGCCTTTGCGGAACGGGAAGCACGCCCCTTGATATTCGCCATCCACTTTTTCCAGGAACACGCGCACGATGATGGCGTTGGCTTGATCGCCAATGAACAACTGCTTCTCAAAGGGGCCGAACTTGCCGCCCGTGTCATCGGTCAGGATGTCGCTGTGGGACTTGCCCATTTCGGGATAGGGGAACCAGACGGCAGGGGGCACGAGCCACGGCATCTCGCGGACGGCATCGGGCCACATCAAGCCGCTCTTGGGAAAACCTTTGCCTGGATGCTTCATCGGCGACAGCGGATGATCACACGATTCCAGGCCGATGGGATTTCCCTGAAACAAGCCCTGTTTCAAGTGACCGAGCTTGCACACCGCCACCCAGTCCCCTTGATTGTCCGTGTAGAACATGTCTCCTTCGGCGTTGGTCCCCAGTCCCGCCGGGGAGCGCAACCCTGGACAAACCGGGAGCATTCGCCCTTTGGGGTCGATCTTGACGGCCCAGCCGCGCCAGTAGGCCGTCGCTTCCTGGCCGCCGCCGAAGGGCCGATTGAGCGTCACCCACATGTTGCCATCGCGGTCGATCTTCGGCCCAAAAGCGTATTCATGATAGCTGCCGCTGATTTCCCATTGGTCACAAATGGTATCCACCACGTTGATACGGTCATCTCCCGTCGTGTCCCGCACGCGGGTTAACTCGCCGCGTTGGGCCATGTAGATGCCATCGGGGCGCGTCAGCAACCCCAATGGTTCATGCAAGCCGAACAACATCCGTTTATAGCGCACGCTCCGGTTGGGATCAGGGGGTACTTGAATCGTCTTGCCTGTATCGTCTTTCATGGTCAACGGCACGTCTGCTAGAGCCGGCGGGTCGGCATAGGGATTGTCGATCACCCACAAATCACCACGCCGCGTGCAGGCCAGCAAGCGAGTTTTCGCCGAGTCCAGCCAATCCAAGCCGCCCACTTCCATGACCACGTCCTTCGGCAGCGGAAACGTGATCAGGCGGTAGTAATCCTCCTCGACCGGCGCGGGTTTCTTGGCCTGGGCGCAGAGGGGAGAAGATGCCAGCAAAACCGCTAACACGGACACGCAGGGGAAAAGAGCATTTATCGAAACCTGTCGCATGGATGTCTCCAAACTTGGGAAATAAGCTCTAGGTGCTCGCTGTTTCATGGATTCATCGTTTCGCGCACGCCACCGACACGCCGCGTGCGCCGCTACCACGTCAGGGGGCTTCTCACCACATCATTTCCACATCTAGCTTCACGACTTGGCCCTTGTCATTTGCCGACGGCGCGAACCGCACGGGGACCAGCAATTCTTGACTCCCCTGGACGGTCCGCACGAACGGCTTGATAGCGCCGGCGGGCGACACGCGGAAACGCAGGCGGTCATCGACGAGGAAATCATCCGCGTCGGGCACGATTTTCTTGCCGACGGCCAAACGCAGATACAGGTTGGATATGTCCTTCTCGCGGGCAGCCAGTTGAAAATGGCGAAACAGCACGGCTCCCTCCTTGCGGAAATCGGTGCCAGGAGTTTCCTCCACTTCGATGTCATCCAGGCGATAGCGAAATGTCGGCATGCCCTGGTCGTCGAAACAGTAGCCAAGAAATTGATAGCCGGGCGGAGTGCGCTTGGAGCCGAGCTTGGCCTTGGGAATGTCCGCCGGCCAGAGGTCGCTCAAACTTGCCAGCCGGGCGAACGTCGGCCCTGCCGGGAGATGCACGACATCATTGCTGGGAATTTTCGCGTACTGTCCGGCCCGTCCCTCCCAGGCTTCCTTGGTGGTGATGAAGTTCCCCGTCCAGGCGACCGCCAGGCGTACGCGGTTGGCATCGAAGGCCGTGTGCGTCCGTTGCCGGAAGCCGACGAGAATGGCGTGCGCGCCGATCCCGTCCAGGAAGGTGCGAAAGACAATCGGTTCCGCCGTAGGGATCAGCCAGGAATCATCGGTCGGCGCCAATCCCTCGGGTAAACCTCCTTTCGAGCCGGTGGACAGATAGGCCCAAACGGCGTCGATTTGTTTGTTCATGTCCCCATCTTGGATGTCGGTGAAGAAGCTCTTGCCGTCTGGCCAACCGCCGGGCATGCGGGTGCCGGGACGCAACTGTTGCGGATCGGCGAGCAAGGCGTGGAAGTAGCCCGGCTGCACGCGGCGTGTCACTTGTAGCAGGTCCAGCCCTTCCGCCCCTGGCAAGCGATACTCCCCCCAGGCGTGGCAGTTGACACAGGCCAGCGTATTCTTGCCGATCAGCTTGCGGCCATCATCCACCAATAGGCTGGAAAAGGCGGGTTGACGCGGCGGCACTTTGTCGGCATCGGCTTGAGCGAATAGCTCCGGCAACGGGCTGGCATTGGCCTTGCCGAAGTGGGGCATGCGCGTGGCCATGTAGGTGCGGTATTTCTGGCCGGAAAAGGCATCCTCGAAACCGGCGGCGGTGAGCTTGGCGCCGACGACGTTCAGGGACGGCGGCAACCGTCCCTCGTCTCCCAAATCGACGACAATGTCATACGTGAAATAGTTGGAGCGCTGGCGATCCGGCCCCCCTTTGCCGTCACGGACATGGCAGGCAAAACAGTTCATCGCCGTCAGCGTGTGGTCAAGCCGTTGGGCCACGTTCCAACGGGCCGGTTTTCGCATTTCCGTCAGGGTTTGCTGCAGGGCCGAGCGCTGCGCGTCGCTCAAGGCATAGCGCGGCCGCCCCGCCGCTACTTTCTCTCCCAAGCAGCCCGCCGCCGCGCCGGGGTTGAGCGCCGCCAACGCCGGCGCTTTAAGCGGTGTCAAGGTCATGGAGGCGGCACGGTCGGTGACATGACACGACGCGCACCCCAGCGCCGTGAACCGCTGCCGGCCGGCTTCGACCTTCTCCGGCGCGACGCGGAAATCGATGATCCCTTTCGGAATCATGGCCGCCGCAGAATGCAGCAGAACGCCGGGCGGAATCGGCTCCCGCGCCTTGGCTCCCGGCGGCTGCCAATGGACGCTCAGTTCGAAGCCGCCTCCGCCTTGGATCAGCCCCACCTCGAAAAGATGTCTCCCTTTCGTCAGCTGGATCGTCCCCTCTTTTTCCTGCGGGGGGTGGATGCCGTCGTTATCGACGACGCGCTTCCCATTGATGAGCAGCACCGAGCCATCATCCGATTTCGTCCAAAAACGATAGCCGCCGTCTTGCGGAATCTCGATCAAGCCCTGGAAGCGGACGGCGAAGTTGGACGTTAATTTCTTGCCGATGCGCTGTTGCACTTCGTTCAGGTCGATGCTTTTGGCGTCCCCTTGGGCTTTCGGCGTCAGCGTCTCGAAATCGGGCACCTTTGACCAGCTCCCTTCGTAATAGGCGAAATCGAGACCGGCCCCTAACGCCTGGTCCTTCTCCGAATACTGGTCGCGCAGCAGGTAGGCGGCGATCAGGTTGGCCTCGCCGGGCTTCAGGTTCAGGCTCGGCATACGGCCCGATGGCCGGGTGTGCAAGGGGTCGCTTAGGAAACGAGCCAGAGCGGCCACGGTGGTCTTGGCGGACAGCTCGCCGAGCGGCACCGAGGGGGAAGCTGGTTTCTTGGCGATCTCTTCTTCATCGATGAACAGATTGGCCGTGTCGATCTTGTGTTGCGGCGGCGGCTCGAAGGGCTGATGACAAGCGACGCAGCCGACGCTGTGATATAATTCCTTCCCCTTGTCGATTTGCGTTTTGCTGGCGCCGGATGAGCGCTGATCGATAGGCCCCCCCAGTGACGCCAGGTAGTGAACCAACTCTTCCACCACGTCCGCGCGTTCTGGCTCTGGCAAGGCATGGAGCAGATCGGGCATGGGGGTGCCGGCCTTGACCTGATGCGGATGGGCCAGAAACGCGCGCAGATATTGCGGCGTCACTCGCCCGCCGACATCATCCAGGATCGGCGCTTGCCGGGACAGCAGCCGATCCGCTTCCGCCTCCGCCGCATGACAGGCGGCACAGCTCAGCTCACCCAACAGCACCTGGCCGTTGACCGAGTCCCAGCCCGTCACCACCCCGTCCGCGCCGGCTACTGCCGCGCTCCCCCCGCAACCCCAGACCACCCACGCCGCGAGCAACCATCGACCATGCTTCATAATTCTTCCCTCAGCTGCGAAATCCTAGTCACTTTGGTACCATTATCAACATATTCCGCGCGAGTGCAAACAAAAGCCGTCACGTCCCGCCGAACCGCGGAGCGGATGCCCTTTACTTGTTTAATGGACATGTGTATAATATGGATAAAGGATCAGGGGGACGTTGTTTCATTGTTCCATTCTACCCCACCCCCCCCCTTGGAGAGATGACATGTTATGAGCATGGAATGAAACCGCCGTCTCTTAGTCGAGGGACGCGAGGGAAACGAGTGCCAGGCACGTTGATGATCCATTCCGAGCGCGAAACGATGAATTCGGATGGGGGGTCGTCGCGCTGACGCTGCGCTGCGCGCCGGCAGGAGCCGCGGGCACGTTTCCCACGTCCCCTTGCCGGTGCTGACCCATGCATCGGCTGCCTGGTCAGCACGTTGGAAAACGTGCCCCACGAACCTTTCGAGACAGTCGCTTAGCCGTGCTCGTGGCGGATTTCTTGAATCAGGTTTTTGTTGCTCTTCTCGGTGTAATAATTCGACACCACCAGCGCCGCCCAGATGGACGCCACCGGCCAACCGATCAGCGTACACATCAAGATCAAACAGACGATGGCTTGAAAGATGCGTCCACAGAACAACATACCCAAGGGTGGCAGTAAAATGGCAATGACGTAGCGCATGGTTCCTCCGTCGGGAATGTGTTCGAGGGTGTTTTCTCCACTGATCTATTTTAGGGAGGAAATGCCCATTTGTTGATTCATCGTTTCGCGTCGCGGCGACGGAAACAGGCGAGCAACGATGAATCACGAATTCATGATAGAGAGCCGGCAAAAACCTGAGCGAGAAAGCTCAGACCACCGCCTCGATCACCTTGCCGCGGCTGATGGCGAGGGGGCGGTTTTGGATGTCGTGCATTTCCGTGTGCGGTTCGTGGCCGAGACAGTGAAAGATGGTGGCGGCGAGGTCTTCCGGGCGGACGACGCCGTCGCGCGGATAGGCGGCGTTTTGATCGGAAGCGCCATGCACCACGCCGCCGCGCGTGCCGCCGCCGGCCAGTGCCACCGAAAAGACATGCCCCCAGTGATCGCGGCCGGCGTTGCCGTTGATCTTCGGCGTGCGGCCAAATTCTCCCATCCACACCACCAGTGTTTCGTCGAGCAAGCCGCGCTCGGCCAGGTCTTCCAGCAGCGCGGAGTACCCTTGGTCCATGATCGGCATGAGGCGGTCTTTCAAGTGTTTAGCGTTGGTCTTGTGCGTGTCCCAGGCGGGGCTATCGGATGTCTCTTCCGGCATGCGCGTCCAGTTGACTTGCACGAGCGACACGCCGGCTTCCACCAAGCGGCGGGCCAGTAATACGCTCTGTCCCCAGCGCGTCCGGCCATAGCGGTCGCGCGCCGGGGCCGGCTCCTCGTCGAGGTTAAAGGCGCGCCGCGCTCGGCCCGAACGCAACAGGTCAAACGCGGTCCGGCTGTGGTTGTTGAAGCGCGCGACGGCCCCGCCACGGTCTACGCCGTCGAGATGGCGGTTGACCTGTTCCAGCAGCGACTTACGCTGGTCGAAACGCAAGGGGGTGACATCGTCAGTCAGCGTGACGCCGGGAATGGTGAAATCCGGAGCGTTCGGGTCGCAGTGAATCAGCCAGGGGTCGGCGGCCCGGCCCAGGAAACCGGCATTCTGCCCCGGCCAGGGAATCATGCCGGTATTCCAGATATGTTCGGGCAGGACGACGGAAGCCGGCAGACCGCCGGGGGAACCGCGTAGATACTGGACGATGGCGGCCAGGCAGGGCCAGTCGTTTGGAGCGCCTGCTTTGGCGTTTTCCACTCCCATCGGCTGGTGCGATACCCCGGTCAGCATCCAGTAGCCGCTGGCGGAATGGGCGTTGTCATTGGTCGAAACCGCCCGCAGCACAGCGCAATGATGGGCCAGCTTTGCCGTGCGCGGCATCAGCTCGCACACGTTCAATCCTGGCACGCTGGAGGCAATCGGTTGAAACTCGCCACGAATCTCGGCGGGAGCGTCCGGCTTGGGGTCCCACGTCTCCAGCTGCGGCGGCCCGCCCAGGTTGAACAGCAGGATGCATGACTTGGCCTGGCCGAAGGACCCGCCCCGCGCCGCCGACTGTTGCTGACGTGCTTGCAGCAACCCCGGCAACGATAGGCCGAACCACCCCAAACCGCCGACGCGCAGCATCTCTCGCCGCGTCCACCCATCGCACAAGCGCGAACCGTGATCGTGAAGCGCGAACATGATCCTACCCCCCTTTGGGCGATGAACGGATCGTTGACAGTTACTATACGCGCCGTGGGGAGTTGGTGCAAGGAAAAGCCTCTTGGAAGGCTCGCCGGTGGCGAGCTCGCTAAACGGCTCAACGAGGGACTTGCTATTTTCAGTGGATCGGCGATACTAACACCGAATGCGCGGTTTTCTCATTTCTTTTCCATGAAGGAATCTATCATGAAGTACCGCAGTGGCATGGCGTGGATCGTGTTGCTCATGGGGGGGCTGGCGCAAGCCCAGGAAGCGCCGGAACGGCTGCTGTCCGCGAACACCCAAGTCTATTTCCGCTGGGACGGGCTGACGGCGCAGCGTGTCGCCTTTGAGAAAACGGCCCTGTCTAAAATCATCTTCGAGGAATTTGGTCCCTTGCTGGACAGCCTGACCAAGAATCTGCCCAGCGACGAGCACTCTGAATTGTTCAAGAAACTGGCGCGAAATGGTCTGGTGGCCGGTGTCGAGGTGCGCGGCGTGCTGCCGCCCGAAGTGCAGGCAACGCTGATTCTGCCCAACTCCGGCGACCACGCGGACGCTTTATTTGATTTAGTGCGCAAAGGGTTCGAGCAAACCGGGATGGAAGTGGAACAGATCAAGATAAGTGGGCGTGTGATCCACTACATTCAAGATCAGAGCATGTTCACCATTTGGTGGGTGGATGGCAAGGACATTGTCATGAGCCTCACCACCGACGGTCCCAAGGCCATGTTGTTGCGCCAAGCTGGTCGAGCGGGGGTGGACAAGAACCCGAATTTCCAAAAGCTCCAGCAGTTCCAAGAGTTTCCGACTTCGGCGCGCGGCTACGTCGATCTGGCGTCGCTGGTGAAGCTGGTCGAGCCGCTCAGCCCGGAAGCCGCCAAGGCCATCGACGATCTGGGTTTGAGTGATTTGCAAGCCATTCAGATGTACCTCGGTTACGACGGCCCGGCGTTGCGCACGTTGGTGGCCATCGACGCTCCGCAACCGCGCAAGGGACTGGTGAAATTACTCACCGGCAAGCCGTTCAACGTGGATAACCTTCCCCCCATGCCACCGGAGATCACCAGCTTCACCGCAACGCAGCTCGACTTGGGAACATTGTATGATGTCGTCCTGGAAACGGTGCAACGCATGGCGCCGCCAGCGGAGAAGGAGAACATCCAGCAGCAAATCGCGGCGATCAATCAGATGGTGGGGATCGATTTGCGCTCCGAGCTGCTCGGCTCGCTCGGCAACCGAGTTGTGATGTATAACTCCAAGTCGGCGGTGTGGTTCCTGGGACTTACCGCGTTCATCGAAGTCAAGGATGAGGCCAAGCTGCGAAAAGCCCTGACGCAACTGGCGCGCTTCGGCGAAAAGATGTCCCAAGGGAAAATGAGCGTTCGGACATCAAACTATCACAACGTTTCACTGACCTCGGTTTATTACGACGAGGAAAGTTTTCTGGTTACTCCCACTTTTGCCATTCATGACGGCTGGTTGGTGGTGGGGTTGTATCCACAAACCGTGCAAGATTACATCCTGCGCCAGAAGGGGGAGATTCCTGCTTGGGTGCCCGATGCGGCCATGAAACAGGCGCTCAACCGCTTGCCGAAGGAGTTCACTTCCGTGGCCATGAGCGATCCCCGGCCAGGCATCCTCAGCTTGGGGGGCTGGGTGCCGCTCATTGGAGCGGCGTTGGCCAGCAATCAGCCGGATCTCAAGTTTGATGTCAGTCTGATTCCCAATTCCTACGCCGTGGCGCGGCACCTGTTCCCGACCGTCTCCGTCAGCACCGATGACGGCAAGACCGTCCGCTTTCAAAGCTGGACCGCCGTGCCGCTGGCAGACACCATAGCGAACTTTGACATGATGACGACGATCATGCTGATGGGCGCCATCACCACCGTGGGGCAGAGTGCCACTACCACGTTTCACGAGATCGGCGAGAAGCTCGGCGAAGTACCGCCACCGCCGAAATAGAATTGACGGATGATCACACTGGATCTGAGATGATCGGCTTGATGTGGCGTGGCCGTTGTCGGATGGCGTCGTTTCGCGTTGAAGACCCCGCCAACGCGAAACGATGAGTCACCATGATGGGATCTGTTAACGTATCTGTCCGTTGCGCGTGTTGCGCAGATGGGCGCGATGCTTGCCGGACGGGACGGGGATCGGGGGGATTTCGTTCATGCGCTGGGCCTTGGCGGCGGCCAATTCCAGGAAGCGTTGCTGCGACCGAATTAACTCTTCCCCTTCGGCGACCTGGATGCGGCGATAAGTGCCATCGGGCAGCAGCTCGCGGGCCTTGACGTTGTCCGCCAGGGAAATGGCCAAGATTTCATCAATCAATCGGCTTTTCAGATCGGGCTGTTCCACGGGAAAAACCACTTCCACGCGCCGTGACAAGTTGCGGTCCATCCAATCCGCCGAGCCGATGTACACTTGCGGGTCGCCGCCGTTGCCGAAGTAGAAGATCCGGCTATGCTCCAAAAAGCGATCGACGATGGAAATGACACGGATATGGTCGCTAATGCCCGGCAATCCCGGACGCAGCGCACAGATGCCCCGGCAAATCAGGTCGATGCGCACTCCCGCTTGACTGGCGCGATACAGCGCCTGCACGACCACCGGCTCCAACAAGCCGTTGAGCTTGGCGATGATGCGTCCCTCTCGCCCCGCTTGCTGATGGTCGATTTCTTGCTCGATCTTCTCGACCATGAACGCCTGCATCCGGCTGGGGGCCACGACCAGCTTGCGCCATTCCGGCAGCTCGCAATAGCCGGTCAGGTAATTGAACAGGGCCGAGGCATCCTCGCAGAAGTC
>JBKBIP010000002.1:49971-178893 GCA_046297495.1 Gemmataceae bacterium | reverse complement strand
GGATTGCAGGTGAAAAAGCCGAGATCGGTGTACACGCGGGCCGTCGCCTGATTGTAATTGCCGGTGGACATGTGGACGTAGCGGCGAATGCCGTCATCCTCGCGCCGCACCACCAAGGCGACCTTGCAGTGAGTCTTCAAACCGATGAAGCCAAAGACCACATGGACGCCAGCTTGTTCCAGCTCCCGCGCCCATAGGATATTGCGCTCCTCGTCCATGCGGGCCTTCAGCTCGATCAAGGCGGTCACTTGCTTGCCATTGTCGGCGGCGCGCTGCAAGGCGCGGACAATGGGGGATTCGCTGCCGGTGCGATACAGGGTCTGCTTGATGGCCAGCACCCGTTCATCGCGGGCGGCTTCCTCGACGAACTGAATCACCGGCGCGAACGATTCGTAAGGATGGTGCAACAAAATGTCGCGCGCCCGAATGGCCGACCACAAACTGGATGATTGCCCGAAATCCACGACCATCTGCGGTACGAACTGCGGATCGCGCAAGTGGGTGTAACCCGGCAAACCATGAATCTGAAACAATCCCGTCAGGTCCAACATGCCGGGCAAGCGATACACGTCCTGCGGCTCCATATCCAGGGCCGTCGTCAAGAAAGACTCGATTTCCGAAGGGGCCACGTCCTCGACTTCCAAGCGCACCACCGCCCCGCGGCGCCGCTTGCGAATCTCTTGCTCAATCGCCTCCAGCAAGTCCTCGACCTCATCGTTTTCGATCTCGTATTCGCTGTCTCGTGTCAAACGAAAAACCGTGGTGTACAGCAAATCCATGCCGGGGAACAATTCGGGTAGGTGCAGTTGAATGACGGTTTCGAGCGGGATGAACACATGCCCTTTGTCGCTCGGCAACGACACGAAGCGCGGCAGCACGGACGGCACCTGGACGACGGCATACAATCGCTCGTCGCGCTGCTTGGGCCGTTCCAAGAGCACGGCCAAATTCAACGTCTTGTTGAGCAGGTGCGGAAACGGATGGCCAGGGTCGATGGCCAACGGCGTCAGCACCGGGTAAATCTCGCGGCGAAACACATCCGTCAGGTAGCTCAGCTCGTCCTCGGTCAGAGTTTCGGTGTTGCGAATGACGATCCCTTCCGGCTCCAAGGCCGGCAGCACTTCCTGAAACAGGCAATGATACTGGTCTTGCAGCAGTTGCCGGACGGTGTCGCTGATGCATTCGAGCTGATGGGCGGGAAGCATCTTGTCGGCGCCGGAAGTTCGGGTGATGCCGGCCTGGACCTTCTGCTGCAACCCGCCGACGCGGACCATGAAGAACTCGTCAAGGTTGGAGGAAAAGATCGCCAGAAACTTAAGCCGTTCCAGGATCGGCACCTGCGGATCGCGCGCTTCGTCCAGGACCCGGCGATTGAACTCCAACCAGCTCAGCTCGCGGTTGATGTAGAGGGACGGATCATCTAGGGGAAGCGTCGGCGCTTCATTGACGACGGCCGGCATGGCGGTAACTCCTTCGCGCCGCTTGGCGACGCCGTTGGCCTCTTTGGGTGGATGCGAGGAATTGGCGTTGCGGGTCGGCTTTCGATGTTTGGCGCGGCGCATACGTTTCGTGGTTCTCCTGAAAAGACGTCCTTGGTATTTCTGGGGGAAAATCGGCAGTCCCTCACCGCCCCGCCAGGAAGTGATCTCACGGCTATGGGTAGTTTAAAAACCTTATTATACCAGAAAACCACGTCCCGCGCCAAAAGGGAGACACGGTTTTAACTGAATCATCACGATGACAGCCGCGAAACACGCTACCATCCGCGTCGGTGACGAGGTATGATCGGCAGTATGGGGATTCGTGCCCCTTCCACGAAGTTTCATCAACCATCCCACGTGGAGAGCTGCCATGCGATTGACCTTGTTCCTGCGTTGTTTCCTCTCTTTGGCTCTGCTGGCCCTCGCGGTCCCGGCCTCGACGCCAGCGGCCGAGATTGCCGGGAAGCGGCCCAATATCATTTTCATCATCACCGACGATCAGGGTTACGGTGATTTCTCCTGTCATGGCAACCCGATCTTAAAGACGCCGCACATGGATCGGCTGCACACGGAGGGAGTGCGTTTCACCGATTTCCTGGTCAGCCCCACCTGTGCCCCGACGCGCTCGGCCATCATGACGGGGCGGCACGAGTTCCGCAACGGGGTCACGCACACCATCTTGGAGCGGGAACGGCTTACGCCCGAAGCGATCACTCTTGCCCAAGTCCTAAAATCAGCGGGCTACGCCACGGGCATCTTCGGTAAGTGGCATTTGGGGGACGAGCCGGACTATTGGCCCAGCAAACGGGGCTTCGACGAAATGTTCATCCACGGCGCCGGCGGCATCGGCCAGACCTATCCCGGCAGTTGCGGCGACGCCCCTGGCAACACCTATTTCAACCCCGCCATCCTGCACAATGGCAAGTTCGTCAAAACCAACGGCTATTGCACCGATGTCTTCTTTGGCCAAGCCATCCAATGGATCGACGGCAGGAAGGGGAAACAACCCTTCTTTGCCTACATCTCCACCAATACGCCGCACACGCCGTTGCAAGTGCGCGAGGAGGACGAAAAACGCTACGCCGGCAAGGTGCCCCCCAATGTCGCCAAGTTCTTCGGCATGATCGCCAACATTGATGACAACCTGGGGATATTGTTGGACAAGCTCAAGGAATGGGACCTTGAGCGCGAGACCCTGATCATCTTCGTCACGGACAACGGCGGCACGCAAGGGGTACCCCTCTTCAACGCCGGCCTGCGCGGGGCCAAAGGGTCGCCGTGGATGGGAGGCATCCGAGCGGCGTCGTTCTGGCGCTGGCCAGGCACCTTGAAGCCCGCCGATGTCATGCCTTTGACGGGACACATCGACATCTTCCGCACGCTGGCCGAGATCGCCGGGGCCAAGTTGAACGAAAAGGCCGACGCTCAAGCCGAGGGCCGCAGTTTGACGCCGCTCCTGCAAGACCCCCAAGCGGATTGGCCGGAGCGCCTCTGGTTCACGCACGTCGGCCGCTGGCCCAAAGGGGAGCCACCGGCCAACTACAAGTACGCCCGCTGTGGCGTCCGTTCGCCGCGCTGGCACATGGTCTGCGATTCCCCCAAGGGTGTCAAACAATGGCAATTGTTCGACCTTAAAGCCGACCCCGGCCAAAACAACGACGTGGCCGGTCAACATCCCGACGTGATCCAAAAGCTGGAAACCGCCTACGACCAATGGTGGGCTTCCGTCCAGCCACAGTTCGTCAACGAAGACGCCGTCGGCCCCAAGGTCAACCCGTTCAAGGAGCTGTACTGGAAGCAATTCGGCGGTGGACCGCAAGACGGGGAATAGAACCGTTTTGGTCTTCTCGAAATTGGGTGGCATAACCTTGCCATTCTCAGGCGGCGCCACCCAAATTCGATTACCCTCTCCCACCCGCCGTGGTACACTGCACCTGGACTTCACGGCATTCCGGCGAGGAGCATGCACCATGCGGATTTCGTGTTTGATTCTCATTGGCTTCCTGACCTTACTGTTCCTCTCTCCGGCGTGGGCGGGGTTGTATTATACCGGCGAGGAGATGGCGGAGCTGCCGTCACAGTGGCGGGGGTTCTTGCTCGATCAGCGGATGTTGCGCAGTGCCGGGATCAAGCCCGTGGTGGGAAATCCCGCGTCCCCCTTGCGGGTGCGCTATGAGGAAGAGGCGGCCAAGCTGGAGAAGCTGAGCAAGACGCGGGCGCTGACGGCGGACGAAGCGGCGGACCTGGGGGCCTTGCACGTCCGGCTCGGCAACCTGGAAAACGCCATCGAAGTCCTGCGCCAAGCCCAGCGTGATTTTCCGAGCCACTTCCGCATCGTGGCCAACCTGGGGACCGCTTGGCAGCTGCAAGGGGACTTGAACCAAGCCCGAGTCTGTCTCGATGAAGCGGTACGGCTGGCCCCGGACAAGCACAAGCCCTACGAGGAGTATCATCTCAAGCTGGTCCAGCAGCGTCTGAAAAAGGCATCCGATAGTCAAGATTTGGACGATCTGTTCGGCGTCACCTACACCAGCAAGGATGACAAGTATGAGGCAGGGAGCATTCGTGACGCGGAACGCCAGAAACTTCCCGCTAATGCCATCGCCATCGTCCAACAGCTGGCCCTGTGGCTGCCGGCGGACGGGCGGCTGTTGTGGCAGCTGGGGGAATTGGCCAACGCGCATGGCGATGTGCGGACGGCGGCGGCCATGATGGATGGCTGCGTCACCGAGTTCGGCATGAATGCGCCGGCCTTGCGCCAACATCGCCTGGTCACCCGTAGCGCCGCCGACGCCCTGGCCCAAGCCGGCGCTGACGTGCAAGCCATGCACGAAACCCATGCCGGCCTGTTCAAGCCTCGCTCCAAACGGCCGTTGGTGAATCGGCTGGATGCCAGCGAGCTGCCCCCCATTCGGGCCGACGGCGTCAATTCCTTACCTTGGTCAGTGCTGGCCGA
This sequence comes from Gemmataceae bacterium, assembly GCA_046297495.1. Lineage (GTDB taxonomy): Bacteria > Planctomycetota > Planctomycetia > Gemmatales > Gemmataceae > JBKBIP01. The sequence goes on along the minus strand of JBKBIP010000002.1, from coordinate 174,456 downwards.
TACCGCGCTGGACCGAAAATATCGTCCCAGCTTCACCCCCTATTTGAAGGAACTAGATGGCAAGCAGGTGGCCCTGAGCGGTTTCCTGCAACCGCTCAGTGACGATTTGGAAATTCACGCGTTCATGCTCATCGAATATCCCGTCGGCTGTTGGTACTGCGAAGTGCCCGATCTCACGGGCATCGTCTTTGTCGAATTGGAACGGGGGCAGACGACTACCCTGACCCGCCAGCTCATGAAGGTGGTGGGGCAGTTGACCTTAAACTCCACCGATCCCGAAGATTTCTTGTACACCGTCAAAAACGCCAAGGTGTCCGAAGCGGATTAAACCTCAGCGGCGGAAAAGTTCGATGAAGGAAGATGAGGTTTTTCCCTCGTTTCCTCGCTCCGCGCTCATCGAGATAGGAGATTCCTGTCATGGCACTGACTAAGGAAGAAATCGCACGACAACAAAAGCAAGCCGAGGAGCTGTTGTTTTCGGGACCGCCAGCGCTCGGTTTCGCCAAGGCGTTGTTCTTTGGCCATTTTCAATCGTCGTTGCTGTTTCCCTATCCGCGTTTGTCCGCCGAGGAACGCCCCATCGTGGAACAAGCAGTCGCAGATGTGCGCCGCTACGCCGAGGAGCACATCGACGCCGACGCCATCGATCGTAACGCCGACATCCCGCCGGAAGTGATCGCCGGGCTAGGAAACTTGGGAGTCCTGGGCATGACAGCCCCACGCGAGTACGGCGGTAAGGGCTTTTCGCAACTCGGCTACTGCAAAATCATGGAAGTGATCGGCGGGCATTGTTCCTCGACCGCCGTTTTCGTGAACGCTCATCACAGCATCGGCATCCGCGCCCTGCTGTTGTTCGGCACGGATGAGCAGAAACGGCAGTGGTTGCAGCCGTTGGTCACTGGCGAGAAGCTGGCCGCCTTCGCCCTGACTGAGCCGGAAGCGGGTTCCGACGCCGCCAACGTCCAGACGACCGCCATTCCCACGCCAGACGGCAAAACCTATATCCTCAACGGCCAAAAGCGCTACATCACCAACGGCGCCATCGCGCATGTGCTGACCGTCATGGCTCGCACTCCCGTTCCCGGTAGCACCGAAACCAAGGTGACTGCCTTTCTGGTGACACCAGATATGCCCGGCTTCGAGGTGGTGGAAGCCCGGATGCCCAAGGTCGGCATTCGCGGCACCGCCACGGCCAAGCTGGCGTTTCATGACATGCCAGTGCCGGCGGAGAATGTGCTGGGCCAGGTCGGCAAGGGGTTGCGGGTGGCCTTGACGGTGCTGGACTTTGGCCGGACGACCTTCGGTGCCAGTTGCACCGGCGCGGCCAAGACTTGTCTCAAAGCCGCCGTCCGGCACGCCAAGCAGCGCGTCCAGTTCAAACAGACGTTGAGTGAGTTTGAGCTGGTGAAAAAGAAAATTGCCTTCATGGCCGCCAATGCCTTCGCGATGGAAGCCACCACCAGCCAATGCGCCGCCTTCATCGACCGTGGCTCCGAGGATTACATGCTGGAAACGGCCATGCTCAAGGTGTGGTCCACCGACGCCTTGTGGCAGATCGTCAATGACACCATCCAGATATATGGCGGCCAAGCCTATTTTCTCGATGAGCCGTATGAACGCATGATGCGCGACGCACGCATCAACATGATCGGTGAAGGGGCCAATGACGTACTGCGCGCCTTCATTGCTCTGGTCGGGATGCGCGGCGTCGGCGAGGACTTGAAAGGAGTGCTCGATGCGTTTTACCACCCCATCCGCGAACGGGACAAACTGTGGCGTTTCCTGCGTGAACAGCTGGGACAGCGGCTCCATGTCCCCGATGTGCCAGTGGCCAGCGTGAGTCTGCGGAAAGAGGCCCACGACTTGGGCAAGCGCGTGCGCGACTTCGGTTTAGCGGTGCAAACGGTGCTGCGCCGCTACCGCGAAAGCGTGTTGGAACGGCAATACGTTCAGGAACGCATCGCCGACGCCGCTTGCGATCTGTACGCTTCGAGCTGCACCTTGAGCCGCTTGGATGATTTGCTGTCACACAGCAACGGCGCGGATTCACGCTCCGACGTCGAAGCGGGCCGTTATTTCCTCAAGCTGGCCAATCGCCGCATCCGCCACAACCTAGCCGCCCTGCAGGACAACGATGACGACGCGACAACAACCACAGCCAACGCGGCGTTGGAGAAGTTTTAGAATACCCTCGCTCCCACGCGGAGAACGTGGGAACGAGTTCCGTTTACTGTCCGCTCATTTCTCCTCGGGACGCAGCACGAACACGGGCACCGTGGCGCCGCGGATCACTTTGTCGGCCACGCTGCCGCGGAACAGTCGGGCCAGACCGCTACGGCCATGCGTCGCCAGGGCCACGCAGTCGATGGCCGGGGATTCCAGGGCGTCGAGAATTCCCAAGGCCGGCTTCGGCTCGACGATGACATGGGTTTGCACTTTCAGCGACTTGGCCCGAAAACGCTCGCCCACTTTCTCCAGGTAGGCGCGGGCGTCCGCGACCATTTTTTCCTGCGCCACCTGCACTTGATCGACAATCGCTTGCGCCACCTGACCGAAGCTGCTTCCTTCCATGGGGTAACTGGGGGGAAAGACTGGCTTCACCACGCGCAACAGCGTGAATTCGCTCGTCATCAGCTCTCCCAGCGCCAGGGCTGGTTCGATGATTTGCTCGGACAATTCCGAGCCGTCGAGCGGCACCAAAATATGGCGGAAGACTATGTCTTTGCTCAAATCAAGTTTGGCGTCGTGGGGCTGCGTCAGCAACAAGGGGACGGACAGCTTCCGTTCCAACTCATCCGTGACACTGCCGAGCCAAAATCGGCCCATCGGCCCGCGCGCGTGCGTGGTCATCACCACCAGATCGGCGCCACCGTCGGTCGCCTGTTTGATCAGCGACGCCGCGATCTCTCCTTGCATCACCACCAAACGAACGGGGATTTTCGCCACGTCCGTGATGGTTTTAGAGACTCCTTGCAGATACTCCGTCACGTGGGCCTCGTGCCGAGCTTGAATCTCCCTTTCCAGCTCCCGATCGACATACAGAGGTGTTTCGGTGAAGATCGCCGCCAGAGGGGGATTGACATGCACCAGTTGCAATTCGGCACCAGAACGCCGCGCGATGCTCAGGGCCAGCGGCAACGCCTGTTCGCCAAATGCTGAGCCATCGAGAGGAACAAGGATCGAACGGTACATGGTTCACTCCTTTTGTGATGGGGAGTTGAAAAAGTCTCCAGTAAGCAGAGTGCAAAGGCCGTGCCTAGCGGAACAGATCGGTGACGAATCGGCGTCTCCCCGTAGGCGCTGGTTCTTTTCGGGGCGATGGCCGCGACCATGCCTCCTCATGTTTATTATCTTTGATTCACTTCCGCACAGCAACTGGGCGAAACCGTTACATGGCGATGATTCACGGATAAACCGTTCCACGCTGGAGCCACGCCACCAGCCCGATACCATCACGGGGAGGGCGGAACTCCAACAGCACGATGGCAGCGGATGCGAAACAAGGCTGACAATACAGTATGACGATGGCGAGCGCAGAAAGTACGGAACCGGCGCATCCCTGCATCCCCTAAAGTAAAGGGGATGATTGCCCGACCCTACCGAGTTTCCTTTCCGCGCCACTCCCCCTGTTCCCGCACCCAGCGCAATTGCCGGGCCAGACCGAAGAGGATGTCCACTTCTGTCGCCGTAGGACGTGCTCTGCCAATTAGATGACGCAGAGCCGCCATTAAGGTGTCGCCGCCGGGGCCGTACAAGAAGTGGATCGCCTCCAGGGCCGCTTGCAGCTGCTCGAACATGCGTTCCTGGGCCGCGAAGGGGGCCGGGGGATCATGCGGCGGCGCGGCGCCAAGCGAGCCGGCGCGGCGCAGCTCGTACACGCAGATGGCCACCGCTTGGGCCAAGTTCAAGGCGGGATAGTTCGAATCGGTGGGAATGTGGATCAGGTGATGACAACGGGCGATCTCGGCGTTGGTCAAACCGTTGGTTTCCGGGCCAAAGACCAACGCCGTTGGGCCGCCCGCTTGCGCCAACAAGGGCATGATGGCTTCGGGAACAGCCAAAGCTTGCCGGCGATAGGGGCCGCCCACGCGGGCGGAGGTCGCCGCCACCACCACGCAATCGGCCACCGCCTCTCCCAGGTCGGAAACCGTCTGGCAGTCGTCGAGAATCGCTTCGCCATGCGTCGCTAGCCGCCGCGCTTCCCGGTCGGCGGGGTCGGCTTCGGGAGCGACCAGCACCAGCCGCCGCAAGCCGAAATTGCGCATCACGCGCGCCGTCGCGCCCAGATTGGCCGCGATATGGGGCCGAACCAGCACGATGCGACAATCAAGCATGGAAATTGTCAACAAATAGTCGCCATGTCACGACGCCGCCCGGCGCGTGATGGACATGGCCATTTCCTGGATGCGCTTGAGGTCGAGCTTGCCGCTGCCCAAGACGGGTAATTCCTGGACTTCGTGGAAATCTCGCTCATCCGGCATCCACAGGTTCGGCAGTCCCTTGCGGCTTAGCTCTTGCACGACTTGACGCGGATGGAGACCGTTTAAGTCCTTGTGCAAGATGATGACCCGTTCGCCGCGGCGATCGTCGGGCACGGCGGTCACGGTGCAGGTCAGGTCGCCGTTATGGCCGACGATGTGATTGATCTCTTCCTCGATCTTCTCCAACGGCACCATCTCGCCGCCAATCTTGGCGAAGCGGGACAGCCGGCCCGTCAAGGTGATGAAACCATCCGCGTCGATAATGCCCATGTCGCCGGTGACGTACCAGCCATCGCGGATGACTTGCTGGGTCAACTCTGGTTTGCCGAGATACCCTTTCATGACATTGGCGCCGTACATGAGCAACAAGCCTTCCTCTCCCGGTGGCAGGGTTTGGTAGGTGTTGACATCGACGATCTTGGCGGCGATGCCGGGGAGGGGCTGGCCGATGGTCCCCGGCTTGTTGCCGATCTGCTTGCTCTCGCGCCAGGGGCGGTCGGGGACGTTGGCGGCCGCCGCCGGTGACAACTCGGTGCAACCGTAGCCTTCCAAGGGCCGGATTTGGAACTTGCGCTCGAATTCATCCGCCAGCGATACGGAGAGCTTTTCGGCCCCAGTGACCAGCAAGCGCAGGGACAAGAAGTCCTCAGGGCCGCATTGCCGCAAACAGAAACGCAGGAAAGTGGGGGTGGTCAAGAAGATGGTACATTGATACTCGCGGATCAATTCGCCGATCTTCTTGGCCTGGCGCGGGTCGGGATGATAGATCGACGATGCCCCCGTTTGCAACGGCGCCCACAACGTCACCGTATAGCCGAAACTATGGAAGAACGGCAAAATGCCCAGCAGCCGGTCGTGGTTGGACAAGTCGATGGCCTGAATCATCGATTCGGCGTTGGCGGCGATGTTGTTGTGCGTCAGCATCACTCCCTTGGGGTCGCCGGTGCTGCCGCTGGAGAAAATGACGGTGGCCAGATCATCGATTTGGTGCCGATGCAGCCCCAGCAGCCGTTCCAACACCCAGCCCGGCAGTAGCACCACCTTGAGGAAAGCCCACAACCGTTCCGTCTTGGTCACTTCGCCACGAAAATCCTCCAAGTAAATCAACTGCTGCTCGGGACAGGAAATCGGCACGCGCTGGGTGAACGCGCGCGAGGTCAGCACCCAGCGAATGTCGCATTGCCGCAGGGCGGACGCGATGCCTTCGGGGGAGCTAGTGTAGTTGAGATTGACGGACGTTTTGCGCAGGAAGGCCAAAGCGATGTTGGTCAGGGCCGCGCCGCCGCTGGGAGGCAGCCAAACCCCCACCATCTCGTCGTCGCCGAGCTTGGCTTTCAACTTATGGGCCACGATCATGGCGCCGGCCAAGGCTTCGGCGTAGCGATATTTCTTGAGCACATCGACCATGCACAGGCGGAAGGGATGCCGACAGGCCATGCGCACAAACTGGCGATGCACGGGCCGGCGTTCGGGAGTGCGGGCCACGGCACAATCCGCCGACAGCTTTTGAATCACCAACCGCACATCCGCCGCCGTCGCGGTTGGCTCCATCGGCGCGCCGAACGAGATGGTGACCGGATAGGGAATGTGCAACGGCCATTTCCAAAACACTTTGCCGCGCCAATAGCTAAAGATACTTCCCCAAACCTGATCGAGACACGCTGGAATGATCGGCGCTGGGGCATGTTTGAGAATCTGCTCGAACCCGCGATGGAACGGCAGCATGAAGCCGGTGCGCGTCAATCCCCCTTCCGCGAAGATACAGACCAGCTCGCCAGCCTGGAGCGCGTCACTAGCGGCGCGCAGGGATTTGAGGATGGACCGCGGCCCCGACGCCCCATCAATCGGAATGGCCCCCGCCCAACGGAGCAGGTGACGAATGCCCCACATCTGCGTATAGGGCGCCCAGATGACAAACCGAATGAAGCGCCGTTGCGCGGCCAGCAGGATCAACCAATCGATGTAGCTGACATGATTACAAACAATCAACGCCGGTCCTTCCGCGGGTAGATGCTCGCGGCCCAGGACACGCATCCGGTAAATAGTGTGCGTGATCAGCCATAACAACGGCCGGTACAATAGGCCGGGCCAGCGCATGAACGCTAAGAGTACGACCACGACCGCCGCCGCCGCCACTCCCAGCGAGAACCAAACGGCCAGCACGCCGCCAACCGCGACCACTGCGAATGAGATTCCGGCCATTGGTAAGGTCCCGTTAAATGAGAATTGGGAAAGGGTTCGTGATCACGTACCTTCTTCAACTGTTCGCGGTAAGGAAGTTACTGCGCGATGCTCCCCCCGTCAAGGCAAAGTGATGGAGTATCATAGGTTTATTATAGAAAACAGGAAGCCGATGAATGCGAAAGACAGATGCGCGGTGGTGAATTTTCTTGGGTCATAGTCATCATACATCACCATAAAAAACGCGATTGCGGAGCGCGGGTCGAACGTCGTTCAGTTGAGCCTTCTTCCCCATTGGGCTTGCGGGGGGGACCTGCTATCGTTACATCGCAGGGGCCGGATGGAGAATCGCGTCAAAAACAACTCATTTTTCTCGGATGCTCATTTACCTTCTTCCCCTGAACGATGGAGCTTCTCCGCATGGCGAATACCAATGGCTGCCAGTCGAGCACGTGCATCCTGGGCGTTGATCCAGGATTGCAAATCACCGGCTACGGCGTGATTGAAGCCGAGGCGGGGAAGATAGGTGTCCGAGAAGCGGGCATCATTCGCGGCTGCGAACGCCGCGCCACTGCTGACATGGCCCACCGGCTGTACAATCTATACATTGGTATAGATGAAGTGATTAAACAATATCACCCCCACGTATTGGCCGTCGAGCAGCTGTACGCCCATTATCAACATCCGCGTACCGCCATCTTGATGGGTCATGCCCGTGGGGTGATCTTGTTGGCCGCCGCCCAAGCGGGATTACCGGTTGTCAGTTACAACGCCACGCGCATCAAAAAGACTATCACCGGCAACGGTCGGGCCTCGAAAGATCAAGTACAGCGCACCATCCAGCGCGAGTTGGGACTGCCAAAGGCTCCCGATCCTCCGGACGTGGCCGATGCACTGGCGGCGGCATTGTGTCATTATTATGTGCAAAAATTGCCGATGGAGAAATAGTTACCAGGGGCTAACGCCCCTGGCTATGAGTTGGCGCCCCTTACGGGGCTAGAAGCCCCTACGGAGCTAACGGTGGAAGGTGAAGTTACCAGGGGCTTACGGGGCTAGAAGACAACCGCGAACCGCTGAAAGTTGACCGCTAACCACGGACCGTTCCTGCCATGAGGAAACCATGATCACGCAAATCACGGGACGACTCAATCGGGTACTCGATGAGGAAGTTCGATTGCAGGTTGGCCCCTTGGAGTATCAGGTGTTGGTCTCGGAGTTCGTGCGCCGCCAGTTGCAACATCGGGTAGGGGAGGAAGTGACGCTCCACACGGAACACTTTTTGGAAGGGAATCCGGCTCATGGACGCATGATTCCCCGGCTTATCGGTTTCCTACACGAGGCGGAATTGGAGTTTTTCGAGCTGTTCTGTACCGTGGACAAGGTAGGGGTCCGCAAAGCCATGAAGGCGCTCATTCGCCCCGTGCGCGAGATCGCCGACGCCATCCAGCGCCAGGACGCCAAGTGGTTGACAAGTCTGCCCGGCATTGGAGCGGCGGGAGCCGAGCAGATCGTGGCCACACTGCGGCGCAAGGTGACGAAGTTCGCCTTGATGCCGACACCAACCGGCAATGGCGTCTCGGATACATCGGCAACCGTCATGGCGGTCGATGGCAACCTGATCGAGGACGCCTACCAAGCGCTCATGGCCTTGGGGCACGGTCCCACGGAAGCCCGCGACCTGCTCGACCGAGCGCTGACCGGCGGCAAGACTTTTGACAGCATCGATCAATTATTGTTGGAAATCTACAACAAGAGAAAGTGACATGGCGCGCGAACCTGTCGTTACCAACGAGCAATTGGAAGAGAAACAGCGCGACGAGGCGCTGCGGCCGCGCTGGCTGCGCGAAGTCATCGGCCAAAAGGCGGTGGTGCGGCGGCTGGGGATCGTCCTCAAATCGTGCAAGAAACTGCAAGAACCATTGTCACACATCTTGTTCGATGGTCCGCCCGGACTGGGCAAGACTACCTTCGCCACGGTATTACCGAACGAGCTGGGTACGTCCATCCAAATGACCAGCGGCCCCGCTCTGACCAATCCCAAGGACCTGCTCCCTTTTCTCACGAATGCCGAGGAAGGGTCCATCCTGTTCATCGACGAAATCCACCGGATGCCGCGCGTGGTGGAGGAATTCATCTACCCCGCGATGGAGGATTTCCGCGTGGACATCGTCTTGGGAGAAGGAATCAACGCCCGTACCATCTCCATGCGGCTGAAACGGTTCACGTTGGTCGGCGCCACCACGCGCAGCGGTATGTTGTCCAGCCCCATGCGCGACCGTTTCAAGATGCACGAACATCTGGAATTCTACACAGTGGATGAGTTGGCCGAGATTCTGCGCATCAACGCTTGCAAGTTGAATACGTTTCTCGCCGCGGATGCCGCCCTGGAAATCGCCCGCCGCAGCCGGGGGACGCCACGCATCGCCAACGCCCGTCTGTGGTGGACGCGGCACTATGCCTCCAGCGAAGCGGACGGACGGATTACCCTAAGCATTGCTCAAGATGCCCTGGCGATGGCGGAAGTGGATGGCGAGGGACTGGACAAACAAGACCGCCGTTACCTGGCTACGCTCGTCAATGTCTTCGACGGTGGCCCCACGGGCGTCGAGGCGTTGGCCGCTACCATGAATCTCCCCTCGGACACCCTGAGCGACGAGATCGAGCCGTACCTGCTCCGCGAGCAATTCATCGTCCGTACCCCGCGCGGCCGGATGGCCACGCCGAGAGCTTACCTGTTGTTGGGACAGGCGCCGAAGGACTCCCCCAAGCTGGACGGGCCAAAGGGATTATTCGATGAATGATACACCATGTCCCGATCTCCTGGAGGTAGGCTATGCCCTGGATCGTCGGCATCGATGAGGCGGGCTACGGTCCGAATCTGGGGCCGTTGGTGATGACGGCGGTGAGCTGCCAGGTTCCAAACGAGTTGATCGATGCCGACCTATGGCACGTCCTGCGTGACGGGGTACGCCGTCAGCGCGAAGTGGATAATGGCCAAATCATCGTCGATGATTCCAAGCAGGTTTATTCTACTGCCAAAGGATTGGCACAATTGGAAGCCACGGCTCTTGTATGTTCGGGACGCGGCGAGTGGCCGTTGCCATTCCCTTTACATCATCTCATGGAAATGATGAGTTTGGAAGGAAGTGCCGAGCTGACCCGCGAGCCGTGGTACCACGGGAACTCTATCTTGCCTTGTACCTGCGTGGGAGAACGGTTAGCGGTACTCTCCGCCCGTTTCGCGGCTACCTGTCGTCAAGTGGGTGTGCATTGGAATCCAGTCCGCAGCGTCATCGTCTGTCCCACGCAATTCAACACCATCACGATGCGGCACGACAGCAAGGGGGCCGTCCTGGCGCATGGACTCACGCGTTTGATGCAAACATATTGTCAACCGGATGGAACGACGGAACCCATTGCCGTCTTCGTCGATAAACATGGCGGGCGCAACAACTATGCCGCCATGCTGCACCAAGCAATATCGGACGGCATGGTCGTCGTCCAAGAAGAAAGCGCGCTGAAGAGTACCTACCACGTCCTTGGCCTGTCCCGTCCCGTGCAAGTCACCTTTCAACCACGCGCCGACGCGGCGCACCTATGCGTTGCCTTGGCGTCGATTGTCAGTAAATATCTGCGCGAAGTGCTCATGGCCGAATTCAATATGTTTTGGAAACAGCACCTTCCCGACCTGAAACCCACGGCCGGCTATCCCGTCGATGCCGTCCGTTTCTGGAACGCCATCCATCCCGTCGCCGAACGCCTGGGTATCTCTAAGGCGTCCCTGTGGCGCGAGCGCTGAACGTGTACCGATTTCCCTGGACAGAAGGGAATCGATGCGTCTGTCGCTTTTCCTCTCTCAGCGATATGTACCCCCTGTGGGACGGAGGCCAGATGTCTTGGTGAAATCCAATCGGGCCAGATCGTAAGTGGGGATACTGGGCATCACGGGCCGGCTGAATAGGCGGGCCGAACGCTGCGGGTCCAAAGGTTGATTGATGGTCACTTCATCGAGCCGCAGCTTGAGTTCGACTTGTTCCGCCGGCCAGACCAACTTGAGCCGGTGCGGCATGACGGCCCCCGAAGCGCGTTCTTGTTGGTAATCGGTGATGTACGCGGCACAAATGATATGTCCATCCTTGGCGTCTTGTAGCACGTGCGCCACAACCTGCGGCGGCTGGCCGCGCGTCGGTTGGCTAAAGACTGTCACCTTGCGGACGGGCTGTCCCTGCGGCAAGGTTGTTTGCCGCACTAACTCCAGCGTTTTGGTCTTCGGCTGCGGAATGAGCTGGTATTGCTCCGGTGCGCCGTATTCCCCCATGCCCATTGCCTCCACGATCCATTCTGGCTGGAAGGGGAAATTGACTTGAGCTTGACCGGTGGCGAAATCTTGATGCGAGCAGTGGAACAAGCCCTGCGGCTCGGCTCGACTGATCCAATACCAGAATTCCTCCTGGTTGGAACCGACATCAACGGCGGGGTTGCCGAGTACCTTGGCCATCATGCGGAAGTCGCGCGGCTTCTGGCACACCATCCAACCAGTCAATCCCACCTGTTGCGTTCCCTGCCGCGCTTCCACGTCGAGCGACCGGCAGTCAACGGTATTCAGCCGGCGGGAATTTTCCTGCAAATAACCGACCAATGACGCGGCCGTCGGCGCCTCGTGACTCCAACTCGCCGTTCCTTGCCCGCCGTTGTGCGGATGCCGATTGTGCAGCCATTGATGGCACCCAGTCATCACCAACACCACGCTCAGTCCGATACTACTGGCCAGAAGCTTCATGGTTTCATTCCTCTCCTCTGTTCGTGGCGGTCAGCGATCAGCGTTTAGCAAGGAAACGCACTGAGGTTCGTTGTTTGGCGATGTTCGCGGGTCATCACCCGTAAATTTTTTCGTACCCATCCCATCGAACCCCTATAGCTCGCCTATTCCCAGCCCAGCACGCGAAATACCTCGTCTTGCACTTCCGTCATCTGTTCCTCGGTGAGGCGGGGATTGAGAACCCGATACACCGTGCGTGCCCTGGGGCAGCGCAAGCATAGGAATTCCTGATCCCCTTCGGTTTGGATTTCCTCGAATTTCAGGCGTTTGCGCCGCATGAGCAGCAAAGCTACGATGTAGCGAAACTGCACGCGCTCCGCGTCGTTTTGCCCTTCCAAGCGGCGGAAACAATCGAGCAGTAATTCATCATCGATCGTAGGCCGGCTTTTGCTGTCGGTGTCCCGTACCTTGGTGATCCAGAATCCCAAGGCGTGCGGCGGCGGGCCGTGCCAGGCGTCGCTGCCATAATCCTTGCGGATCAATTTGCCTTCTTCCTGGAGCAACACGCTGTACACTTTTTCCCCAATCCCCAACTCGCGGCCAGTAGCCGCGCAACGGCGCGTGTTGGTTTGGATCTGGTAATCGTTCATCGTCGTTCGCTCCCCAAGGGTTTCGTCTCCGGACAACGACATACGAACCAGGTCACTTCATACTATCGCCCCGCGCGCGCCCAGGACAAGAGGTAGGCCGACACTGAAAGGACGTTTTTCCCCGGCCACGGCGGACTTGTGACGTTTAACCAAGGAGACCAAGAAAACGCGAAGAGACAAGACGTGCGGAATGGCGCGATGGCGCGCCGCTTGCCGTTTCTACTCCTTGCGCAACCAGCGTTCGATTTCCCGTTTGACGCTGACGGGGGCTTCCGGTCCCCACCCCAACCAACTGCCGCGCACGATCCCCGCTGCATCCAGGACCACCAGTTTCGGAGTGGTTTCGATCTTGTAACTCAAACGGAGACCAGTCCCAGACAAAATCGGAAAGTCCAACCGCAGGTCCTGCCGTTGTTTCAAGATTTGTTCCTTATCTTCTGACATGGCCAAGCCAAGCACGACGATATGGTTGCCATACTCACGGCGCAGTTGCCGACCAAAACCCAACACTTCTTGCACGGTCGGCGAGGTAGGGCTGTAGAAGATGAGCAAGATCGGCTGGCCCAACCAATTGTACAAACGGGCCGACTGCGGCGCGGTATAGTCAGGAACCAGAAAATCTGGTGCCGGGCGTCCGAGAGTGATGATTTGGGCAACGGGACTGGCTTCCCAAGCGGGATTCAGAGGCGGGGATTCTCCCTGTCGGCCTGCTTCCGCGCGGCGCTGAATCAGGTCCAAAGCAGCTCGGTAGGGGGTAGGCGCTTGATGCTCGACATGGTGTGCGATGCGGGCCAGGACGGCCTCGAAGGGGCGGGGGCCGACTTCCCCCGCGCGCGGCAGCAACGGCGCTAAGGTCTGGTTCAACCGTTGGGCCAGCTCGATCTCCCGTTTGCGGTCAGCCAACAATTGACCAGGATAGTTCAAGCTGCCGTGCAATTCGTAGCGCAGAGTCGAACGTTCACTGGGATCGCGGCGAGCGGGTTCGCGGCGCTCGATCACGCGCTCCACGCGATAGGCCACTCCCGTGCGCGGCGCCAGCCAGACGGTGTCGCGCCGTCGCCAAGCGCTGCTGTCGGCGCGTGGATGGTCCCAATCCGGTGACTTCTGCTCGCCGCTCAGTTTCAAGCAGCTGGTACCATGAACGGATTCCGTGCCCACGACCTGCCAACTCATGGTCCGCTGGGCCGCGTCCGCCACCGCCCAAGTGGACCCCGGACCAACGGGGTACGCGGGTGTCTCCACGAAAGCCCCGCACTCCACGGTCGGCGGTCCAGTCAGCGACGGCACGAGCGAGCCATCCTCGACAGGAATGATTTTGCCTTGAGCGGACAGGTTGGCCAACTCCAAGCGCACGGAACAGGCGGCTCCTTCGTTCTTGTCCGCGTCGTTCCGCGTCGATTGCTGGCGAAGCGTTGTCAAAAAAGCGATGTGGGCCGTGGGGCCTTTCACGCTTGGCAACACGTCCATTACCAAGACGCGCGTTTCCAAGCGATAATCCCGCCGAAACTCCACGGCGCCGCTGGATGTTTCCTCACTGAAGATTCCCTGGTACACCAGTTCTTGACCGCGCTGCAGGCGGGGCGTCAGCAACCAGGCGGACGGTTCCGCCGCTGGTGTCTGACTCGGAGCGACCAGGCAAGCGAGTAAGAAAACGGTGAGCACCTTGGCCCCTGCGATCTCGAGGACAAAAACCAAGCCGCCATCATCGCACCGACGATGGCCGCCAACCGGGGCGGAAGTATAGCAAGGCATCGCGGAATCACAAGAGATTTTTGGGGACTGGTACCAAGGGGGCACGCGCATCGAAAATGGGGAAAATAGGGTCACCATCGGTACGCGATCCGCTTCCTTTGCAGTCATGTATCGGTTTACTTGGGTTCATCAGTTTGCGCGAAATGCCGCCTCATGCGAACCGACGAAGTCCTGCAAACTTACCAAAGTCGGGTCAGCCCATACCGATCGAAGACCAGATCGGCGGAAACCAAAGTCAGCATTTCACACCCGTTACCAAGCGCGAAGCGATGAATTTCCCTGACAAGCCCAGACGCCGCTTCTCTTCGGATGACATCCTATTGGCTTGGCCCGCTCTTGGGGGCGAGGAAGACGTCCCGCTTGGGGAATCTTGTGAACAATTCAGGCGGTTGGCCGAAGTTGGTGGCCAGGACGTCGGCGGGGTTGCCGGCGATCCATTGCGACAAGTCGATGCTGGCATAGATGCCCGTGTTGAACCCGATGAGAAGACGTGCGCTACTGTCTCCAACATTCTCGATGGAGTGCCCGTAGCCTTGGGGGATGTAGCCCACGTCCCCCTTTTCGAGCTGTTCGATGCGGTAGCGGCCGTGGGAGCCGAACAGCGTCACGCTCACGTTCCCCGCGAGGACGTACTGCCACTCGTCCGCCGTCGGGTGCCAGTGCAGCTCGCGGAAGGCGCCGGGATCCAGATCGAGCACGACGCCGGTGATCGTTTTGGAGATCGGAAAATGGGTCGAATCCACCCGCCACTCACGCCCGCCATCGAACACCCGATGCGGTGGTTGCGCGAGCAACCGGTATTTGTGCGTTTCTGGCGGCGTCGTGGGGCCTTGCAGCGCCGGCGCGGGTTGTTCGGGCGGAATTGGCCCGCGCGCGAAGTACACCTCCTCGGTGGGGAAGTTGGCGAACGCCGCCGCCGGCAGTCCGAAGTTTTTGGTCAACAGCGACTTGGGCGTATGACCGATCCAGTCCGTGATGCTGAACGTGCCGAACTCGGAAAAGTAGCCGTTGTCGAAGATCAAAATGAAATGGCACGGCTGGTTGCCCAGACACTGTAGCATGTGGCCGTGTCCACGCGGAAAGTACCAAACATCCCCTGGCTCGAAGTCGTTGGTTTCTGCGTTCCCGGCTGGATCGATCACCGTGGTCCGCACCCGTCCCTCGATGACGAAAGCCCATTCGGCGGCAGTCGCATGCCAGTGCAGCTCGCGCATGACCCCCGGCTCCAGCCGCATGGACACCCCGGCGATCCCCTTGGAGATGGGCAATTGGGTGACGGTCGCCTCTTTTCCGTAGCTGTTGCCGATGACCTTCCCCTCGGACTTCTCCAGGGCGAATTGGAACGTGGGCAGTTCCTTGTCGGCGAGCAGGGGATCGGGGACGTTGTTCATGAAACTCGGATCCCCCGCGCTGGCCGGTAGTGACCGTGTCTCCGCCGTCGCGGTGTTCGTGTTCTGTGTGGAAGCGTCTTGGTGTTGCGACTCGGACATGATGTCTCCTGGAATGGAAAACCGCTCACCTATCTCCGGCGTAAGTCACATCCGGGGTTAGTTGTCAGTCGGTTGCGTGCCGATGCACAAGAGATGCTTGTCGGTGCGGAAATACCAGCACCCGTCCAGCAGTGCTGGGGAGGCGAGCGTTGCGGCATTCAGGTGGTTGACGTGTAGGAGCTGAAATTCGGGGCCGGCCTTCAGCACGTAAGTTTCCCCGGAATCATTAGTGAAGAAGACCTTGCCATTGACACCGATGGGAGAAGCCGAGAAGCCATGCTTGACCGCTTGCCCCAATCGTTCTTGCCAGAGCAATTTGCCGCTCTGGGCCTCGTAGCAACGCCCCACGCCGAGAATATCATTGACCATGTAGAGATAATCGCCGTAGAGCAGGGGAGAGGGGATGAAGGGGGAGCCGGTGTTCGCCTTCCAGACCAGCCGCGTGTCGGTGATGTCCCCCTGACCCCCCGGTTGAATCGCCAAGGTCGGCCCCACGCGACCCGAACAACAATACAGCAAGCCGTGTCCCACCACCGGCGTGGGTGTTACTTCCGTGAGATTTCCGTCACAGCTCCATAATTCCTTGCCGGTTTCGGGATCGTAGGCATACACGCGTCGTTGACTGCTGACGATGATTTCATCGTGATCGTCCACCGTGATCGCCACCGGGGTACCCCAGCCTACTTTTTCCTTACGGAGAGTCTTCCATAATTCCTTGCCAGTGCGCCGATCCAAGGCAGTCACGAAGGACCCGGATTCGCTACGGTGATCTTGGTAAATGATAATCTTGTCACGGTAGAGTAACGGCGAACAGGCGGTGCCGTGGTAGGCGTCCATCGTGCCAAAACTCTTGTGCCAGACCTGTTTCCCCTCGAAATCCACACACAGCAGGCCATGATTGCCGAAGTAGGCGTAAACCCGCTCGCCGTCGGTGGTCGGCGTGCCCGAAGCGAAGCCATTCTTTTTCTGAGCGTTTTCCGGTTCGGATTCCGGAGCGGCGGTTTCCCACAGCAGCTTGCCATCGGATCGTCGCAAACACAGGATGGCGCGCGTGTGGCCGTTATCATAGGAGGTGGTCAGAAAAATGCGGTCTTTCCAGATGATCGGCGAGGAATTGCCGGCCCCAGGCAGCTCCACTTTCCACAGGACATTGTCCGTATCGGACCAGGTATCGGGATACACGCCATCGGCGACCACCCCCTGACCCGACGGCCCGCGCCAACGCGGCCAGTATTTGCTCCCTTCCCCTTCGGGCGGCACCATGCGCACCGATACCGTGGCCAGGTTTTCCTCTCCCGGAGAAGAAGAGACACCAAGACACAGAATCATCACCATAGTCATGCCAGCCAGCATGTAGCGGTTGCGAATTCCAGACCACTGCGACAATTTCATCTTCAACATCTCCTCAATTGTTTCTCGATAGCAGGACACTCATTGACCAGGATTCATCTCTACTTTCCATTCCGGGCGATGGCGAGGGATTTCGGCCTTGAAATCTCCCAAACTCACCCAGCGCGCTCGCCGCGCCAGATCGACTTCGGCCACGACCACGCTGCCCCAGTCTTTCGCCAAGGCAATGGTTTTCCCTTCATGGTCGAAGACGGCGGAAACCATCCAATGGCGGCTAATATCCTCATAGGTACTGCTGACGAGGTAAACGTGGTTCTCGCAGGCGCGGGCGCTGGCCAGTAGCGGGTTACAGCCCCAAACCGGCCAAGCGATCACCTCGGCCCCTCGGATCGTCAGTTGGCGGGCGACTTCCGGGAAGAAGCCATCATAACAGATCATCAGGCCGACCTTGCCGAAGCGCGTTTCAAAGACCGGATACTCATTCCCCGGAGCGATCCCCGCTTCGATCTCGGAGCGCGGCAACGTCGTCTTGCGATATTTGCCGACGACCTTCCCATCCGGCCCGATCAACACCGCGACATTGTAGATTAAGTGATCGGCGCGTTCCACCAAACCGGCCACGATATACAAATTATGTTTCTGGGCGAGTTGACCGAAATACTCGGTGGAAGGGCCAGGAATCGCTTCCGCGACTTCCACGAATGGTTTGTTGAGACCATAGTACGTCAAGGTTTCCCCCAGCACCACCAGATCGGCCTTTTGGCGCGCGGCTTCGGCAATCAAGGGGGCATAGAGTTGACAGTTCTCAGCCGGTGTGGTCCCGCCGCGCGGACGAAAATGCGTGGTCGCCAACCGCACGTGGCGCGCCGGCGGCGGCGGCGTTTCCGCGAAGGTGACACCGCTCCAGCGCGCTTCCCCGTTGGAAGCCCATTGCAAGTGCAATTCCACCACGGCCTGCGTTGCCTGGAGCGGGGCCCGGTAGGTATCGGAAATCTCCGTCCAGCCGGTGGCGTTGGCGGCGCGTGTCGTGGGGAACTCGGTCTCGGCCATCGGCGTGGCCCCACGCAGATAGCCACTGACCGCCGGTTCATCCAGAGCCACCTTCCGCCCCTTGGCATCGCGCCAGTTCAACTTGACGACAATGCTGCGACGCGGCAAGGACACGTTTTTCGCTCGGTAAAATGCTTGAAAGTGATAATACTTCCCCCCTTCGACGGGAAACGTCTTGGTCCACCAACCATCCAGCCCCTCACGCTGATCGTGGCGAATGAGCAATGCTCCTTGGGACTCGATGCCGCCCGTCGGTTCATAAGCAAACGCTGGCCGAATCTCAGCGCGAGGCGCCGCTGTCGTCCAACCATCGGGCGCGGCAGCGTCATCGGCCGCGGCCAAGGCGGACCCGCCTAGCGAGACAAAAACCGTGAGCACCAAACTACCCGCCCAGTATGCTCGGCGCATCGAATTCTCCTTCGGGGTAAGGAAACGCTATTCCGGGATTGCGATTTATCGTCGCGCACAGACTACCACGACGGCAAGCGGTTGGCTAGAAGCACTCCAGCAGAGCATCTTGCGATGTTCAACAAGTATAGTTTTTTCCGAGCCGCAGGGCGCCGCTAGTGCAGGCTTCCCCCATCACTGGCCGGATTTCCCACCTGTTGCGCGAGCGCATCGGGAAAGAATTCCTCCTGCTTGACGCTTTCCCCTTCTCGGGCGACAATTTCCGTGGCGTACACGTTTCCTTTCCTAGTGCTTTTTCGTACAGGAGGTCGCTACTATGAGTACCGCCACCGCTTCGCGTCCTCGCGCGGTCAAGCCCCCCAAGGTCAAGGATCAGCCGCTGTTCATCGGCGGCAAATGGCAAGATAGTGTCTCCGGCAAGACCTTTCCGACGCTCAACCCGGCCACGGGAGAGGTTATCTGCCAGGTGGCCGAGGGAGACAAGGCCGATGTCGATTTAGCGGTGCAAGCCGCCCGCAAGGCGTTCGAGCAAGGCCCCTGGCCGAAGATGAACGCCTCCGAACGGGGCCGATTGCTGCACAAGCTCGCCGACCTGATCGAGCAGCACATCGAGGAATTGGCCGCCTTGGAGTCGCTCGACAATGGCAAGCCGTACCGCGATGCATTGACCATTGACTTGCCCATGACGATTAAATGTTATCGTTACTACGCGGGCTGGGCCGACAAGATTCACGGCAAGACGATCCCCGTCGAAGGGCCGTTCTTCTGCTACACGCGCCATGAGCCGGTCGGTGTCGTGGGACAGATCATTCCCTGGAACTTCCCGCTGTTGATGCAAGCCTGGAAATGGGGGCCGGCCTTGGCGACCGGCTGCACGGTGGTCCTCAAGCCTGCCGAGCAGACGCCGTTGACCGCCCTGCGCGTGGCTCAGCTGGCTCAGGAAGTGGGCATTCCCGATGGCGTCATCAATGTCGTCCCCGGTTTCGGTCCCACCGCCGGCGCCGCCATCAGTAGTCACCTCGACATCGACAAGGTAGCGTTCACCGGCGAATACACCACCGGCCAACTGGTCATGGAAGCGGCGGCGAAAAGCAACCTTAAGCGTGTCAGCCTGGAATTGGGTGGCAAAAGCCCGAATGTTGTCTTCGCCGACGCCGATCTCGACGCCG
Source organism: Gemmataceae bacterium (assembly GCA_046297495.1). GTDB lineage: Bacteria > Planctomycetota > Planctomycetia > Gemmatales > Gemmataceae > JBKBIP01. The sequence continues at coordinate 155,166 of JBKBIP010000002.1, read as the reverse complement.
CCGTCGAAGGGTCGTGGTTTGGTCTGTTCTTCAATCAGGGGCAATGCTGTTGCGCCGGCAGCCGGCTGTTCGTGGAAGAGAAGGTTCACGACCAATTCGTCGAGAAGATGATGAAGAAAGTTCAGTCGGTGAAGGTCGGCGATCCCTTCGACCTGGCAACGACGCAGGGGCCGCAGGTGTCGCAAGAACAGTTCGACCGCATCATGGGGTTGATCGAGGCGGGCAAGAAGGAGGGCGCCAAGATGCTCACCGGCGGCCAGCGCGTCGGCGACCGCGGGTACTTCATCGCGCCGACCGTGTTCGACGGCGTGCGCGATGACATGCGCATCGCCCAGGAAGAAATCTTTGGTCCGGTAATGAACATTCTCACCTTCAAGGACCTGGCGGAAGTGGTGCGGCGCGGCAATCAGACGTTCTATGGCTTGGCCGCCGCCGTCTGGACGCGCGACATCCAAAAGGCCCACCGCTTGGCCAATGGCTTGCGGGCCGGCACCGTTTGGGTGAATTGCTACGATGTCTTCGATGCCGCCGCCCCGTTCGGCGGTTTCAAGATGTCCGGCTTTGGCCGCGAGCTTGGTGAATATGCTTTGGAACTGTACACCGAAGTCAAGACGGTGTACGTCAATCTGGGATAACAGTGGGGTTTAATGGGCGAGCCGCGGGCAAGTACTGCCTGCGTGCTCGCCAAACCGCCCGTATTGCCCAATTGACAGTGCATCAGAAAAAAGGGTATAGTGGTAAAAGATAAGTCGCTGCTTCATATCACAGGTTAAGGTACGCGGCGCGGCCCGGCTGAATCCCAACTCCCTTCTCATCGTCTCTACTAATAGGGGATTCGGGGCGGCAGAGAGACACGGAGGAGGTGGAAGAAACTCCCTGCTCTCCAGGTAATTTCCCACGCCCCAGTGAGGATGCCAACAGGTTCGTGATGCGCTCGGAAGGAAAGTAGCCATGCCGGAACCGCAATTTGAGAAGAACGTGCCGCCGGTGGAAGGGCAGGCTGGTTCGCCCGCGTCGCCACCGTCGTCGTCCACGGACGGGAATCCGAACGGGGACCTGCTTGCGGAGGCGCTGTTGGATAGTCCAGACGTGCTCAATGACGAGGCGCCGACGATCATCTCACGCTCACCGCCGCGTGCCGACCGGCCGCCCGAAGAAGCCTTCACGACCACGCTGCGCGGTCGGGAGCTGGCCCATTTCGCCTTGATCGAACCCATCGGCGTCGGCGGCATGGCGGCGGTCATCCGCGCCAGCGACAAGCAATTGGAACGCACGGTGGCCCTGAAAATCTTGCCGCCGGAAATGGCGACTGATCCCGAAAACATTCGGCGCTTCCAACAGGAAGCGCGGGCGGCGGCGAAACTGGATCACGAAAACATTGCGCGGGTGTTCTATTGCGGCGAGGATCAGGGGCTGAACTTCATCGCCTTCGAGTTCGTCGAAGGGGAGAACCTCCGCACCGTTCTGGAACGGCGCGGCCGGATTCCCATTCGGGAAGCCATTCAGTACATGATTCAAATTGCCGCCGGCTTGGCCCATGCCAACGAACGCGGGGTCGTTCACCGCGACATCAAACCGTCGAACATCATTGTCACCCCCACGGGGCGGGCCAAACTCGTGGACATGGGGTTGGCACGCAGTCTCGAACCGCGCCACGAGGGAGCCTTGACGCAATCCGGCGTCACGTTGGGGACATTCGACTACATCTCCCCCGAACAGGCGCTGGAGCCGCGCGAGGCCGACGTGCGCAGCGACATTTATTCGTTGGGCTGCACCTTGTATCACATGCTGACCGGCCAACCGCCAGTGCCGGAAGGAACTGCGGCCAAGAAATTACACTGTCATCAACATGTGAATCCCACCGACCCGCGCCTGCTCAACGCGGAAATCCCCGACGAGGTGGCCGCCATCTTGGCCCGCATGATGGCCAAGAACCCCAAGGACCGCTATCAACGTCCCGAACAGCTGGTGCAACACCTGCTGCACGTCGCCCAAAAAATGGGGATCGCCACTGACATGCCCGACGGCGTGCTGTTCGTCGATGCCCCGATTCCCAGCCCCCCGCGCGCTCGGCCGGTGCTGATTGGCGGGGCAGCCACGGCGGCCTTGGTGGCCTTCATCGTGTTGCTGGGTTCCTTGGGAGAATCCTCATCCCCCTCGTCCGAGCCGAGTAAACCACCTTTCGTCCAAGCCACTAATAAGCCGATCTTTGCTGATAAGACCGAGGACAACACCAAGAAACAGGAATCGTCAAGCCATCCCGAACCGACGCCAGCTCTCCCCCCACACGAAACAGCGGCAGATGATCGTTGGGAAGTGGTCCGCTCCACGCTTCAGTTGGCGGAGATGCTCAAACAAGACAAGGCGCGGATTCACCTGGCCAATCATCTAGAATTCACGCAGCGCGGGCCGATTTTTCAAGGCAGCGAGCTGATCATCGAGCCGGAGAATCCCGCGTTTCGACCCACTATTCGCCTATCCTACAAGGACGCCCGCGTTCATCCTGGCCCGCAGCCGTGGGCTGCCCTCGCTCTGCAAGGGGGTAAGGTCACGCTGCGCGGTTTGCGCTTTGAAGTCAGCGAGTTGGAGACCGGCCAGCTCGACATCGCGGCGCTGATCGTGCAGGGGAACGCCGAGGTCACGATTGAGAACTGCGAGTTCGTGCAATCTGGTTGGGGCCGCTCCGCCCAGGAGCCAGGCCGCATGAGCGCCATTCTGGTGCCGGACAGCGCCAGCGACGGCAGCTCACGCGGCAAGTTGAACCTGTACCGCTGTTTCTTCCGCGGTGGACAAGACGCGATCCGTGTCAACGGCTTGGCCCGTGTGGCGGCGATCAACTGCGCCTGGGGACCGCATCAAGCGCTGTTCCATCTACGCGGGCCGAAACCGATACTTGATTCCACGATTTTTTTGAGCAGCAGCTCGACGCTGCTTGAACCCAACTCCAAAGTCTTTCTGCTCGCAGAGGGGGCGTCGGCCAAACTGACAGTCGGCAATTGCATCTTTTCGCAGCTGAAGCGCCATTCCGCCGCCGAGGAAGGAGCGGTGTTCATCCAACAACAGGGGGAAACACTCGGCACCGTGGAATATGAATCCACCAAGGATCAGCGCAATTGCTTTCATAATCTGGCGGCCTTGTGGGTTCGACCTCCTTACCTACCGGATCGTGAGCTACTGGAATTCCGCCAAGCCCCGACGGTGCGCGACCGGAGCAGCTCCATCGAATTGCCGGCCAGTGTCATGCCTTGGGCCAGTGATGATCCGCTGGCCCAGCTCGACACCGATCCGCGCGCCGCTTTTCAGGTCAACGTCTTGTATTCGGACCTACGCCATGTGGATGACTCGCGCCGGGCCATCGGTGTCGAGTCCGCGACGTGGGGATCGACGTATCCCACGCCCTTGGAACCACCCCTCGGACCCGCCGTGCGCTCGCCGCGCATCGTCGATCCCTCGGTCACGCAAATCGAAAAAGGGGTCTATCCCAGCCTCAATCTGGCGGTGGGGGACGCGCAAGCGGGAGACGTGATCCTCATCAAGCACAATGCGGAATTGGTGGTCGATACGACGATCCGTTTGGAACGCAGCGATTTGGCCGAACTGACCATCAAGCCGTATCCCAAGTATCAGCCCGTCCTGACCTTGCGCAAAGCCACCGAAACGGATGCCGCCTTATTCCGCGTGCATGACGGCCACCTACGTTTGGAGAATCTGTATTTCGTCATCCATCCCCCCAGCGGTTCCAGCTTCACCAGCCAATCTTTGATCGGTTTGGTCGGCGCGGGGCGCGTGACCTTTCAGAACTGCGTGGCCACGTTGGAAGGGAATCCGGGGATCCCCGCCCGCCTGGTGTCGCTCATCGAGCCGGCGGGGCTGATGCGCATGGGACCGCTGCCGCCGCGCACCGATCCCGAAGTGCGGCTCGATCAGTGTTTGATCCGTGGTAAGGGAGACGTCCTGGCGGTGCAACCCAGCCGCCGCTTCGACTTGACCGTCAATGATTCCTTGATTGCCATCGATGGTTCGTTCCTCACCATCCACGGCGGCAACTTCAAGGAAGACCCCTTGGCCAATTCCACGGTTCCTTCCCAAGTGCGGCTTAACCATTTGACCACCTATTTGCGGCATCATCTGATTTGGCTGCGAACGGGGAAGGAAGAAGGAAAGAACGGTCGGCTGGTGGTGCCGACGCAAGTTTTCGCCACCCATTGCCTGTTCTCTTCGGGCAGTGGTAACGACTTGGTTCACGTGGACGGCCTGGATAGTGACGAACAGATGCGCCGCTGCTTGCTGTGGGAAGGGCGGAATAATCTGTATAGCGGTTTCAGTTGGATTCTGGCACAGCAGCCCATGGGAGACCAGACCATGCTGCAACCCTATGATTTTAGTCGATGGACCAGCCGCTTGGCCGTTGAATCGGATTCCAAACAAGCCGATCCGAAGCTCAAGTTCAAGACCCCCGCCGCCGCGGATTTTCCTTTGTCGAGAGTCTTACCGAGCTTTTTCCAGGTCATTCCATCCGATCCTGATATCCCGGAAGATCACTCGCTATATGGCGCCGATCTGAATAAAATACCGGCTCCTAAAAATCTCACGGGTGGATGATTCCGACTGGGATGAGAGATCGGTCGTTGGGGATGGGCTAATCGAAGGCGCGAAACCCCAGCAACCAAATGACAAAGGGGCGACCCAGAATGGATCGCCCCCGAACAGGGAGGTGGTGAGGGATTGCCTGCTCGTTAGTTCGTGGGAGGAACAGCTTTCTCCAACTGCTTGAAGCGCTTGTGCAATTCCTCGAAGCGCTGGCGGATTGCCGGGTCGATGTTCTCGGGCAATTCCATGAAGCGGCGGTCCAGCAACGGGCGGAATCCGTCCAGGTCGTCGATCATGCCCAAACGCATGGGCAAGGCGCCCAGTGTCACCTGAATATCCATACTGTTCGCGCCGCGGTTCACACGCAACGTCACTTCCTTACCAACCCCCATTTCACGCACGGCGGCGCGCAGCTCCCGTGGCCCGTCGATCTTGCGGTCGTTGACCAACGTGATGACATCATCGACCTTCAGCCCCGCCTCGGCGGCGGGGGAATCGGGTATGACATCCATCACCACAGCGCCATGATCGACGTCCACTTTTAGTCGGTCCTTCATCTCAGGAGTAAGTTCGTCGATGTGGACGCCCAAGAACGCCGTGTCGCGCGTCCGGGGGAAGGAGGGCATGGGGGGAAGTTGAACGACAGGCCGTATTCCGAGGGTCACTTTGCAGGCATGTTCCTGACCGTCGCGCATGACCGTGAAGGTCAATTCGTCCCCGGGCTGCTGGGCGGCCACGCGGTCGATGACGGCTTGTGGATTTTCTATGTCTTTGTCATTGACGTGGGTGATCACGTCGCCGCGCCGCAAGCCAGCCTTGGCCGCCGGGCTGTCGGGAGCCACGTGCGCGATCCAAGCGCCAGTCACGCCGGCCTCCGGCGGGGCTTGCAAGGCGATGCCAACATAGGGTTTCGTTTTCGGCAGGGCGTCGCTAACGTCCGGCGCGGCCAAGACCAGGCCCGGCGTCGCCGCCGCCAGCAACCAGCCAGCCCACGAACGCTTTCTCATGGCGTGTTTCTCCTTTCCCATGGGACGAGTTCCATGAAGGGATGAACCGATAAAAAAGATGATGACCTATCACTTAATCAGAGGTGTTCGCCTGTCGGCTTCAGGACGACGAATCGTCACAGGCTGGGAGTTCCGCGTCCACGTTGCCTCTTCCGACCGGCCCCCATATCCCGCGTGACACGATGCGGCCTCGTGCCCATCCCCGACATGCGTAACGTGGGCCATCGTGCCCGCGGGGAAACCGCGTCCTCTTGAGCCGGACTGAAGCCGACTTGCGAACCACTGCTTTCCTTACGGTTCCAGCAGCGGGGTGGTTCATCGACGTTGCAAAATCATGCGTGGAAAGGCTGCCGCCCCTACGATGACAGGCTGCTATCCGAAGACTTGCGCCTGCGCTCACTTGCCGGACGCTTACTACTTTTCCTCGTCATGCTTTCATCCGCGCGGTTGGTCTGTTACACTCCCTTGATTGACGCCGCTTCCCAACGATGTTTTCTCGCGCGCGGATGTACGCTTCATGGCATTGAGTTCTTCATACCAGACAGAGCCACCGAACGGCATGAAACCCAGTCACGTCCGTTTCTGGATCGTGGGCCTCACCACGCTGACGGCCATGTTGCTCTACCTGGACCGCTTTTGTCTATCATTCACTGAGCGGTTCATGAAGGAAGACATGGGGTTGAGCAACGCGCAAACCGATTTGTTGCTCAGCGCGTTCTTTTGGACCTACGCCTTGGCCCAGGTGCCGTCGGGTTGGTTGAGTGACCGCTTCGGGGCACGGCTGATGCTGGCGCTGTATGTCTTGTTCTGGTCGCTCTTCACTGGGCTGATGGGGATGGCGACGGTGTTTGTCGCCGTGCTGTTCTTGCGCTTTGGGGTTGGCCTGGCGCAGGCGGGAGCATATCCCACCAGTGCCGGGGTGGTGAGTCGGTGGGTTCCCTTTCGCAGTCGCGGCTTGGCGAGTTCCTGTGTCGCTTTCGGCGGGCGCATCGGTGGGGCGGCGGCGCCGGTGCTCACCGCCTACTTGATGGTGGCCTTCGTCCCCTTGACCGTCTCCTCATTGCTCACGTCCCAAGATGTGCTGAACGCGCCGGCCTTGAGCCGGCACTTGCTCCAGCGGGAAGCGATGCCAGCCAGCCAGCTGAGCGACATGCTACGGACCATGCTGCCAGCGGCAGCCAGCGCGGAGCTGCCAGAGTTAGCGGCCCGGTCACCGTCCGCCGAGGTTCCACCCGCACTGGTCAGCGGCTTGAACGCAGTGATTGCCCGCCGCGATTTGTACCAGCATGTCGATGTCAATGACTTCGACTTACCCCAAGAAGCCCGCCGGTTGGCCGCTTTGCCTGACAGTGACTTAACGCCACCACAAATCGAACGCCGCAATCGCCTGTTGCTGGAGGCGGCGTATCCCGACGCGATTCGCAAAGTGTATGGCGCGGGGTGGCGGCCAGTGATGTACGTCTATGGCATCGCGGGGATCCTGGTGGCAGTGGCGTTTTGGTTCGGCGTGCGTGATTCCCCCAAGGAACATCCCTGGTGCAACACGGCCGAGCAGGAACGGATCGCGGAAGGCCGGCCCCCTGGCATGGCCAGCGCCGCCGGTCCGGCGTCCCGCCTCCCCCTGCGTTACATCTTCGCCAGCCGCAGCCTGTGGTTCAGCTCTTTGTCACAATTCGGAACCAATTTCGGTTGGGTCTTTCTGGTGTTGTATTTGCCGCGTTATCTCGCCGAGGTGCATCGTGTGCCGGTGGTGGAGCGGGGTTGGATGGCGGGGCTACCGGTCTTCATCGGCATGTTCGGCATGTTGTCGGGAGGTTGGTTGACAGACTGGCTGACGCAGCGCCTGGGGCTGCGCTGGGGCCGAGCCTTGCCCATGGCCTTGACGCGCTTCCTGGGGATGGGGGGCTTCATCGCTTGTGTTTTCTTGGAGTCGCCGTGGCCGATAACCCTCGTCCTGGCGTTCGTGGCGCTGACGACGGACTTGGGTATTCCGTCGGTGTGGGCCTTCATGCAAGATGTGGGCGGCAAGCATGTCGGCTCGGTGCTCGGTTGGGGGAACATGTGGGGTAACCTGGCGGCGGCTCTCTCCCCCCTCATTCTAGGACGCGTGCTGGATCATTTTGCCTACCTGGGGAACGCCCGCAACTGGGACTTGGTGTTCGTCATCTGCGCTGCCTCTTTCCTACTGTCCGGCTTGGCCGCCTTGGGTGTCGATGCCACCAAACCAGTCGCGCCGGCGGAGGCGTGAGTCAGAGATGGAAAATCGGTATGGTCGGCATGATCGTCATGGATCAGCGTTCCCTTAAACGACATCGAGCCGGCGATGGTTGATTTTCCACTTGGTTTTATCAATCTGATATTGGGCCAGCTTGACGCTGATGCTGCGCCGCGATAAGCCGCAGAGTCGGGCGCACTTGCCGATATTGCCATGCGTTTTTTCCAGGGCTTTGCAGATGTAATCCCGTTCCAGGGCGGCGGTGGCTTCCTTGACGATGGCCGGCAACGGACGGCCGAGGTCCAGCGCGGCGGTTCGGCGCGGGGTCTGAGCCTGTTCCAAGATTTCAGGGGGGAGGTTGTCTCGGCGAATGCGGTCCCCCGTCGCGGTGATGCAGGCGCGCTCGATGGCGTTTTCCAGCTGGCGGATGTTGCCAGGCCAGTGATATTGCAAAAGCGCCTGCATGGCGGCGGGATCGATGATTTTCGCGGCAGTGCCCGGCGTGGTGTATTTCTCCACGAAATGCCGGGCTAGCAGCGGAACGTCTTCGGGCCGCTGGCGCAACGGCGGCAAATCGATTTTGACGACATTGAGCCGATAGTACAAATCCTCTCGAAATTGACCTTCCCCCACCAGTTTCAGCAAGGGGCGATTGGTGGCGGCAATCACGCGCACATCCACCTCAATCGTTTCGCTGCCGCCGACTCGTTCAAAGCGCCGTTCTTGCAAGACGCGCAGCAGCTTGGCTTGCATGGTCGGCGGGATGTCCCCCACTTCATCGAGAAAGATCGTCCCCTTGTCCGCCAGCTCGAACCGTCCCCGGCGTTGCCCCACCGCGCTGGTGAAGGCTCCCTTCTCATGGCCGAATAACTCGCTCTCCAACAGACTTTCGGGCAAGGCGGCGCAATTCACCGGCACCAACGGGCCAGGGCGATCCGTGGACAATTCGTGGATGGCGCGGGCCAGTTGTTCCTTACCGGTGCCGGTTTCCCCTTCGATCAAGACCGTGGCATGGGAATGGGAAAGATTATTCACCAGCTCGAAGATGGCGTGCATGGCCCGGTTCTTGCTTAACATGTGATGAAAGGCAAAACGCCGTTGCAACTGCTCGCGCAACTGGGCGACTTCATCCTGCAGCGCGCGATCTTGCAAAGCGTACCGCACCACCAGACGCAGGTAATCAACATCGATGGGCTTGGTCAGAAAATGATACACCCCCATGCGCATGGCTTGCACCGCTTCCTGCACGCCGCCGCTGCCCGTTGTGACGATCACCGTGACCGGCAAGCGCCGTTTTTGGATTTCCTCGATCAAGCGCATGCCATCCATGCCAGGCATCCGTAAATCCGTGATCACCAGGCTGTAAGTGTGGTGTTCCAATTGTTCCAACGCTTGAACACCGTCTCGGACGCCGTCCACCCGCAAATCGGCATCGACTTGCAATAACACCTGCAACTGCCGGCGCGACAAGTCGCTATCATCGACTAGTAAAATCCGCCGTGGGCCTAGTTTCCCCGGAATAGATCGAGACGGACGCGGCAAGGGGTGGTGATTGCCGCGATGATCGTGGGACAGAATGCGTTGCATGGCCTGCTCCTTCCGGGACAACCGTTCTTCCGAACAGAGATATGACACAGCTTCGACATTCACACCGCTTCGTGAGCGTTGTATGGGGGATGTGTTTAGCCTCCCTGAAGGGAGCGAACCGCCACATCCAACATGGGCGGTATATTTCTATTATAGGCGGGAGAACGAAAATGAAACCGAAAAGCAGGGGGAATGGTCACGGGATGATCACTTTTTCAAGAACTGGGCGAGCACGAGACATTTGGCATTGACATGAATATATCCTGATAGGCCCTTTGTCTCGTGCTCGTCGCGGTTGCTCAACGCGCTTCCTGTCCGGGGACAGGTTCTGGTGGTGGGGCAGGAGTGTACGTTTGCAGGGTTTGGCCGGTGCGGCGCGGGTCGGGACGCAGGGCGCCGATCAACGGAGCCGTGGCTGACTTCAAGCGCGGATCGTCGGCCAGCGCCTGGAGCTGGTCGATGGCGCGCAGTTGCGGATAGGAGAGCAACACGCTATGGGCCTGGATGTGGCGCAACAGCTCCTCGGCGGCGGCGGCGCGCAGTTGTGGCATTCGGCTCTCATCGAGCAGAAACCGCGCCAGCTCGCGCTGCGCTTTCTGTCCGGGCAGGCGGCCTAAGGTTTGCAAGGCGAGGTGGGCCAGATCGTCGGCTTCCAGAGCTTGGAGGATGGCTGGCTCGGCCACGCGAATGTCATAACCGGGCAGCTCTCCCACGGCCATCTTGCGCAGCCAGATCATCGCCTCGGCGGCAAACCCCGCGCGTTCCGCCTCGGACAACGGCTGTCCCATCGCCGCCGTCACCTGGGCGGGCAGCACCGTCTTGAGCACGCTGGGAACCGGCAGCGGCAACAGCGTGACGAAGGGGTATTGTTCCAACCAGCGCTGTAGGCGCAGGGTCTCAATCGGTGTCAAATCGTTGCCGCCCAATGTCACGAACACGGGCAGCCGCCCGCCGTCGATGTCGGCCCGCAATTGGCTGAGCAGATAGGGCAATTCGGGATCGGGAATGGAACGGTCGATCAGCAACAGGTCAATATCCCCAGCTTCGCGCAAGCGGCGCAGCACGTCGCGGCCTGTCGTGACAATCACCGGCTCGAAGCCAGCTTGCTTGACGCCAGCGGCCAGGGCTTCGGCGCGGGCGGGTTCCAGGTCGGCGATCAATGCCTTGGGCGTAGCGCCAGCGGCCAACATACGTCGCAAGACATCGACCATACGCCCACTGGAGGTAGTCGGTACGCCGCGTAGCCGGAGCAAGGCGTCAACGGCGGCCATCTGCACGCGGCGGTCGGGATAGTTCAAGGCGCGTTCCAGCACGGAATAGCGCTGAGCGCTGGGCTGGGCGGCGCGCACGTCCCCTAACTCGGCCAAGGCCCGCACGCTCCCCAGAATCACCGGCAAGCGATTGTCCACCAGCGCTTGATCGAGCACCCGTATCAGCAGCGCCGCGTTGACTTGGGCCAGCAGAGCCTTCAACCCTGGCGCGGCCTGGAACAGCGGCTGATCCAGCCCCGCCTTTTCATACGCCTTATCCAGGGCCAAGCTGACGAACAGCGCCTGGGCCGGCTCGTAGCGCGGCTCCAGCTCCAACGCTTGGCGCGCGAAGTGCAAGCCATAATACTCCTCGGCCTGGCTGGGGGAGACATTCCGGGACACCAGCTTGTTGCCATCCCATTGCCAAATGATCACTTGCTGAGGATCGGCGAAGCGGACGCGGTGGCGGTAATAATTCTCCGCCAGGCGCGTCAACATAATGTGAGCTGGCTGCATCTTGTCGGGAGTGGATTCGGTGAGATACGCCAAGGTTTGCAGCGCTTTTTGCCGCACCGTCCGCGGCTGGTCTGGCGCCGCCGACCAGTACCACAGAAACGGCACGGCGTCCGTCTCAGCCCGCCTCATCAAGACATCGATCAGGGCTACTTTCAATTCCGGGTCCGGCACATCCAGGGCGGCCAACAGTGGCGGGACGGTGTTCTTGTACAAGCGGGGCAAGGTCGTCAGGATGGCGGCTTGCACCGGGGCGTTGCCTTTGCTTTCCAGCAATCTGTTGATGATATGCGGCATGGCCGCCGCTCCGGAGCGGCGCAGCTCACGGATGGCGAAGACCCGTTCCTCCGGCGTGGCACTCAGATTGTTGATGAATTTATTGATCCGATCTGGGTCGGTGAGTTTTTTCTCCAACACCTCCGCGACACGATTGATGAGGTTCTCCACCTGTTCGCGAACCTGTTTTTCTTCCTTGTCTTTCTTGGGATCGTCGTACCACTTGGGGATATTTCGCAAACGAAGGAAAGAGGACATACCTTCCTTTTCTTCGATTTGCAGTAATTCCTCGTCGGTGGGACCGGCGTTGAGGAAACCGAGTAGATGACCGGCGGCCAACTCGAATTGGCCGACATCGATCTCGAACTTCATCGCGTTCCAATATTCCGGGGCAGTTTCCGGCTTCTTGAAGAACTGGCGATAGTCGCGGAAATCCTCTTGGGCCGTCACTGGTGACGCGATCCCGACCAGAACGAACAGTATCACGAATACAGGTCCCATGCGTGAGAACATGGTGGTTGCCTCCCGTTGTGATTCCGGCACAAACTGGCGAGCAGGGGCCGTCAGGCTCCTGGTGAACAGGATAGCCGCGAGCCAATCGGACCCATTTGCCAATCAGATCTCGACCTCGGCCCGGACGAGGTCTTCATACGTCTCCCGGCGGCGAATCAAGCGATGATTGGCGCCATCGACTAGCACCTCCGCCGCTCGCAGCCGGCTGTTGTAATTGGAACTCATAGTCATGCCGTAAGCACCGGCGCTGAACGTGGCCAGCAACTCTCCCCGGCGTGGCGGCGGCAAGCGGCGGTCCTTGGCCAGGAAATCGCCGGATTCACACACCGGCCCCACGACATCGTAGGATTGCGTGCCGGGGATGTCGGCCTCATAATCCTCCGGTGGCGCTGGATAATCCGCTCCCGGCGCCACCGGCCAGATGCGATGAAACGACTCGTACAACGTCGGTCGGATCAGGTCGTTCATGGCGGCATCTTGAATGATGAAATTCTTGCCCCCCGATTCCTTCGTGAAAATCACCTTACTGACCAGGATGCCCGCGTTGCCGACAATGAATCGCCCCGGTTCCAGCACCAGCTTACAGCCCGCTTCTTGTACCGCTGGCACGATGACCGCGGCGAAAGCGCTGGCCGGCGGCGCTTCCTGCTTGCGATAATGGATGCCGAAACCGCCCCCCATGTTCATATATTCGATACGATGCCCCTGCTGCCGCAGTTTTTCAACGAGAAATTTCCCTTTCTCGGCCCCTTGCCGATACGGCTCCGTGGTGGTGATCGGCGATCCCAGATGCATGTGCAACCCGGCGATGCGCACGTAGGGATTACCAACGAATTGATGGGCCACTTCCAGCACGGTGTCAATATCCAAGCCAAATTTCGTTCCCTTGACGCTAGTATCGGTCTTCACATGGGTCTTGGGGGGCAGGGCCGGATTGACCCGCAGCGCCACTTGGGCGCGGTGCCCGCTGGCCTTGGCCACATCGGCGATGGCGTGCAACTCCGCCTCACTTTCGACGTTGAACATCAACACACCGGCTTGGAGGCCAAAGCGAATTTCCTCATCGGTCTTACCCACGCCAGCAAAGACGATGTGCTCCCCCTTGCCCCCCGCTTGCAGCGCTCGGTATAGCTCACCGCCACTGGTCACGTCAAAACCGGAACCATGCTCGGCCATTAGACGGCAGATGCTCAAGTTGCCGTTGGTCTTGACGCTGTAACACAGCAACGTCTCCACCGCCGCGAAGGCCGTCTGCAATTGCCGTAAATGATGCAACAAGGTCGCCGTGCTATACACGAACAACGGCGTCCCGTACCGCTCCGCCAAGTGCCGAACCGGCACATCCTCACAATAGAGATTACGTTCGGAGTAGTGAAAGTGGTCCATGAGTGAAGGTTATTCTTCGGTCTTTTCGATAGCCCAGGGCTTCAGGCCTGGGACCAAACGGCCATCTATAACGTGTTCAGGCCTTTTTTACTTTTGTTGCATTCTCTTTCGCCACGCCTCTACCTGTTTCCTCACTTCCGCCGGTGCCGTGGAGCCAACCGAACGGAACGCTGTCAAGGCATTTTGTACCCCTAGCACTTTATATACCTCCGAACCGAGGCCGGAGCGAATCGAATCGAACGTTTCCGCTGGCAATTCCGCCAACCGGCAACGGCGCTCCTCACATAGCCGGACCAGTTTACCGACCGCTTCATGGGCCGAGCGCATCGGCATTCCTTGCGCGATGAAAAATTCCATCAAAGTCGTCGCATCCAGAAAGCCATCTTCCAGCCGGGCGGCGATGGCAGCGTGGCGAAAGCGTGTTTCCCGAATCAGGGGGGCCGCCAACTCCAGCAGCGCGTTCACCGTGTCGAAGGCGTCGAATAGGGCTTCCTTATCTTCCTGCAAATCGCGGTTATAGGCCAGAGGCAGCCCCTTCACCAGCACCAGCAAACGTTGCAAATCCCCCACCACCCGCGCCGATTTGCCGCGCGTCAGTTCCAACACATCCGGATTTTTCTTGTGCGGCATGATGCTGGAGCCAGTGCAAAAAGCGTCGGGCAGTTCCAGGAAGTTGAATTCCGTCGTCGCCCACAGAATCCACTCCTCGGCCCAACCGCTCAGGTGCAAGGCAATTACTGACAATGAAAAGACAAACTCTAAAGCGAAATCGCGGTCGCTGGAAACATCCAGGCTATTGCTGGCCACGGCGTCGAAGCCGAGCTGCTGGCGCACGCTGTCGCGGTCGATGGGCAGCGTCGTCCCGGCCAACGCGGCGGCCCCCAGTGGCAGGATATTGACCCGTTTGCGACAGTCGGCCAAGCGCTCTCGGTCGCGTTGGAATTTCTCAATGTAGGCCAGGAAATAATGCGCCGCCAACACCGGCTGGGCGCGCTGCAAGTGCGTGTAACCGGGCAGCACCAAGTCGCGCTCGCGCTCGGCGGCGTCCAGCAAGGCGGCTTGCAGCTCGTGCAGCCGGTGGTCGATCTCGTCGATGGCATCGCGCACCCAGAGCTTGACATCGGTGACGACCTGATCGTTCCGGCTGCGGCCGGTGTGCAGCTTCCGGCCCAGGTCGCCGAGCCGGTCGATCAGGGCACGTTCGATGTGCGTGTGAATATCTTCCAGGGAAATAGTGAACGTGAATTGTCCCTGTTCGATCTCGCTACCGATTTCCGCCAAGGCGGCGGCGATGCGCTCGGCCTCTTCCGGTGCCAACAGACCGACCTTGGCCAGCATCCGAGCATGGGCCTGGCTGGCTTGAATGTCATGGCGGTACAAGCGCTGGTCGAAGCTGATGGATTCGGTGAATGCTTCCACGCGGTCATCCGTGCCGCCGCTGAACCGCCCGCCCCAGGTTTTGTGACTCATGTTCCGCTTCCGATGGATATTTGGGAAATCTCTTGTCAACCCTCGAACATTAGCAACGGATAGCCTTGCTCCGGCCGCAGTTGTGCCGATTTGGCGTTAAACTGTTGCTTCAAGTGTGCGATGGCAGCGTCGGCTTGAGCGGGGGGCACCAGCGCTCCCGGCGGCAGGTCCATGTGTTCGAGATTAGGAAACAGCTCGATCATGTTCCCTTCGGGGTCGTCAATAGTCGGTATCTTCAAGCCGATGCCGCGCGGCTCCAGACGGTGCGCGATGCCGCGCTGATCCAACTCGGCCACGATTTCTTCGGTGCTCTTAGGCACGTACACCGCCAGATGGCCATACGAGGTCGGGCTGGGCCGCGGCGGAATTTTGCGAAAGACTGCCTCCGCCCCATCCCAGACAATGTCCCAGGGCCAAAACTCCAGCAGGCCGTTGAACAATGCTTCGGGATGATTGATCTTCACCAGGATGATCCCCAAAGGCACCATCACCGGATGTAATACAAACTGCCCCTCGAACAAGTTCGCGTAAAAATGGCCAAGCCGCCGAGGATCGCGCGCCCGAAACGCATAATGCATGAGGTGTGTCGTGCGCATGGTGGACATCCTTCATCGAGGAACGTCATCGTGGCTTCGTGCCGGCGTTCTCCCCTATGCCGTCGGCACAAATTTAAGATAAGGATTGAGCACGCTCAGATCAACATTTCGATGCCGCACTGCTCGGAATCAATGACTTCATTATATCAAATGAGAACAAGGCGTGAACAAGGGTGACAAGTAGGCGATAAAGACCGCACGCGACAGTGTCATATATTAGTCAAACCAGATTTTGGTCCGTCACAACTTCACATGATCTTCAACTGAGAACGATTTAGTTTTCACGATTGAACCTCATACTAACTCCCAAAATGCTTGCTTCAAAGTCCCGCGATCATGCGCGGACTTTCCGCATGGCGGATTGAAAATCTCCTGCTTGCCTACCTTGCTGTTTTTTATCGCTCCTTGCTGGCACGAGTTTATACCTTGAAATCACAACTGAGAAAGGAACACGAGATGCGCGCACTCCCTTGGTACCACAAATGGGTGTCCTGGCGGCGTTGGCTGTTGGTTTCACCCCCTTCCAGGCCGAACCGGCGGTGCTGTTTAACCGTAGAGACGCTGGAAGACCGCTTGGCTCCAGCGACGATCATCAACGTCACCACCTTTGCTGATGTGGTGGACCCCGGTGACGGCGTGATCTCCCTGCGTGAAGCGGTGATCCAGGCCAACAATACCGCCGGGGATTTCGAGATTCGCTTGCAGGCCGGCACCTATTACTTGACCATTGCCGGCGTGGGGGAGGATGCGGCGGCGACCGGGGACCTGGATATTCTCAACAATGGCACCATCACCATCGTGGGGGCCGGGGCCAATCAGACGATCATCCACGCGGGGGGCAATGTCGGCCTGGGGATTCCCGCTTTGGAGGATCGTGTCTTCCATGTTCTCAGCGGCGCCACGCTCAACTTGGAAGGAGTTACTGTCACCGGTGGCACGGCGACGGCTTCCGGCACCGGCAACCAAGTGGGCGGCGGCATCAATGTGATCGGCGGGACGCTCAATTTAACTGCCGTGGAAATCGTCAGCAACACAGCCACAAACTTTGGCGGCGGCATTCACGCAGCCTCATCCAGTGCCATTACGATTTCTGATAGTACCATTGCCTCAAACTCCGTCATCACTGCGAGCAGCACTAACGGTAACGGCGGTGGCCTCTACAATACGACATCCAGCACTTACGTCATTAGCAATAGCACTATCTCTGGAAATTTAGCCAATAACCTGGGCGGCGGTATCCACAATACCAGTTCGGGAGGCACCATTTCGATCACCCATAGCACGATCACCGGCAATCGCGCCAATGCGAACGATTCCGATCCACCGCCCACCACTGGCGGCGGCGGCATCCGTCGTGTGGGAGGCGGCGCCATCACGCTCCATAACACGATTGTCGCCGGCAATTTTCTCGGTTCAGGGACTACTCCCAATGACCTGTCCGGCAGTTTCAGCGGTACGTTCAACCTCATCGGCGATGCCGGCACGGCAGGGGGATTGTCTCATGGAGGCACGAATGGCAACATCGTCGGCGATGGCAGTACGGGAACACTCGTCACCAGCACGATTTTGAACACCACCCTGGCCAACAATGGCGGTCCGACGCGCACCCATGCCTTGGTCACGGGCAGTCTCGCCATCGACGCCGGCAATCCCGCCTTTACCCCGCCGCCGAACTTCGACCAACGCGGCACTGGCTTTCCGCGTGTCAGCGGCGGGCGGCTGGACATTGGCGCCTTTGAATTGGCGCCAGCCTTCGCCATCACCACCACGAGTCTCCCCAATGGCACCTATGGCACCGCTTACAGTCAGACCATCGAGACGGTCAATGGTTCACCGCCTCTTTCCTTTAGCATCAGCGCCGGCGCGTTGCCCAATGGACTGACGTTAGCGGCTGCCACCGGACAGATTAGCGGGACTCCCACCGCCGCTGGTAGCTTCACCTTCACCGTATCCGTCACCGACTCCGCCTCGTCCAACACTTCTCGCCAATTCACCATAATCATTAACCCGCGTCCCTTGACCGTCAGCGCCACGGCACAGAACAAAGTCTATGACGGCAACGCCAATGCCAGTGTCACACTGTCGGATGACCGGCTTAGCGGGGACGTGTTGACCGTCCATTTCACCAGTGCTACCTTCAACAACAAGAATGTCGGCACCAACAAGACGGTGACAGTGAGTGGTATTTCGATCACCGGCGCCGACGCGGCCAATTACACAGTCTCTCCGACAGCCACGACGACGGCCAACATCACGGCGCGAACCCTGAATGTCACTGCCCAGGCACAAAACAAAGTGTATGACGGTACTGTCAACGCGACCATCACGTTCAACGATGATCGGATTGCCGGCGACGTGCTGACCGTCACGTTTACCAGCGCCACCTTCAACAACAAGAATGTGGGCACCAATAAACCTGTTACCATCAGCGGCGTCAATCTAAGTGGCGCCGACGCCGGCAATTACACCCTGACCTCTCCGCCCACCTCTTCCCAGGCGGACATTACCGTCCGGACGCTAACCGTCAGCGCCACGGCCGAGAACAAGGTGTATGACGGCAACGCCAATGCCACCGTCAACCTGTCCGATAATCGTGTGGCGGGGGATGTGCTCACCATCTCGTTCACCAGCGCCACCTTCAACAACAAGAATGTGGGCACCAACAAGACCGTCACCGTCAGCGGTATTTCGATCACGGGTACCGACGCCGGCAACTACACCTTGGGATCGACCACGGCCACGACCACAGCTAACATCACGGCACGAACTCTGACCGTCAGCGCCACGGCGCAGAACAAAGTCTATGACGGCAACGCCAATGCCACCGTCACCCTGTCCGACAACCGGGTAAGCGGCGATGTCCTAACCGTCCATTTCACCAGTGCTACCTTCAACAACAAGAATGTCGGCACCAACAAGACGGTAACAGTGAGTGGTATTTCGATCACCGGCGCCGACGCGGCCAATTACACGGTCTCTCCGACAGCCACGACGACGGCCAACATTACGGCGCGAACCCTGAATGTCACTGCCCAGGCACAAAACAAAGTGTATGACGGCACTGTCAACGCGACCATCAACTTCAGCGATGATCGGATTGCCGGCGACGTGCTGACCGTCACGTTTACCAGCGCCACCTTCAACAACAAGAATGTGGGCACGAACAAGACCGTGACTGTCAGCGGCCTTGCGCTCAGCGGCGCCGACGCGGGCAACTACACCTTGGCTTCCTCCCCTGTCACCACTCAGGCGGACATCACGCCGGCTTCGTTGACGGTGCGTGCCGACAATAAGTTCAAGGGCTTCGGCATGCCCAATCCCGAATTGACCTTCACCATCACGGGTTTCGTGACCGGGGAAGACCTCGCCAGCAGCGGGGTCAATGGGGAACCAGTGCTGTCAACCTCGGCGACGCAATTCAGTCCGCCGGGACAGTATGCCATTCAAATCGAAGTGGGGACCTTGACCGCCGCCAATTACGTCTTCGATTTTCAAGACGGCGTCCTATCCATTGTCACGGTGGGAATATATGCGATTGGAGCGGATACCGGCGGTGGTCCGTTGGTCCGAGTGTTCGATTCCCAGAACCGCACGCTACTGTTTTCCTTCTTTGCTTACTCTCCCTCGTTCACGGGCGGGGTTCGTGTCGCGGTCGGCGATGTCAATGGCGATGGCATTCCGGACATTATCACGGCTCCTGGTCCCGGCGGCGGACCGCACATCAAGGTCTTCAGCGGTGTGGATTTGACTGTGTTGGCCAGCTTCATGGCCTTTAATGCCAACTTCACCGGCGGCGTCTTCGTTGCGGCGGGAAATCTCGATGGCGACAATACGATGGAAGTGATCGTTGGGGCGGGGGCCGGCGGAGGACCACACGTCCGCAGCTTCAAGATTGACAACGGCACAGCCACTTTATTGCCGGGGCCGCTCGGCAACTTCTTCGCCTACGCGCCCAATTTCACCGGTGGCGTTCACGTGGCGGCGGGCAACTTCGACGGCGTGGGGGCCGATGAGATCATCACCGCGCCGGGCGCGGGGGGGGGACCGCATGTCAAAGTCTTTCGCGCCGATGGCGTGGTGGTAGCCAGCTTTTTCGCCTACGCGCCGTCCTTTGCGGGCGGGGTGTGGATAGCGGCGGGGGACTTGGATGGGAATGGATCGGCGGAAATCATTACCGGCGCCGGCGCGGGGGGCGGGCCGCATGTGAAAGTCTTCAACGGCGGCGACGCTACCGTATTGAAAGGCTTTTTTGCGTACGATCATAACTTCACGGGGGGCGTGCGTGTCGGAATGGTGACGCGCGAAGGTGGCGGCGGCAACATCCTCACCGGCACTGGCCCAGGAGGTGGACCGCATACGCGCGTTTTCGATGGTGTGACCTTGGATGTGCTGGATAATTTCTTCGCGTTGGATCCGCTGTTCACGGGGGGCATGTTCGTGGGAGGACGATAAAGCCGTTGTTCGCGCGTTGCCAATAGGGACAGTCGCTGACTGGTCGGAATCACGGACAATTCGGCGACTGGCTCTTTGGCCGCGCGAAGACGCTACGGCAGAGCGAGTCACTGGCAGGCCTATTTGCGATGGCGAATCCGGCTGCGCATGCGGCGCTTTTTCCGTCCTACCTTGCGCCGTCCTTTACTTCTGCGTCGCCCAGCCATGCGTCACCTCCTTCTCAAAGTTTGGATTATGGGATTAAAGAGCTAATTATAGGGAAATGAAGTCACTCTACAAGAGGGTTGGCGAACATCTCCCAGCGCGAAGTTCATGCTCTCTTAGCAGCCTAGCGCTGGGCCACGCCGATGAGAAAATGCCAGATCGCATGGGCAGCCCAGCGCACGCTCTGCTCATCCCGGTCGAGCGGCGGACAGATTTCCACCAGGTCGAAGCTAGACACCTGGGGTGAACGCCCCGCCAGCCGCGCGTAGCGCAGCACCACGGCGCCGCTCAGTCCGCCCGAGTTGGGCGCGCTGACGCCCGGCACATCGGCGGCACGCACGGCGTCGGCGTCCAAGGTGACATAGACCGAACCTGCTGAGCGGGCCAAGCGTTCCAGCTCCTGGGAAAAGGCTTCGCTCTCCTTCTCGATAGCCTCCGCCCAACGCACTGCCCCCCCTCTGTCGCGCACGTACCGCCAATGATCACGGCTGACGCTGCCAGGCTGCGCCCCCAGGCATACGTAGTTCGGCCCCGGCAAAGGATGATGGGGATGTTCCAGCGCCTGACGAAACGGCGAACCGCTGTGTCCTTGTCCCCCTGGAACAGGTCGAACGTCCAAATGGGCGTCGATGTTCAGGATGCCCACGGCCTGTCGGTTAGCGACATAGCCTAGATAATGTCCATAAGCTGTTTCATGTCCGCCGCCGAGCACGACGGGCACCGCGCCCGCCGCCAGCACGGCCGCCACCACGTTTCCCAGTGCCTGCTGCGTCTCCTCCAGCGTGCCGGTGATGCGCACGTCCCCCACGTCCAACGGCGGTTGGTCGCGCAAATCGACGTCGGCCAGCGCGTCCCACGGCGTCAAGCGGTGTAGTCGATGGCGAATGGCGCGCGGCGCTTCGGTGGCTCCGGGACGACCGCCGTTGCGCCGCACCCCTTCATCTTGGGGAAAGCCGATCAACACCGCTCGCCCTGGCCGCACGGCGGAGACATCACCTTGCCAATACTCGATGATCTCCCCCAAGCGTGGATCATCCGGGCGCGACTGGACGCACTCCGGCTGGCGCGGCAGTCGCAGCAGACCAGACCAACCGGCCTCGTTTGAAGACACGCTCGACATGGTTGACTCCGAAGTGATAAAACAAGTGCCGGTAATCGGGAACCGCGCATACGATGAAGTCGGCTTGCTTGCCCACAGTCAACGAGCCAACCCGCTCGGCCCGGCGCAGCGCAGCGGCGGCGTTCAGTGTCAAGGCGCTGACGACTTCCGCCGGTAACATGCCCATTTGCGTGCAGGCCATCGCCCCAGCCAGCGGCAGGTTTTCGCTGGGACAGGTGCCGGGGTTGCAATCGCTGGCCACGGCCACGGCCACGCCGCGCTCGATGAGTCGGCGGGCGGGGGCATAATCCATGCCCAGGAAAAATGCCGTTCCCGGCAGCAACGCCGCCACCGTCTCCGACCGGGCCAAGGCATCGATCCCGACATCGGTGATGCACAACAAGTGATCGGCGGATGTTGCCCCCAGCCGCGCCGCCAGCTCGGCCCCCCCCAACGGCGTCAGCTCGTCGGCGTGCAGCTTTAGGCCGAACCCCAACAGATGGGCTTTGTGCAGGATATGTTCGGTTTCTTCCAGCGAAAAGACTCCTGTTTCACAGAACACGTCGCAGAAGTCCGCCAGCCGGCAGCGGGCGACTTCCGGTAACATCTCCTCGGCGACCAAGCGCACGTACTCATCCCGCTCGGTGGCGTATTCCGGCGGCACCACATGGGCGCCCAGAAACGTCGCCACCAACTCGACCGGCCCCTCGGCGTTCAGCTCGGCGACGACTTCCAGACATTTCAGCTCATCCCGCAGCGACAAGCCATAGCCGCTTTTCACCTCCACGGTCGTGACGCCAAATCGCAACAACCACTCCAATCGCTGCCGAGCCAGGGCTTTCAGCTCTGGCCGGGATGCCGCGCGCACCTGGCGGACGGAGGCGTTGATGCCGCCTCCCTGGGCCGCGATTTCCTGATAGGTTTTGCCCTGTAATCGTTGCTCGAACTCGTCTTCCCGGCTGCCGGCGAAGATGAGATGCGTATGACTGTCCACGAAACCCGGCAGCACCACTTTGTCACTGACATCGATCACTTCCGCAGCCGCCGGCACTGGCGGCAGCTCTGCCGTCGGCCCGACCCAATCGATCACGCCATCCCGGACAACCATCGCGCCATCGGGAATGATGTGGATGTCCCGCATGGAGAGGCCGCGTTTCACAGTCTCATCCGAACGCGACACAGTGACCAACTGCGCGGCATGATGGAGGAGAAGCATAGTGTCCAATCTCGTTGATTCCTTGCTTGATTCACGCGAAGGAGTTCAGAAATCGTTGCGAGACGATCTCGCTGACCTAATAATTCAACCCCGGCACCGCCACGCCTCGTTCCTCCGCGCAGCGCATTGCTTGCTCATAACCGGCATCGACATGGCGTAGAACTCCCATGCCGGGGTCACTGGTAAGGACCAGGCGCAGGCGGCGCTCGGCTTCGGCGCTGCCGTCGGCCACGACCACCATGCCGGCGTGCAGGCTGTAACCGATCCCTACGCCGCCGCCGTGATGTACGCTCACCCAGCTGGCCCCGCAAGCGGTGTTGATCAGAGCATTGAGGATCGGCCAATCGGCGATGGCATCGGAGCCGTCCTTCATTCCCTCCGTCTCGCGGTTGGGGGAAGCTACCGAACCGGCGTCGAGATGGTCGCGCCCGATGACGATGGGGGCCTTCAGTTCGCCACGCCGCACCATGTCATTGAAGCGCAATCCCATCGTCATCCGTTCGCCATAGCCCAACCAGCAAATGCGGGCCGGCAGCCCTTGAAAATGGACTTTGTCGCGTGCCAGGCGAATCCAGCGGGCCAAGGCTTCATCTTTCGGAAATGTGTCGAGCACCGCTTGATCGGTACGATAAATGTCTTCGGGATCGCCGGACAGGGCGGCCCAGCGGAACGGGCCTTTCCCTTCGCAGAACAAGGGACGGATGTATTCGGGAACGAACCCTGGCACGCGGAAAGCATCGGCCACGCCCGCCGACACCGCTTGGGCACGGATGTTGTTGCCATACTCGAACGTGACCGCGCCGCGCTGGCGCAGCTCGAGCAGCGCTTGCATGTGCCGGGCAATCGAGGACAGGGCGCGGCGCACGTATTCTTCCGGTCGCTCGCGGCGCAAAGCGTCTAGGTCTTCATCGTCCCGTTGCTTTAGCGGCACGTACCCGTTCAAGGTGTCATGGGCTGAGGTTTGATCGGTCAGCACATCGGGGACCACGCCGCGCCGCGCCAGCTCCGGCATCACCGCCGCCGCGTTGCCGACCAAGCCCACGGACAGAGCTTGACGATGGTTCTTGGCCGCTAGCACCAGCGACAATGCCTCGTCCAGATCATCACTCATGCGGTCGAGGTAGCCGGTGCGCAGGCGGCGTTCGATGCGGGCCGGATCGACCTCGACCCCCAGGAAGGCGGCCCCGTTCATGGTGGCGGCCAATGGCTGCGCCCCGCCCATGCCTCCCAATCCCGCCGTGACTACCAATCGCCCCGCCAAACTGCCGCCGAAGTGGCGCCGGGCGCAGGCGGCGAACGTCTCGTAGGTCCCCTGCAATATTCCCTGCGTGCCGATGTAAATCCAGCTGCCAGCCGTCATCTGGCCGAACATGGTCAAGCCCATTGCTTCCAGCCGGCGAAACTCCTCCCAGGTCGCCCACTTCGGCACCAGCAGACTATTGGCGATCAACACCCGCGGCGCCAGCTCGTGCGTGCGGATCACGCCGACCGGCTTCCCCGATTGCACCAGTAGCGTCTCGTCGTTGTCCAATTTTTGCAACGTGGCCACGATGGTGTCAAAATCACGCCACGTCCGCGCCGCCTTGCCGCTGCCGCCATAGACGACCAGCCGATCCGGATCTTCCGCCACCTCCGGGTCCAAATTATTCATCAACATCCGCAGCGCCGCTTCCTGCCCCCAGCCCTTGCAGGCGCGCTCCGGCCCACGCGGGGCACGAATGATACGCGAAGGGGAAGCAAGCGGCGTGGGGGGATTGGCGATGGACATGGCGGAACCTCCTGTTAGGAAAAGCCAGAGCGTGTTGGCGTCCGAAGTGAGCGTGTCTTTATTTTATTGGAAGGTGGAGAGAAAAAAGGAGTGAGACTTGAGTGTTTTGCATTGAGTCGTCATGCCGCGGCGCGGCAACCAGAAATTATGAAAATGAAAGACGGCAAAGACGATTCCTCGGTTCGCGTTTGAGTCTGTGTGCGCGAACCGATGGATATTGGAGGCGTGAAGTGGTGAAGATAAGCTGGGGAACTAGGATTCGAACCTAGACAAGCAGATCCAGAGTCTGCTGTGCTACCGTTACACCATTCCCCAAGGTTTTGAGACACCTTCGTCGTTGTGAGAAGTTGTTGTTTTGTAGCAAAATCGCTTGGTCTTGGCAAGCGAACCTCTAGAATCCTCCGTGGCGTTTGTGCATTCTCGCCAGTTCGGATAAACTGTCCAGGGATCGCTGCTGGCGCGAGGTATTTCGGGGAGGTTGGGATGCACACACAGCCGGTCGCCTTGGTGACGGGAGCTAGTCGCGGCATTGGTCGGGGGATTGCCGTGCGGTTGTCTCACGCTGGCTATGCCGTGGCCGTCAACTACGCGGGCAACGCGGAGGCAGCCTGCCAGACGCAAGCGCTGTTGGACGCGAGCCGCTCCAGTTTGTTATGCCAAGCAGATATCGGCATCGCGGCCGAGCGCGAGCGCTTGGTGGATGAGGTGTTGGTTGCGTGGGAGCGGATCGATGTGCTGGTGAACAACGCGGGCATCACTTCCGTGGGCCGGCGCGACATCTTGGAAGCCACGGAGGAGAGCTGGGACCGGGTCTTGGCCGTCAACTTGAAGGGGCCGTTCTTCCTCACACAACGGGTGGCGCGCGAAATGTTGGCGCGGATCGACCAATTGTGCCATCCGGCTATCATCAACATTTCCAGTCTGTCGGCCTACGCGCCGAGCATCAATCGGGGCGACTACTGCATCTCCAAGACCGGTTTGGGCATGTTGACACAGCTGTTCGCGCTGCGCCTCGCCGAGGCGGGGATTCGCGTCTTTGAAGTGCGGCCCGGGGTGATCGAATCAGACATGACCGCTGCCGCCCGTGAACGCTACGACCAGCTGATCGCGGAAGGACTGTCTCCCATTCGTCGTTGGGGAACGCCGGACGACGTGGGCCGAGCTGTCGTCGCCCTGGCCTCCGACGTCCTCCCCTTTAGCACGGGAGATGTGCTCAACGTCGATGGCGGCTTTCACATTCGCCGCTTCCCACAGTAAGAGATGGACATTTCCTGTCAGTTCTCCCTGACTGTGTCGGCGTTTCTGCGCTATCCGCCCTGACCCGCGACGAGGGCCGATTCTTTGGTTATAGTGTAATTCAGCATAAACGACGAAACCCATGCGAGTTTTTTGGCATCCGCCATGAATCTATGTCATATTCCTATCATCGATCAACATGCCCATAACGTACTGCGGCCCGAAGCATTGGAGCGGTTTCCGTTCACGGCGGCGTTCACGGAGGGGCATGCCGACGACATGCTGCCGCATGTACGTCATACCCTGTTCTTCCGCCGGAGTGTGCGCGACTTGGCCGAGCTGCTGGGCTGCGCGGCGACCGAGGAAGCGGTGCTGGCCGAGCGCGACCGGCTGGGACTGGCGGAAATGACGAGAAAATATCTCACGTCGGCCAACCTGGAAACAGTGCTGCTGGATGATGGCTTTTTACCCGCCGACATCTTGCCCCTGGATTGGCACCAGCAATTCATCCAAGCCAAACGGCTGTTGCGCATTGAATATCTGGCCGAAAACTTGATTCCGCAAGCCGAGACCTTTTCCGATTTTCTCGGTCGCTTCCGGGCCGTCCTGGAACAGCCGCCGTCGGACGTCGTGGCCTTCAAGAGCATTGCCGCCTATCGCACTGGCCTGGCCATCATGGCCATCGACTACGACGAGGCCGCCAATCGCTTTCGCCAATTAAAGCGACAGGGAAATGACTTTTCTCCACGCCTGGCCGACAAGGTGTTGATCGATTTCCTGCTTCGGCAAACCTTGGAAGTGGCGGGGCGGCGTGGGATGCCGGTCCAACTGCACACCGGCTTTGGCGACCCCGATCTTGACTTGCGCCTGGCCAATCCGTTGCACCTGCGCGGCGTGCTGGAGGAGCGGCGCTTTCGTTCGGTCCCCCTGATCCTGCTACATGCTTCGTATCCGTTCCCGCGTGAAGCGGGCTATCTGGCGTCGGTGTATCCGAATGTGTTTCTGGACATGGGCTTGGCTGTCCCCATGCTCAGCGTCTCCGGCATGTGCCGCGTCGTCCGGCAACTACTGGAGCTGGCCCCTGTCACCAAGCTGCTCTACTCGTCCGACGCCCACATGATCCCGGACCTATTTTTCCTTGCCGCCAAGTGGGGCCGCGCCGTACTGGGGCAAGTGCTGGAATCGGCTATCCACGACGGCGATTTGACACCAACGGAAGCGGAACAAGCCGCCACTGGCATTTTGCGCGACCATGCGTGTAGGATGTATGGAGTGGGATAGGGGGCAGTGATCAGGAATCAGTCATCGGAAAGCCAGAAAGGGAACCACTGCCGATTGAATACCAATGATCATTCACGAAATCCATGATCTGGACGAAGCCAGACAGTTTCTCTGGCAAGGCTGGTGGTTGCAACAAGTGCTAACGCCCGCTTCAGCCGAAGTCCGGCCCGTGTTGGAATGGGGGCTGGAGATCGCCGCGGCGGGACAGCCGTTGCCGCCGTTGGGTTTCGTCGCTGACGTGGGGCATGTCGCCTTCGGGTTCCATCCGCAACCGCGCGCCCCGCGCCCCGTGGCGGCGGGGACCGGCTTGCCGGCGGGATTGATTCGCACTTACGAAGACCTAGTGCTGGGCAAAATCTACGCCGATTGGAGTTTCGAGCGGGCCGGTGAGGCCCTGCGCCGTTACCAGGGGCGCGACCGGGCGCGGGGCTTGGCATTCCTGCTCGACCAGTTCCGCGCCCGAGCCGCGTTCGACGGCGTACTGCTCAATCCCGCCGTCATCAAAGGTCTTCTGGATGTCAACGAAGAGGAATTTCGGACGCGCGCGTTCGAGGCGTTTTGCCAAAGATTGTTGCCGGTGCTGCCCCGCTTGTACGAATCGTTGATCGCCGGCGCCAGGCGCGTGGCGGAGATTCTAGGGCCAGAGGACATCTTTGAGCTGGAAACAGGCACCGCTCTGGCCGAGTTGGGACAACGGCTGGCCCTGCGGCAAGTGCTGCAAGCGGCGGAGCTGCTCGCGGCAGCGCTGCCCAGCTATCGTCCGCGCCCGTTGGCCAAACGCCAGGAAGTGCCAACCCGCGTTCGGGACGAAGACATTTATCCAGTCGGCGGATATGCGTCGTTGGCGACGCGCGGCAGCATCGAGAGCCTGTTGCACTCGCAGTTGGCTTTCATGGAACCCCACGAACGGCCCGACCTGTTCGACCTCAAATTTCTCCGCGACGAACTGCTGTACTATGCCCGTGATGAGAATCAATTCTTGCGCCGCCGCCGTGATTTTCTGATCGTGCTGTTCCCCGATCTGACGCAGACCCGTTTCAAGGATGCCGAGTTACCGTGGCAGCGTGGCATCTTGTTGCTCGGCTTGCTAGTGGTGATGGTGCATAAGTTATGTGATTGGCTCAGCACCGAAGCCCTGACCTTCACGTTCCTATTCGTGGCCGAGGAGGGCGAGGAGCCGCTACGAGCCGAGCGCGAGCTATTGGAAACGATTCTTCGTGCTGAGTTGGCCAACCAGACAGCGCGGATGAAACGCGTGTCGCCAAGGCAAGTGGTTCCGTTTTGCTCAATGGCGGCGCGCCGCGGTTTGTGCCATTGTCTGACGCTAGCCGCTTCAGACCAACCGTTGGCAGTGGAACATGCTCTGGTCAGCCGCTTACACTTGGACGGTCCCGTGCCGTTCCTGATCACGCCAACCCCTTTCCCCATCCACGGCGAAAGTGACGATCCAGTACGGGAGTGGGGGCGAGTATTGGAGACGTTGGTGCAGGTGTGGTTGTGAAATTACTGAACGACATCGAATTCCGGTATGGCGCATCAGTTTCGCTTATCTACTGACGTCTTTATGTTGGTGGATGCGTTACTGAGGTGGACTGTCCCCAATCCCCCGATAGGCCAAGTTGGAAAGAGCCGAAGTCTTGCTCTCAAGGAAGCGTTTCTCGTTCTCCGACTTGCCGCAAAGAGCGACGAATAGTTTTCCCTCGCCGTTAAAACGAGTCCGTGCCACTCCTGGCCGGACGGCGATTCGTTCGGCGGCATTCATTCGTGACAAGTGATTTCCACCATGACACCGCCAAATGTACTTATCTAGGTCACTGTCCAGGAATGGCAACTTGAAACAGCCAGGCTTTTCGGTCGGACGTGCGTGCCTGTCAAGGTATGTATCCCCCCCCTCGCCATACGCGGCTCATCCCGCCGTTTCGTTGGGCAGCAGTTGGTTGGCGCGTTCCAGGTAGAGATGGTGCAGGGTTTGCATCCGCGATTGCCGAAGTTGGGGGTCGAGATTCATTTCTTGAAGCCGTTTCTGTTCGTCCAGATACCAGCGCGTCAAATCTTCCAGGTTGCGGCACTCGGGAAAGACGGCCAGTTGCCGGTTTTGCGATTGCAACAACGATTCGAGTAGGCGGGCGTTTTCCTCCACTTCGTCGGGGGACAGGTGGTCCCCCAAATAGCGATTGATGAACGCCTCGAACATCCCATGCGTCAAGCGATTGCCAATTTCCGGCGCGGCCAAGGCGTATTGCAGCTCCACCTTCATGCGCACGCGGTCACGGCGGCGGCGGGTTTCGATCTGCAAATGCGAGATGATTTCTTCCTCGGCGTCTGCTGCCGGCTCGCGTGGCAGCTGGCGGCGGGCCAGGCGACGCCAGCGGGCCAATTTCCGGCGCTCCCGGCGCTGACGCCGAGCGGCTTCGTCATCCTGGGACGGCGCGGCGGGAGAGGAGCGAGCCAACCAGGCACGCACGGAGTCGGTGAACGGTTGCACAATCCAGGCCGCCACCATGACCAGACCCGCCGCCACCAAGGCCCGCCCGGCGAGGTCCGAGACCTGCTCTGGTTGCCAATCCGGAGCGGTGATCAAAGCGTAACCGCCATAGGCCAAAAACGCCGCCACCGCCAACCGCAGATGGCCATAGGCGAACGCAACGATGGGCAACACGATCCACGTCAAGGCCACCACCACGCCCCCCACCAAAGCGGAACGGATGGCAACGCGCGGCCAAGCGATGGCGTCCCAGCCGGTCGCCGCATACAGCTGGTAGCTGCCGTGGGTCAGAAAGGCGACCAAACCCAGACGCACGCCCCACCAGAAAAACGCCGGTCGGCCTGCTGTCACCTTCACGCCCAGGAAGCCGAGTAAGAAGATGATCAGCCCCAAGAAACAGGGATCGGCGGAACCAAGCATTTCCAGGGCCGCCCCTGCCAGGTGGGTCAGGTCCAGACGCCGCAACCACTCCCATCCTTCTGGGGGAGAGTCCAGATTCAAGATGTGCCAAATATCCTGCATGGGTCTCGTTCGCTCATAGCCACGGCAGATGGATCGACTCGCGCGGGCCGATCCCGGCGCGATTCGAGGAAGGCAACGCCGGTTATTTCGCTTCATCATCTCTGGTCAGCGCGGCGCAAGCAAGCCCCATCTCGCCGCGCGGCGGTTCGCCTGGGTGGCTTCAGGGAATTTGATCATTGCGATTCGTGCCTGCTTCCGCTACTATCGCTACATCATATAGGGGTAACTTGCGGCTATCGGTTATTCGTGTCCATTCCATTTGGATTTCAACCATGAGTCAAACACCATCCAATAATTCATCCTCGATGCCGATTGTCTGGATCATACTGGCTGTCGTTGGGGTGTGCGTCGTTTTGTGCGCTGGTATTTTCGGCGTCGGCTGGCTAGCTTACGAAGCCACCAGACCGGGTGGTGCTCGGTCCGTGTTTCCTATTTTGGACGAAGACGCCACCAAAGTCCAAACTTCCACGGAAAAGGAGCCAGCCACGCCCCCCGAGAACCGGCAGATTCATGAGGTGGTGGAAGCCTTCTTACGCGATTGCGCCGCCGACGATCTCGACCGTGCCTATGCCTTGACCACGGAAGGGTACCGCTTTCGCACGCCACAGGAACTCTTTCACGCCCTCATCCGCGCCAACAAGGAGCTGCGCGATCACTCCCGGCGCGCATTTCTGCGAACCGAGCGACGGGGCAACGTCGCCGATTGCCGAGTACAAGTGAGTGGACCCAACGGGGAAATCATCGTGAACCTACAATTGCACCAAGAGGGGGACCAATGGAAGATCAATTTCATCGAGTTGCCCCGGACGGCGGATAAGCAGTAACGACCAGCGCGGGCGGGTGGATGGCGAAAAAATGGCCCACGGAGCTTGCGCTACACGGATAGAATGCACGGAAGGACACGAGACATGGCGCCGTGACAATCCGTGTATCCCATCCGTGCGGGAAATCCGTGGGCCATTCACTGGCAAACCCATTTCGAGATGTCTGGTTCGGACCATTCCTTATCCTCTGCTGGCCAGGAAATATCCCAACAGCATCACCAACAACACCAGCCCGCCACTGATCCCCACCAGTAAGCGATCCTGCCGTTCGGCCCGGCGGCGGGCTTCGGCGTAGGGAGTGCGGGTGAAGGTGATCAGGGTGTAGAGCGGCACGTACCAACCTGGCAACAGGCGGTGCAGCAGGATTTCCAGCCGCTTCTTGAGGCGAAAGAGCCGCGAGCCAACCCGGTCGCGCATCTCGATGAAATTGGCGATGCACAAATCGGCCAGAGCTTCCGTGTGTTCCTTGCGCCGCTGTTGGTAGGATGCGAAGGCCGTGTCGTAATCCGGAGCGTGTTCGCACAGGCACTCGGCCAAGACGGAGCAATCCTCGAAAGCGGCGTTCATCCCCTGCCCCAAAAACGGGACCACGGCATGACAAGCATCGCCGAGCAGCACCACGCGTCCCCCGACATGCCACGGCTGGCAGCGAATCGTCACGAGTGATCCCGTGGGATTTTGGTGAAATTCCTCGGTGAGTCGCGGCAACAGCGGCGCCGCGTCGGGGAACTCTCGCGTGAACAGGCGCCGGATTTCCGCCTCGGTCCGCAAGGCCGCGAAGCTATCCGCCCCTTCAAAGGGATAAAACAGCGTGCAGGTGAACGACCCGTCTCGATTGGGCAGGGCGATCATCATGAACGTCCGCCGGGGCCAAATGTGCAAGGCGTTCGGCTCCAACTGAAAGCCGCCGTCCGGTCCCGGCGGAATGGTCAGCTCCTTGTAACCGTGCGTCAAATAGTGCTGTTGATAATCGAAGCGATCTTGCTTTTGCAGCTGCGACCGAATCACCGAATAGCCGCCGTCGGCGCCGATGACGACGGCGGCCGGGACTTGTTGGATCGAGCCGCTGGGCGTGTGGACTAGCTCCAGCGTGTTCGTGGCCAGGTCCAGCCCCATGCACTTGTGCTCGAAGTAAAACCGGACGCCGGGATAGCGTGCCGCCGCTTGCACCAGGGTCAGATTCAAGCCAGCCCGCGACACTGAATGGATGGCGTGCGACTCATCCTTGCCATACGGTTGAAACGCCTGGCGTCCGTGCCGGTCATGGATCATCCGCCCCCGCATGGGAATGGCGTCCGCCAACACGGCCTCCGCCAAGCCGACTTCGCGCAAGGCATACAAGCCGCGCACGGACAACGCCAGGTTGATCGACCGGCCCCGTTCTTGCGCGTGGCCGCGCGGATCACCCCGCTTTTCATGGACAGCGACGCGATACCCTGCTTTCCCCAGGTAACAGGCCATCAGCACCCCGGCCAAACCGGCGCCGACGATGGTGAACTGGGGTTGATCGAAGGTGGTCATGAATGATTTAGCGTTTCCCCGCAGGTCGCTCGCTGAACGGGGGACATTTATTCCCGTGCAATGCTAATCGGGCGGTGGGGCAGGAGCAAGGAGAAAACCACCGTCGATGGGGTCACACGACGGAAAGCCATCGTTTTCCTTCTTGTTGGAGTCCAAAGAACCGGTCTTTACTTTTAGTGAACTGATGTATAAAATGGGGGGAGATGAAATTCCTTCCTTTCATTCTTCCATTCCACCCCACCCCCCCTCTCTGGAGATGACAATCATTTGGCAATGGAATGAACCGCTCATCTCCACTACATCCGATTTATCGATTCGCGCTCACAAACAGCAGCTCAGCAACGAGAAGCATTTTCCACCCCCAATATCAGCCGCTCCACCCCGGGCCGCGCCGCCGGTCACTTTTTTCTACCGTCCTTATGATCCGTTTGGGTATAATAATCGGTACAGTGAAAGTGCTCGTCATTCCGTGCCGAATCGGTTTCGTATCACCTCTCTTTGTCAAGGAGACGGATCATGTTATCCGCCGAGAGTCTTCACGAGCTGAAAACCTATTGGCTGCCGAATGTTTCCGACGCGGGGCTGGAGCGGCTGATCGACCTGTTGGAGAAAGGGAGTCCGCTGCTGATTCACGGCAGCTTCACCAAGACGGTGCCCATGGGATGTCTGGCCACGCAGATCGGCTGGAATCATCCGCGCACCTGCCACTTGACCTATGACGCCGGGATCACCTGGTTGCACCGGGTCGCGGGGCTGAATCCCGCCGCCTCACACGTGATCCGCGAATGGGACATGTGGGGAGCGCATCGCTGGGAGATCCGGGCCGAATTGCTGGCCCTATTTCAAGAGGAACGGCAGGCCCGCCAGCAACCGGTGCTTCCGCCATGCCCCGCGGAAGAGCTGGTGGAGGTATAAAGCGAACCCCATGTTGCCGCGCGTGCTGGAACCGGAAGTGATGGACAGCGCCGAGGAGGCCCGCGATTACGATGCGATGGATCACTCGGCGGTCAATCAGGCGTTCGCCGCCGATTTCCGCGCTGTCTGGAACGGCTGGAATCCTGTCCTTGATGTGGGCACCGGGACGGCGCAAATTCCCATCGAATTGTGCCGGCAAGCGCCGTCCGCCGAGGTGGTGGGAATCGACTTGGCCGGGCACATGTTGCGACTAGCGGCGGAGAACGTGCGCCGCGCGGGCTGCGAGCAGCGCATCCGCTTGCAACAGGTCGATGCCAAGGGGCTGCCGTTCGCCGATGCCGCGTTCGGGGCGGTTATGTCGAACAGCATCGTTCACCACATCCCCGAACCGGCGGCCGTGCTGGCGGAGATGGCGCGCGTGACGAAGCCGGGCGGCACGATCTTCGTCCGCGACCTGCTGCGCCCCCCGGACCGGACCGCCTTACGGCAACTGGTGGACACTTACGCTGGCGACGCCAACGACCATCAGCGCCAGCTGTTCGCCGCCTCGTTGCACGCCGCCTTGACGTTGGCCGAAATCCGCGCCTTGGTCGCCGCTCTGGGCTTCGATCCCGACACGGTTCAGCAGACGACGGATCGTCATTGGACGTGGGCGACGGTTCGTGGCGACACCTAGCGCGGTGCCAAGCTTGGGGAGAGGATTCATCGGTTCGCGCCCGAGCGCGCGGAATGACAATTCCAAACCCATGAGACAACCATCTCCCACCCTGTTTCATCTCTTCGATTGTTCCTGGCATGAACCTCTTAGCGCTGTTGGAAAACCTGGGTCAATTCGCTTACTTCGCCTTGCGGGCCTTGGGGGCCATCGTGCCAGCGCTGCGCCAGCCGCGCGAAATCAGTCGCCAATTGTACGGCGTGCTGATCGGTGGGCTGCCGTTGAGCGCCGTCGCTGGGTTGGCTCTGGGGGTGGTCATCTGGATTCACCTACGCGGCGTGCTGGCTCGGTTCGGCGCCGAGCATTTCTTGCCCATTGCCTTGTCTCTTGCCGTCGTGCTGGAATTTGCCCCGATTGGGGCTGGGCTAATCGCGGCGGGACGGTCGGGAGCCAGCATCGGGGCCGAGCTGGGTTCCATGCGGCTGACCGAGCAAATCGACGCCCTCGAAGTGCTCGGTTTATCGGTCTGGCGCGACATTGTGGCGCCGCGCGTGCTGGCCTGCATGATCGCCTTGCCACTGTTGACCGTGTTCATCGCCTACCTGGCCATCGTCGGCGGCTTCGCGGCGGAAGCCTTGGGAGGCACCATGTCTTGGACCCAGTATCAAGCCGCCTGCCTGCAAGAATTGCGTCTGCAAGATGTCATTCCCGCTACCCTCAAAACCGTCGTTTTCGGTTTCCTTGTCGGCGTCAGCGGCTGCTACTTCGGCATGACCGCCCAAGGAGGGACCGAAGGGGTCGGCACAGCTGCCACGCGCGGCGTGGTCACGTCCATCTTTCTCGTGCTGGTCTCGAACGTCCTCTTGGTGCGAGCGATACAATTGCTGCAGTAGGCGGTGATCCGTGTTGAGCGAGCGAGCCACGGCGAGCCGCCGGTGAGCGAAACGGTCTCTCCTTTGGGTCCGACCATGCCGCTTAATCCGGCCAAAGAGCAGCTGTCCCTAAAAGAATCGGCGATTTTCCTTCAATCATCTCTAATATGAAGACACATTTCAGGTAAAATTTGATAACTGGAGAAGATGAGTAATTCATACTGTGGAATGTTCGGCTGAAAAAAGACATGATTTCTGACAAAATGAAATGAGCTTATAGAGAGGAAGCGTTCACGCTGGGTCGCCCCCAACAGGCATGAAGGGCCAGTTTATGTGCGGAATAGCGGGAGTGGTCGATTTGGCCGGGAAACGCCCGGCGCCAGTAGGCGTGATCCAGGACATGGCCGAGGCGCTGGTGCATCGCGGACCGGACGAGGAGGGCTATCTGGAAATCCCTGGCCTGTCCTTGGCCTCGCGCCGGCTGAGCATCGTCGGTTTGGCTGATGGACGCCAACCAATCAGCAACGAAGACCAGAATGTATTTGTCGTCTTCAACGGCGAGCTGTTCGAGTATCCCGAATTGCGCACCGACTTGGAGCAACGCGGCCATCGCTTCGCCACCCACTGCGACACCGAATTGATCCCGCACCTGTGGGAAGAATACCAAGAAGGGATGTTCGACCGGCTGCGCGGGCAATTCGCCTTCGCCCTGTGGGACCAGCGCCAGCAGCGGTTGCTCATCGGCAGAGACCGTTTCGGCATCTGTCCGGTGTACTGGACGCGGCAAGGGGATTGGCTGCTGTTCGCCTCGGAGATCAAGGGGCTGTTGGCGTCGGGGATGGTGCCGGCTCGTCCCGATCCGCGCGGCATCAACCACCTCTTCACCTTCCTGGGCATTCCTGGCCCGGTGACCTGCTTCGAGGGGGTCCAGCTGCTCATTCCCGGACACTACCTGGACATTCGGCTCGATCCCGCCGCCGGTTCGGCCCGGATCGACGACCAAACGTATTGGGAATTGGATTTCCCCGACCGCGGGGCGGAAATCGACAGCCGCGATCCGAAGCCCTTGGTCGATGAGCTGGAAGCGCTCATGTTGCAAGCGGTGGAGCGGCGCTTGCGGGCGGATGTGCCGGTCGGCGCCTATCTCAGCGGCGGGGTCGATTCCAGCCTGGTGCTGGCGATGGCTTGTCATGTCAGGGGCCAGCCCATCCCCACCTACACCATCGGCATCGACGCCCCAGACCTGAACGAAACCAACGAAGCGATGGTGGTGGCTCGTCACGTCGGGGCCAAGCCAGTCGTCTTGGATTTCGGCAACGCGGACGTGATCGACAGCTACGCGCAGCTGATCCGCGCGGCGGAATCCCCCGTGGTCGATACCTCCTGCGCCGCTCTGATGCAATTGGCCCACAAGGTCCACGAGTGCGGCCATAAGGTCGTGCTGACCGGCGAAGGGGCCGACGAATGGCTGGCCGGCTACGCTTGGTTCAAGTCCACGCGCCTGTTGGGCTATCTGGATGTCCTACCAGGGCTGCCCCTAAGTCAATGGCTGCGCCGGACCTACATGCGGCTGCACGGCGTCCCCCTGTTTCGCAAGGAGATGATCAAGCGCACGCTCCAGCAGATCGGCGGCCCCAATGCCTGGCTCGATTTTCATGGCTTGATGAGTCTGGCCAAGCTGCGTTTCTATGGGCCGAACATGCTGGATGTCATCGAGACCAACGATCCCTACGGCGACTTGAGAATCAACCTCGACCGGGTGCGGCGGTGGCATCCGTTCCATCGTGGCATCTTCTTGGGGGGGCGGGTCCACTTGCCGGGGCTGCTGCTCAATGCCAAGGGGGATCGGGTGGCCATGAACGCTTCAGTCGAGACGCGCTATCCGTTCCTCGATGAGGATGTGTATGCCTTCCTGGCCCGGCTGCATCCACGCTGGAAGCTGCGGGGCTTCCATGACAAATACCTGCTGCGCCTGCTGGCCGAACGCTGGCTGCCCAAGAGCATCGCCCAGCGCCGCAAGGTGATGTTTCGTGCCCCGCTGGATGGTTTTCACGTTGAACCGATACCCGCTTTCGTCGAACAGTTGCTCAGCGATGAATCGCTGCGCAAAACCGGCTACTTCGATGTGGAGGCCGTGCGCCGCTGGCGGGAGGAGTATGTCCGCTGGTCGCCAGGAGCCATGCCGCGCGTCTCGGTCGAGATGGGCTTGGCGGGGGTGATCGCCACGCAGCTATGGCATCACCTGTATATCGATGCTTCGCTGGCGGATATTCCCAGCTGGACGGCTGCGAACTTACCCGACGGAGAGAAACGCCCCGTGATTTATCGTTTCGCACGGAATTGAGCCAGCGACCGCGCAACGTGGAATCGGGTTGTTCCAGTGGTCTGGATTTCAGGAGAGCCGTTCCTTGTCGTACGCGCTGAAAACCCTGTGGCACGAACGGCAGCGCTTCCTATCGGGAGTGTTGGCGGTGACGTTCAGCGCTTTGCTGATCGCCCTGCAAACGGGGCTGTTGCTGGGCCTGTTTGCCATCACGTCGCTGCCCATCGACCGTTCGCAGGCCGATTTGTGGGTCGGGGGGCCGGAAGTGGTCAGCGTCGATTTGGGCCGACCGATTCCCGAAAGCTACCTGGCCCGCGTCGCCGATCAGCCGGAAGTGTTGGAGACTGAAATTTACGTGCAAGGCTTCGCTTACTGGCGGAAGCCGCAAGGGGGCAACGAGCTGTGCATGATCATCGGCTCCCGCTTGGATGACAACGCGCTGGGAGCCATGCAGGTGCTCACGCCGGAAATGCGCAGCAAGCTGAGCGAGCCGGGGGCCATTATCATCGATGAATCCGAGCTGCACCGGCTGGGAATCAAAGGGATCGGCTCGACGACGGAGATTTTGGGGCAGCGCGTGCGCGTCGTGGACTTGGTAAAAGGCTTTCGCAGCTTGGCGGGGCCATACATCTTCTGTTCGATCCAGACCGCCCGGCCGCTGCTGCGCTACCAACCCACGCAGACGACCTACGTGCTGGCCCGCTGCAAGAGCAAAGAGGACGCGCGCCAGGTCGCGGCCCGCTTGCGGAATCAATACGAAACGATGTCGGCCTTCGCCAGTGATGATTTCTCCATACGCTCGCGCTGGCACTGGTTGACCAAGACGAAAGCGGGCGTGGCGCTGGGCTGCGCGGCGGCCTTGGGGTTGATGGTGGGGGCGGTCGTGACCAGCCAAACGCTCTTCGCCGCCACGATGGCATCGATCCGCGAATATGCCGTGCTGCGCGCGTTGGGCATCCCGCGTTGGCGGCTGGTGGCAACTGTCATGGCCCAGTCCTTTTGGGTGGGGATGGCGGGGGTCGCGCTGTCCATGCCGGCTTGCTTCGCCTTGGCCCGCTTGGCGAAGCTCATTGATTTGCCGGTGGATTTGCCGTGGTGGTTGCTGCTGGGAACAGCGACCATTACTTTGACGATGGCTCTGGCTTCCGGCGTGACGGCCCTACGCTCGCTGCGCCTGGTCGAGCCAGTGATGTTGTTGCGCTAAGAGGATGACGCGGCATGAGTTGGGATGATGTTACCTTGCATGGTCGAAATCTGATCCGCACCTTCGGAAGCGGGGCGGAGATGACCACGGCCTTGCGCAATGTCTCGCTCAATCTGTGCCGCGGGCAAATCTCTCTGCTCATGGGGCCGTCCGGCAGCGGCAAATCGACGCTGCTGGCGGTGTTGTCCGGCTTGTTGCGCCCCGACAGCGGCCAAGTGTCGTTGCTGGGAATGAACCTGTGGCAGATGAACGAGCGGGAGCGGGAGCGTTTTCGCCTGGCCCATTGTGGCTTCATCTTCCAGGGCTACAACCTGTTCCCCGCCCTGACCGCCCGCGAGCAGCTCGACATCGTGCTGCGCTGGGGCGAAGGCATGTCCAAGAAGGAGGCGGGCAAACGCAGCCTAGCCATGCTCGACCTGCTGGGCTTGGGCAAGAAGACGCGCCTGCTGCCGCGCGAGTTGTCCGGCGGCGAGAAACAGCGCGTAGCCATTGGCCGGGCGCTGATCAAACGGCCCAATTTCTGTTTCGCCGACGAACCGACTAGCGCCTTGGATTGGGAGCACGGCGAACAGGCGGTCGAGCTGCTGCGCGCCGCCGCCCACGAGTACGGTAGCACGGTCCTGGTCGTCTCCCACGACGCCCGCATTATTCCTTACGTGGATCAAGTGCTGTATATTGAGGATGGGCACTTATCGGACCCCAAGCCCGCTTCCGAACATGACATGCGGAGTGTGCGATGAAATACCTGTGGCGCCACAAAATGATTCTAGGTATGGTGGGCGTGTGTGTCTTGGTCGTGAGCTTGGCTGGCGCCCATCAAGTGCTTAACCATCCCCACGGCAGCGGCACCGAGGGGACGGCGAACGCTTCCCCACGACCTCACGCCACGCCGGAACGCTTCGTCGTCTGTTTTGGCTATGTCGATGTCGAAGGGGGCGTGGCTTCCCTCTTCCCGCGCCAGGCCGGACAGGTGCAACGGATATACGTCCAAGAAGCCGATATGAATAGCGATGTGATCCCGGCGGGGAAAGTGCTGCTCAGCTTGGACAAGCGCCACGCCGAGGCCGTGATGAAGCAGGCGGAAGCCGATCTAGAAGCCGCCCAAGCCCAGCTGGAGATGGCCCAAAAAGGGACAGCTCAACAGCGGCTTCGGGAGGAACAGCAACAGGCGGCCATTCAAGTGGCGCGCAGCCGCGTCCAGGCGGCCCAAGCCATTCTCGACCGGCAGCAAGAACTGTTCGCGGCCAGTTCCCGCAACAAGCACGAGATCGAAGCGGCAGCGGCCAAACTTGACGAAGCCAAGGCCGGCCTGGACGCCGAGCTGAAAAAACTCGACGAGTTACGCCTGAATGACCCGCAATTGACGCTGCGCCAAGCCCAAGCGGCGGTGAACGCCAAGCAAGGACAGCTCGAACAAGCTCGACTCGCGCTGGAGCATTGCGACTTGGTGGCCCCCTTTCCCGGAATGGTGTTGCGCATTCTGACGACGGAAGGGGAGCTGATCGGCCCGCAGATGCGCGAGCCGGCCATTCAGTTCTGCCCGGCGCGGCAGCGCATCGTGCGGGCGGAAGTGGAACAGGAATTCGCCTCTCGCGTCGATGTCGGCATGAAAGCCCTGATCCGCGATGACACTGTGGCGGGGCCGGAGTGGGAAGGGGAAGTCGTGCGCCTGTCCGATTGGTTCACCCACCGGCGCTCGTTGTCCCTGGAACCGTTACAGTTCAACGACGTTCGCACGATGGAATGCATCATCGCCCTGAAGGACACAAACGCCCCGCTGCGCATCGGCCAGCGCGTACGGGCGCGCATCGTGCCGTAACTATTTCCGAATATCACTCCGGCAACCCAGATTATCCGAGCCGCGACCGTTAGGGAGCGGTTCGTGCCACTTCCTAACGGTCGCGGCTCGGAGTTACTTCCTTGCTGGCGGAAGCGGGGAACCTGCGCTCCTCGCTGGTCTCAGTCTTTTCTAATCTCTCGGCACACGGGAGTTGATGTCATGTCCACCGCCTATATGTCCGAACCGCTGACGAGTAAATCGCTGCAAGATCCGGCGCTGAAAGAAAAGCTGCAAGAGCTGCGCCGCACCGACAACCTCACCAACTGGTATTATCTGATCCGTACCTGGTTGTATCTGGCCGCGGTTATCGGCGGCACGATCTGGTTTTATCACCATCAACAAACGTCCGGCATTTCCTTCTGGTGGAACGTGCCGGTGACGATCCTGGCCGTCATCCTGATCGGCGCCGGCCAACACCAACTGAGCGGCCTGTCGCACGAGGCGGCCCATCACATTCTGTTTCGTAATCGCATCCTGAATGATTTGGTGTCCGACTTGTGCTGCATGTTCCCGATGTTCAGCTCGACGCACCTGTATCGGTTGCAGCACTTGGCCCATCATCAGTTCGTCAACGATCCCATTCGTGATCCTGATGTGTCGCAGCTGCAAAGCAGCGGTCACTGGCTGCCGTTTCCGCTGCCCAAGAAACAGTTCCTCTGGACCCTGGTGCAACAGTTATGGGTGCCGAACCTGATCAAATACATGCGCATCCGGGCCATGTACAATGCGGTGTCGGCCATCAAGAATCCGTATCTGAAAAAGAACGTTCAACCGAATAAGACCCCCATCCGCGTCGGCATCGTGTACATGGCCGGCTTGGTTCTTGCTCTCACCTTGTTGGTGTGGCACGGCGACCCACTGTGGCTGGCGGTGGTGCCCACGGCGCTGTGGCTGGCGATCCTGGCGTTTTATGCCCTCATCCCGGAGCCATGGTTCTTGCAAGTACGCGTGCATCCGGTGATCCCGACGCGCTACATGTCCTTGCTGCGCGTGACATTCGTGACAGTTTTATTTTGCGGGTTGGCTTGGATTACCTGGTGGACGGGGAAACCGGCTTGGTTCTATTTTTTCCTACTGTGGCTGGTGCCGATTTTCACCTCTTTTTCCTTCTTCATGATCCTGCGGCAACTCGTGCAGCACGGCAACGGCGGACGCGGCTGGTTAACCAACACGCGCGTCTTCTTGGTGCATCCGTTCATCAACTTCGCCGTGTTTCCGCTGGGTCAGGACTATCATTTGCCTCATCACCTGTTCGCCACGGTGCCGCACTACCGCTTGAAGCAGTTGCATGAATTGTTGCTACAGTACCCCGAATATCAGGAACAAGCCGTGGTCGTTGAAGGCTATTTCCTACCGCGCGAACGGCCGCCGAAACATCCGACGGTGTTGGACGTGCTCGGCCCCGATTACGCCCCCAATCGCCATCTAGATGTGTATATCGACAACACGGTCCTGGAAGGTGTCCGCGTCGAGGAAAAAGACGCGATTCTGCGGGAAGGGGAAGAGGAAATCCGTCGTCATCGTGCGGAGATGAGGACGAGCCAGTGACCAGCGGCCAAGAAAGGGCCGGCTCATGCTCTGGTCGCTGACGACAAGACAGGCCGGTTCCTTCGTTTTTTTCGGCGGGCATGAGCCAGGGCCGAATGAAGAAACCGGCCAGCATCCCCAGTAGAAAAACGACAATCACGCCCACAATCAGGAACACGCTGAGCAACGTCGCTTTGCGGGTGGACAACCAAATGCCATTAGTGGGCGCTGATCCGATGGGGGCGAAGTTGGGTGGAGCGGCCACGCGCTCGACGTTGATGTCGGGAGGCTCCATGTAGTCCAACTTCGCGGGAGGCGCGTGGGCAAGGGCTTTGTCCGGCTGCAGAGAAGCAGGCTTGTCGCTGGCTGGTGGTTTCAGCACTTCGTCAAAATCACTACGTTCAAACACCAACTCCAGCGGGGGAGCGTCCGCTTTCGGCTCCTTGTCGGGCTTGAGCTTGTGGCGTCGTTGCTTGTCCAACTTGGGTTGGTCTCGCACTTCCTTGGCTGATGGGGTTGGTCCTTCCTCTTCTGGAGTCGGCACTACCACCTGTCCCTGACAATTGGGACAATGCACCACCGTCCCCGCCTTGCGGCGGGCAATTCCCATCAATTGATTGCAATACGCGCAACGAAATCGAATTGGCATGAGTGTACCTATAGTGGATTGATCGATTCGCGCGGCGAGATGACCACCCCCGCGAACCGATGAATCTCTGGAACCGGGAACCGCCCCAATCTACTCTCTATTTTCACCCGCGCCGATTTCTCTTGCAACAGTTACTTGACTGCCCGCCAAAGAAGGTCACAATGAAGGATAGACCAAATTGGTCTTTGGGGAAGCGGTGACCGGGGAGCAAAGCGCTGGAACGGACGAGGTGATTCTTCTCTCGCGGTTCTTCCTATCCACAAGCCCGCGTTCTGGGTGCCGGGGCTTCTTTTCTCCAAGGGAGTGCTTCCAATGCGCAGCGCGACGAACTCAATAACCGAGGGGCGAAGGTGCGGATGGTGCCGACTGTTGGGCCTGTGTCTGGTCCTGCTGGTCGCCGTACCCACTATTAGCCACGCCGATTTGATCTTTCTCAAGGATGGCTTCGTGCTACACGGACGCGTTCGCCAGCAAGGGGAAACCTTCGTGGACCCCGCCAGCGGCAATTCCGTGTGGATGCCCAAGGGGACCTACATCGTCGATGCCGATTCGCGGCGGATTTTGTTCAGTCCGCAACAGGTCCGCGACGTGGATAGCCGCGATCTGAACCGCAATGCCGACCTCGTGACCCTCAACCGCGCCATTTATCGTCCCGTGGCCAGCCGCATGGAAGCGATTCGGGGCATCGTGGATGTGTCCAATTGGGACGGGAACTGGGAGCGCACCTTCACGGTTCAGACCGATGAAGGCCTGTTGCGCATTCCGCAACGGCTCACGATCTTGACTCCACACTACGTCCGCATCGACGCGCTTAAGTATCACTGGACCTCCTTCTACATGACCAGTGAGCTGGGGCCGAACACCGTGCGC
This sequence comes from Gemmataceae bacterium, assembly GCA_046297495.1. Lineage (GTDB taxonomy): Bacteria > Planctomycetota > Planctomycetia > Gemmatales > Gemmataceae > JBKBIP01. The sequence continues at coordinate 112,300 of JBKBIP010000002.1, read as the reverse complement.
TATCTGCTCCACTATCACCCCGATATGATGGAGCCGAGCGGTCAAGTCGATCCCACCAAGCGGTTGCGGATGTTCCGCTTCCTGGTGCAAGCCGGGTGGTATGACGCGGCCTTGGAAGAATTGAATCGGTTACGGATCGACGCCCCCGACGAAAAAGAGCGCGTCGAGGAAGCGCGGCGCGGCTTGCAGCAGCTGCTCGCGCGCCAATTATTGCAGAGCATCGAGCTGGCCCATGCCGCTGGCCGGCACCAATGGGCGCAGGAGCGGTTGAAGAATTTTCCCCGTCAGGACGCCGACGAGGACATGCTGCGGAAAGTTCGCTCGCTGCTCACGCAATACGACAAGGCGAATGAAGATTTGGCCCAGGCGCAACGCTGGTTGAAGGAGTTGGCTGCCCAGGTAGCCAACGCCGAGATCAGCAAATGGCTCGAACCGGCGGTCCAAGCCATATTGGCGGAATTGAACATCGACAACGTATCTCGGCTTGAAGCGTTCGTGGTCTTCGCCAAGCAAGCGGCCCAGGCGCGCGAGCGGAACCAAGCCCCGACGCAGAAGCCCGAGGAATTGCTGGCCCTGGCGCTGACCGGCTGGCTCATGGGGAACACCTTGGCCGAAACCGATGTCGAAGCCGCTAATCGTTTGTGGCGCGCGCGGACCTTCATCCTGAACTATCAGCGAGCGCACCATCCGGCCGCGCGCCAACAATTGCTGCGGGAATTTGAGGAATCGGCCCAAACCATCCCAGAATACGACGAGCTGGCCCACCTGGCGCAGTCGTTGCCCCCCGCCGAACCAGAACCCACGATCACCACGCAGCCGGTCCACATGAGGACGCGCTTGCCGAATCTGCGGCCACCGGTGTCGTATGACCTTGTGCTACCGCCAGAATATCATCATGGCCGGTCGTATCCCGTATTGTGCGTGTTGCACGACAAAGGGGAGACCCCGCGTACCATGCTCAGCCGCTGGAGCGCCGAGGCGGCCCGGCGCGGCTACATCTTGGTGGCCCCGGAATGGTCCACCAGCGGCTTGCAAGCCGATTACAAGTACAGCTCCGCCGAGCAGCTGACGGTGTTGGACACGCTGCGCGACGTGCTGCGCCGCTTCAACATCGATACAAACCGCATTTTCCTATTCGGCTTGGGGGAAGGGGGGACGATGGCGTTTGACGTGGGGCTGTCCCATCCCGACCTGTTCGCCGGCGTCGTTCCCATGTCCCCCACGCCGCGCTATCACATCCATTCGTATTGGCCCAACGCCCAATACCTGCCGCTGTACGTGGTCAACGGCAGCGCGGCCGGCGATCCCGCGACGAAATACACGCAGCCCTTGTTCGAGAAATACCTGGTGATGCGTGGTTTCCCGGCCTTGTATGTCGAGTACAAAGGGCGCGGTTTGGAATGGTTTTCCGGCGAGGTCGCCAACATCTTCGATTGGATGGAACACAAAAAGCGCGCCGACGGTGTTCCGTTCATGGGGCGGGAAGCATTTCAGACGATGCGCGAGTACGATAATCGCTTTTATTGGCTGAGCACCAATTCGATTGATTCCCGGCACTTCAACGATATTAGCAAATGGAACCGCAATCCCGTCCCTGCTTCGATGCAAGGCCAGGTGCGCGAAGGGAATCAAATCATCGTGTACACGCGCGGTTTGCGACAAGTAACTGTCTGGATCAATCCGCGCATGGTGGATTTCTCCAAGCCCGTCACCATCCGCATCAATGCCTCAATGGTGTGGAACAACTTCGGCCGGCCGCTCAAGCCCAGCCTGGAAACGCTGATGGAGGATTTTTACGACCGCGGCGACCGCAACCGCTTGTACCTAGCCCGCGTGGATTTTAACAAACTGTAAGCGACGATCCCAACATCGGCTGGTTTCTGATTCATCGTTTCGCGCAGGCAGGCCCTCACGCGAAACGATGAATCCAGGTCTCGGTATATTCGGCTCATTCCCACAAAAACATTTTTCTTGTCATTCCTACATGCCCCTGGGCGAACGAACGGCGGCGTGGTACGCTCTATAGTCTCAATGCACATGACGCCAGGCCAGGGGAAATCCTCTCATGCATGGGAAAGTCGCAGAGCTTGCGGATTCCAGAAAGCCAGCCGCCGAGGTGCCGGCACCACCACGCGCCGGGGCCGACATCCTGATCGACGGCTTGTTGGCTCAGGGCGTGGATACGCTGTTTGCCGCGCCGAGTATCCGCCAAACGCCACCGTGGTCGGCGTTGCGGCGCGTGCGGGAATCGCTCCGTACCATCGTGGCCCAGCATGAGCAGGCGAGCGGCTTCGCCGCCGAGGGCTACGCCCGCGCTTCAGGGAAAGTCGGCGTCTGTCTGGCTGTGGGCAGCACTGGCGCCGCGAATCTGGTCACCTGCTTGGCCGACGCCAAGATGGATTCAGTGCCGCTGGTGGCGTTGGCCACGGCCTGCCCAACGCTATTCCTGGGGACACATGCTTGTCACGAAGTCAGCATGAGCCAGACAAGCCGCCCCATCACCAAACATCATTTCCAGGTGCGCCGCGGCGTGGACGTACCGCGCGTGCTCCGCGAGGCGTTCCACATCGCCCACACGGGTCGGCCTGGCCCCGTACTGGTCGAGCTGGAAGCTGGCGTGCTGGAAGAGACAGCCCACGCGGACCAGAAATCCGCGCTGAACTTGCCGGGTTACGTCCCGGAACGTCTGATTCCGCGCTCCGAGCTGGAGCGGGTGCTGGAGCTCCTCCGGCACAGCCGCCGGCCGGTGATCTATGCCGGCGGTGGCGTCATCGCCGCCGAGGCGGCGCTCCTGTTGCGGACCTTCGCCGAGCGGTTGGGAATCCCGGTGGCCATGACCCTCATGGGGCTGGGAGGCTTTCCCGGTGATCATGACTTGTCGTTGCACATGCTGGGGATGCACGGCACCGTATATGCCAATTATGCCATCAACGACGCTGATTTGTTGCTGGCGTTGGGAGTGCGTTTTGATGATCGCGTCACCGGCAAGGTAAGCGAGTTCGCCAAGCACGGCACGATCATCCACATTGACATCGATCCATCCGAATTGAACAAGGTCAAGACCGCTCATTTACCGATTCATGGCGACGTGGGGCAAGCGCTGCGCGATTTGCTGGAATTGCTCGAGGCGGCGGGGAATGGTGCCGATTCGCTGTCGTCGCGTTGGACCGATTGGAAAAAGCGCATCGACCACTGGAAGGCGACGGAACCGCTCCGCTATCCCAACCGTGACGATGTCATCGTGCCGCAATACGCCATCCATCGGCTGTGGCAGCTCGTGCGGCAGCGCCGACAGCTGGATACGACCATCGTGACCACCGGCGTCGGCCAGCATCAAATGTGGGCGGCGCAATACTATCGCTGCGCGCAGCCGCGCACTTTTTTGACCAGCGGCGGACACGGCGCGATGGGTTTCGGACTGCCGGCGGCCCTCGGCGCTCAAGCCGCCCATCCCGGCAAGACCGTCATCGACATCGACGGCGACGGCAGCTTCTTGATGAACTTGCGCGAGCTGGTATGTGCCGCTCAGGAGAAGTTGCCGGTCAAGGTGCTGCTGCTGAACAATCAACATCTGGGCATGGTAGCACAATGGGAAGATCGCTTCTATTACAGCAACCGCGGCCACACGTATTTGGGGGCCGGTGCGGACGAGGCCCCTTATCCCGATTTCGTGACCTTGGCCCAAGCCTGCGGCTGCGAAGCCCGCCAGGTGGCGCGCCAGGATGAGTTCGACGACGCCTTGACGGAAATGTTGGACAGCGACTTGCCTTTCGTGCTCGATGTGCATACGCCGTACCAGGAACATGTGTTACCGATGATCCCTAGCGGCATGACAGTACGTGACATCATTAAGGCGTGAAATCGGGGCGAGCAGGGGCCGTAAAGCTCCCGGTGAAGGGTTCTCCAACCAGGGGACTAACGCCCCCCGCTCGCCAGGCTAAAGGAGATTGATTATGACCATCCGCTGGATTTTTCCCGTGCTTTTGGCGTTCTTCATGACTCCCGCCGCGCGGGCCGATGACCAGAAAACGGCGCCGATTCGGCCCACCGAAGTCATTCAGCTTTTCAACGGCAAGAACCTCGATGGTCTCTACACTTGGCTGCGTGATTCCCAGCGTGCCGATCCCAAGAAGGTGTTCACCGTTCAGGATGGCATCTTGCACGTATCCGGGGAGGGAATGGGCTACGTCGCCACCGACAAGGAGTACAAGGATTATCACTTGATTGTCGAATACAAGTGGGGCGAGCGAACCTATGGCGCCAAGTACGTGCGCAATTCCGGCCTTCTCTTGCATGCCACCGGACCCGACGGCAACGCCGGCAAGGGGGCGTGGATGGCATCAATTGAATGTCAGCTGGCCCAAGGCTGCGTCGGCGATTTCATCGTCATTCGCGGCACTGGCGCCGATGGCAAAGTCATTCCCGTGACGCTTACCAGTGATACGGTGCTGGGACCGGATGGCCGGACACGCTGGCAAAAAGGGGGCAAGCCGACCGTCTATTCTGGCAGACAATTCTGGTGGTCGCTGCACGATCCCAATTTCAAGGAGTTGATCGACACCCGCGGCAAGAACGACGTGGAAAGCAAGCTCGGCGATTGGACGCGTGTGGAATGTATCTGCGACGGCGACCGCATCACCGTCGTCGTCAACGGCACGACCGTCAACGAATGTTATGATGTATTTCCTAGCGCGGGAAAGATTCTGTTACAATCCGAAGGCTTTGAGATTCTGTTCCGCAAGTTTGAGCTGCGGCCATTAGCCAAGTGATGAGCGACGCTTCGTGCATGGTTACGCTTCTCCGAAGCGTCGCTAACCACTTCATCCATCCCAGGAGACTTGTCATGAACCCGACCGAACATCCGCAATCGTCGCGCCGCGATTTCTTGATGGCTTCCTCCGCCGTGGTGGGGGGAGCGTTGACGAGCACGTTGGCGCTGGCCGTGCCAGTCCATACGGGGGGTAGCACCTTGTTGAAAGTCGGCTTGATCGGCTGCGGCGGGCGCGGCACCGGGGCGGCGGTGCAGGCGCTCAAGGCCGATCCAAACGTCAAGCTGGTGGCGCTGGCCGACGCCTTCGAGGATCGCTTGCAAAATAGCTTGAATATCCTGCGCAAGGATGAGGAAGTGGCGAACAAGGTCGATGTCAAGCCGGAGCATTGCTTCGTGGGTTTTGACGCTTACCAGCCAGTCATTGACCTATGCGATGTCGTCTTGCTGTGCGCCCCGCCTGGCTTCCGCCCACTTCACTTGAAAGCGGCGGTGGAGGCCCGCAAGCACATCTTTGCCGAGAAGCCGGTCGCTGTCGATGCTCCTGGCGTGCGCTCCGTGCTGGCGAGCTGCGCCGAGGCGAAAAAGAAAGGGCTATCTGTGGTCTCCGGGTTGTGCCTGCGCTATTCCAAAGGCTATCGGCAAGCGATGCAGCGCATCCATGATGGGGCCATTGGCGACATTCGCGTGCTACAGGCAAATGATTACCGGGGCCGGATTTGGGTCAAGGAACGTCAGCCGGACTGGTCGGACATGGTTTGGCAGATGCGCAACTGGTACTACTTCACCTGGCTGTCCGGCGATTTCAACGTCGAACAGCACGTCCATTATCTCGATGTTTGCTCCTGGGCCATGAACAATCAGTATCCCATCAAAGCCATCGGCCTGGGGGGGCGGCAAGTCCGCACCGGGCCGGAGTTTGGACATATCTATGACCATTTCTCGGTGATCTATGAATATGAGAATGGCGCCAAGCTGTTCAGCAATTGCCGCCAGCAAGTCGGCTGCAAGAATGACATTAGCGCGTACGCTTATGGCTCCAAGGGGGTCGCCGAGATTTCCGAACGCCGGCTGGCCATCGAAGGACCTACCCCTTGGCAATTCCGTGAAAAGGGGGACAATTTCTATCAAACGGAGCATGACGAATTGTTCGCCAGCATCCGTGGCGGTGAACCGATCAACAACGGCGACTACATGGCCAAGAGCACGTTGCTGGCGATCATGGGCCGCATGGCCGCTTACACCGGGCAACAAATCACCTGGGAGCAAGCGTTGCATTCCACCGAAGATTTGACCCCGCCGCGCTACGACTGGAATCTCGAACTGTCTGTCCCGCCGGTCGCCATGCCGGGGCAGACGAAGTTTCGGTGAGACAATCGATTCATCGTTTCGCGCAGGAGAGCGTGCGCGAAACGATGAATCTCACGAAATCCTGTTTCACTTCCTACCCCTTGATACTCTCTCCTGGAAAGTGAGCATTCATTATGTGGCGACTTAGTTTTGCCTGCTTGCTGTGTGGTGCCTCTTTGACGTTGGCCCAGGACAATCGCAACGTACTGCCGGCGGCGGTGGAGGGCGGGCCGCCGCGACGCCTGCTTCAGACGTTCCTGCTCGGCGAGACTGGCAAACAGTTTGACGTCCGCCGCCAGGCGATTGCCGGGCTGAAAACGCCGGAGGATGTGCGGCGCCGGCAGCAGGAGTTGCGTGAGCGTTTCATCGCCGCCTTGGGCGGTTTTCCCGACAAGACGCCGCTCAATGCCAAAGTGGTTGGTTCGGAAAACCACGATGGCTTCATTTTAGAACGGGTCATCTACGAAAGCCGGCCACAACATCATGTCACCGCTAACTTGTACTTACCGGTGGGAAAGGGGCCATTTCCCGGCGTGATCCTGCCGTGCGGCCACAGCGCCAACGGCAAGGCATCGGTTTCGTATCAGCGCATGGGCATCGCGTTGGCCAAGCATGGCATCGCCGCTCTATGCTATGATCCCATCGGCCAGGGGGAACGCCGACAGCTGCTCGACAATCAGGGCAAAGCCGCGATTGCCGGTAGCACCTCCGAACACACCATGACCGGTATCGGTGCCTTGCTGATCGGCCAGAACACGGCCAGCTATCGCGTTTGGGACGGCATCCGTAGCCTCGACTACCTGGCCAGCCGGCCGGAGATTGACCCAAAACGTCTGGGCTGCACCGGTGTTTCCGGTGGCGGGACGTTGACATCGTACTTGATGGCCCTGGATGACCGCATCCTCGCCGCCGCCCCGTCCTGCTACATCACCTCGCTGGAACGCTTGTTCGCCACTCTCGGCCCCCAAGACGCCGAGCAGAACATCACCGGGCAAGTCGCGTTCGGCATGGACCACGCCGATTATCTGACGATGCGCGCCCCCAAGCCGACCCTCATCTGCGCCGCCACGCGCGATTTCTTTGACATTCAGGGGACCTGGACCAGCTTCCGCGAAGCCAAGCGCATTTATGGCGTGCTGGGACATGGCGAACGGATCGATCTGTTTGAATACGACACCACGCACGGCTACCCCCAACCGCAGCGCGAAGCCATCTTGCGCTGGATGCGGCGCTGGCTGCAAGGGATCGACGACGCGGCCACCGAAGGCGAATTCCCGGTCTTCACCGACCCACAGCTGCAATGCACGCGCACCGGGCAAGTGCTGGAGGATTTTCAGGGGAAGTCGGTCTTTGACCTCAATGCTGAGCGAGAGCAGGAATTGGCGACACAACGCAGCCAGTTGCAAGCCAAGCTCCGTCTGGATGATTTCCAAGACCGAGTACGACAGCTTATCGCCATTCCTGACAAGATTCCATCGGCCCGCTTGCTCGACCAACAAGCGGCGGAACACCCCGACTATCAACTGCGCAAGCTCCGGTTCGTGACGGAAAAAGGCATTCAAGTTCCCGCCCTGGAATACACGCCGAAGCAGATGAAACCGTCTGCCCCGCTGGTGCTGTATGTCAACGGCGAGGGCAAGGGTGCGGGGGCCGCTCCGGGTGGACCTATTGAGCAGTTCGTCAAAGCGGGGCAGCGCGTGTTGGCCCTGGACCCGCGCGGCCTCGGCGAAACCGCTCCCGGTCCCCGCGACACAGGTAAGCCGAGTTACTTCGGCCCAGAGTACAAGGATTCTTTCTTGTCCCTCCACTTGAATCGTCCCCTGTTGGGACAGCGCGTGTATGACCTGCTCGCTGTCGTGGATTATGTGGCCAACGCGCCGACCAACAAAGACACCCCCTTGCACCTCGTCGGCGTCGGCGTGGCGGGACCGGTCGCCTTGCACGCCGCCTTCCTGGAGCCGCGCATCCAGCAACTGACGCTGGATGGTTCGCTGCTGTCCTGGTCGAACGTCGTGCGGACGCCGATTAGTTACGATCAGCTGTCCAACGTCGTGCCGGGAGCGTTGGCGGTGTACGATCTTCCCGACCTAGCCGCCCGGCTGGCGCCGCGCCCGTTGACCATCCGCTCCACCGTCGATGCCGTCCAGAAGCCGGTCGCGCAAACCGTGTTGGAACAAACGTATGCCCCCTGCCGCGCCGCCTACCAGAAACACAAAGCCGACCAGCAGTTGACACTGACAGCGCGGCCCTGAGGACTGTTTAGAGGCTGTCCGATCAACCCCGTAAGGGGCGATAGTTCATAGTCCCAGGGGCGTTAGCCCCTGGGGCGGATTTTTCGGATAATCTCCTGAGCGAACCTTCCTTGAAAAGGAGATGCCATGTATGCGCGTTTCATCCAAACTCTAACCATTGTCATGATGTGTTGCGGGTTCCTCGCGCCCGCTGCCGGCGCAGGGGAGGCCACCAATAAGTCCCTCGTCGCGGAACGCAAACAAGCCATTGAAACCCTGTTGGCTCAAGAAATTGATGATTTGGTGGCACTCTATAAGCACCTGCACGCTCACCCGGAGTTGTCGCTGGAGGAAAAGGAAACCGCCGCTCGCTTGGCCAAGGAATTGCAAAGTCTGGGTTTCGATGTCACCACCGGCGTTGGCGGGCATGGCGTGGTTGGCATCTTCAAGAACGGACCGGGGCCAATCGTGATGGTACGGGCTGACATGGATGGCTTGCCCATCGTCGAGCAAACCGGACTTCCCTATGCCAGCAAAGTGAAAACGCGCGACCGCGCCGGCAACGAGGTCGGTGTCATGCACGCCTGCGGTCATGACATCAATATGGCAAATTTAATTGGTACGTCCCGCATGTTGATGGCTCTGAAGGACCAATGGCGAGGGACGTTGATGTGCGTCGGTCAGCCGGCGGAAGAGATCGGCGCCGGCGCCCGCATGATGTTGGACGACGGCCTATTCAAACGCTGGCCGAAACCGGATTTCGCCCTCGGCCTGCACTGTGACGCCCGCTTTCCGCACGGCACCATCAACTACCGCGAGGGCTTGATGCAGGCCAACGTCGATTCGGTGGACATCATGGTCCGGGGGCGAGGCGGGCACGGCGCCGCGCCGCATGCGACCATCGACCCCATCGTTTTGGCGGCCCGGATCATCCTCGATTTACAAACGATTGTCAGCCGGGAGCGCAACCCCAATGATCCGGTGGTGGTCACGGTCGGCTCCATCCACGGCGGTACCAAGCACAACATCATCCCCAACGAAGTGAAGCTGCAACTGACCGTCCGCACCACCAAGGATGACGTCCGCAAGGAAGTGCTGGAGAGCATCGCCCGCATCGCCAAGGCCGCCGCCTTGGGCGCCCGGGCGCCGGAACCGGTCGTCAAGATCGACCCCGGCGAGTTCACCCCGGCCCTGTACAATGACCCGGAACTGACACGCCGTTTGATGTCCGTCTTCCGCGCGGCGCTGAGCGAGGACAAGGTCCACGAACGCCCCATGTCGATGGGGGGCGAGGACTTCAGCCGCTATGGACGTGCTGGCGTCACCAGCTGCTATTTCTTCCTCGGCACCGTCCCCCCGGAGCGCGTGGCCGAATCGCGCCGACCCAATGGCCGCCCCTTGCCTTCGGCCCACTCGGACAGCTACTACCCCATCCCGAAGCCGACCCTGGAAACAGGCGTCCTGGCCATGACTTTGGCGGTGTTGGATTTGCTGGGCAAGGAAGCGGAGTAAACGGCTCGCCCTGGAGCGGTTCGCGTTGGGAAGGCAGGCGCAGACTTCGCGGAAACTCTTCCGCCCCGCGCCTGCCTGCCGTTTCCTGGGTATAATCACTCATATCCGAACCAATTCATCGACGGAAAGCAAAGGAACGCACATGGACAAAATCAGCGTGGCCCAGGCGCGGCGGGAAGAAGCTGTTGGGAAAACCGTCACCGTGCAAGGCTGGGTGCGGACGCGCCGCGATTCCAAGGGGGGATTCAGCTTCATCGAACTGAACGACGGCAGCTGCTTCGGTAACTTGCAGATCGTCGCCGACAAGCAATTGCCCAACTATGAATCCGAAGTGAAAAAACTAGGGGTCGGGGCCAGCATCAGCGTACAGGGAGAAATCAAGGCCTCCCCCGCCAAGGGACAGGCCACCGAGCTGCACGCCCAAAGCGTCACCATTCACGGCTGGGCCGATCCGGAAAGCTATCCCTTGCAAAAAAAGGGGCATTCCTTTGAATTCCTGCGCACCATCGCCCACTTGCGGCCCCGGACGAATACCTTTGGGGCGATTGCCCGCGTGCGCAACCAGGTCTGCCGTTCGATCCACGATTTCTTTCAGGAACAGGGATTTCTGTACGTGCATCCGCCGATCATCACGGCCAGCGATTGCGAGGGGGCCGGCCAACTGTTCCGCGTCACCACCTTGGACCTGATGCACCTCGCCAAGCAAGGGGGAGCGGTCGATTTCGGCCAGGACTTCTTCGGCAAGCCGACTTATTTGACAGTCAGCGGCCAGTTGGAAGCGGAAATCTTCGCTTGCGCCTTGGGCAAGGTCTATACCTTCGGTCCTACCTTCCGAGCCGAAAACTCCAACACGGCCCGGCACCTGGCCGAATTCTGGATGGTCGAGCCGGAGATGGCCTTCCACGATCTAACCGACAACATGGATTTGGCCGAGGCGTTCTTGAAACGGATCGCTCAAGATGTGCTCGACCATTGCCAGGAAGACATGCAGTTCTTCCAGCAACGCATCGAAAAGGAGGTGCTCGACCGGCTCAGCAACATCATCAGTCATGAATTCATCCGCTTGCCGTACACCGAAGCCATCGAGATTTTACAGAAGTCTGGCCAATCGTTCGAGTTCCCGGTGACCTGGGGCAACGATCTGCAATCAGAGCACGAACGCTACCTGACCGAGAAGCACTTCCGCAAGCCGGTGATCCTGTTCAACTATCCGCGCACCATCAAACCGTTCTACATGCGCGTCAACGACGATGACAAGACCGTGCGGGCGATGGACGTACTGGTTCCCGGAGTCGGCGAGATCATCGGCGGCAGCCAGCGCGAGGAACGGCTGGACGTGCTGGAACAACGCATGAAGGAACAGGGCCTCGACCCGCAAGCCTACTGGTGGTACCTGGAGCTGCGCCGCTACGGCACCGTCCCCCACGCCGGTTTCGGCCTCGGCCTGGAACGCACCGTGCAATTCATTACCGGCATGGCCAATATCCGCGACGTGATTCCCTTCCCCCGCGTGCCGGGGAACGCGGAGTTTTGAGGGCAAAGCCGATTGAGCAATTCCCACCGCTTCCCTCAGCCCCGTGAACGGAGCTGAATACCAAGCAATGCCACGGTTTGTTCGTGACGCGCGCTTTTGCGTGAAAGTATGTCATCTCATTGGATAGCGGCGGAATGGTCAGAATACGATTACTCCGGCAAGAAAGAGCCGCCAGAGCTTTCGTCCGTTTTCCCAAACCGTGATGAGGCGGAGGATGGGGCGGCGCTACTTGGCCCTGGACCGAACTCTCTATAATACACTATCCAACCTGGGGAACAGGACTTTCCCTCCTGCTCGAACACCAACGATTGCGTTTTTTGAGATTCATTCATGCAACGTACTGATATTCGTAATGTCGCCATTATCGCTCATGTGGATCATGGCAAAACCACTCTGGTTGATCAATTGATGCGCCAGTCCGGCTTGTTTCGGGACAGTGAATTACGCGGCGAGTGCATTCTCGATTCCAACGAGCTGGAACGACAGCGCGGCATCACCATTTTGGCCAAGAACATCGCCCTAACGTTGGGCGGGACGAAGGTGAACATCATCGACACGCCTGGCCACGCCGATTTCGGCGGCGAGGTGGAGCGCGTCTTGAAGATGGCCGACGGCGCCCTGCTGCTGGTCGATGCTGCCGAGGGGCCGTTGCCGCAGACGCGCTTCGTGCTGCGCAAGGCGTTCGAGTTCGGCTTGCGGCCCATCGTAGTCATCAACAAGATCGACCGCGGCGACGCCCGCCCCGTCGAGGTGCTCAACGCCGTCTTCGATCTGTTCGTCGAACTGGGGGCCGACGATGCCACGCTCGATTTCCCGACGATTTACGCTTCGGGCCGCGATGGGATCGCCACGACCGATTTGGCGGTGCCAGCAGTGGACATTCGCCCCTTGTACGACGCCATTTTGAACCATGTCCCCCCCCCGGTGGTGGATGTGGAGGCCCCGTTGCAAATGCTCATCGTCACGCTGGATTACAGCGACTACGTGGGGCGCATCGGTATTGGCCGGGTCTTCGCTGGCAAGATTCGCAAGGGGCAGCGCATCGCCTTGCTCAAACGGGATGGCAAACGCATTGAGGATAACATCGCTCAACTCTATGTCTTTGATCGTCTGGGCCGAATGGAAACCGATGAAGTCAGCGCCGGCGATTTGTGCGCCGTGGTCGGTCTGGAAGATGTGGACATCGGCGACACCGTCGCTGATCTCGACAACGCCGTCGCGCTGCCGCCGATTCAGGTCGATGAGCCGACGCTGGATATGATCTTCCGCATCAACGATTCCCCCTTTGTCGGGCAAGATGGCGATTATGTCACGTCGCGGCAGCTGCGCGAACGGCTGTTCAAGGAGTTGGAATCGAACGTCGCCCTGCGCGTGAAGGAGAGTACCGAACGCCGCGACGAGTTCCACGTTTCCGGGCGCGGGCTGTTGCACTTGTCGATTCTGTTGGAGAACATGCGCCGCGAAGGGTATGAGCTGTCGGTCGGCAAACCGCGCGTCATCACCAAGGAAGCCGAGGGCCAAACGCTGGAACCGATTGAATATCTGGTCATCGAGGTGCCTGCTGGCTCGGTCGGGGCCGTCATGGAGCTGGTGGGCAACCGCCGGGCTGAGTGTCTTAAGATGGACACACGCGGCGAAATGACGCACGTGGAATTCACCATCCCGGCGCGCGGCCTGATCGGTCTGCGCACGCGGCTGCTCAACGCCACCAGCGGCCAAGCGATCATGCACCACAATTTCCACGATTATCAGCCGGTGCGGGGCACCATCCCGGCGCGGGTCAATGGCGTCATGGTGTCCACGGAGACCGGCCGGGCGACCGCCTACGCCTTGGAGAACCTGCAAGAGCGCGGCGTGCTGTTCGTCGCCGCTGGCGAGCAGGTGTACGAAGGGCAAATCGTCGGCGAACACTGCCGCGACAACGACTTGCCGGTGAACGTGTGCCGCGAGAAGAAACTGACCAACATCCGCGCCTCGACGGCGGAAAAGGGAATCATCCTCAAACCGCCGCGGCAGATGACCTTGGAGCTGGCCCTGGAATACATCGAAGAGGATGAGCTAGTCGAAGTCACTCCGAGCGCGATACGCCTGCGGAAAATCTTCCTTAAGGAAAACGACCGCAAACGCTATGCGCGGCAACAGGCGTGACATTACCTCGGCAGGAAAGATGCGCCGAGCACGCGGCGCCCGCAAGTGCCGCACTTGCGGGCGCCGCGTGCTCGGAATGATGCGCGTTATTATTTCTGGGCCGCTGTCTTCTTTTTGAGAATGACTTTGACCTGAAGGGCGACGTTGCCCAACTGCACGACATCATCGGCCTTGAGAGGGTGCTTCTTGCCGGGGGCCAGCTTGACGCGATTGAGGTAGACGCCCCGGCTGCTGCCAGGATCGGCAACGGCCAACATACCGTTCTGGAAATAGACGCAGGCATGGCGGTTGTCGATGAAAATTTGCCGTTCCTGCTCGCTGAGGTCCACATCCACCGGAAACTTACCTTCCCGGCCGATGTAGTTGATACCCTCCTTGAGGGCGTAGGTCTTGCCGGCCCGGACGCCGCGCACCACGGTTAGCTTGGCCTTGGAACCAGCCGGCAACGGTTCGGGAGTAGGAGAAGACATCGCATTATCCTTTATCAAAATTCACTGGGTTAAAGAAATCTCGCGGAACAAGACAACCACCTCACAGCGGCGGGCGGGGGCCGGTGCGCGGCAGGGGGGGCTGTTTCCAGGCTGGCCCCGGTTGATAGGCAATGGCCAGCTGAGGTGTTTCTAGACGTTGGTGCCCCTCGAAGCGTGACGTCAAGGCGGCATCGAGAATGCCGGTTGTCAGCAACGTGCGTTCCACGGGCCATTGCGGCTTGCCGGTCTGGAACATGGCGTCGATCCCTTGCGCCAACATGGTGAAGTGGCCGAAGGGACGCTCCGGTTGCAGCCAGCAATTGACGGCGAAAGGATCGGAACGTCCTTTCACGCGGGCGGCGAACAGCAATTCGCGGACGTAACCACTCAACATCAATACCGTGGCCCGTCGGCCATCCTGGTATTCAATGACGAACGCCAGAGGATTCTTGCAAGCGTCCTCCGGTTGGGCTTTCCGGGGCGGCTCGGTCGCCGTGGCCACCGCTGCTTTCAAGAGGGCATCGGACCAGACCTTATCCCGCGCTTGCCAGACAGCGGGACCTTCCAAGCACGTGACTGCCACCACGCCGGTTTCACCCCCCTGACGCCGTTCCATCAGACATTGCAGCCATTCCAGAGCGTGAAAGCCGTAGCTCTCATGGCCGCCGTAACCGACGGACAACCCTTCCTCGACCGGGCTGCCCGCTGCCAACTCCACCCCCGGCAAGCGCCACGACGTCGGGCCGCTCGAACCGGCCATGAACGGTATCTTCAACTCCACTGCTTGATCATACATCCACTTGGCGTTTTCCCAATTATATGCCAAGTGCTTGTCGTTAAAGACCGGCACGCTCCGCCCCGCGGCGCGGAACACGCGCGCCGTCTCCTCCAAGAAGCGGCGGCGCGGGTAGAGTTTCTGTCCCTTGTCATTGAGCGGATAGTTGCCGTGCTCGCCGATGAGCAACACACCATCGACGGCCAAGCGTTCACCGCCGAGGCACAAAGTCTCGCGGATGGTGGGGAAAATAGGAATCTTGTGCTTATCGGCCAGCTTGCGGCTGATGTCGTTGGCTGGCACCTGGTCGGTGAACAAAGCCACCAGCTGAGAGCGCGGCCGAGCGCCCATACCGTCCAATTCATATCCTTCGAGCCAGCGGCCGACGATGACTTCGGCATGGGAATTGTAGCGAAACTCCGTCACCACTGCCGCGATCCGTTTTGGCTCGGCGGGGGCACCGTTCAGGGTCCAGCCACCAACCGTGAGAGCAGCGCTGGAGGCCAAGAACTGGCGGCGTGTCAGGGGAGCATGATTCATGACAATCTCCGAAACCAGCGGAAGCGTAGCCCCACTCTCCGCGTCCGGCGGCGAATGGCTGGGCAGCACTCTCCCTGGCAGTGTACCGCATTGCGCCACGATAGCAACAGAGTTGGAAGGGGGAATGAGCCATTCGCGGCTATGGTATCCCGACAAACAGCGCGCGGGACGCGGTTCTCGGTTCTCGAACTCGAAATTTATTTTTTTCGCGCCAACAATCACCTGGCTTTCGTGTTCTATGGGGTAGAGTGTGCCAGGAGGTTCAACTCCGGTTTGTCGTTCATGGTCCTGATTAGCTCCAACGGCTGCCTGGATGACATGCGAGCGAGGAACGGTACGATGTCGAAGAGTTTTTCCTGTCCCCAATGCCAGCATCAATGGACGAAGAGCGAAATCCGGCAAATCACGTCGCTGGTTTGCCCCGATTGTGGCAAGAAAGTGGTGGTCGCCCGGCGTTCGACCCCCTCGAACAAGCCTAAAACCAAAGTTTTGGTGGCCGAGAAGTACGTCCCACCGTTGGAGAAAAACCTCGTCGGACCATCGGCCCCCGCCGCGCCGTCCATGCCGTCGCGCGGTTTCTTCAATCAGCGGTTGGCGGCGGCGGTTGCCGCTGGGATAGTGGTTGCCAGCCTCTTGACGTGGGGAGTGGTTTCCTGGTTCGCCGCGCCGTCCCCGGCCGTCGTGGCGGAAACGCCGCCGCCGACCAATGGTCTCACCCCATCCGAGAAAGAACCAAAGGTGAAAGAACCAAAGGTGAAGGAATCCCCAGCGCCCGAGGTGGCCGTGTTGATGTTCGCCGATGCTCTGACTTCCGCCGACACCTGGGCCATGGAGCCGCTGCCCCGAGAAGAGGAACCAGCCCGCGCGGAAGCGGCGCATACGATGGATTTTGATCCCAACGCCAACATTATCATGGTCGAAGTTCAGAAAGCCCCAACCCCTGCCACGCCGCTGGCGGCCATCATCAAACGCCGGCAGTTGCTCAACGACGAGGAGCTGCGCCGGCAATTGATCCTGTGCGCCGAAATTGATCTGGATACCGTTCCCAAGGCCTCGGCGAACCTGATTCAAGCGGCCAAAAAGACAGCGGCCACGGTGAATTCCCGCGAGCACCGCCAGCATCTGGTCCCGATGTTCATGGCACAACGCGCCGACTTGAGCGGCTTGCCCTTCCGCATGGGAGTCGATTGTCAGCTCGGTAAGGAGCCGGCGGAGAACTTGCAAGCACTATCCCGCAAGATGCGCGGCGCGCTCATCGCCGCCCTGCCCCCCGCCCAAGCTGGCATTCCCGCCGATGTCCGTCCTGTTCCGGACATGTTCCGCCCGATCTTGGAGCAAGCGGAATGGCGTCAAAGCGGGGCCGTGCCCACCATGCAGCAAATGCTGCAAGTCGAAAACACGCCGATCCGGCGACTAATGATCGACGCCTTGAAAGACACACCGGGCACCGCCGCGAGCGAGGCGCTGGTGAATCGAGCGTTGTTTGATCTGTCCGCCGACATCCGTGCCGAAGCAGTCAAAGCGCTGGCTAGTCGGCCGGCGGTGGAATACCGTGACAAACTCATCGCGGGGCTGCGTTATCCGTGGGCGCCAGTCGCCGACCACGCCGCCGAGGCCCTGGTGGCCTTGAATGACCGCGGCGCCGTTCCTATGTTGGAAAAACTCCTCGACGAGCCAGAGCCGAACGCTCCCTACTATGACAAGGAACGGCAAACGTATGTGGTACGCGAGGTTGTGCGTATCAACCATCTGCGCAACTGCTTACTGTGCCATGCCCCATCCACGGCCCCTACCGACTTGGTACGGGGGCGCGTGCCGGTGCCCGGCGAACCGCTGCCGCCGCCGACGGTCCCCTATTATGAATCGAACACGGGAATTTTCGTCCGCGCCGATGTGACTTACTTGCGGCAAGATTTCTCGGTGCATCAGCCCGTGCAGGTGCCCAATGCCTGGCCAGTGATGCAACGCTATGATTACGTCGTCCGCGTCCGCCCCGTGACGCCAGCGGATGTCAAACGTCCGGTTAGCTTCCAGCAGCGCGAAGCCATCTTGTTTGCCCTGGCTGAGCTGGACGCGGACTGGAAACGCTTGCTCGCCAAAGGTAAAGTAGGGAGGGAAGAGTAAACGAGCAATCAGCGATCCGCTTTTCAGTAAGTAAAAATAAGGGGACTGGAAAATGCTGTGCTGTTTGGCTGACCGCTGAAAGCTGACCGCTGAGTTGAAACTTAAACGAGGTTGCCGGCGTGCAATACGCGGATTACGTGAATCAGCCTGTCACCGAAGAACAAGGGCTGATCTATCGAGCACGCAACAAAGGGGATCGCGCGGCCTTCGCGGCCCTGGTGGAGCGCTATTGGGAGCGGTTGTACCGTTGGCTGTATCATTTGTCTCATGACTGTCATCAAGCTGAGGATCTGACCCAAGAGGCCTTCATGAAAGCGTTTGCCAACCTGGCCAGCTTTCGCTTGCAGAGCAACTTCCAGGCTTGGTTGTTTCGCATCGCATACAACAATTTCGTCAATCAGAAACGCAAGCACGCCCGCGCCCGCCAGCCGTTTCCCGACCACCTGCCGAGCAACGACAGTCCCCCCGATGAACAGCTGATGAGCCGGGAAGCCCTGCAACATTTAGCGCGCGCCGTGGGACGGTTGCCGAGTGACTTCCGGGCTGCGTTTCTGCTCCGCGTTGAAGAAGGCTTGTCGTTTGCCGAGATTGCGGACGTGCTGGAGGTGAGCGAGCAAACGGCCCGCTGGCGCGTGTACAAGGCACGGCAAAAACTGATGCGCGTGCTGGCCCCCCAATTGGACAGGGAGCGATTATGAGTTGTCAGGACCATCAACAACAGTTGCTGAGCGTCGCCGATCCCCAGCAACCGCCGCCGTCGATACAAGAACATCTAGACGACTGCGCCGACTGTCAAGACTGGCAACGCCGATTGCTGCACATTGAGCGCCATGTCCCCTTGCTGCCAATTCCACCTTCGCGGACGAAGGCGGACTACCTGCGGCGCTTAGCGACGGGACCGGACCCGCGCCCGCTGCCAGCCCGCTTGCGCTTACTGTTCCAGCACCGGCGCGTGCGGCAGATGACGGGGTTGGCGGCCGCCGTGTTGCTCATCGCCCTACTGCGCGTGACCTTGCCCCTGGCAGTCGGCCCCCCGCCGCCAGAGTCCCCCGTTTATGTTCCCGATCCGCTGCTGGCTCAAGTGCTCGAACGCAACCTACGCCTGGCCGGGGCCAACACCCCCCAGGAACGGGTCGAAGCTCTCGCCGGTCTGGCCGACGATCTGCACGCCGAAACCCGACTCCTCGCCAACAATGCCAACGATGAGGATTTGCACGCCTTGGCGCAGTGGTTCCGGCAAGTCGTGCACGAGGGAATCGTCAAACAGGCCGCGGAATTGCCCCCCGCCCAGCGTCCCGCCGTGCTGACACCCATCGCCGAACAGCTCGATCGCGTGAGTCAAGCCGCCGACCAGCTCGCCATGAACCGTTCGTCGGAAACCGCTCGCGCCCTGCGTGCTCAAGCCGGGGCCGCTCGCATCGGCCAGCAACAACTCCACGCCTTGCTGCGGGAGGAAACGCCATGAACCGCTTTTTAAGTCTATTGCTTGTCTTTATTGTCTGCGCCGGCGTCTGCCCCGCGCATACCGTTCCGCCGGACCTGCAAGCCCCGCTGCGCAGTTTCCAAAAAAATCGCTTGTTGCTTCAAGAGCTGGTCGCCACCAGCTTGCGGTTGGCCGACGAGGACGACCCGCTCAAACGGGCTGAACATTGTCAAGAGATGGCCGAACGGCTGGCCCAGGAAATCCAGAAGGCGGCCTCCGATCAGGAAGGGGCGCGGGTCAACGAATTGGGGCTACACTTCCGCAACGTGCTGCGTCAAGGGGTGGCGGCCAACATCACCGCAGCCGGTAACCGCATTCCCGTCGGCTCGGAACGGGAGCGGGAACTCGAACAGCTTGGCCAGCGTGTCTTACGGATGGCTCTCCCCTTGGAAGAACAATTGCAAGCGACTCAACCTCTCACCACCCACCAAACCCTGCGCGCCATCCATGCCGGCCGCGAGGAAGTCGAACGCGCCCTACGCCACCGCAACATCCCCGTCGGCCCGTGACTCTGTGCGGACCACATTCTGAACCGCGAATGCCGCGCATCCAAAACTCACCCATTCTCCCGCCACCTTGAGGCGGGGAAACAGGAGAGCGCGGTTGCGACCGGCACTCCCCCGGGTGCAGAAATGAGAAGCTATTTTTGGCTCAAAATCAGACTTTCCAGCGGGGGCAGTTGATCGACATTTTGCGTCACCTTCAAACCGGCTTGAGGGTGAGTCAATCTGTAATGGTTACTGATGAAGTCCACCCAATTCTTGAGCTTCGTGGTGTCGTGACCGCGGGCGGCAGCTTCCAAGGCAGAGAGCAGACCAGGGACGGGAACTTTTTGCTTCGACCAAGGATAATAAATGACAGCCGTGCGGCTGTCGTTCAACTGGGATTGCAGCTCCTCCCCAGCCCCCGTCCGTCCAAAAGCGGCCACTTCTAGAAGCAACACACGCGCGCCCAAGATGTGACGCTCCTGTTCCAAGAGCAAGTCATCGAGCGGGAAGCCACTGAAGTTGTTTCTTTCACTGGTCGGTAAGAGCCAGCGGCCTTGGTCGTCTGGTTTGGCGTCTTCCCCCAACCAGTACACCACAAGCACGTCATTCGCCGCGATGTGCTGGCGAATCGATTGCAGGGCCGTGTTGAGTTGGCTTCGGGTCACCGCGCCAACAAGGGGCTTTCCGTTGCCGCCATTCGTCTGTAACGGATGAATGCGGACATGCTTGAAAGCGGAACTCTTCAAACCGGTGGGGTCTGATCCCACTTGCAAAGATTGGAAAACGCTATCGTTGAGCTTGGCATGGTCCTGGGGATCCACGTTGACACCGACGATGAGCAAGTGCAACGTGCTCGGCGCGACGGGGTTGGCGCAGGTAACCTGATAGATCTTTTCCGTGTTGGCTTCCAGGGGAATACCTGGGGCGTCGATCTCGATTTCATTGGTGGGACGATTGAGAAACAGCTGTAGCTCGAACTTGTACTGTCCCGACGATCCCACTGGTCCCAGGAGGCGCGGCGGCGGCTGGCGGAAGCCGTTGACAAAGACACGGATGCCTTGCAGCTTGCGTTTCAGTTCGGTCTCCGGCACGGAACGCTGATGATACGCCGTGCCGCGCACCGTGAGCCGGGGATTACTCACGACACTGTCTGGTATGTCATCCCAGGCGAGACGGATGGGAGGTTCCACGTAACTGATGGTGAATGCCCTTTTGGCAACGGCGTGGTTGTTGTCCGCCTCGATGATAAATTGATTAGGCCCCGGATTGAGTGAGAGCTTGAGCTGTTCTTCCATCTGGAAGAATCCAGTGCGGTTGTTGACACGTTGCCGCTGCACATCGAAGACATTCAGCCGTTGCCCGTCGCGGAACACTTCCAGGCGCGTGAGTTTGTGGGGGGCGCGCGAATCGACGACGACTGACAGTGGGAACTGCGATGTTTGCACCGATACTGGCAAATTGGGCAAGCTAATCCGCGGTCGGTTAGGGTCATCTGGCGGAGGAGTGACGAGAGGTTCCCAGGAAGTTTCCAAAATCCGCGGCTCTCGAACGGCACAATCGGCGTTGTTCACCGAGAACGGGATGCGGTTCTTCCCCGCGCTCAATTGCAAGTTGGGCACGCGAACCTGATAGCGCAGCGTCGTGCCGTCGTCGTTTTCGAGTTTAGCCACGTCTTTGGCGGGATAGGCTTGGCCGGCGACCTGTACCTGCTCCAACGGCACGCCAGCGGGGGAAAGCACCACCGCCATCAGGTTTGTGTACCCATCTGGGGTTGGATCGGATACGTTGGCCTGCGCGATGCGTGGTGGGCGGCGATAAAACACATGCCGTTCCACCGGCGGCGTCTCTCCCCATTGGTTGCGCACCCGAATTTGTATCTGATTATCGCCGGGTTCCAGATGCAGCTGGGCCAAGGTCACGGTTTGTCCCATGGCTTGCTCGGCGGCCTTGATGGACTTGCGAATGACAGTCTCACCATTTTGTAACACATTCTGTCCCTGGTTCACGACTTCGATCTCCACCGTGCAATCGTGTTCCGCATCACCGCCGACAAAGTGGCCCTTCAATTCCACCGTGGGTTCATGGGTTGCTTCAAACAGGGATACTTGGTCCGCCGGTTCGTCCACAATAAAGCTGAGGATGGCCGGCTGATAATCAATAGTCAGTTTAGACTCGGTCAAGTCGCTGTTCAGACTCTGGGACCGAATGAGAAAATCCTGGCTGCCGGGTCGCAGCTCCAGTTTCAGATCAAAGGCCTGGGTCTTTTGCTTTGGCTCAAGTCTCAAAAGCGACTGATGGGCGCTGACATCGAAAATTTCGACAAATTGCAAATCCTCATCCCCTGCCACGTTGCCCTGGAGCCGCGCCTGGCGCGTCGCCACCACCACAGGTTGGCCCGGTTCGACGGGGAGCGGCTCGGCACCGGGACCATTGGGTTTCACGCCGCGCACTTGCACGCGCACGATGGCTTGGCGTTTATAAAACACGACCAAGGTGCGGCGCGTTTTCTCAGCATCCTCGAATCCGGGCAGCGGATCGTTATTCTGGGCGGTGATGGTCACGATGTTCTCGCCGGGTTCCAACGGGACGGCTTGGCGGATGGCACCAGGCTTGAGAGTGAAGGTTTGCTTGGTCCGCTGGTTCGTGACCTCGACGGTCACGGGCTGGCCCGGTTGGCCGGAAATGACCTGAGCCTGCAAATCAAACGCTGCCTTCTCGGTGGTGGCGTGTAGGTCATCTCCCAGGTTCTGATCCTTCAACCACTGATCCGCGAAAGCAATGCGCGGCGCTGGCGGTTGATACCGTAGCATCACGCCGGTTGCCGCCAATTGCGGGTCGGCCTCGCGGGTGCGCAGCTGGGCTTCGAACTGATAAACACCGCGCCGTGGCAAACGCAACGTGTGGGTCGCTTGTTGCCCGCCAGCTTGTTCCAGGTCAAACTGGCCTTCTTGCAACGGTTTCGCGCCCCGTTGCTCGCGCAGCTGCCAACCGATGGACTCGACTTCCAGATTGTCCAGCGAAGGCCCGCTGACGCGCGCCGCCAGCGCCACGTCCGGTTCGCGCAGGATGAAATGGCCGCGCGCGTCTTGCTCGGTCCCGCCGCCGGAGGCGGGACGAATTTCCATGCGCAGATCGGGTCGGGGAATGGGTTTCTCGGTGTCGCGCAGCGCCGGCTCCAGGTCGGCGTGAACGATCAAAAACCGTAGCAGATTAAACTTGTGAAATTTATTGCGATAATCCCCCAACGGCGCGAACCGTGCCCCTTGTTCCAGCTGATCCGGATTGAAGTGCCAACCAACTAGGCGTTCGACGCGCGGACCCGTGGAATCAAACGGTCCCATCGGCGACCAGCCGATCCAGTCCTGTCGTCCTTTGGCGTCGGCGGCGAAATGTAGGCTAAACAACGGCTTCTTGTCATCGACCCCTTGTTCGATGACAACAGGAACCGTCAGCTGCTTGCCATCGCGTCGGATGCGTAGTTGAATCTCCCGGCCTGGCGGCATGTCCCACATGTGGTTGTAATAATCCAGGGCGGAGTTGAACGCTTGCACTTCCCCGCCAGGTTGGAAAATGCCCCCTTCGATAATGTCGCCGACTTGGAGCTGCTGCGCCGCCGCTTTGCTGCTTGGGGTCACTTCGCTAATCCGGAGTATCTTGTCTCTCTGTTCGATGTACACTCCCCAGACCGTGCCAAAACGCCCCAAGATTTCGTCGAGATCGGTGGTGCTCCACAGACAAACCGTTTGATCATCGGCAGCCGATAGTAGCAGCCGGCCATCGCTGCTGGCCGCCAAAGAGTGGATGCGCTGCGTGTGGGCGTTGCACTGGCGCAGAGCCACGCCAGTGCGGGCGTTATGGAGCCAGAGATAGGAAGTACCGATGGCCGGGTCCCACACTGCCGCCGCCAAAATGGGGACCGGAGCGCTTTTCGTGGGTGGCAACAACACGGCAGCCGTCAGCACCGCGTCCGCCGACACCTTCAGGAAATCGATGGTGAGCTGGCCGCGCTGACCGCCGGGGCCGGTCCACTGGATCTCCCAAGCGGCGGTTTGCTGGTTCCCTTGCCCGCGCACGAGCTTGCGGGTGTTGGTGATCTTCCAACCCAGCTCGTGTGGCGTATCCAAGCGCCAGCCTTGTGGTTGTGGGTTGGGCGTCAAGTTGCGGCGTGTGGCATCTAGTAGGAGGTCCCCCACCGCGAAGGCCGGCTCAGCGGCTACGCCAGGACGCGGTCGCTCATTCAACACCAAGCCCATTTCCTTGCCCTTGCCCACATCACGGCGCGCGAACGCGACGGAACGGAAGACCGGACTGCTGCTCCGCAAACGCTGAACCGGCGTCAGATTGCGCTGCAGCAGCTGCGGGAGGGGGTAAATGTGAATGGCGTGGTCGGGAGCGCCCGACACGGCCAGAAATTGCGTGGCCGAAGCCACCACGGGCAGAGCACTGGGATCACGCCCCAAAGGAACCGTGGCTAACTCCTGCCGCCGCCCTAAACTGATAAGCCGAAGCCAGTACATCTCCGATAGGTCCTGCGGTCGTTGCGACCAAGTCAGGACCGCCAACAGGTCACTGTCCCGGTTGGCCGGAGCGGGTACTAACGCCATGTTGGTGGGATAACAATACTGGTACGAATTGTCGGGAACACGCAAAGCCACGGAAGACCCCGTGGTGAGCTGGGCTCCCGTTTGCCAGGAACGCACCACGCCTGCGGTTGGCGACGCCGCGGCCCCGGCGAGCAAGCCGAAACCCGGCGCATACAGGGCGGTCCGGTCGCCGCCAGGCGGCCCATTCGCGGCCTCTTGCGTTTGCGTGGTCCCATCCTTGGCCACGGTCCAAACGCGCAACCGGCCATCTCCCCACGCCATCGCCACGCTGAGATTTTGTCCGCCCGGCCCAGAGTGCCAAACATCCAACCCCATGAAACGATTGGGAGTCGTGGCAACCGTCGTGGTGTGCAGCAGCGCCTGGCCAGCGACCAGTTGATCGGTGTTTGCATCAAAACGGGCGGCCTTACTGACATCCCAAAGACGAACTCGGCCGACGACCGAGTTCGGTTGCTCCCCTATCTCGGCTGCCGCCGAGGCCAGCAACAGCGGTTGGTTCGCATGAGCCGGCGCGAAGGCCACGCGGAGAACCTGACCCGCGTGGCCGCGCAACACATGAACCTGGCGCGTGGGCTTGTGAAAGAGGTAAATCAAGCCGATGTCCTGCAACATCTCGGCGGTGGAGCTACCACGATAGGGGTAAAATCGGCCAGTCTGACGAAACGTAGTCGCCACGCGTGAAAGCCCCAGCCCGCCAACCGCGATCCAGTTGCCATCGGGGGACACGGCCAAGGCATTGATGACGCCGTAGTTTCCTGGCCCCATCGGCACGCGGAAGTGAAAGGGATCCAGCTCAAAGCGCCCCGGACTGCCAACCAAGTTCCACATGCGGATGACCTTATCGTACCCCGCGGCGTAGAGTGTCTTGCCGTCGGGACTGAATGCCACAGCGGTGACTTGCGCCGTGGGACCATCGGCGTCCAGTCGCAACACGGGCTGCGGTTCTTCGCGTGGGGCCCCCGGCACCGCTTGTTGAGCGCTGAGACTGCCGGGAGCGAGGCTGAGAAGAATTAGCACCTTCCACGAATGAGCAATAAGACGGGCTTGCATGGGACCCCTTCCACCGATGTTAATGAACTGCCATAAGCAGCCTTTTCGAAGGGTTCAGAAAACGACAACCAAATTGAAGCGTCCGGCCATGTACAACATCCGACTCGGAGAGTTGAATCACGGTCCAACGCCATCCTCAATGTTAGCAACCTATTTGGAAAAAAGGAAAAATTTTTTGCAGATGATGCTCGATGCCGCGTTTACTGGTATAGAACGTATGAATCCGAGGTCTGGAGAAATACACTTTTCCCAACGTGATCACGCGCGTTACAATCACTCAATCTGAGTAGGAGATAGAGGGGGCATAATAGATCAGCGCGGAAGTTTCCAGGTGTATGGCGTACCTGTTTCGCCATTTCCAGGGATTCATCGGTTCGCGGCGGTTGCCAACAACCCTGCGTGAACCAAGCCATCCTTGTCCCCCCACAGTCCTCTTTCATTACCCCTTGTGTTGGCAAACGCCATGACTCGTCCCATTCATATTACTGACCTTTCTGCCACTGAGCGCGTGCAGCTCCAAAGTCTGTTGGAGCGATATGAAGCGGCTCGGCGCCAAGCGGACGAGGTTGATCTAGCCACCTTATTGCCCTCTCCAAACAATTGTCTTTATCCCTTGGCGCTGCGGGAGATGGTGAAACAAGACATGGAGGCGCGCTGGCGGGAAGGGCGCCCCCTATGGCTGGAAGCCTACATAAAGCGTTATCCAGCGCTGGCACGGGATAGCAACGAATTGCTGGAATTAATTGCGTGGGAATACCAGGTCCGCAAGAACTGCGGCGTGGCGCCCACATTGACGATGTATCAGCACCGTTTTCCGCGCCACTTCAATGCTCTGCGCCAACGTCTGCAAGAGGAAGGAAGCGCGCCCCGGCCTAGCACCACTCCCACGTCGCACGGTACCTGCAAAGATGCCGATGCCGAAGCATCGTTGGCCGTGGGGGGCGGCTATCGGCTGCTCCAACGGTTGGGCAGCGGCAGCTTCGGCGTGGTCTGGAAAGCCGAGGCGCCAGGCGGCGTGGAGGTGGCCATCAAGGTGATCTCCCGCCCGCCGGATCATGCCTGGACCCAGCGTGAACTCGAATCCTTGGAACTCATCAAGCATCTGCGCCATCCATTTCTGCTACAAACCCAAGCATTCTGGTCGTTGTCCGAGCAACTCATCATTGTCATGGATTTGGCCGATGGCAGCTTGCGCGATCGGCAACGGGAATGCCAGCAATCTGGTTTGACCAGTATTCCCGCCGAGGAACTCATCGGTTACATGCGCGAAGCCGCCGAAGCGTTGGACTTTCTGCACGCGCAACACGTAATCCATCGGGACATCAAGCCGGACAATATCCTTCTGTCACAACGGCATGTGAAAGTGGCGGATTTCGGCTTGGCCCGTGTATTGGAGGAACTGAATTCCTTCACGGCCACCGGATCGGGAACGCCGGCGTACATGGCGCCAGAGGTGTGGGAAGGCCGGGTGAGCGCAGCCAGCGATCAATACAGCTTGGCCGCCACCTTTGCCGAGCTGCGCTTACGGCGCTTGCTATTTCCCGACCGCTCACTGGTGGACCTCATGTACGCCCATTTGAAGGAACAGCCAGACCTGACGCCGTTGCCTGAAATCGAACAACAAGTGTTACTACAAGCCCTGGCCAAGAAATCGAGCCAGCGTTTTGCCAGTTGTACGGAATTTGCTGCTGCTCTTGAACACGCCATCAAGCAAATGCCCGAAACGATTGAGCTTCCCAAAGAGAGGCCATCGTCCCAACCAACCCCCAAGGTGCCGACCCCCAAGATGCCGACACCGCGCGTGGCAACGCTACCAAAAGGACAGGCCGAACCAGAACCGGAGCGGCCTCCTTTCAACCGGCGAATGGCCGCGTTCGTGTTGAAATGGTCGGCGGTGCGGGGGTCCACGCTCTGGTGGCCAACTGTCTGGATGAGCTTGGCGGGTGTCATCCTACTGATGACCCTACTCGTTTTTTACCTGCGAAGTAACCGCGTCGATTACCTACCACCGGGATGCGTTCCCGACAGGGGGAGTAAGATCATCCAAACCATGGACGGCGGACGCTTGTACGACCGGATCGTTTACCATTGCGACGGTGACACGCGCATTCCGTTTCTGTTGATCGAATATCAGAATCGCACGGACCCGCCGACGTTTTACATCATGCAGGATAAAGTTTGCAATCGATGGTTTCGCGCCTTCGCGCGCGCCCACCCTGACGCCGTCTGCGACTCCGAATGGGAGAAGGGGGCCGAATTAGCCAATGGCCGCTCCTTGGGCACGCCGGATTCCTTGCCGGTGTTTCGCGTCACGGTGGCCGAGGCACATCGTTTTGCCCAGTGGTTGGGAGGGGAATTGCCGACGGTTCGGCAATGGGACAAGGCTGGCGGCCGCTTCAATGGACTGACTGGCCCCTTTCAAGGAGCCAGTGATGGGCAGCCTCTCGAACTGGCCGTGAATCGCGGACAGGAGGGGCCGTTACCCATCGGCCAAGCAACGCGGGCGGTCAGCTTCTTCGGCTGCCGGGACATGGCGGGTAATGGCCGGGAATGGACCTGCTCCATGCTACGTTTTGATGACACAGCGGAAACCGTGGACTTTGCCAGGGCCGATGCCTCAGTGACCGTCCACTTGCGGGGCCGAAGCTATTTCGCCGCCACGCCATTTAATTTTCACGAGGTCCCGGAAAGCGAGCTGTTCGGCGCGGCCCGTCCCGATATTGGCTTTCGCGTCGTGCTTCCCGTCCCCACTGTGGAGACAATTCACTGACTCTTACTCTTCTTGTGTGCGTTGCCGCCAGGAAAATGCGTTACCAAGGATGAGGAAAACGGAGGGTGATTCCATGCGTGCCGCACGAGCTTTTCGTATCGTTGTAGTCCTTGGCCTGGGGATGATCCATTGGCACGCGCCTGCGTCGCTACGAAGCCAGGAGGGGCGGACTCACGCCTTTTTAGTGGCGTGCGAAAAGTATCGCGGGACAAGCGACATGCTCTCCGATGTGCGATACATGCATAATAATATCCGCGAGTTGAAGAAGGTTCTACTGCAATCAGGCATGGTGAAAAATGAAAAAGATATTTGGATAGTATGGGACAATAAAGACGAGTTAGATGATAATTTCGCACGATTTATTCCTACACGTAAAAACATCCTAGAGCTCTTCATGACCTTCATTCAAAGACCTCTCCCTGAGGATACCATCATCGTGGCATTCACTGGTCATGGAGTTCAAATTAACAACAGACCGTACTATTGTCCAAGTGATGCGCGGATTGGTCAACCGCATGCCGAACAGACTCTGATCGACATAAAGTGGGTATTGGATCAACTGGAAAAAAACTGCACAGCCAGGCGCAAGTTACTCATCGTGGATGCTTGCCAGAATATGCCGGTTGTGGATAACAAGCTAGGGGGCGTGAATCCAGGGGCTTTCGGCGTGAAGGCTCGAATGGCGGATCCTAACAATATAATCTCCGATAGACTGAACCCACCTCAGTCGGTCGTCGCGCTATTTAGCTGTGAGGCAGGCCAATTCAGTCGCTTCGATGACAATTTGAAACATAGTGTTTTTTTCCATTTCTTGCTCGAAGGTTGGAGTGGTAAAGCCCCCCTGGATCATAACAACAATTTAACAGTTGATAGTTTATATCACTATACCCGTGACAAGACACAGTTATTCGTTGATGAGAATTTTTCAGCGAACGATTTCCAACGACCTACGATAGTGTTCAAAGGCGCGGAGCCATTGCACAGGTGGGTTCTCCCCTATCGACCGTTTCATGAGGTCCTGAAAGGACACGATGATTTTGTGCTTTCCGTCGCGGTTTGTGAGAAAGGTAGTCAACTGTTGGCCCTATCCGTTTGCGCGAATGGAAGCGTGTGGCTTTGGGACGTGCAAACAACAAATCCTGTACGCCAGCTCACCGGACTGCGACAAGGAGCAACCCAGTGCACCGTCGCGTTTTCACCCGATGGTAGTCAGGCTCTGGCCACCGCGGATAACGAAATCTTGTTATGGAACGTGGCGACTGGCGAACAAGTAGCCAACATTCCGTCACCAGGAGGCAAAATCTGTTGCGTGGCCTTCACGCCGGATGGGAAATACGTGCTGGCTGGCGGATACGACAGGGGCGTGTATCAGTGGGACCTTTCCACGAAAAGCGTAACGCGAAGGTTCGTGGGACACGACGGCATGGTCAACAGTATTTCCGTCTCTCGAAATGGCCAGTGGCTGGCGTCTGCCAGCACGGATCGCACCGTGCGACTGTGGGATCTGCGTACAGGCAGACTACGACATACACTTCGACATGACAATGATGTCACCAGTGTCCAGTTATCCCCTGATAACCAATGCGTACTGTCTGGTGACGACCAAGGTGTCTTATCGTTATGGGATTTAGCCAGCGGCCTTCCAAAGTGGCGCGAGCAGACAGCGCACTCCATCAACAGCGTGGCCTTTATTCCCAGCAGCGACAAATGCCTGGTTGGCCTGGCTGGTGGTGAACAAAACTCCATGCTCAGGTTGTGGGATTGCGAGGAAGGAAAAGAGTTGACATCATTTCGAGGCCAAGGCCACACGGATAACATCACGAGTGTCGTGGTTTGTCCCCAAGGGCGTTATGCTATCAGCGGCAGTCATGATAAGACGGTTCGCATCTGGTCATTACCGAAATAATTAGAAAATGATAAGTCAACCAATTGCAAGTTGGGAGAAACCATGAAACAGCCGCTGGGTTTATTAGCGGTCATATACTTGTGGGCAACCGTGACGGCCCCCGCGCGCGGCGCGTCCAACGACACGGCGCAACTGGCCGAACAAGGGGTCGAGTATCTGCGCAAATACTGTTATGAGTGTCACGGCTTGCAAATTAAAAAAGCGCCTTTGCATGTGTTACAACGGGATGTGTTGTTGGCGCAATCCAAACGCAAATTCACCTATGTCATTCCCGGCAAACCGGCGGAATCGTATTTGTGGGAACGGATCGAGGACGGCACTATGCCTCCCGACGATGTGGCTAATCGGCCCACCGCCGAGGAAAACCAGCGTTTTCGAGCTTGGATCGAGGCAGGGGCGCCCTTTCCCGAGAAGCGGCAGCGGGCGTTCAAGGGGGAAAAAGAAATTCTGCGAGATATTTTCAATCACTTGACGGACATGAATCCTGCGGATCGGGAATTTCAGCGCTACTTCAGCATCACGCATTTGTATAACAATCCCAGCGTGCGCGAGGCGGAATTGCGTTTACACCAGGCGGCCCTATCCAAGTTGATCAACAGCCTGAGCTGGCAGCCCAGCATAGTGTTGCCCATACCCATCGACCCGGAAAAAACCATTTACAACATCGATCTGCGCAAGCTAGGCTGGCATCGTACCAAGAATCGCCCCGACCTGTGGCGACAGCTCCTCAAAGAGTATCCATATGGTTTGCAACACGATCGCGCCGTTGATCCCCAATTACGCCGCTTGGCCAACGATGTATACGCGCTGACCGACTGTTACTGCCCACACGTTCGAGCCGATTGGTTCATCGCCACGGCCTCACAGCCGCCGTTGTACCACGCCATGTTAGAACTGCCGGACCATCTCGCGGAGCTGGAGAAAAAGCTGAATGTGGACAGCCATGCGAATTTGGAAGCCAACCAACTGGTGCGTGCCGCCATCATGGAAAGCGGCGTCTCGCGGCACAATCGGCTCTTAGAACGGCATGAAACTGCCTTTGGATCTTATTGGAAAAGTTTTGACTTTGACACGAGCGGTGGGCGCGGCAATCTGTTGCGCTTTCCCTTGGGACCGCCAGGGAAAGACAACAACCGTTTTCAATCCCTCGCCTTCCAACACGCGGGTGGCGAGATGATTTTCAATCTGCCGAACGGCCTGCAAGGGTATCTGCTCGTGGATGAAAACGATAAACGGATCGATCGCGGTCCGATAGCCATCGTCCGAGATTTCAACGAAACGGGTGGTACCCCTGAAGTTGTCAATGGCCTGTCGTGCATTAGCTGTCATAAGCATGGCATGATCGGCGGCTTTCAGGACATGCTGCGCGAGCAGAGCGGCGTCTTCGGCGAGGCGCGCTTGAAGCTGCGCGAGCTGCATCCCGAACAGCAAGAGATCGATCGGTTGCTGGCGGAAGATACCCAACGATTCATGAAAGCCCTGGAAAAAGCGACCGGCTCCTTCCTGAAAGTCGCCGAGGATCGCGACAAGGACCTCAAGGTGTTCGATGATCCGGTGGGCAAAGTCGCCAAGGCCTACATCATGGAAAACCTGGACCTCAACCGCGCCGCCTATGAGCTGGGACTGGACAATCCACAGCTATTGGAAAACAAAATCAAAGCTGATCCTCGATTAAAGCAATACGGTCTGGGGCCTCTATTACAAAAGGATAAGATCAAACGCGAAGTCTGGGAATCCGTGGAAAAAAACAAGGATTTGATCCGTGGCTACTCGCTGTTCCATTTAGTCGTGTTGCAATTTAATGACCTGGGTACGCCGTATTTGCACAATTAACACCCAAACATCGAACACACCGGAGGTTAACTCATGTGCCCTCTTTTGTTTGCCATTGGTGCCAAGTTGTGGCGGCTGGCGCTACCCTTAACCGTTCTATTACTGCTGCACGGCAGCGCGTTGCTGCCGCGGGCGCAAGAGCAAAAAGATCATATCCGTCTTCAGCCCAGCCTGGGGAAGGGAATGGAGGACGCGGCGCTGCGGATTCGATCCTTACTCACCCAACTAGACATGCAAAACCATTTGATTGGCGTCGGTCAATTCAGCGGTCCATCTTCCCCGCCGTCCGCCTCCGGTCCGGAGATTAATCGCTTGCTCACGGCAGAACTGAAAAAACTCAAACTCAATGTCAACACCAGCCCAGGCAAGGCGCCTCAATTGGAAATCAGCGGGAAATACCGGCATGTGTCTAATTTGAGCGGCTCCAATCAAATGGGCATCTATATCAATATCGCGGTCGATGATGCCACGGGAAAGACCTTGGCGAACGTCGAACAAGGGATTTTGAATAATGAGGATCTGGCAAAGGTAGTGCCGCCCACGGTCCCCAAAGCCCCGCCTCCCAAAAAAGACTTGCCTAAGGATGAAGCCGAGCAAAACAAGAAACGGCTCGAAAACGACAAGGTACAAAATGACGTGATCGCCGAAAGTATTACCAACCCTCGTTTCACCACCGAACGCTCAACGCGCATTAAATCGGCGCCCAGTAGCAAATATGCCATTGAAATCCTCGTGGCCCCCAAGCCGGACGGTAGAGAGCTGCGTAAGGACCTCTATCGGCCTACGGCGGCGCAAGATCGGGATGGTCTTGCTTATGTCACCATCAATGAGGGGGAGTGTTACGCCATTACCTGTCACAACGACACGGACTATGACGCCTTGGTGAATCTCACCATCGACGGTGTCAATGTGTTTACTTTTAGCGAGGAAGGTAACTATCCCGGCTATCTGGTGCGTGCCCACCAATCCCTGACCGTCTTTGGCTGGTATCGAACGGCCAAGGAATCGAATGCGTTTTTGGTCTCAGAGTATTCCAAGAGCGTCAACGCCCGGCTCCTCAAGAACGAGGCTCTCGTCGGTACCATTTCGGCTCAATTTAGTCCCGCTTGGGGGGAAAAAGACTCTCCGCCCCCCGATGAACCGCTCAACACCCTATCGGCGACATCTCAAGGACCAAGTCTTGGCGAGAGCTTCAAAATTGAAAGACGGTTCTCTGGCAAGGTGCGTGACATCATCACCGTCCGCTATGAGAAAGTCCCGCCCAAGGACCTGCCGCCGGGAAGGTGACCTTGGGTATTATCTCCGCCCCAGCCCTTACTACCCAAAACGCCGCCGGGCCGGATGCGACTGCATCAGGGAGCGGGGCGTCGGGGGTTTAGAGGCCAAGAGAAAACGAGTTGGAGTTTCTTTTCTTCCCCCCTACGCCAGCACCTTCTCCACCACCTGCCCATGCACATCCGTCAAGCGGAAATACCTCCCTTGGAACTTGAAGGTCAATTTCGTGTGGTCGATGCCGAGACAGTGCAACAGGGTCGCGTGTAGGTCATGGACGTGTACCGGGTCTTGGACAATGTTGTAGCAGTAGTCATCGGTGGCGCCATGCGTCATCCCCCCGCGGATGCCGCCGCCGGCCAGCCAGAGGGTGAAGCAGCGCGGGTGGTGGTCCCGGCCATAATTGGCAGCGGTGAGAGTGCCTTGACAATAGACCGTTCGGCCAAACTCGCCCCCCCAGACGACGAGAGTATCATCGAGCAGGCCGCGTTGCTTCAGATCACGGATCAGGGCCGCCGAGGGTTGGTCGGTGTCTTGGCATTGTCCTTTAATTTGGGTCGGCAAGTTGGTGTGCTGGTCCCAACCGCGATGGAACAACTGAATGAAGCGGACGCCGCGCTCGGCCAAGCGACGGGCCAAAAGACAGTTGGCGGCGAACGTCCCCGGCTTGCGGGCGTCGGGGCCGTACAGGTCGAAGATGTAGTCCGGCTCATCCGATACGTCGGTCAGCTCTGGCACCGAGGTTTGCATGCGGAAGGCCATCTCGTATTGGGCGATGCGGGTGGCGATTTCCGGGTCCCCCATCTCGGCCAGCTTGAGCTGATTGAGCTTGCCCAGATCATCGAGAAAACGTCGGCGGATGTTCTCATCAATGCCATCGGGATTGGATAGGTACAACACCGGATCGCCGACGGAGCGGAATTTCACCCCTTGGTAGCGCGTCGGCAAGAAGCCACTTCCCCATAGCCGGTCGTACAGCGGTTGGTCGTTGGGATTGCCGCTGCCGCGCGAGATCATGACCACGAACGCCGGCAAGTCCTGATTGTCGCTCCCTAGACCATACGCCAGCCAAGCGCCAATGCTGGGCCGCCCCGCCAGCTGCGCCCCGGTCTGGAAAAATGTCACTGCCGGATCATGGTTGATCGCCTCGGTGTGCATCGACTTGATGAAACACAAGTCATCCACGACTTGGGCGGTGTGCGGCAGCAATTCACTGACCCAGGCTCCGCACTGACCATGCTGGGCGAAGCGGAACATGCTGGGGGCGATGGGAAAACTCTCTTGGGTGGCCGTCATCCCCGTCAACCGCTGTCCCATGCGCACCGAGTCCGGCAATTCGGTACTGCGCAAGTCTTTCAGCTGGGGCTTGTAGTCGAACAAGTCCATCTGCGATGGCGCCCCCGATTGAAACAGGTAAATGATCCGCTTCGCCCTGGCCGCGTAATTCGGAAACCCCGGTAGCCCGCCATTGGCCCGCGCTTCTGCCGCCGCGTCCTGCCGCGCCAACGCCGCCAACGCTGCCGTCCCTAATCCCAGCGCCCCACGTCCCAGGAGCTGACGGCGGGTGAGAAGAAGATGATGTTCGTGCATGGGGTGCATGGTCTGGCTTTTGTCATATCGTCGATAAAATCTCTCTCGATCCTTCTGGCGCAGTTTCATCGTTTCCTCACAAGCCTGTTTGGCATAATCATCGTCGGTGAACATCCCCACTGTCCTGCGCCAGTCTTTTTTACGCTTCCCGTTTTTCAGCTGATCTTTGATCTCCGCCAGCTCGCGTTCCAGTCGGGCGACACGTTCTTCCAGTGTGGGTTGGGTCATGGTGTTCTTCCTTCTACATTGGCCTCTTCATTCTATGCTATTCTCTTACTCCTTCGTGATCGTCTCGTCCAAATTCAAGATCAGGCTGGTCACGGCGGTGGTGGCGGCCAGGTCGGGGACGTCGAGCTTGGGGTGGGGCTTGGAAGCGCCGGTGTTGAGGAGGCGGACGGCGGCGGTACGATTCTTGGTGTACTCGGACAGATAGTTGCGGTAGCCAGCGACGAGGATTTTCAGCTCGTCTGGCTTCGGGGGACGGGCGGTGGCCAGGCGGAAGGCCAAGGTCAAGCGCTCTTCGGGGGACGGGCCGGCTTGCCGCATCACACGCTGGGCCAACAGGCGGGCCGCTTCCACATAAGTGACATCGTTCATCAGGTTGAGGGCCTGCAATGGCGTGTTGGTGCGGGTTTCCCGGACGATGCACGTCTCGCGGGCCGAGGCATCGAAGGTCATCATGCTGGGGGGGGACACCGTGCGCTTCCAAAAGGTGTACAAACTTCGGCGATACAATCCCTCCCCCTCGTCGGGGACATAATCAACCTCGCTGGTTAGCTCGCTCCACAGTCCCGGCGGCTGATACGGCTTCACGGACGGGCCGCCGATTTTTTCGACCAACAGACCGCTGACGAACAGGGCTTGATCGCGCACCATTTCCGCGGTCAACCGGACGCGCGGCCCCCGCGCCAGCAAGCGGTTGTCCGGGTCTTTTTGCCATAACTGGGGCGTCACCTTCGACGACTGTCGGTAGGTGGCGCTCATCACGATGGTTTTGAGGATGCGCTGGATGTCCCAGGGACGGGGGACGCTCTCTCGCGGGTTGCTCGCTATACGGGTGTCACCGTGCATAAATTCAATGGCCAACCAATCGAGCAACTCCGGGTGGCTGGGCCATTCCCCTTGGGAACCGAAATCCTCCGCCGTCTTGACCAGTCCGGTACCAAAGAGCATCTGCCAGTAACGATTGACGGTAACGCGCGCCGTCAGCGGGTGGTCCGGCGACACCAACCAGCGGGCCAGACCCAGACGATTGCGCGGCTGATCGAGGGGAAATGGAGTCAGACACGAGAGGACATCCGGCATCACCTTGTCACCCGGCTTGTCATACTCTCCTCGGATCAAGACAAACGTATCGCGCGGTGTCGGCATTTCCTCCATGACCATGACCGTGGGGAAACTTTCGATCAGCAGCGCCCGTTGCTCGCGCAGCTCACGGAGCCGTTGGTAGGCTTGGCGAATCGAGAAGGGGGCCTGGTGTTCCAGGTAGTAGCCGCGCAGCTTGTGTGTTTGATTGGCCGTGCGTTTCTCGACCGGAACGGCGAGGATGTCGGTGATCGCGTCCGGTGTCGCCAGGATGCGGGCTTGGTCGGCTGTCAAGCAAGTATCGTAAACCCGTACTTCATCGATGGCGCCTCGGAAACGCTTGTCACTACCACCATCGGAGCCGAGGCGCAATGGCTCCTTGACGCGAAATGACTGATTGAGTTCATCCAAATGGACCTTTAGCTTCGCCGGCTCGCCGTTGAGGTAGATGTTGACCCCCGTGGCCCAGCGCGAACCATCGTAGGTAGCCAGGACGTGGTACCACCGTCCCGGCGTCAGGGCTTGTTCCGTCTCGACGCGCAAGGCGTCATCTAGCCAGCGCTTGACGAGATTGAGCTGCACCTTTCCCTTGTGCAGACACAGACTGTACCCTTCGGCGCGGGCCGTGTCCTTCATCCGTGAAATGATGGTGCCGGTGCCGATGTCTTCGGGACGAATCCAGGCGGACAGGGAGAATTTATCGTAGAAGCCGAAATCGCCAACATCGCCGGCGTCCAGGTAGCGTTGCCCATCGAACAGGGCGGCCCGGCCCAGACGTCCGGGACCGAAGGTAACCGTCCCCGCCTGGAAGCGCGGCGTGGTGTCCGGCATCTCCGGTTGGTCGTCGAGAGGGTAATGCGCCACCAGGCGGCGTTCAGGATACCAGTCCATGGCCGGTTGGCGGGGACAAGTCAGTTCCCATTCTTGTTGGGCTTGTGCTAACTCGTCTTGCACGCTTCGGAATTTGCTCTCGGCGGCGTCCAGGCGAGCCTCTAACTTCCGCAACCGCTCCTGTTGGGGACGAGTCGGGGCCGAGATCAGCGGTGGGGAGTTGCCGTACTTCACCGCCTTGCCGCGCTCGGGCACGTTGTTGAAGAACGCGAACAGCTGATAAAACTCTTTCTGGGACACGGGGTCATACTTATGTTCATGACAGCGGGCACAGCCCAATGTCAATCCCAGCCAAACGGTGGCCGTGGTTTCCACGCGGTCGGCCACGTACTCGACGGCGTATTCCTCCGGGATGATCCCCCCCTCGGCGTTGCCGCGATGGTTGCGGTTGAAGCCGGTGGCAAGGCGTTGTTCCAGAGTCGGATTGGGGAGCAGATCACCGGCCAGCTGCTCGATGGTGAATTCGTCGAAGGGTTTATTCTGGTTAAACGCCTCGATCACCCAATCACGCCAACGCCACATGAAGCGTTCGCCGTCGCTTTGGTAGCCGCTGGTGTCAGCGTAGCGAGCGGCGTCCAGCCACGGGGCCGCCAGGCGCTCGCCGAAGCGTGGCGAGGCTAGCAAGCGATCCACGACCTTTTCATAGGCATTCGGCGACGTGTCATTGACAAAGGCGTCCACCTCGGCGGGAGTCGGCGGCAGGCCCGTCAGGTCGAGCGTGACCCGGCGGATGAGTGTCACCTTGTCCGCTTCCGGAGAAGGTTTCAATCCTTCGCGTTCCAACCGGGCCAAGATAAAGTAATCGATGCCATTCTTGGGCCAGGCGGTGTCTTTCACCTGTGGCAGTTCCGGCCGCTGCGGGGGGATGAACGACCAGTGTTTTTGCCACTTGGCCCCCTGCTCGATCCAGCGGCGGATCAAGGCGATGTCCCGTTCAGACAACTCCCGTCCCGAATTGGCCGGCGGCATGCGGAAGCGTGGTTCCGAAGCGGTGATGCGCTGGTACAACTCACTATGCGCCAGGTCACCGGGGGCGATCACCTGGTTGTTCCCCAAATCGGCGAAGGCCCCTTCCTCGATATCCAGACGCAGGTCCGCCTTGCGCTGGGCTTTGTCCGGACCATGACAGTGAAAGCACTTGTCCGATAGAATCGGGCGAATGTCGCGGTTGAACTCGACCCTCTCCGGCAGCGTTTCGGCCCCCTGGACAGGCGGCGACACCACCAAGACCAGGACCAGCCACCCGCAACCACTTAGAGACAAATGTCCACGCATCATATCGGCATCCTATGATTCGGAAGGCAACAAGTCGGATGGAAAACTTCACGGGAGGGAGTTTCTGTTGATTGTAAACCCCCCGTGCCAACGTGCAAGTATTTCATGTCGTGGGGCTTGCCGATACCGCGCCGCTGGAGATTTCCTTGCACCCTTTTTCGATCTTCGATCCACTTTTTTACAGCAACCATGCTTTCTCTTCCGGAGTGGGCTGGTTTCGTTCTCCCATTACGGTTTTTTCTTTCTGGGGAATCACGATCATGCTGAAGACGCGTGCGTTTGAGGTCATGGTATTTACTGTCATTCTGATGGTTGGCAGTGTCTCGTTGGCGGCGGAGGGGTTGCGTTCTGGACCGCAACCGGGGGATAAGCTGCCCAGCGCGTTTCATCCGCTGAATGTTACCGGCGAGTTTGCCGGCAAGAAACATTGCCTGGTATGCGAGAATGGCTTGAATCCCGTCGTCATGATCTTCGCGCGGGAAGTTAGCGAGCCGCTGGTTCAGCTCATCGCCAAAGTTGACGAAGTGACTGCCCAAAATCGTCAAAACGAGATGGGCAGCTTCGTGGTCTTTCTCAGTTTCGACGAAGACCTGGAAGAGCAACTGCCCAAGCTGGCCAAGGAAAAAAAACTGAAACACCTCATTTTGAGCATCGATCATCCCGCCGGTCCTCAAGACTATCAAGTAGCCCAGGCCGCCGATGTCACCGTTGTGCTCTACACCGATCATGAAGTGAAAGCCAACCACGCTTTCAAAAAGGGAGAGCTGACAGACAAGGCCATTGAGCGAATCCTAGCGGACGTGCCCAAGATTCTACCGAAGAAGTGACATCAATACAGTGATGTTCTCAAGATATGATACCTCATCGGAGATTGCCTCATGCGAACATTTTGGCATCATTGGCTGATCGTAGGTGTGGCGTTGACGCTCAGTTCGACAGGTGCCGGCCAAGAGTCGTTGCGCCAGCAGCTCAAGGACATCGACACCGCGCCGCACTGGATTTACGACGATTGGCCGCAAGCGGTGGCCGAGGGCAAGCGGACCGGCAAACCGCTGCTGGTCGTGTTGCGCTGCGTCCCTTGTCCGCCTGGCCGTACCCTGGATACTCAGGTAATGCAACCGAACGCGGACCTGGAAGCGCTGGAAAAGAATTTCGTTTGCGTCCGCCTGATTCAAACCAACAACCTGGACTTGAAATTGTTTCAATACGACTATGATATGTCTTGGGCCTGCATGATCTTGAACGCCGATGGAACCATCTATGGCCGGTACGGCACGCGGGCGGCCAACGGGCCACGATCGGACGCTTATCTCTCGGTCCCATCGTTTCGCAAGGCGCTCGAACGCGCTTGGGAGCTGCACCGGAACTATCCCGGCAACAAGGAGCAACTGGCCGGCAAGATCGGCAAGGAGCCGGACTATCCCACGCCAACGAAGATTCCCGGCCTGCAAGACAAACCTTTAGTGGCGATGTCTCGTCAAACCTGCATCCATTGCCACATGATCCGCGAAAACATTTTACGCTCCAAATGGCAGCAGAATCGCTTGTCCCCCGCGGATTTGTGGGCGTATCCGTTACCGGACACCATCGGCCTCACGATGGATGTGGATGACGGCTTGCGGGTCCAAGCCGTGACACCGAATTCTCCTGCGACCGCGGCGGGATTGGCCGCTGGCGATGAATTGGTGAAACTCAATGGTCAACCTCTGATCTCGCTGGCGGACATTCAATGGGTGTTGCACCATGCCCCGAATGACGCCAAACTGACGGCCACGCTGCGCCGCGATGGCCAATTGTTGGATAAGACCATCACCCTGAGCGGCACCTGGAAAGAGATCGACCTGGCTTGGCGAGCTTCGTCCTGGTTTGGACTCCGGCAGGGCTTGAAACTGGATCCAATTAGTGGTCCCGAGAAAGCAAACCGGGGCATCGCCGCGAAGGACATGGCCTTGAGTGTGCGCGGCATGTATGGGCGTAGCGGCGCCGTCCTCCCCAAAGCGGGCCTGCGCAACGGCGACATCCTCATCGCCGTCGATGGCAAAACCGATCTGCTGACGGAAACCGACTTCCTGGTCTATCTCCGGCTAACCCACGGACCAGGGGATTTCGTCAAGTTCACCATCCTACGCGGCGCGAATCGGCACGAGTTGACGATTCCAATGTGGTGATGAACGGGTCTGAACAAGGAGAACGGGGCCGTGCGGCCTCTGGTTGGACGAGTCACCGGAGGTCGGACGGCCTTCGCTCGTCGATGGACGGGCATTTCTAACATCGCCTTTCCCCTGCCGCTTCTTGTACAATAATCCCACCCAAGATATTTCCCGCTTCGCTGTTTTGCTTAGTCGCAACCATGAGCACCGAACCGTTGCGCGTTTTGATCATCGACGATGAGGAACACCACGCCGAGGCGGTGGCCGAGAGCCTGGAACGGGTCGGCTATGAGTGCGTCATTGTCACCACCAGCCAGGCCGGGGCCAAGAAGATCGAGCAGGAAGAATTCGACGTGGTGCTGACCGACCTGCGCATGGAAGGGATGGACGGCATGGCCATCGTCCGCAAGGTCAAGAAAGAGTCGCCGGAAACGGAAGTGGTGGTCATCACCGGCTATGGCGATGTCAAAAGCGCCGTCGAGGCCATCAAGCACGGGGCCAGTAATTTCCTGCTTAAGCCGGTCGATTTGGCCGAGCTGCGGGCCATCGTCGCTCGCGCCGCCGAGAAGCGCCAGCTGAGCCGGGCCAACCGCGAGCTGAAACAGCAGCTCGACGAGAAATTCGGCTTCGAGGGAGTGGTCGGCAACAGCCCGCGCATGCACGAGATCATCGCCAAACTGAAGGCCGTGGCCGCGACCAGCGCCACCGTGTTGATTCAGGGGGAAACCGGCACCGGCAAGGAGCTGGTGGCCAAGGCAATTCACACCAACAGCCCGCGCAAGAACAAGCCCTTCGTGGCCATGAATTGCACTGCCCTGAACGAAAACCTGCTGGAAGATGAGCTGTTCGGCCACGAGCCGGGCGCCTACACCGGGGCCGACCGGCTGCGCAAGGGGCGTTTCGAGCACGCCAACGGCGGCACGTTGTTTCTCGATGAAGTAGGGGACATGCCACCGTCGCTGCAAGCCAAGTTGTTGCGCGTGCTGGAAAATCAGGAAGTGTTTCGCATCGGCAGTAACGAGCCGATCAAGGTGAATGTCCGCCTGTTGTCGGCCACCAACCGCGACTTGGAAGAGGCGGTGGCCAAAGGGGAATTTCGCCAGGATTTGTACCACCGTCTAAAAGTGGTCACGATCAAGCTGCCGCCGCTGCGCGAACGCCGCGAGGACATTCCGCTCTTGGCTTCCCACTTCATTAAGGAGTTCAACCAGCGCCACGGCAAGAACGTGGCCAGCATCGCCGAGCCGCTGCGCCGCGCTCTAGCCACCCACGACTGGCCCGGCAACGTCCGCGAGCTGCGCAACCGGATCGAAAGCATGGTGGTGTTGGATCAAGATGGCGTTCTGGCGTTGGATGATGTGCAAGAAGGGGATAGTTTGAGCGGCCTGAACCTGCCCGATCACTCCCCCAGCAGTTCAGCTAACCTTGTGGGCCGGCCGTTGACTGAGATAGAACGGTATTATATCACCCAAACCTTACAACTAACGAACGGCAACCGCGAGGAAGCCGCTCGTTTGTTGGGCATCGGGGAACGGACACTATACCGCGTCATTCAAGACTGGAAGCTGCAAGACAAAATTCGCCAAGCCATCACCGAAGCCCAAGGCAACATGGCCGAAGCCGCCCGCAAACTCGGCATGAAGGAGGTGGCATTGCAGCGGAAGGTGAAAAGATGGGGAATGCAAGTCTAATCTAAAACCCAAGCCCGTTCTTGGGGAACCGACTTTTCTCCATCGTGAAATGTTACATTCGGTCCCCCAGGGACCGGCTTGGGTAACAAACGAACAACTACCAACTGACAACTACTT
Organism: Gemmataceae bacterium; assembly: GCA_046297495.1. Taxonomy (GTDB): domain Bacteria; phylum Planctomycetota; class Planctomycetia; order Gemmatales; family Gemmataceae; genus JBKBIP01. The sequence continues at coordinate 70,423 of JBKBIP010000002.1, read as the reverse complement.
CCGAATGCGTATCCACCAACTTCCTACTTCCGTCATCACCAAAATCGCCGCCGGCGAGGTCATCGAGCGGCCGGCTAGCGTCATCAAGGAATTGCTGGAAAATTCCGTCGATGCGGGGAGCACGCGCATTGATATTGAAGTGGAACAGGGAGGCATTGAGCTGATGCGCGTGGTGGACGACGGTTGCGGCATCTTGGCCGAGGATTTGCCGCTGGCGTTCGCAAGTCACGCCACCAGTAAGTTGGACACGGCGGACGATTTGTTTCACATCGGCACGCTGGGTTTCCGCGGCGAGGCGTTGGCCTCCATCGGCGGTGTCGCGCAGGTGACGTTGCAATCCCGGCCGGCGGACCAACCGAACGGCGCGGAGATTCGCTGTCACGGCGGCGAACTGTCCGAAGTTCGGCCCTGGAATGGGGCGGCGGGGACGCGCATCGAGGTGCGCCACCTGTTCTTCAATACCCCCGTGCGCCGTAAGTTCCTGCGCACCATCGGCACCGAGATGGGGCACATCTGCGAGATTTTCACGCGCCTGTCTTTGGCGTATTCCGACCTGCATCTGACCTTGCGGCACAACAATAAAAATGTGTACGAGGTCAAGGCTCGCACGCCACTGTTGGATCGTGTCGGCCTGTTCTTCGGCGACGAGGTGCGCGATCAGCTGTATCACATTGACGCCACGGCGGGACCGTTGCGGCTACACGGTTTCATCGGCGATCCCGGCTGCGAGCGCGGCACCGCCAAGCAACAATACCTGTTTCTCAATGGCCGGTGGATTCGGGACCGCGGCTTGGGGCACGCCATTCAAGAGGGGTATCGCGGTTTGCTGATGACCGGGCGCTATGCCGTCGCCTTCCTGTTCCTGGACATGCCGCCGGAATTGATCGATGTCAACGTCCATCCCACCAAGGCAGAGGTACGTTTCCGCGATAGCCAATCGGTCTATCACTTGATTCTAACTTCGATTCGCAAACGGCTGGCGGCGGAAAACCTGACGGCCCGGCTGCAAGTCCCCTCTTCACTGAGCAAACCACAGCCCACCGCCCCGCTGCCGGACAAGTCGCTCTTGCCCGATCCGCCGCCGTGGTCGCTGACGCCTTCTCCCGCGCCAGCGCCGCCGCTGCCGTTTGCCGCCTCCACCAATTCGGACAAGTCATCACCAATGTCAGCTGACGATTCGGAACCGCCATTGATTTTGGGGCAGGAAACGGCCCCCTCAACAGCTGACAACGATCCGCCAGCGCCGGCGCGACCGGATTTATTCGCCGAACCGCTCAAAGCCATCCAACTATACGATGCCTATCTGGTGCTGGAAACGCCGGAGGGAATGTTGGTCATCGATCAGCATGCGCTGCACGAGCGCATTCTGTTTGAACAGCTCAAGAAACGCATCCGCTCCGGGCCGTTGGAGGCCCAACGGCTGCTGATCCCAGAGCCGGTCGAACTGTCCGCCGATCAGGTCGCCTTGGTCTTGGAACAGCGCGACGCCCTCGCTGAGCTGGGCTTGGGGATCGACGATTTCGGCGGCGGCACCGTGTTGGTGACGAGTTATCCCGCGTTGCTGGGCCGACGTTCGCCGCGGGACATCCTCAAGGCGGTGGTGGACCATCTCGTGACCAAGGACCGCGTGCCGGAGCGCGAGCAGCTGCTGAACGATCTGCTCAGCCTTATGGCTTGTCATGCCGCTGTCCGGGCGGGCGATCCGCTGACGCCAGAAGAAATCGCCACTCTGGTGGCCATGCGTCACCTGGCCGCCGATAATCATCACTGCCCGCACGGCCGGCCCACATCGTTACTATTTTCCCGCCACGATCTCGACCGCCAATTCCGCCGCATCTGAAACTGCGGTTGTTTCCACCAGCGGAATTTGTTCACAATGGGAAAGATGGACGAAGCGATCCGCGCCGGAGCAACCCTGGATGGCGCCACGTCGTCTGATATGAGGGGTGACGAGGTGATTCAGGTAAGGAACATGCCATGTTATCCAGTTGCTTGCTAATGTGTCTATTTCATGTCGCGGCGGATGCCGAGGTGGACAAGCCGCTGATCCTGTTCGCGGAAGCCGAGTGGTACCAAAAGGCACGCGGCGAGGAGCAGCTATTCGATGGCTTTTTGGAGTTGAATCCCGGTGGCGGCAAGATCGGCGCTCAGCCGCGCTTCAACGCCTATTGGTTTCGCTGGACCGATTGGGATGGCCGAAAGCAGAGCCGCGAGCTGTACGCCCCCGGCAAGGAAGCGCTGCTGGCGGCCTATCTTGACCAGCGCGTGCGTTTGTGGGCCAAGATGGTCAACACCGACATCGAAGGGAAAACCTATCACGAACTCTGGCCGGCTCGTTTGGAAGTCGGCGGAGCAATTACGACCGAGCTGGCCAGCAAGGACGGCATCCATGCCCGCGCCAACTGGCAACCAGCGGCGACCCGCCGCGCCGGCTTGCAAGTGCTGGTCATCCGCGACGGCAAGGAATTGGCCAAGCACATGAACTTGATCGGCGGCGACAGCGTGCCGGCCATCGCCACAGCGCAAATGGCCCGCTTGCTGCGCGTGGCGGACATTGACTGGGGCAAGCACATGCTCGTCTGCGTGGCGGCGGGCTTGCAAGCGAACGGCGCCGACCGCTTACTGGTAACGCGGGCGGCGATCGCGGATCGAAAAATGACGCTCATCTATCACATTCTGCCCCCGGAAGAGGGGGCGGGCGGCTTCGGCTTCCCGGCGCAAACGGTGCTGATCGACCGCTTCCTGGGAGAAGTGAAGGTGGAAAGAGAGGAACCCAAACAACCCTAACTATTTAGCGACGCTTCGCGAAAGCGTTTCGACGTACCCTAACGCCAGCGCAAGGCCCGGAGCTTGGCCTATCCACAAGCTCATCCTGGAACAGGAGACGAGAGATGCACTTGAAGTTTTTCCGCGTCGGAGCACTCGTCCTGATTATGATGACTTCATATAGTCATTCCGCTCAGGCCGAAATTCAACTTCCCTTCCTGCACCAAGCGAAGGGGCCGGTCCATCAACTGACAGCGATACAGCAAATGCAAGTGGCGCTACCGGCGCCGCATCCCGCCTACGCGCCACCGGCCCCCGTTCCCCCGCCACTGGTCTATGCGCCGCCGCCGCTGGCGTATGCCTGCCCGATGACGATTTGCGAATTCGTCCACACCTTCAAGCCGACGCCCGGCTGCCATGAAGTGATGCTCATTCACCCGGTCAAAAAATGCCCGGTGTGCGTGAAGTTTTCACTGCCTCCTGGTTGTCCCCGAATGTGCGCTGGCAAACGCGAGATCGTCTTTGATTATGGCTGCTGCCAAAAGGTCCGCATCCATTTCAAGCTATTCTGCGGCAAAGTGGCCGTGCATTACAATTGACCCGCGGCGCGTGGTCCGTAGTCTAGCGATAAGTGACATTGCTAGACTACGGACTATCGAACATTAGGAGCACCATGCACGACTGGACGGAATATCTGGAGGCCGCGCGGGAAGCGGCCCGTCGCGCGGGGGAGGTGCTGGCCGATTGGCGGCAGCGCTTCGCGGTGCGCGAGAAGGGACGGTTCGACCTGGTCACAGACGCCGACTTGGCATCGCAACGCGCCATCCAGGCGTATTTGCAGGATCGTTTCCCCGATCATGGTTTCTTGGGGGAAGAGGAAGGGGCCGGTCAACAGCGTCCCGGCCTCGACGCTCCGCCGACCTGGATCGTCGATCCCATCGACGGCACCACCAACTATGTCCATGATTTTCCGTTTTACTGCGTGTCCATTGGCTTGCAAGTGCGCGGAGAACTCGTGGTAGGGGTGGTGTATGAACCAGTCCGCGACGAGATGTTCCACGCCGCCCAGGGGCAAGGGGCCTGGCTCAACGACCGCCGGTTGCGGACTAGCCAGGCGACATGCCTGGAGCAATCCCTGCTGGCCACCGGCTTTCCCCCCGACTTGCGCGGCCATGAACGAACCCTGACATGGTGGAATTATTTTTCCTACCAGGCCCGCTCGCTGCGCCGCACTGGCTCGACGGCCTTGAATTTGGCCTACGTCGCCGCCGGGCGCTTCGATGGGTACTGGGCGTTCGACAATCATGTATGGGACGTGGCTGGCGGCGTCGTGCTGGTGCGCGAGGCCGGCGGCGTCCTGAGCAATGTCGATGGCAGCCCGTATGATCCCCATTCGCCCGACGCCTTGGCGTGCAACGGTCCCGCCTTGCACGAGGAGATGCTTCGCTGTCTCCGCGCGCAACGGCTGTCGTGATGTTCAATCAATCTGTAAGTGGTTTGATAGCATTAATTTATTCTTTTTCAGGAATCATGACTTGGGGCAACGGCAACCGCGCCTTCCACTGACCATTTTGTAACACAAACATGAGCATCCGTGGTGGTTGGTACGGTTCCCTGTAGGTGACAGTGGCCGTCCCCTGATGGACAGTGATGTTGGCGAGGGTGGCATCGGCGAAATCCCCATAGAGATGTTGACAGCGGCGCGTGCGCAGGTAGCGCATCCCGGTCAGCTGGGCCAAATCGGTCCCCGGTAGGCCAAACGCTTTCACCAGCCGCATGCGTTCGGCGGGGGAGGCTTGGGCATACAAGTCACGGATGGTCTGGGCGGTTTGATCGGCCTCCGTTTGGGTGTCGCGGTCCAACATGTTCCAGAGAGCTTGCAACCCACCGCCGAGCTCTTGGTTGAGAAAGCCCGCTTGCAGATTGACGAAGGCTTGACGTACGCCGTCTTCTTGCGCCAGGGAGCGGGACGGGGCCAGACACAGGATACTCAAGCAGGGAACCCCTAACAGCAGCAGGTTCAACGCCCGGAATGGGAAAAACATCCGCCACATCCTTTCCGTAATAGAGGAGTATCAGAATCATGTGGGTCCGCTTGACAATGTCGCCAACTTCGAACGCCACGACAAGCGCGGACACGACAAGCGCGGAATCGCATTGGTCATCGTGATGACCTTTTTCGAGAATATCCGATCCGACCCCTAGCACAAGGAGATAACGCCATGCTAACCATGACTCGTCGGCAGTGGCTACAAGCTGTTGGTGCCAGCACGACGACCGTCTTGCTTGCTCCCGGCCAGCCGCGCGCGGCCGATGACGCCGGCTATACACTTCCCAAGCTGCCGTATGCGTTCGACGCTCTTGAACCCTACCTCGACGCCCAGACCATGATGATTCATCACGGCCGCCACCATCAGGCCTATATCAATAATCTCAACGCCGCCCTGAAGGACTACCCCGCGCTAAGCCGCGTGCCGGTCGAGGAGTTACTGCTTCAGATTGACGAGGTGCCAGAGAAGATTCGCCAAACCGTCATCAACAACGGCGGCGGGCATGCGAATCATACGTTGTTTTGGCAGATCATGGCTCCACGCGGCGGCGGCAAACCCACGGGTTCGTTGGCCAAGGCGATCAACGACGCCTTCGGTGGTTTCGAGAACTTTCAAAAGGAATTCAATACGGCCGCTGGCACGGTCTTCGGCAGCGGCTGGGCCTGGCTGGTGCCGGTGGACGGGAAATTGACCATCGTGAAGACCGCCAACCAGGATTCGCCGCTGCTCAAAGGGCAGACGCCGATTTTGGGTCTTGATGTTTGGGAACATGCCTACTACTTGAAATATCAGAACCGCCGGCCGGATTACATCGCCGCCTGGTGGAACGTGGTGAACTGGCCCGAAGTCGCCCGCCGTTATGAAGCGGCTGGCAAAAAGTCGTAATGACCGTATGATAACGATAACGCTCCCAGATTCTTCCCCCTGGGGGCGTTTTCCTCACGCTTTGCCGGCTTTCTTGCGTGGTCAACACGCATTATCATGTATGGTGAGGAAACGGGAAAAGGAGGAAGGATGTTCCTCTTCCCTTCGCGGATCGGTTCGGCACGATCAACCACAGGCCGCCGATCCAACCAACACCGAGGGGAGACGAGTCATGGTACGACAAATCGAAGCGCAAGAATTGTCCCGTCGGCTAGCCGATCAGGAGCCGACGTGGTTGCTGGACGTGCGGCAAGCGTGGGAACACCAGATGGCCGCCTTACCCAATAGCCAACTAATCCCCTTGAATGAGCTAATTCATCGCTATCGAGAAATTCAGGCGCCGGCGGGAGCGTTGATCGTGACGTATTGTCATCATGGCATCCGCAGCCTGTCCGCCGCCGCGTTGCTGGATCAGCTGGGCTTTCCCCATGTCGCGTCGTTGGCCGGCGGCATTGATGCCTGGTCCTGTGTCGTGGATACCCGCGTGCCGCGCTATTGACGGTGCGTTATTTCCCCGCTGGTCGCAGTAGCAGGCGATTGGTCGTCACTTCCTCCACCTTGGCCCGGGAGAAGACCAGGGGGAAATACTCTCCCTTGGCCCACAGCGGCAGCAGGTCGTCATAATGCGGGCTGCCCGGTTGGCCCGATTGCCCTGGTACACTGGTGGCCACGCCACGATCCCAGTCGGCTAAGTCGAACACCTGCCGATACGAGGCGCCATGCGTCTTGCGGAAGTTCGCGTCGTGCCGGCCGGCGTTCGGCGTGAGGCCATCCCCAGGCTGCTCCACTGGCGGCAGGCTGAACGCCTTGGCATAGACTGCCCCCAACGATGCCAAGGGATGGTCCAGATTCGTGGTATGCAGCTTTCCCCAGGTCCATTGATCCACATCGGAAGAACGCAGTTTCTTGGTTCGTGCCACGGCGCGGGCCAGGGTCTGGCGGATCAGCTCATCCCGTTCCTTCTGGGCTTCTTTGTCGAACCACGGCGCAGCGGGAGTTTCCAACGCCATCATCATGTGTTGGATGCCTTGCTTGGAGCTGAGAAATTCCACCAAATGCGGCGGCGCATGCCGGCCGAAGAACACCTTTTGCGCTTCATCGAGCCAGACGGCGTACAGCGTCGCCGCCCGCGAATCGACCGTAAGCACACCGTCCCATTTCGACAATAAATCGACATACGGTTGCAATTGCGGATCGTCGATTTTTACTTCCTTGAGAATGCGCACCAGCGCTTCGCCGGCGCCGGAGGTATTGTCGTGTTGAATGCTTTTCATATCGTCGAGGGTGAATTGCTTTTGGCTTTCCAGCCGCCGCTTTACCTGTTGATAGCGATAACTGGGGGACCATTCATGGGCTATGCGATGGGGGTAATCATCCGGCAAGATATTGTGGTTGGCCGTGGCGACGTAATGTTGAGGCGGATTGAATACCTGGGGATAATGTTCGACATCCAGAAAACCTTGCCACTCATACTGGCTGCTGGCCCCCGGCACCGGCAATAGGCCGTGCCAGCTCTTGCGGATCGGCGTCAAGGCAGCAGCTACCCAGCCGATGTTGCCATCGACATCGGCATAAACAATGTTCTCTGATGGCAGCTTCCAACGTTTCACCGCTTGCAGAAATTCTTTCCAGTTACCAACCCGGTCGAGGGCCAGGCAACCGAGATACGCGGCTGTTCCCGGTTCGCTACCGACCCAACGGAGCACGAAAGCGCGGTTCCGTTTTCGATCTTGATGAATCACTGGACCATGCCGGGTGAAACGCAGCTCAACCTCCACTGGCTTCGATTCTCCTTTGACGGTCACGGGTTCATGCAGAATGGTCATTTTTTCCCAGCGGTCGCCGACCTTGTAGCGGGTGTCGTCGGCTGGATCGGTTTCTTCGATGTAGATGTCGGCTTGATCATTGCCGACGATGGTGAACCCCCAGGCAATGCGTTCATTGTGCCCCAGCGCGACTCCCGGCAGTCCCGGTTCGCCGCTGCCGATGACATTCCAACCAGGCGCGTGCAGGTGGACCAGGTAGCGCAAGGACGGTAGCTGGATGGAGCGGTGCGGATCGCTGGCCATCATCGGTTTGCCGGACGCCGACAAGGCACCATCAATGGCCCAATTGTTGCTACCGTCCTTATCGGCAGCGAATGACAGGGGGCCGGTGGCGGCCCGGTAATCAGCGAGGATGGCTTGCGTGATCCCTTCCAAATCCAGAGGGGTATCATAGGGGATGTCTGGGTCCGCCGGGGCGATTTGCCTGGCCTTGTCAATCCCGACCGCCGCCACCAACTCCGCCCGGCTAATCTCATCGGCGAAATTGCGACTCATGATGATCCCGGACATCCGGCCCAAGCAGTCCTCCGGCCGCCATTTGGTGGGCCGGTAGCCGAGAATCTGAAACTCAATCGGCAGCCGATCGCCAAGGTGGTCGATGTAAGCGTTGATGCCGTGGGTGAAAGCGGTGGCAATCTGTTGGGTGTCCGGGGAGTAACTGGTCCATTCCTGATTCATGTTCCCCCGGTACTTCGCCAGGCGGGCGAACCGGTCTCCCGGCAGTCCCTTCTTGCCCAAGACGGCGCTGGTCTCCCCCACGGCCACGCGCCGCCACAGGTCGATTTGAAACAACCGATCTTGCGCCGCGACGAACCCCTGCGCGAAGAACAAATCATCCTGATTCTTAGCATAAATATGCGGCACCCCCCACCGATCGCGCAATACCTCGACCGGCTCCTTCAACCCCGGAATCGCCAGCGTCCCATCCACCTGAGCCAACACCTCCTTGGCCCTTTGCAACCATTGTTCGGGAGTCTCCGCGGCGACAGCGGGATGGGTCCAGGTCATGGCACCTAAGATTCCAATAAATAGAAAATGATGACGCATGGGTGATACTCCCGTTGAGAAGCAATAGACCATGATTCATCGCTTCGCGCTCGCTCTCAAACGCGATGCGATGAATCCCAGAAGTGATTACCCAACCACGTACTTCTTGGGCACCTCTGCCCCCACCACGAAACTCAACTTACCGATCTTGCACATTTGATAGACGTTGATCCGAAAATCGGGGCAGGTACTCACTAGGCAGTAGGCGTCCGTGGGGGTGAAGCCGAATTCATTGATAAGCCAGTCCATGAGGTAGATGGTAGCGGTCTCAACGGCGACTTCCATGGGGCGGTTGGCGTTCAGGGCGATGATGGAGTCTGATTTTTCAATACGCATCCAGGGGATGCGTTTGCTCTTGATGATATCCAGGTTGACGCGGACGGTGGCCTTGGTTTCGGCGGCGGTGCCAGTGAATTCGGTGTCCCCTTGGCTGGCATGGACGTCACCGAGGTAGAACAGGGCGCCGGCATGATACACCGGCAGCAGGATGCGATTACCCGGTGCTACGTCCCGGCTGTCCAGGTTACCGCCCCAGTCTCCCTGACCGTCGATGCTAGTTGTCACCTCACGGTCGGGAGCGACGCCAATGGTACCAATGAAGGGAGTAATCGGCCAGTGAATCCGCTCATTGAAGTGCAAGGTGCCGTCGCGCGTGGTGCCGCTGGGACCTGGGGTATGCCGAAAAACCTTGGTGGTATATTCCTGCGACAACTCCGGCCAGCGCGTCGATTCTCCCAAAGGACCGCGACGCGGGCCAATCGCTACCCACGAGTAATCATCCACGGTAATTTCTTCGATGGTCACTACCAACGTGTCTCCGCGCTCGGCCCCTTCCAGAAACACCGGCCCGCCAATGGGGTTGGCCAACGGCGGGACGCGGTCGAAGCCGGGACGCTTGGCGGGGATGGCCTTGTCCTCTGGACTCTGGAAGTAGCCAGTGCTGGCGTCATAAGTTTCGATCTCGAAACTCTCCCCCGCTCGCACGCGCAATAGCGGTTCATCGCGGCCATCAAAGGCATACTTGCGGGCTTGTTCACGGCTGATGCGTTGCACGGTCTACCTTATAGAAAAGCAGCTACCACAGAGGAACACAGATGAACACGGCTACAAAGTACAATCTCACTACTGTCCCGTCAAGCCATGAGAAGAAAAGGGGACGCGACTCGTATTTGCTGGCTGTCAGATGGCACCACGATCCGTTCTCCGTCAAGCAAATACGAGTCGCGTCCCCTTTTCTTCTCTTCACCGCTTCGGTAGGCGTTTGTGCAAAATGCGGGCCAGCTCCGCCAGTGGTTCGTCGTGGTCATCGACGCGCAGGTCGATGTAGCGGTCGCTCAAGCCGTTGGGGCCGGCGCGGTCGCGTACCACCAGGATGGCCGCCGACTGTTTGCCGCGCTTGTCGCCGCCGGCTTGTTCCCCCGCTTGCAGAGCGGCCATGAGCCGCCAGGCCAGCGGTCCTTTACTGGTCTCGAACGTCTCAGCCATCTTGTCCACGACTTCCGGCCCCGTCAACAAGTTCCCCTGGCACGAGTAATTCTTTCCCGCTTTGGCCCCCGCCCACGGCACGCACTTGGCGCCGGTGAAATGAGCAGTCCTTCCCTGAGCGTCGATGATGCCGACCTGGCGAAACTCCTTCCCCTTGTCGGCGGCGGTCAGTGTGTCCAGCACTTCTTGCGGCGTTTTCCCCTCGGCCAGCAGCTCCAGGCCGCGCGGCCCGTAGGTGACATTGACATAGCTCTGCGTGGCCACCGCGCCGACGCCGGCATGGGCGAATGGGACCGCGTTGCCCACGGCCAAGTATTTCGACGCCACCCCCACGCCCCATTCCTTGGCCTCGGGATCGTAGGCGACGATGGAAAAGGTGCAAGCCCAGTCGGCGGGCCGCTCTGGCGCGGCGGGGGGCGCAGAGAAAAGTGACGCCGCTAGAACACCCAACAACAGAACCACACTACCCAGCGCGAGACGATGGCGGATCATGGCTGAACCCTCATGGAAAACTACATACGCTAGAATGTTGATATTGTCGGTGAATGGAAGAGATTGTGCCAGGAGAAAAAAATTTTCCGACGCGCTGGCCGGATTGCCGCCAGTATAGGGTAATGGCGGGCATTGTCAGGGAACGGAGCGAAGCACATGGCGATCGGGATTCTCGACAGATTCATGCACCATTTACGGCGGGTAGCGCTGGCCTCGGATGGCGGCCCGACGGACGGCCAACTTCTGGAATGCTTCATCACCCAACAGGATGAGTCGGCCTTCGCCGAGTTGGTCCGGCGTCATGGGCCGATGGTTTTCGGCGTCTGCCTGCGCGTGTTGGGCAATCCAGCGGATGCCGAGGATGCGTTCCAGGCGACGTTCCTGATCCTGGTGCGCAAAGCCGCCACGCTCGGCCAACCGGAGCAGGTCGGCAATTGGCTCTATGGTGTCGCCTATCGCACTGCCCTGGAAGCGCGGGGGCGCCGCCTACGCCGTCAAGCACGTGAGCAATCGCTGGCCGATTTCCCACCACCCGCCGTCATGCCAGAAATCTCCTGGTCGGAACTCCGGCCGGTTCTCGATCAAGAGTTGGACCGCTTGCCGACGAAGTATCGCACGGCGGTCGTGCTTTGTGATCTCGAAGGCCGTTCGCGCAAGGAAGCCGCCGCCCAGCTGCGGATTCCCGAAGGAACGCTGTCCAGCCGCTTGGCGACGGCTCGCAAGACGTTAGCAGCCCGCCTGGCGCGGCGCGGCGTTACCCTCTCGGCAACGGCGCTGGCGACGGTGCTCACCCACCAAGCCACGGCAGCCGTTCCCGTGGCCTTGATGCAATCAACCGTTCAGGTGGCAACCCTGGTGGCCGTGGGCTGTGCGGCGGCCCCCGGCGCCGTTTCTCCACACATCGCCGTACTGGTGAAAGGAGTGATGCAGAATATGTTCCTCACGAAGATCAAACTGGCCGTGGCTTCCGTGGCAGCCGTCGCGTTTCTCGGCGCTGGCGCCCTCTTTTGGGTCAATCAAGTTCTGGCTGACAAGCCGGAAGGAAATCCACCCGTCCAACGCGACGGCGACCAGCCGAAGAAACCGGCCGAAGGAGAGCGCGACACCGGCAAAGCACCCCAGCAGGGAGACGTGACCGTAACCGGTAAAGTCAGCAAGCAGGACGTGGAGCGCAAGACCGACGACGGCGGCACGCGCACCTTCACCTTCTATTACCTGACGGAAGCCAGCGGCAACAAAATCCAACTGCCCCGTCCGCGCGTCAGCGAAGCGGGCGAACCGCTGGACAAATTTGACCTGGAGGATTTCGTCGGCAAGGAAGTGACTATCAGTGGCCGCGGTGTTTCCACCCGCGCCGCCGAGGGGGACAATGCTCCCACCCGTGTCGTGAAGCTGTTCGCCATCACGGCCATCAAGCCGAAGTAGTGAATGGGTCCACGAATGCTGGCATCACCAACGGAGGCGGCCTTCCGGCCGCCTCAGATGTCGCGATCACGCCTGGGGTCCATTTATTGTTTCGTCAAAGCCTCATCCAAATTCAAAATCATCAGACACAATGCCGTGTAGGCGGCATGGTCGCGGGGATCGAGTTGCTCGTTGCGTGTGGATTCGCCCACGGACAGCAATTGCACAGCGGCATCAGGATCAGCCGTGTATTGGGCACGCAGCTTATCCAGACAACCTTGTAAAATTTGCTCTTCTTGCGTCGTTGGATAGCGGGCGGTCACGAATCGAAAGGCAGCGGCGAGCCGTTTCTCTTCCACGGCTTCGCTAGTTTCCAAGACGCGCTGGGCCAGGGCGCGGGCCGCTTCGACGAACGTGACATCGTTGAGTGTGGTCAGGGCGTGCAACGGCGTGTTGGTACGGACCACTTTGACCGTGCAGACCTGGCGGGCGGCGTTGTCGAAGAACAGCGGCGGGCCGACGATGCGCCGCCAGAAGGTGTACAAACTGCGGCGATACAAGGCTTCCCCCTTATCTTGTTGGTAGGTTTTCTTGCCAAAGGTCGCCTCTGCCCAGATGCCGGCGGGTTGGTACGGTTTGACGGGCGGCCCGCCGAGCTTCTCGACGAGCAAACCGCTGGCGGCCAAGGCTTGATCCCGAATCATCCAGGATGGCAGCCGATAGCGTGGCCCACGCGCTAACAGGCGGTTGTCGGGATCACGTTCATACACTGCCGGTGTCACTTTTGACGCTTGCCGGTAGGTGGCACTGGTGACCATCAAGCGATGCAAACGTTTGACATCCCAAGCGTGGCGCTCCCCCGCGGGTCGCTCACTAAACTCCAGCGCCAACCAATCGAGCAACTCCGGGTGCGACGGTTTCTCCCCCTGGACGCCGAAATCCTCCACAGTCTTGACCAAGCCCGCGCCGAAGAAGGTTTGCCAATAGCGATTGACGGTGACGCGAGCAGTCAACGGATTGTCGGCGGACACCAGCCAACGGGCCAGCGCCAGCCGGTTCGGTGGGGCATGGGCGGGCAACGGCGGCAAACTGGCGGGAACACCGGCTGTCACTTTATCGCCATATTTGTCGTAGGCGCCGCGTACCAGGATGAAGGTGTCGCGCGGTTTGGGCAGCTCATCCATGATCATCACGCGCGGCAGCTGGGCGTCGAAGCCGTCGCGGCGGTCCACGGCTTGTTTCAATTTCGCCAGGAGATTGCCGTACTCCGGCTCTGTTTTCGTGAAATGAGCGAGTAGGTCGGCCAGTTCCTTGCTGCTCCGGCTGTCTGGCGGGCGTTTCAGCGCGGCGCGGATGTTGGCTGGCAATTTATTCGTTGACTCGGCATCGCCTACTTGTGTGAACAGTTCCTGTTCGGCCGCCGCCACTGCGACGCCGGCTTGACGCACTTGCTGCCGGAGGGCCGTCAACTGCTTCTCTTCTTCCGGCGTGGCGTAGGCGATGGCCGGTGCGGCTTGGCCGCCCCGTCCCGCGCCGTCTTCCGAGGTGTTGTTGAAGTAAGCGTAAAGCCGGTAGTAATCCCGTTGCGTGAAGGGGTCGAACTTATGATCGTGACAGCGGGCGCAGGTCATGGTCAGCCCTAGCCAAACGGTGGCTGTGGTTTCAACGCGGTCCATGACATTCTCGGCGCGGGTTTCCTCGGCAATTCGGCCCCCCTCGCCGTTGTGCATGTGATTGCGGTTGAAGCCAGTGGCGATTATTTGGCTCATCCCCCCTTTTTCCCCCCCTTGTGAAGAGGGTGGCAACAAATCGCCGGCTAGTTGCTCAATCGTGAACTGGTCATACGGCATGTTGTCATTGAAGGCTTTCACCACCCAATCACGCCACGGCCACATAGTTCGTTCCGGGTCCCCCTGGTAGCCGTTGGAATCGGCATAGCGAGCGGCGTCGAGCCAATCCCAGGCCAGGCGCTCGCCGTAGCGTGGCGAAACCAGCAAGCGGTCCACGACGTTTTCGTAAGCATTCGGTGACGTATCGTTGAGAAAGGCATCCACTTCCGCCGGCGTCGGCGGCAAGCCGGTCAAGTCGAGCGTCACCCGGCGAATGAGCGTTTCCTTGGGGGCTTCCGCTGACGGTCGCAAGCCCTCGCGTTCCAAGCGGGCCAGGATAAAATAGTCAATCGGATTGCGCGGCCAGGCGGCGTCCTGGACTTTTGGCAGCTCCGGGCGGCGCGGCGGCCGGTAGGCCCAGTGCTCTCCCCATGTCGCCCCCTGATCGATCCAGCGCTGGAGTAGCTCGATTTGGGCGGCGGTCAGCTGGCGATTGGAGCCAGGAGGAGGCATCCGGTCGCGCGGATTGTCACTGGTGACGCGCTGGACCAATTCGCTGGCGGCGCTCTTTCCAGGCACGATCACGGGATGATCTTTACGTAATGCTTCCTCGTGAACATCGAGCCGCAAATCCGCCTTGCGTGTCGCTGCGTCAGGACCATGACACAGGAAACAGTTATTCGACAGAATGGGCAGAATGTCTCGGCCAAAATCGACGGTGTCCGCCGCGTGGGCCGTGGTGGACACGCTCCACAACATCCCCAGCGCCATGAATATGGCACTCCAGCGGGTATTGGTCTTCAGGATCAAGGTGCGACACGCGGTCCAATTCATCGCGGCGGCCTTCCTGCGTATACCATGCGGACTATCATGAACTATTAGGGATTTAACGGGTGGGAATGATCGACGGTCCCTGGCGATCATTAAGGTGGCATTGTGTTGATCATATCTCATTCATGCCAACCCAAGCAAATCTTTTTTCCGAGAGGTGATTGATATTGCTCCGGCCAGAAAGAACCTCCGAGCCGCGACCGTCAGAGAGCAGTTTGGCCCGCTCCCTGACGGTCGCAGCTCCGACAATTTTGGTTGCCGGAGTAATAACTTCCCAATGTCGTTGTCAGGTGATTCATCGGTTGGCGCACGCGACATCCCGCGCGAACCGATGAATCCACCATCCAACCCGCTAGCGGTATCGCCGCACGTCAATTGTTTTGTCCTTCTTCTACTCTGCCCCCTAGATACTTGGCCAGAAAACGCTCGGCGACGCCGTGGAATTTCAAGCGATTCTCCGGGCGGGCGAAGCCGTGCCCTTCGTCGGAGAAGAGCAAGTATTCCACCGGCTTGCCGGCTTTACGCATGGCCTCGACGATTTGCTCCGATTCCGCCTGCTTGACGCGCGGATCGTTGGCCCCTTGCGCGATCAGCACCGGAATGCGAATCTGATCCGCCTTGAACAGCGGCGAGCGTGACTTGAGAAACTCTTCCTCGGTTTCGACATCGCCGACGCGCTGGGCGAACATCTTTTTCATCGGCTCCCAATAGGGGGGAATGGAACGCAACAACGTCACCAGGTTCGACGGGCCGACGATATCCACCGCGCAGGCGAAGACATCCGGCGTGAACGTCGCGCCAACCAGGGCCGCGTAACCGCCGTAGGAGCCGCCGTAAATCGCCACCTTGTCCTTGTCGGCGATGCCTTTCTGGATGGCCCAGTTCACGCCGTCGATCAGGTCATCGTGCATCTTGGCGGCCCATTGGCGGTTGCCAGCGTGCAGGAACTTCTTGCCGAAGCCGGACGAGCCGCGATAGTTCACCGCCAACACGGCGTACCCGCGATTGGCCAGCCATTGACTCTGGGCGTTGAAGCCCCAACTATCCCGGCTCCACGGCCCACCATGTACCACCAACACCATCGGCAAATTCTTGGGCTCGACGCCGACCGGCAGCGTGAGATACGACACCAGCTCCAAGCCATCCCGGCTTTCGATGACCACCGGCTTCATGGGGGCCAGGGTGTATTTGGCCAAGTCGGGGCGCGTGACAAACAGATGGGTCAGTTTCTTGTCGGGGCGGGTGTACAGGTAGTAGTCGGTGGGCTTGACATCGGAATCGAAAGCGACGACCCAGGTTTGCATGTCTTTGTCGCGGCTGACGATGCTCGGTTCGCCGAGGCCGGCTTTCTCCAGCACCTGGAAATCGGCCCGCAAATCCGGATCGAGCACGTCCCACTGGGTTTTCAGGCGATTGAAAGCCACGGCCTGGATCGTGTGTTTCTCGCGGTTGAACAGGATGCCGCCGGCGTCCGCTCCCGGATGGACCGCGATCAGTTCCTCCTTGCCGGACGCCAGATCGCGGCGCACGACGGACAGGGTGTCGCGCCCTTCGCTGGAAGTCAGCCAGAGCGACTGGCCATCGGCGGTGAAGCCGATCATCCGGCCATCGACATCCTCTGGCCCCCATTTGACAACACGTTGCCAAGGAGCTTGGTCATTGGTTCGATAGCGAATCTCTATGCCGCCATCGGGGGTGGCGGCTTGGGCGGCGCGGATGCGGAAGCGCGGATCGGCTTGCCAGCTGAGCACATCGCCGGGATTCTTGGTATCCAGTTCGACGGCCCCCGTGCTCAGGTTGATGCGATACACGTCGGAGACCCGGCGATCCTCTAGATTCATGCCGACCAGGATGTCATCGGGATAGTTGCGATCCAGTCCCACCATGGAAGCCCGCACGCCCTGAAACGGCGTCAAGTCACGGACCAGGTTTTTCTTGAGATGCACGGCATGGATGTGCCAGTTTTCATCGCCGTCGCTGTCTTGCAGGTACAGCAAGGTGTCCGGGGCGTAGGTCCAGGTATGAAAGCGGATGCCGCGCTTGGGATCGTTGGTCACTTGCTTGGCATCGTCCTGGCCGATGGTTTGCACCCATACTTGCAGCACGTCGTTCTTATCCGGGGCGAGATAGGCCAGCTGCTTGCCATCTGGCGACACCAGGGGAGACGCCTTGACCGGATTGCCGAACAACACCGCGCGCGGAATCACCGGCGGCAAGGCGGCGTGAATGGCGGTCGTGAGGAACAATAGGTTGGGGACGATAACGAACCAGCTGATGCGGGACATGGTACATCCTTTCCCAAGGTAAATCGTGCGGCCTTTTCGGTTAGCGGCCTCCTGGAGTCACCTTGTTCCCGCCCGGTTAGCCGAACAACTCGTCCAGAGGATGGACTTCCTTGCCGTTATCGACGATGCCGATCGGGCGTCTGACTCCCGGAGGCCGATATTCCTTAGTGTAGTCGATGCCCAGCACCTTACAAATAGTCGCCAGGAAATCGACGACGCTGACGGGCCGTTCGACGACGGTGGCCGCCTGCGCGTCGGTCTTGCCGATGACCTGTCCGCCCCGGATGCCGCCGCCAATCAACACCGTGCTCCAGGCGCGGGCATGGTGATTGCGTCCGCCGCCGCTGGTCACTTTCGGCGTCCGCCCGAACTCCCCCATCCAGATGACCAAGATGTCATCCAGCAAGCCGCGTTCCCGCAAGTCCGTGATCAGAGCGGACATGACCGCATCCACTTGGAGGGACAGCGTGCGCGTACGCGGAAAGTTTTGCTGGTGCGTGTCCCAACTGGTGGGATTCATGTTCACTTCGACGAACGGAACGCCGACCTCGACCAGCCGGCGGGCCAACAAGCAACCTTGGCCGAACGGCGTGCTGGTGTAGGCGTTCCGGGTCGCCGCCGTTTCCGCGGACAGATCAAAGGCACGCAATTCCTTGGCGCGCATCAATTGCACCGAGCTGTCAAGCACGGTCGCATGGGCCGCGCTGGCCGGCGCCTGGTGGCTCTTGTAAAAGGATTGTTCCAGCTGTCGCAACAACCCCAGTTGCCGGTCGAAGCGGGCGTCATCCACCAGCGGCCGGATGTTCTCCACGCCCCGGCCTGGGTCTCGGACATCCAGGGGTTGGTACTGGGGGCCGAGAATGCCGGAGCCGGTCCCCTCACGCACGGCGGGTCCAATCACCACGCAGCCAGGAAGCGGAAATCCGTCGCGGACTAGCTCCTTCCAAGCCAGCGCGCCGATAGCGGGGAAGACCAAGTCGCCGCCGCGCTTCTGGTAGCCGGTGTGCATGTGGTAGGTCGCCAGCATATGTTCCGATTCCACGGTGCTCATGCCGCGAATGATGGCGGCATGGCGCATGAGCTGGGAAAACTGGGGGAAGTGCTCACTGATCTGGATGCCGGGAACGGATGTGGCAATCGGCTTGAACTCGCCGCGGACATCCAGCGGCGCGTCGGGCTTGAGATCGAAGGTGTCAATATGGCTGGGACCGCCAGTCATCCACAGCAGAATGCATCGTTTCGAGCGTGGGCCGACTTCGGCGGCGCGGGCCGCCAACGTGCTCAACCAACCGGACATCGAACAGGCCGCCGCCCCAGCCGTGGACACACGCAGGAACCGGCGCCGGGACAGTTTGTCGTTGATATGTAAATGCCACATGTCAGTATCTCCAGGACGTTTAATGATTCAGGGAAAATTCGCTGCTGTTGACCAAGGCCCAGGCGATTTCGGCATGCACGTTCCCGCCGCCGGGATGTTGTTGGATGTAGTCGCTCATCAGCGCGCGTTCCTCGGCGGTGGGACGGCGCGCCAGGATGCGCAGATACAGGGCCTCGACCGCGGCCGCGGACGACTTGCTGGCGGTGATCTCGGCCAAGAAGGCCGGTTCCCGCCGCAAACCAAGAAACTGGGGCGAATTCATCATCCGCAACATCTGCGGTATGCCCCGATCATAACGCGTCGGTTCCAGTTCGCCATCCACCCGGAACGCCTCGATAAATTCGTCGCGCTGTCCCAACCGCGCGTTGCCGCCAGGAAGGCGAGCGGGCGGGCCAAAGACCGCCACCAGCGAATCGTACATCTGTTCGGGTGTCAGCACTTTGACATACATCCGGCTGAAAAGATGCTGGTCCGTGGCGTTGTTCCCCGCTGGCCGACTGCTGCGCTGATATGCTTGACTGCCGCAGATGGCCCGAAGCAGGTATTTCAAATCATAATCATGGGCGACGAACTGGCGGCTCAGCTCGTCGAGCAATTCCGGATGCGAGGTAGGATTGCCGTCGTGCATGTCATCCACCGGATGCACCAGACCGCGCCCGAACAACTGCCCCCACATGCGATTGACCATCGCCCGCGCGAAGTACGGATTCTCCGGCGCCGTCAACCAGCGCGCGAACGCTTGCCGGTACGTTAGCTCGGACGCCGGATCGAGCGTCTGGCCCTTGAGGAAGCGCGGCGTCACCCCCTTCAAATTCTCGTAATCCTCCAAGCGGGACAGGTTGACGCGCGGATTGTCCACGATGTCGTTGAAAGCGAATCGTTCCTGTCTCTGAACCTGAGTGAAGAAAGCGGCCAAGCCCCAGTAGTCCTGCCGCGTGAAATCTGTGAAGGGGTGATCGTGGCATTGGGCGCAGTTCATTTGCACGCCGAGGAAATAGCGGGAGACGATATCGGTCAGCTCAGTGACGGAAACGGTCTCGCGCCCTCGGAGCAAGTAGCTGACGGCGCCATTTTGGCTTTGCGGGCCAGTGGCGGTCAGGACCGCCGTCGCCAAGCGATCCCACGTCAAGCGGTTGAAGGAATCCGCCAGCCAGCGGGTCAACGGCTCGCGCGGGATGCGTTGATTGGCTCCCGATGGGAAGAGAAAATCGTCCCAGATGTCGGCCAGGTGTTCCCCGTAGCGCGGACTGGCCAGTAACTCATCGACCAGCTGCGCGCGTTTGTCCGGATCGGTGCTGTCGAGGAAAGCGGCCACACGCTGGGCGGGTGGGATGACGCCGTGCAGGTCGAGATAGACCCGGCGGAGAAACTCCGCGTCATCCGCCGCCGGCGCAGGCTGCACTTGCTCGGCCCGCAACCGCCCGTCGATGACTTGGTCGATGAAGCGCGCCAGCGCCGGCGCGTCGAGGGGGATCAGCCCCTGGCGTGCTTCCGCCGCCCAGCCCCAACCAGGGGAAACGCACGCCACGCCCACACAAATTAAGGGAATAATGATGCGTATCTGCATGACGGTTCCTCCTGTTTGCCAGTAGATGATACATGCGAACGGGTATTATCGGTTAAACCACCGAACTGGCTCCGGGTTCCGCCCGAAACGGTTCTTGGATTGGAATACGACGAACGCTGAACCGTTCCCATGAAGACCAGGAAAAAGAAGTGAACCGAAATGTCCTCTCGAACCTATGCGCGAAGCGTTTGGCCAGCCGTCATGCCGCGGCGCGGCACCGAGAAATCAGGAAACTGGCAAGACGGCAACGAGGATTCATCGGTTCGCGTTCGATTCCCTCGTGCGCGAACCGATGAATCCCGCCCTACTAGGTTCAGGGAAGCCGGGAACGGCCGCCACCGCTGAGCATTTCGCCTCCCCGGCTCGCTAACCGCCATGTCAATCTTGCAGCAGTTTCGCCAGCCCCGGCGTGATGGCGTCGGCCCAGATTTGGTAGCCTTTGGGGGAAAGGTGCAGGAAATCGGGCATGATCTCCTTGGACAAGGTGCCGTCCGAATCGAGGAACTTGTCGCCGATGTCCAGGTAAACGACATGCTTGCCATCGTCGAGCTGGGCAATGATCTTGTT
>JBKBIP010000002.1:0-49873 GCA_046297495.1 Gemmataceae bacterium | reverse complement strand
GCTCCTGAACGATGGCCTTCACGCCATCGGCAATGTCCTCAGCACTGTCACTCCCCATGTTGTTGGTGCCGATCATCAGCACGGCAGCTTTCGGCTTGATCCCTTGCAGCTCTTTCCCTTCGGTGATGCGCCACAGCACATGCTGCGTGCGGTCGCCGCCGATGCCAAAATTGGCGGCCTTGAGCGGCTCGAAGTGCTTGGCCCAGACGGCCTTGCCGCTCCCTTCCCAGCCTTGCGTGATCGAGTCCCCCACGAACAGGACATCGACATGTCCCTCGGCGGCCCGTTTGAGAAACGACTCATGGCGCGCCATCCAGAACGGTTGCGGGCGCGGTTCCGCTTTGGTGGTGGCCTTCCCTTGGGCCAAACTCGCGGACTCGAATCCCAGCACCAGACCCACGACCGCGCACAGCCCCCAGCCGATCAGTCGGCGACATGCAACAGACATTATACATGCTCCTTGTGAAACAACAGGTGCGAACACTCGTAGCCAACACGTGGAATATGCTAACCGCGCCAACCCCCCTCGTCCACGGTGGACGCGCGAAAATGCCGATGCCAACAAACCCAGCTCACAACAGTATCCTCTCGCTTCAGTTCGTGTTGACAACGATGACGGCGACGGTAAACTGGAAATATAGTATTACTTTGTATTATTAAATGGAAGTGACCATGATTTCTGCCGCTGTCGAACCATCTTCTTGCTTGTGGACGGATCAACCCGACGAGCTGAAAGCGATTCACGAGCCGCACGTTCTCATGGGAGTGCTGGAACGAACCGTGCCGCCGGGCTTGCGGGAGTACATCGATGAGGGGTTCTCGACTTTGCGCTGCAAGCGTGAAGTGACAGTGGCTAATCCAGCCGAAAGTCTGGACCAGCTGTTTCATGGTTTGCCGGCTGGCGCTGGCGCGGACCTGTTTCGCGCGGACATCCACTTCTTGGCGCGGTTGTTCCATAAGGTCGTGGGAGCGCCCCGCGCGCACCTCAAGCTGGAGGCATTTCAGGGCAACCTGTGTGAGCGTTTCCACACCGACAATGTCCCCATGCGTTTGATCTGTTGCTACCTAGGACCGGGAACGCAATGGCTGGATTATGCCGATGTCAACCGAGACAAACTCGGTCCCGGCAGCGGTGGCTTACCCGATGAACAGTCCGGCCTGATCCGTCCGGGAGCCATCATCCACCAGCTGCCGCGTTTCGCCGTGGGTCTGATGAAAGGGAATCGCTGGCCCGGCAACTCCAGACGCGGCCTGGTGCATCGCTCCCCCCGCGCCGCCGACCCATGCCAACAGCGGGTTCTGTTGAAGATCGAATGACATTTCGGGGCGGCATGTTTAGCAGGGGGTGGGAAAAGTTTAGAACCGTGGTACCTGCTCCACCTAGATAATACCCTTCACGGCGGCGGATACTCGGCGCGGGGGGAGGACGATGGCGGCGGGGGACGGGATTAGGGAATCCGAGCGCTTTTCCATTTTTTCCCCTTGTATTCCTGGCGGGGGCTGATAGATTCATTCACATAACATGAGTTGTCGGAATTCGTGATTCAGGCAGGAGACGTACGCGGCGAAGGTGGTGACAACCACGATGGCAATCACAAAGGACCGTAAACAGGAAATCATTGGCCAATTTCGTCGGGAAAACACCGATACCGGTTCCCCCGAAGTGCAAATTGCCCTGCTCACGGCGCGTATCAACGAGCTGACCGAGCACATGCGCACCCATAAGAAAGATCACGCCAGCCGGCGCGGTCTGTTGATGATGGTCAGCAAGCGTTCCGGCTTGTTGACCTATCTGCGCAACAAAGACCGCAGCCGTTATCTCGCGGTCATTGCTCGCTTGGGGCTGCGTAAGTAAGGCGCGCCAATCCCTGGCCCGACCTCCTTTGGGCCTATGCCTCTAGCCCGTACAGGACCTCCTGCTAGTATGTGTAGGGGGATGTATCGTGCAGGCATGTCGTGTGGAACGTCAAATCGGTGCCGCTAATCTATCCATTGAAACCGGAAAACTGGCCAAACAAGCTCACGGCGCGGTCGTAGTACGCTTGGGGGACACCGTCACGCTGGTGACAGCTGTGGAAGGCGAGGAAGACGAAGGGCGTGATTTCTTCCCCCTCGTCGTTGATTATCGGGAGAAAACCTACGCCGCCGGCAAGTTTCCCGGTGGCTTCATCAAACGGGAAGGCCGGCCCACCACCAAGGAAATTCTCACCTGCCGGCTGATCGACCGCCCCATTCGGCCGCTGTTCCCATCCGGGTATCATCGGGAAGTGCAAGTCATGGCGGTTGTGTTGTCCGCCGACAAAGAAAACGATCCCGATGTGTTGTCGATGATCGGCGCCAGCGCTTGCTTGCACCTCTCGCCAATTCCTTTCCTGAAACCCACGGCATCGGTTCGGGTGGGCCGCATCGCCAATGAGCTGGTCTTGCTCCCCACGCATTCGCAGCTAGAGGAAAGCGAGCTGGACCTGATCGTCTCTGGCACGCGCGACGCCATCACCATGATCGAAGGCTTCGCCCGCGAGATCTCCGAAGAGAACATGATCCAGGCGATCCTCTTCGGACACCAGGCCATCACCACCATCGTGGACATGATCGAGGAGCTGCGCGGCGCGGCCGGTCTGCCCGCCAAGGAATACCCCGCGCCGCCCCCGCCCAACCCCGCCTGGGAAGTGGTGCGCGAAAAGTATTACGACGAATTGAGCCGCTGCAAGCAGACCGCCGGCAAGCAGGAACGAGCCAGCGCCATGCGCGGCTTGCGCCAGCGTATCTTTGACGAATTAGTTCCCGAGGATAATCCCGAACCGCCGTTCACCCTCGAACAGGTGGCCCGCGCGTTCGACGCCCTGGAAGAACGCGTGGTCCGCGATCTGATCCTGCAAGGGAAGCGCATCGATGGCCGCAATCCCAAGCAGCTGCGCGACATCACTTGTGAAGTCGGCGTCTTGCCGCGCACGCACGGCTCGGCTATCTTTTGCCGAGGTGAGACGCAAGCTCTGGTCACGACGACGCTAGGAACCGTCAGCGACGAACAGCGCGTCGATGGCCTGGGAGAGGAATACAGCAAGAAATTCATGCTCGATTACAACTTCCCCCCCTTCAGCGTGGGGGAGTGCAAACCGATCCGAGGGCCCGGCCGCCGCGAGATTGGCCATGGCGCTTTGGCCGAACGCAGCTTGAAGGCGGTCATCCCCAACCCACAGAAATTCCCCTACACCATCCGCGTCGTCTCCGACATCCTGGAATCGAATGGCTCCAGCAGCATGGCCAGCGTGTGCGGCGGGACGTTGTCGCTGATGGACGCCGGCGTGCCCATTTCCGATCCGGTGGCCGGCATCTCCATCGGCTTGGTCAAGGAGCCGGATCGTTTTGTCCTGCTGACGGACATCATGGGGGATGAGGACCACTTCGGCGACATGGATTTCAAAGTGGCCGGCACGGGCCGGGGTGTTACCGGCATTCAGCTCGACCTGAAAATCGACGGCATCAATGAGGAGATCATCCGGGCCACGTTGGACCAAGCTCGCGAAGCCCGCCGTGAGATTCTCAAGAGCATGTTGACCACCTTGCGCCAGCCGCGTGGCCAAATCAGCACCTACGCGCCGCGCCTGCTGCAAGTGAAGATCAATCCCGACAAGATCGGCATGTTGATCGGTCCCGGCGGCAAGAACATCAAGAGCATTCAAGAATCGACCGGCGCCAAAATCGACATCGAGGACGATGGCACGGTGTTCATCTCTCATTCCGAAGCCGAAGGGGCCGAGGCTGCCAAGCTCAAGGTGATGGCCCTGACCGAGGATGTGCGCGTCGGCAGCATCTACGAGGGGCGCGTCACGTCAATCAAGGATTTCGGCGCGTTCATCGAGATCCTGCCCGGTCGTGACGGCTTGTGTCACATCAGCGAATTGGACGATAAGTTTGTCGATAAAGTCGAAAACGTGGTCAAGGTGGGGGATCGCTTGCAAGTCAAGGTCATCGCCATCGACGATCAGGATCGGGTCAAGCTGTCGCGCAAGGTGCTCCTGCGCGAACAGGCTGGGCGCCCTGCTGGTCCAGGAGGTGACAACGCCAGCCCACCCCCCCAGCGCCGAGGCCCCGGCGGCGATCAACCTCCCCGCCGGCGCGGCGACAACGCCAGCGGAGATTCCCCCGATGCCCCCCGGCGCTGAGCGGCTCCAAGAACAATATGCTGAACTGGCCGAGCTGGCGGGTGGCTTCATCCACGAGATCAAAAACCACCTAAGCACGCTGGGGCTTAACCTGCAACTACTGGCCGAGGATTTCGAGACTCCCCAGTCCCAACGGGAACGTCGGGCCGTGGAGCGCGTTCATCGCCTGCAAAGCGAATGTCAGCGCCTGGTCGAGATCGCCAACGATTTCCTGCGTTTCGCCCGCCTCCAGGATCTCAACCTCCAGCCGAGTGACTTATCCACTGTCATCGAGGAAATGGTGGATTTCTTCTCCCCCACCGCTCGCCAAGCCGGCATTGACATCAAGGCGTATCTGCCGGCCAATCTCCCCCCGGTGATGTTGGACCGCGACTTGTTTCATCAAGTGTTGCTGAACTTGATGCTGAACGCCGAGCAAGCCATGCCGGAAGGGGGCGTCGTCACGTTGCAAGCGGCTTGGCAGGCGCCGCACGTCGTTCTGCACCTGATCGACACCGGCCAAGGGATGCCCCCCGATGTGCTGGCCAAAGTGTTTCGCCCGTTTTTTTCCACCAAGCCGGGAGGCAACGGCTTGGGACTGCCGATTGCCCGCAAGATCGTGTTGGCCCACGGCGGCCGCATGGAGGCGCAAAGTGAAGTCGGCAAAGGGACGCGCTTTACCATCTGGCTGCCGACTGCGGGAGAGTGAGGCCGTCTCCGCCACAACCCCAGCCGGTCCTGCGGCGACCGGCTGTCACCAAGGAGCGTGATCGTGGAAGCGCTGGCGAACATCAATGGCCGGCAGCTGCCGTTGGCCGAGGCCACGGTGCCGGCTTTGGATCGAGGCTTTCTGTTCGGGGACGCCGTGTATGAAGTGCTGCGCGTTTATCAGGGGCGTCCCTGGTTGCTGGAGGAACATTTCGACCGCTTGGCGTATAGCCTAAACGCTATCCGTATCCAGGGGGTCGATTTGCAGCGCCTGCGCCGGCGCGCGTTGGAGACCATCGCCGCTGGATCGTTCGGCGAGGCCATCGTCTATATCCAGATCACGCGCGGCGCCGCTCCGTCACGCGGGCATCCTTTTCCCAAGCAGGTCACGCCGTTGGAGTTTTTGTATGTCGCGCCATTCGATGATCCTTATGTGGAAGCGCGGCAACAGGGGGCAGCAGTCGTGACCCATCCCGACATTCGCTGGGATCGTTGTGACATCAAATCGACCAACCTGCTTGGCAACGTGCTGGCCGCCCAAGCGGCCCGCGAGGCCGGCTGCATCGAGGCGCTTTACTACTTGCCCGACGGCACCTTGACCGAGGGGACGCACACCAGTTTCTTCGGTGTGTTGGACGGCCAATTGCTGACCGCGCCGAACAGCCACGACATCTTGCCGGGCATCACCCGCCGCCTGATCCTGCGTTTGGCCAATCGCGCCGGCATTCCCCAACAAGAACACGTCCTCACCCGCGCCGACTTGCCGCGCGTCTCCGAGTTATTCCTGACCGGCACCACCAGCGAGGTCATGCCCATCGTCCGCGTCGATGGCCGACCCATCGCCGCCGGCGCCCCTGGCCCCATCACCCGCCGCTTGCAACAGGCCTACCAAGAAGCGGTACGGGAATTTTTGGCTGGGACGATGGACATCATATAGGAAACGTCCATCCATCACTTCCTCATCCAGACGGCGTGCTCGGGCATTCGCGGGAGCGTGGACATGGAACATCATGTCCCGGCGAACAGGTGTATAAGTTCAGAAGCGCCGCATGGCGAAGAAGAGGTTTTCGGATAGTTTCCGCGTGGTTTCATTCCAGGACTTGATTGGTTGGTCGGGAAAAGGGGGGGGGTGAGGTGGAATGGAACAATGAAACGGAAGGAAACTTCTCACTCTTGATAATATACATTAGTTCACTATCAAAATCAAGGTCAATCGGCTTCGCATTCGCTCGCTGTCATGCCTCGCAGGCCACGCGGTAACTCCCCCACACCGCTGGCAGGTTGGCGCCCGGCAGAGCGCGGAGCAAGCGTTGTTGGGTCTCGACTTCGTCAGTGGTCAGGATGTTTAGGGCGTGGAGGCGGTCGCGGACTTCGTCGTAAAACATCAGCATGTTCTCGATCATCATGCCATCGGAACGACATTCCGACCAGGCCGAGCGCACGCGGCTATAGCCGGCCAGCTCCAGCGCGCGGGCCAGGGTAGCGCCAACGGCAGGGGACAAGCGGTTGGCCTGGTAGAGCTGATTGATGGCCACGGCCCAGACCCGCAGCGGCGCCAGCTCTGGCCGGCCCGTCGCTTCCAGGTAGGTCAAGCGAGCCAACGGCGCGCGAAAATCGGGTTCGATGAAGCCGATGCGCGTTCCTGGCCGAACCGCCGCCCGCAGCCGGCCTAGCATGAATTCGACCATCGGGACATGGTGCAGCACCGTCCGGCTCACGACCACATCCGCTCCTTTGAGCCACGCTCCCGAGTCGGCGATGTCGGCCAGCACCGGCTCGAAGCGGGCTGGTCCCGCATCCGCCAGATAGGCGCGGGCCTGGTCGAGCAGGCCTTGACTGCAATCGACGCCAACCAGCACGCCCGCCGCCCCCAGCCGCTGCAAGACGCGCTTGCTAAAGCCGCCGGGACCACAGCCTAGCTCAACAACCCGATCACCTGGTTGCAGCGCCAATTCGTCCAGCAAATGCTCGGACACCTCGGCGAAATGGGCGTCCTGAATCTCCAACCGCCGGGCTGCTTGCTGGGATTGACCAAGAACGTAGGCTTGTGCGGCGTCCATTCTGTCTCCTCGTTGGGTATGAGTGTTCGTTTCGTCATCGGCATTTTATAGGATATGCGCTTCGATGGGGCATAGAGTTCTCCATACAATAAGGCCATTCCTCGTTCCTGGGCTGCCGCCTGGGAATGAAGATGAGAGGGGATGATCCTTGTCACCGGAGGAACGTATCATGCGCTGGTTCTTGTCCTTGGTCTTTTTCCTGGGTGCGATCATGACGGTACAAGCCGAAACGCTGGTGTATGTCTCGATGGCCCCGGAGCAGAAGATTCAAATTTATCGGCTACATTCCGAAGATGGAAAGCTGACCGCCGTGGACAGCGTCGCCGTCGAGGGCACGCCGGGGTCACTGGCGGTCGATCCGAGCAAGAAATACCTATACGCCTCGCTGCGGAGCACCAGCAAGCTGGCTAGTTTTCGCATCGATCCCAAGACGGGGCGGTTGCGGTTGCTCAACACGGTGCAATTGCCCAAGGGAGCGAACGCCGCCTTTGTGGGAACCGACCGGAGCGGGCGCTGGCTGCTGTCCGCCTCGTATGCCGGGGGGACCGTGGCAGTGCATCGGCTCAACGACGATGGCACCATCCAGTCACCAGCGGTCCAGACCGTGACCACGGCCAAAACGGCCCACGCCATCGCCACTGATCCCGACAACCGCTACGTGTTCGTGCCGCACGTTGCCCCCAACACCGTCTATCAATTTCGTTGGGACGCGGAGACGGGCAAGCTGACTGAGGCCGGCAAAGCCCCCGGCGGCGCTCCCAAGGCGGGACCGCGCCACCTGGCTTTTCATCCCAATGGCAAGCAAGCCTTCACTTCCGATGAGCAAGGGAGCAGCATCACGGCCTACCGCTTCGACCCGGATAGCGGCTTGACACCCACGCAGACCCTGTCCACCTTGCCGGCGGATTTCAAAGGCTCCAACACGACCGCCGAGGTGAAGGTGCATCCTAGCGGCAAGTTCGTTTGGGTGTCGAATCGTGGCCATGACAGCCTGGCGGGTTTTGCCATCGACAGCGCGGGCAAGCTCTCGCCCCTGGGCCAAACACCGACGGAACAGACGCCGCGCTCATTCGACATCGAGCCAGCGGGCCAATATGTTTTCGGCGCGGGAGAGGGATCGGGCCAGTTGGCCGTCTTCCGCGTGGACCAGAAAACCGGCCAATTGACGCGGCTGCACACCTATGACGTGGGCAAGAGCTTGCCGTGGGTCATGGCGATGTCGCTGGAGAATAGGTGATTGATATTTCTTGATGATTCATCGTTTCGCGCTCGCTCTGGACTACCTGCGTGAAACGATGAATCATCCGGATGAGATCAATCTCTACCCCAACACTCCCACCACCCCCAACCCATAAAACGTGTATTCCACATCCGTCCGTTCATCCCACAGACCGCCGCGAAAGCCGCCGATGGCTTCGTCGAGGGCTTCGGCGTAGCGGCGGGCGGCGGCATGGTCAATGTGGTCAAGGGCGTCGAGTTGGCGCAGTGTCCAGATGCCGGTGAAGGTGGAGAGCAAATCGGCCAGCGGCGCGCGGGCGTTGGCGCGGAAACCCCCTTCCGCCGAGGGCATGTCCGCCAGGAAAGCGATGACGCCGGCACGCAACTCACCATCGAGTGCCCCGCCGCAGAGTTGCAAGACGCCCACCGCCGCCGCCGTCGGATTGGTGCCGCTACGTTTCATGGGAGCGATTTCCACGAAGCCGCCATCATCGCGGCGCCGGCTGTGGATAAAAGAAATGACTTCGGCCTGGCGCGGCAGCTCCCGGCCCAGAAGCTGATAGCACAGACCAACCAGAAAGGTATGATACGTGCTCCCAGAAGCGCCGCCGATGGTTTTGGCGTAGCCTCCGTCAGCGGTGCGAAACGATTCCAGCGTCCGCGCGACACGATCCGGCCAATCGGCGGGACTGTCGGCCAACACGTCCGGTCCGCCATACGCTTGAATCAAGAGACACGCATAGAGTAGCGAGAAAAAATCGACCACGTTGGCTTCCTGCACCAAGCAGCCGCGTAAATAATCGGCGGATTGGGCCGCGATGTCTGGCGTCAGGGCGTCGAGCACGGCCAAGCCACGCAGGGCGAAGGCGGTATAGTAGAGATCGGAACCCCCTTCACGCCCGGAGAAGCCGCCGTCGTCATTCCGCGCGGCGAGCAAGTAGGCGCTGTGCCGCCCGCGAAAATCATCGGGCAGGCGTGCCAAGCCAGACGCTAATTGTTCGGTGAGTTCCTGGAGGTACATGCCGCTCCCCCGCGGGTCGCACGCTAAACACTATTCCGTTTTTCTTTCAATTTGTGGCGAATGGTGTCGGGAATCTCCATCGACTCCAGGCCGTGGCCGTCGGTGTGGCGGCAGCAGACGCTACTGATCTTCCCTTTAGCTAGCAATTTGCCATCCTTGGAAAACTCGAAGGCGTAGGTCACGGATTTGTTGCCGATGTGGTGAATGAACACGTCGATATCGAGCACATCCGGGAAGTGGGCGGGGCGGAGGTAGTCGCAGCTGGCCGACACGCGCGGGAAGCCGATGGCCGCCCCCTCGAAGATCATCGACACGCCCAAGCCCAGCGACAGTAGAAACTCCTGTTCCGCTGATTCCATGAAGCGGAAGAAATTGGAGAAATGGACAATTCCAGCCATGTCGGTGTCACAGAAATCGACGCGGCGTTGGGTGCGGTAGGCGCTAGGCATGGAGGTAGTTCCGGTACACTGCCAAAGTTTCCTGGGCCATGCGGTCGGCGTGGAAATGCTGTCGCACGGCAGCCTTCCCCTTGCGTCCCAATTCCTCACGATGGCCGCGATCCACCAACAGCTGGTGCAGGCCCCGGGCCAGGTCTTCGGGATCGTCAGGATTCACCAGGATACCGCCCCCCGTCTTGTCGATCAACTCCGGGAAGGAGCCGTGCCGCGGCTGCACCACCGGCACGCCGTTGGCCAGCGCTTCCAGCACGTACAACCCCTTTGGCTCACGGTACGTCGTCGGCACGGAAAGGATGTCGATGGCGTGCAGAAAGCGTACTTTGCTGGCATGGTCAGGACAATCGTGATATTCAAAATCGCTCGCCAGCTCCCAGCCGTGCATCTTGCGGCAAATCTCCTCAAAGTAGGGGCGCTGCCCCTCCCCCAGCCAGCCGGCGACATGCAAGCGACAAGGCGGCGTCCCCGGCAGTTGCTTCAGGATGCGAAACGCCTCGGCCAGATGGTGCAGCCCTTTTTCGGGACAGATGCGGGCGAAGTAGCCAATGACATAGGGGGGGCTGTTGCGTTCGGGCCGGGGCTGGCCATGCCCGTGCAGATTCAAACCAGGGTGAATCACATGAATCTTGGCGCGGGGAATTTCCAGATAGTCGGCCATGAAGTCGGCGTAATAGGCGCTGGTGGCGATGAAGCCGTCGATTTCCCGGCAATGGGCGCGGATCAGGCCCAGTACCTGCCCCTTGTACGGCTCCGGCAACGCTTCCAAGAAGATGTCATCCCCTTGCAATGTTCCCAGCACCGGCACGCGCAATTTCTCCTTGATGTCATGCACCAGACCGGACAGCAGCACATTCGTCAAATTGACGAGGTGCGGTCGAACGTCACTTGCCAGCCAATGGACCAGCTTGGCGATCTCCTTGCGCTGGAAGCCGTGACTGCCTTGCACCATCGACAGCGTCAATTCGCCGAGCTGTTGGGCCTCGACGCGCACGGCGAAGCGCGACACCCAGCGCAACAAACCGGGCCGGTCCCACAAGCGATCCAGAAACCAGGGCGTGAAGCGAAACAGCGAAAATTTCTGCTGCAAAAAGACGTTGATGCCGCCGAAGAAGACGCGCTTTTGGCTAACATCAATCTCATCGGTGCGGATGGGGGTGTAGGTGGGAATGAGCAGGGCGTCATGTCCCTGTTGGATCAAAGCCGCCGTCAGGGTGTTGTCGTGCATGCAGCTGCCGCAGTACATACCGGCGGCGCCGGCGGTGATGTAGGCGATGCGCAATTTGTTGGCGGCAGTAGTCACGGCGGCAGACACCTGTGCGAGCGACCAGACAATTAAGCAATCTCTCCGTGTTCCCTGATTTCATCAATGTAGCGAACGTGACCATGGCCGTGCAAGTTGGCATGGGGAGGACGTTGGGCGGTAATTCATCGGTTCGCGCTCCCTTGCAACCTTCCGCGCGTACCGATCTAGCCAAAGGGAGTCGATATTCACTATTCGTTCAATCCGGCAATTCCTCCCCCTTGGGTTCGGGCAAGAAGAAACACAGCAAGTTGTTTACGACATACACGAATAGTGCCACGCCAGCGGCAGCGTAGGCGAACCGCAGGGGGGAATGTTCCTCTCCTGGGAGAAAGATAGTCAAGCGATAAGCGAGGAAGCCAGTCACGGCGGCAAAGGAAGTGCCGATCATGCGGCCACCGATATTAGCCGCGAAACTTTCGCCGGTGCCACGCAGATGCATCGGATAGACACGCGGCAGATAATTGCCCCAAAAACTGAACTGTCCGACCGTCAACAAACCACAGACAAACACCCCCAACGACACCAAAGTGATGGGAATTTCTCCTAAGTGGACGGAGCTTAGATTGATTTTGAAAAAGGTGGGATTGTCCACTTGTAAGAAGAAATAGAAGATAGCCGGCATCAGGATCAGGCCCGGAACTAAAAACACGCGCAGCAGCTTGCGCCGGCTGACGATTTGCACCACCAACAGAGCCAGCAGAAAGCGTCCTGCCAAACCACCAATTTCCTGCATCTTCACGTATTCGGAAGCGACTTTTTGCTCATGACTGCGCCGTTCGGAAAGCGGCTGACTCTCGACTTCGGCGCGCACATCGGCCAAGCCGGGGACGATCTGCGGAATCATCTGGATGGCCCCAAAAGCCGCTCCGTAGCTGCACGCGAACATGGCTGTCGTGACCAAGGTGGTCCGGCGCAGCCCCGGCGCGAACAATTCGGTCAGGCTAGGACGACGCAACAAGCCAGCGGCGCGCTTTTGCGACCAGATGGGGCTTTCGGGTAAGAATGGTCGAATGATTACCAACGGCAGAGCGGGGATCAACCCCGACATCAAGGTGTACCGCCAAGCCTGTGTGAAGCGCGATCCGTCCACGGGGTTGGTTAAGGCAATATCCCCTATCCACATGGCGGCCCAATCTGGCATGAAGATCGTCGGCAGATATTGTAAACGATCCCATTCAACTGCCAGACCGTTGGCGATGGCCACCAGCAAGCCGCCAATCGAGGAGAACGCTTGCGTGTAACCCAGCACTTTTTCGCGCTGGTGGGGATTAGGGAATAACTCCGCCAGCCAAGCCACCGCCGCCACGAATTCGACACAGACGCCAACGAACGTCGTGCAGCGCAGTACCAATAACATCCAGATATTCGTGGAGAATCCAGCTAAGAAGGCCGAGATGGCATACAACATGATGCTCCAAGTCAGCACGCGGCGGCGTCCGAGCCGATCCGTGAGATAGCCCCCTAGCAAGCCGAACATGCCACCCACCATCGCCGGGACATAAAACAAGATACCGAGCCACATGTTGAACTGCTGCGTGCCGGGACGGGCGCCCACGAGTTGTTCCAGTGCTGGGCGCAGAATCAACGGCAACATCAGCAGTTCGTAAATGTCGAACGCGAAACCGATGGAAGCGATGATGACAATGAGCCAAGCCGTGATGGTTAATTTTTGGGGGGGCGGAAAAGTTGCGGCATCCGACACGAATATCTCCCAATGATGACAAGTAGCGGCAAGCGGACAGAATTCACCCAACGCGCCAGCAGGGGGAACGAACGATTTTCCCTCGCTAGCGCGTCGGGCGAACGCTCCTCGCGCGCCCGGTTCGCGGTTCCAAGTTAGTCCAATTTCTCCACCACGTCGGCCCGCATGGTTTCCAGCAGGTCGAGGATGGTTTTCTTATCTTGGGCCAGGATGCCGTTATCGTCTAGCGCCTTGGCCACGTCATTGACCAGGGCGTCGAAATCGGCGTTGGTGATAGCCAGCCCTTGGTGGGCGTCCTTCATGTTCTTGCCGGTGTACTTGTGTGGCCCGCCGGACGCCTCGCCGATTTGATCGATCAACTTGCGTTTCAAGCCGGCCACGTCCCCTTCCATGAAATGCTTTTTGTGAACATCTCGAATGTCGGGATCATCGACCACGTGCGCGACAAAATCATCGACGATCTTGGCGATGCCCGGTTCCCCGCCTAAGCGATGATACAATGTCTCGGCCCGCGGCACCGGCATTTGCTTGGCATTCTCCATGCAACCGAGCAGAACCACACCAAACAGCAGCACGCCTTGGCGCCACATGGGGTTGTCTCCGAGATTATTTGTACACTTCATTGAACGAAGGATTCAACGTGCGCGAATCGATGAATCCTCCGGCACGACGATTTCCAGCAATTCGACAGCGGGTTTGTCGTCGCAATGGATGTAAGCGAGCCGGCCATAGGTCGGTTCCGGTTTCGTCAGTCCGAACCATCCCCTCATGGCCGTGCCGGGCACGATTCGCAAAAAGGTCGTCGGCTCGATGCGGCGCATGACGTTGTGTTCGATCAGGATACGGCCAAACGGCGCGCGGGCGGCCACGATCTCGGCGGCGACTTCCGGGCTGCAACAGCTTAAATCGACGCGCACGATGCCATATTGCACTACTCGGCCGCTACCCGCCAAGGTCAACAGAATCTTGCGGGCGTAGATATTGTCTTCGTGATGGCGGCGCAACACCTGCACGTTGACACGGTCGCGGTGGTAGGCTTCCACCGTGACCGTCATGTGATGTTCGTGGACGAGTAAGCCGTGGTACGGGATCGGCACCTGCTCCGCCGCCACGATGTCATAGCGGTGTATATCATCGGACGCGGGAAAAAGGGCGAGCAGGGCGTGCAGGTTGGGTCCGTCGAACGCGGCGGGGCCTGTCATGGGGATACCGATAACGGGGACAATTGCACTAACGGCAAGGATTCCAGCGCCGGTTCCGGCGGCGTTTCTTCCTGGCGGTCCAGCACGGTATCCACCAAGAAATACAACAGCTCGCGTAGCTCGATGGGTTCCACGTCATCGGCGATGGCTTCGGCGCGGGCGCGATATTTCTCCACCAGTTTCTCGGCTTTGGCGAACACCTGGGCTTTATCATACAAGCGTCGCACCTTTTCGACGATCCAATCGCTATGAGCGCGGGCCACATCGGGGGAGGTGTGCGTGTCCGCGACCCCCTGCTGTTGCTGGTGCAACAAGGTGAGCAGCTCTTGTCGCTCCCCGGTTTGGCTGCCTTCCAGCGCCAAGGCGAGCAGCAACGTCGGCCGGGCCGCCAGCACGTCTTGACCGGCGATGAGCTTATTATCGCCATCGACTTGCCAGTCTTTCAGGTCGTTGAGGATTTGGAACGCCACGCCCAAGTTCTTGCTGAACTCCGTGACCATCTTTTCATACTGCTCCGCCGATCCCGCCAGCCGCAAGCCGGCATACAGGGCCGCCTCGAAGGCGGGGGCGGTCTTGAGGGCGTAGATCTTCAACGCATCCAGGGCCGTCAATGTCTTATCGGCGGCGTCACGCCAGAGCAGCTCGGCCCCTTGCCCTTCGGAGAGTTTCAGATGCGCTTCGGAAAGTTTGTTCAAAATATCGGCGGCGCAGTCACCGCCAATGATCTGTCGCTCGCGGGCCACCAGCCGATAGCCGAGGCCGATCAGATAATCGCCGACGTTGATGGCCGTGCCGACGCCGTACTGGCGATGCAAGGTTTCGCGGCCATAGCGAAAGGTGTCGTCGTCCTCGATGTCGTCATGCACCAGCGACGCCTTGTGAAACGCCTCGATGGCCAAGGCCGTGCGCTGGACGGCATCGGGCAAATTCAACCCGGCCTCGGAGAAGGTACCCGGCGCGCCGTGCAGGGCATCGTAAGCCGCCAGCGTGATGAACGGCCGCGACCGCTTCCCCCCTTGGGCCATCCAGTCATAGGCGATATGCTCATGCTGCACCAACGGGTCCCGGCGAGCGGGGGACGTAAGCCCCTTGGTAGCAGCGCTGCTGGCCCGTGGCCGCGGCGCCAGCCGTTCCAACTCCTCCCCTTCACAAAGCCGATGGGCAGCGCGCATCAGGTGAACATAGGTTTTCGTCTTTTGCTGCGGCGGCGGCGTGTGCAGCTCGATCAATTCGCTGACCCAATCATCATCCACCGAGGTATTGCGACAATTGCTCGACAGCAACGGGGCAGCCACGCATGGCACTCCGGCCAGCAACACTTTATCGAGAGCCTTTTCTAGCACGTTCAGACAGGCGACGCCGACGATGGCATCGACATGGCCGCTGACGATGATCTTAAGCACGATAGGGGTGCCTTCGGAAACCAGCACCTTGTAGCCCAAGTCCTCAGCCCGTGTCTTGAAGTCGGCAATCGTGCAAGCGCCGCAGCGCCGGCAATCGAGGCCAAGCTCGTCATAATCCGCCGGGCAGCCTTCGGCATGTTTGAGGCAGTGCGGCAGCAACAGCAAGCGCCGTTGGAAATCGACCGCCTGCACCTGTTCGCGCCAGAATTCATTGCTGATGGCCACCATCGTGAAGCCGAGATACTGCTCCCCCATGCCGAGTTGGCGCAGCATCTCCTCGGCCATCGTTTGCAGGCCATCGCGTGTCAGCGGCTTGGAACGGTCCAAGGTCGCGCCGAATTCCCGCGCCGCCGTGCGTACCCGGTCGCGCTGTTCCCGCGTTTCGGGAACCGCCTTGAAATGGGCGGTGTTGTGTTTCTCTTTTTTTTCGACTTTGGTTTCGGCAGCTATCGCCACAGTCGCAACCTCACGGGTGGAAAGTCAGGGTGGGTCTATCCTTCCGAATGGGCGACCCGCTTCACGGCTCGTCCCAAAGCCGACACGGTGAAGATAATAGGATAGAGTTTCTCAAAATACCACAACTTTGCAAAATAAAAACCGATCGGGGCGGGATTTTTCAGGCCGCCGACCTCTACTTGCTCGACGAGCCAGGCCAGGCCGTTATTCACCGCTGGCTCGGCTTCCGAACCGGCATCGAGCAGCACATCGACGGCAAGGGCGGTTTCCTCAATGCTGGACGGAGTACCGTTGCCGCCTCCCCAACCGCCATCGGCATTCTGATTGGCCAACAGCCAGGCGACGCCGCGCTGGGCGGGACTCGTGTTCATCATATCCAGGTCGCGGAAAGCGGCCAGCACGCGCGCCGTGCCGTAGGTCGGATTCTCGTCATCGGGAGCATGTTGATTGCCGAACCACAACGGCAGCCAGGAACCATCGGCGCGCTGCTGTTTTTCCAAATAGTCCAAACCTGATTGGATTTCACTATCGACATCGGGAAAGGGGAAACCGGGAAACGCGCTGTGTTGCTGGACGTTCTCCAGGGCGAACGCATATACCCGATCCGCGTCGATCTGTTCCTTCCAGGCTCGGAACGCCCGCAGCACGTGGGCCGTCAAATCGCAGCCGCTGCGGTCGAACGGCAACGCTCCCCAGCCCCGGCAAAATGTCGGCCAACCGCCATCGGCATTTTGCAAACGCGACAGCCACCACAGACCGTTGAAAATCGGCAAGCGATCTTCCCACGAATAATCCGGCACGCGCGGCAACTCGGCCACGACATCGGCGAGATGCGGATCTTCGTTCAGCTGCCAGCGGACCACGGCGCGCGACGAGGGGTGCGGTTCTTCATCGGGGATCGTTTCCATCAGGTGGGACAGCGCGATCAATGCTCCCGGTGTGTCATCGGCATCGGGGACGCTGCCGGGCAAGTCGGTCCAGCCCCAGCCGCCGGGATCGGCCCCGGTGTAGGGATGGCGCGCCTTGAATTGTTGGCGCAGCAGCCAGGAGCGAATGCCCGCCTTGCGTTCCAGGTTCGGCAATTCCTCGGCGGCGGCCAGGGTGTTGACGGACAGCGTCGTCACCCACGTCGCCAAGTTGCTGTCAATCGGCCAGCTGCCATCGGGCCGCACCG
The DNA here is from genome assembly GCA_046297495.1 of Gemmataceae bacterium. Taxonomy (GTDB): domain Bacteria; phylum Planctomycetota; class Planctomycetia; order Gemmatales; family Gemmataceae; genus JBKBIP01. The sequence continues at coordinate 33,026 of JBKBIP010000002.1, read as the reverse complement.
AGTCCACGATGAAGCGCACCCCCTGCCGGGCCACGGCATGTTTCTCATGACCGATGCTGGCCAAGCTCATGGTGACAAAACTGGTCAACGGCACCGCTTCGAGAAAACCGCCGCTCTCCGGCTGAATCGCTTCCAACACGCGCAGGCTACGGTTCAAGGCAATGCGGCGCAGCAGCCAGGTGATGGGATTTTTGGGAGGCCGATGATAATACACCGCTTGGCCGATGGCGATGAGGGCGGGCAAGGCATAGCTGACCACGGGCAGCCGCAGAAAACGAAACCACTCCTGCGGCAAGCAGGCCAGCTCGAACGGCAGCGACGGCACTTCCCGCCACTCCACCAAGCCCGCCAAGGCCGCCATCGTGAGAATCGGCACCGCGAAGGTGCGGTCCTTGCCGTAGCGAGCACGCACCGCCTCGGCATGTGCCGCCGGCGTGTCGCCATAGCGCTCGGCCAGGTAGCCATCCGCACGCCGCAAGCATTCCACATCCTGCTCGGCGGCATCTCCCAGATGAAACGCCGACCGGCACAGCATGGTCGTGGATATGTTGCTCAAACTGCGAACCGTATCCCCCCAGCCGCCGTCGTCGTTTTGATGCTCTGCCAACCAACGCAGGCCATTAGCGATCAACGTATCATGCGGCCGAGGTGGTTCGCGCTCCGCTTGCACCAACGCCAGCGCCCCCACCGCCGTCGCCGTGGACAGGGCCGAAGTCGATAGCTCCCCCTCCCAATACCCTTCTGGCCCGCGCTCGGCCAGCAGGGCATCCACAGCGGTGCGATAAGCAGTTGTCAAACGATCCATATCTAAATTCATTGTTTTCGCAATCAAAAGTTTAGCGACGCTTCAGAGAAGCCTGCCGCAGCGTGAACGCTTCTCTGAAGCGTCGCTAACTCACCCCTTCTTTCTATCTCGCCGCAACCGTTCGACAAACTCCCGCAAATCACCCGGCAATGCCATCGTCCAGTACATCGGTTCCCCACTGGCGGGATGAACGAAACCCAACTCGGCGGCGTGCAGGGCCAAACGCGGCGCGCCGCTTTGGTCCGTGAACCGGGTGCCATCCTGCCGATGAATATACACCTTTTCGCCGCAAAGGGGATGCCCCTGTTCGGCCAGGTGAATGCGAATCTGATGCGTCCGCCCCGTTTCCAGGCGGCAGGACACCAGGGTGTAATCCCCCAAGCGTTCCACCACGTCGATATGAGTAATCGCCTCTTTCCCCAAGCCGGGAATGGTGGTGCTGCCGCGCCGGCCATCTCCTCGGTCGCGGACCAAACGGGTAGCGATGCGCCGCGCCTTCACGTTTCCCAGCACCACGGCCAAGTAGCGGCGTGTCACCGTATGGGCATGAAACTGTCGTCCCAACTCGCGCTCGGCCACCACCGAGCGGGCGAAAACCACCAAGCCGCTGGTTTCCTTGTCGAGCCGCTGCACGATACGCAATCGCGGTTGCGGGGCATGGCGCGGCCGGCCTTCCGCCTCGGCGATCAACGGCGGCACCAGGTCTTCCAGCGTCGGCGCCAGTGCCTTGCGGCGTTCGGTCCAGTCGCGCTCCGCCGGATGCCGAACGGTATTCAGCCCCGCCGGCTTCTCCACGACCACGACCTGCTCATCGAGGTAGCGCACTGTGATCAACCTCGGTTGCTTGGGCGGTGGCGCCGACTGTTCCAGCACTTCGACCACCAATCCCGCCCGCACCCGCCGCGCTGGATCAAGACACAACTCGCCATTGATCCGCACCCGCCGCTTCTCGATCATCTGCCGGATTTTCCCCCACGACCGCCCCGGAAGCCGCTGCCGCAGAAACGCGGCCAGGGTAAGGTGGGCGTCGGAATCGGTAATGAGAAAAGAGTGGGTGGGTAGTGGGGACACGGTGGTATCAAGATGGTAATAATTGGTCAGACTAATTCCCAATGTGAATTATGAGATCGGAGTTCTTCAACACGCTTCGGTCAAGGGGATTTTCTCGACCTCGGCGGCGATGCTGTCCCAAATTTCCTCGACCAGCGCCAAGCGCTCGGCCACGCTCAGTTGATCAAGGCCCAAAGTTATTCATTGTGGATGCCATGAATGAATCTCTCCATATCAGATTCAAGTGTTTTATCCAACATACCACGGATTGGGAATGAACGAAACTAGCCTGTGGCACGGGTGGGAAAGCGAAGGACTGTGCGGCTCGTGCGGGAGATAGGGAGAGAAGGGGCGGAATTGAGGCGTCTCGGCGGCTAGCGAACGCAGGTTGAGCGGCCTTCTTGCCGATGCTTGTTACATCCAGAGATGTCATCTTGTGGAGGAGAAGGGATCGTGGCCACGTTCTACCTGCTGCCGCCGCGGCCGGCCCTGCGCCAGGATTTGGACGCTTACTTGCAACGCTGGTTCCCCGGGCTATCGTGTCCCGCTGAACGCTTGGCGGAGTTAATGGACCTGTGCGGAGCCATCGCGACGCAAGCGGCCGACGTGTTCATCGTCCACCGCGAGGATTTGCCGCTGGGAGAGGATGCCGTGCAAGCCCTGCGGGACGGCTTCGGCGCCGAGGCTGGCGATGAGATCATTGAGATTCGAGCCGGCCAGCGTCCCGGCGAGCTGCACGCCCACCGCTGCCGTGTGCCGGTCCTGGCCGCCTGTGAGTGAGGAATCGTGATGCAATCCTTGTACTTCATCCTGGCGGCGGTGCATCTCGTGGCCATCGTCGTGACCGGTATTCTATGGACCATCGTGGACTTGGTGCCAGGCTCCAGTCTCAAAAAAAACTTCCGTGACATCCGCGCCGTGCATTTTGGCTCGCTCTACTTAACCGGCATCCTGTTGGGACTGGCTTACGCCTTCGATAAACTCAACGTGCCGGCCTGGCACCAGGTCTTTTTTCCCGCCGGCCTCGGTTTGCTGCTCGCTTTCTCCAGCATCGCTTATGTGTTTCCCCGCCCGCCAGGACTCGATCCGTTTTACTACTGGACGGTGGGCTGGGCCAAGGTGCTGGCCCTGACCGGTTTGGCGTGCATCGCCGCGTGCATCCTGTGGACCGCTGGTGTGTTGGTCCTCTACTCATTAGCAGCGGGGTGACATTGGCACCCCTTCGAGGTTGATGAGAATTACGGAACAGCTACTGAGTTCGCTAAACCCTCCTTTCACCGCTTCCGCGCCGGATCATCGACATCAGTTTGCCATTTTTCGAGCTTCACGCGCAATTCTTCCCGTATGTCACGCCAAGCCGGCGCGTCGGACAGGTCCTTAATCTCGTCGGGATCGTGGTTCAGATCAAACAGCTGGTAGCGGTCGATCTTGGGTCGGAGTATCCGCTGCCTGCACGGTAGCGGTCAGGAGGTATGGCATCACGACCAATCCGGGAACCAAGAACCAATAGCGATGCATGCTCAACTCCCGGTAAGAATGGCAAGGAATAGGTGGATAGCCGCGTGTTTCCTCATTATGATGAGACGGAATCAAAACGCCAGGAAAATGCGCGGCCTACGCCGGAAACGGTTCACCAGAGCATCCTTCCATTTGTGATAAATCGGAGTCAATTATCATGCCATCACCCCAGCCCTCGCGCCGTCAATTCCTGCAAGGCGCCGCCGCCACCGGCTTGGCCTTGGCCTATGCTCCGGCGCCTGCCGTCGCCGATGAGCAATTGCCGCCGGTGCGGACCATCACGCGCGGTCCTAAGCATCATTGGTTCGGTTACTATGACAAGCTGGAATTCGATCCGTCGTGCCGATACGTGCTGGGGATGGCGGTGGATTTCGAGCACCGCTCGCCGCGTCCTGATGATGTCATTCAAATCGGCATGGTCGATTTGCGGGACAACAACCGCTGGGTCGAGCTAGGGCAAAGTTCCGCATGGGGCTGGCAGCAAGGCTGCATGTTGCAATGGCTGCCCGGCTCGGCCACGGAAATTCTCTGGAACGACCGCGCCGGCGACCATTTCGTATGTCATATATTGGACACCAAGACACGTCGCCGCCGCACGTTGCCGCAGCCGATTTACACGCTCAGTCCCGATGGCCGGTCGGCGGTCGCGGTGGACTTTCGCCGGCTCAACGATGTTCGCCCCGGTTACGGCTACTGCGGTTTGCCCGATCCGTATGCCGATGAGCTGACGCCGAAGGACACCGGCATATTTCTTGTCGATCCGCGCACCGGCAAACAGCAGCTCATCCTTGCTTTGGCGGACGTGGCCAAGTTTGGCGCCACGACGCCCGATATGCAAGGGGCCAAGCATTGGTTTAATCATCTGCTGTTCAATCCTGATGGTTCCCGCTTCATCTTTTTGCACCGCTGGCGTCCCAAGGGGATGACCGGCTTCCGCACGCGCATGTTGACGGCCACGCCGGACGGCAAGGATATGTACGTCGTCGATCCGTCCGGTTTCACTTCGCACTTCATCTGGCGCGACCCACGTCACATCCTGGCCTGGACGCGCCCGTTTGGCCGGGAAGCAGGCTTCTATCTCTTCAAGGACCAAACGCCACAGGTGGAACAGATCGGCAAGGGAGTGATGACTCAGAATGGACATTGCACCTATCTGCCCGGCAATGACTGGATTCTGAACGACACCTATCCCGACCGCGACCGCTTGCAGCACCCGTATCTGTATCATGTCACCACCGGCCGCAAGGTGCCGTTGGGCCATTTCTTGTCACCGAAGGAATACAGTGGCGAATGGCGCTGCGACACCCACCCACGCTTCAGCCCGGATGGTAAAAGTGTGGTCATCGACTCGCCCCACACCAGCGCCGGCCGGCAGCTGCACATGATCGACATTAGCGGGATCGTGGGGCAGGGGTAAGCGATGATGAAAAAGTATCCAGTTTAGATTCATCGGTTCGCGCGGGCATCCGACTTCCCACCCGAACTGATGCCTCTAACAGAACGGAGTGCTTCCCGTGGCCATGGTTTTCGAGCGCATCGACCAAAAACTCCACCAAGCCGACGTTTCCTTCACGGTCTTGCGCCATGAACCGGTATATACCAGTGAACAGGCGGCGGCGGTGCGCGGCACGACGTTAGCCAGTGGCGCCAAGGCGCTGATCGTTAAGGCCGGAGAGCGTTTTCTCTTGTGCGTCGTGCCGGCGGATCGCAAGCTCGACAACCGCAAGCTGCGCGCTGCCTTGGGTGTCAAGGGGCTGCGCTTCGCCACCCGCGAGGAAGTCTTGGAAATGACTGGCCTGCTCCCTGGTTCCATTCCCCCCTTCGGCAGCCTATTCGAGCTGCCGACCTATTGCGACCCCGCCTTGGCCGACAACCCTACCATCAATTTCAACGCCGGCGACCATTGCATCTCTGTGCAAATGACCCATGCCGATTATGTGAGGGTGGAACAACCAACGATGCTGGAGATGACATGAAGGATGAGGGATAAAGACATGAAAATTATACAAAACATGAGATGCGCTACTAGGATGGTTCAATTGATATTGACTATCACATTCATCCTTCATCCTTCATCCTTATCAAGGGCACATAGAAACATAACATGTAGGGGGCGAACATGCCGATTTCCAGGCTGACGAAGCTGCCGAGGTGAAACAGGACGCCGAAACCTAATGCGACTATTCGCAGCCAACGGGACCATGTCACAACAGGATGCCCAATTCGTTCCGGCAATCGGCAGAGCCAGAACATACTCCCTAGCAACCACGGCAGCAACATCAGCAACGGAAACGCTACCTCCCAAATCAACACCGTGTACGACAAGATACGTGTGAGGAGATAAGGTGTTGGCAGGTGGGCATACGACCAACGCGCCAAGGTCAAATCACTGAGCACATAGTATAAACTGTTTCCGGAAATCCAATCGCTGCCGCGCAGCTTGTACAGTCCATTACAGAAATAAATCAACGTCATTTGCACGAACAACAGACGCAACGGCCAGGGGTGAATGAAGACAGGGGTTGTAACAGCTCCGCTCCGGCGGCGCCGCCAATGATCGAGCGACCAGACCGCGCCACATGGACACAGCATAAGATAAAATAGCAGGATGCCGCGCACTTCATCGCCGGCATTCTCCAGGTACGGGTTTAGGTTGGCGAACGACGTGGACAACACCCAAACCAGAATGGCGTTGATGCGCGTCCACCAGCCGATCAGCAAGCAAAACGTCGCTGTCGTCCAAATAAGCATCATCAAGATGACGGTCCACGGGTCTTCCATCCAGCGCAACAGCGACCAGTGCCAGCGCGGCGCCCGGCTCAGATAGGCGAAGATTTCCGGGCTGCCCAAGCTGCCAGCCCCATAGAAAACCGTGGCATGAGGCAGATAGGTCAACAGGATGTCCAACAGCAACACCCCGGCCAAGGCGATACGCAACGCCGCCAACCGCTCCGCTCGCACCGGCTCCGTCCACCAGACCCAGCGATGCAACGGCCACGGCAGCCAAGGTTGCAAGCCAACGAGGAAGGGAGAGGAAGGTTTCATGAAAGTGGATGGCGGCCGCTTCTGTTCACAAACTCGAAGAAATGTCGCTCATGGGGCCATGCGCTCCGCCCGCAACCGCAGTAGGCTAAGGAATTCCGACAAATTGACCAGTCCTTCCGCCTCCGCGCGTTCCTCACCGTCAGCGGCTGTCCAGCATCCTGCCGGTCAAGGAGGTTCCGCAACCGGGAGGCCACCGCATCGGGTAAGCGAAACTGGGCCAGATCAGCGGGTAGATCGACATTTAGGGTCAAGGTCATGGCAAGCTCCGTTTGAGGAGATCATTCCAATCATACACTTCCACATTTCGGCACCCGCGCTCTTCATACCACTCACTGCTCCCCCTCACACATCCAACTCCTCCGCCACCGCCAGGGCCGCTGAGTCCATGATGAAGCGGTAGCGTTGCGACGGGTCCTTGCCTAACAATGTCATAAATGTCTCATCGGTTTCCAGGTTGGATTCGATGCCGACGCGCAGGAGGGTGCGGTGGCGGGGGTCGAGGGTAGTGGCTTTGAGGGTGGCGGGGGGCATTTCGCCGAGGCCCTTGAAGCGGGTGATCTCCGGCTTGGCGTTGGCGCGCAGCCCGGCCAGGATTTCCTCCTTGTGGGCGTCGTCGCGTGCCCAGTACGTCTCCTTGCCGACATCGATGCGATACAATGGCGGCTGGGCCAAATAGACGTGTCCCTTGCGGATCAAGTCGGGCATGAAGCGGAAGAAGAAATCGAGCAATAGCGTGGCGATATGGTTGCCGTCGGCGTCGGCATCCATGAGCAGGATGATCTTGCCATAGCGCAGACCGGCCAGATCAAATTTATCGCCGGCTCCGGTGCCGATGGCGGATACCAGGGAGCTTAATTCGGTGTTGGTGAGCACCTTGCTCAGTGGCAGCCCTTCGCCATTGAGGATTTTGCCGCGCAACGGCAACACCGCTTGCGTGTGATTGTCGCGCCCCTGCTTGGTCGAGCCGCCGGCGGAGTCCCCTTCGACGATGAATAGCTCCGATTCCTCAACGTTAGACGATTTGCAATCGGCCAGCTTGCCGGGTAGGTTCAGGCGGCGCTGGGTGGCGGACTTGCGTTTGACCTCGGTGGCCGCCTCGCGGGACGCCAGCCGGGCCTTGGCCGCCAGCACGATCCGCCCCACGATCTGATCGGCGGCGGTCATGTTGGCGTTGAGCCAGGCTTCCAACCCCGGCGCCACGAAGGTATTGACCAGCGCCGCCATCTCCGGGTTGTTCAGCTTCTCCTTGGTTTGCCCCTGGAACATCGGGTTGCGGAGAAACACCGACACGATAGCGACAATTCCTTCACGGATGTCCTCGGCGCTGATATCCAAGCCCTTGACCTTGACCTCGTGCGTGGCGATGTAGTTGCGGATGGCCTTGACGATGGCCCCTTTGAAGCCGCTTTCGTGCGTGCCGCCGGCGGAGGTGCGGATGCCATTGACGTAGGAGCGGATGGTCTCATCGGTCGATTCGGTCCACTGCAAGGCGACCTCCAGGCGCTCGCCATCCTTGCGGGCGACGTAGAATGGGGTTTCATGGACGACCGGCTTTTGTCCTTCCATGACCAGCCGTTGCAGAAACTCCGGGATGCCGCCGGGATGACTCAACTCGAAGATTTCCTTGGTGATCTCGTTCTTGAAGGTAATGGACAGGCCGCTGTGAATATACGACATGTCCTCCAAATGGGCCTTGATCTCCTTGGGGTCGAGCTGCGTGGTCTTGAAGATGTCCGGGTCCGGCTCGAAGTAGATGGTGGTGCCGTGGCCGCGGAAGGGGCCGAGCTTCTCCAGCTCCCCCGCCGGTTTGCCCCGGCGGAATGTCTGTTGCCATTCAAAGCCGTCACGGCGAATGGTAGCGATCATCTTGCGCGCCAAGGCGTTGACCACCGACGAGCCGACGCCGTGCAAGCCGCCGGAATGGATGTAGTTGTCCCCCTCGCCGAACTTGGCCCCGGAGTGCAACGTGGTCAAGATCAATTCCAGCGCCGGCCGTTTGTACTTGGGGTGCAAATCGACGGGAATCCCTCGGCCATTGTCGCTGATGGTGATGGCGTCGCCGCTCTTGTGCAGCGTCACCGTGATGGCATCGGCGTAGCCGTTCAGGTACTCATCGACGGCATTATCAACAATTTCCCAAACCAGGTGATGCAACCCCTTGCGGTCCACATCGCCGATATACATGGCCGGTCGCTTACGCACCGGCTCCAGCCCTTCGAGAACCTGAATATCCTTGGCGGTGTAAGTGGATGCGGTACTCATTCCTTTGTTTCTCAGGATTGATTTTTGTGATCGAAGAATATACTCCGGGTATTGGACCGATGATTCATCGGTTCGTGCTGACACTACGGGTTCAAGCGCGAACCGATAAATCAGTCACTCTCTCTCATGGCGCGAAAATCTCGTCCACTGCCATTCGCCAGCCGGGGACAGCGGGTTCGGCGTCCGCCGTGTCGCCGCGCCGGAACAGGCGCGGCTTGGCCGCGCCCGCTTGGTACGCCGTGATGGTTTCGGCGATGGGATCGACATCCCAAACCATCTGGGTGCCAGCGGCGAAGTAATCGTCGCGCTTGGCGGCAATGTCGGCCTCAGCGGTGGGGCCGTAGTCGTATTCGCTGCGCACTTCCACCGCGAAGGTGGGCGGACCTTGGACGAAACGCATGGGATCGTCCGGGAATGGCCCCATGAAATAAGAAGCATCTGGTGAAAAAGATTCGCGACCAGACGGTAGTTCCGGCACCGCGAAGCCCATGTTGTCGGTATATGCCTCACCCACTCCTTGTGCTTGGGCATAGTCATCGAGGCTGCGAAAGATGCGCGCCGCAATCCGATTCGGCCGACGTCCTGTGGGCATGAGTTCCACAATCCTCCCACCAATTAACTCCGCTTTGCCGGGTGCGCGGAGTAAATCGTCCAGTGTGGCCTTATGTTGTCCAATCGTTGACATAGTTTCGCCTCTGACAAATTACTTTTTTCTCGGTCCCTGGGTGTCGCGCCAATAACACACTGCGAGCGCGATACGATCCATCCAAAGGTAATCGGTCACTCCTCAAACAACGTCTGCTGCTCCCCCGCGCCGGTGCCGTTGGTGCTGTCAGGACGTTTGCGGTCTTCGACTTCGTCCCAGTTGACCAGCTCGATGGGGGGCGGCAGGACGCGGGTGAAGGTAGTGCGTTTGACGGCTTCGTGGCCTTTGCCGCCGCGCGAGGTGGGTTCGTATTTGCCGCGGCGAAATTCCATCGTCTTGCCGCCAGCGGTTTCCACGATCAGGGCGTCGAAGCGGCTGTTAATCAGGGCACCCCCCAGGCAGACATCCCCCTTGTCCAGCTTGATCCCCATGACCCCCTTGCCGACGCCGGCCAAGATGTTGACTTCCTTGATGGGAAAATGGATGACGTGGCCGGAGGCGGAGGCGAGGAACAGACTGGTTTCATCGCGCAGCACCGTGGCCAGGACGACCTTGTCTCCCTCGTTGAGCCGGACGTAGCGCCGGCCTACTTTGGTCGAGGCGGCGCGGAACGGTGCCAGCGGCGTGCGCAACACTTGCCCTTGGGATGTCGTCACTAGCAGGTACGGGCCGCCCGGTTCGCCGTTACTCGGTTCCACATCGGGTGGCGTGAAACGTGGGTCGGTGGTGACGGCGGCGATGATTTTCACCTGGTCGGCGATGCGAAAGAACTTGCCGATCGGTTCGCCATAGCCGGAGCTGGCCGGCACTTCGTTGATGCGCATGGTGTAGGCTGTGCCGTCGTCGGCGAAAAAGATGACATGATCCAGCGTGCTACCGGGAATGACGGCAATCACCTCGTCCCCTTCGCGGACGCGCGTCCCTTCCACCGATGCCAGCCGGCCCACGCGCTTGATCCAGCCGTCGCGCGTCAGCACGACGTTGGTGTTTTCGCGGATGATGTACGCCTCCGGATCGAACTCCGGCGTGTCCTCATCGGAGGCCAAGCGCGTCCGGCGGCGGTCGGCGAATTTGTCCCCCACTTCCTGCAGCTCATCCTTGACCACGCCCCATAGTTTCTTTTCGGATGCCAAGATGGCTTCAATCTTGGCGGCGGCGGCTTTCTTTTCCTTCAATTCGTCGAGGATTTTCTTGATCTCCAGCTGCGCGATGCGGTAGAGCTGGGCATCGAGCACCGCCTCGGCTTGGATGTCATCGAGACCGAAGCGTTCGATCAATTTGCCGGTGGCGTCGGCTTTCCCCTTGCTGTCGCGGATGATGCGAATGGCTTCGTCCAGGGCATTGAAGATGATGCGGAACCCTTCCAGGACGTGAATCCGCTTCCGTAATTGTTCCAACTCATATTCGAAGCGGCGGCGTACTGTCTCGAAGCGGAAATCGACGAAGTAGCGCAACATGGCCTTCAAGCCGAGCCGTTCTGGGCGCGTCTTGCCATCGGGCATCGGCACCAGGCAGGTCATGTTAAAGGCGAAGTTTTCCTGCATCGAGGTGTGCTTGTAGAGATACGCCATGATCATGTTTGGATCGCTGCCCGGCTTGATCTCCAAGGCGATGCGCAGTCCTTCCTTCTCGTTCGATTCATTGGTCACGTTCAGCAATTGGGGCAGCTTGCGGGCGGCGATCAGCTCGCCGATGGTTTCTTCCAGGTTTCCCTTGTTGACGCCATAGGGGATCGAGGTGACAATGATCTGTTCCTTCTTGCCGATTTTTTCCGTCTTCCATTCGGCCTGGACCTTGATGCTGCCACTCCCTTCCTCGTAGATGCGGCGCAGCGTGGGCCGGTCGGTGACAATTTTCCCTCCCAAGGGGAAGTCCGGCCCCTTGATCTTGTCGAGCAGCTGGGCGGTAGTGGCGTCGGGATGATCGATGAGCAGCACGCAAGCCCGAATGACTTCACCAAGATTGTGCGGCGGAATGTTGGTGGCCAAGCCAACCGCAATGCCAGCGGTACCATTGACGAGCAGGTTCGGATATTGGGCGGGCAGGACGATGGGTTCCTCCTTGGTGCCATCGAAGTTGGGGCGCATATCGACGGTGCGTTGGCGCAGCTCGACCATGAGCCGCTCGGCCAAGGCGGTCAGCCTGGCCTCGGTGTAGCGATAGTGAGCCGGCGCGTCCCCATCCACTGAGCCGAAGTTCCCTTGCCCATCCACCAACGGCATGCGCATCACGAAATTCTGCGACAGCCGGACCAGGGCATCATAGGCGGCAGCGTCGCCGTGCGGGTGATAATTGCCGATCACCGCGCCGACAATGGTGGCGCATTTCCGATAGCGTGCATCCGCATACAGATGGTGATCGTGATACATCGTATAAAGGATGCGGCGCTGCACCGGCTTCAACCCGTCACGCACATCCGGCAACGCCCGCGCTTGAATGACTGACAGGGCATAATTCAAATACCGGCGCCGTGTTTCCTGCACAATCGACACCGGCTGGATGGTTTCCGCCATGCGTATATCCTTCTCCTTCAATCAGGCAAAGCTGTCCAAGTAAGTGAATTTTAGCAAGTTCAGTAGGGGAAACCCAGGTCAGTTCGGAGAGGCTGGATGTGATGTAAGGCTTTATATTTGTTACAGTTATGTTCATTATTGCTTCCCGAATCGCATCGTATAGTAATTTTTTGTACACTAGACAAATTGTGGAAGGTGGTATTCTTGTGCCGTTTGTCGTAGTCTTATCCTTAAATCGATATTCCGTCGGCAAACCAGATGGTCGGAGCCGCTCCCTGACGGTCGCGGCTCGGAGTTTTTCCCTTGCCAGAGTAACAACACGCCCTTTGTGGAGCGGATCCCCACCGATAATCCTTCCGAAGTTCCATGAAGGTGGAGATATTCCATGTCGAGAAAGCATAAGGTAAATGCCCGCATGCCAGTCAGAATCGACTTGTTTTTCCATGCCAATTCACTAGAATCCCGTGGAATAGGTGGCTGAATGTTAGATAGAGGAAAAAAACTGAATACGATCATGTTGTGTGATGGTGATTTATTGCAAAAGATTCACTTGCGACCCTCTGCTCACGATTTGGGGTGTGAGTTGGTTGGAATCGCATGTGGATCGCGGTTGAAGCATATCTATACTGCATCGCTTAGGTATTCATTTCTAACCCCGCCGTAGCACTCCTTTTCCCCATTGTTCCACAACTGATGGCATCGTTCTCCTGACCATTCAACAACGACCGATTATCGTTCTAGCTTGGCTTATGCCATTTGCCTGGTTTTCATGATCTCATGAATTTGTTGGATTAATAATGCTCTGTAAAAGTATTGTTGTGTGGAATTAGATCAGGAGCGTTCATGGCTTTCTGGATGGACCACGAACTCCTCGCCCCGCGTGCTTGGCTTTGTCCCAAGTTGAAGTACCGATCATCGTTCCGCCCAAACATGAAGGATTATCCAGTTTAAGGAATTCCACATGGAAACATTGTCCCATCCCTTGCCTCTCTCGTTCGCGCAAGCGCCACGAGGCGGCGATTCTAATACCTTGCCCTCATCTGCATCACAGATGCGCTTCTGGGTGGGCTGCTTTTGGCTGTGGTTATTGCTACGCACGGTGGTTTGGTTTCTGGTGACGGTTTGCGCTTGTGCGAACGCGCCGTTGGATCTGGTTGAATGGTTGTCGTGGGGCCATGTGTGGTCGTGGGGATATCCAAAACATCCGCCATTGCCAGCTTGGGTGGCCAGCGTATTTCAGTGGCTGTCTCCGGGAGAGGTTTGGAGTGTTTACCTGGCGAGTTATTTGGTGACTGCTTTATGCCTGGTGGCGGCTTGGAAGTTGGCCTTATGTTACCTCTCTCCCCGCTTCGCGCTCCTGGCCGTGATGGCAATGGATGGACTGACGTTTCTCACCATCAATCCCGCCGAATTTAACAATAATATCCTGCTGAACGCCGGCTGGGCGTGGATGGTGTATTGTTCTCATCAAGCTCTGTTTCAGAACAAGTCGCGCTGGTGGGTGGCGGTGGGAGTCACTTGGGGATTGTCATTTCTATGCAAATATACCGTCATGCTGTTGGCTGCCCCTTTGGTGTTCTTTTGGCTGCTCCATGCCGATGTGCGGCGGGCCGTGGGCTTGGCAAGACCTTGTCTGGCCGGCGCGATCGCGTTGGCCATCGTGATGCCGCATCTGATTTGGATGGCCCACAACGATTTCATCACGATCACTTATGCCCTGGAGCGGTCGGCAGACCTGGGCGGGATTGAAGACCATTGGGAAAATCCCTTGATCTTCCTGGCAACCCAGTTGGCGTTGTTGATCCCGGTGATTATCATCTTGCTGCCCGCGCTCGATGGAACCCGGAGCCAGTACCCCCCCACGACCGAGCTCCGTTTTCTGCATTATGCGGTTCTTGGTCCCTTGATCGTGTTTCTCATTTATTCGGCCGTGACTGGCTCGCTCATTCGGAACATTTGGGGTTCACCGTTATGGACCTTTTTTGGTGTTTGGTTGCTGGCCAACTGGAAAAATACGTTCTCGCTCCGAACCACGTCCGCCGTTTGGCTGACGTGGAGCGGTGTGGCTCTCAGCATGATTGGGATTCAGGTCGTTCGGCAAACGGCCGGCCCCTATCTGCTGCAACATCCCTTAAGAACGCATTTTCCGGGGAAGCTCCTCGCGCGCGAAGTCACCAATCGTTGGCATCAGCATTTCGATCAATCCTTTGCCATTGTCGGCGGAGAGCCGTGGATCGCGGGAAATATTTGCTGTTACGTGGACCATCACCCCCTACTGTATAGCAGTGGCTGCTTGGATTGCGTCATCATGGAAGAGAAAGACATCCCCTGGACCAATGATGAAGACTTGAAATCGCGAGGTGGAATTATTGTGTGGGATGCCCGGCGTTATGGGGATGCGGTGCCGATGGAGATTCAACAACGCTTTGCCGACCTCATGATTCAAGAACCAATCGAGTTGAAATACCAAACTTCGGCTTCGCTACCGCCAGCCCGAATCGGACTGGCATTTGTCCCGCCCGCGCGCCATCGGCATGGCGAGAAGGTCTTGGACCCTAAAAAGTAATTCGGGGCTGTTGCCAAAGCCCTTCGCGCTCTGAGGGGGGGAGAGGGAAACTTTGGGAACTGACTCTTGCAATCATCAGCTAATTGCAAAGAATATCTTATACGTAGTTAATTCATGATCGGACTTAACCAACGAGGGACGGTTGAACATTCCCGTGACTTCACCAGAGGCTAACCCATTGCGGGACCAGATCCAACGGCGCCGGACATTTGCCATCATTTCCCATCCCGATGCGGGCAAAACGACCCTGACGGAAAAATTTCTACTGTACGCGGGATGTATTGACATCGCCGGCGCGGTGCGCGGGCGCAAAACACAGCGTGCCGTGGCTTCCGACTGGATGGAACTCGAGCGCGAGCGTGGCATCTCGATCACCTCCACGGTGTTGAGTTTCCCCTATCAAGGATTCGTGATCAATCTCCTGGATACTCCGGGACATCAAGATTTTTGTGAAGACACCTATCGCACCCTGGCCGCCGCGGACAGCGCCGTCATGGTAGTCGATGCCGCCAAAGGGATCGAGCAACAAACCAAGAAATTATTCCAAGTGTGCGCCGCGCGGCAAATTCCCATCATGACGTTCATCAACAAGATGGATCGACACGGACGAGAACCGCTCGACCTGCTGGGCGAAATCGAGCAAGTCCTGGGCATTGCCGCTGTGCCGCTCAATTGGCCGATCGGCTTGGGACCGGAATTTCGCGGCATCGTGGATCGGCCCAGCGGGGACTGTTTACTGTTCCATCCCACCCATCGTGGAACCCTGCAAGTCCCCACGACCGTGGTGCCCCTTCGGGATGTGGATCGGTTCCTTTCCACCTCTTTGGCCAGTCGCTGCCGCGAGGAATTGGAATTGCTCGATGGCGCTGGTGAGCAATTCGATTCGGAACAATTTCTGCGTGGCCAGGTGACGCCAGTATTTTTTGGCAGTGCCATGACCAACTTTGGCGTTGAACCGTTCCTCCATGCTTTCGTGCGTCTGGCGCCGCCGCCCGGGGCGCGCGGAAGTGATCAAGGCCTCATTCCCCCCGATCATCCGGAGTTCGCGGGGGTCGTATTCAAGATCCAAGCCAACCTCAATCCCAAGCACCGCGACCGCATCGCCTTCATTCGGGTCTGTCGGGGACGCTTTGCTTCGGACACCGAGCCAAGCGTAGCTCGCACGGGCGAACGGGTGCGCATCAAAGGCTCGCACCGGATGTTCGCGCGGGACCGTGATGCCATTGCGGAAGCCTATGCGGGAGACATTATCGGTTTAGCGATTGCTGGTGGGCTGCGCTTGGGTGACACGATCCACGAAGGAACACCCATTCACTATGAAGGACTTCCGCAATTTAGTCCGGAATGTTTCGCGGTGGCGCGATGTCAGGACACTACTCGGCGTAAGCAGATGGTGGAAGGGTTGAATCAGTTGGCCGACGAGGGGGCCATTCAACTTTTTTTCGACCCCGCTGATTCCCGGGAGTTGATATTGGCGGCCGTGGGCGAATTGCAATTCGAGGTGGTCCGTTTTCGCTTGGAAGCCGAGTACGGCGCCAAAGTGGAAATCAAGACTCTGTCCTACCGAACTGCGGCCTGGATCGACGGGGGGCACCAGGCGCGCGCAGCGCTGCAAACATTTCGAGGTACGCGACGGGTGCTGGATCACAGAAACCGGGAAGCGGTTCTCGCGGACGACCCATGGCACATCCGCTACCTGCAAAAACAAAATCCAACGTTGGCGTTTCGCTTGTTTAGTGAACAGTTTTTCGTTCCCAGCGCGTAAGCACGGAGACCATGAGCACGAATCGATGATGACGAGGAGACCGCATGAGAGAGCCGCAAGCCTTGGACTTGCCCAGACTCTGGCTGGGGAAGCGTTCGCCGCGTTTCTATTATGGTTGGCTGATGGTCCCCGTGGCGCTGGTGGGCATTCTCACGACTTCTCCGGGACAAAGTTTTGGCATCGCGGCATTCAATGAGTCGTTTCGAGCCTCGTTGCGGATCTCGCACAGCCAGCTAACGGCGGCTTACATGTTGGGGACGATCTTCGCCGCCTTGCCGTTGTCGTTCCTGGGCATCGTCATGGATCGGTATGGCTTGCGAAAAACCACGACGTTGGCCGTGGTACTGTTGGGTTTGGCCTGTTTGGTCGCCGCCACCGCCAATGGCATTCTCATGCTGTTCGTGGCCTTCTTTCTGCTTCGTTTACTGGGGCCAGGCGCCATGTCACTGTTGAGCAGCAGCATGTTGGCGTTTTGGTTTCAACGACGCTTGGGAATGGTGGAAGGCATCCGTCATTTAGGGTTGGCGGCAGCCATCGGCGCCGTCCCCTGCGTGAATCTGTGGCTCATTGACCAGGTGGGGTGGCGCGGCGCCTTTGTCTTTCTGGGAGTGGCGGTGTGGTGCCTGATGCTGCCGTTGCTCGTGTTTGTCTTTCGTGACCGGCCGGAGGATGTAGGGCAGGTCTTGGACGGTCAGCCCGCACGCCACGACCGTGACATATTGACAACAGAATCTAGATTTGCCGACAGCGGATTGACGTTCTCTCAAGCGACGCGTTGTCGGTCATTTTGGATCGTCCTTGTGCTGAATGCCTTGTGGGGCATGGTTGGTACCGCGCTAACATTCAACATCGTGCCGATCCTGGAGGCCCGCGGACTGAACGAACGAGCGGCGGCGGAGTTGCTGAGTATTTTCGCCGTCAGCTTGGCGTTGACCCACTTGATCGGCGGCATGTTGGCGGACCGATTACCCCTGCATCGACTCTTGGCCATGTCGGTTGGCTGTATGTTGGGGGTGACGTGGTTACTCGGATTTCAGCATGGCCCCTGGTTGCCCACCGCATGTGGAAGCATGATGGGCGTGGCCCAAGGATTGTCCACGGGTATTACTTCCCTCATCTGCGTCCGTTACTTTGGACGCTCTCATTTAGGGCAAATCCGCGGGAGCTTCTCCACGGCCACGATTGCCGCATCCAGTCTAGGTCCGTTCCTGGTCGGTTTCAGTCGTGATTGGACAGGTAGTTATACCGTCAGTTTAGGGTTCTTTACCCTCTTGACCGCTCTGGGCTTGCTGGCCTCGTTCTTTGCCACCGCTCCGCGCGCATTCCCGGTGGCGGAACCTCTGATGTCCGCCACGGATCGACAAACCAATCATGCGAGCCATGCCGCCCTGGCCGTGAAAGAGGCTTGAGTTGTCCAACAGCCCGGCCCCTTTCATGGCGTCTGTCGCGCGCGGGTCGTGTGACCAGACCCAGTCTCACACCAACGCGGCGGCGACGGCGTTGGAGAGACTGACCAGCCGCCACGGCGCCCGCGCGCGGATGGCGGAGGTCCAAAGCAGGGCGAAACCCTTCGTGCGCGGATCCATCCAGGCCATCGTGCCGGTGGCGCCGGTGTGGCCGAAGACGTGTCGGCCCAGCAAGTCCCCCCAGCTGCCAGGGGTGCCAGGATGATTCAGACGCCAACCGAGGCCCCACGGCTGCGTCCGCCGCAACGATTCGGGTAAGTCGGGTTGGTCGTTTAGGCGATTGGTGGTCATCATCCGCGCCGCCGCTGGCGACAGCAAGCGGACATCCCCCAGCGCCCCGCCGTTGAGCATGAGCTGACAAATCACCGCGAAATCCTCCGGCGTGCTCAGCATCCCCCCCCAAGGAGCGCCCAGTTGCAGCCAATAGTCACTATTCCAGCCGAAATCGCTGCCAGCCTGGTACTCCGGCACCTGCACGCGCACGAAGCGATCGCGCGGCAAGCCCTTGGAGCCGAGCGCGGTCGAACGCAGTCCCAGTGGAGTGAAGATTTCCCGTTTGAGAAACTCAGCGATGGGTTGGCCGGAGATGCGCTGGATCAGTTCGGCCACCGTCGCCGTGCCCATGCTTTGGTAGCTCAGCTGCGTTCCAGGCTTGAAGGCCAGCTTAGTGTCGCGGACGGCGCCATCGAGAAATCTTTGCAACGGCGCATGCTGGCGGCGCAGCTCTTCGTTGTTGGGCAGCATGTCGGGCAGCCCAGAAGTGTGCGTGAACAGCTGCACGACCAGCACCTCTTCCTTGCCGTGGGCGGCGAACTCCGGAAGGTAGCGCGTCACTCGATCCGTGAGATTCAATTGTCCCCGTTCGACCAGCAGCATGGCCCCCAGGTAGGTGATGGGCTTGGTAATGGAGGCCAGCAAGAAAATGCTGTCTGGGCGAATTGGCGGGGCGTCTGGCTCTGGTCCCTGCCGGCCGAAGAAGCGGGGGGCCACGATCTTACCATGCCGCCCCACCAAAATGGCTCCGGCGGGAACCGGGGCATCGGGTCCAGTGGTCCACTTCTCCAACAAATCATACGCCATTCGCAGCCGGCGCGGATCGATGCCGATGTCTTGCGGCTTGGCTTGGGGCAAGCGCAAGGCTGATGGCGCTGGCTCGGCGCTCCAGGCGGCCGCGCCAGGGCAGAGGACTGCCGTCCCGGCAACAGCCGCCGCACGCAACACATCTCGACGATTGGGAATGGATGAATTCATCATTCGTATAACCTCACTTTCGGAGTGTCGTTGGACGAGAGCAGTCGCCGACATTCTTTTTCCCCATTCGCATACGCTTCGCCAGGGGACAACACCCGCGCAGCCCCCATTGATCATGCACGCCATCATCCTCTGGCCGGCGCGGGAAAACAACCCTCTTTTTCCCGGTTCCGCTTTCCATCCACGACCAGATAAACTAAGGGGACGGCAAAGAAAGTCATCACTAAGGTTTTGATTTGGGAGATCATTCTTTTCCATGACGGACACGCGCGATTTTCACGAAGACACGCCAGCGGACCCGGTTGTCATGGTCCAAACGCTGTTTGTGCGCCACACGCCAGCGTTGCGTGGGTTTCTTTATGCCATCGTGCCGGATTTCGCCCATGTCGATGACGTGGTCCAAGAAACCTTTCTGACCGTCACGCGCAAGGCCCGCGAGTTTGAGCCGGGGACGAATTTCTTGGCCTGGATTTGCGCGATCGGTCGGTACAAGGCGGTCGAGATAGCCCGTAGTCAATCACGGAGGCCGCGACCGTTGGCGGATGAAGTGCTGGACGCCCTTTGTGCCTGCGAGCCGGAACCGGAACCGGACGACGAACCGCGTTTGCGATTGCTATCGAGCTGTCTGGAGCAGCTCGCCCCGCAAGCGCGGCGGGCCGTCGAGCTGCGCTATTCCCAGGCTCACAAACCGGCGGAAATCGCCAGGCGACTGGGTTGGACGCCCGCTTCCGTGTACGTGGCTCTGTCGCGGGCGCGCTCCTTCTTGCGGGACTGCGTCGAGCGGCGACTGGCCCAACAATCCGGAGACTGAGCATGGACAGAGAACGGTTAGATTATTTGCTGAATCGCTATCTGGATAGCGCGTTGACGCCGGAGGAGCGGCACGAATTGGAAACGCGCTTGCTGGCATCGTCCGAGGCGCGTGCGGCCTTCTGGCGCCAGGCCCGCTGGCACGCCCTGTTGCGCCGCTTTGCCGAGGAGCGCTGGGGGGAAGTATTTGCCAGGCCGATCCAGGCGCCGGATGACGAGCCATCGACCAGCACGCCAAGTGGGAGCGGATGGGGTGGTTCGATTCACTGGTGGCGGCGTTGGCTTGCCCCTCTGATGTTCACCGTCATCGTGGCGGCCGTGAGCGTCTCCTTGCTCTTATACCAGGGACCAGACCAAAACGATGCCGCCGTGGACAACTGGCTGACTCCGCCGGAGCCGACCTCGCAAGCCATCGCGGTATTGGTTCAGACGATTGACGCGCGCTGGGCCGACTCCAGCGCGGCGCGCTCTGCCGGTGAGCCGCTGACACCCGGACACCTACGTTTAGACAGTGGCTTAGCCATGATCGAGTTTGCCAGCGGCGCCAGCGTGGTGTTGGAAGCGCCAGTCGATTTTGAAATTATCTCCGCCAACGAGGCCTACTGCCACCGGGGACGATTGAGCGCGCATGTACCTCCCCCGGCCTCCGGGTTTCGCGTCAGGGGGCCGGGTTTAGAGCTGGTGGATCGCGGCACCGCGTTCGGTATGGCCGTGGGGGAGGCCGGGACGGCGGAAGTACATGTGTTCGAAGGGGAAGTGGACCTGTCATCGGATATGCACCCCGAACCGCGCTCCTTTACTGGAGGCAAATCCGCCCGGCTACGCGCGGGTACTTGGCAAGAGCATATCGCTGATGGGACTGATTTCGTGACGACCCAGGATTTCCACCACAAAGCATCGGCGTCACTGTCCCGGCGGATCACTGCCTGGCAATCCGCCGCCAGCAAATTTCGTCACGATCCTGATTTGGTGGCATGGTACATGTTCAAACCGAGGACACCGCAAGAGCGCACGCTGCGCAATGAAGCTCCCACCGCTACCCCAGAGACTCACGGTACGCTGGTCGGCTGTCAGTGGACGGAGGGACGTTGGCCTGGCAAACAGGCGTTGGACTTCAAACGCCCCACCGACCGGGTGCGTCTGCACATTCCGGGGGAGTTTCAGGCCGTTACCCTTATGGCTTGGCTGCGCGTCGATTCCCTGCCAAACGTCCTCAATTCCCTGCTGTTGACGGACGGCTACGACCCAGGAGAGTTGCATTGGCAACTTCATGGCAAAGGGCACGTGATCGCGGGACACGCCGGTGCGCGCGCGGGGGAAGGGCACAACTATGACACCTCTAAATTGCTCGGCCCGGAGCATTTCGGGCGCTGGCTGCACTTGGCCTTGGTATGCGACGGTAAGACGGGGACCGTCTCACATTGGTTAAATGGGGAAATGGTACAGACGCTGCCGCTGCGGACGCCTCCTGTCTTTCGCTTTGGCACGGCTGAGCTGGGTAATTGGAAGCCGATTCATCCAAAAACCGGCTTCCCCATCCGCAATTTTAATGGTCGCATGGATGAGCTATTGCTGTATGGCCGCGCCCTGTCCGCCGACGAGATTCGCTACCACTACCAAATCGGCAAACCGGACGCCCCTCTACCAATGGCGAACGAGGATGGGTAGCTCTGTCGTTATGCTACCCATCCTGCCCCGCTTCATTGCACGAGCTATAACATGACCGTATCCAGGTAATACTCTTGTACCTGGGAAATCCACCAGTACCCATCTGTAGGGGGAGAACCAACCCCGTCCGTGCTCTCGCCGACGCCAGCGCCAAAGAGAATCGCAACTATGCCGGCGTCCCTGGCTTCCTGCATGTGCGAACCCCAAGTCACGATATTACCAGAAACCGACAACTTTGGATCGCCGCCCGCGTTGGTGGTGAAATATGTGAAACGATCTCCCTCGGCCAAGAAGCTATCGCCAAGAAAGAAGGTTGGCGCGGAGTCCTCATAGCGAGTAAACGTGTTGGTTAGCTCCGGGAACTGGCCGCTGGGATCATAGGGATTCACGGCCAGACTGGAGTTGATGTGGCCAACGGGAATTTGCCACAGGACAATGGGCAATCCAGCGGTCTGGTGCAGTGTCTTGCTGAATAACAGGTAGTTATTCCAGTGATCTAGATTCCAAAACCAGGTGGAACCGGTGGGGTTGGTTGCCGCTCCGGGCTGAGCGCCAGCATCGAGTCCGTACTTATCAATGGCCAAGAAATCGGCGCCATAGGTAAGTACCCCCGCCGCGACGTAGTATTCCGCGATCAGCGCTGCTTCATTAGCGATAGCCTGCCGTCCTGCTTCGATGCCCAGGGTATCGGTAAGGCGCATCAAGCCGGTGGCGGGAATGCTAGTAGTGATGCCCGGTGACGCCCACAGGTTGACTTGCCACCCAAAGGTAACATTCGGGGCATACTTGGAAATGGTGTAATTGATGGACGTTACCAAGCCCTGCACCGTGTTGGGGAACAATGGATCAACGGCCGAGTTGAGCACGCCGGAGCTGTAGGCCGCGCTGGTGAAAGCCATGATCTCATCCGGTTGCAGTCCCGAATTTTGCATCAAGTACCCCAGGAAGTCCGGTTCCAGTATCATGCCCACATGGTCGTCCGGCGCCTCGCTCCAAATCAGATCAAGCGCCCGCTTGAGGTCCTGATAGTAGGCTTCCATGTAGTTCAGGTCTTGGATGTGCTGTAAATTCGTGAAGTAACTCTCACCGCCATCCGGGATGTTGTAATAGACGAAATATGGCACGATGCCAAGTTTCTGGCTCTCGCGGATGTAGGAAACAGCGCGGAAGCCGTCCGCGTTGGACCAGGTCCGCCAACCGTTGAAGGGGCCGCCGTTGAGATAAATGTAGCGAATGTCCATGCGCTTGTTAGTGGCGTCGTCCCCCTGGAAATCCTGCCAGAAATTCAGATCGGTGGTGGTGTCCTCGCTCACCGAGCCAAGCGCCAGGTAGTCCGGTAAACCAGGAAGCTCGCCGTCCGCCGTGCGTACTCGGATACCCAGGTAACGGACGCTGCCGCTAACCGTATCCTCGATGCGTAGCGATGCCCGCCCCGCTGCCAAGCCAACAATGCGCAACGCACCATCCGCCGTGATGATGGCTTGTACCACCGAGCTGTTGTTCGTCACGACTTGAAAAGCCGGATTTTGCTGTTCGGACACGGACAAGGTGAACTCGGTTACTCCTTGATCGACGGTTACTTGAGTGACGGCGTTGGCATCATCCACACCGGTTAGCACAATGGCCGATGATCCCGTGGGGGCGGGAGTGGTACCCCCGCCCGTCCCGCCCCCTGTGCCGGCATTACCTGTCAGTACGTAGTTGGTGGGGGCGGCGGGATTGTTGCCGGGAGTCGCGGTGAAACCGAAGGTAACGCTGCCGCCTGCCGCGATCATGCGGTTCCAATCCGCATGGGTAATCACATAATGATTTCCGCTCTGGCTGACGATGCGTGCGTTCCAGATGGAGGTAATTTCAGCGGTGAAATCAAATGATAGCGTCCAGTTGTCCAGAGCGGTCGCTTGCTGGTTGTGAATGATGATGTCGGCGCGGAATCCCGATTGCCAATCATCTTGCACCACAAATTCGACAGCACTACTTATTGGTGGGACATCATCATTCAAGATGGTGCCCCTCCCCTGGCTTACACTGATCTGGGCATTTTGCGCATTCGACAGCACCACGAAAAAGGTTTCATCCGGCTCCACGATGGTATCACCAAGCACAGTGACGTGAATGGATTTTTGCGTTTCTCCCGGCGCGAAGGTGAGCGTTCCGTTGGTGGCCAGGTAGTCACTACCAGCGGTGGCCGTGCCGTTCATGGTGGCATATTGGACAGTAACTAGTTCCGTGGCTGGAGTGGACAAGAAGACGGTGAAGGTCGCCGTGGTAGTGCCGCTGTCTCCCTCCAGTACGGCCACGTTGTTGATGGACAGGAGGGGCAAATCCGGGAAAGTCCCAGTGCCGTCATTATCCAAGATCGTCGCAATCCCCTTACCGTTGGCAATGGTGGCATTCGTGGGATCCGAAAGACGCACGTAGAACGTCTCATCTTCTTCGACTAACAAATCTCCCAGCACGTACACCACGATGGACTTCTGCGTCTCTCCTGGCGCGAATGTCAAGATGCCGCTGGTGGCTACATAGTCTTGTCCCGCCAGGGCCGTCCCATCGGCGGTCGCGTAGGCAACCGTGACTGTTTCCGTAGTGGGTTCCGACAAGGTCACGAAGAAGGTAGCCAGTGTCATTTCACTGCCACCATCGCCGGCTTCTGGGAATTCGAACTGAACCGGAAGCAGCTTGTCGAGCTTGTTGGTATGCACCGTCCGCCAGTCATTGGCTAGAATGCCCCCCGTGTCGCCAGAATTGGGGTTCCAGGACCACCACGTCCAGCTAATGCCGAGTTGTCCAGGGTCCAGGTCCGAGGTCCCATCGCCATTGAGATCGCCGGACAGGTAGGCAATCATTTTGTCGATCCAGGGTTCATCCAGGGGGTGCTCCAATTTACTGCCAAATTCTCCCAACAGTAGCGGCGCCGTTCCTTCGCGGAACAAGTACCCCCAGTTGGCGTCCCAGATGGCAGGCAAATTATCGGGGAAGTTCGGATCATTGAACCACGATTGATGATAAACGGACGCCGGGTAGGCGTGCGGCGAATACACCAGCCGTCCCGGCACGTCCAGTCGTACCGGGTAAGCGCCGGCCAGAGAGAGATTGCCACCCCACCAATAACTACCCGTCGTGCCATGTTGAATTCCTTCGACAAAGATGAGCCAGTTCGGATTGGCGGCCAAGATGGCGTTCCCCGCGCGTTCGGCAGCCAAACGCCAGTCGGTAGCCAAGTTACCCGTCCCCCAGGTCGCCGGTCCGTGTGGTTCATTATGCAGGTCCGCGCCGATGACAGTCGGATTGTCGGCGTAGCGCGTGGCCAACATCACCCAATCGGCGATCCATCGGCTCTCCGGGTACACGGATGTGTACCACAAGCCGTTGCCGTTTGGCCCTGCCCCAGCATCAGAACGATGATGGTCCAGGATGATGCGCAGACCGATTTCCCCGGCATATTGGATGATCTTGTCCATGATCTCCAACCCAGTGAGTCCAGCCAGGTCGGGGTTATTGTAGGTGTGGGCGTTGGGGACGCTACCTGGATCGAACAATTGGTTGGAGAAGGGCAAGCGAATGGTGTTAAAGCCCAGCTCCTTCATGTGGTCCATTTGCTCGCGCCAATTCCTGGCCCAGAGGCCGTGCGGTGCGAAGTCCGCCGTCTCCAATCCGAACCAGTTCACCCCTGCGATGCGCACGGGAGTACCGTTGGCGTCAAGAATCTGGTTGCCACTAGTGTAAAAGTACCCTGTTGCGGTTCCTTGCAAGTCCCCTTCCGTCACCGTCACGTTGGAGATGGAAATACTGGGCACGACTACCGGCGGCGCCGCGTCGTTATCCACGATGGTCCCCCGCGCTTCCGCTCGTAAGACCGTCGCCCCGATGACATTGCTGATGGTCACGAAGAAATACTCGTCCCCTTCGTGAATTAAGTCCCCCAAGATGGTGACATAAATCGTTTGGGTAGTCTCTCCCGGCGCGAAGGTAAGCGTCCCGCTGGCTGCGATGTAATCACTCCCCGCCAAGGCGGTGCCATCACGGGTGGCGTAGGTTAGCGTGACAACTTCCACGGTGGGTTCCGTCAAGCTCACGGTAAAGCGCATGAGGGTATCTTCCAGGTCCCCCTCAATCGCCGAGGAATCGGCGATGCTCATTCCCGGCGGCGGCGCGGGTGGTGGGTCCGCGTCGAGCGGCTGATTGTTGAAAATCCAGTTCGTCGGTTGGGCGCCATTGAGATTGCCAGGGGAGCCGTTGAAGCCAAAGGACACCGTGCCTCCCGGCGCGATGTGGCCGTTCCAGGACGCATTCTGAATAACGTAGTGATTGCCTTGCTTGCTAGCGATGGACGCATTCCAGATAGAGGTGATTTGACGCGGAAAATCGAATTCCAACTTCCAAGAAGTTATCGGCGTGGTACCGGTGTTTTGAATGGCGATGGATGCTCCGAAGCCGCTGCCCCAATCATTGTTCACGGTGAAGGTAACGGCTACCTGCGAAGCGTTGGTACCCTGGTCCTCCTGTCCCCAGGTTAGGACGTAGTTCGAGGGAGACAGGTTGCTACCTCCTGGACTGGCGGTGAAGCCGAAATTCACCGTCTGATTGTTCCCAATTGTGTTGTTCCAGTTCACTCCAGCGACGATGTACTGACTCCCCTGTTGGCTGACGATGGTGGCGTTCCAGATCGATTGAATTTGCGCGGTGAAATCAAACGCCAAACGCCAATCACTGATGGGAGAGCCTTGATCATTGGTGAGGGTGATGCCGGCTTGAAAGCCGCTTCCCCAATCGTTGCTGATCGAGTAACTCACGGCGGGTGTCGTGTCGATGCCGGTGGCGGGGGCCAATCGGGGTTCCAGCATCTCCAGCGTCGGCTGCCAGCGCCGACGGATGCCGCCTGATTTCTGTTTCCCCTTCCGCGTCCGGCGAACGATGTGTTCCGAAACACCGCTCAACAATTGCCATAAAGCCATTTCCGTTCTCCTTTGTGAATGCCTCTACGGACCTTCCACGCTGGACGGGAATGAATGGATCAGAATTGCTTCAAAGGAATGAATTCGTATGTGAAATCGATCAAGTTGGCCGACTGGCGAGTCGATTCGGCCCCAGTCCACCTTTCTGTCGCTAGAGGGGGAAACCAACGACTGGAGGATGCTAAACGATACGTCACTAATTCCGCCACGTCAAGCAATTCTTCTCGACCCTACGCACCGTGGCCGTGGAGGGTTCATGGAATCCTGAAAAATTCCCGTACTTCCATGAACGCCCGACTACTCGCCGTGCCTGGCTTCCGCTGGTACAATAGCCACCGTTCGCGCGGTGTAGTCACTCACGAATTGGTTTTTCCATAGTGGCTTCGCCCCCATAAGGAGACCGGAGCGATGAAGATTGGAGCACGCAATCGTCTGGAGGGAGAAGTGACCGACATCAAACGCGGCTCGGTCATGTGTCAGATCAAAGTCAAGGTGGCCGGCGGCGCCCAGATGGAATCGGTGATGACTCTCGATTCCTTGGATGAGCTGGGCATCCAAGTCGGTGACAAAGTGCGCGTGGTCGTCAAGGCGGTCAATGTGTTGTTGATCAAAGAGTAACGCGCGGTTCGCCGTCGCGTCACGGAGGAGCGGGAGTCGTTCGCGTTGGTTCCCGCGTTTCATTGGTTTATTGAACCCTATGGAGGCGTCGATGCCGTCAACCCCTGAAGCTCGCATCCAAGAATTGCACCTGGTTTTGCCCAATCCACCCAAGCCGGTGGCCAAGTACAAGTCCGCCGTGGTGTGCGGCAACCTGCTCTATGTGTCCGGGCATGGTCCTCTCAAGCCCGATGGCCAGATGATCGCAGGGCGCGTGGGAGCGGATTTGACCCTGGAACAGGGGAAGGACGCTGCCCGCGTCGTCGGCTTGGCCGTCCTCAGCACGGTGCGCAACACGCTCGGCTCGCTGGATAAGGTGAAACGCCTGGTCAAGACGCTGGGCATGGTCAATTGCACCCCCGATTTCAAGGATCAACCCCTGGTCATCAACGGCTTCTCCGAGCTAATGGCCGAGGTATTCGGCGAGGATGCCGGCGTCGGCGCCCGCAGCGCCGTGGGCATGGGCTCGCTGCCGAGCAACATCCCCGTGGAAGTAGAATGTATTTTTGAAGTGTGACAACCGATTACAATCGGTCACATGAAAACCATTCATCGCTTCGCGCTCGCCGCCGAGCATGAAGCGATGAATTTTCCCATCTATCGCATCGTGCGGAATTTCGGATTTTCCTCTCTTTTTTCCAAACCAATCGCCCAGTGCTTCTGTCTGATATTGTGACCGGCGGTGCTGCGGTTGTGGGACACGACCAAAGGGAACGAAATCCTTCCCATATCCGCCCATCGGGATGCCATCCGATCTGTGGCCTACACTCCCGACGGCCAGACGCTCATCTCCCATGCCGCCGACGGCAGCATCCGCGTCTGGGACGTGGCCACCAGGAAGGCACGGCACGTAATCGATGCCAGTCGCTTGGCGGCGTTTTCCCCCGATGGCAAGATACTGGCCTCCTTTGAGGGGGAGAAACCAGGAATTCGTTGGTGGAACACGACCACCGGCCAGCTGATTCCCGCGCTAATCTCTGCGAGCCATCCAGGCTATGGAGTACATGGGCACGGGCGGCGGCGCGGCAGCTCGTGCGAACCCTCGCCCAAGGGGAACCGGCGGCCCGCCTGACCGAAGAAGCCCAAGCCGCCGAGCAACGCTGGCAGCGCCAGGCCTCGAAGTAGGCGACTATACGCCTCGTTCCCAGGCAGTAGCCCAATCCCTATCAGGGGCTGGCGGCTATAGCTATGAATTGTCGCTCTTTCGGGGCTTCGGGAACAAACGCTCGATGACTTGCGGCGTCTTTCGCTGAATCAAACATGTCATTACCGCCTCACGCTTGTCGCAGGCGTGGCATGAGCGGTAGGAGCAGGAGGAGCAGGACGGTGGCCAAGGCATAGGTCAACATATGGGTCGGTTCCAGTTTGTAAATCCATAGTCCGATGAGCGGGCCGAGGATGCGGGCCAGCGCCGAGCCGGATTGATTGACGCCGAGAATTTCTCCCTGTTGCGTGGCTGGGCTGCGGCGCGAGATCAACGCTTGCACCGAAGGGGTGACAAAGGCGAAGCCCATCACCGCCAAGGCCAACACCGCCAGCATCCAGGTCCGCAACACGCCATGTCCATATGGCTCCGGTTGGCTGGCCAGCCAAGCCGCCCCCCCTAGTCCCGCCATGCCGACCACCAGCAACCCCAGCCCCATCATCGTGAAGGTCGCTTCGGTGACACCGCGCCGGGCCAGCATTTGATACAACCCCCCTTGCGTGACCAGCAGGATGAAGCCGATGTACGCGAACATCCAAAAGTTGTTCTTGTCTCCGTAGGCCAACACATCCCGAATCAGCAGTGACACGGTGGCTTCAAAACTGGCGAAGGCAAAAGTAATCAAGAAGAAAATCAGGATCAAGATATTGATGGTCGGCGTGCGCAACGCCAAGCGCAGCCCGCTCCAGTTCAACCAGCGGCGATGGGCGGCGGCGCTATCGGGGCGCAGGGTCTCTGGCAACAACCGCAGACCCAGCAGCAACGCCGCCAACGACAAGGCGGCGGCCATGTAGCCGGGAACGCCCAAGGGTACGTCACGCTCTGACACCCCCGCGAAGAAACTCCAGAGCACGATGGACGCCAGCCCCAACAGTGGGCCAAAAGTGAAGCCGATGCCGAACGCCGCTCCGATCAGGGCCATGCCGCGCGAACGGCGCTCCGGCGTGGTGCTGTCGGCGATGACGGCTTGGGCGGTGGCGATGGTGGCGCCAGCGACCCCTTGCCCCAAACGGGCCACGAACAGCAGGGCCAGCCCGATAGTGCCTCCCAGGTCCGACGCCACGGCGAACAATACGTAGAAGATCACCGAACCCAGCAAGCCAAGCAATAAGATTGGCCGCCGGCCCACGCGGTCGGAAATTCGCCCCCAAATTGGCGCGAACACGAACTGCATGATCGAAAAACAGGAATACAACAGGCCAAGCACCAACCCGCTCAGGGCCGAATGCTGGCCACCCGGAATCACCTCATCCAGAAAGCGGTCGGCATAGCGCGGCAATAGTGGCAGGACAATGCCAAAACCGAGCAAGTCAATGAACACGACCAGGAACACAATGGCCAAGGCCCCATGATGGGCGCGTCGTGTCGCGGCATCGTCCGGCGTTGGCGTTTCCGTCGTGGGGGAGTCGGGAAGGTTTGGATTCATCAGCTGATGTCGAGGGTAAAAGGCGTGGTGCCCGGATGGCGCGGCATCAAAAAGGATCAGGATACCGGCTTTTCGGCTTCAATTCCAGTCCCTGTGCCTTCCGAAATCGTCATTTCCCGACTGCGAGAGCGAAAAATTGTGAACAGGTGAACAAGTCGTATTGACGAACCGCCGATGGTGCATCATTACTGGTGTAATAACCTTTGGGGAGCTCGCCTGCGGCTCGCCCGCTAACCAACTGATTACGGACTTCTGGCGCAAGGGGCCTCGCATGGCGACCGCTGAAGTGTATTCCCGCCGAACCAGCCCGACCGCCGCCAAGACCGCCTTCCTGGTGATGGACACGGAGAGCATTCCCGACGGCCGGTTGCTGAGCAAGGTGAAATATCCCGAAATGGGCCTTTCCGCGGATGAAGCCATTGCCCACGCTCAGGCGGAAGCACGCCAGTCATCGGCCAACGGCTCGGATTTTCTGCCGGTGACGTTTCAGGTTCCTGTCGCGGTATGTGTGCTGCGCGTCGGAGCGGATTTCAGCCCGCAAGCCATCACCTGCCTGGACGCGCCGCAATACCGGCCGCGCGAGATCACCCGCAAGTTCTGGCAAGGAGTGAACTGCTATCCCAAAGCCAAACTGGTGACGTTTAATGGGCGAGCCTTTGACATGCCGCTGATGGAGCTGGCCGCCTTTCGCTACGGCTGCGGCGCCCGCGATTATTTCCAGAACAGCCGCAATCGCTACAACGGGCATATCGACGTGCTCGATTGGATGGCGAACTACGGCGCGTTTCGCCTGGCGGGGGGGCTGGACTTAATGTCCAAAATGCTCGGCAAGCCGGGCAAGATGTCCATGTCGGGCGATCAGGTGTACACGCTGTACCAGGAAGGCAAATGGCAAGAGATTAACGATTACTGCATGTTCGACACGTTGGATACCTATTTTGTCTTTCTGCGGACGCGCGTGCTCACGACGGACTTGACCTTGGAGCAGGAACATCAGCTGGTGATGAAAGCCCGGGAATGGCTGACTGTTAAAAGCCAAGAGCTGCCGGCCCTGCGTCAGTATCTGGATCACTGGGGAGACTCGGACCCCTGGCCCTGATCGGTAGGGGAGATGAGGGGGGTGAGGGGACGAGGAGGTGAGGAGGTAAAGGAAGGAGAACGGTGTCTGCCCGATCTCCTCATCCCCTCACCTCCTGAGAGAACCCGCCGCTCACGCCCGCCAGAATGTCCTCAATCCTCGACTCAAGAAATGCCATTGGCCTTGCACAACCCGCCAGCTTTTGGCGGCTTGTTCGAGGCGTCCTTGTCGGCGGCGGTGATGATACTGAATCCAGCGGCACACGATCTGCGTCGGTGCGTCGAGCGTGACAATCCATTTATACAGCAGCAATTCCCACCAGCGCGCCCCCGCCTGACGCAGGTTGCGAGCAAAACCAACGGCGATGTGCGCGGCCGTGAAGCCAGCGTTTTGCCGCGTGCTGACCCGGCCGTGATGTGTGATCTCCACGCTGGGCAAATAGAGGACGGCGTGCGTCCGGTTGACCCGTTCCGATAAGTCAATGTCCTCGCCGCCGAAGGTGAAAGTCTCGTCCCAACCGCCGCAAGCGTGAAACACGCGCCGCGGCAAGAGCACCGCCGCCCCCATGAGCACCTCCACACGCCGCGCGATGTTGGAATCAAACGGACGCCGATAGGACTGATACGCGCCGCGCCACAAGCCGAGCCAGCGCAGCAACAAGGTACGGTGCAACAGAGCCGCCACTGTGGGACGAGGACGATGGGAGATTTGCACCCGTCCCTGAGCGTCCCGCAGCCGAGGGCCGATCATGCCCACATCGGGATGGGCGTCCGCGTAGGCAACCAGCTGCCGCAACGCGCCTGGCGGTACGACGGTGTCATTGTTGAGAAAAAACAGATACCGGCCGCGCGCCCGGCGGGCTGCCTGATTGTTGGCGCGGGAGAAACCTACGTTTTCGGCATTACGGAGGAGGACCACGTCGGGAAAGTCACGGGCCACCATCTCGGCGGCGCCATCGGTCGAGGCATTATCCACCACGATGACTTCGAGACGCACTTCCCGCGCGGACCGGAGCAGCGACTCCAGGCACGCGCGCAGGTAGTCCCGACAGTTCCAATTGGCGATGCATACCGACACATCGACCATGAGCAGCCAGTTACTCCAAATTGAAATTGATGCCGTTTTCCTGTCCTGCCTTGACTTCGCAAACTAAGCCGGAGATTTGCGGATCACGGTATTTATCAGGAATGAGGGAGCGGGGCACGGGGTAGGGTTGATGGGGCGTCGGAGCGGAAACCTCGACCGCCGCCACCGTGACCCGATACCAACCGGCGGCCACTCCCACGGCCTCACCCGTTTGTAGCTGATAACTGCCATCCGAGGCAATCTTCGACCAGGCGAGGCGACCGTGGCGACAGCGAAACGGATCGGGACTGAAGACGATGGTTCCGGTGGCTAACGGTTGCCCTTTATAAGTCACCTTGCCGCGCACGGGCGTGACTTCTGGGGTGGGCTTCCCGCCACAACCGAGGAGACAGAGCGCCAAGCTTAATGGCAGACCCCGCGCGATCCAACCTGGGATTTGGTTCATGACATGACCACTTTGGCTTTCGAGACGGTGGACAGATCACCTGGTCGAGACCGCATGATACCCAGCTCGCTGGAATGTGCCAAGACCGTCCGAGCCAACCCTGAATAGCTTCGAGAACTGGCGCCGGAATTGATTCCAAAAGATTCAAGTTGCCCTTGACGTTTTTCCGACGGGTGCTATCACCGTCCCTCTCTTGGACCAAAAAATCCGTAATGGCGCAAGCCGATGAGGAGGCGGAATCATGTCAGGATGGACATGGGGAAAATGGGCGCTCTTGCTGGCCCTCGTGACGGGGTCTGGCTGTTGCCGCTGGTGCGAACGCCATTGCGGAACATCGTCGTATCAACAACAACCGTACTGCTGCGTGCCGTGCTGCCCGACCTCAACGGCGGCTCGACGGGGTGGCGATCCGGGTGCCCGACCCCGAACGTCTCCGTGGTGGACTTCAAATTCATCGCCAAGCGGGCGACCACCAAGGACGAGATCAACGCCGCCATCCGCCGCGCCGCCGAGCAGGAGCTGAAGGGCGTGCTCGCCTTCACCGACGAGCCCAACGTCTCCATCGACTTCAACCACAACCCGGCCTCGTCGATCTTCCACATGGACCAGACCAAGGTCATGGGGGGCACGCTGTGCCGCGTGCTGTCGTGGTACGACAACGAATGGGGCTTCTCGTGCCGGATGGCCGACACGGCCGTGGCGATGGGCAAGCTGATCTGACCGCCGGCGGGGGGGGGGGGGGGGGAGAAAGGAGCGAACCGGTGGGAAAGAAAAGGCGGGGGTATACCCCGCCCTGTTCCGCCCCCTCCC
>JBKBIP010000001.1:201152-289283 GCA_046297495.1 Gemmataceae bacterium | reverse complement strand
TCCCAGACACGCGCGATGCCGTCGGCGCTCGCAGTGATCAAGCGGTCGTCCCGTGGACTAAAGGCAATATGATGGATGGCGTGGCCATGGCGCAGCGGTTCCCCCAACGGTTGAGCGGCGGCGTTCCAAACTTGGGCGGTGCCGTCACTACTGGCGGTGACCAGGAGCGTCCCATCCCTGCTAAACGCCACCGCGCGGATTGCCTGATCATGGAGTAATTTCCGTGGTTGACCGCGCGGCTTGGTGGTCCAGATAGTTGCCGTGTCATCATCACTGGCCCCCGCCACCAAGTCGGCGCGGGGACTGAATGCCACCATCCACATGCTGCCGTTGTGGGGCAAAGGTGGAAGCAATGCTTCCCCCGTCTGGGCGTCCCACAAGCGCATGGTGTTGTCTTCGCTGGCTGTCGCCAACAGGGTACGTTCGCCATCAGTGCCGAAGGCCACATGCCGCACCGTGCTACCGTGAACCATGACGGCCGCGGCTGGGTGTCCCGCCTGAGCGCCAGTTGCCCACCACAAGCGGGCAGTATGATCGGCACTGGCCGTCGCCACCCACCGGCCATCGGCGCTAAATATGGCGTGGCGGACGCCTCCTTGATGCTTCATGGGCGGCCCCACGGACTTACCTGTCTGGGCGTCCCACAAGTGGGCCGTCCCGTCCTCACTAGTGCTAACGATCAGCAATCCATCGGGAGAGAAGGCAGCATGATGCACTTCATCTCGATGCTCGGTGAATTGGCTCACGATCTTGCCAGAGACCGCGTCCCAGACTCGAACGGTGGCATCGCTATCACAAACCGTCACCAGTAAGTTACCCTGTGGATTGAGAAACGCACAACGGACAGGGGTATCATGGTCGAACTCACGCGCCGCCTGGCCAGTCGCGCTAGCCCAGATCACCGCCCGGCCATCTCCTCCCGCACTAACAACATACTGTCCGTTCTGGCTAAATGTGGCGGTCCGAACCGCGCCGGCGTGGCGCAGCGTGCGCAACGGCTTGCCGGTGGCTGTCTCCCAGACCCGGGCCGTCCCATCCTCGCTGGCCGTTACCACGTAGCGCCCTTCGGCATCCGGACTGAACTCGACGCGTGTCACAATGTCATCATGTCGCAGTGGCTCTGTACGAGGGTAGCCGCTGGCTACATCCCATATTACCGCCGTCCCGTCTTCGCTGGCCGTGGCGAGGTAGTTTCCCTGTCCATTGAAGGCCACATACCGAACCGCGATTTCATGGAACAGGATGTGCCGTAGCTCCGGGCATTGGTCCCAGATGGCCGCCAAACGCAACCGATGGATTTGTCGGCGTGGCTCCGGGTATTTCTCGACCAGCTCCAGCGCCTTGCTGAACCAGGCCAAGGAGTTGAGTAAATCCCCCTGGTCCATGACGCGCGTGCCGTTGGCGATGTGCAGACGAACTTGCCGATCGTGGCTTTCCGTCAAGGCATCTTTTGTCTTTTGCTCTTCGACGAGAGCTTTTTGATAAGCTGCTTGTGTCTTGTCATATTCTTCTTGAAGCTGGGTGTGAAACCACACTTCCGCCGCTACGCCAATGATAAGCCCCAGAACCATCATGACGAGCAAGGTAGCCAATGCGGGCCGGCGTTTGGCCCACTTGACGACCCGTTCCAAGCTGGTAGTCGGCCGCGCCAGAATCGGTTGGCCGTCGAGAAAGCGGCGTAAATCGTCAGCCAATTCCTCCGCGCTGGCGTAGCGGCGGAGCGGCTCCTTTTTGAGACATTTCAGACAAATCGTTTCCAGATCGCGGGGCAGGCGTAGCAGCAACTCCCCCGGCGGCAACGGCTCCAGGGTACGCACCTGTTCGAGCACTTCCAGGATCGACGCGGCCTGAAACGGCGGCCGACCCGTGAGACAGTGGTACAAAATCGCTCCCAGGGCATAGACATCAGTGCTTGGCCCTAGTTCCTTGATGCGGCCAGCGGCTTGTTCGGGGGCCATGTAGTCCGGCGTCCCCAGAATGTCACCGGTTTGCGTGTGGCCGGTTTGGGCGTCGAGTCGTTTGGCCAAGCCGAAGTCGGTGATCTTGGGCATACCGCCCGCAGTTAGGAGGATGTTCCCCGGCTTCAAGTCGCGGTGGATGATGCCGCGCTGATGGGCGACCTCGATGGCGCGGGCCAGGGTTTCCACTAGCTCGGCGGCCTGGCGCGGCGGCAATGGATTGTCCGCCAATTGCTCGGACAGGTTGGCGCCATCAACAAATTCCATCGAGAAGTACGGCCGGCCGTCATGCTCGCCAATTTCATGAATCTGCACGATGTTGGGGTGTTGAATCTGCGCCACGGCCGTTGCTTCCATGCGGAAGCGATCTAGCTCCTCACGGCTGGCGTGCGCGCCGGAGAGGATCATCTTCAAAGCAACTATCCGGTTCAACCGTTGCTGTTGGGCCTTGTACACAACCCCCATGCCCCCCCGTCCCAGTTCTTCCAGGACGACGTAGCCCGGAATCACTGGCCACGACATGGCGGCGGGAAGGGATAATGTGCCGTCGTTGCTCCAGCCAGGTCCCACCGACCAGGCGCTTAACCTGGCGGATGGATGCTGAGTGGGCGGCAGAGGCGGCAATGACCGTAGCAGCTCAAACTGACGGCGCACTGCCGTTTCCAGTTGGGGAAAGCGTTCTCGATACTCCCCCGGTTCCGGGTGTTCGCCATTGGCCTCGCGCAACAAAATTTCATGCGCGATCAAATCGACGACTGCTTCGGGTTGCTCGGTCAAAGGGGGATAAAGACGCAGATATTCCTCGACGAGATAGCGCTCGCCGCGTTGCCAGCGTTGGCGCTGATCGAACCGCAGTTCGGTCAGCGAGGGCATGGCGGCGGCGTCCCCCATCTCGGCGGCGTCCTTCTTGTTGACCACGAATGGCAGAGTACCGGCTGGTTCCTGAAGTGGATTGGTATTCATGCTGGCCGTTGTATCGGTAATTCCATGATGGGTTGATCGTCCTTGTAATTGTCCGAGTCGCGGGCTTTCGTTCCGGGGACGCCGCCGGAAAGCAATAGCGCATCATACACGGCGGAGCGCGGGAAGAAAATGGAACGTGTCACGAGCCGAAGGCCATCCGACAGACTCGGTGTGTAGTTCTTCTTTGTCGGAGTAATATTTTCTTCTCTCGTTCTCGTCGATCAGTTACACTGCAATCATAAAGATAATCCATTTCCAGAGAGGCGATCATGGACCCCGCGAAGGCCTTGCAAACGGCTCGGAGTTGGCCGACGGAAGCGCGTCTTCAGCTTGCCCTTCGATTATGGGATAATTTGATCGAGGCGGGCTGGCAGCTCGAACATCCTGCTTTCCTCTCCCTCCCATGACCACCTTTGCACTCCTCCCCGCTGCGGGGCACAGCCGGCGCATGGGGCGGCCCAAGTTGAGTTTACCGCTCGGTGAACGCACGGTCCTGCAATGGACAGTGGCCGCTCTGCGCGACGCGGGCATCGACACCGTGTTGGTCGTACTGGGGCCGCACGTGGCTGAGCTACAAGCGTTGGCCGAGAACGCCGGCGCGCGCGTGCTGCTGCTGGACGCGCCGACCCCGGACATGCGCGCCACTATCAAACATGGTCTGCGCTGGCTGGCGGATCATTGCCATCCCCTGGACACCGACCGCTGGCTGCTCATTCCCGCCGACCATCCGACGCTCGACGCCACCTTGGTCCGGGAGTTGCTCGCCGTTGCCGATGCCCACCCAGCATCCTCGATTGTCATTCCGACGTACCAGGGACGGCGCGGCCATCCCGCGCTGATCGCGTGGAAGCATGTGGCTGGCATGAGCGCTTTGCCTGAAAATCAGGGATTGAACGTGTATCTGCGGCAACACCAAGCCGAAACGCTGCTGTGGCCGGTCGCGTCAGCGGCGGTGCTCTTGGATTTGGACACGCCAGAGGATTATGAACGCTTGCGGCACCATTGGGAGAGATTGGGCTAGATAGTGAATAGACAAAAAAAGGGCCGCACGATCATGGAATCGAAACCCCAATGAATCGTACGGCTCCCCTCTAGCCGAATGGAAGATATCCGATACCCCCTCTACTGACATATGATATGTCAAAAGGTGGAATGATATTCGAGATTGAAGATAATTGTTGAGTAACCCGTCCCCTATGAGGCCCAAAGGAAGAGAAGGCCCATATGATTACCCAAACATCTCCACCCCATCATTCCAACAGGAGAGGGGGATCGGATAATTTTGGGAGTGGATTGACCATTCCCAAAGGGGTAAGTCGAATTGACGGGCTTGGTCCGCCAAAGAAAAATAGCGAGATGTTTATTTGGCTTGAGCGACGGGAACGCGCGTGGGTTCAGGAGTGGCATCGGCATGGTCCGAGGCATCCGTTGACGTGGCGGGTTGCTGCCAGAATGCTTGGATGAACAAGAGGAAGGCCCCACACACCAAACAACAATCGGCGATGTTAAACACGGGCCAATCGATCCAGCGGTATTTGAAGTACAGAAAGTCGCGGACGCCGCCGAAGACGACGCGATCGTACAAGTTCCCCAAGGTCCCCCCCAAGATCAAGCCCAACGCGACGCACAACAACCAATCCTGGGCAGTGGCGCGGCGCGTGCCCCAATAGATGATCGCCACGCTGGCGACGAGGCTGATGAGCGTGAAAATCGCATTCGCCAAGTGCTCATGGTGGCCGCCGAAGCCGAACAAGGCGCCGTGATTCACATGGGGGAGCAGTTCCACTCCCCAGTTGCGCAAAGGGGAGAGCCATTGATCCGGCGCGGGTGGCTGAGGGGTGAATTGAGCCAACAGGCGAAAAGCACCGGGAACGATGATATACTCGCCGTAGTAGCGCTCGTGGCGCACTGCGTCATCGTAGAGCCAGGCGAACACGCCGTACTTGCTCGTCAAGTCGGCGGTCAAGCCTAGCAAGGCCAAGGTCCACAACAGCCAGCGATAGGATCGTTCCATCGGTTGGTTCATGCCTCTTGCTCAAACTTTCGGGCACAGGGCACGCAATAACGGGCGTAAGGGATTTCCTTGAGCCGAGCTTTGGGAATCGCGGTTTGACATTCCTCACAGATGCCGAAGGTTCCGGCTTCGATGCGCTCCAACGCATCGGCAATTTCTTGGAGTTGGTCTTCCTCGTTCCGCAACAGGTGCAACGTGTTTTCCTGCTCGAAATTGTCGGTCCCCAGGTCTGCCATGTGAATCGGCATGCTGGACAGATTACCGGGGCCGCCCGACTTGCCCAAAGCCTCATCCGTCAAGTGCGACACATCCGCTTGCAATCGCTCACACATTTGGCGCAGCCGCTCTTGATACGCTTGCAACTCGGCCTTCGTCATGGGATTCCTCGGAGGTGAGTGCCATAATTCATCTGGGTTCCGGAGTAATTCACCTTATCTTATGGTATCTTGCCCGTCAAGCGAACGGCAGGCACGGCCTCGGCTTCGCTGATATAGCTATTCCGAAGGCAATTCACAAGAGGGATTGCCGGGATAAACAGTTCGTTGCGCAGTGGGAAAGTGGGAAGAAGTCGGCAACCGGCTCTAAGCGTTCACCCCCCCAAGCGCCATAATGCGGCGCTTCCCTGTTTCCCTTCTTTCTTTCCTGCCCCGGATGTTGCGTGTCTTCCGCAAAGTACCTTCTGGAAACAGCTTCTGGCAAGGAAAGAAGGGTAAGTTTCTTTTATTTTGTCTTGACGGCGAACCGATTGGCGGGAACAATTCCGCTGGAGAGGTCGGTTTCCTATCCACGGAGAACCGGGCGGAGGCAGTCCCATCATTGAGCGAGCGCCTAGCCGGTTCGGTCGGGTGGCCGGGGCAAAAGCGTAGCAATGCCCCGGGATGATCACGCCAGGGCTTCACGTTGTTCGGTCCTGGCCACCCAGCTACGGGAGTGTGGCGATCCGAAATTCTTGGCGATAGCGCATCACATGGCCACGATTGATATTCTTGGCGTCTGATGCTTGAGGAAGTTGCCGTGCGCGTCGTGCCCTACATCAGTTTGGTGATGATCTGCCTACTGCTGATGGGCTGTAATGCGCTGGGGCGGCGTCCCGCCGCCCGCAATCCCGCACGTCCGGCGGCCCCTCCCAGTCTGCCGCCCCGCAACGAGAGCCTGGGCATTCGTACCCCACCGGTGGGTGGCACGCAACCCGCCTCGGAGGCGGCCAACAGCTTATTGGCAGGGCAAGCGGTGGATAGTTTTGGCAAGCGTCCGCCGCCGACGTTTATCCAGGTCGTCGAAGTGGGCCAAGGCGCGAGCGTTGGCGCTCCCATCGAGGTGGCAGCGGACAGCCAAGGGTATTTCGTCATCCAAGGACTGCAACCGGGGCGCTCCTACGAGCTACGCGCTCGGGCCCACGACGGGGATCGGCGACTGGCGGGCACCACCTACGCCACGCCGCCAAACCCGCGCGTGCTCATTCACATGAGCGAGGATTTTGTGACGCCGCACACGCCGCCGTTGCCCCCGACGCCGAACTTCCCTGGCGCAGCGCCGCTGCCGGAAGCGACGCCTCCGCCGCCGGCTTGGCCCAGCGATGCGCCCGCCAACCCACCCACCGGCGCCGCGACGGGTCCGGGACCGGGAACGCCCGGTTGGTCGCCGATTCCTGGTCACGCCCCGCCGCCCTCCCGTTCCGATCCGGCAAACGGCAGCGGCGCGCAGCTGCGGCCGCCGATTAGCATTGAACCAGAAGGGCCGCCCGTGGACCTGACCAAAGTGATCGCGCAGCCGAACCCCAACGGTCCACGTCCCGCGCCCGCGTCCTCTGACCCGATCAACATGACCCCCACGCCCGCGCCATCCTGGATTCCGACTCCTGGCCCCGTGGCCGACGTCAATCCCCACGCCGCGCCGGCGCCGGTCGCGGTGCCGTCGTGTCAGCTCGTCGGCCGACAGCTGCACAATTTCGCCCTCTACGATGTCAACGGCCAACCGTGGGAGTTCCGCCATCGGCGCGGCCGACTGGTGCTGATTGATTTCTGGGGAACGTGGTGCATCCCCTGCTTGAACGCGGTGCCACACTTGAAAATCCTGCAACAGCGCTACGGCGCCGCTGGTTTGGAAGTCATCGGCATCGCCTACGAAAACGGCACGCCCCAGCAGAAGATCACCAAAGTGACTCGTGTACGCGACCGCATGAACATCAACTATCGCTTGCTGATTGGGGATCGGGAAAACCCCTGCCCGGTCAAGAAACAGTTCGAGGTGCAAGCCTTTCCCACCTTGGTTCTGCTCGACGAATCCGGCCGCATTCTCTGGCGCTGCGAAGGGGCCGACCAACGCCAACTCCAGGAACTCGATTGGCTGATCCGCCAACGCTTGGGGGTTCGCTGAGGAAAGAGGGTATCCGCCCCCCCTCGCCATCTCATAGGGGGAGAGAAGGGCTTTTCCAACAGCCTATTACCCCAGCCGGGAACTGGCATGGTGCTACCTGCCGTCGTCCCCGCGCGGGGCGGGACACGGCCAGGCATTTCACTCTGACATTTCCCTTTCTCGCGCTATTTCACCACTTGCTTGCGCGGCGGCAAAATCTTGGGGATGGTGGACAACACGGCGTCCACATCTTCCGAGGACATGGCCTGATCTTTGGTGAACGTGAAATTGGCGGCGATGACGAATTTGTGATACGGCAAGATCAGTACTTCCGCTTCTTGGGGGAGGGCGAAGTCCTTGGGGCCGGCGGCAGGGAAAAAGCTGACGATGACCTTCTCCAGTTTCAACCCCTTGGCCCAATCCGCCAGCTTGGCGATGAGATCCTCCCGCTCCTTGCCTTTTTCGGTGTCAAGGAGAAAGACAATGAACACGCCCAATTCCTCGTCACGATATTGATGAGCTGCCTCTTCGAGCTTGGTCAGCAAATGGGCGAGCGGCTGTTCGGGTTCGGGAATTTGTCGGGCGAAGATCATCACTACCGGATTTAGGCCATTAGCACATACTAGACAATGATGCCGGCCGGCGCGCTCGCCGTTGATGTTGAAGGAATGAAACGAGTTGGGAATCACGTTGCCCGGCTGGATGCCCGGATCACGGTCTTGGGCGTGGCCAGTCGCCGCGCCTAGCAGCGCGATGGCCACGGAAACGACCACGCACGGAATGACCACTGGTTGACGATAACGCATCAGGACCTCGACGAAAGATGGACTCGGTTCCAATCCACTTCTACTTTTCCTTCAGCATCGCAAGGCCGCGCCGCGCCGTCAACAGGCGCCTTTTATTTTTTTGAGAAGAGGGATCGAGGAAGGCGATCCGATTGGCAAAAAAGGAACACGGTCCAAGAACTTACGCCCATCTAGTCCCCGCGCCGATGAAACTCGGAGTCTGTTCGGATGTATATTGGCGGGAAAAATGGTAAGCGGCGGGCATCAACCCGCCAAAGTTGCGGGACAGCTTGCGCTTTGGCCAGGAGGTGCCAACTGATTCGTTCATTCACCCCCCGCTGGGCGCTGCTTTTCGCTGGTTATCGGCTGTCGGCTGTCCATTCTCTGCCACCGCCGCCGTGACATCGCTGTGGGTATCGGTGCCGCTGGGGTTCTTATGCACCAAGGTATCGTTGATGCTCGGCCCTGGTGAGGAAATGCCGCCGTACTGCCGGACATCGACCTTTTGCGCCTTGGACAGATCGATGCGCTCGTCGGCCAGGTCGAATTCCAGGCGTGGCTCGGCGCTGAGCTGCGACGGCAAGCGCACGGTGAAGGTCGTGCCCCGGCCCAGCTCGCTTTTGAGCGACACCTCGCCGCCTAGCAATTTGGTCAGCTCGCGGACAATGGATAGTCCCAATCCAGTGCCGGCGTGTTCGCGGGTGAGCGGATTGCCCCCTTGGCGGAATTTCTCGAAGACTAGCTCCTGTTCCTCCGGGGCGATGCCGACGCCGGTATCGGCCACGGTCAGGACCACGTCAGACCCCTCCGCGACGGCCTTGATCTGCACTCGGCCCCCTTCCGGCGTGAATTTGATGGCGTTGGACAGCAGATTGGATAGTATTTGTTGCAACTTGCTAGGGTCTTGGCGCAATACCGGAATCTCTGGGGCAATGTGGCCGCGTAGATCGATGTTCTTCTTCTCCGCCAACGGTCGAAACATGTTCAGCAACCCCTCGCACACGTCGGCAATGCTGAATTCTTCCAAATGCACTTGCATCTTGCCGGCCTCAATCTTGGCCAAGTCGAGGATGTCATTGATGAGATGCAACAATCGTTCACCGCTGCTGTGAATATTCTGTACCCAGCGTTTTTGCTTGTCGGTCAGCTGATTGCTAGACAAAAGCACGTCACTGAAGCCAAGAATGCTATTCAGGGGCGTGCGCAGCTCGTGGCTCATGGTGGCCAGGAAGTGACTCTTGAGGCGGTTCGATTCGTACAAGGCCATGTTGGCTTGGGCCAATTCATCGACCTTGCGATCCAGGTCCATGTTCACCTTGCGCAAGCGGTCTTGCATCGACACCAAGTTGCGCAACATGCGGTTGAAAGCGTGGCTGAGGTCCTCGAACTCGTCACCGGTCTGAATCTCGCTGCGGACATTGAGTTCCCCGGCGGCGATGGCATCGCTGACTTCCTTCAAGTGTTTCACCGGCTTGACAATGACATAGCGCACGATGAGATAGCTGCCCGACATGATGAGCAAGGCCGTCACCAGCGCCGTTGAGAGCAGCACGGCCCGATTGAGATGGACGCCGCGCTCGATGGCCTCGGTGGACATGCTGATTTTGACGACGGCCAAAAGGTCCCCTTCTTGCAAGTCCCCGAACTCAGCCCGTTCCGCCTCGGTTCGTTGATGGCAGCTCAGGCAGCGCTTGCTGGCCCGGATGGCGCCGTAGTAGTGGAACGTGCCGTGGCTAGGCAGGTCGCGCTGTTCCTCGTGTTTCTCGCTGTCTTCCTCGAATTCCTTGATCAGCCTGCGTTCGTCGGCGTCCGGCTGATACTCCGGTTTCGTGGCGTTGCTCTTCAAAATGCGATACTTATACATGCGCATGGCGTCAGGCCAATGCGTTTCCCATTGTTGCTGAAACTCTTCCAGGGCTTGTTGCCGTTGCTTCTCCTCGACGTGCTGCACGGCCACGATGCCGTTGACTAGCAAGCGGCCCGTGGTCTTGGTCTGGGCGTAGGCCAGGTGCTCGGTCTGACGGGCGTACAGCCAAAAGCTGACGGTAATCAGCAAGAGAATCCCCGCCCCGAACAGGAAGCGACACTTCCGCTCCAGGCTGGTTTCCCCTAACAGACGCTTAAAGGCACGGTAGGACATGGTTTGTTAGTGACGAGTGTTTAGCGTGCGAGCCACCGGCGAGCAGCAACCCACGTCCTTTCCTCCGATTTCCCCATGCCGATCATTGGCATGCGTGCGGGCTCCATTATTCGCTGGTGGATGATCTGAGTTGGCGGTGTCATCATACTTCCCGCCAAGGCCTTTGTGCAATAGTGCCTGTCCGGGAGAGGAATGGAACGCCACGCCATCGGTTCGCGCGCCAAACTCACCGTGCCGGGCCACGCAAGTAACGATCGAGAAATTCCCGAACGACGCGCGTTCGTTCTGCGTCATAAAACGGTTTACCGCCGTGGGCGCCGCCGTGAATGACTTCCAGCGTGGCCGGCAAGCGATGTTGTTTGTAGGCGCCGTGCAACTCATGCGCTTGGTTGATCGGAACCTGCGGGTCCTGGTCGCCGTGGATCATCAACAAGGGGGGATCACTCTTATCGACGTGGTAAACGGGGCTGGCCAGGCGAGCCAAGTCGGGAACTTGGTCTGGCTGCCCGCGCAACAGGAGCTGCAACGCCGGCACGCGCACCTTCAAACCATGAGGCGTCGATTGGGCGAGAATGGTCGTCAGGTTGGTGGGGCCGAAATAATCGACAATGGCTTGCACATCCGAGGATTGATCTCGATGC
The DNA here is from genome assembly GCA_046297495.1 of Gemmataceae bacterium. Taxonomy (GTDB): domain Bacteria; phylum Planctomycetota; class Planctomycetia; order Gemmatales; family Gemmataceae; genus JBKBIP01. Next base: position 278,427 of record JBKBIP010000001.1, on the reverse strand, counting down.
GGGCCGACCTCTCCTTCCAATTCGGCATGGCCGTTGCTGACGCCGACCAGGGCCGCCAGGTGTCCCCCCGCGGACGCTCCCGCGATGGCCACGCGCGTGGCATCGTAGCCATGCGAGGCGGCCTGGGCACGCAGGTAGCGGATGGCCGCCTTGATGTCATGCACTTGGGCGGGGAACGGCGCCGTGGCGGACAAGCGATAATCCACGCTGGCAATGGCATAGCCATGATCTAACAGCGCGCTGAGCGGCATGTCTTTCTTCGAGCCGGCACGCCACGCTCCGCCATGTACCCAGACGATCAGCGGCGGCTTGCCGGCCGTGGCTGGCAGATACAAATCCAGCAGCAAACGCTCGTCCCCCACGCGCGCGTATTCGATGTCACGCAGCACCCGCGGCTCGGCTGCCGCCAACCCGAACACGGAAAAGCCAATGACGCAACAAGCCGCTATCCATTTTGTCCCCATAATGTGACTCCCACAGTTGCCGCGCTGTCCTTGTAAGGATTACTGTCAAGCCATCACCCCAGCTGATACGGTGAACGATACTCATAGCTCAACATCTCGTTGGCCTTGTCGTGGTTGGTGAAGCGTTCGGTCTTGGCATCCCATTCCAGCAACGCGCGGGTGCGGTGGGCGATGTTGGCGATGAGTGGCGCGGTGGTGGCACGATGGCCGAATTCAATATCGCAACTCGGTTTCGCTCGGCTACGGACGCAATCGAGGAAATTGCGGGCGTGGTCGGCGTCGAGCATCTTGCTGGTGACTTTACGTCCTTCGATCATCGGCTTGCCGCCAACCCGGTAGCCGCGCTCGATGGCGCGGTCCAGCGGCGAGCGGGCCGGGAATTCATTGGGAAGGATCACTTCGGGCACGACTTCATAGCCGCCGGTGTTGAGATAGAGTGTCCCCTTGGTGCCACGAAATTCAATCTCGCACAAACGAGCAGCCGCTGGTGCTCCGGAAGCATTGTATTGGGAAAATGTCACCAAGATATTACCGGGATAGGACCATAGGACTTCCAGGGTGTCGGGAACCTCACGATTGTCATAGTCGGCGAACTTGCCGCCGATGGCGGTGACGGCCAGCGGCGCTTCGACCCCCAACGCCCAGTGAATCGAGGCCATGTAGTGAACGCCGAAGTTGGTGAGTTGGCCCCCGGAATAATCGTAGAACCAGCGAAAGCGATAGAAGGAGCGGTTCTTGTTGTACGGCTTTACCGGGGCGGGGCCGAGCCAGCTGTTCCAATTCAGTCCCTTGGGGGGCGGTTCATCGGCAGGCCGGCCAATCCCTTGGGGCCATTCGTTCTGCACATGAAAGGCGCGGGCTACGGTTACTTTGCCGATGCCGCCGCCGCGAATGAATTCGGCCACCTCCTTGCCCAAGGCCGACGACAGCCGTTGAATCCCCACCTGCACGACGCGCTGATGCCGGCGGGCCGCTTCAACCATCTTCCTCCCCTCAACCACGCACAGCGACAAAGGCTTTTCGACATAGACATCCTTATTAGCCGCGCAGGCATGGATGGTTTGCAAGGCGTGCCAGTGATCGGGAGTGTTGATGACCACGGCGTCAATATCCGCCAAGTCGAGCAGTTTGCGGTAGTCGTGGAACTGGCGCGGGTTGCCGCCGATCTTGGCCGCCGCGAAATCGAGATAGGGCTGGTAGATGTCACAAATCGCCGTCACTTCGCAGTCCTTGTGCTGTAAGAAGGCCGTCAGCACCTGGTCGCCGCGATTGCCCAGACCGATGAACCCCAAGCGAATGCGCTCATTGGCCCCGAGCACGCGCCGACTGGACAAAGCGCTGGTCAAGCCGGCCAGCGCCGCCGTCTTGGTGAACTCCCGCCGCGTCACTTGGCTCATGGCCGTGTCTCCGTGTAAGGGTGATCGAATGAGATAGATATAGAGGATGATGATAAGCGAGGCGGAAGTGGCGGGGAAGTGGCTGCCGAGGATTTCCTCGCTACACACGGGACTGCTGGCAGCATGCGCGAAACGATGAATCTCACCATGAAAAAAATTTTCTTGTCAACCCATGAACCAATTGGTTGAACCATCTCTCTTATCCTAACACTGTCTCATTAAAGAAACCTGGCTGCCGGGCCGAAAGGGGCGGAGATCGTCTCCGCCCTCTGTTTGCGTTAGGAGAAACAGAAGCTTGTTTTCTTATTCAATCTCCTTTGCTTGACCCTTACCCCCCGCGCGCTTGTGTTCGCTCCGCTGTGCCGACTGCCTTTGACCCGCTTTCCCCAGCCGCCGCGCTGCCGTCAGGCGCCGATCCCTCTCCCGCGAAATTTCACCCGCGATTCACGAAAATCACATCGACGCCGCGTATGCTTTCCCCAAATGCCAGGATGCGGGGATTGGCCCCGCATCCGCCCGTGGAGCACGGATGCTTCGATCCTTCAGCAGAAAGTAGTCCCCGCGTGTTCGACGCCATTATTATTTCCGACATCCATCTGGGCAGTGAGAATTGCCAAGCCAAGGCGTTGTGTCATTTTCTCGAACAGATGGAAAACGGAGACATCCGCACGGCCAAGCTCATCATCAACGGCGACGTCTTCGATTCCATCGACTTCCGCCGTCTGAAGAAGAACCATTGGAAGGTTCTATCCTTGATTCGCAAGTTGTCCGATCAAATCGACATTATCTGGCTGTGCGGCAATCACGACGGCTCGGCGGAGATTGTATCGCACTTGCTTGGCGTGACGGTGCAGGATGAATATGAGTTGGCCAGCGGCCAGGAGCGCATCCTGATCTTGCACGGCCACATCTTCGATAGTTTTATCGACGCCCATCCCATCCTGACTATGCTGGCCGACATGATTTATTACGTGCTGTTACGGATCGACAAGAGCCATTACTTCGCCAAGCTGGCCAAACATGGCAGCAAGACCTTCCTGCGCTGCGCTCAGCTGATCGAGGAACGCTCACGGGAATATGCCCGCCGCAAAGGCTGCACGATGGTCTGTTGCGGCCACACTCACCAAGCCGTCGAGCACGGCGATCAAGACATTCCCTACTACAACAGCGGCTGCTGGACGGAGCGACCTTGCGCCTATCTGACGGTACGCGCGGGCCAGATTGAGCTATGCCATCACGAGCTGGAAGCTGCCGTCGAACTGCCGGAACCATCCGTCAATGGGGTGATGACTCCCGCGAAGCCAATCAGCGCATGAGAAACAATGCCGCGAATGCTTCGCCGAGCCAGATTGAAAATCTGGCCCATATTCTTCATTGCCGAGGCAATAACATCAGCCAGCGGCGTCTCCCGACTCACTCGTCGGCACGAAAGATAATCCCTCCGAGCACGCAGCGCGAACAAGTGCCACACTTATTCGCGCTGCGTGCTCGGCGCAATTTTTCCTACTGGGTAACATCTCACGCTTTCAACCGCGCCGCCGATCATTGGTGGTTACGCACAAAATATTATCAACTAATCATTTACGTCTAATGGGGCGGGTGGGAATCGAACCCACTTCCAAGAGTTTATGAGACTCCTGCTCGACCATTGAGCTTCCGCCCAGGTGGCGGGTGGTGGAACGCGGCGTTCTTTTGTTTTACTGTATGCGCTGGTCGGGCGGAAGCCAAGCGGATTCGTCATGCGGCGCGGCCGTGCGCGCTCGGTCGAGGCGGGAAATGAAGCCGGGGCCGATCCCTTTGCCTTGACATCCGAGCGGGAGACGTGATACAAGCTATTCACGACAACCTGCGCTCGAACTGGAAATGAATGTCGCCCCCAACCCCAAGGACGGGGTACGTCATGATCAAACGACGCAGTCAGATTTTGTGCATCTGGTTTTTGTTCTGGGACTTGATTCTGACCACCGGGTCTTGGCTCGGAGCTTACTTAATCCGCTTCCAAACAAGCCTCATTCCCGTCACCAAAGACACGCCAAGCTTCGAGTTGTGTCTGCGCAACTTGCCGTTGGTCGTGGTTCTGGCGTCGGTTTCGTATCATTTGACTGGACAATACACCATCCACCGCATGCGCCGCTTGCGGGAGGAAGTCCTCGCTGTGCTCAAGGGGACGGCATTGCTGTCGCTGTTGATCATGGCGACCACCTTCTACACCCACGATCCCTACGAATCGCGGGCCACTATGCTCGTGTTCTCGCTGCTCAACGCGTTAAGCATCTTGGCCGCCCGGCGGGTGAGCTGGGAGGCGATCCGCGAGCTACGCAGCCGAGGCTACAACCAGACCAGCTGCGTCATCGTGGGCACGGGGCGGGTGGCGCGCAAGACAGCGTGGGCCTTGCGTCATGCCAGTTGGATGGGGATTCGCAACCTGGGTTTCATCGAGGATCAGCCCAATCGCTGGACCGGCGATCTGAATATCCTAGGCAACATCGATGAGCTGCCGCGCTTGATCGAAAAGTACCAGGTCGCCCATGTGTTCATCTCGCTCCCCTTGAGCCGTTACCACGACGCCCGCCGGGTGTACGACACGCTGTCGCGCACCTTGGTCGAGGTGCATCTGGTGGCCGACGTGCCCAATCTGGCCGGCTTGTCGTTGACGACGACCAACCTCGACGGCTTGCCGGTCATTGGCTTGCGTGAAAGCCCGCACTTCGGACTCAACGTGGTGGTGAAACGCGTCATGGACATCATCTTATCGCTCATCGCCCTGGTGCTGCTGTTTCCGGTGATGTTGGTGGTGGGCATCTTGGTCAAGGTGACTAGCCCCGGCCCCTTGTTTTATCGCCAGGAACGTTGCGGCTTGAACGGCAAGCCCTTTCAGATGCTCAAATTCCGTTCCATGCGCGTCGATGCCGAGAAAGAAACCGGCGCCGTCTGGACTGTTGAGAACGACCCGCGCCGCACCCGGTTCGGCGCGTTTCTGCGCAAGACCAGTCTCGATGAGTTGCCGCAGTTGATCAACGTGCTCTTGGGGGACATGAGCCTGGTCGGCCCGCGCCCGGAACGTCCTGTCTTTATTCAACGTTTCAGCAAGACCATTCCGAACTACATGGTGCGGCACTGCGTCAAGGCCGGTATCACCGGCTGGGCCCAAGTCCACGGCTGGCGCGGCAACACGTCGCTCCGCAAACGGGTGCAGTACGATTTGTACTATATCACCCATTGGACCCCGTGGCTCGATCTGCGCATTTTGTGGATGACGGTGTTTCACGGCATCTTTCATCGCAACGCCTATTAAAACGATTGGCTCTCGGTCCATTCAACTGGCGTCGGGGTTTTCGGACCTTTCGGAATTGCTTGCCTCAGTCTCGATTTCCGCTCCCATGTCAGCGCGGATTTGGTTGTCATCGGCCTGCCGCAGCCGATCCAGCCAGTGCCAGGCGCACAGTTTCTCCCATAGCGCTCGGCGGCGGCGCGAGTCGGTGACACGCTGCTGGACCAGGGGCCGTAGCTCGGCCAGCAGCGCCACCCAGCGGCCAAAGGCTTCGTCATAGTCCGCTTCTAGGCGTTGGCGTACTTGCCGGGCCAGGGCGGGAGCGGCGCCGCCGGTGCCCACCGCCAGCACGAACCCACCGCGCCGCACTACTGCCGGCAGATAGACAGTGCCCGCTGCCGGCGCATCGGCGGCGTTGACCCACGTGCCGCGCTGCTGGGCATCGGCGACGATCCGCTGGTTCAGCTCCGGCGTGGCGGCGGCGACCACCAGCATGGCCCCATCGAGATGTTCCGGCCGATACGCCTCCCGCCGCCAGTCCACCTCCTGCCACTCCGGCGTTTCGGGCCGCGCTTCCAGACAGACGAGCCGCACCCGCGCCCCCGCCGCCCGCAACGCCGCCCCCTTGCGCAACCCCACCGTCCCGCCCCCCACCACGACGCACAAGCGATCCGTCAAATCGACAAACAGAGGATACCAAGAACGCGGTCGGGACATGGGGGTTGAGGAATCTCCGGCTATCAGGCCAAAAGTGGTCGATTGAATTCGACAACTCTTTTCATGAGTGAAATGAATGATGTTTGTCGCGGCCATACGATGGTTCTGGCGTCTTGGCTTGTCCAGTCAAATGGCGATTCGTTCCGGGACGCCGATGCGGGCACCGCCCTTGGGTTGGGCGAACTCGGCGTATTCCTCGGCGACTTTGCCGGTCTCGGCGTTGCCGGCGTGGACCAGCACGCGATACTTCAGGGATAACGACTTACCCGGTTCAATGGTGTATGGCTCACGATGCGTTGGTGACAAGCCGATGGTCTGACCGGCGAACTGCAAGCAAGGGGTCGGATGGCGGAAATTCTTGGGATGATCGAACAGGGCGGCCCCCTGTTCCTCGCCGTCGAGCTTGCCGGATATGTCGATCCATTTCGACGGGGTGCCGTCCTTGGGGTTCTTTTGTCCCTCAGCGTTGGTGATCGCGCCCCCTTTGGCCGGCAACAGGGCGTCCAGTACGCGCAGGGCCAGTAAGTGATAGGGCGTGCGATTGAGCGTCACCGGCAAAGCCTTGGCCGTCAACACAATGTCCACATCGATGACTCGGCGGTCGGCGGGGCGTTTGGGGATGGTCACGGTGCGGGTTTCTGCCAGCAATACCTTATCTCCCTTTACGTTCAGCCAATGCAGCCGTTCGATGAAGCGCCCGGCCAGCGGGCCGCTTTGGATGCCATCGAATTGGCTGTGCTCGATCTTGCTGCTATTGGGCCGGCCGATCTGCCAGTTGTCGCAGTTCGGTTCCCCTTGGGCCGTGAAATTCTGATGGGCGATGTACAAGGCGGTATGATGAAAGTGTTTGATTTTTTGCCCCGGCACCTCGCCGAGCTGCGTAATCGTCTGGCCGCTGGGGCCGATCAGCGGATGAAAGTACGGGCGTTGCAATTCGGGGTCCTTGGTGTTGTAGCGATAGGTGAAAAATGGGTGCCCAGCGATGGTCACTTCCAGCACATCAGCGCCTTTCTTGATCTCGACTTCGTGTTTCGGCTCGGCTTGGGCGACGGCCGCGCTGGCCAACACGTGAACCCGAGCGCCATTCGTCGGGGCCATGATGAGCGTGCCGCGCTGGTGGCCGCGCACCGCCGACCGCGTCGCTGACGGCAGCCATTGCGCCGACAACGGCTGGCCCTGGCTATCTTGGGCCGATAGCATCGCGCCATGAAAGACCTCATGGCAGCCCCCCTGTTGGAGCAGCATGATCAAGTCCATGTCATCGATCCAAGTGACGGCCTGGGGAGTCACGGTCAACGGAATGCGCGTGATGCGGGTCATGGGATAATCTCCGGATTCACTTCCTCGTGGTTTGCTGCGCCAGTAGGCCAGCCAAGTAGTTGACGGCGTCACCGCGTTGGCGGGCCGCGCCGGCCAGAGTCTGGTAATCGTCCATGCGCTGGCATAATTCCGTCAAGCTAGGACAGGTTAGTTGTCGTTCCTCCACGTCGGCCAAGTGCTGCCGGGCCACGTCCAACGCCTCCGGCAAGCGGTCCAGGCGCAGCAAAAGATTGATCAGGACCTCGGCGGGCAAGGTATCGTGGCCATCGGGGTCCTCTGGGTTTTCCACCTTGGCGCGGAAATAGGCCAAGCCTTCCTCGACTTGATCGCCGTCGATGATGGACAAATACACGCCAATATCCTTGTACAGATCATCGAACGGCGGATCGCCGGGATTCTGATAGCGTGGGGATAGCCGCTGGCCATAGGCGCACAATTCGCGGGCCAGCTTCAACTCCGGACAAGGTGTTAGATAAACGCTCATCTGGACCACGGCGCCCAGATGGGAGACATCGACATGATAAAATTCGTCATCGAATAGCCAAGCGCGGTTGGCAATCAGCTCGGGGACATGTTTCGTGCTGGGGGCCGTCCCTTCGCGGGCGGCAATCTCGGCGTGCAGCCGTTCCACCAGTTGTTCATGCAGCGCCACCACCAAGCGAGTGATGCAGTAATTGCGCACGTCCGGCGGGAACGGCAACTCGCCGCTCCCCATCGTGGTGATGGCGGAACAGATGCCATAACGATTCAGGATCATGTCGAACCCTTTCTTCGGATTGACACCCTGATGAAAAGCGATTTCGACCAGCTCCTGACAATCCTCTTCATCATTCAGCTGGAAAGCGTCCAGCGCCCGCGCCACCGGCTCCGGCTCCCCCAACATGCGGAAGAACGCCCAGGCGCGCGAAATGTTCCCGTCGTCGAGATACAGTTGGCCCACCTCCCGCCCCGCCGCCCGGATGCCATCCTCATAATCGAGCTGCTGTTGCTCCGACAGCTGCGATGAGGCATTGGTCAGCACCGGCGCGATGCCCAACTCATGCCGTTTCTTCAACAGCAGCGCGTAAAACAGGCTGGTGTAATCTTTGTCCCGCCGCAATGTATCACAAAGCTGTGTCAAAGCCTGGTCAGCTCCCTGAGATTGTAGCGTTTGTTGCAATTGATCCAGAATCGTGGAATCCATGGTGAGTATCTTTTGGTGCTAGGTGGTGATCGTAACAGGTTAGCGACGCTTCGAAGAAGCGTTGACTGCTGGACACAATAGACTCATCGCCCTTCGCCGGCGGCCAACGTGTCCAGCAGTTTCATGGCGGCGTCCTGGATTTTGCCAGCGGCGGCCACTTCCAGAAAGCTCGACTTGGCCCGCCAGGTTTCGTAGCCTCCCAAGGTATGTTGTTCCTCTGTGGGGAGATAGCCAGCGTAGTCGTTGGCCATGCCCACCATCAGGGTCGGCTTGAAGGGGCTTTTCGCCTTGATGGCCAGGCCGGTTTCGCAGAACGGCTCCCCTGGCAAGGCGCAGATCGCCAAATCGCCGATGCGCAGGGCCTGCACCGGCGTTTGGTAGCGGTCGGGAAAATCGACCAGCTGGATCGTCTCGCGGGCGTAGATGTCCGGCAAGGTCCGCAAGGGGCCTTGCGGAGCGCGTTCCAGTAGCTCGCGGGCTTGCCGGACTTCCTCGGAGGTTGGCTTGCGCACGGCGAGATCAACTGACGTTTCCTGGACATCCAGCGGCACCCAATCGACATAGCGGATGTCGCGCCAGGCATCATGAATGGCATTGGCCACCAGCTCGGCCACGGCGAACATTTGGTGATATTCATACGGCTGGCGGATGCGCTTGCGAACGTCGATGTTGTTGATGTCGCCAAAGCAGGCGTTAGCCAGGATGCCGACAAACGGCTGGCGCGGGTCGCGGCGCGGGCCGCCGGTGCGTTCGTGGAGCAGATCGGCTACCATGCCAAAGTAGTCGGCGGACACGTCGCCGCCCGGATTGCCGCCGACATAGTGCAGGGCGTAACTGGCGAACAGGGCCAGCGGTTGGCCAGCGGGCTTGTCCGCCTTCTGCACGGCCAACACGGTCACTTCGGGGTCGGTCGGTCCCGCTGGCTTGTCAATAGCGGGGTTCTCGACGCCGGGGTTCATCTTGACCCGATCCTGGCCACCGAACGGATTGAGCAGCTTGGTTCCGGGCTTCATGAAAAAGCGGCGATTGAACACCGTCCGTTCCTCGCGGGCCACCCCCCACCCGACGCGCGCCGGCGCCAGGCGTTGCACGGCCATGCGCACGGCATCCGCCACGCGCGGCCTCGCCCATTGCAGGTACTCCGTATCGGCGTTGCTCTGAAACACTGATACTGGCGTGACAGCGCTATGGGTGTGGGTACAGCTAATCAGGATATTCGACAGCGGAATGTCGGTGAAACTGTGAATCTGGTGCTTGATCTGGCTGAGCCATTCCTTACGGGCGGCGATGAGGTCCAGCACTACCACGGCAAGGCGCGTGTCGCCGTTGTCGAGCACCAACGCCCGCGCGTGCAAATTATCATGGATGTTGCTGGCCAACCGTTCTTGCATCGAACCGCACAGCGACACCCCCAACTTGGGGGAAATCACGCTGGTCGCCGCCCCCGCCAATAGTTGCTTGTCCGCCATGAGCCACGCCTCCTTTGCCATCTGGGTTCCCCGATGATGAGGTTATCGTACCATGCTGGCGGTGGTGTGGCGAGGGGGGAAAAGGATGTCTGGATCGAGTGCCGAGATGTGGTCCGACTTGTAGCGACTGCAAGTTGGACAGGAAACACATAGTATTGTCAAAAACTGTTTCACCACCGGCGGCGCGGGGGACAATATGTTCGAATTCAAAGATGGTAACCGTCCAGTGCTCCGCTGTCCGGCAGTAGGCACAACAGTTCGTGAAGCGCGCACGAACCTGCCGTTGGAGTTCAACGGAAATATAAACTTTCATGTCCCGACCGCCTCCACGTTGGTTTGCTTCAAGGTAATCTGGCCCTCGTCTTAAGGATTGTCATGATCTACCTTGTGCAGCGATCCATCCGCTTCCGCTTTCTCGGCCGCAGACAGATGGGGCCGATGCTCACCGCAAATCAAACTGTAATTCCGACAACATCCGATACACGCCATGTTCGCGCTCGATCAGCTCGGCGTGGGTGCCGGCTTCGACGGTGACGCCGTCTTTGATGACATGGATGCGGTCGGCGGTGCGGACGGTGGCCAGGCGGTGGGCGATGATGAACGAGGTGCGGCCGTGCATCAGTGTTTCCAGGGCTTGTTGCACCAAGCTTTCGCTCTCGGAATCAAGGGCGCTGGTGGCTTCATCGAGGATTAGGATGGCGGGGTCTTTCAGGATGGCGCGGGCGATGGCGACTCGTTGCCGCTGGCCGCCGGATAGTTGAATGCCGCGCTCGCCGACCAGGGTGGCATACCCTTGCGGAAACGACATGATGAAATCATGTGCATTGGCTTGGCGGGCGGCGGTTTCGATCTCGGCCTGACTGGCACCCGGTTTGCCATAGGCGATGTTGTCGGCGATGCTGCCGCCGAAGAGGAGCACATCTTGCGGCACCACGGCCATATGGCGGCGCAGCTCGGTCAAGGTATAAGCGCGGGCATCTCGGCCATCGATGAGAATGCGCCCCGCGTCCGGTTCATAAAAGCGCAGCAGCAGGGCCACGATGGTCGATTTGCCGCCGCCGCTCGGTCCCACCAGGGCGATGCGCTCGCCGGCCTGCGCTGCTAATGTGATGTCCCGTAATACCGGCACTTCTTTGCGCGACGGATAGCTGAACGCCACTTGCTCGAAGCGCACGTCGCCACGCGGGCGGGAAGTTTTTTTCCCCTCCTCGGAGAAGAAAGCAGAATTGTCCAACACTTCCGGCGTCTCGTTGAGAATCTCGCGCACGCGCTGCGTGGCGCCGATGGCCCGTTGCAGCTGGCTGTAGAGATCGGCGAAAGAACCGAGCGCGCCGCCGACAAACATGGTGTAGAGTAAAAAACGGGTTAGCTCCCCCACGCTGAGGTCGCCGCTCTGCACCAAGCCAGCCCCATACCACATCACCACGACAATGGCCCCAAACAGAGCGAAGACGATGAAGGCGATGAAGGCCCCACGATAACGCGCGCCGCGCAGAGCATAAGTCAGAAAAGTTTGCAATCCTGCCCGATAGCGCTGGCTTTCGTAGGCTTCATTGGTGAATGCCTTGACATTGGTGACACCTTGCAGCGTTTCCTCGACGATGACATTGGTTTCGGCCAGGCGGTCTTGGGCGTCCCTCGCGGCCTGGCGGATGCGCCGGCCAAACAGGGCCGCCACCAGGATCAACCCCGGCAGCGCCGCCAGCATCACCAACGTCAAACGCGGCGAGGTGACGGTGATCAACACGATGCCGCCGATGAGTAATGCGATTTGCCGGAACAAGTGCGGCAGGGTGACGATGATCGTGTCTTGGATCAAGGCCAAGTCGGCAGCGATGCGGCTCGTCAGTTCACCGACGCGGCGCTGACTAAAAAATGCCAGCGGCAAGTGAATGAGCTGGCTATACGTGTCGCCGCGCAACCCCACCAAACCGCGCTCGCCGACTTCGGTGAACAGGTACGATTGAAAAAAGGTGAACACCGCCTGAAAAGCGAGGATCACCAACAATGCCAAGGCGATGTGATTGATATTGCCATGCCAAAAGCCGGTGCTGGGATCGGTCAGCCGGCCGGCCAGCGCGCCATCGACGAGATTGCCGACCACATACGGAAACGCCAGGGCCAACGTGCTGGACACGAGCAACGCCGCCAGCGCCGCCAGTATCTTCCCGCGATACGGCCACAGATAGCCGAAGACGATACCGACTTCACGCAACGATTCACCCGTGATTTTCGTCGGCGGCAAATCGGCATCGTGATCGCGTTGGCGCGTGGAGTAACGTGGCATGATTGGGGTCCGGTCATGGGGTGCTCGCCGGTGGCTCGCCCGCTAAACGATTCCTAATGCTTACTGTTCGGCTTGCGCATGGGCTTCGACGAACCAGAGCCACTTATCCACGCCGCGCGATACTTCCGTGAAAATATCAGCGGTGTCCTTGTCTTCCAGCTCGTCTGCCTTGTTGATGGCGAATCGGACGGCCTTACCGAAGAACGCCAACGAATTCGACAACGCCTCGACATGGTCTCGGCCGTTGGCGATGTTGGCGGGATATTCTGGCATGGTGGAACGATTGGCGATCAGTTGCCGGGTGCCGTCCGCGCTGCCGCCCAGCTGCACCACGCGCTCGGCGATCAGGTCCACGTATTCCGCCGCGTCTTCATAGATTTTGTCGAATAATTCGTGCAAGGCGATGAACTGTGGTCCTTTGACATTCCAATGGGCTTGCTTGGCGTGCAACATCAAATCGATGGCATCGGCTAGACGGTTGTTACACAGTTCCACGACATGAGAACGTGTGCTTTCCGAAAGATCGTTTTTCGTCTTGAACATGGACCAACTCCTTCGTGGTTAAATCAAAATTCCACAGCATCACTATGTATTATAGGAAGTGAGATTCATGTTCTCCGTTGTATCGCTAACTTTTCCCGCACCCTTGGATGGCGTTCGCGCAACTGTCTATTGAGCAGACTGCCGAAAGGAACAAGCACCGGTTCATGAACCGCGAGGAGCTAACCGCGCTGGTGCGGTGCCATCAGGCCGAGATTTATCGCTATCTGCGTTACCTGGGCGCGGTCGATGCCGCCACGGCTGAAGACCTCGTTCAGGAAACGTTTCTGGCGGCACTGCGCAGTGAGTCCCCGCCGCCTGCGAGCGAGGAACGGCGCCGCGCGGCGTGGTTGCGTGGCATCGCGCGTAACTTGTTTCTGGCGCATTGTCGCAAACAGCGCGCTAATCCCGTGCGGGTGGACAGCAGCACCTTGGAACAGGCCGAACATTTGTGGGCCACGGAATTTCCCCGCTCCAATTCCATCGTGGATTACCAACAAGCGTTGCGTCAGTGTCTGGACAAACTGGCGGACAAACCCAAGCAGCTGTTGACGATGCGTTATACGCAAGAGAAATCGCGGGCGGAAATGGCCCGCCTGCTGCACATGAGCGAGAACGGCATCAAATCGGCGTTGCAGCGTGTCCGGGCCATGCTGGCAGATTGTATCCAACGGCACCTTCGCACCGAAACGGCCTCCTCCCCATGAACGAATGGCGCGATCGCTTGCTGGACGTGTTGCTCCGTGAGGAGCTGGGAGGCGAAACGCCGCCCGACCTCAGCGCCGTCATTCCGCGCCGCACCCGGCCTCGACAACGCTGGCGCTGGGCGGTCGCGGCCCTGGCGGCGTCGGTGCTGATGGCGGTGGGAATCTTTGGCGGTTGGCGGGCGTGGTATGCCGACGTCCCGCTGACCGTCAGTGGGCCAATCGAAATCGTCGAGGGGGACGCGCTGCGACGCGGCGCCGTGTTGCGCACTGGCCCGCAACCCGCTGAATTAACCCTGGGAGGCTACAGTCGCATTCAGCTGGAACCGCGGACCATGTTGAGTATCGGCGGCGCGCGGCGGGCCGAAGAAATCTTGTTGCGACAAGGAGCGATCCACTGCTCGGTTGCCAGGGGTCAAGGTTCCTTCGTGGTCCGAACGCCGATCGGGACGGTCTCGGTCGTGGGCACGGAGTTTTCCGTCCGTTTCATCGAAGAGCGAGGAGATGACGAGATGTTGCCAAAACACATGATCGTGCGCGTGTTGGTGGGAACGGTCGTGGTGGCCGGTTCCTGGGGAGTCGTGACGTTGACCGGCGGCGAGGAACGGGCCTTCGCCGACGAGAAGCAAGCCGAGCCAGCCAAGAAGACCGGCACCGTGGTCGGCGTCATCACCAATAAAGGAGAGAATTTCATTGAAGTGAAGGCGGACGGCGAGGCGGAAGGACGCCGCTACGTGCCGCGCTGGGTCGGCGGCTTGCCCAAGGACGGTGGCGGGCCAGATAAGACCATGTTGAAAGTCATTCGAGAATTGAAGGTCGGCAGCCGGGTGCGCATCGAATGGTTCTTCGAGGAACGGCCTCGCGTGGTCAAAGTGGAAGTGATCAAGGCAAGTGGGGACAGGGAGTAACTTCATCCCGGCGAGCGGGGGCCGTAAGTCCCCTGGTACTCAAACCATCGAGACTTACGTCTCCCGCTCGCCATCCACCAACACCAAATGCACCTCTCCAGGACCGTGAACACCCGTGACCAGACGCAGCTCGATGTCGCCGGTCTTGCTGGGGCCGGTGATCAGCGTCAAGCACGACGGCATGGGCCGGGTTGCCGGCGCGATGGCCTCAAACAGATCAAACAAATCCGGCACCAATTGCGAGCGTTCCACGACGGCGATGTGCAACGGCGGCAACAGGCTCAACGAACGCGGATCATCGGGACGACAAGCGACGGCCAGCGTCCCCGTCTCGGCAATGACGTGATCGACGCCGGTAATCCCCGCGTCGGCGGCGAACAATTCCTCCCGGCCCTGTTGGGCTTGCAGTTCTGAGAGCGTGATCACTTCCCATCCCGCCGCCTGTAAGGCTGGCGCCAGCGGCAGCGCGTCGAGCAACTTCCCGTGCCCCAATAAGACCTTGCGAATCGGATGTTGTTGGAGAATCACACACACGGCGGCCACGGCGGCCTGTCGATCCGCCACCGCATGAAAATGCCCCCCCGCCGCCGTGAACTGATCGCGCAACCGGGCCATCGGATCGGCGCCGGCCCCCTGATACCCCACCGTGCCGCGCTGGGGCTTGTCCACGACATGTCCCGCTCGATTCCCTTCGACGACGGCTTGACGAACACGTTGCAAGAAAGATTCTTCAGAGGTTGGCATGGGAGGAATACCGTTTTCGAGGAAAGACTTCACTGGTTTTCAATGTAGCGAGAAGACCCGTCGCCTGCTACAAAAGCATTCATGCTTCATGAAATAGGTGATTCATCGTTTCGCGCACGTTGAGGGGACGCGAAACGATGAATCTCACCAATAGGGGAACATACTTATGTCCATTCGGACGGTAGCGAAAAATTGGTGGATGTTGGCCCTGCGTGGGGCGTTGGTGCTGATCTTCGGCATCACCTTTGGCATTCTCGGTTTCCTGAATCCGACGGCGCTATTCTCGGTGTTAGTGATTGTCTACGGCGCGTTCGCCTTGGTGAATGGCGTCTTCGCGCTGGCGGCGGTGACGCTGGGACAGGTGCCGGGGCCGCGTTGGTGGGCAGTGGTGCTGGAAGGCGTCTGCGGCATCCTCATCGGCTTGATCATCTTTTTCTGGCTGCCGGCGGCGGAGCTAGCTATCATCTTGCTGATCGCTGCCTGGTCGATTGTCACGGGGATTTTTGAAATCGTCGCCGCCTTTCAGCTGCGCCAGGAAATTCAGGGAGAATTTTGGCTGTTCCTCAGCGGTGTCTTGTCCGTGCTGTTCGGCTTGCTCGTGATGGTTTTCCCCATGATCGGTGGAATCGTAATTGCCCTGTTCATCGCCTTCTCGGTGGCGATTTTTTCCATCGTGTTTGGTTCGTTGATGTTATCGTTGGCGTTTCGCCTGCGCCGCTGGCACCAGGAATCAACCCCGCCCCTGTGAGGTGCCGATGAATCGCCGGGATTTCCTGGATCTGCGCCAATTGGCGAGTGGTGAACCCGCGCCCCCCTCGCGTGCCGACTTCGCCCTGGTGCGCTTCCGCCGGCAAGCAATGGCCACGCAGTTCGAGATCGCCTTCCCCTTCGGCACGCCGCACGCCGCCGAGATGGCCCACGATGCTCTGGATTTGATCGACCGCCTCGAAGCGCAGCTGACGGTGTACAACGAACACAGCGAAATCAGCCGTCTCAATCGCCTGGCGGCCCGCCATCCGGTCGTCGTCGAGGAGCGCTTGTTCGGTTTACTGGCCCTGTCACAACGGTTGCAGACACAAACCAGCGGCGCGTTCGACATCACCACCGGGGCATTGGTCAAGTGTTGGGGCTTTTTCCGCCGCCAAGGACGTGTTCCCACGGAAGAAGAACGGGCCGACGTGCGGCAACGAGTCGGCATGAACCATGTCGAATTAGATGCCGCGCGCCGGAGCGTGTCGTTTCGACGCCCCGGTTTGGAAATCAACCTCGGCAGTATCGGCAAGGGCTACGCGCTGGATCGGGTGGCGGAAACCTTGCGGACGAAGTGGAATTTATCGTCCGCCCTGTTGCACGGCGGCCATAGCAGCGTGTACGCTATAGGAAATGAACCGGGGGGGGAACGTGGCTGGTTGGTTGGGATTCGCCATCCCTGGCAGCCGGAGCGGCGCCTCGCCTCGATCTGGTTGCGCGACGCCGGTTTGGCGACCTCGGCGGCCACCTTCCAGCATTTGGAATATAATGGCCGGAAGTTAGGGCATATTCTCGACCCGCGCACCGGCTGGCCCGCTGAGGGGCTGGCTAGTGTCAGCGTCGTCGCCCCGACCGCCGCCGAGGCCGACGCTTTGGCCACGGCGTTTTTCATCTTGGGTCTGGAAGCGGCGCGGGCGTATGTCGCCGCTCATCCCGGCATCGGCGTTATTTTATTGCCCACCGCGGAAGCGTCCCGCCCCGTGATTCTGGGATTTGCTCCCGCGACCGTCACCTTGGAACCATCCCCAAAAGGAACCGACTCACTTTACTCACCATGAATGTCACCACCCGCGTTTTTCTCGTGCTGTTGCGTTTGGCTATCGGCTGGCACTTCCTGTTTGAAGGGATCGATAAGCTTGGCTCCGAAACTTGGACCAGCGAGGCGTATTTGCGCGAAGCGCGTGGTCCTTTCGCTGATTATTTTCGAGACAAGGCCGGCGACTCCGTGCTGGAACGGGTCAAACCCCTGCCCGTGCCGGCGGGACAGGAGATCGGCAAAACGCCCCCGCACACCCGCATCCCTCCGGCTTTGAAACGTGATTGGCAAGCCTATTTTGATCAATTTGTCGCCTACTATGATTTGGACGCGGATCAACGAAAGAAAGCCCAAGCCAAGTTTGAACAGCAACAAGACCAGGTGGTCAATTGGATGACCAATGAGGATTGGAACCACCGCGAATGGTCCATTCAAATCGAAACCGATTCGCCTTATGGTCCCTACAAGGTCACGAAGCGAACCACCATTCCGGAGATGGCGCAAGAATACGAAGGCAAATGGAAGGAGATTCGCCAATTGGAATCATCGGTGGGGGAGACGTTTGGTGCGTTGACCGTGGCTGACCAGATTCAATCTCTCAAAGACGAAGCGAACTTGCTCCGCCGACAAATGCGTACTGAACTGGACAAGCAGACCAAGAAGATGCAAGCGGCATTGAGCGATGTCTTGACGCCAGAGCAACAGGACCAGCCGCCGTTGGCCATCGCTCAGCAGAGCATGTGGGCCGTCACCAAGGCGAAGCTGACGCAATTTCCGAAGATGACCCCCTTGGAACGGGCCGACGTGGTGGTGGCTTTCGGCTTGACGATCATTGGCCTACTGCTGTTGGCTGGTTTGCTGACACGAACCGCTTGCGTGGCGGGAGCGGCCTTCCTCGTGTTGACCTACTTGCCCATGCCGCCGTTCCCCTGGTTGCCGGAAGTGCCGCGTTCCGAAGGACATTACGTCTTCGTCAATAAGAACGTCATCGAATTTCTCGCCCTGATGGCCTTGGCCACGACCCGCAGCGGCCGCTGGCTGGGGCTGGATGCCCTGTTGCCGTTCCTCAATCCGTTCCGCCGGCGCGCCGCGCCAGAGACCCGGCGGGAAGAACGGGAACCGGCGCTGGCGCGATGACCTACGGGATAGAGTTCCTATTCCCTCACGGCGAATTTTCCAAACACTCGACTCTTGCCAGGAGATTACCCAATGGCACTCGACATGACTCCCGAAGAACAAGCCATCGGCGAAGGGAATTTCAAGCGCGTGGTCGGCCAGCTGGCGCTCGACGACGCCGCAGCGCGCCAGAAAGGGCTGAGCCGGCGCGATTTCATGAAGGGGATGTTGGCCGCCGGGGGCGTGGCCTTGCCGCTCAGCGCCGCCGCTTACTTCGGCTACGATTCCGAGCGCGGCTTCGGCAAGCCGGTCAAGGCCGGCCTGATCGGCGCCGGCGACGAAGGGGGCGTGTTGGTCGGCGAGCACAACCCCGCCTATCTGGAGTTCGTCGCCTATAGCGACATCCGCCCTTCCAATCAGAAACGCATTTTTCAAGGAGAGCTGCACCGCAATCCGAACAGCCCGCGCAAAGGCTTCTATCACATGTATGGCAGCGACGCCAAAAACAAGATCAAGCAATACGACGATTACCACCAGCTGCTCGACGACCCCGACATCGAAGCCGTGGTCATCGCCTTGCCACTGCACCTGCACGCGCCGGTGGCCATCGAAGCCATGCAAAAAGGCAAGCACGTCTTGTGCGAAAAGCTCATGGCTTGGAATATCGACCAGTGCAAGCAAATGATCCAAGCCGCCCGCGAGCATGACAAAGTGCTGTCCATCGGTCATCAACGGCACTACAGCATGTTGTACGCCCATGCCAATGAAGTCATCCAAGCCGGCGTGTTGGGGGATGTTAAGCATATCCGCGCCTTGTGGCACCGCAATAACACCCCGCCGCGCGGCGACAGCTGGAGCAAGGCCGTTCCCGAGGAAGATCGCAAGGCCCTGGAAAGCACGATCCAGCGGCACGGCTACAAAAGCATGGAAGAGCTGGTGCGCTGGCGCTTGTACAACCGCACCGGCGGCGGTTTGATGGCCGAGCTAGGCAGCCATCAATTGGACGCTTGTAGCATCTTTCTGGGGAAGGTCCACCCCTTGGCCGTCTCTGGCGTCGGCGGCAAGTTCTTCTACAAGGACGACCGCGAAGTCGAGGATCACGTCTTTGTCACTTTCGAGTTCCCCGGCAAGAATTACTATGTCGATCCCTCGACGCGCAAGGAGATCAAAGACCCCAACGACATCGTCATTGTCACCTATTCCTCCATCAGCACCAACGCTTTCGAGCCTTACGGTGAATGCGTCATGGGCCGCGACGGCACGATGGTCGTGGAGACGGAAGCCAAAGTCATGCTGTGGAAGGAGCGCGGCTCCAAGCCGGACGATGGCGGCCGGCGCGTGGACATTTCGGTGACAAGCGGCGGCGGCAGCTCCCCCGCGCTCGATGCGTCGGCCAGCACCGGCCCCGCCGCCGCCCAAGCCGCCGTGACGGGCGGAGCGGCGCTGGGAGCTGGACCAGTCAGCAAGGGCTACCGCGAGGAGATGGAACATTTCGCCTACTGTATCCGCATGTGGCAGCAAGGGGCGTCCAAGGAAGACCGGCCCAAGCCGCACTGTGACGGCGTGGCCGCCATGGCGGACGCCATCATGGCCTTGACCGCTAACCAAGCCATGCGCAAACGCGAACGCATTGTGTTTCAAGACGCTTGGTTCGATCCCGATGCCAAGGAAGTGCCTGACGCCGATATGAAGCCGGAAGAGATTACAGTGTGACGCGATGGTCACGCCAGGCGAATCCTGGAAAAGAGGGGATAAACTCAACTTGTGCGGTTTTCATAACTTATTATTGTGTAAGCACTTACAGCAATAATGATCAGATAAGTGCCTATGGCGTAAATGCATATATAATAACTAGTTGCGTCATCACGCTTACCCAATTGGTTAAAAACTGCACAAGTTGAGTTAAGGGGCTGTATGGGGCACATTGACAACGTGCCCCACGAGCCTTGCCGGATCATGGCTTACCGTCCCGTTGAGCCGCTGGGCATGGGCATGAACAGGTTCATGTCCTTGTTCCCCATGTTGGTCCACAGCGTTCCCGGTCCCGACTGGAACAGCCGTAGCCGCATGTTGGAGCTGAGGTTCTGGGTCATGGTGTAGCGCAGGAAGGCGTCGATGTCGCTGGCGAAGACGTCCATCTTCATCTGGTACAAGCTGCTCCGCGCCGTGTTCTTCAATTTCGTGGCTTCGGCGTTGGCCTTGCCTAGCAGCTCCTTGTTCTGGGCCTCCAAGATCGCTATCTGGGCGCTATATTCGTCTTGCATCTTGGCGATTTCGGCGTCGGTGATGATGCCGATATTCTCGGCTTCCCGCTGAATCGCGGCGACCAATCGCTCGGTGGTGGCCGTCACCTTGGCGACCTCGAATTGGATGGCGCGTTGGGCCGCGACGACGTCGTTATGCGTTTCGGCGGTCAGGGTCTGCTCGGCTTGGGTGACGGCCTTTTCCTTGATCAATTGTTCCTCCCGCTTCGGCTCGAGGAACTTGTCGGGAATGATGATGTTCCGAATGAAGGCGTTGCGGACGATCACGTTGTCCTTCTCGCACTCATCATCCAGCCCCTGCGTGAATCCAGCCTGAAACTTTTCTCGCTTGGTCCCATCGAGAAAATCCTCAGCGCCGTAGTCTTGTCCTTTATTGCGGCTGATGTTCTTGACATTGGGCCGGATCACCGTGCTTTCGATCCGAGCCATGCCACGGAACTTCGATAGCCACACCGGCCAATACTGGGGCTTCAGCTCCCATTCGATAGTGCAATCCAGCTCGATACGGTTGCTGTCGCTGGCGTCGAATACCAAAGCGGTGTTTTCTTGAGGATTCTTGGAGTAGTGATAGGTCGTTTGGTAAATGCCGACTTCGCATGGGATGACTTCATACTCCTCGGTGTTGATGGCGTAGAGACCGGGCTGGAGGATTTCATCCTTAATGATGCCTTTCTCGGTCGGTTTGGTGGCGAATTCGGTTTTGCCGTCCTCCCCCAGCTTGCGTCTCTTGACGCCGACGTAACCCGGCTTGACCTCCACCATGTTCACGAGCGTCACCTCGTAACCATAGGGATTGAGCCGATACGATCCGGGGAGCAGAATTTCGCGCCAAATCCCCTGTTGTCCCTTATTGGCCAGGAATTGACCGGGCGGAAGCGGCGTTCCACCCAGCGCCTTGACGATGCCGACCTTGGCTGGCTCGATGCCTTTGCCGGTCATCTTCGCGCTGGGGACAACGATGTTCGGCTTGACTTCGGTTTCGTAGAGGATCGGCCAGATGAAGTGCCAGCCTTCGCCGCGTACTTGCTCTTGAATTCCTTTTTGACCCGGTTGGGCCAGGACTTGCCCTTCGGGGAGCGGCTCCCCCCATTTGGAGATGACCACCAGCATATGCCCCGACGGCACATGATGCAGAAATCTGTCCCAAAACGAAAACACCAACGATACGAACACTAGCAGCACGACAAAGCAGATCAACCCCGCGTGATTGGGACGCAGAGCGGCCAGGAAACGGCGAATGCGGGACTTGCCCCCTTCAGATGTTGGATTGGAAAGCGTCATATTTTCACCTCATGGGATGGTTGGTCCAGTGATTATGTCCGTGTGATGTCCGTTGTTAATCGATGTCCGAGTCAGTCTCGGCGACCTTCGGTTCGCTCGGCACCGGCCCAGCCAGCTCGATCTTGCGTGAACCGGGGGCCATATAGGTCGAGAAGAGTTTGGCGAACTCGCTCGTGTCAGAGGCGAAGATTTCCGCCAGGGCCGGCGACAGCTTGGCCAGCACATGATATTGAGCGAAATGATCAGGAGTGGGGAAGCCATCGACGGCTTTTTTCAGCTCGGCCACGACCGCTTCGTTTTCCGCCATGATGATGTTGGCTTCGGCCTTCCCTTGAGTGAGGATGGCCTCGGCTCGTTTCTTGGCCCCGTCCAAGCGAGCTTGCGCTGACTGCAGCTCGGCACCCAGCTTCGCTTTCTCGTTCTGCACGCGCCGCTCAGCGATGATCTTTGCCTGTTCCAGGCTGGTGTTGGCGTCGATGATGCGTTGACGCTGTTGGGCCAAGGCCTCGGTGGACTTGAGCTTTTGCTCGCGTTCGAATTGGATCACTTTTTGCTCGTTGGTTTTGCGCGTGATGCGGGCTTGCTCGCGCTCGCGGATCTGCGAGGCCAACTCCTCCAGCGAGCGATTCATCCGCGGTTGGCCAACGGCGACGTACTCCAGGTCCACCCCGACCTTAGCGCACTCCGGCTTCACCTTGGCCATCAACTCTTCTTGCAGACGTTCACGCGGATTCGAGGTTTTGCCATTATTCGGCATCTCTTCCTCGTCCTTGGGCTTGCTGATGTACTCGCGGGCATCGTGCTTGCTCCCCTCGATGCGAACGTAGCCACGAATCAACGGCAACACGATCTTTTGCAAAATGGGGTTCTTGCCCTGGTCGTCCAGCGTCTCATCGTGCTGGTAAAGCACGCCATTCTCGCACAGTAGCACGAACAATTCCGACACCTTTTCGGGCATCACCTTGTAGCGCACCTCGACGCGCGGCTCGATGGTGAAACCGTCTTTCGAGGGAAATTCAATATCCTCGAAAATGACGGTGTGCGCGCGCAGATCCACGGGGATGATCTCGACCACGTAGGGATTGATGTAGTGCGTGCCGCTGGGAACAAGCGTCTGTTGCACGCCCCGTTGTCCATCGGCGACGATGTAGGGATTGGGGCGGTCCTTGGGCGGCTCCTCCCCCCAGCGCAAGATTTTGACTCCTACTTGCTGCGACTGGATCTCGACCGCCTGGACTAGCTCGTAATCGTATTCATAAGGGTTGATGCGATACTTTCCTGGACCGAGGACTTGCTCGACGATGCCCCGTTCCCCGGGTTCCAGCTTGGCGTCCAGATCGATGGGACCACGGGCCAGGAACTCACCGTTAGCCTTGCGTTCCGCGCTGATCTCGGTGCCGGCCTTGCGGATGAGGACGGCGCAGTATTTCTCAGGCACCTTGAGGATGTTATGGCGCTCGTAGGTGTACCAAAGCGGGTTGAGAAAGTACTGCCCTTCCGGCAGCACCTTGCGTTGGATGCCCTTGTAGGTGCCATCGGGGGCGACGATGGCACCTTCGGGGAGCGGCTGGCCCCAACGGTTGGTGACAACGAGGAAAGTATCCGGTTCCACCTCGACACGAGCGACTTGCCATCCAATCCAAAAGACAACCACTGGCAATAATCCAAGTATCAGCACGGCCAACGCCAACAGCCAATATCGAAATGACATCAAAATATCTCCTTTCAGTGTGGCTGAGATGAGCAGGGATGACCAATGCTTGGCCTTTCCCAAGGGGACCGTTCGGAAAAGTTACCTGAAGCCGTCGGGCGCACTAGACCCGCCAACCACGGAGAAAAACGCGGTCAAAGGGGCGGCTAACTTGCCAAAGTGGATTCTTATAATGACGATCCACCCATTGTGACCTAACCAATGATCCCTGTCACGCACAATCCGTTCGTTGTCGATTTCGATCCAGAAATCGGTTAGCGATATTGTGCCCAAGCGTCCCATATAGTAAATCAAGTGTGATACCCTGGCGGGATTCCAAGCAAGAAGCAACAGGGTGAAAGTGGCGGCGGAAACCACTTCCTTCACACTCACGCACCGCTCTAGCGGAGTGGCTGCTTAGAATCGTGTCAGCGCGGGGTCAACACGGAGAGGAGGCACCCATCATGCACCACGGCTTGTGCCTTCCTATAGTCATATTGGAGCACCGTGACCGTATAGAGTATCTGGAAGGGGCGCTAAGATGTCATTAACCGAATCCGCGGAACGCATCCGCGCCCGGATGCAAGCCGAAGACGCCGTACGCGTGTCGATTGCTTTGTTTGGTCAACCGGGTTGTGGCAAGTCGTCGCTGATTAACCGTCTCACCGGCCAGAAATTGGCCCTCGAAGGGGT
The DNA here is from genome assembly GCA_046297495.1 of Gemmataceae bacterium. Classification (GTDB taxonomy): domain Bacteria; phylum Planctomycetota; class Planctomycetia; order Gemmatales; family Gemmataceae; genus JBKBIP01. The sequence continues at coordinate 254,593 of JBKBIP010000001.1, read as the reverse complement.
TCGCAACGATGTGACGACGGAGCGGCAAGACTATGAGTGGAACGGCTTAACCCTGGTCGATCTGCCTGGTTACGACACCAGTAAATTTCCCGCGACCGACTATTTGGCCCGATTTAAGGTGCTGGAATTTGATTTGTTGTTGTGCGTCTTCGACGGCAAGTTTCACGAGGCCGACACCGCGTTGTTCCACGAAGTGACCCGGCGCGGCAAGACTTGTCTATTCGTGCGCAATAAGCATGACACCCTCTGGCAAGATGGCATGGAGCTGGCCGAATTGGAAGAAGAAGTCACGAACAACGTCAGCGAACAGGTCGGCGAGCCGCAGCGTGTGTTCTTCACCAGCTGCCGGCTGAACAGTGGGCTGGGGGAGCTGGAAGAGGCCATCAAGAATCTTCTCGACCCGGCCAAGCAAGAGCGCTGGGTGCGCGCCGCCAAGGCGTACACGCTGGAGTTTCTCGAAGAAAAAAAAAAGCTATGTAAGCAGCGCGCCATGTGGAGTGCGGCCGCGTCGGCGGCGGGGGGAACCATTCCCATTCCAGGAGCGAATTTCGCGGTCGATTTGCCGGTGCTGTTGTCGTTGTTCAAATTCATCCGCGACACGTATGGCCTGACGGATCGGGTGCTGGCCACGAAGGAATACGCAGTCCCCGCATTGGCCCCTTTGGTCAATGGCGTGGTCAAGTACGCCAGTACAGAAGGGATTTTGACGTTGCTGAAACAGTTTGGCGGCATGATGGCCGCCGAACAGGTCGCCAAGTTCGTGCCGTTCGTGGGAACCGCCATCGCGGCGAGTCTGGGGTTCGCCATCACGCGCCAAATCGGCGTGTTCTATCTGGGAGACTGCCACCGCTTGGCCGAGGCCGTCCTCGAATCCCAACTGCAAAAGGTGTGAATCAAAGCACGATGCGGGGTCGTTTCGTACCTGCGACATCTCACGCGAAACGATCCATCCCCAATCCCAATCGGGAAAGAATGGATCGGCGTATCTGAAACCAGTGTGGGGTGGCTGGAGCATCGTCGCGCTCTGCCCCGGCCACCCCTTGTATGTCACCGATTGTCAGGCGAAAATCTCCGTGACGGGCTTGCCGCCCACGTCGGTCAAGCGGAAGTCACGACCGGCGTAGCGATAGGTTAATCGTTCATGATCCAATCCCATCAAGGCCAACAGGGTGGCGTGCAGGTCCATGCAGTGCATGCGCCCTTCGACGGCGTGCAGGCCGTATTCGTCGGTGCCGCCATAGGAGTAGCCTTTCTTCACTCCCGCCCCAGCCAGCCACATCGGATAGCCGGTGATGTTGTGATCGCGGCCGTCGGGGCCTTGCGCGGTTGGCAGGCGGCCAAACTCGCTGCCGAACAAGACCAAGGTTTCATCCAATAATCCCCGTTGCTCCAGATCGGTCAGCAAGGCGGCGGTGGGTTGATCCACCATCTTGGATTGACGGATTAGCCCCTTGTGTAAGTTGTTGTGGTGGTCCCAACCCGATTGGGTGATCTCCACGAAGCGCACGCCTGCTTCACTGAGCCGCCGAGCCATCAAGCATTGGCGTGCGAAACTTCCTTCCGGGCCGGGCTTGACGCCGTAGGCATCGAGCACCGCTTGCGGCTCGCGGGAGATGTCGAGTAATTGCGGCACCTTGTCCTGCATGCGGAAAGCCAGCTCATAGGATTGGATCACCCCTTCGATCTCGTCCGGCGCGCCGGGGCTGGTCGCCAGATCGCGGTTCATGGCCTGAATGAGATCGAGTTGACGGCGTTGCAGCGACAACGGCGTCCCTGGACGCAAGTTCGGCATCGCCCCGCTGTCATCGACGCGCGTCCCCTGAAAGTGTGCCGGCAAGAAGGCGCTGCCGTAGTTGATGGCGCCGCCAAAATTCGGCGATGGATTGATGGTGATGTAACCCGGCAGGTCCTGATTTTCCGTTCCCAAGCCATACAGCAGCCACGCCCCCATTGATGGCCGGGTGAGCGATGCCAACGCCGTGCCGGTGTGCAGCTGGATGATGGCTTGCGGATGGGCCGGCGTGTCGGTGTGGAGGCCGCGAATGAAACAGAACTTGTCCACATGCCGGGCGAGGTGCGGGAAGAGTTCCGACACCCAGGTGCCTGTCTCGCCATGCTGGGCGAAGCGGAATTTGGAAGCCGTCAACACGGCGCCGCCGGGGGCGATCTGACCATCATCCCGTTGCAAGCGCGGCTTGTACTCGAAGGTGTCCATTTGGGACATGGCCCCTTCCATGAACACGAAGATGATCCGCTTGGCCTTGACGGGGAAGTGCGGCGGCTTCGGCGCCAACGGCCCTTGGGACGGCGCCCCGCGTGCGGCTTCCTGCCCCAGCAAGCCGGCCAAGGCCAGATAGCCGAAACCGGCGCTGACGGTCTTCAACGCCTGCCGTCGGGAGATGGGGGCGCCATACGGGGTGGCAATCGGTCGTGCGTTCCTCATGGGATGACCTCTAAGCTCGGTGTCATGGTTGCTGTTAATTTGGGCCGGCCTGTCCTGTTCCACTGCGACAACATTCGCTCTTTCATCGATTTAAAGAAAATTCTTGAATTCCTCGACGGTCAATCCAGCTTGTCGAATAATGGCTCGCAAGGTTCCGGAGGCAATTTCAGGATGGTCTGGCACGGTCAACCTGCGATGAGGCGGATCGGCGTGACGCAACACCATAGGGCTGCCACGTTGGCAATCCAGGTAATAACCGAGCTTTCCCAGTGCCTGGACCACCGCGCGTCCGGAGACACGTGGCAGATAGCTCATGGCTTGACCTCGACGACCTCCTCGGAGATAGACGGTGGAACTGGCTCATCATGAGCTGGTAGACTCTCCACGTACCCCGCGATTGCTTCAGACCGTGTTTTCCCTTGCGAAATACAACCAGGAAGCGCGGGAACTTCGGCGACGAAGATGCTATCTTCATCCTGCTCAATCAGGACACGATAGCGCACGGCACGAACCTCCAAAATTATGATGGATAACCTTATAGAAGCATCACTCACGAGGGTAGGCGACCCTAACATACGCTGGGCGAAAATCCGCAGATCACGTCGGAGAGAGCACACGGGCAAGAGCATTTTCCATGCGGTATTTTGATAGGGGAATTATAACTCCACGGGAAAACGGCAACAATCATTTTGCCAACAAAAATACTCGGATTTTCCGTGACGGCCAGCACGATGCCTGAGAAGTATTTGGTGAGTCAGCGTTGGTGAGCGCAGTCTCGGAATCCCCCTCAAAACCCTTCAGCCGCCAAACGGCGCACCAAGCCGCCGTAGCTGAGGTGGCGGTCGGGGGCGCGGCTGGCGCAGGGGGGATAGTGCCAGTGAATCAGGCTGAGGTGATCTCCTTCCCAAACCTCCAGGTTTTCCCCATAAGCGGCGGAATGCAAGGACACCACGCCATCATTGGGGCCTTCCTCGTCATAAACGATGCGCTGAGGGAAATCGAAGAGCGGATTCGGCGGCCGCCGTTCCCAACGCGAGGCCACGGCGAAATACCGCACGTTCCGCTTGTCCGGCGTCTGGTCGTTGAAGCGCTGGCAGCTGGTCGTCGTCAGATCGTAAAAACCTTGGGGAGAAACGTGCAGCACGCGCATCAGTGGCTTCACCAGCCGTTCCAAACGGCGGACGCCCCAATCGGCGAACGGGCTGCCCCGGTGCGGCGTACCGATGGTGGTCAACGATAGCACCTGCGGGGCCATATCCAGACGCGAGATCATGTAGCGGGCATCCAAGCCCCCCATGCTATGCGCGATCAGATGCACTGCCTCGTTGCTGGCGTGCTCGCGGAGGAAACGCTTCAGCTGCTCGGCGCGCTCGGCCACGCCGCCGGTTGGACTCAGACAAGCCACCAGCACCCGATTGCCGGACGCGCGCAAATACGTGGGAATGTCCCGAAAGTAGCGGGCCAAGGTCCACTTGCCGAGACGTAATTCACCAAAGCCCAGAATGCCATGCACCAGCACAATCGGCGCACCTAAACGCGGTAAGCTCATCGGTTTCCTCAAGGATGAAAAAGCCATGAAGACCTGATGAATTTTATATGGGGTTTCGCCGATTTCCAAGCAGTTCTTCCGCGCAATCCATTTGCCGCTCGTTCCGTCCGCCGCTACCATAAGCGCCGGTTAGATCCCCACAGTGAGTTTCGCACCTGAAACGACGAGGACATCATGCCAATCAACAAGGTGGAACCGGGTAAAACGCGCATCGGCTGGATCGGTACCGGAGTTATGGGCCGGTCGATGTGCCAACACATCATGAACAAGGGCTACAAAGCGACGGTCTATAACCGCTCCAAGGACAAAGCCCAGGCGCTGATCGACGCGGGGGCGGCTTATGCGCCGTCGCCGAAAGCGGTGGCCGAGCAAGCCGACGTCATCTTCGCCATCGTCGGCTTCCCGGCGGACGTGCGCGAGGTGTTCCTTGGCCCCGACGGCGCGTTGGCCGGCTGCCGGGCGGGGTGTGCCTTGGTGGACATGACAACGAGTGAACCATCGTTGGCCCGTGAGATCTACGAAGCCGCCAAGGCCAAAGGGGTGGCCAGTATTGACGCCCCGGTATCCGGTGGCGACGTGGGGGCCAAGAACGCCGCTCTGTCCATCATGATTGGTGGCGACGCCGAGGATGTGGAAGCCATCCGCCCCTTGTTCGAGTGCATGGGCAAAACCATCGTGCATCAGGGGCCGGCTGGCGCGGGGCAGCACACCAAGATGGTCAATCAAATCCTGATCTCCGGTACCATGGTCAGCATGTGCGAGGCACTAATCTACGCTCACAAAGCGGGGCTGGACTTGGAAACCGTGCTCAAATCCGTCAGCACCGGGGCCGCTGGCAGCAAGTCGCTCGACATCTATGCGCCGCGCCTGCTGAAAGGGGACTTCGAGCCGGGCTTTTTCGTCGAGCACTTCATCAAGGACATGGGGATCGCCCTGGACGAAGCCAAACGCATGAACCTGTCCATGCCCGGCTTGGCCTTGGTCCATCAATTGTACATGGCCCTCAAAGCGCAAGGTTATGGCCGCAAGGGGACGCAAGCGCTGATGCTGGCGCTGGAAGCGCTGTCAGGAATTAAGCGGTAGTGATCCGTGATCCGTGTTTAGCGGACTTGCCGCAGGCAAGCCACACACAACATCTTGTTTATACACCATGAAACCTATGTCATCTGATCTTTTCCATTTAGATCAAGAAGTCGCCGTCATCGTAGGCGGGACGGGGGTACTGGGGGGCGGCATGGCGGAGGCGTTGGCCAGCGCGGGGGCGCGGGTGGCCATCGTCGGTCGCAACGCCGAGCGCGGCCAAGAGCGCGTGCGGCACATCGAGGCAGCCGGCGGTCAAGCGCTGTTTCAAGCCGCAGACGCGATGGATCGCGCCGCGCTGGCCCGCGCCCGCGATGCCATCGTCCACCAATGGGGGACGGTCAGCGTGTTGGTGAACGCTGCCGGTGGCAATCGACCTGAGGCGACGTTGCAACCCGGCGGGGATTTTTGCCAACTCCCCTTGGAAGCCTGGCGCGACGTGTTCGATTTGAACCTGGTGGGGGGCGTGCTGTTGCCAAGCCAGGTCTTCGGCGAAACCATGCTGGCGGCGGGGCGAGGCAGTGTCATCAACATCGCCTCCATGTCCGGCATGACGCCGTTGTCGCGCGTGGTAGCGTATTCAGCGGCCAAGGCGGCGGTCATCAACCTGACGAAATTCCTGGCCCGCGAGTGGGCGACCCAGGGGATTCGCGTCAACGCCATCAGCCCCGGCTTCTTCCCCGCCGAGCAGAACCGAGCCATGTTGTTCAACCCCGACGGCAGCTACACCGAACGCAGCCAGCAAATCATCGGCCACACGCCGATGCGGCGCTTCGGCGAAGCCCACGAGCTGGCCGGCGTCGTCATCTGGTTGGCCGCCCCACGCGCCGCCTCGTTCGTCACCGGCCAAAACATCGCTGTGGACGGCGGATTTTCGGCGGTGACCATATGAGAGAGAGTGGATTCACGAACGAACGTTTAGCGTGCGAGCCAACGGCGAGCATATTGAGCATATTGAGGAGTAACCTGTATGTCCCACAATCTCAACATTCCCCCCAGCGGCGCGCTGGATTTTCTGGCGTTGGGCGCGTTGGTCCATCGTCTTGATCCAGGGATCATTCCGTTCCGCAAGGCGTCTGAGTGTCAAATTCATGTGAGCGGCGGCGAGTTCAATGTGGCCGCCAATCTGTCCGATTGCTTCCGCCTGAAAACCGGCATTGCCACGGCGATGGTCGATTACCCGATTGGCGATCTGATTGCCGAGCGCGTGCGGGCGATGGGGGTCAAACCGTTCTACAAGCATTTCGCCCATAACGGCGTCACCGGACCCAACATGGCCACGGTCTATAGCGACCGGGGGCATGGCGTCCGCGCCCCGGTGGTGTTTTACAACCGTGCCAACGAGGCGGCGGCCCAGCTCAAGCCGGGGGACTTCCCCTGGAAGGACATCTTCGCTGACGGGGTACGCTGGTTTCATAGTGGCTGCATTTTCGCCTCGCTGTCCCCGACTACCCCCGAAGTGATCATCGAGGGGATGCAGGCGGCCAAGGCAGCGGGAGCGGTAGTGTCTTTCGATCTGAATTACCGTGAGAAAATCTGGAAAATCTCCGGCGGCGTCGAACGTGCCCAGCAAGTGATCCGTCGGATCGTCGAACATGTGGACGTCCTGGTCGGCAACGAAGAGGAATTGCAAAAAGGACTGGGCGTCCCTGGCCCGGAGGTAGCCGCCAAGTCCAAGCTCGATCCCAGCGCCTTTTTTGGCATGATCGACAACGTGGTGAAACAGCACCCGAATATCAAAGTCGTGGCCACTACCTTGCGGGAGGTCCATTCCACGACCCGGCACAGTTGGGGCGCGGTGGCCTGGGTCGGCGGCAAGACGCATATCTCCTTGACCTGCGATCTCGATGTCCATGACCGCGTCGGCGGCGGGGACGGGTTTGCCTCCGGATTCTTCTATGGCCTGATGACGGGGGAGACGCCGGAAGAGGCACTCAAACTTGGCTGGGCACACGGCGCCTTGCTCACCACCTTCCCCGGTGACACGACAATGGCCACCTTGGAGCAGGTGAAAGCGTTCGCTCAAGGCGGCTCGGCGCGGATTCAACGGTGAGGGAAGAATAAGGGGTCGGGAGCGATGCGGTCATTTTTTTCTGGATCTACCGTGCCGAGTACGACGAGGATGACGTGGCGGTGGCAGCCGACGCCTTGGCCGATGACTTGTTCCCAGTGGTGACGAACAACAATAAGATGGCAATGGCTTGGTTAATGTCTCACTTCCCCAACAAACTTCGCACCACCTCTCGAAATGCCAGCACCGGGCTGGATAGGTGCGCTCCTTTGCGATGGATCAAGTACACAAGCACCGGCTCCAGGGTGGGATCGAAGATGCGCCAAGTCAGGCCGGGAAAGGGGGGATTGCGCTCGCTGACATAGGCAAGGGCGATCCCCAAATCCAGCGCGACGTACTTCCGCAATAGGTCGGTGCTGGGACTTTCCATAATGACGTGGATGCGCTCAAACAGATCGTGCTTGCGCAGAATCCGCTCTAGGGTTTGATGGCCAAATGTCGCTTTGGTGGAGGAGATGATCGGATACTGCACCAGATCGGCGGGGGTGACGCGCTTCTTACGGGCCAGCGGATGCCGATTCGACGTGAACAGCGTGAAATATAGAGGAAAGATTGGCTCATAGGACAAGTGCGGGCTGCGCGGCGCTTCGGGAGCGTAGGAAACCAGACCCAGATCGACCTCGCCCCGTTCCACGGCGCGCACCACGTCAGGCCAGATGGAAGCGCGCAGATTGAGGCGCACGGTCGGATGCTGGGCGGTGAATTCTTGAAAGCAGGCCGGCAGATGGTCGGCGAAGAGATAATAGGTGGCGGCGACGTTGAGCTGTTGCGGCAGCTCGGCGCGTCTCGTCTCGAACAGCCGTTCCAGCGAATCCAGGGCGTTGACATGCGGCTGGATCAGCTCCAGCAACAATCGGCCTTCCGGTGTCAATTCCAACAGCCGACCGCGCCGCCAGATCAACGTCGCGCCGAGCTTGTGCTCCAGCGCCCGCACTTGCTGCCAGACGGTGGGGACCGACGTCCCCAGCGCCTTGGCCGCCGTGGTGAAATTCCCTTCCGTCGCCGCCAACGTGAAGCCGCGCAACTGGGCCAGTTGAATGTCCTTGTAGCGTTGACTGCGACTCATGCGGATGTCCTCACTTTCCCTTGACTTCTGGTGGTCATTCCCGCGTCCCCGCCGCGCGGCCGACGGGAAACAGCGCCGCTCCCAAGGGGAGGGCGCCGATGTCCGGCTGTCCCTGGTCCTGGTCGCGCAATGGGTCGGGCCAGTCGGCGGGCAGGGGGACTCCCGCGTTCACGGCGGGGCTGTTCTTGGTCAAGCGATAGTCATTCTTGACGGTGGCATCGGCGGTCAGCTGGGAGAAACGTGGGTCGGCCACCCGCGAATGCGTGGTGCAGCCAGGGGGATAGACCTTCTTGCTCTCGGCGTAGGCTGGCGTGGCGCGGAAGCGCTGGAAAAAAGCGGCGGCTTGTTTCTCGTCCACGTTCGGCGCCCCGTACAAGTTGCCGTCGAAATGGGCGGCTTCCACGCTGGGCACGCGCAGGGCCGGCAGCCGGTCCAAGTGAACGATGATGTTGTTGAACAACCGTCGAGGACGTTCAGAGGTTGCCGATCCCAACAGCGACATGTCCCCAAAGCGCGCGGCGCTGGCGATGACTGTATTATGATAGATGTACATGGTCGGCCAAGGGGGGGAGCCGTGATCGCCGATGATCTTGCCGCTCGAATATCCGCCTTGCGGATTACGCGACGATGGCCGGCTTGTCGGAATCGGGGCGCGGAGGTCGAAGATGTTGCGGTAGATATAGATGACATCCTTGGTCTCTTCCGATCCACCAAACGCCAAGGTCGTCAAACAGCCGCTGAATAGATTTTGATATACGTGAATCTCTGTTTTCAAATAACTGGACGGCTCATACATGGGGCTTAAATAAATGCCGTCGTCCTGCAACGTGTGGACCCAGTTATGATGGAACCGCAGATTCACGCCCCCCAGGTAGGGGCCGTCGTGAGCGTCGCAAAATTCGCAGTAGGCGATCTCCCAATCATCGTTGCGCGGCAAATAGTACACGGAGAACTCCCGCCCCGCGTCGCCAACCAACAAAGCGTGCGTTCCCAGGCGCGTGATGTCCCGGAAGGGCCGGCCCGGATAGCTGCGCAGGCTGGTGTCGCCGCGAAACGTCCACGGCGGCACGCTGCCGTACAGTCCCGAATGCAACAGCTTGAACTGGCGCGTGCCGATCAAGCGCATGCCGTAGGTGCCGCACCAGATGGTGACATTATCGAATACGATGTTGCTGGCTTGACGGCAAATGATGGTGTCATAGCCGCCGCCGCGAATGACCAAGTCTTGAATCTGGATATGACTAGCCCCATCAAATGTCAGCGGACAGGCGTGAAACGGGGCGATGACCAGGGGAATGCGGCGCGGATCGGTTTCCCCCCGATAATTGGGGCTAGCCGGTAGATGTGTGTGGGCCAAGCGAATGTGAATCCGGCCATCGCACGGGTTGTACCACAAGCCGGGACCACACCAGACCGGCTTGACGTCGCTGGTTTTGGGATTGGCTTCGTCTTGCAGGTCCCAAAGCTCGTTGGTCGCCCGCATATCTTGGGCATGATAGTAAGTGTTCAAACCGATCATCGAATCGCCGAACAATCCCAGCACCGTGCGTAGGTTTGGATAGGCGCGCGCGGACCGATACTCACCGTGGCTGCCCTGGATGGGATGCCAGGCCGTGGCGGGTTCCTCGAAGAACTCGCGGAAGCCGCCGTCAAGAATGGCCTGCTCCCCCGGATATGAGCGAATGGTCAACGGAGCGTCGGCTCGTGCTTGCCGGCTGATGCGGACTTGCTCGTAGTAGGTGCCGCCACGCAGGTGAATGGTGGCGCCTGGCTCGGCTTGCTCCAGGGCGTGTTTCAGGGTCCGCCAGGGTTTGTCCTGGCTGCCGTCGCTGGTATCGTCCCCCTTCTGGGCATCGACGAAGACTCTCGGTCCTTCGGCGAGCGGTCGCTGACTGGGCGCCGGCGCGGCCCGCAACGGGGGATGCGATAAAGGCTTGTCCTGAGCCATGAGCGGGAATACGGTCCAGCTAGCCCAACACACGATGAAACTTAGCGGCCAACGGTATGGTAGGAATGATTGCATGAGGTCAGTTCCTTGAAAATCATCGGGGAGTGATCACGAACGCAAGCGGTTCCAACGCTGACAGACGGTTTCGCACCGTGGAGGTCCATTCCCATCACGTCATGGGGGGGACAAACGCACAGTCTAATCGCGCGGCGGATTGTTGGGAATAGTCCTTCTGATTTTCCGGTTCACGAACCAGTTGGAGCATCTTCGGATAATCATCTTTTCAATACGAATTTTCACTGGATTGAGCTTCGACATCGGTTAGGATAGGTTCATACGCCCGTCATGTTCCCGGAAAGTTTCCACGGAGTCGCACCAAGCCATAGGTTGACATTATGTCTAGCACCGGCACGATTGATAACATAGCGCGTTTCGTGCAAGTGGTGCGCGATAACCAGTTGCTGGACGTGGACCAACTTGAGGAATTGGCCAAGCTGCAAGGGCGTTTCTCCGACCCACGCCAGCTGGCCCGGCAGGTGCTGCAACTGGGCTGGATGACAGCGTATCAGATCAACCAGATTTTTCAGGGCAATGGCCAGGGATTGGTACTTGGCTCCTACATCCTGCTGGAACGGCTGGGTGAAGGGGGGATGGGGCAAGTCTTCAAGGCCCACCATGTCCACATGGGCCGGATCGTGGCCTTGAAAGTCATTCGCAAGGCGCACGTGGCCAACGAATTGGCCGTCAAGCGCTTCCGTCGGGAAATTCAGGCGGCCGCTCGTCTGTCCCATCCGAATATCGTCGCCGCCTTCGACGCCAATCAGGTCGGCGACACGCATTTCTTCGTCATGGAATACGTGGATGGCATCGACTTGGGCAAGCTGATTCGGGAATCCGGGCCGTTGCCTGTTCCCCAAGCGTGCGACATCATTCGCCAAGCGGCGTTGGGGTTGCAACATGCGTTCGAGAAGGGGCTAGTGCATCGAGACATCAAGCCGGGCAACTTGCTCATCGCCAAGCCAACGAGCGATGGTCAGGCGGTGGTCAAGATTCTCGATATGGGGGTGGCCCGTCTGGTGGAAACCAATCTCGACGACACGGCTACCCACTTGACCCAAGATGGCAAGGTCGTGGGCACACCAGACTACATGGCGCCGGAGCAAGCCCGTAATTCCAGCACCATTGACATTCGGGCCGACTTATACAGCTTGGGCTGCACGCTGTTTTTCACGCTAACGGGCAAAGTGGTGTTCTCCGGCGGCACTGCTATGGAAAAGCTGCTTCGCCACCAGACCGATCCCCCGCCCGCCATCGAAACGCTGCGTTCGGACCTGCCCCCGGCCTTGGGCTTGATTCTGCGGCGGCTGCTGGCCAAGAAACCCGAACAGCGTTATCAAACTCCCGCCGAGCTGGCCGCCGCCCTGGAGCCGTTTTGCGGCCAAGTGCCGATGGCCGTGGTGGTCCCGAACGTCGCCGAAGCCGCGCCACTGGCGGTCTTCGCCGACTTGGAGACAGCGGTGGTTTCCGTGGAGACCACGCCGCAGGCCCGGCCGCCAGCCCCCAGCCAACCGACAGCTTCCCCCGTTTCCGCCCGCGCGCGCTACCAAGCCCAAAAGCGCCGTCAAGTGTGGCTTACTGGTGGCGCCTTGCTGGCATTGTGCGTGGTGGCGAGCGTGGCATGGCTGGCTATTTCCCTCACCCAGAACGAGCCGCCGCCCAACCCGACTCCGCCCGTTCAACAGCGGGACTTGCCGTTTCTGGATCGCTTCGGATCAGCCCAGATTCCGGCCAGCGAGCGCGTCGCGCGCCAGCCGCGCGAGCTAGTGGCCGTTCTTGGCGAACATCGCGGCCGCAACTGGCAGCCGATCCGCACGCTGGGCTACACCGCTGACGGTCAAAACATTGTCACAGTGGGCACGGACCAAGTGATTCGACTCTGGGATGCCCAAACGCTGCACGAGCGCCGCGTGATAGGAGAACCGCTGCTGGGGAAGGCCTATTTCCACGGCGCGATCTCGCCCGATGGCAAGTATGTGGCGCAGGCATGGTCGGACGACGGCGTTGTCGGTTATTTCGCCGGTCGCTTGCGCGTGTGGGACACCAGCACGGGGCGGGAACGTCTACCCCTCCGGGAATTGACACCCAGTATCCGTTCCTTGGCTTTCTCCCCCAACAGCCGTTCGTTGCTAACGATAGATGGCCGATCTTTAGGTAATTATTATGATCTGGAAACAGGCAACCCACCACGCCGTTGGTTTAGTGATTTACCCGGCCGCTCGACAGGTTCGTTAGCGTTTTCCCCCGATGATAAGCTCGTTGCCATGATCTGTTGGCAACTCGAGAACTTGGAATCCAGAACCGTGATTCATCTCTGGGATACGGCGGAGAAGAAATATCTGGAACCAATTCCTCTCGGCAGTCGGATTTATGCCGCGCGTGCGCTGACGTTCGATTCCCAAGGCCAGCAACTAGCCGCCGTCTCGCAATTGGGGCAAGAATCGATCATTCGTGTTTGGAATCCATACACGGGCAAGGAGTTGTACTCTTTCGATGAGAACGCCAGCGTTCAAGACTTGAAATTTACCCCAGATGGCCAGGGACTAATCGCCGCCTCCGCCGACCGAGGCCTCCGATGGTGGCAGCTTGATGGCGGTCCACTCTCTCGTCCGGTATTCCTGCGCGGCGAACACGCGCCTTTGCAAACCTTGGCCTTCTCCCCAGACGGACGGACTGTGGCCGCGGGAGGCAACGACCAGCTCATTCACACCTGGAACACGCTCACGAAAAAACCGCTGAATGATTTCCAGGGAACCATCGGCCCGATTGACGACTTGGTCGTGACGCCTGATCATCAAACCGTGGCAGCCATCAGTCCGGAATCCAATGGCACGAAAATCGTCAAAGGTTGTCGGATTTGGAATCTGTCCCCCACCAACTCGACTTCTCATTCGTTCCGGGACAGCCAAGGGGAAATCACTTCTTTGGCCTTGGCGGCGGATAAACAGTGGCTCCTGATTGGTGGCCGGTTTGATCAAGTGGCGAGTCGCGGCTTTGTCCAACTCCGCGATTTGAGTGGCAAGGGCCGCAGCCCACTCACTGTGGCCAGTGATCTCTCCGAGGTTCGCCGCGTGGCCATTTCCGCGGATGGGCGGAACATGGCCGCTCTCACGACGACGGGAACCATCAAAATTTGGAATGAAAAACGAAAAGAAATCGCGTCCTTTACCCATACCCCTTATTTCAATATGGTCGATTTTCTGGCATTCACTCCGGATGGCAACACGCTGGCTTACATCGTCCATGAGATAGGTGATGACTCACGGTTGAACGGCGTGCTGTATTGGTGGGATGTGCGGAAAGAGAAGGAACGGACTCAGCGGCTCGACGGTTCCGGCCGCATTGAACGTACGATGCTGTCACCGGATGGCAACACACTTGTCACCATGAGCAATCATGGGCGCGGTGGCCAACAATCCTTAACGATCCGCTTGTGGAACACGGCCACCGGCGCGCCGCTAGCTACCTTGGAAGACGACTTGCCGCACGGCATGAATGCGTTTGCTTTTTCGCCCAACAGTCAATTACTCGCCGGCGCCACCACTACCGGCCAATTATACATCTGGTCGTTGCAAACGAATAAACGGCAAAGCACGATGCCGCTTCCCGGCCCGGCACACAGCCTGGCCTTCGCCTCGGACAATCGCCACCTCTTCACCGGCAATGGCAACGGGACGATTTATCTGATCCGCCTACTTTCCCATTATCTTGCCAATTGATGCCGAACTTGCTGAGGTCAGTGCTTTTCCGCCAGCAATCGATTGATGTGCTCGATACGACTGAGCACTGGCGGATGAGAGGCGAAATAGCTGCTCCCCAACCAGGTTTCTTGGGGCATTTCTTGCAAGCGCATCAGCAAACGGGCGGCGGCTCGTGAATCGAACCCGCCACAGTGGATGAGTTGCACGCCGATTTGATCCGCTTCCAATTCCTGCTCACGCGAGTATCCCTGTTGCAGCAGGGTCATAGCCACGTTCAACACGGTTCCTCCCACCAGACCGCCGATGGGTAGCCGGCCTAATCCCGAACGCAGCAACGAGCTGGCCATCAACCGATCCAGAGCGTGGCGTTGGATGACATGACCCATTTCATGCCCCAGGACAAAGGCGATTTCGTCCTGATTCCACTGGCACAACTCCAGCAGAGGCCGCGTCACGAAGATGAAACCACCCGGCAGGGCGAAGGCGTTGACTTCCGCCGCGCGGAGCACGCGGTAACAGAACCGTAACCGTTGATCGCGAACGCAACGGATCAGCACGTCACCGATGTCATCCAGATAGCGCTGCACGTCCGGCGTTGTGTCCACGAACATTTGCTCGGCGATGCCGCGCGCCATGTCCCGGCCGACGGCGTGCTCGGCTTGCAGCACCTCGTCTTCGCTGCCGGTCAGCGAGCTGACGACCCAATTCGCTTTGCGAACCCCAGCCCCGACCTTCCGGCCCAAATTGTGGAAAAAACCACCCATGAATCTACCTCGTGACTCGTGATCTTCCCTCATGGTACCGTGGGAAGACACGCATCACAAGCAGCGGGCCAAACCGATCCTTCAGAAACGCTAGTGGGAGTCGAACCCACTTCTTCCGGGTTGCAGCCGGTTGCCTGGCCGTCTGGCTCCAGCGTTGCCAATGTTCGCCAGGAATCGAACCTGGTCCTCGACCTGCGCAGGGTCGCATGCTTGCCATTACACCACAAACACCAACAGTGAATTGAAGGAATGATGAACGATGAATAATACACACGACATAGACGCGCTTTACATTCTTCGTTTATCCTTCATCCTTCATCGTTCCACAAGAGCACCCCCGACGGGATTTGAACCCGCGATTTCCGCCGTGACAGGGCGGCGAGGACTCCAGGCCCCTCCACAGAGGTAGGGATCAGTTAAAAATAATAAATGTAAGAGTATGTCTTGCATGTGTATTAGTTTCGAAAATGCCAAGCACCCTTGCCTAATGACTAACAGCTCGGGGAGAAGGATTTGAACCTCCACCGCCTGGTTCAAAGCCAGGAATCCTACCATTAGACGATCCCCGAATATGGTTAGCGACGCTTCGCAGAAGTATTCGCCGTTCTACCTGCCGTTACGCCACCACCCCGACGAAAGGGCAGGTGACGTTTATGATGGTGGAAGTACGACATAGTCAGTGGAAGTACGACATAGTCAACTTCCTCTGGACCAACAACCTCTTCTCGGTTCCAGCAGCCCGTATGAGGTCCGACTTACAGTGATGGTTTTTAAGTGTAATTAACCTCTGCCTGCAAGCAATTCGCAATAGCATCACCGAACGCCGCACGGGCCGTCGCAGTGGGTCGGGAGGCGCTCGAATCCTCGTCCCCAGTTCTTCAGACCAGTGCTACACCATCTCAGCTACCGACCCAACAAAAAAGGCCAGGTGTTTGGGCGTGACACCTGGCCTGAAGCTACCACCTATCCAGCCGGCGATGTCACAAGCGAAGCGGATGACGAAACAGAACGTCACCACACGGTTGAAGCATTTGTTTCACCGATTGTTGATCATGAATCAAACTGAAGGGATCGCGCCGCATTGGTTGAATATTTCCGAATGTATCCTTATATGGTGATCCTATCGCACGCTTCACATTAGTAAGACGCGAAACAGGAGGAGATGTTCACGAAAAATTAGAAAAATTTTAACACCCCACGCAGCGGCAGTGTATTGTCTTTAGAGGAAGTGTTGACGGTCGTGCGCGATTTGTATGGCGTGGAATCCGCGAAAGCGGCAAATGGATGACAAGTGTTTGTAATACCTTGATGATGCTTCCGTCCGTCCCACGGCGCGTCTCGATGCCGTCGTCCTGTCAAATAACGAATCCTTGCCAGTCACGCACGCCGCGCCGGTTGTGCGGGTGGCGCCGGTCGCAGTCGGAGATGTTTTTAGGGTTTTGTGCGGACGCCATTTGACGAAGCGGATTCGCGCGGGAATACTTGGCCGATGCGTCTATGGATACGCGCCCCTCATCAGGAGGATGAAATCGTGACTCTGCCCTCGAAATACTTACTGACCGCCGCGGCAAGCATCGGCATGAGCTTGTCCGTGTTTGCCAACGAACCATTGCGTTTACAAGTGGAACCCGGACGGTCCTTGCCAACGCCATCCACCGTTTCCCTCAATCAACACATGGCGGACCAGATCGCCGGCCAACTGCGCCAGAGTGGCCAGTTGCGCGATTATGCCATTCATATCGTCTATCGGGACGGCGTGGCCGAAGTGTCCGGCCAAGTCACCGATCAGATGCAACGCGAAGAAGCCTTGCGGATCGTGCAAGGGGTACCCGGCGTGGAGCGCGTCCGCGACCATTTGCAGTTGGCCGCGCCGATTCAGCAAGTGCAAGCCCAACCCCCCTATGCCCACCCCCCTTACGCTCAACCCACCATGCCAATGATGGCGAACCCCGCGAGCCAATCGCTGTACGCCAACCAGGGGCAGATCGTGGAGCCGACGCCCTTGTTCCAAATGGCTAGTGCCGGCCCCCAGCTACCCTCGCCCAAGATGCCCCCTTACGCTTGGCCGACCTACGCCCCGTACAACAACTACTCGCGCGTCGCTCATCCCACGGCCTATCCGTATGAGGCGTTCCCCTTCATCGGGCCGTTCTACCCCTTCCCGAAAGTGCCGCTTGGCTGGCGTTCAGTGAAACTGGAGTGGCAGGACGGTCACTGGTGGCTCCAGAAATTGCCGACCAAGAAAGACTGGTGGCGCGTGCGCTACTGGTAATGCAAAGAAGAAGACGCGGAACGGGAACGACCACGGGGGCCGAGCAGACCCCCGTTGTTTTTCACTTTTGGCCTAAATTTTCGTGGTTTGAGGTGTCAACAATTCTTGTGTACTTTGCCGACGTGGTGGGAGTGTTTCGGCGCGTGACCGGGCTGAGACTCGAAATAGGTCACGGCATTCTGGAGATCGTTCAGCAACATGCCGGCCATGTCGTGGCTAAAACCCTCACGGACGACGACGCGCAGCACGGCCAAGTTCTCGACCTTCGGCGGCATGGTATAGGCAGGTACTTGCCAACCGTGCTCGCGCAGCTTGTCGGACAGGTCGAAGACGGTGTACCGACTGGCATCCTTGAGCGCGAAGGCGAAGACCGGAATCATATCGCCGCGACTGAGCAAGTCAAACTTGCCCATCTTTTCGATGGCGCTGGACAGAAACAGGGCCACGTCGCGCAGGTTTTGCATGATGCGCGTGTAACCCTGTCGTCCCAGGCGGATGAAGTTATAATACTGGGCCACGATTTGATTGCCAGGGCGGGAGAAATTCAAGGTGAACGTCGGCATGTCCCCGCCCAGGTAATTGACGCGGAAGATGAGTTCCTCCGGCAAATCCTCGTGACTGCGCCAGACCACCCAACCGACGCCGGGATACACCAAGCCGTACTTGTGACCGGAGACGTTGATCGACTTGACCAGGGGCAAGCGGAAGTCCCACATCAAATGCGGATGCAAGAACGGCGCGACGAAACCGCCGGAGGCCGCGTCGATGTGCATGGGGATGTCCTGGCCGGTGCGGGCGTTGTGCTCGACCAAGGCAGCGTGGATGGCCTCGATAGGCTCGAAGGCGCCGGTATAGGTCACGCCCAGAATCGGCACCACGGCGATGGTGTTTTCATCGACGGCATCCAGGACCCCTTGCGGAGTGATGGTGTAACACCCCGGCTGCATCTCGATGTAGCGCGGTTCCACTTCCCAGTAGCGAGCGAATTTTTCCCACACCACCTGCACATTGTTCCCCATGACGATGTTGGGCCGATCCGCCGGTTTCCCCTGGGCTTGACGCCGCTGGCGCCAGCGCCACTTGAGGGCCATTCCCGCCAGCATGACCGCTTCCGACGAGCCAATGGCCGACGCCCCCACCCCCGTTTCCGGCGCGTGGAATAGCCGCGACACCATGTTGATACAGCGCTCCTCAATCATGGCCGTCAAAGGGTATTCGTCCTTGTCGATCATGTTCTTGGAGAACGTCTCGGCCATGAGCTTCTCGGCCTCCGGTTCCATCCAGGTCGAGACAAAGGTGGCCAGATTGAGCCGGGCGTTGCCGTCGAGCATCAATTCATCGTGGATCAGGTTGTAGGCCGTCTCCGGTTCCAATTCCCCTTCGGGCAATTGATATTTGGGCACCTGCTGTGCCATGCCCCGGCGGGCGTAGATCGGCTGGAGATACCGGTCCTCGGCGGCGAGGTCGGGCAACGTTTTCTGCCGGTGTAGCATGGGGAGCCTCCTCGATTGGGGCGGATTTTTTTACGACTTCTCACGCGAAACCACGTCATCCCCCTGCGTCTGCTGACAAGAGCAGCACGCGCTGGCCGGGGCGCAACGGCTCGTCCAGGGAATCGACAAAACGCTGACCATCCAGAGACAGCAAGTAGTGTGGCGACAGCCGGCCATCCTCTCGAATCAAGCCCTCCAAGCCCGGGCAGGCACGCTCGACGGCCCACAGCAGGTCGCGGATGGCGTGGGCCTCGGCGGCCAACTCTGCCCGGCCCGCGCGCTGCCGGGCCATGCCGAAAAATTCCACGATGATAGAGGAAGTCTCGTTCACGATCCCGGCCACTGGTTCTTAAAGAAGAAATCTTCCGCCGTCCGCCTCAGCAGCCAGTCTTTATCCTCGGCGCTGAGAAACGGCAAATGTTTTTGAATCAGATCCAAACTGTCTTGATACTTGTGATCCACGACTTGGAATGGGCAATCACTTTCCCACATGCAGCGCTTGGCCCCAAACGCTTGCACCACTTTTTGAATCATCGGGACCAGGTCGGTGTAAGGGGGCTGTTTCTTGCCCAAGGCGTAGAAGGCCCCGACCTTGACGAGCACGCGCGGATGCTTGGCCATGGCGCACAGGGCATCCACGTCCTGGTCGGTGATCGGCCCACTGGCACCGATTCGGCACAGGTGGTCGATGATGACCGGCGTATCGGGAAACTGTCGGCACATGCGGTCGAGTTCGGGCAAGGCGTCCGGGTCAATCAAGCAGCTCATGGCTTGATGGTTCCTGGCCCCCGCGTCGAACATCTTGGCATACCCCGCCGGCTCCAGCCAGCGCGCCGGCGGCAACTTGCTCAAGCGGGGAAGAATGCGAAACGCCCGTACTTTTTTCTGGGCCATCTCCCCCATCAACTTCGTCACTCCCGCCGCGTGGGGATCAATCACCGCCGTCCCGACGAAGACGCCATCGTGCAGTTTCATCATGTCCAGCATGTAGCTGTTATCAAAACCGTAGAACGACATTTGAATGAGGTTAATGCGTTCCACACCTGCCGGTTTGCAGTGCTTGAACAGTTCCTCCGGCGTGAAGGATGGCGGCTTCATGTCTTCTTTTTTGTATCCTTCCACCAACGGATAATGAGCGGTATCGGGGGTCCAGACGTGAACGTGCGCGTCGATGTACGATGGCATGTGAAACTCCTTGGCGATGGAAATTCGGCTTAGGGGTGATTCTAGCGGAACGAGGGGGAAGTTGCGAGCGGTTGGGAGAGGGGCGGTTGCGGGTTTGGGGGAATATCGTGGTGGTGAGCGGCGAACTTTACCCTGCCACGCAGGCGCCTAGGGGGCGGAAATCACCAAACACCCAGCGAGAATCCTGCCGTTCGTTGTCCTTCTCATCATAGGATGAGAGAAGAACCCATCCTTGCCCCCAGAAGGTATGGGAGTGGTCCGTATTGACCCGTGGGATGACCCCTTTTACGATGGCGAGAGGGAGTTCCCACCAACAAGGCGCCCCAACGCTCACTTTATGCCAGGAGTCGGCCTGCGGAGGTCCGTGAACCATGTCTGCCGAAACGAAAATGGATGTCGGTTTTTGGGAAAAGCTCAGCGATTCGTTGTCGGCTTTTTCCGAAGGAACAGCCAAGTTCCTGATGCGGTTGTTCGGTTCCAGCAACGAACGCTATATTCGCAAGCTGGGTTATCTCCGGTCCAATGATCCCAATGAGACGCACAAGGTCATCCCAGGCTCACTGCTGGCTCAAGTCAACGAGTTGGAACCGCGCATGCAAGCCCTGAGTGATGAGGAATTGAAAGGGCTGACGCCAAAGTTCCGCGAACGGCTGGCCCAAGGAGCCACGCTGGATGATCTGCTCCCCGAAGCGTTCGCCGCCTGCCGCGAGGCGGGCTGGCGCACCAAGAAGATGCGCCATTTCGACGTGCAAATCCTGGGTGGCATCGTGCTGCATCGCGGCAACATCGCCGAGATGGTGACGGGGGAAGGCAAAACCCTGGTCGCCACGCTGCCAGCGTATTTGAACGCCCTGGAAGGCAAGGGGGTGCATGTCATCACCGTCAACGATTACCTGGCCCGCCGCGACTGCGAATGGATGCTCCCCATCTATAATGCCTTGGGCGTGACGGCTGGCTTCATCCAAAGTGACATGGACCCGGTTCTACGCCGGGTCGCTTACGATTGCGACATCACCTATGGCACCAACAGCGAATTCGGCTTCGATTATCTGCGCGACAACATGAAGCCGGCCCGCTGGGGAGATCCCAATTACCCCCCCACCTTTCATCAGTGCCAAAAAGAATTGAATTATGCCATCATCGACGAAGTGGACAACATCCTCATCGACGAGGCGCGGACGCCGTTGATCATCTCCGGCCCCGCCTTCGGCGACCTGACCCGTTACGCCAAGGCCAACCAGATCGCTATTCAACTGACCGAATTGCAAAAACAGCATCCGGGCCGCTATTTCGAGGTCAAGGAAAAGGAACGCACCTGTCACCTGACCGACGAAGGAGTGCGCAAGGCCGAGGAATTAGCCGGCGTCGAGAGCTTCTACACCGCCGGCAACATGGAATGGCCGCACTTGGTTGACAATGCCCTGAAAGCCCATCATCTCTATCACCGGGATAAGCAGTACGCCGTCATGCGCCATCCCGAAACGGGGGAAATGAGCGTCATTATCATCGACGAATTCACCGGCCGCTTGATGATTGGTCGGCAGTGGAGCGACGGCTTGCACCAGGCGGTCGAGGCCAAACATTCCCGCGAAGGGGTCAAGATCAAGGAAGAGACGCAAACACTGGCCACGATTACCTTGCAGAATTACTTCAAACTGTACAAAAAGCTCGCCGGCATGACTGGCACGGCCATGACCGAGGCCAACGAGTTCTGGAAAATCTACAAGCTCGATGTCATCGCCATCCCGACGAACAAGCCGCTGATCCGCATCAACAGCCCCGATGTCATCTTCCGCACCGAAAAGGAAAAGTGGGATGCCGTTCTGGAAGAAGTATTGGCGGTCCATCAAGAAGGCCGACCCATCCTGATCGGTACCACCGATGTGGATAAATCGATCAAGCTCAGCGCCATGCTCAAGCGGCGCGGCATCAAGCACGAGCTGCTCAACGCCCTGCCCGAACACGCCGCCCGTGAGGCCGAGATCGTCGCTCAGGCTGGCCGCATCGGCGCCGTGACGATTGCCACGAACATGGCCGGTCGTGGCACCGACATCGTGCTGGGTGGCAATCCCGAAACCCTGGCCTGGGCCAAGCTCAAGAACCAGTATCCCACCCGCCTCGACGTGCCCGATGACGTCTGGAAGAAAACCGTCGAGGAGATCGAAGCCAAGGAAAAAATGAAGGAAGAAGGGCGCAAGGTAGCCGAGATGGGCGGCCTGCACATCATTGGCACGGAACGCCACGAAGCCCGCCGCATCGACAACCAGCTGCGCGGGCGTGCCGGCCGGCAAGGAGACCCTGGCTCGTCGCGGTTTTTCCTGTCGCTGCAAGACGACTTGATGCGCATCTTCGCGGGCGAATGGGTAGCTAATGTCCTCACCCGCCTGGGGATGCAAGAAGGGGAGGCCATCGAAAGCCGGATGGTGTCGCGGCGCATCGAGGGGGCCCAGAAGAAAGTCGAGGAACGCAACTTCGACATCCGCAAAAACCTGCTCGAATACGACGAGGTCATGGACCATCAACGCAAACGGGTCTATGGCTTCCGCCAAGATATTCTCAACGGCGCCAACTGCAAGCTGCTGATCCTCGACATGATCGACGAGCAGATCGACACGGCGGTCGAGAAGTATTTGGCTGAGGACTACGGCCCGGCTTGCTTCGCCGAGTTCGCGGCCAAGCGGCTCGGCATCGAGTTTGACGCCAGCGATTTCGGCGGCGGCAATTTCACCGACGCGGAGAAGGTGGCCCGCGACAAAGCCTATCGCATGATTCCGACGCAAATTTTGGAAGCGATGGATGAGAACCTGAGCGAGGACGTGGAGCCGAGCGAATGGAATTGGCAGGCCATGTCGCAAACGGTCAACGCCCGCTGGGGTCTCAAGACCAGCGACCGCGACTTGAAAAAGATCGGCCGTGACAACCTGGCCCAATTCCTGATCGAACAAGCCGAGGCGGCCATCGACAAGGTCCAATTGCAAGACGGCGAAGAGTTCTTGCGCGAGGATTGGGGCCGGCGCTCGCTGTGTGATTGGGCCAAGTTCAAGTTTCAGGTTCAAATCAAGCCGGAGGAACTGGTTGACAAGGACTTCGATGCGATTCGCGGCCTCCTACATGACGCCGTGATGGAGTTGTACCGGCAAAAGGAAATCGAGTTCCCGGTAAAGATCGGCATGGCTCGCTTCATGGCCGAGCGCGCCCCGCAACAAGGGGGCCAACGCTATGACCGCGAAGGTTTGTATCAATGGGCCGTGCGCCGCTTCCCCGGCGTGGCCGACGCCATCAACCGGGAAGATTTCCTGACCCAATCGCGCGCTCATATTCAGGACATCTTGTTGGACCTTAGCAAGAAGTATTTCCCGCACTCGACGAAATCCGCCGAGGAACAACGCCGCGCCAGTCAGGAGGACATCGACGCTAAGCTGGAGGAAACCTTCGAGGGGACGAAACTGTCCGAACCGGAAGACGCAGCCGAGCTAATCGAATGGGCCAAGACAGAATTGAATCTGGACGTGCCGGAAGATTCGCTAATCGGTGTCAGTAAAGATGTCGCCCGACAAGTGTTGTGGAACGCTTTCGACGCCCGTTATCGTCCCGAAATGCGCGGCGTCGAGCGCAGCCTGCTGCTCAATCGCTTGGATTCGTCGTGGAAAAACCATCTGTACACGATGGATCATCTACGTTCTGGCATTGGCCTGGTGGGATATGCTCAAATCGATCCCAAGACCGAGTTCAAACGCCAGGGGATGAAGGAATTCGACGCCATGTGGGACGGCATGCAAGACAAAGTCACCGATGCGGTCTTTCGCATGGAAGAGGAGGAAGGTTTCCAGGAATCGCTCTGGTCCATCGGCTCCGCGACGCACGAAGCCGCCCCCCGTTTCAGCGCCCAAAGCATGCGTGGCCAACAAGACGCCGCCATCACCAACAGCCAACAAGGGGACAAGAAACAGGAGCCGATCCGCAATCGCGGCGAGCGCGTCGGCCGCAACGACCCCTGCCCCTGCGGCAGTGGCAAGAAGTACAAGAACTGCTGCATGAGGCAAGCGGCGGTGTGAGCAGCGGGGTTATCCGCTTTTTGAATTACAGTGGCTAGCGACGCTTCGCGGAAGCGCCACCTGCGGCAAATGCAACGCTTCCGCGAAGCGTCGCTAACCGTTGGGAAAGGACTCCCATGCCCTACCTGCTTAATCTCGTCTATCTATTCATCATCCTCCTGATTTCCCCCTGGTTGATCTACAAGGCGTTGACCACCGGGAAATATCGCCGGGGGATGGGGCGCAAGTTCTGGGGGCTGGCGTGGCGGAATCCGGATCGGCGGCCGTGTGTGTGGTTTCATGGGGTCAGCGTCGGCGAAATTCATCTGTTGCGGCCGGTGGTGGCGCGGTTTCGGCAGCGCTTGCCGACCTGGCAAGTCGTGGTCTCAACGACGACTGACACGGGGTACGCGGAAGCCGAGAAACATTTTCCTGATCTGCCGGTCTTTTATTGGCCGCTCGATTTCACCTGGACCGTGCGACGGGCGCTGCGGCGCGTGCGGCCGGAGCTTGTCGTGTTGGCCGAGGGGGAAGCCTGGCCCAATTTCGTGCACAGCGCCAAACAACAGGGAGTAAAAATCGCTGTCATCAATGGCCGGATCAGTCCACGCAGCTGGCGGCATTACGAGCTGCTGGGCCGGTGGCTGCCGGTACCGTTTCCGAAACTCGATCTGATCGCCGCCCAGAACGAAGAGTACGCCGAGGCGTATCGGGCGTTGGGAGTGGATGCATGGCGAGTCCATATCACTGGATCAGTCAAGTTCGATGGCGTGACATCGGATCGGCATAACCCGCGCACCGAAGCGCTACGCCAGCTATTTCATGTCACGGCTGATGATATTATCTGGATCGCCGGCAGCACGCAGACCCCGGAAGAGGAACATGTCCTTGCCATTTTTCGCCAGCTGAAGCCGCATTTCCCCGCGCTGCGTCTGTTTCTGGTGCCCCGTCAGCGTGACCGCTTTGACGAAGTGGCGGGCTTGCTGAATCGATTTGGACATCCGTATGTCCGACGCAGCGCGCTGACCGATCCCCTCCTTGAACCTACCGACCTCGTTCTGGTGGACACCATCGGTGAATTGGGGGCGTTGTGGGGCTTGGCGGATGTTGCGTTTGTGGGGGGGAGCATGGATGGCAAGCGTGGCGGCCAGAACATGCTCGAACCTGCCGCTTACGGGGCCGCTGTTGTCTTCGGCTCACACGTCTGGAACTTCCGCCACATCGCCGCCCAGCTAGTGCAGGCTGGCGCTGCCCGCCAAATCACCGACGCCGCCGAACTGGCGAAGGTAATCGAACAGTTGTGCCGTGATCCTCAAGAACGTCAACGTCTGGGCAGCGCCGCGCGGGACTACGTGCTACGGCAGCAAGGGGCCACCGAGCGGACCTTGGATCTGCTGCACGGTTTGCTACGAACCCGACCTGATCCGCGGCGCGCGGCGGGATGAGCACCGCACGCGCTTTCACTTCAACATCACGCAACCGCGAACGGCTCATCGGCGCCCGGCAAGCGAACCGCGCCGTTGGACGAATCAAAAATACAAGTCAAATTAAATGCCCGCCGCGCCTTCTCGAATATCTGGTTGGGTAGAGAAAATTTTCATTGACAATCCTTGATGCGATGGGGGATGATAAACGAACAAAATCCCCTCTATCGAGGGAACCGATCACCGATCCCATCCGCACGTCGGAGATGCAAACATGGAAACAGTTTACCTCATTTGCGCCATCTTGGGCGGCACGATCTTAGTGGGTCAATTTCTGTTGAGCGTCCTGGGGGTGGGCGGCGACCATGATGGCGGGGATGCGTCCGTCGGCGACACCCATGATATTCATACCAGCGACGGTCACGACCATCACGGCGCAGGGCACGGGGGCTGGTTCGTCGGCGTGCTCACGTTCCGCACGGTGGTCGCGGCCCTGACCTTTTTTGGCCTGATCGGCATGATGGGGAGCACCTCTGCATGGTCATCCCCCGTGACATTCGTGCTGGCGGTCGCCGCCGGCGCGGGCGCCATGTTCCTGGTTGCTTGGGTCATGAAATCGCTGCACCAGCTTCGGTCCGACGGCACCGTGCGCATCGAACGTACAGTCGGCGAACCGGGCACGGTGTATTTGCGCATCCCTGGCCACCGCGAAGGGGTAGGAAAAGTGACTGTCAGTGTGCAAAACCGTTCAGTGGAATTTCAAGCCGTCACCAACCACGATGCTTTGCCGACCGGCGCCAAGATCATCGTCGTGGGGGTGGTCAATTCCGATACTCTCGAAGTCGCACCCTTGGTCGAAGCCGAAACCGAAAGGACCATTCATGCTTAATCTCACTATGTTTGCCGCCGAGTCCAGCCTCCCGATCAATCCCTGGCTCGCCTTGGCGATCATCGCCTTGGGTTTGGGCTGTGTCAGCATCTTGATGCTGGTGGTCAATCGTTACAAGATCTGCCCATCCAACCAGGTCATGGTGATTTCTGGTAAAGTTCGAGGGGGAAGCGCGTCGGAGTGCATCCACGGCGGCGCTGCCTTCGTCTGGCCCATCGTGCAGCGCTATGACTATCTCAGCCTGGAGCCGATCCAGATTGAAATTCCCCTCAAGGGGGCGTTGTCGATGGAGAACATTCGCGTCAACGTGCCCAGCATCTTCACCGTGGCTATCGGCACCGATCGCGAGGTCATGGGCAACGCCTCACACCGCTTGCTGCACCTGACCGTCGATGAGATCAAGCAGCAAGCCGGCGACATCATCTTCGGCCAGCTACGTCAAGTGATTGCCTCGATGCGCATCGAGGAAATCAACCGCGATCGCGATTCGTTCTTGGAGAACATCCAAAAATCTCTCGAACCGGAGTTGAAGAAAATCGGCTTGGTATTGCTCAATGTCAATATCACCGACATCACCGACGAATCCGGTTATATTGAAGCCATCGGCCGCAAGGCCGCCTCGCAAGCAGTGCAACAGGCTGCCGTGGACGTGGCCCAACAGGAGAAAATGGGGCAAATCGGCGTCGCCGAGGCGGAGCGCGAACGGGCCATCCAGGTCGCCAACGCCCAGAAGGAACGCGAGATCGGCACCCGCGTAGCCATGCGCGATCAGATGGTCAACTTGGCTAACCTGGAAAAGGAACAGAAATACGGCGAGGAAAAAGCCGCTTACGAACGGGATGCCTTGATCAAACAGGCCCAGCGCGAACAGGCGGTGCGCATCGCCGAGCTGGACAAGGAACAGCGCGTCGGCGAGCAGAAGGCGGCCTTCGAAAAGGAAGCCCAGATCAAGAACAACGAACGCGAAATGCGTATCGCCGTGGCCGATGCCAACGCCAAGGCCGTATCCGGCGAAAACGAGGCCAAGGCCGAGATCGCCAACTCGATGGCATCCTTGAAAGTCAAGGAAGCGGAAGCCTACCAGCTGGGCGAAACCCGCAAGCGCGAGGCGGAAGCAGCGGTGCTTGAAGCCCAGAACCGGGCCATGGCCAAGGCCGCCTTGGCTGAGGCGGAAAAAATTGAAGCCGAACGCCGAGCTGTCCTGGAAGCGCCGGCCAAAGCTGAAAAGGCTAAAACCATCATCGAGGCCGAAGCCGCCGCCGAAAAGCAGCGCATCGAGGCCGAAGGGGAAGCGTCGGCCATCTTCGCCAAACTCGATGCCGAGGCCCGCGGCCAATACGAAATTTTGGCCAAGAAGGGGGATGGCTTGCAGCGCATCATCGATGCCTGCGGCGGCGCCCAACAGGCCTTCCAGCTGCTCATGCTCGAACATCTCGACAAGCTGGCCGAAACCGCCGCCCAGGCCATCTCCAACATCAAGTTCGACAAGGTCATCGTCTGGGAGAATGGCAACGGCTCGACGAACGGCACCGGCGTCGGCAATACCGCCCAATTCCTGCAAAGCATGGCCCGCACCATGCCGCCGATGATGCAGATTCTCAAGGACATCGGCGGCGTCGAGCTGCCCGACTACATCGCCAAGTTGACGCCCGAAGGACAACGTCAAGAGAACCATCGCCCGGAAACCAGCTCTCCAGAGCAAGCCCGTGAGCAAGCTCGCGCGGAGGCCCCACTGCCGCCCAAGGGGTAAAAAATGGCTCGCTTTCGATGAACAGATGGATTCATCGATTCGTGCGCAATGAGCCCACCCAAAACCGCTCGCTCCCGCAACGTGGGTTAGGATGCCGATTCTGACCATCCCGGTCAGGATGAGGAATCCTAGCCCACGAAGCATTTTTCGACTTCTAATAGTCGATAGGCGTAATTCCTTGCCGCCGCGCCGAACACCGGCTACACTCAATAGCACAATATCCCAATCAATTTCAGGCTAATCCCCATAGGAGAGCGCGGATGGCGCACTTCGTCGCACCCCAAAAAGCATTCATCCGAATACCAGCGAGCGGGGGCCGTGAGGCCGCCGATTGTGGGGCGATACCAAGGGCCTTACGGCCTCCGTTCGCCAGGTTGGTGTATTGCTTTTTCTTTGGCGTGAGCATGTTACTACTTGCCCTCCCGGCACTCTGGTTGATGGCGGCGGATACGGATAATGTCAAGGTCAAGCCAGTAACCGGGCCGCTGTCGCCAGCGGATGCAGTGAAGCAGTTCCGCGTCGCGCCGGGCTTGCGGATCGAGCTGGTTGCCGCCGAGCCGAACATCGAAAGCCCCGTGGCCATGGCCTTCGATGAGGACGGCAAACTTTGGGTCGTCGAGATGCGGGATTACCCCAACGGCCCCACCCCAGGACAACCGCCGCAGGGACGCATCCGCGTCTTGGAAGATCGGGACGGAGACGGTTACTACGAACAGAGCAGCATCTTCGCCGATGGCCTGTTGTTCGCCAATGGTCTGTTGCCGTGGAAGAGGGGCGTCATCGTGACGGCGGCCCCGCACATTCTCTATTTACGCGACAGCACCGGCGATGGCCGGGCGGATGGGCGCGAAGTCCTCTACGAAGGGTTCGCCGAACAGAATCCGCAATTGCGTGTCAGTCATCCACTGCTCGGCATCGATAATTGGATTTACGTCACCAACGGGCTGCGCGGTGGTCAGGTGATTCGGAGTGGCCAAAAGGACGCTCAACCGATCAACCTGAGCGGCATGGATTTCCGCTTCGATGTCATTGCCGATCGGGCCGAAGCCATCTCCGGCATGGGACAGTTCGGCAACACCTTCGATGATTGGGGACAACGCTTTGTCTGCGACAATCGCCATCATCTGCGGCACGTGGTCTTGGAGAATCGCTACCTGCACCGCAACCCGCTGCTGGCGGTACCCGCTGTCGTGGAGGATACCTCCATTCTGCCGGACGGGAAGTTGAACTCCGGAGGTCGGATTTATCCCTTGAGTCAAAATTGGACCACATCCAACTTACACGCGGGCCAATTCACCGCCGCTTGTGGGGTCTTCATCTACCGAGGCAACTTGTTACCTCCCGAACAACGCGGCACCGTCTTCACCTGCGATCCGACGGGTAACTTGGTCCATCAAGAACGCTTCGAGGCACGGGGCGCCACCTTCCGTTCCTATCCCACGTTCGAGAAAAGCGAGTTCCTGGCGACCCCGGACGATTGGTGCCGGCCCGTGTTTCTGTCCCACGGTCCCGATGGCGCCTTGTATGTCGTGGACATGTACCGGGCGGTGATCGAACATCCCGACTTCATGCCGGTGGAATTGAAAAATCGCCCCGACTTGTGGCTCGGCAAGGACAGGGGCCGTATCTGGCGGATCGTGCCGGAGAAACACCAGACCAAGGGGGTGCGTCCCGCCTTGAGCGGCGCGTCCATCGAGCAATTGGCGTCCTTGTTGGAACATGCGGACGTCTGGTGGCGTACCACCGCCCAAAGGTTGCTGCTGGAACGACAGGACCCCGCCGCCGTGGCCCCCTTGCGCCGCTTGGCGACCACCTCTCCCCAACCGCTGGCCCGGATGCACGCCGCCTGGCTGCTTCATTCCCTGGGAGCATTAGAAGAGGTGGTGATCCTGGAGTTGTTACGTCATGAGCACCCCCGCGTTCGGGAACACGGCGTCCTACTCGCGGAACCTCGATTGGTGAAGTCCGCCTCCTTGCGCCAACAGGTATTGGAGTTAGCCGAGGACACGGACGCCCGGCTGCGGTTTCAGGTAGCCTTGAGCTTGGGGGAATGGAACGATGATCGCATCGTACCGGCTCTGGCCGCGATTGCCTTGGCGGGAGCCGAGGACCGCTGGACTCGATACGCGGTGGCCAGCGCCATTCCTCAGCGGGCCGGTGCGCTCGTGGTGGAGTTACTCCAGCCCAAGCACCAATGGATGGCGCGCGTGTCCGAGGGACGGCTGGCTCTGTTGCAAGAACTGGCCGCCTTGGTGGGAGGAGGACAGGATACCGAGGAGATCGGTCTATTTCTGAAGAATTTGACGACTATCGACGGCAAGGAAAGCGACCGTTGGCAACGAACCGGCCTGATCGGTCTGACGGAGGGAATGGGACGGCGCGGCGCGCAATTGGGAACCTTCTTGGACAAGTTACCCGAATCGCAACACCATCTGGCAACCCAAGTGCGCCAATTATTGAACCAATCGGTACAAGTGGCCTCGAACCAGGAGCGATCCAGCGCCGAACGGCTCGAAGCTATTCGTTTGCTGGCTCATGCGTCCTTCGACGACGTGCGCGCGCCACTGGAAAAACTGCTGCGTGGCGATCCGCTGCCTCAGATTCGTTTGGAAGCTGTCCGCGCTTTGTCCTCGTTCCAGACCCCGGAGATACCCAAGCTCTTGCTCGCCAACTGGTCCACTTACTCGCCGTCGCTTCGCCAAGAGGTGGCCAGTGCTTTGCTTCGCCAGCCGGCGCGGATCGCGTTTTTACTCGATGAATTGGAAGGCGGGCGCGTGTCTCCCCGCGAGCTGGACCCGCTGAGCATTCGCCGATTGCTGAATCACGGCCAGTCAACCGTGCGTGAGCGAGCCAAGAAGATTCTTAGCGCCGCCGTCCCCGCGGAACGCCGTCAGGTGATCGAAAGCTATCGGGCCAGTCTGAACCGGAAAGGGGACGCCGTCAAAGGGAAAGAGATCTTCCGCCAAAACTGTGCGGCTTGTCACCATATCGCCGGCATCGGCATGCAAGCAGGACCCGACATCAGCGATACACGCACCAAGACGCCGGAAATGTTGCTGCTGGACATCCTGGACCCGAACGCCGCCATCGATGCCAATTATGTGAACTACCTGATCACTACCAAAGACGGTAAAATTTTCACCGGCATCATCGGTTCGGAAACCGCGTCCAGCATTACCCTGCTGCGCGGCGACAATCAGAAGGACGTGATTTTACGTCAGGACATTGACGAAATCTTGTCCTCCGGTCAATCGTTGATGCCTGAAGGGTTGGAGAAAAACATCACGGTGGAGCAAATGGCCGATTTGCTCGCTTTTCTCAAGAATTGGAGATATTTGGATGGAGCCGTGCCCATGGGCGTCCATGCACCTTAATTTCCATGTTTATTTCCTGTCCATATTCCCATCCTTGGAGGTTCGCACGAGATGTCTCGACTCCCGCGGCTTGGTATGTTTCTGATGGCCTGCTGCCTCATGGGTTGGGGGGGAAGTGCCTGGAGTCAGCAAACGGACGCTTCTCCCAAGGTCAAACCCCTTACGATTACCCAGCAACCTCTCAATATCATGCCCGGCGCTCCGTTGAGCAATTGGGCGCTTGTGACTCAGCCGCCTAGCATCCGCGGTGCCTTGAGTTGGACTATCGAGAGCCAACGGCATCGGGGACAATTGGTGTCCCTGGCCGTGAAGCCCGATGGCCGCCAGGTGGCCACGGCGGGAATTGACGGCACCATTCGTATCTGGGACCTCACCACCGGCGAATTGGAGCGGGCGCTGGTGGGACACAATGGGGACATTCGCGGGCTGGCCTGGTCGCATTGCGGCGCCGTCTTGGCCTCGGCGGGACGGCATGACAACACGGTACGTCTCTGGGACACGAAATCCGGCCAACCGCTGCGCGTCTTTCGGGGCTTCAAGCATTTCCCTTTTCACGTCGCCTGGTCCCGGGACAATTGGAAACTGGCGGCTGCGGGGGGGACCAGTGGCTGGGTATGGCGTTGGGACGCCGATCTCGACGATGACCAACACCTGTTCGAGATTGGGGAGTACGCCCTCGAGCTGTGCTGGTCGCCAGACAGCAAACAAGTGGCGGTGTGCTCACGACCCAACGCGGTGCAAGTCGTGGATTGGCAGACGGGTAAATTGCTACGCACCGTGGGCGATCCCGCCGACATGTTTCTCACCATTGATTGGTCGCCGACCAGTAATGTGCTGGCCGCCGGCAACGGCGAACAGACTACCCTTTGGGACATGAACAGCGGCAAGGTCGTGAAGAAATTGAGCGGCTATTGTTCGCACGTCACTTGGTCACCGAATGGCAAACAGTTGGCGACGATTGATCGACGCGGCACTATCTTGCTCTGGGACGTGGATGCCGAGCAAACGGTGGCCAAGCTGCCGGCGGGGGCGTTCCGTTGTGCCTGGAGTGCCGATGGACAACGCATCGTGGCCATCTCGGCAGTACGCATTTCCGTCTGGGACGTGGCCAGTTCCAAAATGGTGCGCGCCATCGACGCGGGTAGTCTGACTCCTCCCCTTTGGACGTTGGGCCGTCCCGTGGTGCATGGTATTGGTACCCCTACCCCTACCTTGTGGGATACGTCTACGGGACAGTTGTTGCACACGCTGGAAGGTCACACGGCTGCCGTGAATGCGGCGGCTTGGTCGCGCGACGGCAAGATATTGGCCACGGGAGGCGCGGATAAGACAGTGCGCTTGTGGGACGGCGGTTCGGGGAAACTCCTAAGCACTTTGGAGGGACACACGGCGGCGGTCACGCATCTGGCTTGGTCGCCGGATGCCAGGACGTTGGCTTCGGGCGGCTCCGATATGGTCATCCGCTTGTGGGACACGTCCGGCAAACTGAAAGGGGTCCTGCAAGGACATAAAGGGGCTATCTCCGAGTTGACCTGGTCCCCAACGGGGTCGGTCCTCGCGTCCGGGGACGCGGCCCAGAACATCCACCTATGGAACAGCACCACATTGCAACCACTCCGTGTCATCGAAGCCTATCAACCCGTGCTATCGTTGGCTTGGTCGCCTTCGGGAAAAACCTTGGCTTGCGGCACCCGCGACGACGCGATCCGGCTCTACAATGCCGCCACCGGACAATCGCTGGCCAGCTTGTCGCGCCGGGGAAGCCCCCCCACGATCACTTCCTTGACCTGGTTGCCCAATGGCTTCATGGTGTTCTCTGGTAGGGGGAACTACCGGGCGCAGCTCTGGGACATCCGCGATTCCAAGGTCGTCCATGATATATCCGCGATGGCGGCGGTGAGTTACGTGGGGACGGCCATGAATGGAAACGTGCTAGTGACCGCGACCAACGACCGCACGGTTCGCTTCTGGGAAACGAACAACGCTCAGCTGCGTTGCTCCCTGGTGGCGGAAAAGGACCACATCAGCATCATTAGCGTCGATGGGCACTATCGCGCCCCTTCCGACAAGGACACGGACTTGATTTACGTGGTCCAGACGGTACATGGCCAGGAAACGCTCAAGCCCGCCGAGTTCGCCGCCCGCGCCGGTTGGAAAAACAACCCCGCGCGCGTCAATTTGCTGCCCAAGTAAGGGCCGGTTTCGACCAATTCATGGGGCACGTGGCCAACGTGCCGTGCTTCGTCACGTTGGCCATGTACCCCATAACCCTTGCAATCGCGTCTATGTGTTGTTCAAGCAAGCGTCAGGCAATGCCTCGGCCCCACGAGTTGGCCGCGCTGGCGCGCGGCGAGATGGTCGAAATTTTGTGCCAAGAACATGGCGCCAGCGCCCAGGCTGATCAAACCCAGCAG
Source organism: Gemmataceae bacterium (assembly GCA_046297495.1). GTDB lineage: Bacteria > Planctomycetota > Planctomycetia > Gemmatales > Gemmataceae > JBKBIP01. The sequence continues at coordinate 221,079 of JBKBIP010000001.1, read as the reverse complement.
AAAACAGCCATCGGCAAGTAGCGATTTCCAACGGTGCACGGGGAGCCTTCACGGATCAATCGCCATCCGGTGGCGGGGGTGAAGTAACAGCGGCATCCACCAATTCTTTCTGGCGTGCTTCTTGGGCCGCCAGCCGAGCGTACAGGCGGCGCACGAACCGGGCCAGCAGATAATCCACCAGGCGCGGCCATAAGCGATTCGTCCACAGGACGGCCCGGGCTTCCCTGCCGAGCACGGTTTCGCTTTGGTTGCGGCGCATGATCGTGAGGATGTTTTGGGCCACTCGCTCGGGCTTCATGCCTTTGCGATAGTCAATGACCATCCGGCCATCCTGGCGCAGCAGGTGCTTGTCCAAGTTGGTGTTGGTCAAGCCGGGTACCACGACCAGGACATCGATGCCGTAGCGCACCAGCTCGGCCCGCAGCGCCTCCGACAAGCCAATGATGGCGTGCTTGCTGGCGGAATATTCCGGCCAGGCCGGCATGGCCCGGCGCCCGCACATGGATGTCACATTCACGATCGCCGGCTGCCGGCCTTTTTCCAAAATCGGAATGGCCAGGCGGATCAGCTCGCTGGGGGCGAAAAAATTGGTCTCCATGATCCGCCGTAGAATCTCCTCGCTGGAGTAGGCGAAATGCCCTTGCGTGCCGATGCCGGCGTTGTTGAGCAAGATGTCCAGCCCGCCGTAGCGCTCGACCACGGCGGCGAGCAGGCGTTGGCGATCCGCCGGCTTGGTCACGTCGGCGGGAATGGCCAGCACCGTGCCGCCGGCGCGGTTGAGCCGCTCCGCCAACTCGGTAATCGAGTCCGCCGACCGCGCCGCGATGGCCACGCGCATGCCTACTTGGGCCGTCGCCTCCGCCAATGCCCGCCCAATGCCGCTCGATGCCCCAGTGATGAGGATGATTTTGCCGGTTAGGTCCCGCTTCATGATACTTCCGCTCCCTGAACCGCTGGTTGTAGTTTCTGATACTTTACCGAATTTTTCCAGCCAGGAGCAGCCAAGAACCGGCCATCCGCGCCGCTCCCCGGCCATCGCGGAACCGGAGGGGGGCGATAATACGGTCGTACCGCTTCCGCCGTGGACAAACGCGGGTGTGCTTCCTGTACTTAGGAGGAAGCCCGCGGCCTCGAAATGAGAAAAAATCCCCTTTCACCCATGCCTTCCTATTGACTGCTTCAGTGAACTTGTGTACAATATAAAAAGTTGAGAAGTTTCCTTCCTTTCATTGTTCCATTCCACATCACCCCCCCCCCTTTTTCAAGCTGACAGGTAATTAGCATGGAATGAAACATGCGCCTACCATGACCAGAGGCATCGTTTCGCGCTCACCAACAGCAGATCCAGAACGAGCAGCATTTTCCACCCAAGTATCCGCCGCACACCCAACACCCGCGACCTTTTCAAGAAACTTTTGCTAAGACTTGGAAATGCGTTATCATTATGCTATTACTACCGGCCATCCTACCGGCGAACGGCGCTCGCCGTCGTGTTCGTGATCCGGTTAGACCCTGCCAACAAGTGAGACATCATGATGACGAAATTGCGTATGGGTATTGTTTCGGTCGTGGCGCTTGCGCTGTTGTCGCGCTTGGTGCCGGCGGCGCCTGATAGCGACGCTCCGCGACAGTTGGAGCTAAACAAGGGGGATCGCATTGTTTTGATCGGCAATACCTTGGCCGAGCGCGAGCAGTATTTCGGCCATTTCGAGACGTTGTTGCACAGCCGATTCCCCGAACTGGAATTAGTCGTCCGCAACCTCGGCTGGTCGGCGGACGAGCTGACGTTGCGGCCCCGGTCGCTGAATTTCGATCATCATGGCCACACGCTCAAGGATCATCAACCGGATGTGATCCTGGCTTTCTTCGGCTTCAATGAGTCGTTTGCCGGCCCGGCGGGGTTGAGTAAGTTCGAGGCGGACCTCGCCAAGTTCATCACGGACACCACCACGACCAAGTACAACGGCAAGGCGGCGCCGCGGCTGGTGCTGGTTTCCCCCATCGCGCAGGAAAATACCGGTCGTCCCGGTGTCACCGATGGCTCGGCCAACAACAAGAACATCCAATTGTACACCGACGCCATGAACCGGATCGCCGCCAAGCAAGGGGTGCTGTTCGTCGATCTGTTCACCCCCACCCGCCAGCTCATGTCCCAAGGGGCGCGCCAGTGGACCTTTAACGGTATCCACTTGACCGATTACGGCTATAGTCGCCTGGCCCCCATTCTGGACGAGGCCCTGTTCGGCCCCCGCCCCGCCGTGGCGAGCAAGATCGATCTGGACAAGCTGCGCCGAGAAGTGAATGAAAAGAATCTCCAATTCTTTTACGATCATCGAGCAGTCAACGGCTATTACATCTACGGTGGTCGCAAGGCTCCTTTTGGCATCGTCAATTTCCCGGAGGAATTTCAGAAACTGCGAAAAATGATCGCCAACCGCGACCGCCGCATCTGGTCCGTGGCGCAGGGGCAGCTGGTCCCCGACCAGATCGACGACAGCAACACGGGCGAGCTGTCCCCCATTGTCACGAATTTCAAGGGGACGATTACCATCACGCCGCCGGAAGAAGCCGCCAAGAAATTCACCTTGCCAGAGGGGTTCGAGATCAACCTGTTCGCCTCGGAAGTGGACTTCCCCGAACTGCAAAATCCGGTGCAATTCGCCTTCGACAATAAGGGGCGGCTGTTCGTTTGCACCATGCAGTCGTATCCGATGTATTTCCCAGGTAAGCCAGTCGATGACAAGGTGCTGATCCTGGAAGACACCACCGGCGACGGCAAGGCGGATTCGTGCCAAGTGTTCGCCGACAAGCTGCACATTCCCACCGGCATTGAGTTGGGGGACGGCGGCGCCTACGTGGCCCAACAACCCAATCTGGTGTTCCTCAAGGACACTACCGGCGACGGCAAGGCGGATAGCAAGGAAATCATCCTGCACGGGTTCGATACCGCCGACTCGCACCATGCCATCAGCACGTTTCAATGGGGACCGGGGGGTGCTCTGTATTTCCAGGAAGGGACTTTTCATCACACGCAGGTCGAAACCCCTTACGGCCCGCGGCGGCTCAAGAACGCCGGTGTTTTCCGCTATGAGCCGCGCACCGAGAAATTCGACATCTTCGTGTCGTATCCGTTCGCCAATCCGTGGGGGCATGTGTTCGACCGCTGGGGCCAGAATTTCGTCGCCGACGCCTCCGGCGGGGCCAATTACTACGGCACCGCTTTCTCCGGACAGGTCGATTATCCGAACAAACATCCTCGGATGCAGGAATTCTTGACCAAGCAATGGCGGCCGACGTGCGGCTGTGAGCTGGTGTCGAGCCGGCATTTTCCCGACGAGATGCAAGGGAATTATCTGCTGAACAACACCATCGGCTTTTTAGGGGTGTTGCAATACAAGATGAAGGACAAGGATTCCGGCTTCGCCGCTGATCCGGTCGAGCCGCTGTTGCGTTCATCCGATCCGAATTTCCGCCCGGTTGATCTGGTCTTCGGTCCCGATGGCGCGCTGTACATCTGCGACTGGTTCAACCCGTTGATCGGCCACATGCAACACTCACTGCGCGATCCCAACCGTGACAAATCGCACGGCCGCATCTGGCGGATCACCTACAAACACAAGCCGCTGCTGAAGCCGGCTGACATCGCTGGCCAGCCGGTCCCCGCCTTGCTCGAGCTGCTCAAGGAATACGAGGACCGCACCCGCTACCGCGCCCGCCTGGAATTGCGGCTGCACGAGACCAAGACCGTCATGGCCGAGCTGGATAAGTGGATTGCCGGCTTGGATAAGAAGGACAAGGAATATCCTCATCATCTGTTGGAAGCTCTGTGGGTGTGCCAACATCATGACGTAGTCAACACGGCGCTCTTGAAGCAGCTGCTCACCGCGCCCGATTATCGCGCCCGCGCCGCCGCTACCCGCGTGCTTTGCTACTGGCGTGACCGCGTCGCTCAGCCGCTAGAGCTGCTGCGAACGCAGGTCAACGACGAGCACCCGCGCGTGCGTCTGGAAGCGGTGCGTGCCCTGAGCTTCTTCGACGTGCCGGAGGCTCAAGACGTCGCCCTCGAATCGCTGGCCCATCCGCAAGATTACTACCTGGAATACACCCTGAAGGAAACGCTGAACACGCTCGACCGCCGGCTGACGGCGAAGAAGTGAGGCCGTGGCCAGGTTTCGGAATCCTTCAGTGCGCGCGGCCATTCGCTAACGCGGAGGCGTGAATCTCCCACCCAATAAAAATGGTGACGTGTATGCGATATTTGCTTTCTTCCACACTCTTGCTGTTTGGTTTTTGCTGCTCCTCACTGCCGTTGCACGCGCAAACGTCCCCGGCGGCAGCGCTCATCAAGCTGCTGGAAGGGGGACGCATCCCGCCGGAGCGACAGGACACCGTCGTCAAGCTTATCTGCCAACGGGGTGACGCGCAAGATTTGCAATATGTGTTTGAGCGCTGTCTGCGAGCGGACGCTTTCACGCCCCAGCTACGGTTGCTGGCGTTACAGGAATTGGCCGACGCTGCCGCCACGCGCAAGGTGATCCCGGCGGGGGACCTGGCTCGGCTCGGCGAGCTGCTGGACCCGAAGACGAAACTATCGCCCGCGACTCGGTTGGCGGCGTTACGCTTGGTGGGCTTGTGGAAAGTGCAAGAATCGCGCGGCGACCTGCAAACGCTGGCCTTGTCCCCAACCACAAGTGACAACGTGCGGCGCGCGGCCATTGACGGCTTAGTGCGTCTGGGCGGCCAGGAAAGCCGCGCCGCCATCGACAAGCTGACCACGCCCGATCATCCCCAAAAGCTCCGCTACGTGGCGATTGCCGCTTTGGCCCAGCTCGATGCCGACATGGCCTCGGAGCGGGCGGCGGCGGCGCTGGCTCAGGGAACCGAACAAGACGATCCCGCCCCCATCGTCGCCGCCTTTCTCGATTTGCAAGGGGGACCCGAAAAGCTCGGCGCGGCGCTGAAGAAACAGAAGCTGCCCGTCGATGTGGCCAAACTCTGTCTGCGCTACATGTATTCCGTGGGTCGCTCGGATGACGCTTTGGCCTCGGTGCTGAGCGACGCCGCTGGCATTAGCTTGACCCCCCCGCCGCTCAGTGATAAGGAAATTAACCAGCTCATCGACGACGTGCTGGCCCATGGCGACCCGGCGCGCGGCGAGCAGGTCTTCCGTCGGGCCGATCTCAGCTGCTTGAAATGCCACGCGCTCAATGGCGCTGGCGGTAACGTCGGCCCCGATTTGCGCGACATCGGCACCTCTTCCCCGCCGGATTATCTGCTCAAATCGATTCTGCTTCCGGATCAGGACATCAAGGAGGAATTTCAAACCATCAAGGTGCTGACCAGCGACGGCAAGATTTTGCAAGGCATCGTCGTCGATGAGAATGATCAGCGGTTGGTGCTCAAGGACGCCAACGGCCAACCGCTCACCATCCCCGCCGCTGACATTGAGGAGCGCCTGAAAGGGAATTCGCTGATGCCCAGCGGCTTGGCCAACTTCATGACGCGCGGCGAGCTGATCGACCTGGTGCGGTTCCTGTCGGTCCTCGGCAAGCCGGGGGATTACGCCATTCAATTGTCCCCAACGCTGCGCCGTTGGCGCGTGTTGCGTGACGCGCCGCAAGAATTGTTGGCGGATGTGCCCGATGAGGAAACTATCAGCGAGCATGTCCTGGAAGGAGACGCTTCCCGCTGGCAGCCGCTGTATTCCCAGGTGTCCGGGGCGGTGCCCTTGGCGGAAGCGGCCACGCTCGCCAAGCACAAAATTGTCTATTTGCAAGGCGAGCTAGAAGTAAAAGGGGCGGGACGAGTCGAATTGAAGCTCGATGAGCCATCCGGCGTCACCTGGTGGCTCGGCGACAAGCCGCTGCCCTTAAAAGGGCCGGCGTTGCTCGATCTGGACCAGGGACGCTATCCCCTCATCTTGCGCATCGACACCACGCAACGCCCATCCCCCACCATCCGCGTCGATCTAGGCCGAGTAGGGGCGACGGCCCAAGCCGCCTTCGTGGGCGGGCCGTGAGACACGACTTCAAGATGATGCAAGCGACTATTTGGCGAGAGGTGTCCGTCTCGCCAATGACCCGCACATTGGAATTCTTTTTTCGTCATCAAAACAAATTCCGCTCCCAGCCCGGCTCGACCATGCGCATGGTGGCGGCGTCGTCCCGTTCGCGCATGCCGCATTTGCGGTAGGTTTCGTGGGCGCGGGCCAGTTGGTCCAGGTCCAGTTCGACACCGAGGCCGGGGGCGGTGGGGACTTTCATCTTGCCGTCGCGGATGGGGAGCTTGCCACCGGTGATGATGTCGGCCGAGTCGATCAGCCAGACATAGTGTGTGTCGCTGGCGGCGGTCAGACTAGGGCAGATGGCGCCGACGTGGATCATGGCGGCCATGGTGATGCCCGCGTGGTTGTTGCTGTGCTGGCTCATGACCCAGCCGAAGGTTTCGCATATCCGCCCTAACTCTTGACATGCCGGGATGCCTCCCCAGCCATGATGATCGCACAGCACGAAATCCACTGGCTGCAAACGCACGGCATCCGGCACATGCTCGAAGCGTGTGACGCACATATTGGTACTCATGGGCAAGCCGGTGGCTTTGCGCACCGCTGCCATGTCTTCCTGGCCCACCACGGGATCTTCGTAATATTCGAGGTTCAGATCGCGGAGCTGCTTGCCGATGCGAATGGCGGTATCGACCTTCCATCGGCCATTGGGGTCGATGCGCAAGGGATATTGGCCGCCGAATCGGGCTTGCATCCCTTTCATGGTCTCTAGCTCGGCATCGGGAGACAACACGCCGGCCTTGAGTTTGAAGTTGCGGAAGCCCCATTGCTTGTGAAAACGAACCGCTTCCTCGACCATCGCTTGCGGCGTGCGGACTTCCCCCCAATCGTCGAGAGCCTTGTCCCCCTTGCCGCGATTATCGACAATGCGTTTGTCCGCCAAGATGGCCGGGTGATCGGCGGCGTAGCGGTAGAAGAGGTAAGCGGAAAATTCGACCTCCGCGCTCAGCGGCCCGCCCAGCAGCTCGCACAGCCGACGGCCGGTGGCTTTGCCACAGGCATCCAGACAAGCCAGCTCGACACCGGCGTAACAGGCTGGATTGAGAGCGGTCAGCTCCTTGGCGAAAGCGCGGTAAGCGAAGGCGTTTTTGCCAATGACCAGAGCCTTGGCCTTTTCCAGAGCATCCGTCAGACGTTGGCCGCCCCGGGTTTCGCCGATGCCGACGATACCGGCGTCGGTCTCCAATTGCAGGACATTGCGGAGAAAATACGGCCCGTGACAGCCGCCCGCCGCCAGAATGGGCGGGTCCGGCAAGGCAATCGGTGTCACCTTCATGCCAGTTATGGTAAGCGGAGCGGCTCGCCGCGCTTCCTCAGCCCATAGATTGTCATTCGATAGCGATAAAGCGGCACCGCCGAACGCCACGCCGAGCCAATCGCGCCGATTGAGAGTCATAAGAATGTCTCCATTCGTATTGCCTAGTGATGGTGGAATGCCTGGATCACTTCAACTCGGGCTTCACATTGCCATACGTCCACGGCTGGCCGGTAAACGGCGGCGGCTGGGGCGGGCGTGGGACGGCGCCAGGCTTAAGTTGGCGGGCCAGCTCCAGGCCGGCGTCGCGCATCTGGTCGCCGGCGGTGATCTCCAAATTGCTGTAACTGGTCAAGCGCGTCTCATAACCGCCCCCTTGCGGACCAAAGGCGTCTGCCGTAGGCACGTAGCCGACACAACCGTTGGCCAGCGACACGGGGAAGGTGAAAGGGAAGCCACTTTTCGCTTTGAGTTCCAAGCCGAATTGGCAGAAGTATTCCGCCGGGTCGGTGATGAAAATAGCCGGTCCCACCTGGATCGCCTGCACTTCTACTTCCGCCTTGGGTTCCTTTTGCAACTTGGCATCGAGCATGACGATTTCCTTGGCGAAGGTCCATTCGGTGCGGTCCACCGTGAGCGGGTCTTTTTGCACCAACTCCAGGGCCTGCTTGACGCGCTCCGGGTCTGGCACCCGGCGTTGGATGTGCCATACCTTGGTCTTGGCGGCGATCGGGGTCAATGTTTCCGGTTCGATGCTGAAGAGCACTTTCAGCGCTTCCGCGCCGACTCGACCACCGACCAGCTGCGCCCAGCGTTCGGGTTCGGGCCGGCGGTAGGGACTGCGGTTATCGACCTGAGTGATGTCGCCGGACGCCCCGGCCAGAAAGACGACGACCGTATCCTTGCCGTAGTAGCCTTGAATCACTTTTTCGAGGTAATAAATGTAATTAGCCGAGATGCCACCGGGATTGGTCGTGGCATGACAAGCGAAGTTGACGATACATCCGCGCAGCTGGTTCTTCTCATCCCAGACGCCGACGACGCCAACTTCGGGATCCACCGGGCCAGCGGGTTCGAGAATGTCGGGGTTTCCCTGGCCAGGATGCGTGATGGTCCGGCCATCGCGCATGCGGAAGCGGCGATTGAAGGCAACGCGATCCTCGATCCCCTTGCCGACCCCCGCCTTGGCCGCCACGCGCTGGTCATGCGCTTGACAAACGGCATCCACGATAGCCAGTTCGACTTGCGCCACGTATTTCGGATCGGCGCAGGTGGAGTGCTGATAGGCCAAGCGCTGCACGAGTTGGGAGGCGTGATCATATTCCCCTGGCAAAATCCACACCAGCGGTCCTGACGAGTGCGAGTGCGACGCCCCCAATAAAATCGCATTTTCTGGGATGCCGGTCTTTTCGTGAATCTTGCGACGTACAGCCAACACCGTCTGCCGGCGGATGCCGAGAGCGTCGATCCCCACGATGGCAACTTGGGCTTGGCCATCGTCAAAGACGGCGGCCCGTACTTTGCAAGGGTCGTGCAACGTCTTGTGGTACGATTTACCGTACCCACCTGGGGCTTCCATGCCGATTTCCGGTGTGATGTCGCGCTCGGCGAAACCGGCCTTGAACATCGTTGCCGGCGTTTCCCCCCAAGCTATCCCACCTGACACGAACCAGAGGACCGCGGCGCCGGCAACCACTGCCGAACGACAGCGATGGAACATGGTATTCCTCCCATTCGATGAACTCGTCGATGGTTGATGATCATTTCGCGGCGAACCACGGTTCCCGCGGAGAACCTTCGCCAGCTTGGTATGATACGGTAGTTTAAGCCTCGCTACCAGCATTTGTCCGCGACGGCTTCTGGTTGGCGTGAATGGTAAGGAAGAAGGGACAAAGACACATCCCCATCCTGCCCCACGCGAAACGCTTGTGTCTCGTGGGGCAGGATGGGATCTGGGCTGCTAGCGGTTGCTGCCGCCGACGAAGACACCGCCGAGGAAAGCGGGATCGTAGGCGAAGAAATCATCGATCAGCGCCAAGGTGGCGGCATCAAAGACGCGAGCCCGTGGTTGGGCATTGGCTCCCAAGCTGACGAAGAAGCGTGCCAGTCCATTGACGTTGGTGACGGCCACGCGCACGCCGCTGGTCAAGTTGGCGTCGTTGACCACCTGGTTGATCGGCCCCGGCCCAGCCGGCTCGAAGGCCATGAAACTGGCAAGTATCCCACCATTGGCGCCGCTGAACGCCTTGACGTGTGGTCCGCCACCGGCGCCGGGACCTGTGACGATGTCGGCCCGACCGTCCCCGTTGATGTCGCCTGCGGCTACAAACACGCCGCCGGTGAAGCTGCTATGATAAGCGAAAAAGCTGCCCAGCGGATGGGCGATTTGGGCCCCTGTCATGCCGTTGAACGTCCGCACATGGGGACCACCGCCAGCGCCAGCGCCGGTGATGACCTCTGCCATGCCGTTGCCCGTGACATCACCGGCCGCGACCGTGACGCCGCCGGTGAAGCTCGGAGCATAAGCGAAGAAGCTACCGATGACTGCATTGGTGACACCGTCGAAAACCTTGACATGCGGCCCGCCGCCAGCGCCTGGCGCGGTGATGATGTCGGCTACCCCGTCGCCATTCACATCGCCAACGGCCACGAACACGCCGCCGGTGAAGCTCGGAGCATACGCGAAGAACTCACGCACGACTTGGCCGGTGACACCATCGAAGACCCGAATATGCGGTCCACCACCAGCACCCGGCGCGGTGATGATGTCGGGAATGCCGTCGCCGGTGACATCCCCCACCGCCACGCGCACGCCGCCGGTGAAGCCGCCATTATAAGCGAAGAAGCTGAACTTGAGCTGGCCAGTGAAGGAGTCCCAAACCTTGACGTGCGGCCCACCACCGGGACCCGTCCCCGTGGCGCGAATCTCCGTGAAATTGAAGCGCTCGATGCTGGTGAAGGTAACAGTCTGGCGATTGCCGAACGTCCAGAAACCGTCTCCCGGAGCGGTGATCGTCAGCTTCGGATTGGTCACGCCTGCCATGATGATGAACAGGGCGTCTCCCACGACCACCGGGGCCACCGGAAGCAAGCCGGCTACGTCTATCGGCGTGGTGGCGCTGGGGGCAATGGTGAAGGTATCGGCCAAATCCCCACCCGTAATAGTCATTTGCGTGGCATTGACGATGCCTTGGAGCAATACCGCGATGCCATCGGCGGCGGCCAGTGTATAGTTGGCGGTCACGAAGATGCTACCGGCTGTCGCGGAGAGCGTCGAGCCGCTGGCCAGCGTGAAGCCGGTGCTGGCCTCGAAGGTGATGTCGCCACCCAGCGACATGATGGTCGAATTGTTGTTGATCGTGATCTGGCGATTGGGATTGGTGTCAAACTGCACTTCAAAGAACATATCGCCAGCTGCCCGGATGCTGACACTCAGATTCAGAGCCGTTGCCGTGCTCACGATCAAGTCACCCAGTTCGCCATTGGTCCCAAAGCCGACGTTGCCACCGAAAATTAACGTGTTCGCCGTGATGGTGAGGTCATTCTGCTCGGTGGCGGCACTGTTGACTGTAGTGGCGAAGTGGACGGTCCCACCCGCGTTAAGCAGCGTGTCGGATTCCAGGATGACGGGATCGTTATAGGTTTGGTTGCCGATGGTATGCACCTCTCCCGCATCGATCACGGTAGTGCCGCCCGCGTTGGTGGTGAGCGATGCCAACGGCAGGGTGAAGCCGACCCAACCATTGAACCGTGTCGTGGCGCTGCCATTAACGGTCAGATGTCGATGCGCGCCGGCGGAATCCAGGGTGTCATCGAAGGTGATATTCGCTCCGGTCAAAATGGTGTCGGCCCCCAGGGTGACCACGTCGTTGTAGGTTTGGTCGCCCGTGGTGGTGACGGAACCGCCGTTGATGCGCGTGGTGCCCCCCGCGTTGGTCGTCAAGCTGGCCAGTCGTTGGTCGTTGTCGCCAACCGCGCCGGCAAACGTGGTGACACCGGACGCATTGACTGTTAGAGCCTGCTGGCCGTTCACCGGACTGCGCACGGTTGAGGCGAAGAATACATCCACGCCAGTGAGTGTCGTGGCATTGCCAGCAGCCCCCAACGTGACCGCTTGATTATACGTCTGGTTTCCAAGAGTGGTTACCGACCCACCGTTGATGGCGATGACGCCGGTGCTGTTGACAAGCAGGTTGTTCAGTCGCTGTCCGCTGTCACCGACGGCGCCGCCAAAGGTGGTCGTGCCGCTGGAGTTGATGGTGATGCTATCCTCACCGTCCGTGTTGCCCCGCAGGGTCGAGGCAAAGGAAACATTGCCGCCGGCTAGCGTGGTGATCGTGAGCAGGTTCGTTGGCGAATCGACCAACACCGGATTGTTGTACGATTGGGCGCCGTTGGTTCGCACCACGGAGGTGAAAATTTCCGTGACACCCGCGTTGCTGGTGGTAAGCGAAACCAAGGGGGTGGTGGCCCCTACCGTGTCCGCGAAACGCACGGTGCCGGCACCACTGGTAGTCAGCGTCTGGTCGCCGTCGATGGTGTTATTAAAGATCACATTGCCGGGGTTGGCGTTGACGCTAAGGTTCGCCCCTGCACCGAGTGTAATCGCTCCGCCAATGGTCAGCGTTCCGCCCGTGGCTTCCACGGTCTGTGGGGAAGCGGTCATGTTCAAACCAATGTTCAACACGTTGTTGCCGGCGGAGTGGAATACCCCGCCCCCCAGCGTCGCTTGCATGGTGATGGCGTTGCCGGTGATGGTGTAATTCCCCAGCGTGGTGTTGAAGGTAATCGAGCTGAACGAGAAGCCGGCGGCGAAGTCATTGAACGGCAAGTTGCGGTTCACGACGCCGACATCGTTGAAGAACAGAGCATCCCCCGCGAATGGTTGCGCGTCCCCCACCCAGTTGAGCGGATTGGTCCAATTGTTGTCGCCGGAGTTGGCTCCGCCATCCTCGATGCCGTCCCAGACGCGGATGGTGGGCGTGGTCGTCAGTACCAGATCGCGACCACTACCGCCTACGTAGTTGGTCCCGTTGAAGTTGTACGTATAAGTCTTGCCGCCCACTGATACCGTGGCTGGCGGGGACACTAGATTAGCATTAGTGAACGCCCCGGAAATGAAGCCGGTGGATGCTTTGTTCAACACCACGAACGATAGACCATTGATGATAAGCGGATCGGTGGTGCCGACCAGCGTGGCGCCGGCATTGATGATGACGGCCCCCGTGCCGGTGACAGTTAATTGATCGTGCTGCGTACCAGGCGTGGTGCCGTTTATATCAACATGGAAGAACGAGCCGAGGTTGAACGTGACGGTGTTATTGACCGTCAGGATGCCGGTATTCGCCGGTGCCGCCCCATTTGGTCCGGGATTGATGGTGCCGCCACTGTTGACGTTCACGGGGCCATTGATGGTGCCAGTACCACCTAGAGTACCGGTGTTGTTGACCTCCACCGTACTACCTGCCGCGGTCGAGCCATTGACAAGCAGAAAACCACCGTTGATGTTAGTGGTGCCCGTATACGTGTTCACTCCGCCCAAGGCCAACGTCCCCACAGTCGTCTTGGTTAAGCCGCCGGTCCCGTCGATGACACCCAGGAAATTCCCCGCGCCAACGGTAAGGGTGTTGGCATTAAGCTGTACCGTGGAGTTAGCCACGCCGTTGAGCGTGCCGATGGTTTCATCCGCCAACAACTCGAAGGTAGCCCCGGCGGTATTCACGGAGACCGTACCGGTGTCAACCAATGCGCTGCCGCCATCGACGCGCAGCGTACCGGCGTCGATGTTGGTGGTACCGGTGTAGCCATTGGTACCGTTCAAGAGAAGGATGCCGGCGGTGTTCTTGGTCAGGCCGCCGCTGCCGTTGATGGCGCCGGCGAAGGAACCAGCCCCCACAGTCAACGTATTGGCATTAAGTTGGACGATGCCACCCGCCACGCCGTTGAGCGTACCGATGGTTTCATCATTTAATAACTCGAAGGTAGCCCCGGCGATATTCACAGAGACCGTACCGGTGTCAACCAATGCGCTGCCGCCCATGACTTGCAGCGTACCGGCATCGATGTTAGTGACACCAGTGTAGCTATTGGTACCGCTCAGGGTCAGGATACCGGCGGTGTTCTTGGTCAAACCGCCGCTGCCGTTGATGTTACCGGCGAAGGAACCAGCCCCCACGGTCAACGTATTGGCATTGAGTTGGACGATGCCACCCGCCACGCCGTTGAGCGTGCCGATGGTTTCATCATCCAGCAATGCCAAGGTGGCGCCTGCCACGTTGACATTCACCGTGTTGGTATCCAGTATGGCGCTGCCGCCATCAACTTGCAGCGTACCGGCACTGACCGTTGTGAGGCCGGTGTAGGTATTGTTGCCCGCCAAGGTCCAGGTCCCAGCCCCCTGCTTGGTCACAGTTTGGGAGCCAGATTCACCGATGTCACCGTTGATGGCGGCATTCGTGCCGGTTCCCGTCAGCACCAATCCGCTGCCCAGCGTAATGGCGCCATTGACGTTAAGTTGGGTACCATTGGATGTCAATGTCAGTGGGTTGGTTGCCGAGAGCAGATCAAGGCTGATCGTGTGGGTGCCGCTTTGATGCAGGATACCGCCTGTGGCATCGGCGAAGCGGACGCGGTTGCCTTGCAGATCGTAACTGCCCCCTGTGGCGTCAATGGTGATCAGACCGAAGTCGGTGTCAGGCGCGAAGTCGTTGAAGGGGTTGGGACGCACGAGGCCCAAATTACGGAACAACAAATCGTCCCCCACGAACGGAGCCACGTCTCCCACCCAGTTAACGGCGTCGGTCCAGTTGTTAGTCGTGAGGCTTTCACCGTCCCATTCGCGCGTGGTCTTGACGGAATTCAATTCCAAATCCCGACCACTGCCCCCCACGTAGTTGGCGCCATCGAAGTTATAGATGTAACTCTTGCCGCCCACGAAGACGACATCCGGTGGCGACAACTGATCGGCATTACCGAAGGCGCCAGTGATCAATCCAGCGGATACTTTCTCGATGATGATGAAAGACACCCCGTTGGCAATGTCGAATACTGTACTGCCGACCAGGGTCGCGGAGTTGTCGATGCTGACGTTTCCATTGACGGACAGGCGGTCATACTCTGTGCCGACGGTCGGGCCATTGATCTCGACGAAGTAAAAGGCACCGGCATTGAACGTGACATTGTTATTGACCGTGAATATACCTGTTCCATTATCGCCAGGGCTGAGAGTCGCGCCGCTGTTAATCGTCAATGGTCCAGTCAGAGTACCATTGCCCCCCAGGATACCATCATTGACCGTGGTGGCGCCCGTGTAGGTGTTGAGGGCATTGAGCGTCATGGTACCGGGACCGGCTTTGATCAACGCGCCGGTGGCAGCGCTCTGAATCACTGGCACCTCCACCCGCAGATCGGTGTTCGTACTGGGTGTTTCAGTGTCGGCCACGGTGAAGGTGCGGGTCTGGTTGCCCAGGCTCAGGCTCAGGTTGCCGTCGATGAGCACCGGCGGCGAAGTGTCGTCGGTGCCTGCGAGGGCGACTACGTTGACATTGCTGGCCCCTGCCGCGCCGCCCAGTGTCAGCGTCGAGGGATTGCCGAGATCGCTGTTGGTGATGCGGGCGCTGGCGGTCGGTCCCAGTTCCAAGGTCAGGACCACCCCTGCAGCAGGACCGGTGATTGTCTCGATAAAGCCGTTGAGATCGAATAGACCGGACTGGGTGATAGTGATGGTGACCGTGGCCGCGTCTTGAATCTGATTGGAGGCTCCCAGACGCAATTCGTCGGCGTCCTGGCCGCCAATGCCGTCGCCGACGACGATCGGACCGCGAAGGGCATCGACACCGGCGGTTTTCTGAAGAATGAGTACGCCTTCGCGTATCCAGGTGGTCCCCGTGAACGTATTCGCCGCCGTCCCGGCCAGCGTGAACTCACCCGTCCCGACTTTGGTCAGGTTGCCCATGCCGGCCACGCTGCTACTAATCACGCCGTTGAACGTGGTGGAAGCGTTGTTGCCGCCGGTAGTTAGAGTCGGGTTGTTGCCCCCCATTGCCACCACGGCATTGGTGCCAGCAGAGGCCAGCGAGCCGATCTCCTCACTAAAACCATTCAGGTTGAATTGCGGAACGCCGGTGGTATCGAGCATGGTGACAGCCACTAGATCGCCGATCTGATGCGATGCTCCCAAGTTCAGAGCATCGGTCCCGGCGCCATCACCGATGATGATGGTGCCGGTCGGAATCGCGTTGAAGCTGAACCCATCCGATACCGTCGCCACCGTGGCCCCGCCGCCGATCAAGCTGGTGGCATCGACGGTCACTTCCGGCACGTTGGCACTGCCCAAGCCATTGCGGAAGATCAAAGTATAGACGCCGTTCGCGCCGCCGCCACCCAGGACCGTCACATTTCCCGTGCCGATTTCCGGCGCTAAGGCTTGCAGCGCCGCTTGCACGGCTGCCGCCGTGGCATTGAAAGCGATGGGAGCCGTCGTTCGACCATTGAAATTGATGGTGAAGGTCCCACCTGTCACGCCACCATCCAACGAGATGGTTTGAATCTCGTCGCTTTGGCCGTCGCGGGCAGTAAAGACAGACACGTCGCCGCCGACCAAGCTGAGGTTGGCGACGGTCATCTCCTCAACATTGGCGTTGGCCAAGTTGCCGATAAACGTAACTTCGTATGCACCCGGTGAACCGGCCACGGCCACGCCGCCGGCACCGATCGACGGCAGCGACAGCAGTTGGGTCTGCACTTGGGCCGTCGTCGCATTGAAATTGAGCGGCGCCGTGGTGTAACCGCCGTAGCTGATGGTGAACTGGCCTGCTGTCACCGATGGATCGACCGTGATCGCTTGAATTTCATTGACGCGGGCCTTGGCCAGCAGAATGGCCCCAACCTGAATCTCGGTGGCGAGGGCGTAGGTATTGTCCTGGAAGCCGCCCAGTTCCAACGTGCCGGTATTGGTCTTGATGATGCCGCCGTTGCTGATCGTGGCCATGATCAACAAATCAGTGGCGGCACCGGCGGTAGCGGAGTCAACGACGGAAAAGATGCGGCTGGCGCCGGCTAGGTTCAAATTGCCGGTGATCGTGGCCGGGGGAGAAGTGTTGATTGTGGCGCCGCGGTTGAGCAGCGTCATGTCACCAGTCATGGTCAAGGTACCCGTGCCCGTGGCGATGTCGGCGCTGCCGGGCGTCGTGACCACGCCTCGTTCCATTGTCAATTCGGCAATGGTTTGTGACTGTGAAGCTCCAGCATAAATATCGGTCTGCATGTCGGGCGGGAACAAAGCCGGCTGGCCGGGAATCGCGCTGATGATCAACGGATTGATGGCTTGCAATCCCAAGCCAGTGGACGAACGCGGATCACCATTGCGGAATTGAATGGTGAAGTAGCGGATGCCAAAGACATCGGTGCCCCCCGTCACCAGCACATCGCCGATGTTGATGTTGGGCAGGTCTTGCAAGGCGGTCTGCACCACCGCCGCCGTGGCATTGGTGGCAATGGGGCGCGTGGTGAATTGATTGACACCATCATCAAAAGTAAGCGTGAAGAAGGTAGCGGGTGTCGAGGTAATCGAGATGCCTTGCACGGCATTCATACCTAGCAGCCACACTCCCTCGGCATTGACGCGCACGTTGGCGGTATTAGCGATTAAGTCACTGGCCGTCATCCACACCTGGGCCGTGTTGTCCGCGCCAATGCCATCACCGACCACCAAGTCAGGAGCATGGGTACCGCTCAGGATCACTAAGCCATCCAAGACATTGGTAGTCCCCGTGGCATTGTTGACGCCCAGTAGCAGGGTACCCACGCCGAGCTTGGTCAAGCCACCCGTTCCGCTCACAATGGCTTGCGACATATCCAGGTTCACCGCGTCGCTAACAACGGTGGAATTGACCACGTCGAAGCGGCGCGGATTGTCACCCAGGTTGATATTGCCGCGAATCACGGCGGCGGGACTGTGAAAAGTCGTGTTCCCCGCATTGACGACATTGACGTTACTGTTGGTGGCTGGTCCGCCCAGTGTCAAAGTACCACCGTTGGTATCGACCACGGCGCTATAGACGGCATTGATCTGCAAGGTCAGCGCGTTGCTATTAGCCGCGACCGGACCAATGAGCGTTTCGTTGAAGCCGTTCAGGTCCAGCAAGCCGGAG
Source organism: Gemmataceae bacterium (assembly GCA_046297495.1). Classification (GTDB taxonomy): domain Bacteria; phylum Planctomycetota; class Planctomycetia; order Gemmatales; family Gemmataceae; genus JBKBIP01. The sequence continues at coordinate 203,609 of JBKBIP010000001.1, read as the reverse complement.
CTGTTGACGGTGACGACATTAGTGGTGTCGGCGATTTGTTGGTTGTTGCGCAGAATGACAATATCCGTCTGACCATAGGCCACGTTGTCGCCGATGACCAGATTGCCAGGGACAGCGTCTACCCCAGCATCCTTGGCCAACGCCAGGGTGCCCTGATTGACAGTGGTGGTACCAGTGTAGATGTTGGGGGCGCTGCCCTGCAAGACCATCGTGCCAAAACCGGTCTTGGTCACATTGGCCGCAGTGGCGCCGCCATTGGCGATAACCCCATCAATGATCAGATGATCGTTGGCCAGGCTGGCGTCAACCGTGAAGGTGCGCGTGACCGTGCCACTCGGTCCCAAGTGCAAATTCCCCGTCACCAGTGCTGCTGGTGATAGAGTGGTGGTACCCGGCATGGTTATCACTCGGAACGTATTATTGGTCAGGACAGCGGCGCCGGACCCGGTGTGAATCTGCGAGCTGGAAGTAGCTCCCACCGTCAACCGAATTTCACCGAATTGATCCGTCTTGTCATTGGTGGCCAAGTCGAGGATGCCGGTGCTGGAAATCAGGATGGCGGCCGTGTTCAGCATCTGAGCGGTGCCGGCGTCGGGGCCGTATTGCACCGTGGCCGGGGAGAATTCATCGCCGATGACCAGGGTGCCGCGCAAGGCATTGGCGGTCCCCTGTTTGTTCAGGACCAGCGTCCCGCTCAAAACGAAGCTGACTGACGTGATGATGTTGTCGGTGGTTCCCGCCAAGATCAGGGTTCCTTCACCCGTCTTGACAAACTCATTCCCGGTGGCCCCCAAGGTGATAGCGCCATTGAGCGTCAGCGATGTGCCCGCCTCGTTGCGGAACACCGTGGGGTTGGCGTTCAGGGATACATTGCCCGTCCAGGTACTGTCGCCGCTGATGCTACGCACCGCGCCGGTGCCTTCGGGAGCAACCCGCCGCGTGGACACCGGACCGTTGAACAGACCAGTGCCGGATGCGTTCAAATTCTTGTTGATGGTCAAATCGCCATCCAGTTCCAGAGAAGCTCCTGCCGCGACCGTGACGGTAGTTCCCAAACCCAAAGCCTCACTTTTCTGAACCTGCAGCACGCCAGCCGAAACCGTGGTGTTGCCGGTATAGGTGCTGGCATCGTCCGGGTTGAGCACCATTCGGCCCAAACCAAGTTTGTTCACCGCGCCGTTGGTGGTATCATCGACGCCGCCATTCAGGATATTAGCGGTGACAAGCAGTTCGACGTCGGCGGGACTATCATCCACGGTAATCTGGCGAGTTCTGCCAGCGGAGTCGGTCGCGGTACGCAATTGTAGATTGCCTTCGATGGTGGCCGGCACCACGTTGGAGACGCCGGGACGCGGCGTGACCAAAATACCGCTGGTGTTGGTCGTGTTTCGCCCCAGAATCAGCGCCCCCAGATTCGTGCTGCTGACGCTGGCACTCTTGCCATCACCCAGGACCAGACTGAGTACGTTAGTATTGGTGCCGGTCGGTCCGAAGATCGCGTCCTGGAAATCTCCCAAAACTAATGAGCCAGTGGACTGAATGGTGACGGTCGTGGTGTTGTCGGCGATCTGATTGTTGTTGAGTAGCACCACCTGATCACTGCCGGCGGCTCCCTCGTTATCGCCGATGATCAGCGGACCGGCGATGGCATTACCGGCGCTCTTGTTGAGTTCCAGAGTGCCAGCAATGACCACCGTGTTGCCGTTGATGGTATTGCCGGCTCCGCCGCTGTAGCGCAAGGTACCTTCGCCTACTTTGTAGAGGTTGCGGTTGTTGACCGTAGTGGTGCCGGCGACATTGGTGGTCCCGATTATTTGGCCGTTCAAATCCAATCGGCCAGCATCCACACCGATGTAGATGGTTACGGCGTTCGTCGTCGAAGTGCCAATGTTGCGCAAGTCGATTTGGCCGGTGACCCTGTTGGTGCCCGCGATATTGCGCAGAACGCCGGTAGCGACGGCTTCCGATGAAGTTCGATTCAAGTACCCCCGTGCGATGCCGTTGTCAGGGCCAAAGAGAATCAAGTGCCGGTTGGTAATATCGACATTTCCCGCAGTGCCGTCGATTTCGAGAGCGGCGCCCAGATCGCCGCGCACATTGACATTGGCATATCCACCGCCGCCCAAGGCGTTGGAATGAGCGACGCGCAGAATGCCCGCATCGATTCGGATGCCATCGGCTTGATCGAGATTGACGCCACTGCCAGCCGTAGGACGGACCAAAAAGGTGTTGTTGCCCGACAAGATAAGGGTACCAGTGCCGCTCTTGCCGAAGATCAGATTGCTGCCGCCGCCGCTAATCGTGCCGCTGATCTCCGCATGTACAAGTGGATCTTGAACGGCGAAACCAATGACCGCAGGGGAGCCGGGATTCGCCATGACAACCGAGCCGGCCAACTCAATGCCGTGGACACCACCGAAATCACGGCGTCCGCCGAGGGTGAGCGTGCCACCGGTC
>JBKBIP010000001.1:25746-201056 GCA_046297495.1 Gemmataceae bacterium | reverse complement strand
GTCCTGTTGACATTGTTGGTGATGGCATTGGCGCCGACCAGGTCGATCCCCTCGCCGCGCAAGGTGCTATTTGCAGTGACATTCAGCGTCGCCGTCCCTAGCGCGCCGGGATCGTCCAGGGCCAGCGTGCCAGCGGACAGATTGACCGTTCCGGTGTGCGTGCGAGCGCCGGAGAACAGCAGCGTACCCGTCCCGGCTTTGGCGAAGGTACCGTTGCTGACGTTGGCAGATATAGTCAAACCGATGTCGCCGGCGGCGTCGTTGACGGTGAAGGTACGCGTGCCGGCGGCCAAATCGAGATTGCCGCTGATAGTCGCAGGAGCGGCACTGGTGGTGACGGTTAAGTTGTTGGCCAAGATCAACGTGCCGCTGCCAGTAGTGATGGTGCCGCCGGTCATGGTGACGGCGCCGGCGATGCGGTCGTTGATGTTATTCAAATTCCAGACGCCGGAAGGAGTGACTTGCACAGTCCGGGCCGTCGCGTCTTGAATTTGGTCGTTGCCTGCTGTGGGGCCGTACTCCAAAACATCCGTACCGCTGAAATCGCCGATGACCACATTCATACGCATCGCATTGATTCCGTCTCCTGTTTTATTAAGCCGAACAGTTCCTTCGTTGATAAAGAAGGGCCCCGTATTCGTGATATTGCTGGCCGTACCTGCCAACTCCAGGACGCCGCCGCCAATCTTGAGCAGACTGGCAGTTGTAATGTTATTGTTGAGTGTTCCTGCCCAGACTAATTCGCTATCCGCATGCACGTCGATCACGGTAAGCCCCGCGTTCAGCGTGATCGAGGTAGTGCCCGTGCCCCACGTCGTTACGCCGCCGACCGCCACGACGGCCCCACGACGGCCATTATCAGCAATTGCCAGTCCGTTAGCAACATTTAGCAGCTCATTGCCAATGGTCAGTGTGCCGCCGGTGGCAAGGGAAGCATCCAAAACTAACTGAGCCAACGAGTTAACAATGGTACTGGTGCCCGCGACATTGGTGGCCGTGCCCAGGGCGTTGTTGTGTCCCACGCGCAGCACGCCATTGTTAATCGTAATGCTGTTCGTGAAGCCGATGTTATTCCCGGTGAAGATCAATTCGCCGCTGCCTTCCTTGCGCATCGCCGCCGTGCCCGTGATGGCCGCGCTGACGCCCATGTCGCCGCTAACAATGTTGAAAATGGGATCACGGGCAGCGAACGCCAGAGTCGAAACTGTTATCTCATTACCAGTCCCTCGGTTGACGACGAGACCACTCTGAGCACCAGGATTGATCGTCAGGGTGCGCCCTGCCACGTCTTCGCTAATGACCACGTTGTTGCCATCGATGAGCAGGGCAGCGATGGTGACGTTGCCGGTCAGAATGCGATTGGCCGCCGGCTCCGTACCATCCAAACGCACGATGCCGTTAGGCGTGTTGATGTCGGTGGCATAGCTGACAACCCGGCCGATGATGTAGGGAGCAGAGACAACCCCATCGGCGTCGCGCACCAAGTCCAGGCTGGAAGACGGCCCTTCGATGGTGCCATACGGCAGCACGCCGTTGACAAAGGGGTTAGTGCCGCCGTTGATGCGGATTTCGTTCCCAGTGACAGCCAATTCTCCCAAGTCGGCACCAACGCCGATGAAATGTACCAAGCCGCCCGCGCCGCGAGTCAGCGATGTGGCAATAAATTGGGCGTCGCCATCGCCGGTCTTGGTCGAGCGGATGACGGAATTCGCGGTATTGTTACCTGCGTTGATAGTCAACGTGCCGATTTGCTCGGTGGTGCCGTCCTCGTGGGCGATGAAGTCGAGCATACCGCCGGCCAAAGTGACTGTAGAAGTATCTCGAATGCGATCCACGCTACCGGCCGAATTATCCAGGACCAAGGTAGCTCCCGAGTTCACGGTCACGGCCCCACCGGTGGCGTTGTTTAGAGTGCCGCCACCGCGCAGTACCAAGGAGCCGGTGAATCCTCGCGCCGAGGTGTTGAAGGCCGCATTAACCGTCGTAGTCCCAGTGAAAGTATTGGAGCCGAGCAAAGCGAGAGTGCCGTTGCCGCTCTTGGTGACACCTGCGGCGGCGGTTTGACCGATGACTGCTGAAATCACCAAATCTTCCGCGTCACTGGCCACGAACGTATCGTTAACCGTTATCGTTCTGCCGGCGCCTCCCAGGTTCAGGTTGCCCTCGATGGTCCCGGCCGGCGTGGTACCATCGGTGAAGTAGCCGGTGGCGCTAATCATGGTTGAAGTGGTGTTGATCTGTAAGGTACCAGCACCGGTGACGATGCTGGGAGCGACATTCCAGATGCGCTGCATGGCGAAGAGGCTGATCAGGTCAAATTGCCCACCGTTGGCGCTCAAATCAAGCTGACCGGAAGCCATGAGCGTTACCGTCACCGTGGGGATTTGATCGCTGGCCAACAAGACGACGCGATCGGAGTTGGCACCGCCGCCGTGATCACCGATGGTCAAATTACCGGCGAAAGAGTTGCCGGCACCGACGTTTAATTCCAAGGTGCCTTGACGCACAATCAACCCGCCTGCAAAAGTATTGCCGGTCGGACTGGCCAATTGCAGGGTGCCATCGCCAACCTTGATCAACCCAACATTCGAGACCAATTGCCCGATTTCACCACTCACGATCAACCTGCTGCCGGCATCGACGCCGATGGCATTGAATTGTCCATTGCCCGTGCCCAGGGTGATGGTACCGGCCCAGGTCACGTCGCTGCTGGAACCCACCACGCGCAGGGCGCCATCTTCCAAACCAGGAACACCACGGGCGTTGGCGCCCTGGAAGCTCAGGTTCTCGGCGATGGTGAACGATCCCAAAAGTTCCAAGGCGGCGTTGGTGTTCACCGTGGTGGTACCGGTTGTCGAACCGAGGGCATCGCCATGCGTAACGCGCAAGATGCCGCCGCCGGCGTTGACCTGAGTGACGCCTTTATAGGTATTGGCATTGCTGAGGATCAGAACACCCGTGCCCGCCTTGACGATGCCGCCCGTGCCGGCGCCGTCGCTGATCACACCGGATACCTCCGTGATGGCGCGGAAGGTGCTGGTGGTGATCAGTAAGGTAGAGGCATTCAGCAGGATAATCGAGTTGGCGAAGATGATGCTGGTGCCGCCGGCTTGGTTGGTCGTCAAGGCGCCAGCTGCCACGGTTTGGGCGATCGTGCCGCCGAAGGTAAAGTCCTGATCGCCCCGCACGGTCAGGGCGGCGCTCAAATTCACATTGTTGGCAATGGTGCGGCTGCCGCCATCTGCGAGGATAACAGCGGCGGCGGTGACGTTGAGAGCGCCCGTACCCAAGGCATTATCATGGCCGACCGCCAAGGTGCCGCCTCCCAGTTGGACATTGCCGGAGAAGCTGCTGTTGTCGGCCGTCAGCAGTAAATCACCGGCCCCGGCCTTGAGCAAATTGGCACTACTCAGGATATTGGCGCTGATGACCAGCTCACGCAGGTGGAGTGCATTGTTATTTACTGTGAAGGTACGAGCCGCACTGAAGGCCAAAGTGCCGCCACCGATCTCGGCGCCGGGGGCGGCGCTCGTCATGGTGCCCATGACATTGACCGTCACATCGCCGTTGAGCGTCAGGGTAGCGCCGCTCAGGGCAATGCTGCCGCTGAAGGTGGGGCCGGCGGTTATGGTAGTCAGGCCGCCGATCGCCATGTTGTTGCCGTTGAGATCGAGTAAGCCGGATGTGTTGATCGTCACCGCAACACCAGCGGCAATCTGCTGAGGAGTACCGGCACCCAAGCCGATTTGCACCACGTCGGCACCAGGACCACCCGCGTTGTTGCCGATAATCAATGTCCCAGCAGCAATGGCACCGTTGGCCACGGATTTATTCAGGATCAAGGTGCCTTCTTGAATCGTCGTATTACCGATATAGGTGTTGGCGACGGCACCGCTATAGATCAGGGTGCCGGGCAATTCCTTGATCAGTCCCCCCCCGCCCTGGATGGAACCGCTCAGGGTCAAGGTGGTCCCCGCTTCGACGCCGACCCGGCTGGCAGTGTTGAGGATGATATCGCCGGACCATTCGTTGTCGCCGATGTCGTTGCGCAGGGCACCGGAGTTGCCGGGGCCGTTGCCGTTCAAGGTCAAAGTCTCACCGGAGACGTTGACGTTCTGCAAAATGACCGCAGCCCCAGCGGTCACGGAATTGGTGCCGCCTGGAGCGCCCAGAGCGTTGGCATGGCGCAGAGCCAACTCCCCGGCGGCTACCGTGACGTTGCCGGTAAAGCTATTGTCGCCCGACAGGACCATGCGCCCATTGCCTGCCTTGGTGAAGTTGCCGTCCCCGCTGATGATCGCGGAAATGATTAGGTCATCCAGAGAATCGCTGTCGTTGACCGTGATTGTCGAGGTGCCGTTGATGATGTTCAGACTACCCGTAGTGCCCGTGATCAGGGCAGGCGGGGACGAACCGCCGACTATGGTGGTGGTAACAGTGATGTTTTTGGCAAAAGACGTGTTATCTAGCGTCAGCGTTCCCGAGCCGATGCGCAATTCGGCGCTGGCGGCTGGTCCCGTGTGCATATTGATTGCCGTCAACGCCGCAGTGGCGGTGGCGGTAAAGGTTTCGGAATTGCCGTTGAGGTCGAACAAGCCGGAACTGTTGATGGTGATGGTCACATTGGGGATCTGATCATCGGCCAGCAAGACCAAGGCGTCGGCGTTGTTTCCGCCGACGTGATCGCCAACGATGGTCGCCGCGGCCAACGCGTTCAATCCGGGAGTTTTGTTTAGCTCGACGGTGCCTTGCCAGATGAAATTGGTGCCGCTGTTCGAATTGTTACCCCCGCCGCCGAATTGCAAGATGCCTTCGCCGAACTTGTTGAAGCCGATGCTGGCACCACTGACGACACCGTTGATGATAAGCCGGCCGGCATCGACGGCGATGCCCGTGCGATTTGCGGCCAATACGACATTGCCTTGCCAGGTGTTTTCACCACTGATGTTGCGCAGGGGGATATTACTGGTTATACCTTCGCCGCTGCCATTGAGGGTGATGGTCTCGGCGGGCACGGTGATGCCGCCATCCAATTCGACGGTGGCCCCATACGAAACGATGACGTTGCCGGCAGTAGTGCCGAAGGCGGTGTCCTTGGCGGCACGGTAGATACCGGAGTTAATCACGGTAGCCCCGGAATAAGTATTGACGCCGGTCCCCGAGGCGATGGTGCGACCCGAACCCGCGAGCGTCAGCGCGCGGGCACCCGACTGACCAATGGCACTCTGAATGTCCAAAGTGCCGTAGGTCTGCACGATGCCTTCGTTAGCCAAAATGATGTCGGGCACGGCGATGACATTGGGCAAGGCCAGCGTCGCGCCGCCGTTGATGATCGCACCGCCGGTCAAGGTGACGGCCACGCCGGGGTCACCCGAAAGCGTCACGCCGTTGCCGCGCACTACGATGCCGTTGAGCGACAAGTTGCTCGTCAGCGTCTGGTTGGAATCGAGCAGATAGACACTACCCGCCGGAGCATTGTTAATATCGCCGGTGCTGTAGTTGGTGAAAGCCTGGATGGAGGTGCCATGCCCCTGATGCGTGGCAGCATCGACCTGGCCGCTGGCGGAGGTGACGACGGCGTAGGGCAGAATTTCGCTACCGGCTGGCCCGGTGCGTAGCGGCATCAGGTTAAACACGACTTGGTTGGTGGAAGTCGGTCCCAGATCGACTCCCCGACCCATGAAATTGACCGTCGAAGCCCCACCACGGGTTAGGCTGGCGATGGTCAAGATCGAATCGAAACTGCCGTCGCCCAGTACCTGAATGGTGCTGCCGAAATTGGCGGACAGTGTCACGACACCAACGCGTTCGCTGGAGTCGGCCCCCGAAGCGCCGACAAAGGCCAGCGTGCCGCCGGTAAGCGTGATGGGGATAGTATCCTCGATGCGATCCGGCAGGTTGCCGCCGCTGTCGTTGTCGATAACCAGATGGCCGCCGACATTGACCGTATAGCTGGTGGTGTTGAGGATGCGCCCCTGTCCGCTGACGATTAAGTGCCCACCATTGGTGTTGACAACGGTAGTGCCGCCGTGCGCAGTCCCATCCGAAAGGACCAACCGGCCATAACCCGCCTTGGCCAGATTCACCGCGCCGACTTTGTTGCCCACGCCTCCCGAGAACTCGACCGTCACCGCGGTGGATACGTTGACGGTGGTGGTGCCGCTGTACAGCGTCACAGGCCCCGCCAAATTCAGGTTATTCCAGTAGCCAAGCGTGTGCGTCGTTGCGCCGCCGCCCAGCTGGACATTGTTACTTAACGTGCGCGGCCCATCGACGGCATAAATCAGGGTGTTGCTGGATGCAAACAGCATCCCCAAACCGACGGGCGTGTTGCTGCCGACCGCTAACGTGCCAGCAGTCAGATAGGTGTCACCGCCATAGCTGTTGTTGCCCGACAGCAGCAAGCCGCTGCCGCCAGTGAGCTTGCGAATGGTGGTATCGCCGCTGATGTTAGCGCTGATGATGGCGTCAATGGTCAAACCCGCGTGGGCTGCCACGGCAATGTCCGTGACAGGAGCGTTCAGATGCAGGTTGCCACCGTTGATCTGGGCGGGATTGACGACGACCGCGAAGCCAGTTGGTGTCTGGGCGGAAGTCGTGGCAATGTTGCCATTGATCGTTAGCGTGCCGCCGCCGGTCTCGACAACGCCGGTGTTCAGGACCAGGGCGTTTTGAATGAAAGTGGTACCAATGGTTTCATCAAAGCCATTCAAATCGAGCAAACCGGTGCTTTGAATGGTGATGAGAGCCAGGAAATCGGGTAGCTGTTCGGATTGCAGCAAGCGCACCACGTCGGAGCGACCATAGCCGGATGTGATCGTGTTGTCGCCGATGGTCAACGGTCCCATAAGGGCCAAGACGTTGCCGCTGCCGTTGCCTTTGTTGAGTAGCAGCTCGCCTTCCTGCACTGTGGTCGTACCCGAGAAAGTGTTATCTTCCAGGCCCGTCAATTCCAGACTGCCAAAGCCGGTTTTGATGATGCCGACCGATTGCAAGCCGGTGCCATCAACAATGGCCGAGCTGATAATCAGGTCACTGCCGACAGCGCCGTCGTTGACGTTGAAGGTACGCGTGCCGGGCGTAGTTACGGTACCAAACAGCTGCAAGGCGAAGGTGCCGCCGCTGATGGTGGCGCCGATGGGATTGCCGCTGCCTTGGCTCAACACGATCGGATTGGTGGTGATGGTCAGAATGCCGCCGGTGCCAATGTTAATATCACCAGCTGCGGTCGGGCCAATCTCCAAGAGGAGTTGGCCGACGGCATCACCGTGCCCGTTGAGGTCGAACAGGCCGGAACTCATGACATAGATGCGCACGCCGTCGGGAATCTGATCGCCGCCGCCCAAGCGCAGTACGTCGGCATTGTCTCCTCCCAGACCGTCGCCGATGACGATGGTGCCGCCCGCGACGGAATTGAGGCCGGGAACCTTGTTGAAAAGCAATTCCCCTTCCAGAATGCGAACCACTGCGTTCACCGTATTGGCACTGGTGCCGGCGAATTCCAAAGTGCCCTCGCCGCGCTTGATCAAGTCGATATTGCCGCTGACGACGCCGCTCAGGGTGAGAGTGGTGCCGGCGGCGACATCGTAAAACACGGCAGTTCGGTTGATGGGGCTGAGAATCGCCCCCGTGGTCCCCGCGAAGCCACCGACCAAAGCGGACACATCGAAGGCATTGCCAGCTTGGCCCACGTTGCCGGCCCAGGAGTTGTTGCCCGCCACGTTGCGCAGTACACCGGTGTCGTTGAAGCCGGTCCCTTGCAGATTCAAGGTTCGCACGCCGACATTGATTGGACCATTCGTGGATTCCTCCAATTCCAACGAGGCGCCGTGGCGAACGTTCACGGCCGTTGCTGTGGTGCCCAAGGCCCGGCTGTGTTGGATGTTGACGACGCCTTCGTTGATGTTGAAGACGCCGCCGAACTTGTTATCGCCGGTCAAGACGAGGGTGCCGCGCCCACTCTTGGTCAAGGCGCTGGTGGCGCCGAAGGTTTCGGCGTTGATGGTGGCGATGGCACCTTCGGGAACGTGGATCGTGGCGGAAGCGGCGGCTGCCGTCGTGTTCAGGTTGCCGAGCACCAGGACGCCGGGGCCGTTGATCTCGGAACCGTTCCCCAAAATTAAGTTGCTGGTTTGATTGATGAACAGCGTGGCGCCGTCGGCCAAGTTCAAGATCGCTCCATCCTCCAGAATGAGCGAATTGATCGTCATGGATTGATTGAGCGTATGCACGCCCGCCGCCAAGCGGACGTTGTGTATTGCCAGCGCCGTATTGATGTCATTGTGATAACCGCTGGCCGGCAGGGGGATGATGCCGATGCCTTCCGGAACGGATGCGTAGGTGCCGAAGGTCGTTTCCCCACTGGCGCCACGCACCACGGCCGTGGAAATGATGCCGTTCTGCGGTGCGACAGGAGTACGGATGAAGCTAATGCGGTTGGGACCATCATGGCTCAGATCGGCGCCGGTGCCCACGAAGATCACGGTGCGGTTGGCGCTGCCGCCAGTCAGACCGCCGACAATAAGGTGAGATGAACTGCCCGGCGTGGTCGAGACTTGCGACTCAAAAACACCGATGCCCTGATCGAGAGTGGTGACGAAACCGACCTGTTCACTCGACGCTTCCCCTTCCGCCCCAACGAACACCAGCCGGCCATTCAGCGTGATGGGGGCCTGATCGTGCAGACGATCGGACAGATTGCCGCCGGGCACACTATTGTCGAGGATCAACGACGCGTTGATGCCGACGGTGATGGCCGAACTGTTGAGGATGGTCCCCTGATCGCGCAAGATCAACGTGCCGCCGTCGTTATCGATCACGGTGGTGCCGCTGTAGGTGCTGGCTCCGCTGATAACCAGGGTGCCGCGTCCTTGTTTGGTCAAGTTGGCCGTGGCGAAGGGGCCTTGCACAATGCCGCCGCTGAAGACCACAGTTTGATTGGCGTTCATCACCTGAATAACTCGGTTGGCCGAGAGCGTGGCCGGTCCGCTGAACTCGAAGTCATGATCGCCATAAGTCGAAAGAGTGCCATCCAGGGAAATCGGGTTGGTGATGAGGACGGAGCTACCCACGGCGGACAGGTAGCCGGTCCCTTGTATGGAGACCAAGCCCGTGCCGAGAGCGGAATTCCCCTCAACTTCAATTAAGCCCGCCGAATGCAACAACGGCCCGGCAAAGGTGTTGCTGCCGCTGAGGCGCAAGGTGCCGGTGCCGAGCTTAACGAAATCAACGGCGGCGGAGCCGGTGATATTGGCGGAAATGTGCAGGTCGGCGGCGATATTGGCCAGCTGCGTGTCGTTGACGGTGAACGTGCGATTGACCAAGGCCGTGGTGCCGCCGGAGAAAGCATCGGCCAGGTGGAGGTTGCCGCTGATGGTCGCCGCCGGGCTAGCGCCGCTGCTCCCCTGAAAGCCGGTAACCAAGACATTGCCCATCAGAAAGAGCGTGCCGCTGCCGGTGGCCACATCGGCGCTAAAGGTGCTGCCGACGAACAAGTTCAGATTGCCGATGGCGGTGTCGAAGTTGTTGAGGTCGAGCAGACCGGAGCTGTTGATCGTCACCGTGAGGAAGGTGGTGCCGAAGCGGTCGGCGTGGGGAATCTGGTTGTCGGCCAACAGACGGACCACGGCATCGTCATCGCCGCCGAAGTGGGTGCCGATGGTGAGATTGCGCGTAAAAGCGGCGAAACCGGTACTGGGATCGGCGGGGTTGGCGCGTTTGTTCAACTCCAGCGTGCCTTGCAGCACCGTGGTGTCGCCGTGATAGGTGTTGGCTTGGGTGCCAGCGAATTGCAAGGTGCCGCCGCCCGCTTTGTAGAGATTGCGCTGGGTCAGCTGCGAGCTACCGATGACACCGGAGACAATCAGCGTGCTGCCGGTATCCACGCCGATAATGTTGTTGGCCGCGACTAACTCAATGCCCCCCGTCCAAGTATTGGTGCCGCTGAGATTACGCAGGGCGCCCAGACCTTCGGAACTGGTATTGTCGCCGAAACCAACACCGCCATCATTGATGGCCAACGGTTCATTGATGGAGAGTCCATCCCCTTCGATATTCAAGGCCGCCCCGACAGCGACAAGAGTATGCCCAGTGACCGCACCCAAGGCCATGTCGTGGCGGACAGTGATCACCCCTTGACGCACCTCGGTGATTCCCTCATAGGTATTCGCCCCCGATAGAATGAGCGTGCCCGGCCCTTGCTTGAAGATGCCGCTGGAGCCGCTGACCACACCGCTGATGTGCAACACGCCGGCCCCATCGACGATGAAGCTGCTAGTGCCGAGGATTCCTGTGTGCCCCACCAAGCCTGCCGTATCGACGTTGCCGCTAAAGGTCAGCGTGGCGCCGGCGTTGCCCACGACGAAGGTGGTGGCATTGAGCAGGGTCACATCAATGTTAAAGATATTGTCGCCTGACGTGTGCGTGGCCGCGATGCTGCCGTTCAGCTGAATGGCGTTACCAGTGACGTTGTACCCGTCCGTGGTGAACTGGATGGAGTTAAAAACGGTGCCGGCGGCCAAATCATTGGTGCTCACCGTCTGCGCCGCCGCGCCGAAAATCAAGTCGTCGCCAGCGGTCGGGGCGACGTTGCCGACCCAGTTTTGCGGATTGGACCAGAAGGCATCCGCTCCCGCGCCGCTCCAGATGCGCACAGCCGGGGCCAGACGCTCTTCCAAGGTTTCCATCTGCAGTCGCAGCGTGGAACGTCGTCGATGCAAAGGTTGCCGATCCAACGCGGTAAAGAACTTGGACCGCAAGGCTGATAATTTCCGCCACCAGGAGAAGAACATTGGGAAATACTCCTAAGCTGCCAGCGCGGACGTAGTGGAAGCGTGGATAGTTTCTAATGTGGGAATATGTTGATAAGTTGCACGCAAAACCATGGATTTTGTCTTTCCTGCTCCGCGAGAGAGAGAGAACCTTTTTCACCGACTTCCAGGGTCGAAGTAAGAATGCGGAAGTAAGGACCCCATAAGTTCGACGCTGTCCCTAATCAAGATGATGTCGGTGATTTAAAAGCTAATCCTGTCAATAGGCATTTGATGGATAATTTAGTCTAACTTTGCCAACGGAAAAAGCAAGCACGGAATAAAAAAATCGGGGAAGAAGCGAGTTGGGGCGGGTATTGCCAGTTGGGTGGATTGTTGGTGAAAGACGCGAGATTCAGATTATAAGGAATGGCGCGGCTGGAGATGGTGCCGTAGGCGCGGAGCCCGAGATTCGGCGCGCTCAGGAAACGATGAGCCGCATTTCCTGATTCTTTTGGTATTAGGCGGCGTCGCCGTAGCGCTGACGCATGGGATTGATGCCGCGGCGGCATTCGCGCAGGAAAGCGATCATTTCTTGGATGACATCCACGTCGCCGAGTTCGCTCTCCAAACGTTGGATGGCCGATGATAAGAGCAATCCCTCACGGAACAAGATGCGGAAACCGCGGCGCACCGCGTTGATTTGCTCGCTACTCATGCCCACCCGGCGCATGCCGACCACGTTGATGCCGCTGACGCAATCGCTGTCTTGCTGCATGATGAAAGGGGGAATGTCCTTGGAAGTGCCGGAGCAGCCGCCGAGGAACGCCAGCCGGCCCAGCCGCGAGAACTGATGCACGGCGCAGTTGCCGGAAAGATACACATAATCTTGGAGAACGCAGTGCCCCGCCACCAAAGCGCCGTTGGCCAAGATGCAGCGGTTGCCAATCTCACAATCATGGGCCACATGACAATGAGCCATCAGGAAATTGCCGTCGCCGAGGCGCGTCACGCCGTTGGCCACGGCGGCCCGGTGAATGGTGACATGTTCGCGGATGACGTTCCCATTGCCGATCTCTACCCCCGTCGGCTCGTCGTTGTAGCGCAGGTGTTGCGGGCGTTCGCCGATCACTGCGCCAGAATACACTTGATTTTGGCGACCCATCGTCAACGGCCCGCACAGGAACACCTGCGGCCGAATCACACAGCCAGCGCCGATCCGCACCTGGCCCTCGATCACGGTGTAAGCGCCGATGTCCACGTCGTCGCCGATTTCAGCCTCGGCGGAGATGACGGCCGTGGGATGAATCCGAGCGGATGGGGAGATCGCCATGAATAGCCCTCACAATGGGCGACAAGATACTGCGGTGAGAAGTCGAGGAAACGACATAAACCCGGTAAGTTCGGCATTTCCCACCACCTCAACACCAGGAGCGTTTCACGCTAGTGGGCGCCGAACATACGTCATCCCCTAACCAGATGCCAGAGCAGTTTTTCGGTAAGAAACCTTGGCTGACTTGAGTGAATCCAGGTCATGGGGTCTCACCAACGCGCGCGGCAGCCGACAAAAGGGGCGCGCGATGCTGGTTCGGAACAGCGGCGCTGAGAAAGCGCTTTTTGTTCATGTCAATCATTCGAGATCAACCGCGCGATCGGTTTGGTTTCCGCGATATTTTCTAGGATGATCTTGGCGATGACCGTCAGCGGCACGGCCAGGATCATGCCGACAATGCCCCACAGCAGGCCCCAGAAGGCCAGCGACAAGAGAATCATCAAGGGGCTGACGCCGAGCTTGGACCCGGTCAGGCGTGGTTCCAGGAAATTGCCGGTCCCCTGTTGGACGGCGACGAGCAACACGGTGATGGTCACTGGCTTCCACAAGTCATCAAATTGCACGAAGCTGAACAGGATCGGCAACGACACGGCCACCAGGCTGCCAATGTACGGAATGAAATTGAACAGAAAAATCAAAATGCTCCAAGTGACGAAGAACTCCACGCCGAACACCGCCAGCACCACCAACGACAAAAATCCTGTCAAGAAACTGACATACATCTTGACCGAGATGTAATCGGCGATGGCCCGGTTGATGGTCCCCACGATGTTCATGATGTGGTTGCCGCGCGCGTCGCCGTAGGCCAAGCGAATGCGGCGCGGCAGGCTGACCATCTCGCCGATCAGGAAGATCAGATAGATCGCCACGACGAAACCCATCGTCAATAAACCCAGCGACACCCCGACGACGGAGCGCAGGGTTTCGGCCAGCTTTTCTCGGGATGAGGCGTTCACCACGAACAAGTTGCGAAACCGCCAGTCGTCCGGCACCGTCATCGCGCCAGAGAACATGCCCACGCCGCGCCGCACCAGATTGCCCAACCGCTGTTCGTACTGATCCAGCTGCTCGACGGTCAAGCTCGTCACATTGCTATAGACCTGCTGACTCACGCCGAGAAAGACGCCGATAATCACGGTCACGATCAACACATAGGCCACCAACGACGGCACGCGCCGGGCCACCAGCTGATGGTGAATCGGCACGATGACATAGGCGATGAAGACGGCGATGAGCAGCGGTTGCAACACGCTGGCGAATTTCTCCAACAGATGAATCACCAGCACGACGAACAACAGCCCCAACGTCGCGCAGGTGAGCTGATACAAAAAACGGGACCGTTCCGGCAGCCGCAATGGCTCGGCAGATGATGAGCTGTCATGGGAATGTTTATCATCCATCGCGGTTTGATTCTTTCTTCGTTTCATGGGGAGCCTCGACCGGGAACGGCGGTTTCACCACTTCGGGCAGATACTTGACTGGCAACGTGCCGTGCGCCAGCACCGCTTCATGGAATCGGCCCAGCTGGAAGGATTCCCCCATGTCTCGTTGCACTTGTTGGCGCAGTCGATAAAACGCCGTTCGGCCCACGAAGTACGTTGAGAGCTGACAGGAAGTCAGCTTGGCGCGTACGATCTTGGCGCGGGCTTCCGCCTCGGATTGGAAGGCGCGGCGCGTCAGAAACTCCAGGGCTTGCTCGTCGCTCATGTCGGTACAGTGCATCTGGTGATCCAAAATCGCGTTGGCCACGCTGCGTAGATACCATTTCAATTGGTGCAAGCGCAAGGCCAAGTCGCCATCGCCATACCCTTGGTCCAGCATCATTTGTTCGGTATAGACGGCCCAACCCTCGGCGAACACCCCCGAAAACAGCACTCGGCGGATGGGGGACGGATGGCGATTGGCGTACTCCAGTTGAACATAATGGCCGGGGTAGGCTTCGTGAATCGTCAAAATGTGCAGCATGTGGTGGTTGTATTCCTCCAACAGACTGGTGACGAGCTGCCGGTCCCAGTGGCGCGGCGGCGGGCTGATGGCGTAGAAGCTCACGGCGCGCGGATCGAGCGGCGGAGCGGGATGGAGATAGGCCACTGACACGCCGCGCTGAAACTCTGGCATCTCAATGATCCGGCAGCGGTCGGGATGCGGCAAGCGTAAGATGTCGTTGTCGCGGATAAACGCCTTGATGTCCTCGACTGACTTCTGAGCGTCCTTGACCAGGTCCTCCGCCTTGCCATGATCTTGGCTTAATTGTGTCAACACGCGGGCGATGGTCGCGCGCCGGCCGGCTGCATCGTCGGGGGGCAGTGGCTGGCCGGGGAACGTCCCGCTCCACAGCTGGCGGGCGATGACATACATATCTCGTTCCACGCGGGCGAACTCGGCCTCGGCCTCGCGCAGCACCTCCGCGGCGCTCATGCCGGCATTCAGCTCCAGCTGTAGCTTCCGCTCGAATGCTTCCTTGCCCAAGCGCCAATCGTTCGTGGCCCGCGGCAGCAATTCTTCTTCGAGGAATTGTTGATACTCCTTCAACACCGGCACCACTTGGCGAGCCGCCGGACCCAACGCGCTCAATGGCGGCGTCTCGCCGGCCAGCTCGAAGATGCCATGCTCGTAGAACGCGATGGCGCCCTGGTTTTGCCGGATCGCGGTCTCAACCTCAACGCGCGGCGGCTGGCGCAGGTTCCGTCGGGCGGCGGCCACCACGTGCGGAATCTGGGCCATGCGCGCGACGGCGTTTTGGATATTCGTCGCTTTCGGTAGGGTCGATTGCGCCAGCAATAAATAGACGCTCTCGTTGATGTAGGCGTTATACTCGCGTGGTTGGCGTTCCAAAGGGCGCGCGTGTTCCGCTTCCCACAGCCAGTATGTCAATTGATGGTCCCAGATTTCATAGTCGATTTGGGCCGCGCGGGGGAGTTTGGCATAATTCACTTTGTCCGGTAGCTCCTTCCGCGTCTGGCGGAGCAACGCGTTCCACGCCGCTTGAGCTTCCGGTGAGAGATCATCCAGGCGGTCGTCAAACCGATGATCGCCGAGCCGCGTCGCTTCCAACGGCCGCTGGCGAAACCATTTATCCTGAAACTCTTGAAAGTAAGCGTGGAGTTTGGCCGTCTCGGAATCCGCGGCCTGGACGCTGCCGCTGAGCAGTGCGATACCCAAGACAATGACATGAACCCACAAGCGCGACTTCAGCATGAGTTTGCCCTCGTTGGATGATCCAAGGATTTTGCCGGCCCATGCGGGTTTTCGACCACCTGCGCCAAGCGATAAATCCATAGCATGATAAATAGGCGCGGCCCCGTGGTATTGTACGATGTGGTTTCGACATTGGGTGATTGGCAACAAGAAGCGTTCTCATCCTTGAGGCCTGACATGATTAAGACTGTAATCTCCGCTGACCGTCTCTTCGATGGCACGAATACGGCAACCTTGCGACAGCCTTTCGTGACAATTGCCGACAACACGATTCAGGCCGTGGACCAGGCGCCGCCTCCGGGGGCGGAGATCGAGCGGTTCGACTTTCCCGGCTGCACCATTCTCCCTGGCTTGATTGACACTCATGTACATCTAGTCATGGCGGCGCTGGAGACGAACGAAGCGATCATCGCCCAGGTGGAACGGGAGACGGACGAGGAGTTGGTGCAACGGGCGTTGGCCAATGCCCGCTCGGCCCTCTACGCCGGACTGACGACGGTGCGCGACTGCGGCGGGCGCGGGCGCGTCATGCAGCGAGTGCGCGACCTGATCCGTAGCGGCGCGGCCGAGGGGCCGGACGTGCTGGCTTGCGGCGCGCCGATCACAACCAGCCGGGGACACTGCCATTGGCTAGGGCTGATCGCCGACACACCGGATGAAGTACGGCAAGCAGCGGAGCGGATGTTGCACGAGGAGGCCGACTTTCTCAAGGTGATGGCCACCGGCGGCAACATGACCGCCTGCTCCGATCCGATGAAAGCCCAATACCCTGACGAGACGCTGTGCCAGATCGCGGACATCGGCCGAGCCGCCGGCAAGCACACGGCCGCTCATGTGCTCAGCCGAGCCGCCATGCCGGGAGCCGTCAAGGCTCGTATGCGCACCATCGAACATTGCGACTGGCGGGTCGAGGAATTTCGCTACGAGTTTCACCCCGAATTGGCCCGGCGCATGATCGACCAAGAGCAGTACGCCGGCCTGACGATGGCCGCCTCGACCCGCCGCGCCTTCTTGCCGGAAATCCGCGCCAGCAACGCCCCTCCCATTCGCCGCCTCGACATGCGCTTCGCCTGTGAACGGCAGATGATCGATTTTGGCGTCCGTTTCACGTTACACAGCGACGCTGGCGTGCGCTTGACACCGATTGACACGTTCGCGCTTGGCTTGCGTACGGCCGTCCTGGAGCTGCGCCTAACTCCCGCCGAGGCCATCCGCGCCGCTACCGCCACCGCTGCCGAGGCACTGTCCCTCCACGATCGCGGCATCGTCACCCCCGGTCGCCGCGCCGATTTGCTCCTTGTTGCTGGCGATCCCCTGGCCGACATCGCTTGCTTGGAGAATGTGCGCGGCGTGATGAAAGGGGGACGCTGGATCGTGTGCCAGAACGTCCAGACCACACAGGCCAGCGGCGTGAAGTGACCCGATCGGATGATGGGGGGGGTGGTATTGCTACTGGATTCCTAGCGATCTCCCTCGCAATGCGATCAATCGAAGCCGACTGATGTTGGGAAATTGAGAAATTATCGGTTGGCAATTCCTCTCGGCGCAAAGTTAGCGAATCGTTAGAATTCGCCCCTTGAGTTTGGGAATGGAACCGGATTCCGCTTCCCGCACTGGAACAGGTTGCTCTACCTTGTCCCCGTGCCCCGCCTTATCGCAATACATCAAATTAAGGAGATTATCTAAATGAAGCGCGCTTTCTGGCCCTGTCTAGCAGCTGGACTGGTTGGGTGGCTGGTGCTGCCGACCGCGGCCCAAGAGCAGCTCGCCTCCGCACCGGCCAACCGGGCCGCGGCTACCGTTAACGGTCAAGCAATTCCCGAGGTCGCCGTGCTGCGGGCCTTGCGGCGCGTGCCCCCCGCCAAGCACGCCGAAGCTCGCGTGGAGATTCTCAATTTTCTCATCGACAACGCTTTGATCGATCAATACCTCGTGCAAGCGCGCGTGCCTGCCGAGCCACAAGAGGTGCAAGAACGCTTGAATCAGATCAAGAAGGAAATCCAGGGAGAGAATCAGAGCTTTGAGAAGATTCTGCAAGAATTGCAGCTAACTGAGTCGGAGTTGCGAACGCAGATCGCCGCCGACATTCGCTGGGATAAGTTCGCCGCCCAGCGCGCCACCGACGCAGCGCTGCGTGAGCTGTTCGACAAAAATCGTGACATGTTCGATGGCACGTTGGTTCACGCCCGTCACATCCTGATGAAAGCCGCCGCGAACGATCCCCAGGCCAACGAACAGGCCAAGGCCCAACTCCTGTTGGTTCGCAAGCAGATCGAGGACCAGGTCACGCAAGGATTAGCCAAGCTCCCGCCCAACACCGATAATCTGACGCGCGAAACGGAACGCATCAAACTAATTGATGCCGCCTTCTCCGCCTTGGCCCGCGACAAATCGACCTGTCCCTCCAAGGAACAAGGGGGGGATGTAGGGATGTTCCCGCGCGCCGGCACCATGGTTGAACCGTTTGCCCAAGCCGCCTTCTCCCTCAAACCGTTCCAGGTGAGCGACGTGGTGACGACCCAATTTGGCCATCATCTGATCTTGGTCGTCGAACGCCGGCCAGGTAAAGCGGTGAAATACGAGGACGTGCAGGAAGAGGTGAAACAGGTTTTCTATGAACGGCTGCGCGACGCCTTGACCAAGCATCTTCGCGCCAAGTCGAAGGACGCCATCGTCATTCATCCGGTCCCCGCCCAACCATGAGAAGGAATCGATTCACCCAGGGTCTTCCCCACGCCAAGTTATCCCAAAGACGGCTGAAACAGAACGTTAGGGGAGCCGTGATCGTTCCAGAGAACCACTCTCACGATCACGGCTCTTTTCTTCATTCGACCGCTCGAGGAAACGGGCGGACCACCCCGGTTATTCCCGCCTCATGGTTTCATAATTCACGGTTTCCATGTCTGGAGACGCGCACTGGTGATATAACGACGCCTTGAGTCGATGCGCCGATTCCAGGGCGGGATTGGCGCGCAGGGCCAGTTCGACATGATGGAGGCATTCCTCGGGTTGATTCAAATACTGTAACACGCGGGCCACGTTGTAATGCGCCTCGGCCTCATTCATGGCATTCATGAATTGCTTCACGCTTTCATCCGTGCGGCCGGTGCAAGCCAGGCAAAACCCCAACGTCTTGATGTAATGCCGATTCTGGGGATCGAGTTGAACGGCCTGACGCATATTCGTCACGCAGGCATCCCATTCTTGCCGCCGCGCCTGACACTTGCCCAATTCAAACCAAAGGCTGGCTTCCTTGGGGAATTTATGAATCGCGGCCTCATAGGTCTGAACGGCGCGCGTGTGATCATTGAGAGAATCATAGAGCCGCGCTAGATGAAAGTACGCGGGGAGGTGCTGAGGGTCGAGATCAATCGCCTGTTGATAGATGCGGCGTGCTTCCTCGAGCAACTGCTCTTGCTCGCTACTGCTCAGGCCAGGTGTTTCGACGGATTGTTCCTTGAGGACTCCCAAAGCGACCAACGTGGCCGGCTTAGGGGGGGCGGGAGGCGGTAGCTTGTCCTTGGAAGTCAAGAAGGTCCAAAGGGAGACGTAACGAATCTTGGTTTCGTCCTCCTTGGCCGTCGCCATGGCATTCTCCGGTTGGAGCGGCAACGTTTTGTTGGGAACACAACCAGCCACGCCACTACTGAGACCCACGAGCACCACGAGACAAAACCGACAATCCATTGTCCACCCCCCGAAAGATGGGGAAACTACCGCGATTTCCGAAGATGGGATACACGCACCAGCCGAATCGGCCGCGAAGATCAGTGGGGGGACGCTCAGCGAGTGTTCAGACTGCGCTGTGTCTCCCAAAAACCATCAACTTGCTCGTGCCCGCCATAGGCCCACGGGCAAGCGGTTTTGCCAATTTCCTTAGAATTCCGCAATGAACGTCAGAGCGGCCTCAGCGATAAGTTCTCGCGACAAACGGACAGGCTCTCTACGGTATCGGCAAATGGATTGCACAATCTCCAATATATCTCGACAATCACTGGCACGCGGGCTACGCCCTAGCTCATAGTAGCGTTCATACAGGTAATCGATGGCCTCTGGGCAAGGATTCATGCCGAGACGTTTGGCCACGCCGTTAAAGATGCGGTCATACACCTCGCGGCTGGGAGCGTTGATCTCGACTTTGTGGCGGATACGTCGCAAGAAGGCGTCGTCCACCAAATCGCGGGGGTCGAGGTTGGTCGAGAAAATGATGAGCTGTTCAAAGGGGACCTGGAATTTCTTGCCGGATGCGACCGTGAGATAGTCATGGCGGTCCTCCAATGGCAAAATCCAGCGATTGAGCAATTCTTTGGGACTGACCAGCTGGCGGCCGAAGTCGTCAATCAGGAAAACACCGCCATTGGCTTTGACGTGCAAGGGGGCCTGGTAGAAGTTGGCGGACGCATTGTAGCGCAAGTCGAGCATATCGAGGGTCAATTCACCACCCGTGACAATAACCGGCCGACGAATGCGCACCCAGCGTGGGTCCACGGTGCCGGTGTTGAGCAAGCGGCGGATAGTCGCCTCGTTATCCTCCATGCGGTCTTGCGCATCGTCCTCGGCCAGTTGATGGACGGCTTGATCGTACACGGTGACGATGCTGTTTTCTGCCAGGAAAGCGTGGGGAATGTAGATTTCGCCTCCCGCGCTGTTCATGAAGTCGCCAATGCACCGCGCGGTGGCTGTTTTGCCGTTGCCAGGAGGGCCATAAATGAATACAGACTTGCCGCTGACAATGGCGGGGCCGATGGCATTAAACAGGGCTTCGGTGATGACCAAGTGCGAAAAGGAAGCCCGCAATATCTCCGGAGTACATTGGATGCCCGTGACTGCTTGACGGTAGGTTTGTTCGATGTAATCCTCGATGGGTACCGGAGCAGGACCCACGTAGGAACACATGCCCATGGCATCCTGGGCGCGGCGCCGGCCCAGTTCCGTCAGGTTGAAGCGATAGCTGACCCGACCAATGAGGTCGCCGCCCGTCACTTCCAGACATTTTTCGTCCTTCAGAAAACGCAGGGATTCTTCAATGACCTTAAATGGCAGGCACAACAAGCGGGCCAAGTCCAATCCCAACATGCCGCCATAGGTGTACAGAGTCTTGAGGATCATATCGTTGAGAAAGCCAATGGTTAAGCCGGCTTCTTTCAACGAGTCGGGGGCGCTGGGGGCTTCGGGTAGTCCTACTCCTTCCCACTCCAGCGGCATCGATCGACTGGTGGAACGCATCATGAGCATGGTCTCCGTTGTTTACTTCACCGAGGAAATCACCAAACCATTGGCGCGACGCCGAATCAGGAAGCATCGCTTACCGCTGTTCGGGAGTCTTGTTTCCGCAATACGATCCGGACCTGGACTCCGCTGGTCTATCGCCACTTGCCTCGTGTGATGATGAACAAGGCCAAAGCTCCCAACACGAAGGCCAAGAGAAACATGCGATCCTTGCGGTGCAGGAACGATTGAAAAAACCGGGCCAGTTCGGAAGCGGGCCGTAGCGCGAGCTGGGTTGGCATCGTGACGGGGATGTTCGGGATCGCCGTTTTCGACGAAAGCCCCCGCGCCGGCGGAACAACATCAACCGAAGCAGTTGGGCCTTTCGGTGAGCAGACGCTCAACCCGCCACAACATATGATCTGCCCGATAGTGATCATCACGAGGCCCGTCATCATGTCTCGCCCGAAGTGGAATCGAGTCATCTTTCAAACCAGTTTCAACCCACACTGGTTTCAGAAAGCAACACCGGGACCACGTTGGAACTCTGTCCAGCGCGCCCGGTGTCGCTTGTACCTACCAAGAGGCATGGACCCAGCCGAAGATGGCTATTGGGTCGTTCCACCGACACCAACGGTATTCAACGGCGGTACTGGAACCGCCACGCCTTGGAAGTTGCCATACCAAGCCTGGATCGACCGGTTCATAGGACCGGACGGCAAACCGACTTCGGCCGGGTCATGCACCACGATCTGGAACTCCAAATGTCGTCCGGCAGATTGGGCCGCCAGATACTTTTGCATCTCTTGCATGCGCCGGGCATCGATCTCGCACCGATCCTCGGCGAATTGTTCCGGATGATCGGGGTCGTACACAATATCCTGCGCCGTGGCTAGATAGAGGCACGTATCGGGACAAGGCCGGCGTCGCAATAGAGAAAGCAAATAGTCTTTACCCCCTTCGGTTAGTTTCCATCCTTCTACCCATTCCCCTTTCTCATTGCGGCGTGGCGATTCAAAATGGTAATTCCACAGGGTCTGGGTCAACACATGCCCGTTGCGCGCTTGCACGACGAATGGCCGACAGACCAAATGCCGAGCCTTGTAATTATAGCGTTCGGGCCAGCAGGGGTCCTTGAGGTGCAGACAGGTGCGCGGCCCGCGCTTGACGGCCGGATTCGGTCCCGGGCCACAAGACTCGTGCGGGCAGCCACAACGAGGCCCTAAACAACCGCTGCTCGCAATCAGTCCGCCGGTCAACAAGACGGCGGCGACTGTAGGGTTCATGAATCCTTTCATGCGTATCAACTCCCTTCCGTGGGATGGCGACGTACTTCCAGATCCGTGGATGGATCCGACGAAGGCGCCTGCTCCCTATGTCCCTTCCTCCGTTCCCAATCGGCGGCGGCATGCCATTAGTTTTCAGGTGGTTTCAGGTTTTCCATGATTTTAATAGCCGCCGGTCCCACCAAGACCACGAAAATGCCGGGAAAGATGAACAACACCAGCGGGAAGATCAACTGCACGGCCGTCTTGGCCGCCTTTTCCTCCGCCAGTTGGCGCCGCCGCGTCCGCATGGAATCCGATTGCACCCGCAGCGCCTGCGCGATGCTGGAACCAAAGCGATCGGCTTGAATCAAGATGGCCGCCAAGCTGCGGACATCATCCACCCCGGTTCGCACTCCCAAGTCATGCAGCACCTCGCGGCGCGGCCGACCCATTTGTAATTGAAAGTTGGCCAGCGAGAATTCCTCGGCGATGACTTTGGCATGATCCTTCATTTCCTCGGTCACGCGCCGCATGGCTGCATCCAAACCAAGGCCGCTTTCCACGCACACTACCAACAAGTCCAAGGCATCCGGCAAGGTGAGAAAGATGGCTTCCTGACGTTGTCTCCGCAAGAACCACAAGATGATGCTGGGCATGCAAAAACCAAAGGCCACGAAAGCCACTAACCAAAAATAGCGGGGAAAGAACGGCAATTGAATCCCCATGACCACAAACAACAACACTCCCAACACCGCGAAGGCGATCAAGCAGACAAAGCGAATACCTTGGTAAATCCCCGCGGCAGCTTCACTGCGAAAACCAGCATTGGCCAATTTGATGCGCAACGCCGATTGTTCCAATTCCGTTTTGGGTTTGAGCACGGTGCCCAAGTCTTCGATGGTTTTCTTGATGTTGGTGAATTTCTTCTCTTGCGAGGGCTTGCCGGGAACTTCGATCTCTGCCAAAGATTGGGGCCGAACGATTTGTCGGAGACGTTCCTCGGCACGACTGTTGCGTTGAGATATCATCGACAGCACCGTTAGGGTGCCTAAAACAAAAAGGATGAAAACCACAATGGGCATTAAAGACGCTGCATCAAGATTCATGGTTGCTCCTCTCGCCGTTGCCAATTACACTTTGATGTCCACGATTTTTTTGATCACCAAGGCCCCGACGATTTGCATGACCAAGGCGCCAAGCGACCACATCTTGCCTATGGGGTGCGTCCATAGTGCGGAGACATATTCCGGATTGAGATGCAGCATGACCAGCAGCAGTAAAAAGGGTAACACAATCAGCACAATACCGCTGAGGCGCCCTTCCCCCGTCAAGGCCTTCACCTGGCCCAACACGCGATAGCGTTCACGAATGACGTAGCCGATTTTGTCCAGAATTTCCGCCAGGTCGCCGCCGGTCTGTCGTTGGATGGCGACGGCGGTGACAAAGAATCGCAGGTCCAGATTGGGCACGCGATTGCACATGGATTTCATGGCATCTTCCAGGGATATACCCAAATTTTGCTGCTCGTACACTTGACTGAACTCATCTGCGATCGGCGAAGGCATTTCCTCAGCCACCACATGCATGCCAGCGCCCAGTGAATGACCGGCCCGCAAGGCACGAGCGACCAGTTCCAAGGCATCGGGCAGCTGCTCGGCGAACTTCTTTAACCGCAAGCGCCGTTTATTCAGTAGCCACAGAAACGGGACGGTCAGCATCATCAAGCCGACCAGCAGGGCAATAATCAGCGAGCGGGTGATTAAGAAACTGAAGCTCGCGCTCACGCCGGCAAGGAGCAAGCCCACGCCAAACAGTGTGCTGGGTTTGATATTACAATCGGCCTGCTCAAAGAGCGTTTGAAACGTCAGAAATTTGGGCGTGATCACGTCCATCAGCGTTTGCTTATCGCTGATGCCGGCTTGTTTGAGCAATAACTCCGCGGATTCCTTGCGTTTTTTGCCACCGACCAAGTTATCGAGACGTTCGGAGGCTTTCGGCGTTTTGTCGTCGGTAAAAATGAAGGCGACCAGTCCAATGACCACGGCCACCGCAACGAAGATTAACAAAGGCATCATCATGGTAGCTCACCTATAGCTGAATGTGTCGTTCTCGGGTAGGAAGCCCCTCCCGCCTGCATCACCGCGACGGACGGCCCAGGGGGAGGCAACGACCGCCAACTGCCGCTTTCAGTGGTCCGACCTAGGCGGCCAAACCCCGAACCAGCGCCCTAATCACGGAGCAGAATCCGTTCTTGGAACATGTTGGACGGTAATTTAACTCCCTTGGCTTCGAGCCGCGCCATGAAGGAGGGGCGCACGCCGGTCGCTTCGAACTGGCCGAAACAGCGGCCGTTTTGATCGATTCCCATCTGCCGAAATCGGAAGATGTCCTGCATGATGATCGTGTCCTGTTCCATGTTCATGACTTCCGTGATGCACGTCACCTTGCGTGGTCCACCCGGTAAACGGTTGGCCTGAATGATCATGTCAATGGCCGAAGAGATTTGCTGGCGCATGGCCTTGATCGGCAACTCAAAACCGGCCATCATGATCATGGTTTCCAAACGAGCTTGCGCGTCGCGGGGGTTGTTGGCGTGCAGGGTGGTCAAGGAGCCTTCGTGACCGGTGTTCATGGCTTGCAACATGTCCAGCGCTTCGGCGCCACGGCATTCGCCGATGATGATGCGATCGGGCCGCATACGCAAGGAGTTGCGCACCAAGTCGCGCGTCGTCACTTCCCCTTTGCCTTCGATATTCGCCGGGCGGGTCTCCAGGCGAACAATATGATCCTGTTGGAGTTGCAATTCGGCGGCGTCCTCGATGGTGACGATGCGCTCATCGCCGGGGATGAAACTCGATAAAGTATTGAGCAAGGTTGTCTTGCCGCAACCAGTACCACCGCTGATGACGATGTTCAAGCGAGCCTTGATGGCCGCTTCCATCATCATGGCCATTTCCGGCGTGAAGGCCTTGTAGTTGAGCAAATCCTCGAGCTTGAGCGGATTGGCGCCGAAACGGCGGATACTCAAGGCCGAACCGTCCAGCGCCAACGGCGGAATGATGGCATTCACGCGGGAGCCGTCCGGCAACCGGGCATCCACCATCGGTGATGTTTCATCGACGCGCCGCCCCACTTTGGAAACGATGCGGTCGATGATCTGCAACAAATGATCGTTGTCCCGGAACTTGACATCGGTTTTCTCGAGTTTCCCCCGGCGCTCGACATAAACCTTGTGGGGGCCATTCACCAAAATATCACTGACCGTTGGGTCCTTGAGCAACATTTCCAAGGGGCCAAAACCAAATGTTTCGTCAAGCACTTCATCGATCAACCGTTCGCGCTCCATGCGATTGAGCAGGGGATTTTCCGTGTCGCAGAGCCGTTCGACCACCAGCCGAATTTCCCGCCGGAGCGTGTCCCCTTGCAAATCGCTGACGCGCGACAGGTCCAGTTTTTCCACCAACTTGCTGTGGATGTGCCGCTTCAACTCGTCGAAGCTCTTGTTCGATTGTCCGCCACCAGGTCCCAGCGATCCCCCCATGGAAGTGCGGGTGCCACCGTGACTGCCGCTGCTTAGACCCGTTAGCCCTCGTTGCAAACGTGACATGAATGAGTCCTCTTGGTGCCGAAA
Organism: Gemmataceae bacterium; assembly: GCA_046297495.1. Lineage (GTDB taxonomy): Bacteria > Planctomycetota > Planctomycetia > Gemmatales > Gemmataceae > JBKBIP01. The sequence continues at coordinate 175,670 of JBKBIP010000001.1, read as the reverse complement.
TTGTTTGGAAGGGAACCCGCGATCCATCTCACTGACACGGAGATGATCGAGAAAATAATGGCCTCAGTGCTTGTCGTCATTCCTTGAGCCACGACACGAATGGAAACCGTGACGCGTTGGGCATATTTAGCGAAACCAGCTTTTCCGCTTAGGCTCTTGCGGCTGTGACTCCACTTTGCCACTTAATATCTGCGCCAATCCTTGGATGCTTTGCTGGGCTTTGCAGCGGGGCGAATGCAGAATCAAGGGGACACCCGCGTTCCGCGAGCTGATCATCGGCTTGGCGTCATTGGGAATCTGCCAGAAGATGGGCTTGCCGATGGTTTCCTCGGCTTTCTTCAAACTAATATCCCCTTCCACGTAATCGGCGCCGATACGGTTGACCACGATGCGAACTTTGTCGCTCAAGCCTTCTTCCGCCCCCAACGTCAACAACATGCGCACGACGTTGCGCAAGCTGCTCAACTCTAGTTGCGCGACCAACAAGATGACATCCGCAAGACGCATAGCGGTCAGGTCCGTAGGGGTCAAGCCTTTGCTCAAATCTAGAATAAGATGAGTATAACTGGCCCGCAACAAATTGAGAATACGTTGCAGATGTTCCTCGTGAATCAAACCAATGTCTTGCATCTGCACGGGATGCGCCAGGAGGGACAGCCCGGTGCCTTCATGCTTGATCAGCGCGCGGCGGATGAATTGCATGTCCAAGCGATCGACGTTCATGGAGAGATCGGCGAGCGTGTGATCCGGCATCAGGTCCATGGCGACATCCGCGTCCCCCAAGGCCAAATCGAGATCCACCAAGGCCACGTTATTGTTGGCATCCTGGGCCAAGGTGCAGCCGAGATTCACCGCCAAACTGGTGCAGCCCACTCCGCCACGCGAGCCGAGGACGGCGATCACCAGGGAGGATTTCATCGCGGTGCCGGATTGCGCGACCGTAAATCCTGATCCCCCCGTCGCCCCGCGCGTGGGCACTCGGCGGAGAGCGTTGAGAAGTTCCTCCAGCACCACCGGCTGCGTCAAGAAGTATTTGGCGCCGCGCTGCAATGATTGCAAAATCGCATTGTTATCCGAGCTTACCGCCAGGATCGGCATGTCGGGATATTCAATCGCCAGCTGGCCGATCAATTGCAACGCCTTGTTATGGTCGGCATCCAGAGCGACGATGACCACATCGGGATTGGACTGGTGAATGACATCAAAAAAGAATTCGTAGCGGGCACATTCCGCTTCCAACCAGATCGAATCGATCCCCAAGAGCAAGTTGCGTAGGGGTTCACGAGTCACATCCGTGGGATCAACGATAGCAACGCGCTGCATGGGCCACCACCAAGGAGTAACGAAATTGAGTCGGCGCTATGCACACACCAAGGCAAGCAACTCAAACCACCATACAGGATGATAATGGATGGAAGGCCGCTTGCCAATCGGCCTTCCATCCGCGAAGCTGGTTTTTAATTGGGCGTTCTGGTTTCCATCCCGCTTGGATAAACGGATGGCAAGGAATTCGGCACGCTGCCACGTAAGGGACCGTATTGATCGGGATGCAACTGAATTTCCGACGGTGCTCCTGGGGACGACCGCCGCGACGGGTTCGCGGACAGCGTGGCGGCGGTTCCCGCCTGACCCCGCGGCATGGCGTGGTTGGTCGCGCCGTTCGGCATGGTGGGGAGCGCGGTCGCTGGCGGAGGCATCGAACCCTGATGACACGGTACACCGGCGCACACTCCGCCGCAACTCCCCCCGACACATTCCATGCCGTGCGCCCCAGGATGGTTTATGCCGAAGGGCACTTCCGGGGGGACGTTGCAGGGGAATTTTTGGGAAGTAGAATCGTTCATGTAGGCCGGCACGTAACGATGGCCGTGAAACACCTTGCGCTGGCCGCGGGGGGCTTCGATGATCCCTTCCAGGAACAACTCGAAGTCATCCGGTTTGCGCGTTTCCATACCCGGCACCTTGCACGGCGCCTGCGCACAATCGAGTGGATCGACCAATCGCGGCGTGACCAAGACGAGCACTTCTCGTTCGGTGTCACTATACTCTTTCTGGCTAAACAGCACGCCGAGGAACGGAATCTCACCCAGCAACGGGACTTTCGCAGTCGTCGCCGTCGCCGAGCGCTGAATCAAGCCGCCGATGGCAAAGGTTTGGCCGTCTTCCATGATGACCGAGGTGCGAACGCGCTGTTCGTTGCGACCGAAGATCGTCGTGGTGGCGCCCCCCGCCAGAGCGACCGTGGTGCCGGCAGCGGCATCCAGCTCGCTGATCGACGGTTCGACTTCCAGGTAGATTCTACCATTACCCAACACGATGGGCAAAAAGGTCACTTGCGTGCCGAAGGGAACCAGCGTGAAGCCGGTGGCCCCCAAACCAGACAATTCCGGGATGGGTTGCTGGCCGCCCGAGAGGAACGTGGCGGGGCGGCCGCTGAGCGTCACGACCTTCGGCTCGGCCAGGATCTTGGCCAAGCCTTCGTTGCGCAAGGCTTGCATGAAGCTCAGAAAACCCGACCGCGGATAAAGTAAGCCGAAATACAAGTTCGACACAGGCAAACCACCGACGACGCCGCCCACGTCGGGGTACGCTCCCGGACCCGGAGGCAACAAGCCGCGACCGACACCTGCTAAGGGCAATACGTTGCCAGACGTGTTCCCCCAAATCGACACTTGATCGGAATAAATATAGTTCAGACCAAAGGCACGGCCATCACGGCGGTTGACCAAGGCGATGACCACTTCCAGTTGTACCTGCATGACACCGCCAACGCGCATGGCATCGACGATCAATTCTGGATTGCCGACCACGCTTTGGGCCACGCGCAAGATGGTTTGCACATCCTCGCTATGCGCCACGTTGCCGGTTAAGATGATGGTATTGCCGGCCGCCGGAACGGGCTTGATGTTGGCGGTGGGGACCGTCCGTTCGATCAAGCGACTCAGATACTCGACATCAAACAAGACTGTCACCTCAATGGTTTCCTGCGCGCCATCCTCGCCGATCAGCAAGACATTCGTGCGTCCCGATGCCAAGCCTGTGACCACAACAGAAGTGGGGTCGGTCGGGACCGTCTGCACGCGGGCGACATTGGGATCCTGATTGCGTGCTTCTTGGATACGCTGATTCTTGGACATGCGCAGGAACTCCGTGCCGTTGATCGGCACGACGAGCGTCTGCCCCGTTCGGGCTTGGCCCTGGGGAGGCGGGAGTGGCTCGACCTGAGCTGTGACCACGCCGCTCATGCCTGTGAAACCAATCAGGAGCAGCCCTCCTAACAAGGACCGCTGCCAGCGATTCGTCGGGTGCATCCTATCACCTCTCATGACAAGTGTAGGGTGGATGGGAACCACCCACCACAAAACGCGACAGGTTCCGGGGTGTGGGGTTCCCTCCCCTCACCCTACACAACCAAACTCATGACGGCCTAACGCGCCAGGGCCAGACCTGCCTGTGGTCCTGGCGCGATTCGTAATGACATGACTTAGCGTCCCTCGCTGCCCTGGCTGGACGGCGGCGAGCTAGACTCTTCCTTGTTCGGCTTCGATTCTTCCTTCGGTTGCGTTCCTTCTAGGCTACGTCGCTGACCCAGAATGGGAAATTCTCGTGAAGTGGAGTCATTGCCATTCCACACCGTCTGCACGAAAATACGCGGCTGGGGTATTGGTGCCGGTTTGTTGGTATCAGGCGGCGTTTCGCTTTGCTCGAAGTAGGTACTGCTCAAAAACTGATCGGAGAACACGGGCCGATAAATAGTTTTTCCTTCCAGAGTCTCACGATCCTTATACAGGATGGCTGTCGGCGGCACCTCCGTGGCCAAAAATTGTTTCTTCTTGAGCAGATCATGGTCTTCATTCTTGGTATCCTGCAACAACGTATTCGCGGGAATATCGTCTGCGGCCACCAAAACGTCCACCAGCTCGATCCCCTTCAGCTTCTCTTTGACTTTATCCTGATCTGACGGCGACCGCAAAACCAATGTCAGAGATCCAGATTCCCTGGCTTCGGTCAGTTCCAGGACCTCCTTTGGGGTGACATGCAAGGTGACGGTCGCCGGAACGATCCCTTCCTTGTCTTCAGGCCGCTTGGTGAGCAGGTCCACGGCCAGCACTTCCATATCCTCCAGCAGTAGTTCGGCTTTGCTCATGTTGTTGTTAGTGCGCTTGGTATGAATGATGTCCACCTTGGAATGGGGCATCACGAAACCGGCCACCGCGGATTCCACGTTCACGCGAATGGCCATGGCCCGCTTGCCTGGAGCGATGATTGGGCCTTTGGGTTCTTCGATGTCATTCTCGGTAATCATGTCCCCTTCGCTGAAACTACGAGTTGTCATTCGGTTCTCGATTCGTTTCAGGTCCGCGATGTAATCCAGCGGCACCTGCGAGCGCGGTTTGGGCTGCACCTCAAAATACTCTTCCGGCTTATCCATGAATTTGTGGACAGGGATATAGTGCTTGGCCACCACCACTTGGACCGTTTCATCCGGGCGTGCCGACATCATGGTGGTCAAAAAGGCGGCCACCAGACCGAAACCAATGGCTAGTGCCAAAAGGACAATGGTTCTGCTTTTCATAGGTGCCTTTCTCGATGAGGAAAGTTACATTCCCCCGGCTCGGCTCCTCCACCGACCGAAGGCGGCTACGTGGCGTGGGCACTCGGGTCGATTGCACGCTCACCAATTCGGACCTGCCAACACCTCGTCACCCTGATACTTGTCGCCGGGCCGACCACGAACAGAAAGTTGGACCGACCACGGACGGGATATGCACGCGATTCGTGTCATGAGCCAACCGCCCCCCAGCCCCAGCCTTGGCTTTTCCGATGGTTGCCAACCGGATCCGCCGCATTGGCTAACCATCTTAGCCATCCCTGTCATGCTGGGTTAATTACTTAGCGTAACCTGTCCCCCCAGGGGAGTGTCAAGTTAAATTATTAAGGTTTTTTTTCTTACGCTCTTTAGGACCCACATAACCCGGCTATTCTTCCTACTCCGTGGCATGGATTTCCCTGTCGCGCCGGAGCACCAGCAATCATGCGTTTGACGGGTGAATTTCTGGTTCGTTCCTTTATTTCGACCGGATTATAGGGATGACTTCAACTTTTTCGATTATGACGAACATGACGGGAATACGGACTGTATGAAGGGGGAAAGGAAATCCACGAAGCATTCACGGAATAAGGCGGACTAGGGTAGCTGAGAGCGAACGCTCGGAGGGTCGCGACGCCGCCAGCTCAATATACTCCATAAGTCATGTGATACCACAGGTAACCAACAAAACCGATGCACAGGGGAATGCCATAGGGGAGTTTCGGTTCCTTGGCACGACGTTCCGTCCCCTTTTCCGCGACCTCGGCAAAACTGCCTGAGCGCACGAAATCTTGCAAGATGTTCTGTGTGTTGCTGAGATTGTGGCGGAGATCACGGCGATACAATATCATGCCCAAACCGATCACGCCGCCCATCACCACACCGATGCAAAAGGCCCAGAAAATGACCGAGGTGCCACGCATCAGACCGAAAAACGCGCCCACCCAGGCGCCATAGCCCATCGACATTTTCACATCACCGGCTCCCATGCCGCCGATGGCGTAAATGGGCAATAACAATCCCAATCCCAGGAATGTTCCCACGATGCTGGACCAAAGCCGGCTCCCCTCGCCCGTGATTTCAGGGTGGAATCGAGCCAGCCAGCCCAAGTCATAGCCAAGCCCCAACAACCAGCCGCTAAGAATAATGGGAAACGTCAGCCAATTCGGCACTTTCAGCTTCCAACCATCGATCACGGCAGCCACGATCATGGCGATGCAAATGACATAAATTGGCCAATAATCATCGAGCTTGAGCTGATTCATGGAATCGACCGTTATACGATTTTCGCTGGGTGGCTAAAAAAAAGGCGAGCTGTGATGGCATGTGAATCACAGCTCGCCACCGACGATCATAAAGTACTGCTCCAGACACGGACGTAGCCGACAGCTAGCTCATGGTCTCGCGAGGACCGTACAAGTTAGCCCAGGATAACATCCTGGGAATCGGATGAGGGCTTCGCCTGCTTTGTCGCTGGAACAAGGCCACGGCCTTTAGCTACCACCACCCAACTTGGCGGCGACGCTTTGGAAAGTGGTGTTGGCGTTGTCGCCGATGGCTTGGATAGCCACGAGGCATACCACGATGATCAGAGCCAACATGACCGCGTATTCAACGGCGGTCGGGCCATCTTCCTTCTTGAGGAAGTCAACGATGAATTGAGTTAGTTTACGCATGTCAGTCATCCTTTCGTGAAAACACCCCTGAGAGATAAAACCGCGAAAAACGAAACAACCACGTTGGTTGATAGACTTTGGTATATGTGGAGTCGCAAAAAATAGGCTGAGCCGCCACAATCCTCTTCATCAAGGTTTTGCGAACGATTATGAGCCACCTAGCGCTTTGACAATAGCATTACTATTGGCCTCGAAGTTCTCTGCCGTGCCTTCACCGATAAGTGCAATCGCCCCGAAGCACACCATAATGATCAGCGCCAACATGACCGCATATTCCACTGCCGTGGGACCGTCTTCCTCTCGTAGCAAGTTCAAGACGGGATTTATGAAGGTTCTCATGTTTTCTCATCCTTATCGTTAAATGCTAGAGGGGGAAAGACTCCTTTTGGTCAAACTACTCGTTTAACCCCATTCACCATCTTCTCTATCCCACTCGTGGGAAAAGAATCGGCGAATCCACGATACGCCACAGACAACGCATCTGATTTTACAGGTTCTTTTGAAAAAAGATCGATAAGGATCAAACTATCCATCATGTTGAATCTTTGAGGTTCATCCAACCCATTCGTTTTGTCAGATTTATTCTCATTACACCCAAACCTAGAATACGGTGGAAGACAAGTCAAATCGAAATCAACGGAATTCTTGGATTTTTTTCGCCGCCGCATTGGTCATCATAACCGAGCATCTTCGCGGAAAGGGGAATCGGGTCTGGAGGTCCTCGGCGCGGTGGCCCGGGTCGTAAGCGGAAATCGTTTAGTCTCTTTACCTTTGGTTGACTCCGTTGGCGGCTCAGCAGAGCGCTTCCGGCGCGCTCTCGGCTCCTGCTGACATCCCATCATGGGTCGCGAATGCCATACCAAAGTCAATTGCCAACCTTGGATACCATCAGCTGAACCTTTGCCGGGCGAGCGGGAGGCGTTAGCATCCTGGTAACGCTTTGCACCGGCGGGCGAACGCCCCCCGCTTGCCATGTTTCACGCGAAAAAATAGCCAAAAACGGCTTCTAAAAAACCAGAAATCTCCACCCGCCGCTTGGCGCGGCGGTTGGTTGGGCTACACTGCACACCATCCACAACGTCGCCCGCAATCATTTCACCAAGGAGCACGCACGATGGCGCGCACGTATCGAGTGGCTGTCATTGGCCGGACGGGCAAGGGGAACTATGGACATGGACTGGACACGGTTTGGCTATCGATTCCCAATGTCGAGATCGTGGCTGTGGCCGACGAGGACGAAAAGGGCCGGGCCGCCGCCGCCCAACGTCTGAAGGTCAAGAATGCCTATGCCGACTACCGGGACATGTTGGACAAGGAACGGCCCCAAATCGTCAGCGTAGCGCCACGTTGGCTGGATTGTCACCGTGACATGGTGCTGGCCTGCGCCGCCGCCGGGGCCAATATGTTCTTGGAAAAGCCCATGTGCCGGACGCTGGCCGAGGCGGATGAGATGGTCGCCGCCTGCGAGAAACATCACGTCAAGCTGGCCATCGCCCACCAGACGCGCTACAGCCCTCGGATGCGGCGCGTCGAGGAGCTGATCGCGGCGGGTCAGCTCGGCGACCTCATCGAGCTGCGCGGCCGGGGCAAGGAAGACAATCGCGGCGGCGGCCAGGATTTGATGGTGCTGGGCACGCACATCATGGACCTGATGCGGCTCTTGGCCGGCGACGCGCAATGGTGCCAAGCTCGTTGCTGGCAAGGAGACCAGCGGGCGACCAAAACCGACATCCGTGAAGGGGGGGAAGGAATGGGGCCGATTCTGGGGGACCGCATCCACGCCACCTACGGCTTTGCCAAGGGAGTCATTGGTTCCTTCGGCACGCACAAGGCCAAACACGGCGCCAGCGAACGCTTTGGTCTAACAATCCACGGTAGCAAAGGGATCATTCAAACCACCACCGGCAGCTTGCCGAGCGTGTACTTCTTGGCAGACCCTTCATGGTTCCCTGGACGTAGCAAGGCGCAATGGCAACCGATCACCAGCGAAGGAATCGGCCAGCCGGAACCGCTCCCGGACGGCGGCTTGGGGCAGGGCAACGTCTGGATCGTGCAAGACTTGATCCGCGCCATCGAGGAGGACCGCCAGCCGTTGGGCAGCATCTACGATGGCCGGGCCGCCCTGGAAATGATCCTGGCCGTGTACGAATCGCACCGCCACGACAAGCCCGTTGAACTGCCCTTGAAAACGCGGCAACATCCGCTGGCAATGCTGTGATCCTGCGAGGGGGTCCGAAAAGCCTCCCCTCGCCCCACGTTGGGGGGCGAGGGGAGGCTTTTCGGACACGTTCTAATGTTGAACGGAATGAGGTTTCTCTAGTTGTATCTGCCGATCACACAATTGAGCCACCTCGGGGTTATGAGTGATCACCAGCAGCGTCCAGTGCGCTTCCGGCCCCATGATGACCGGCAACACTTCCTGTCGGGCCTCGCCGTCCAAATGGTCGAGCACGTCGTCCAAAATGATCAGACGCGGTTGTCCCACCACGGCGCGCGCCAGCATTAGTCGCGCTAACTGGCCCAAGGACAGGGTTCCACTGGTGATCATCTCGGTTTGCAGGCCATCTGGCAAATCCAGAATGTCGTCGAGTAAGCCGACTATCTTAAGCGAATGGATCACGTCGGCGACCGTGACATATTCACGGCCCATACGGATGTTGTCCAGGACGGTCCCCGCGAAAATCTCGAATCCCTTGACCACGGCGACATGCTCGCGGAGGGATTCCAAGCGAATATCTTGGTAATCAATCCCATCGATCTCCAAATGACCCGAAGTGGGTAGCCGCAATCCGAAAATCAGGTCCACCAACGTGGTCTTGCCCGTTCCGTTGGCCCCAAGCAAAGCGACGCGCTCCCCAGACTCGATTGTTAGGTTGAAGTTCTCCAAAACCGGAACGATGGGGGTGATGATAACTAAAGCTCAAGTTGTGCAAGCGCAGTGCCGCGCCGCGGCTTCGTGCCTGATGGGCGACTCCCCCTTCCCGTTCCAAGGGTAAATCGATCAGGTGGCCCAGCTTTTCGATGGCGGCCAGCAAATCGTAATAGCTCCCCAAGTGCTTGCCGAATTTCGTGAAGGAAATCACCACCATGGAGACCACCATTTCCGCCGCGACGAGCTGCCCCAAGGTCAGCTGACCGCCGATGACTAGAAAGCCACCGATGATCAATAAGGCGGTGGTCGCGATGGCATAAACCGCCAAGGCAAAGCCGACTTGTCGGAACAAGATGCGGAAGTGCTGCTGCCGAGCCTGGAGATAGTTTCGGGCCAACAGGTCCGTTTGTTCCAAAGCGAAATTAGGCCCGCCGCCCAGTTTGAAGGCGGTCGGGTGCCGAGCCAGCTCCTCCAACCAACCCGCCAAGGCGTACTTGGCTCGCGACTCGCCAATGGCAGTCCGGACCGCTCCTCGTCCCAAGGGATAGACGAGGAAAGCCAATGCGGCCAAGAGAATCAAGTCGAACCCCAACAACACTTGATGATATGAGGCAAGCAGGGCCAAGCCGATCAGGGTCGATAAAGCGATATCCGCGCCATCGAGAAGGAGCGTGGCCGCCGACTTCTGCACGGTCAACACTGCGAAGAACCGATTGACTAACTCAGGACCATGCTGCCGGTCGAAGGCGTCTTGGCGGACGCGCGGCAAGCGGTAAGCCAGATCGGCGGCGACTCGGACAAACACACGCCGCTGGATGTACTCCACGACAATGAGCTGCAAGGCCATCAAGCAGGCAGCCAAAGCCAAACAGACCAACAAACCCAGGCAGAGCACGATGAGCTGCTGGATCAACGTCGCCAAGGCCACGGTGTTGACAACCGCCATCAAGGCAATCGGCGTCGCCAGGTTCAGGATGCCGATGCCCACGGCATAGGCGATGACGACCCACACGTCGCGCTTTTCCGGCTGCATCAAGCCGATCAAGCGGGTCAGCGGTGGCGGTCCATGTGATTCTTCCGGTTCGCCGCTGGCATGGTGGGTGGCTTCCATCAAAGGAGCAGCTGGTTGGGCGACCAACCACTCCACGACGGCGTTCGCGTCCGCCGCGTCGATGCGCCGCGCCAATTCCGCCGGCGTCAGAAAATCGTCCGTGTCTCCTTCCAGTAGGCGGGCCAATCGGCCGCGGCCGCCACGTTGCTCGACCAAGAGAAACCAGCGGGCCGTGCCATCCCGGCCAACGGAAAACAGAGCCAACGGCAGTTCTGGCTCCACCATGTCCAAGGCTTCATGCACGGACAGCTGGCGCGACAGGATCTGCAAGCCCAAGGCCTGCGCCGCCTGAGCCAAGCGCTGGCGAGACGCGCGCGGCGCGGTCGGCGGAATGTCAATCTCAGCTTGGTGCAGGGCGCGCCGGGCCTTGGTCTCATTAAACGGCATATCCACGGCGCGAGCCAGGTATTCGAGAACGGCCAGATTCGCTCCGACGGATTCCCCTTCAGGCATGATGTAAGACGGCGTCCGAGAATGATCGGTCACACCCAAGGGTTGATCAGGAATTGTCATTACGTCGCACCCTTCCCTCAGCTCGGCAGGCTTTGATAAGCTGTCCTATTTACCAGAATGATCGTGTGAATAGAGCTATTTTACTATGTTGATTTTGTCAATCAAACCGATGGCCCAAAGCGGAAACCACTCACGCCACGCGCCGAAGTGGCTGGATGGAACCTGGTAATCCTCATTCGATGTCATGGGGAAAAACCATCTATCCGTGGCTGACACGCTGTACGGCGCGGCATGAGGCCGTCTGGTTGTTGGTGATTCGTTGGCAAGGTGCTATGGAAAGCCGCGAACAATCCATTGCCAAGGACGGATGGCGTCAGCGAACAAGATTACCAATCTTGCCATACAACTGAGTAAAGCGGCATCCGATCCGAGTTATCCAGCCTTTGAGAACCATCCCTTCAACCCACGCTCTCCGTTTCATCGAGGGGATGCCGCTGTTTGATTTGGCACGGTGTGGGCCGAGCTGACTCGGACTGCTGGGCATGCTTGGTGGTTGCTGGCCGGCGTTTCCGCTGTTCAGCCGTCAACTCCTGTCGAGAGATGGCCATATCCTCCGGGGCGGAAATCCCTAGCCGGACTTGATTGCCATGCACCGCGACCACGGTCACATACACCTGATCGCCGATGCTAATTTGCTCACCTTTTTTGCGGCTTAGGACGAGCATGACTTCCCCTCCTTATGGTCTTGCTCTGGGCACATGCGCCGTCGGCCATTGGCCGCGCCGCCGGTCGATCTCACGGCGCACCGCCCGCTCGATGCGATCCACCGCCCTCTCAACGGCTCCGCTGAGGCTGACGTCCGTGTCTTCCACCACTAGCTCACCGGCTGGGACGAACCGGACGACAATCCGACAACGTTTGTCCGATTCGCCGCGTGCCCCGCGTTGTTCATCCAAGTGAACCGTCACCTGGGTGAGTCGAGAAGTAAACCGGGCCAAGGCGAATTGAAGGCGCCGGTCGATGGCGGACCGGTCTTCTTCGGCTAGTTTGATGCGTTGGCCCCGAATAACGAGTCGCATGTTTTTGCTCCTCACGCGGGCATCCGCCACCTCGCGTTTGCCGCCAATCATGATACCCAAGTTTAGGCTGTTCCACAAATCGATGTTTCTTACTTGAATCATAGGAAAAATCGATGTATGCTGGCCATGTGAACTGGCTCAACTATCATCATTTGCTGTATTTCTGGACGGTGGCGCGGGAGGGGAGCATCGCGCGGGCTTGCACGTTGCTGCATCTGACTCAGCCGACGATCAGCGGCCAACTGAGCACGTTGGAAAAATCGGTGGGGGCGAAACTCTTCCATCGAGCCGGCCGGAACCTCGTTCTCACGGAGACGGGCAAGGTCGTTTATCAGTACGCGGACGAAATCTTCGCGCTCGGTCGAGAACTCCAAGACACGTTGAAGGGCCGGCCGGCGGGCCGACCGCTGCGACTACTCGTGGGCACCACGGCCGCGCTGCCGAAGACGGTCGTGTATCGTCTATTGGAACCAGCCCTGCAGCTGCCCGAGCCGGTACGGATCGTGTACGATGAAGGGAAGCCCGATTACCTACTGGCTCAGCTGGCGGTCAATGCCTTGGATATTGTCCTTTCCGACGTGCCCGCCAGCCCCTTGCTCAAAGTTCGCGCCTTCAATCATCTCCTGGGGGAATGCGGCGTGTCCTTCATGAGCACCGCCCAGCTGGCGGCGCGCCACCGCCGTGGCTTTCCCCGCTCGCTCCACGGCGCGCCGCTCTTACTGCCTGGGGAAAACACTGCCCTACGCCGCGCCTTGGACCAATGGCTCGAAACCGAGGATATTCAGCCCAGAATCGAGGGGGAGTTCGCCGATAGCGCCGTGATCAAGGTGTTTGGCGCGAGCGGCATGGGCATCTTCGCGATCCCATCCGTGGTCGAGGAAGAAGTGCAACGACAATATCATGTCTGCGTAATAGGTCGGGTTCCGTCGATTCGGGAACGCTTTTATGTCATCTCCGCCGAACGACGGCTGAAGCATCCAGCCGTGGTCGCCCTCACGGACGCGGCCCGGCACAAGCTGTTCCGTTCGGATTGATCTCCCCGTGTCCCTCGGCGCTTGTTGATGCTTGTGATTCGTCGTTTCGCGCCTGCGCTTACCCCACCCCAAACGATCCCGCCAGCAGCGAGGCCCTCCGCGCCCCCTCCCAGTTCGCGGCCGAGGCGTGGTCTTCCGATGTGGGGGGCCACGAGTCACGCTCCATCCGGCAGGAATGTCTAGTGGTCCCTGATAACCTAGCGTTGTGGTCGCACGCTGGAAGTGTCGTTAGCTCGCCGCTGGGCGGAGAGCGATGAATTTGGTTTAATAATACATGATAAAGCCAAAATGACTATACCATGCCCTAACAACTTCCACCAGCGAAGAACTGTCATGCCTATACCCCAAATTGTCATCGTGGGCCGGCCCAATGTCGGCAAGTCGTCGCTGTTGAACTGGTTGGCCGGGCGGCGCATCGCCATCGTCGATCCGACCGCCGGCGTGACCCGCGACCGCATCGCCACGCCGATTGAGGTGCGCCAGCGCGTCGTCGATCTGGTCGATACCGGCGGCATGGGCATTCAAGATGTCGATAACCTGACCGAGGATGTCGAACGGCAAATTCAACGGGCGCTGCTGCAAGCCGACGTGATTCTGTTCCTGGTCGATAACCGGGCCGGCTGCGTACCGCTCGATGAGGTGGTGGCCGAGCGCCTGCGTCCCTTCCCCAAGCCGGTCGTGCTGGTGGCCAACAAATGCGACCAGCCAGAGATGGAGACACAGGCGGCGGAGTTTTTCCGGCTGGGCCACGGGCAGCCGCTGTGTGTCAGCACCTTGCAGAACCGCAATAAGCAAGCCCTGCTCGACCGCATCGCCCAGCATTTGCCCGAAGAGACTAGCCCTGAAGTGCCGCCCGAAGTGGACATGAAACTGGCCATCGTGGGCCGGCGCAACACCGGCAAGAGTACCTTCATCAACGCCCTGGCCCAGAGTGAACGTGTCATTGTCAGCGAAATCCCCGGCACCACCCGCGACAGCGTCGATGTCCGCTTCGAGCGCGACGGCAAGGCGTTCATCGCCATCGACACCGCCGGCGTGCGCTACAAGGGGAGCATCACCGGCGACATCGAGTTTTACAGCCTGGCCCGCGCCGAACGCTCCATCCGCCGAGCCGACGTGGTGCTGCACTTTCTAGATTCCCGCCTGAAAATTAGTCGGGTGGATAAGCAGCTCGTGCAATACGTCTTGGAGGAACATAAGCCGGTCATCTTCGTCGTCAATAAATGGGACCTGGCCAAGGACCACGTGGCGACCGAGACATTCGCGGACTACGTCCACAAGATGTTTCCAATGCTCGATTTCGTCCCGGTCGCGTTCATCTCGGCCCAGATGAACAAGAATGTACAAACCTTGCTGAACCTGGCGCAAAACCTGTTCAAGCAAGCGCAAGCCCGCATCAGCACGGGAGAATTGAACCGTGTCATCCAGTCAGCACTGACGCGGCAGGCGCCGCCCTTGCGCTCCAATCGCCGGCCGAAAATCTACTTCGGCACGCAGGTCGCCAGCCAGCCTCCCACCATCGTCCTGTTCACCAACGGCCCGGAGCTATTCGACAACACGTATCAGCGTTACTTGCTCAACACCTTCCGCGACCAGCTGCCGTTTCACGAAATTCCGATCAAACTCTACCTGCGGGCCAAGCAGCGCGACGAAGGGGGCAGGACCGGCGACGAAGACGACCGCCCAGCCGAACCGAAAACCGCCACCCAGCCGAAAAAGCCCCAGGAACGGAAGAAACCACCACGCAAGCAAGCCGCCAAACCCCCGGCTTCACAGCTGTGGGATGATGTGTGATTGTCCACCGTGAACTTCCTATTCGTTTTTATTCCTCACAAGGAGAACCGCCATGATCCGCCATGCTATTGCCGTGACCTTGACCGTCTTAATGTTGTCGTCGATTAGTGAGGCCGGCAAGTTCAACATGAAGCTGAATATCGGCGACGCCGCCCCTGCCTGGAAAGACTTGCCGGGAACCGATGGCCGGAAGCATTCCCTGGCGGATCTCAAGGACAAGGAAGCGGTCGTCGTGGTCTTCACCTGCAACAGCTGCCCCATCGCAGTCGATTACGAGGACCGGATCATCGATTTCACCAAGAAATACGCTGGCCCCAGCGGCAAAGTGGGAATGGTGGCCATCAACGTCAACAACATCGAGGCCGACAAGCTCGACAAGATGAAGGAACGGGCCGCCGAGAAGGGATTCAACTTCCCCTATCTGTACGATGAATCGCAGGAGATTGCCCGCGCCTATGGCGCCACCGCCACGCCGGAATTCTTCGTCCTCGACCAGAGCCGCAAGGTGGCCTACATGGGAGCTTTGGATGACACCAGCACGGTCGCCAACGTCAAGCACAAGTACCTGGAATCCGCTGTGGACGCGGTGTTGCATGGGAAGCAACCGGCGACGAAAGAAACCTACCCGCACGGCTGCCGGATTCGCTTTGACCGGAAGAAACGTGATTAGCAAGGAGCTTTCCCATGGACGAGGAACTCCCCCTCCTGGGCCGCGCTGACGAGCTACGGGCGTTTCAGCACGTCTCGAGCGCGTTCGGCGCGCCAGCGTATATCCGCCGAGGACGGCGCGTACAAGAAGCGCTGGACGCTTTGCTGCGGCGTTGCCAGCGGCAGCGCGACGAGTGGCTCCGGCTGACCCGCGTCCGGCTTGGCCTGGTGCGTGCTCTGGCGGGGGAGTGGGAGGTCTTGCGTCCTTGGCTGCGCGATAACGAGACACTGGCATCTTTGCGCCGCTTGCACGAGGAATGGCAACCGCGCCCGCCGGTGGACATCGCGCCCACGACCTCGCCGCGCCGCTTGCGCGCCGCCTTGCGCGAGCTGGCGGAATCCATCTCTTTCTTCAACGAGAGATGGCGGCGTTATGTCATGCAAGTGGATTTGAGCGAAGTCAACACGGCCCGCGAGCAGTACAACCGCTACTACGTGCTGGAAAAGGAATGTGCCGTGCGCTCGCCGCGCGTGGCCCGCCAAGGCTTCCAACCGCTGCCGCCGTTGACGCACGCGGAGTTGCTAGAGATGGTGCCGCTGGTGCCGGAGGTGGCGCTGGAGACGGGCTAATCCGCTCTGGTATTATTTCGGACATCAAACGCTTTCCGAAACGCTCGCGGAGTGGAATGCCCGGTCGTGGCTCACACGATCTCCCATTCCGCTTCCCAATACTCCGTCTCTCCCAGCCACCAGGCACGCAGCTCTGGCTGATCGGGATGGGCCAGCGAAATGATGAAGTGCATCGCCGACAGACCATCGCCATTCCGTTCCAGGTCCGTTTTGCTCGGAATTGGCGCGGAGGTGGGGTGCGAATGATAGACCGCCAGACGTTCCCAGCCTCGATGCCGCATGGCTCGATGGGCACGAAAGATCGCTTGTGACTCCGACCAGTATTCACGCGGACTGGCCGCCGCATTGACTAGCGGGAAGCACTGCGCCACGCGGGCCGGTTGATCGGCTTCCGGCACTGGTCCCGCCAGCAAGCCGCAGCACTCGTTGGGCAATTCGGCGCGTGCTTGAGCAAGCATCTGTGCGACGATGGCTTGCGGAACCTGCAATGAAAATAGCGCGGACAAGACGATTCTCCTCTCGGCTACTACAACTATTTCTATCATTGTATGGTTTCTTTTGCATCCCCATAAAGGACATTAACATGTCGTCAGGCGCTTCCACGCGGGACAAAGTCATCTTGGCCTACAGCGGCGGCTTGGACACGTCGGTGATGGTTCCCTGGATCGGGGAAAAATACAACATGGATGTCATCGCCTTCACGGTCGATCTCGGTCAAGGGGAGGATATCGAGCAAATCCGGCAAAAGGCCCTGAAAACCGGGGCGGTTGACGCCATCGCCATCGACGCCCGCAACTTGTTCGTCGATTGTTTCGTCTTCCCCGCGCTAATGGCCGGCGCGTTGTACGAAGGGAAATATCCGCTAGCCACCGCCTTGGGCCGACCGCTCATCGCCAAGCTGATGGTCGATGCCGCCCGCGCGCACGGGGCCAAGGCGGTCGCCCACGGCTGCACCGGCAAGGGGAACGACCAGGTGCGCTTCGATGTCACCTTCCAGACATTGGCCCCCGATTTGAAAATCATCGCTCCGGTGCGCGAATGGAAAATGAGCCGGGATGAGGCCCTGGAGTACGCCGCCAACCACCATATCCAAGTGGAAGCGACCAAGAAAAGCCCATACAGCATCGACCTGAACGTCTATGGCCGCAGCTGCGAAGCGGGAGTGCTGGAAGACCCGTGGGACGAGCCGCCCGAAGACGCCTTCGCCTGGACCGTCAACCCCGCCCACGCCCCGAACGAGCCGGAATACGTCGAGATCGAGTTTGAGCAAGGTCGGCCCGTCGCGCTCAACGGCCAGCGTCTGGACGGCGTTCCCCTGATCGAGACACTCAATAAGCTCGGCGGCAAGCATGGCGTGGGCCGCATCGATCATGTGGAAAATCGGCTCGTGGGCATCAAATCGCGGGAAATCTACGAAGCCCCTGCCGGTGTCATTCTGCACGACGCCCACCGCGAGCTGGAATCGTTGTGCTTGAGCAAACAAGCCGCCCGCTTTAAGACGTTGGTGTCCCAAGAATACGCGGATTTGGTGTATAACGGCCTGTGGTTCAGCGCCTTTCATCAGGACCTGTTCCAATTCGTGCTCAGCAACCAGCGCTTCGTCAGTGGCGTGGCGCGTGTCAAGCTGTTCAAGGGACAAGCCACTGTCGTGGGCCGTAAGAGCGAGCACAGTTTGTATAGCAAGCAGCTGGCTACTTACGAATCCGGCGACAAGTTCGACCACGAAGCCGCCAAAGGTTTCATCCGCATCCACGGCCTCGGCCAGCAAACGCAAGCCCAGCTGCAGCTCCTCAAAGGGGGCAAAGGGTTCGAGCTGCCGGGATTGTTGGGGCATGATACGTAATCCATTTAGCGTGCGCGCCACGGGCGAGCAAATGTATTTCTTTCCATCACCTGCTTGACCAGGGCGCGAAGTTTGCGATAATTCGTGGTGGTTTCGTTTACCCTACCTTGTATTCTCACCACGTTCTCCCCAAGCAACAGGAACTTGATGATGCGAATCGGAAAAGTTATTGCTACGTCATTGTTGACCGTCAGTTTGGTCTTGGCCTGCGCGGCGGCTGTCCAGGCGGAGAATTGGGCGCGGTTCCGCGGTCCCAACGGCGCCGGCATCGCAGCGGACAAGGATATCCCGGTGCAATGGGACAAGACCAACATTCTGTGGAAGACCCCCATTCCAGGCATGGGCAATTCATCACCGGTAGTCTGGGAGGATCGTATCTTCCTCCATTCCGCCAAGCCTGACGGCAGCGAACGCCTGCTCATTTGTCTCAACACCGATGGCAAAATTTTGTGGACGAAGAGCGTGGCCGGCAGCTTGGCCCGGACCCACCTGCGTAACACGATGGCCTCTTCCACGCCAGCGACCGATGGCGAGCGCGTGTATGTGCTGTTCTGGGATGGTAACAATCAAACGATCCACGCCTACGACTTCCAAGGGGAATTAGTGTGGAGTCAACCGCTAGGGCCGTATAAGAGCCAGCATGGCGCCGGTCATTCCCCCATCGTGGTCAAGGGCTTGGTGATTCTCAACAATGATCAAGACGGCGACGCCAAGCTGCTGGCCCTGGACGCCACGACCGGCAAGCCGGTATGGGAAGCGGCGCGAACCCCCTTCCGGGCCTGCTACTCGACGCCGTTCCTGCGCCAGCGCGCTGACGGTTCGGAAGAGTTGATCGTCACCACCACCGCCGGCATCACCGCCTATGATCCGAAGAACGGCGCTGAGCACTGGAGCTGGACGTGGGCCTTCGACGGCATGCCACTGCGCACGGTCGGATCGGCTATCGCCCATAACGGTGCGATCTACGCCATCAGCGGCGATGGCAGCGGCGCCCGTCACATGGTCGCGGTCAAGGCCGGTGACAAGGGGGACGTGACGCAGACCAACTTAATGTGGGAAAACAAGCGGACCCTCCCCTATGTGCCCTCGCTGCTGGCCAAGGGGGATCACATTTACTTCACCAACGATCGCGGCATCGCTGGTTGTTGTGATGCCAAAACGGGTGAGATTGTGTGGTCGGAACGGCTGGGGGGTGGTTTCACGGCCTCGCCGGTCATGATCGACGGCAACATTTACGCCATCAGCGAGGATGGCAACGTCTTCGTCTTCCCCGCCGAACCGGAATTCAAGCAGCTGGCCCGCAATCAACTTGGTGAAGGGGTCATGGCCTCGCCAGCTGTCTCCAACAACCGCCTCTACATCCGTGGCAAGGAACACCTGTTCTGCATCGGCAAGCCAGGGAAGTAGGCAGGTGGCATCCGACGCGCATTGCGTCGGGGAACCGAACTTCCAATGATTGCCTGAACAGCGGAGCCGCGACGGTTGGGAAGTGAGGGGCGCCCCCACTCCCTAATGGTCGCGGCTTTGTTCGCATCTTATGGGAATTCATCACGTTACGTAAGATGAGCACACGTGAAACCATGCGGTCGCGGCGGATTATCATTGACTGGCGGGGAAACGACAACTTATAGTGTTAGATGAAAGGCTTATCCTGATCTTGGAAAGTAACAACGATGAGGGGGTGGCGGGTGGCCAAGAAAGACCAGCGGCACAAGAAAGAAGTGGTCGGCTTTGTCGGAGTCGGTTTGGACAACCAAGATGAGCAGCAACGCTTGACGCGCGCGGAACACTTTGTTCTGATCGGCGGTTCCAAGGAAACCCATGAGCGTATGCAGGAAACCGCCATCAAATTCAACGAGGAGCTGGACCGGCGCGGTAAACCGCTGCCAGAAACCTCCGTTGAGGAAATCCTGGAAATCTTCCATGAGATTCACGAGTGAGCGGCAACGCCGCGCGAGCGAAACGTTGGTTCTCGCTCCGCCCGTCACAGTTCTCTGTACACGTTGAAACCCCTTGCCTGTCACGCGGGTATCTCCCCTTGAGTGAACATCGTGTCTTCCCCTGAGGATGCAGCCCTGGTTCGCAGCTGCTTGCGTGGTGACGTGAGCGCGATTCAGGTCTTGATGGAACGCTTTCACGGCGATGTCTTCGGCCTGTGTGTGCGCTTGTTGCGGCATCACCAAGACGCGGAGGATGTGACCCAAGAAGTCTTCTTGCGCGTCTTTCGCCATCTACCTCGATGGGACCCCAGCCGGCCGCTCAAGCCGTGGGTGCTGGGAATCACCGTCAATCGCTGCCGCACCTGGATGGCTCAGCGGGCCAAACGGCCGGAACTGGTTGATTATCTACAAGATTCTGTCGCCAGCGCCCCGGAAGACGATTCCGCCGAGTTGGTTCACGAAATCCAAACTGCTTTGGTGGAGCTGCGGCCCGAATTCCAAGCCGTGTTCGTGATGTTCCACGAGCGCGGTTTGCCGTATGAGGAGATCGCCCTGGCCCTGGATCGGCCCGTGGGGACCATCAAGACGTGGCTGCACCGGGCGCGGCTGGAGATTTTAGACCGCCTGCGCCGCCGGGGCATGGTTTCGGAACTGCCCCACTTGCGGGATCAAGCATGACAAGTTCGAGGCACAACATGATTTCCCCGGAATGCCAGCAATGGTTGCAAGAGCGACTGGATGGCCAGCTGGCGCCCAATCACCCGTCCGTTGTGAAGCACCTGGTCGAATGTCCGGCTTGCCGAGAGTGGCACGCCGCCGCCCGGTTGCTCGAAGACGGCTTGCGCCGGCTGCCCGTTGTCTCGCCGCCGGTTGGGCTGGTGGATCATCTGATGGCGCGAGTCTTGTCGGATCGGCGCCGCCGACTTGTGCGCCGCCGGCTTCTGGCGGTCACCTCGTTGGCAGCTGGCGTGCTGCTGGTCGTGGGGATGGGGTACTTCTGGCCATCGCCCCCTCTCGCGCCGCAGCGGGTCGAGTCGCCCCAGATCGTCGAGATCAAGCCGGAACCGATTCCAGCACCGTTGTCCGTCCATAAAACCATGTCCGAGGCTGGTATCATGGTGGCCGAGCTGGCCCGCAAGACCAGCGGTGAAACATTCAGTCCGTCACTGTTTTCGTGGACCGACACGATGATCGATACGCCCACTCTGACTGGCACGGACACCTTGCAGCAAACTTGGGAGCCTCCCGCCCAGGAACTCCGCGCCGTCGGCCAGGGGGCCTCGACTAGCCTGCAACCTGTGACGACCTCCGCCAAACGAGCCGTAAGCCTGTTCCTGCGTGACTGGACGACGGCGGAACAATCGAAGACATCATTTTGACAAAGAGTATTCGTATTACCTCGGCACGAAAGCCAATTCTAGGAGCACGCCACGCGAGCCAGTGTGGCGTTAGAATCTTTCCTGCCGGGGGAATACCAGAGGGGGGACGCCCCTCCTTCGCCGGAAGTATCCCAGCTCGATTCTGAAAATCTGTCACGCGCGTAGAGTCCATTATGAATCCCAAACGCCAAGCAAATCATGGTCGTTCTCCCTTCCTCTGGAGCGTGGCGCTGCTGTGGGCGGCGTTGCTGCCAGCCCATGCTGGCCCCACCGAGGAATTATTGCGCTTGGTGCCGGCAGATGTCGGTTTCTGTCTGGTGGTACGCGACCTGCGCGGCCATGCCGAGACTCTGGCCGATGCGCCATTCGTGGAACGGCTGCGTGCCGCGCCGCTGGCCGCCGTCGTGACGCAGACCGCCGAATGGCAACGCTTCACCGAGCTACACCGCGACATCAAAACCCACTTGCATATCGACGCCCGCCAGCTGCGCGATGACATCCTGGGGGATGCCGTGGTTATGGTCTATCGTCCCGGCCCCCCCGATCAGCCCGACCACGAACAGGGCTTGCTGCTCCTACACGCGCGCCGCCCGGAGCTGCTCGACCGACTGCTGACCCGCCTCAACGACGTCCAGGTACAGGCCGGGGACATTCAAGAGATTCAAACGCGCGATTTTCAAGGGGTCCGCTATGTGCGCCGGGTCAAGCCGAACGGTGAGAGCGAATACTATTGCCGGCGGGGGCCGGTGTTGGCCTTCGCCACGCGCGAAGAGATGCTGCGGCAAGTCATCGATCGGCTGCGCGCGTCCCAGGATAAGGACCAGCCCCCGCCCTTGGCCGAGAAGCTGCGGCGGCTCGTGGGGGAAAAATACCTGGCGGCCTTGTGGATTAATCCGCGCGCCTTCGACGCCGAGCTGGCCCAGAACCTGGAAGCCGCCGAAGGGGGAGAGGCAGCTTTTCTGAAAACCTTCCTGGTGTATTGGAAGGCCCTGGAGGGAGCGGCCCTGTTCGTGCGACTGGATCACGACGTCCAAGTTGGCTTGGCGGCGCAGGTCCAGACCGAGACCCTGCCGGAATCCGCCCGCCGCTTCCTCGCCACTGCCAGCCAGCCCTCCGTCCTGTGGGGGAACATCCCCGATGACGCTCTCCTGACGGTTTCCAGCCGGGTCGATATCGCCGCCCTAGTGGACCTGGTGCGCGAGTTTCTTCCACCCAGCGCTCGCCAGGCGGTGCGGAACGCCGTCGAACGCAGCGCCGGCGCGGCGCTCGGCAAGGACGTGGGCAATGACGTCGTGCCCGCACTGGGGCCGGATTGGGGTTTGTGTCTGCTTCCCCCCACGGATGACAAAGCCTGGATACCGCAAGCCTGGCTCGCCCTGGGCGTTCGGCCCAGCGACACCGAGCCGCCCGTGGGGCAAGCGCTGCTGACGGCCCTCAACTCCCTGGCGATGTTGGCTGTTTTCGACTACAACCACAAACACGCGGACGCCGCCATGAGCTTACGCAGCCTGCGCCAGGAGGATGTCGAGATTCGCTACCTGGTCAACGATCAGCGCTGGCCGCCCGGCGTGCAGCCAGCCTTCGCCCTCAAGCAAGGCTATCTCCTGCTGGCCAACTCCCCCGAGGCGATACGTCGTTTCCATGCCGGCGCCACGGACCCACCCGCCGCCGCCGAGGTGCCATTGCTCCGCTTGTCGTTGCGTGGCCTACGCCTGTATCTCGAACAGCGTCGTGCTCAGCTCATCGACCACCTGATGGCCCGCGAAGGGCTTACCAAGCCAGGGGCCGAGCTGCGCCTCCGCCTGCTCCTCTCTGGCTTGCAAATCTTCGATCGCCTGGAAATCCAACAGCATTCCCAGCCCGGCCAGGTCCGGTTCATCGCCCGGTTCGGAAACCTCGAACCATAGCTTGCCGCTGTCGTTGGGGTTCATGGTTTGGGAACCAGATAGCAGGAAAAAAGGGGGGGCGAAAGTATATTGTCATTTGTATGACATTTTACTCCCGACCCCCCTTTTATTCTCTGAGCGCCATTCACTGGGCACGAATTTTCTCCGCTTCACGCAGGGCGGTGACGACGGCTTCGGTCTCCGTCGCGGCAATGACATCGAGGCGGCGTTGCCAATGGGCCTTGGCCATGGGGACCACGCAGCTAAAGCGATAGCCCTCAGTCATTTTTTCCACCTGGAAACAGGTCACGCCCAGATCATCCAACCGGCGGCGAACCGCCGACCAATCCAGGGTGGATATAACGACGCGCGGAGCGTCTTGGGGCTTTCGTTCCGGTTCGATGCCCAGGTGATCAGGAGCTGGCAGCTGGAGCCGAGTCATGGCGCTGGGGGACGCGGCGGGGGCGTCCATGTCGTCGGGGGATTGCCCGCGCACGATGGGACGGGGCATCGGCTCTGGGTCCGGCAACATCGGCGGCCCGGCGGGGGACCAATTCGGGCTGGCGGGGGCCGCGTGTCCAGCGGGAGTCGGCCCCTGCCCCGCCAAGGCCGGATTGGCTGAGGGACGCGGTGGTCCGCCCATCATGGCGCCCGCGGGGGGCAGGGATGGTCGGGACGGCGCCATCCGAGGCTGGCTAGTACCTCCGGGCATCATCATGGGAGCCGGGCCTTGAGCCGGCGGTCTCCCGGCGGCGGGCGGCATGGGCATGGGTTGTGGCATCATCATCGGCGCACGGCCGAACATGGGGGGAGCGCATCCCCCTGGTCCTCAGCCCGCCCCACAGCGTCCCGGCACCACGGCCAACCAGACGGCAAATCCACTCAGCAACGTACCGAAAGCGAGCAGCGCTTCCTTGCGCATGATGGCTCCTCTTTCAGGCTAAACCACGAAATGCGAAACCGGCGTCGATGGGAAACCGATTCGAGTGACCGGAACGGCGGACAGGCCTGCGCCGCCAAGCGTTGCCATCCTTGGCAACTAGGTGTATCGCTTAGCGTGGCGCGTTTCGTCAAGCCAGTGGGCCGATTGATAGCAAGGACACGCCCAATTGTGAAGAGCAAGTTTTGATTTCACAAGGAGATAGGAATAATTTACAAGCGTGGTTGCCAAAATTACAATGCCGCGTTCCGCGACGGGGTTAGGAGGTTGAATTGGTCGTTCACCCATTTCGCGGAGCGCCGGGGTGGGCACGATCAGGAGTTAATCATTCCCTTCAAGGCCGACTTGAAACCGCTGCCGATTCGTCCGCGTTTGCTAATTCCCTTTCCGGGAATTTCCTTTATACTGGCACTTCCGGCGTCTCGCGCGGCTCGACTTTTATTTCAGGAGAATACTGCTATGCTCAAGAAAATGTGGTTGTCTTGCGGGTTGGTTCTGTGCTGCCTCGGCGTCGTTTCGGCGGCGGAGAAAGAGCGTGTTCTTTTCAACGGCAAGGACTTGAGCGGATGGGTTCCCGAAGGGACCATCGAGTACAAGGACGCCGACGGCCAGACGCACCCCATTTGGACCGTGCGCGATGGTGTGTTGGTGTGCGATGGCCGGGGGGGCGGATTCCTGCGCTTCGATCAGGAATTCAGTGATTTCGCCCTACACCTGGAGTATCGGTTCGAGCCGCCGGCGACCCCGCAGGGACGGCGCGGCAACAGCGGCGTGGGCATCCGCACCCGCACCTATGATCCGAAACAATCGATGGCCACGCGGCCGTCGTATTATAGTTACGAAGTGCAGTTGCTCGATGACGCCGATAAGCCGGCGACCCCGCACAGCACTGCCTCCTTGTATCGCTATGTCGCTCCCAAGACCAACGCCGCCAAGCCAGCCCCGGAATGGAACAGCATGGACATCGAGTGCGTCGGCCCGCGCATCCGGGTGGTGCTCAATGGTCAAGAAGTCATTAACATCGATCAATCGACCATCCCGGCCTTGAAGGACAAACCACTCAAGGGCTACGTCAATTTGCAAAACCACGGCAGTAAGGTAGAATTTCGCAACATCCGCATCAAGGATTTATCTGCGTCAACGGATCAATAGATGCTGGTGTTCATGACGCCAGCGCAGATGGTTCTCTCGTGGGCCAGATTTCCAATCCGGTTCGGAGAAGGCCGGATGGGCAAATCCGGCCCCCCATCTTTCTTACTGGGATAATAGCGAGTACCCCAGGAATCGAATCGAGGACATCACCATGACGGACAGCCAGCAACCGCTTCCCGAAGCGACGCAAACGCCGACTCCTGAATCCCCGACCCCCAGCGCCGCCCCGCCGGAGTCGCCTTCGGAGCAACAGATCGTCCGCGTGGAATCGAAGCGCGCCCGCCTGGAGAAACTGCGCCAGGGGCAAGAGCGACGGCAAGCCGCCCAGCCCAGCAAGCCACCCGACCGGACATACGAGGATTTGCCCCTGACCGGCCAGCGCATCCGCGACATCGATAGGGAAATCGAACAGGAGTTAGAAGCGGCCTTGGGCGGCTTGAGCGATCAGGAATTGTACGGTGCGGAACGTCCCCAGGAGCCAGTGGAGGCCGGAACGACGCCGGGACGCAAGAAAGGGCAAGTTATCCGCGTTCATGGGCCGGATGTCTTCGTCCACATCCCTGGCGGTCGTGGCGAGGGGGTGCTGGCCATGGAACAGTTCCCCGAAGGGACTCCCGCCATCGGCACTGAGGTCGAGGTCAGCATCGAAGGCTATGACAAGGACAACGGCTTGCTATTGCTGTCCCGCAAAGGGGCAGCGGCGGTCGATGTCGATTGGTCCAGCGTCGCCGTGGGGATGCTTGTCGAGGCGCGCGTGACAGCCACCAATAAAGGGGGGCTGAGCGTCGATGTCCACGGCATCCGCGGCTTCATGCCCATTAGCCAGATTGACCTGTACCGCGTCGAGGATGCCGAACAATTCGTCAACCAGCGGCTGCGCTGCCTGGTTACGGAAGTCAAACCCTCCGAGCGCAATCTCGTGGTCAGCCGCCGCGCCTTGCTGGAGAAAGAGCGCGACGAGGCCCGCGACCGGCTCTGGCAAGAGCTGGCCGAGGGACAGACACGCGAAGGGATAGTGCGTTCCGTCAAGCCGTTCGGCGCCTTCGTGGACCTGGGGGGCGTGGATGGTCTGGTTCATGTCAGCGAAATCAGCTGGTCGCGCGTCGCCGACGCCACCCAGGTGTTGCAACCGGGGGAACGGGTCAAGGCAGTCGTCCTCAAGATCGACCACGAACGCCGCAAGATCAGCTTGGGGTTGAAGCAACTGACCGCCAGCCCATGGGACGGCATCGACCAGCGCTATCCCGTCGGCGCCACCGTCACCGCCAAGGTAACGCGGTTGATGGACTTCGGCGCTTTCGTCGAGCTGGAACCGGGGGTGGAAGGGTTAATTCCGGTCTCCGAGTTGTCACCGCAGCGCGTGCGGCGTGTCAGCGACTTCGTGAAGGAAGGGCAAGAGGTGCAAGCGGTGGTGTTGCGGCTGGAACCGGATCAACGGCGCATGGCCTTATCGCTCAAGGCCGCGCTTCCTCCCGAACCTGAAACGAGCGCGGAGGAGGAGACCGAAGAGGAAGCCGCGCCCCCTAAGCCCCCGCGTCCCCGTACCACGCCGTTGCGCGGCGGCATCGGCGAGTGATTCGTGAAGATCGCATCACCGAAATCGAAATCTCGAAAGCGCTTGGATTCGATGGCACAACTCAAGATTGGCGTTCGACTGGAAGCGTTGGGCTTGCCGTTGCGGCGTGGGTTGGAAGCGGCGAATCGGCTCGGTATCGGCGGCGTGCGCGTCGATGCCGTTGGTGATTTGGCCCCGCAACAACTCTCGCAAACGGGCCGGCGCGAGTTTCGCAACTTGCTGCGGGCTTGGGATCTGGAATTGACGGCCATCCATTGTCCCTTGCGGCGCGGCTTGAACGTCGCCGAGAACCTCGAACCGCGCATCGAACACATCCGGCAAGTGATGCAGCTGAGTTTCGATTTAGGTCCGCGACTGGTCACTGTCCAAGCAGGCCGCGTGCCCGATAGTCCCACCGACCCCGGCTATCCGCTGTTGCGCGAGGCGCTGCTCGACCTGAGCCGGCACGGCGACCGCATCGGCGTCATCTTGGCTCTGGAAACCGGCCTGGAACCGGCATCCGCCTTGAAGGATTTTCTCGATCCGTTTGACACCGGCAGCCTGGGAATCAATCTCGACCCGGCCAACCTGCTCATGAATGGCTTCGATCCCTACGACAGCGCCGCCGTGTTGCGAGAACGCCTCGTGCATTGTCACGCCAAAGACGCACGCGCCGCCGGCGCCAGCCGGTCCGCTCAGGAAGTGCCGCTGGGCCACGGTGACATCGACTGGATGCGCTTTCTCGCGTGTTTGGCGGAAGCGGACTATCACGGCTGGCTGACCATCACCCGCGAAACCGGCGGCGGCGTGGCGGAGATCGAGGCCGCCGTGCGCTTTCTGCGCCGCTTCGTGGGTTGACTAGAAGGAAGCACCTGCATGGACGCCATCACTATCGTTGGCGCGGGGGGTATCGGTTGCGCCTTGGGCTACGCGTTGGCGGCCAATGGCGCGCGGGTGCGCTTCGTCGAAGCCAACGACGACAAGGTGGCATGGGGCCGGCGGCATGGCGTGCGCGTCGATCATGGGCCGCCGTTGCCGGCGGAGTTCATCCCGTTCGCCGCCTGGCGGCCCGACGCCAGCGACCAGCTCGTCTTGCTGTGCGTCAAGTGCTATGACAATGCCGAAGTCCTGGCCCGGCTGCCGGCGCGGGTCCCCTTCCTGCCGGTGCAGAACGGCTTTGACGCCTGCCTCGACCGGCCCAACCGCGCCGGCGAGGGGATTGCCTCGTTCGTGTCGGAGTGTGAACCGGGCCGGACGCACACCCACATCACCCGCCGCGGCAAGCTGCACATCCAGGCCGTTGCTTCGTGCCAATCCGTTGTCCAGTCATTGCGTGCCGCGCGGCTGTTCCGGCTGGCGCCGGTGCCGGATATTTTGCCGTACAAGTACGCCAAGTTGATGTACAACGCGGCCATCAGCCCCATCGCGGCGGCGGCGGGGGTAGACAATGGCCGGCTGTTGGCTCATCCCCTGTTGCGCCGCCTGTTCTTCGCCTTGCTGCGCGAGAATCACGCCATCTTACGTCATGCCCATGTCCCCCTGGGCACGGTCGGCCCTTTCCACCCCGACACCGTCGCCGTCATTCTCCGCAACCGCTGGCTGGCCCATTCCCTGGCCTGGGCGTTCTATTCCTCGTTGCGGAAAACCTATTGCTCCATGTCCGGTGATCTGCCGCGCGGTCAAACCGAGATCGACTACTACAACCGCCACCTGATCGACCTGGCTGGCGCTTACCCCTGCCCCCTCAACCGCTGGGTTTACGAGCTGGTCAAACGGATGGAACGGGAGAGATTGTCACCGGGATTGCAGTGGATGGAGATGTGGCGGGACGAAACATGTTCCATCGGGATATGAATGCGATGGACGATTCATCGTTTCACGCGGCGAGGAAGGAAATGAGCGTGAAACGATGAATCGAACAGGATGTTCTGTTGGCGGGATCGAAAATCGACCTTGCGAGGCTATCGCTGTCCAATCGCCAGCTGATCGACTACTTGTGGGAAAAAGCGATTGCCGGCCCGCACCACGCGGAAACGGGTTTCCTGAATCTGATCCTCGCGCAAGCCGCGATAATTAAGCTCCATTTTCAGCAATTCCTGCTCTAATGCTTCCGGGAAGAAAGCGACGATATGCTGGGGCGGCGGAATGCGCAACGCGCCAGCCAGTGATTGCACCGATTGCGGCTGCGAATCGATCCAAAAGATGCGATTGATTTGGCGCACGTCCTCGATTTGGCCGGTGGCGGGCGGAGTGAGATTGCGAATGATCATGTATTCACCGTTCTCTCGTGGGATGCCGAGAATGGCGCCGAGCGCGGCCAGCTGGCGCATATAATCTTGGCCGTTGACGGTGTCAAACATCATGGTCCAGCGCAGGACGCGCTTTTCGCGGACCGATAGCTTGCCGTCCCCCTGGCCGGGTCCCTCGCCGCGATCCCGGCCAGTATCCTTGCCGCCGTCGCTACCGGTGCCGCCTTGGCCGCGCCCCGCTATTCCTGACATCAATTTGTCGCGTTGATCCTGACGTGTCTTCGCCAGCTCGCGCGCTGCCGCCGTGCTCCGTTCGATGAAGCGGCGAGCATCGGGGTCCTTGGCGAGTTCCGGCAGCTGCGTTTCGGGAATCGGGACGACTGGCAAATCCGCCAACGGAGTGACGTTCACTTGCTCCGGCGGATTCGGCTGATCGGGGAGGTTCTCCACTGGCTCGCCGCCAGAGCCAGTGCCGGGGCCAACGCCACTTTGTCCCGACCCGCCGCCGCCACCGGGCCGAATGGCGAGGGCGTCAATCGGCAATGGCTCGGTGTCCCGCGACAAACCCAGCTTGAGCAATATAGCCGCCCCGATGATCATTAGCACGATGGCGATGGCGTGCAACGCGAACGAGGCGAACGCCGACAACGGAAATTCGTGACGCGGCGAATAGCGTTTCCAGAATTGCTCTTCTGGTGGAACGAGCGGTTGTTTCAACGTGCTGTTGACACTGGGCGTCTTGGTGATGGTGGAGGTGTTCTCGGCCATGATCGACTCGGCGTATTGAGTGATGGAAAGAAAGGAACCGTCCTTCCCCAACGGTTGCATTACCTTCAAATTAACGTCCAGCAAGCCACAACGCAAGGAAAATCAACGATGCACCAGACGGCGGGACGGCGCCGTTCCACCTCTTCTTCCTAATTATAACATCACCTCGAATTCGTTGATTATTCTCCCTCAAAACCCCCGCGCCTCCGGGATGGTGCGTCCCAGATTGCGGCAGGCGATTAGCTCGGCGACGATGCTGACGGCGATTTCCGGCACGGTCTGCGAGCCGATGGCGAAACCGAGCGGGGCGTGGACTTTGTGCAAATCCTCGTCGCGGATGCCCTTGGCGCGTAAGTCGTCCCAGATCAGCTTGATCTTGCGCTTGCTGCCGATCATGCCGATGTAAGCAGCGGGAGTGGCGGCCAGGTGATACAGTGCTTCCTCGTCGTGGCTGTGGCCGCGCGTGACAATCAGGCAATACATGGACGGCGTGATGGCGTGGCTCTGCACCAATTGCTGAAGCGTCTGGCCAATGTCACCAACCAGGCGGCGTTGGGCCATCGGAAAACGCTCGGGGCTGGCATAGCGTTCTCGGTCGTCGAGCACCCAGATGTCAAAATCGACGCTGGCCGCCAGCTGGGCCACCGCTTGGCCAACGTGGCCGCCTCCCACGATGAACAGCGTGATGCGCGGCAAGATGGGCAAATACGACACTCCCTGACGCAAGTACGGCTTGGGCCGCTGGGCCAATGGGGTCAGCTGCCGGAGAAGTTCGGCCGGAGGGGGAGCCTCGGCGAGCTGGGCGAGCAGCTGGTCGTCGGCATCGAACAAATAGCGGCTGCCAACGGGCACCCCTGCCTTGGCATCGACGGCCACCGCCTCGGTGCAGCCGCGTCCCGATTCGACTTGTTCATGAAAATGCCGATAGTACGCCACGGCTTGCTGGCAGCGCGCGGCATCCCGCATCGTAGTCAGCGGGTCGGCGAGAATCGCCATCCGCCCGCCGCAGATCAAGCCGTCGTCCCAACCATAGTTGTCGTCGAGATGGAATGTCAGCACTTCAGGCGCGCCGCCCCCTTGGTGCAAGACCCCCAAGGCACGCTGTTTGACCTCGGCCTCAACGCAGCCGCCGCCGAGCGTGCCGCGCTGGTCGCCGTTGGGCAGAACGAGCATGGCCGCCCCCGCTTTTTGCGGCGTCGAGCCGCGCGTCTCCACGACGGCACAATACACGCATTCCCGTCTTTGCGTGAGTAATTCATTCAGTTCCGCCAATAAGTCACGCATGATAAATATACCTGAACGAATGGGACCGGCGGCTGGAGTTGAGTCGGCTGGGGGCATTGTCCTGGAAATTACGTTCCTCGTCCTCAGGCGGGGCCTGGGAACGAGGAACGAGAAAATTCAGCCATCACGTCGTTGGCGGCGGGCTGCCGGATTCAGCTCCTTCGACGTGGCCGCCGAAGCCCATGCGCATCGCGGACAATACCTTGTCGGCAAAAGCATGGTCGATGCGCGAGCGGAAGCGGGCGAACAGGGCGTGGGCCAGCACGGTGGCGGGCACGTCCTCATCGATGGCCGCCTCGAGGGTCCAGCGCCCTTCGCCGGAATCCTGCACGTAGCCTTCAAACTTGGCGAGCTTGGGATCGTCGCGCAGGGCGATTTCCAGCAGATCGAGCAACCAGGAGCTAATGACGCTACCATGCCGCCACACCTCGGCGACGGCGTGCAAGTCGATGTCATAGCGGCGATTGGCTGGCAAGCGCTCGGAGTTGGCTTTCTGCAAGACCTCGAAACCTTCGCCATACGCCTGCATCAGGCCGTACTCGATGCCGTTGTGGACCATCTTGACGAAATGCCC
Source organism: Gemmataceae bacterium (assembly GCA_046297495.1). Lineage (GTDB taxonomy): Bacteria > Planctomycetota > Planctomycetia > Gemmatales > Gemmataceae > JBKBIP01. The sequence continues at coordinate 144,212 of JBKBIP010000001.1, read as the reverse complement.
CGAACCGACCGGCCCGCAGTGCAGGTAGCCGCGCTCGGCGGTGGTTTTGCCGGGACCGCCGGGAGCCAGTGTGTTGAAGATCGGGTCGAGCCGCTGCACGATTTCCTGCTCGCCGCCGATCATCATGCAGTAGCCGCGCGTGATCCCCCACACGCCGCCGCTCGTCCCCACATCGACATAGTGCAGGCCTTTGGGCTTGATGGCTTCCGCGCGGCGCACGTCATCCTTGAAATAGGTGTTGCCGCCGTCGATGATCGTGTCGCCCGATTGCAACAGGCCGGCCAATTCGTTGACCGTATTTTCGGTGATCGTCCCCGCTGGCAGCATGAGCCAGATGTGTCGAGGAGGAGTCAATTTTTGGATCAGGTCCGCCAAGGCCTTGGCCTTGATGGACCGTTTCTTTTCTTCCTTGTCGAAATCCTCCGTCCGCTGGGCGTCGTGATCATACGCCACGCAATCATGGCCCGCGCGCAGCAGACGCAGGACCATGTTGCCGCCCATTTTCCCCAAGCCGATCATTCCCAGTTGCATCGCGGGTTCCTCCAATTGGCGGTTGCAGTTGGCTTCCTGCGCGGATGTTCCTTGAGGGTATCTAATCAATCCCCGGCTCATCCGACAAGGAACGAAGCCTTGAATTCACGGAATCGCCCAGAAAATCAGCACCGGCGTGTCAGCATCGGGATGTACCTATTCCACCTGCCGCCCGCTAGACTGCAACTAGCCCGCGCGCTGTCCGAGCGATTAAATAAGAGAAACCGAGGAGGGACCAACCGTGAAGGTAGCACATTTCGATTGTTTCAGCGGCATCAGCGGCGACATGACGTTGGCGGCTTTGATTGATATTGGCGTGTCCGTGGAGGCCATCCGCCAGGGACTGGATTCGCTGGGCTTGCCGATTCGATTCGAAGTGGAGAAGGTCCGCAAGGGGGGATTTGCGGCGACCTATGTGCGTGTCGAGGCCCCCGAGGAAACCAGTCACCGCTTCTTGCCGGAAGTCGAGGACATCATCGGCCGGGGAGCGTTGACGGAGCCACAGCGTGATTTGGCCCTGCGCATCTTCCGCCGATTGGCCGAGGCGGAGGCGGCGGCGCACGGTATGCCCTTGGATCGCGTTCACTTTCATGAGGTCGGCGCGTTGGATAGCATCGCCGACATCGTCGGGGTGGCCATTGGCCTCGATCTGCTCGGCGTGGAGCGCTTCACCAGCCGCTCGGTTCCCACGGGCAGCGGCCTGGTGCAGTGCGCCCACGGCTTGATGCCAATTCCCACTCCCGGCACGGCGGCCCTGCTCCAGGGGGTGCCGTTGGCTTCCTCCACCATTCGCGCCGAATTGACCACGCCGACCGGGGCCGCGATTCTCACTACCTTGGTCAGTGAATGGAACGACGCCCCCGCGCTGACCATCGAACGCATCGGCCACGGCGCCGGCAAGAAGAATTTCGTCGAACAGCCCAATCTGCTGCGTCTCTTCGTCGGCACCACGGCGGACATCGCGCGTCCACCCTCTGAAGTCGAACAAGATCAAATCTGGGTGCTGGAAACGAATCTGGATGATGTGCCGGCGGAAGTGATTGGCTATTGTTACGACTTATTGCTGTCCGCCGGGGCCTTGGATGTATTCAGCATTCCCATCGTGATGAAGAAAAATCGGCCCGGCGTGCTGCTCAGCGTGTTGGCGGACGCGGCAGCGCTGCCGGCGTTGGAGGATATTCTCTTTCGAGAAACCACCACCTTCGGCATCCGCCGCTATTCCGTCCAACGCCACAAGCTGCGCCGTCAGGCTTGCGAAGTGATGACGCCTTGGGGACCGATTCAAGGCAAACTCGGCTGGCGCGCCGGCCAAGCGCCGATCTTCACCCCGGAATACGAGGCCTGCGCCCGCGTCGCCCGCCAACAGGGAGTGCCCTTGCGACAAATCTATGCCGCCGCCCAGAAGGCGTATGGGGAAACGACAGCCCGCGGCGCTTCGTGATGATGGTGAAAAAAGAGATGGCCACCCGCCGGGGGAAGCGGGTGGCCCAAAGGGGTTTTACGGTTGGATGTTGGGTGGGTCGTTGGTGGGTGGAAGTCCGCCCGGCGCTTCACGTTCGAGCAGGATGCGGTTGAACCGGGGGTCGGGAAGTGGGGGAACTTCCGACAGCTCAACCATCCTGGGGGACGGATGGGGGATTCCGTTGGGAAGCCTTTCGGGGGAAGAACGCTTCCCGGTTGAACGCGACCACCTGGCTTGCACTTCCTCGTTGCGGGTCGTGTTTCTATAGGAGCAAGCCCCGTGCCAAGAATGCCACGCCGATTGGTCGATTTCTTCCAAGTCTTTTATTAACAAGTGGTTGAGAATTTTTCCGGCTTCGGAGCTGATTATCCGCATGTCAGGTCATTGGGTCGATATTTTGAAAAAAGCTCTTCTTGGAATGAAAGAATTACGATTGGCGGCAGACATAAGCCGCTCGGTGCCATCAACGGCTCAACACCCTTGCCCGTCCGTCTCCCCTATTTTCTTTTTTCTCCGGTTTAGCAACTTGACGACTCCGGCGGGGTTGAAGAGAATAGAGAAGTTATTGAACTACCCAAGGCCACGGGTGTTTCCTACCTCACAAGGAGCCTTCCATGAACGATCCTACCAAAGTCTATTGCCCCGACTGTGATGAGCACGTCGTCGAGCAACCCGTGGAAGGGTTGAGCCGGCGGCAGTTCATCCGCGTGGTCGGCACGCAAGCCACGGCCTTGGCCGCCGTGGGGGCGATGGCGTCGCAGGCGCCGCGCGTGCTGGCGGACAGCAAGCCCGCCCAATCGGCTTCCAAGCCCGCCGAGGATTTGGTCCGCGAGCTGTACGCCACGCTGACCGCCGAACAGAAGTCCGCTGTTGTCCGCCCCTACGATGACGGCGCCGATCGCGGACGTCCGACCCGCTTGGGGATGTACAATCGTCCCCTCGGCAAGCGCGTCGGCGAGGTCTTCACCGCTCCGCAACAAGAATTGGTCGAAAAGACGCTCCGCGCCATCTGCGCCGACGAGGAAGGTTATCGCCGCATCAGCCGAAACGGCCGGTTCGACAGCAGCGGCTCGCTGCAAGGTTGTGGCGTCACCATTTTCGGCGATCCGACCCAGGATGAATTCTGCTGGCAATTCGTCAGCCACCACTTGACGGTTCGCTGCGACGGCAACTTCAAGGATGGCAATGCCTTTGGCGGCCCGATGTACTACGGCCACAGCGCCAACGGCTACAGCGAACAAAACGTGTTCAACTTCCAGACGCAGAGCGTGGAAAGCGTCTATGAGGCCCTGAGCGAAAAGCAACGTCAGCAGGCCGTCATCGTGGGCCGGACACCTGGGGAGCAAATCGGCTCCGTCCAGTTCCGCCCCGAAGGGGAAGCCAAGCCGGGGATTGCTTATGCCGAGTTGACCAAGGACCAACAGCAGCTCGTCGAGAAGGTCATGCGCGATGTCCTCTCCCCCTTCCGTAAGGAAGACGTGGACGAGGTCATGCACATCGTCAAGGCCACCGGCGGCATGGAGAAGATTCATCTGGCCTTCTACGGCCGCAACAACGACCAAGACGGACTGTGGCACTTCTGGCGGCTGGAAGGTCCTGGCTTCGTGTGGAACTACCGCGTGCTGCCGCACGTTCACACGTTCGTCAACATCTCCAGCAACCTGAAGGCGTAAGCACGCCAGCCATTCTGGGATTCAACGGCTCACGCGGAGGCAAGACCGAAGGTGAACCGATGAATTCCGACACGTAAAAAACGACAGGCGCGGCTTCGCATTCCAATCACCGGAACGAAGCCGCGCCTGTTTTGGTTTGGCCCAGTTCCTCACCGCATCCAAACGGCGAATTTCTCGCCATCGACGGCCAATTGCCAGGAGCCGCCGGGGTGCCAACCCCGCGCGCCGAGCTTGACCGCCACGCGGTCATCAATAATGGCTGAGTAAATGCCGTGACCAGCCTCACGGATCTCGACATTGCTACGCGCGTGCAAGCCGGCTTGTTTGCGCACTTTGATCAGAGCGTCGATGCGCTGCCGGGTGTATTCATCCCAGTCGAAGTAATGCGACCAGAAGACGCACGGATTGCCGGGGTGGGTCAGAATGTAGGCATATCCCAAGGCGACGCTCTTGCCGGCGAAATGGCGGGTGTCGTTGTAATGGCATTCATGCTCCCGATCGCGGCGATATTCGGTGTCATGATTGTCAATGAATGTCACCGCCCGCGACGGCCAGAAGCCGATCAAGCCCGCTGGGACCGTTCGCCCCTGATTGTGGGAACGCAGCACGCCGTAGTCATCCCGTTTGCAGGCATCATATAACAAGTAGCGCAACGGAAAATCGAACGCGGTGCTCTTGCCGTGCGTATCATCGATCCAGTTCGTCACCTGTTGCCGGTCGCCGTCGTAGTATTCGCCGATGGAAAACTCTGGCTGCGAGGCATCGTTGTACTCGGCGACGTACCGGCCATGATAGCCCTTCACCAAGTCATAGCGCCAACCGCGAAATCCCAAGGATTTCAGTCGGTGGAGATAATGCTTGACGGCGTGGCGCACGTCGCCATTGGTGTGATCCAGCTCACGGCCCGCGCCAAAGTATTCGCCGTTGCCAGTGTCCGGGTTGCCGGTGCCGACGCCGGAATCATCGTCGCGCACGATGGCGGCCCGATTATCAGGAAAAGCGGGGTCCTCGAAATCGGCGCCGCTGGTGGCCACGCCGACGCGATGATTGACCACGACATCGGCCATGGCCTTGACCGGCTTCAGGGCTTGAATGGCTTCGCGCAGCTCCCCCTCCGATCCGTAAGGGGTATTCAGTTGATACCAGCGCCGCGGCATGTAACCTTGCGGCGCGAAGGAATCCGAGCAAGGCGGGAACCACACCCACGAGAACCCCGCGCGCTTGATCGTGTCAGCGTTTTCCGTCAGCACGCGATACCAGGCGCGGCGGGAACCGTTATGGTACGTGGCCCCCAGATGCGATTCCCAGTGAAACCCTTGTAAAAAAATGTCGCGTCCATCGCCGTGATAGAGCCGATCCGTCTCTGGAGCTTGGCGAACGGGAACAATGATGGTGATAGGATGTTTATATGCCGTGTGCATGGGTTGGATACCTCTTCTCAGTGTCAGTCGAATGATCAGACCCCCATCCAACGAAGCAAAAGGCGCCGCCCGTGCCTGAGATTGGATGATTTCCCGAAGTCTTCGGATGCGTTATGGTTTCATCGATCTGATGGGGACGATCCTTGTCGAGCCGGTTCCGCCTGATGAGAAATGTGACGCGCATCATGGGAAGCGCGCGGCATACGGCGACCATGATCTATTGCAATTTACGTGCTTCATGTCCCGCTCGGCACACCTACCTTGTCTAATCTGCCCGTGAGAAAACTAGGCCAGTGGCGGGGTTCATCCCCGCCGACCGTTCGCACGGCGGGGATCAACCCCACCGCTCGCCAGAAAAAAATAGTCCAACCGACTCTTAACCGGGCCGATACCACCTCATCTTGGGACAAGCGATTGGCGACAGCTGCTCATCGACCAAATATGGATCATGCTGTGAACAAATCGAGGGCACACGCGCGAAAAATGCACAAGTTTATGTTCCACATTGTTCTACGATGGGTATATCTTCGCCATTTTGTGACAGGTGACGAAAGCTGAGGCGTTCACGCGTGGATGAAGAAACGAAACGGTCTCACATCAACCGCCGCGCATGGAACAAGCGTGGAGAAGTGTCTCATTAGAAAATGTGATAGGTAAAACAATTTGGTGGATTGGATAAAGCGGAGTATGGTTCTTCTCTTTATCAGTGGGTTTGTTGAAATGGATCGTCTCGCGTGGGCTGCCGTCTCCGAGCGCGAACCGATCCATCCTCTTTCATGGCGTGCCGCACACCGCGCAGCGCGGATCACGTTGCGTGCGCATTTTACGAAAGGACATGTCACGGAGATCACCGAGGAGCAATTGCCCCGCCAACGGTTGTCCCAGGTTGGCGATGGCCTTGATCGCTTCCATCGCCCCCAGGCAGCCGACGGTGCCGGCTACCGCGCCAAAGACGGGAAACTGTCGCTTCCAGGCCGGCGGCTCCTCGGGATACAGGCAGGACAAGCAAGGAGATTGCCCAGGAAAAACGGTGGTGATCTGCCATTGCATGTCGTACATGGCGCAATCGACTAGCGGCTTGCGTTGCCGAACCGCTTCCCGGTTCATCAGCAGCCGTTCCCGGAACAAGGGGGCGCAAGCGACCACCACATCCGCCATGCCGACCAGGCGGGCGACATTGTCCGCGCTGATATTTTCCGGCACGGTCACGACATCGAGAAACGGGTTCAGCTCCTTCAAACGGCGTTCCGCCGACGCGACGCGCGACTTGTCGAGCCAATCGTAAGTCATCAGCAATTGCCGATTGAGGTCGTCGCGGCGCACGTTGCCGGCATGGGCCAACACCAGCCGTCCCACGCCCGCGGCGGCCAACTCATACGCGACCACCCCCCCGACGCCGCCGCAGCGCGACACCAACACCGACGCGCCTTTTAGCAGCTCTTGCCCTTGCTCGCCAAAATCGGGGACCCACATCTGCCATTCGTACATGGCACGGTCAGTGTCAGTTAATGGTCGGCGTGTTGGCATGATGGTGGAAAGTTAGCGCTTGTGGATTAAGATGGCTATTTCTTGGTTTCATCCCTTCGTGATTGGAAACGCATCGACCGAAAAATCTCCCCAGCGCTCGCGAGTGGATAAGGCCCTATTCCTCGCCCCCCGCGATCGGCGACATGATCGTAATCACCGCATTGTCTGGCAATTCCGCCAAGGTGTCAGCGCGGATTTGGTCGTCGCCGAGAAAGAAGAGCAGCGTGGGCCGGGGATGGGACTCACCGCCGGTCACCAGCTGGCGGAACGGGGGGCCGTGGCGCTCCGCCAAGTGTCGTAACAACCGCTCCAACGTGCATGGGGCGGACACTTGCACGGTTTCCGAAGCCACGCCTGCCGCTTCCCGAATTTGGGCCATGTAGTGAACCGTGATTGTCATGAGGTTCCCTCGGTAGCATCAATGAGACAGGGAGTGACAGGCAGCATCTCCATTGAAACCATCCTCATTGCGTGCCGCGTGGACCGCGCCTCCTTTCAACGTGAAGACCACGTCGGCCAGCTTCCGCGCCTCACTCTGGTTGTGGGTAACGTGCAAGACGGTCACGCCGGTCCGTTCGCGAACGGCGATCAACAAATCGTGCATCTCGGCGCGCGTGTCCTCATCGAGAGCGCTGAGCGGTTCATCGAGCAACAGGAGGTGTGGATCGAAGGCCAAGGCCCGCCCCAGGGCAACGCGCTGAGCCTCGCCGCCGCTGAGGCCGTGCGGCTTGCGGCCCAACAGCCGTTCCAACCGGAGCAGCTCGGCCAGCTCCTCGACGCGGCGCGTGATGGCGCGGGTCGGCCAGCGGCGAATGGTCAGGGCGAACGCCAGATTCTCCTCGACCGTCAGCGATGCGAACAAGGCCCGATCTTGGGGCACGTAGCCGACGCCGCGTTCGGCGGGTTTCAAGTGGGTGACATCTCGACCCATCAACACAACCCGCCCCGCTTGCACCGGCTTGAGGCCACAAATCGCCTCCAAGATGGTCGTCTTACCACAGCCGGTCTTGCCCATGAGCATGCCGTACTGTCCCTTCGGCACCGTCAAGGAAGCCCCCGACAGCAGAAACGCTCCCGCGCGCACGGTCAAATTGTCCACCTGAATCACGCTTCCGCCCCTCTTCCCAAAAAGTTCTCGGAACCATACACGCGCACGATGACCAACACGATGACGGCGGCGATGACCATCAAAAGCGACACGGCCACCGCCGCTTCGATGTTGCCAATGCTCAATTCCAGGAACACAGTCGTCGGCAGGACCTCGGTGCGCAGGCGCGTGGCTCCAGAGAAAACCAAGATAGGGCCGAACTCCCCCAGCGACCGCGCCCAGGCCAAGGTCGCCGCCGTGATGAGACCGCGCCGCGCCTCGGGGAGCACCACGCGCCAGAAGGCTTGGCCCCGATTGCAACCGAGTGTCAACGCCACCTGCTCGGCACGCGGATTGATCTGATCGAAGGTGACGCGCATGGTGCGGATGGCGAAGGCGGCGGCCACGGTGAATTGCGCCAGGATCACGCTGGGAATGGCGAAAGTCACACTAATGACATTATTTTCGATCCACTGGCCGATGGGGGTTTGAAAGAGAATCAGCAACGCCAAACCGATGACCAGCGGCGGCAATACGATGGGAATGTCGAGCAGGGCGTCGAGCAGACTTTTGCCGGGAAAATCAAATCGTGCCAACACGTAGCCCAGCGGCACCGCCACCCACAGCGACAAAATCGCCGTCATGGAACAAGAAATGAGGCTCAGCTTGATGGCGTAGCGAATTTCCGCACTGCCCAGCGCGGCCAGCAGATGATGCGGGGACGTGAACGACGCTTGGGCCAACAGCATGGCCACGATCAGCAGGATGTACACCCCGCTCAGCACGCCCAACCCCAAGTAGAAGGGAGCGTCGGAGCGTGTTCGCGGCGGAGCGGCAGGAGCAGCGCTAAGGATGGACATGCGAATATCAAAAATCAGCAATCCCCGTTTAGCGAGCGAGCCACAGGCAAACGTCTTATTCCGATTGATAAACGAACTCAAACCCAATGGCTTGCACGCGCTCAACGTTCTCCGGAGCGACAATCGCTTGCAATAGTCGTTTCATCAAATACTTGTGCTGGGAATCCTTGGCGATGGCGAAGGTTTGGGTGGCGACGGCATCGGTCAAATCAATGTTCATAATATCCAGATAGCGCTCGACGTTTTGCGGCGCGCTCAAGGCGTTGCTGCGAGCCACGACGGCGACATCGAGCGCGCCGAAACGCGTTTGCGTGACTAAGGTATGCGCCTCGCTGGAATGCACGACTTTCTTTTCTCGATCTGGCGCATACACCCGGTCATGCAGGCCCAGCTTGCGGAGCAGATGGTCCGTCATCTCGCCTATGGCCGACTTCTCCGGGTGCGGCAGCCCGACGAGCACGTCGGCGCGGGTCAGGTCGTGCAGCGATTGGATGCTTTGGGGATTGCCTTTGGGGACGATCAACACCAGATCGTTTTTGTAGAGAATGTCCGCTGCCTCGAAAAACTGTTGCACTTTCTCTTGAAACGAGATGTCGCATGAGACATAGCCATCGGGAAAGCGGCCCTTTTCCATCCCCTGTTTCATGCTCTTCATCCCGGCCACCAACAAGCCGCAACCGGCATAATTGGTCGTGATCCGCGCTCCTTCGCGCTGCTGGAACTGTTGCAATATCGGCTCGATGGCTGGTTTGAGCATGGCGCCGGCGAAAATCGTCAGCGCCGGCACCTCGGCCCACTGATCGGCGTCGGGGATCGTGTCAAAGTGATATTTCCGGAACAGCTCCAAGCCTCTGTTCTGACTGGCGAGGTAACGGGCGAATTGCAGGGCGGCAGTCGGGTTGTTGGCCTTCTTCAAGACGCCGATTTGCACGATCTCATGGACTTGGGAAAATTCTGGGGTTGGCACGATCTCCAGATCCGGCAATTGTTTCGCCGTCGCGTCCCAGACGAAACCGATATGGTCGGGATTGGTGCGAATCACGCGGGCCACGTCGTTGACCGTGCCCACGGTCGAGACTTGGGCTTGGGTGCGGTCGTTCAAGCGTTTCTGGAGGTGCGGCCACAGATTGCGGCTAGTCAACTGATCGCGGACCAGCGTGCCAATGGCCGTCTCGTCGGGATTAGCCAAGGCGACTTTCAGATCATCGCGCAGGAGGTCTTGAAGGCCCGTGACGGGCTGGCCCGCCTGGCGCAGCGCTTGTTGTTTCTGGGCATGGACCACCAGCACCGGCGTGACGCGAGCCACGGGAATCACTTCGGCGACATAGCCCAGGTCCTGGGCCTTTCGCATGTCGGCGCGGTCGGCGGCCAGGAAGAGGTCGCCCGCTCCGTGAACCGTGCGCATCGTGGACAACAGCTTGCCGGTGCCCTGGTAATCCGGCTGTACGGTGACGCCATATTGATCTTGGTAGTCGCGGATGATCTCCGCCACAGGCAATCTCATGCCGTTGGCGCAGTACAGGCGCAGCGTCTGGCCGCTGGCAATGGCGGGTCGGTCCCAGGGACTCCACAGCAACACGGCCAGCCCGGCCAACACTGCCAGCGATAAGACGGCGACCAGCCAGGGTTGGGTGAGCAAGCCGGAATGACGCTTGGTGTGCAGCATGGGAATCAGCATAGTCGTTGAGGGTGTTAGGAATCACATCGCTGGATAAATGGATTCATCGTTTCGCGCCGGATTCCAGGCCTGAAGCGATGAAGCGATCCATCGAAAATGGATGAGCCACTAGGCCACGATCGTCGTTCTGCCGGCGTCGAGGAAGATGACGCGGTCGGCGGCATCGGCAGCTTGTCGATCATGAGTCACCAAAAGCACGGAGCCGCCGTTGCGGGCGAAGTCGGTCATGCACTCCAGCACAAGCTTGCCGTTTTCCTCGTCGAGATTGCCAGTGGGTTCATCGGCCAATAGCAGTTCGGGGCGCGTCAGCAGGGCGCGAGCCAAGGCGGTGCGTTGGCGTTCGCCCGTGCTGAGCTGCGCGGGGACGTGATGCGAACGATCCGTCAGTCCGAAGCGGTCGAGCAGATCGTAAGCCCGTTTGCGCGCGTCGGGAACCGCGATGGCCAAGGTCGGCGCCAAGACATTATCCAAGACGTTCAGATACGGCACCAAATGAAACTGCTGAAAGACGAAACCGATATGAACGGCGCGAAAACGAACGCGCTCCTCGGGATGAAGAGCATAAATATCCTGTTCGCGCACCAGCACCTGTCCGTGATCGGGTTGCAGCAGACCGCCGGCGGCCAAGAGTAAGGTCGTTTTGCCGCAGCCGCTGGGGCCTTGCACGGCGACGAACTCGCCGGCATCGACATGGAGCGAGACCTCCCTCAGGGCCGGGATGGTTCCCTTCGGTCCCCAATAGGACTTGATGAGATTGCGTATATCCAGCATCGTTTGGCTCTCACGCCTCCCGTAAAACATTCGCAGGATCCTGCCAGACAGCCAACAGGGCCGGCATCCAACTCGCTAGGGCGCCCAAGAGCGGCGCCGCCACGATGACACCGAGTAGCAACTCCACTTGAAAGAGGCGGGGCACGTCGGCCACCGGCGCGGCCGTATCCCCCGTCCAGGCCACGAGCACCAAACCGGCCGCGTAGCCGATCATGGCGCCGCACAAACCCATTAACACCGCCTTGCCCAGAAACAGTGTGAACACCTTGCGACTGCTCAGACCCAGAGCGCGGAGGATGCCGATCTCCACCGCCCGTTCGCGGACATTGGTGAACGTCAGCACGCCAATCCAGACGATGCAACCGACCAACACCAACGGCACCAGGAAAGCGGCGTAAGATTCCTTCTCTTCGCGCATCTCGGCGCGGTGGGCTTTTTCCCGACTCACCACCTCTTGGGACAATTCGGCCATGTCCCGTTGCCGGGCCTCTCCGGCCGCCAAAATCTGGGCCAGACGCTGTTCCTTGTTCCTTTCAATGGCCGCTTGTTCTTGGCGGATGTGCTCGTTGAGGCTCTCTTGTTTTTTGAGCTTGTGCGTGGTGATCAGCTCACTTTGTTCCTTGGCGTAATTCTCGATCAGCTGGCGTTTGGCATCGGCTTGCTTTTTCGCCAGTTCGATGGCTTCTTGCGCTTCGAGAGCGACCCGCCGCCGCGCCTCGGCGCGAGCCAAGGCTTGGCTGGCGAACTCAATGACTTGCGTGTCGGGCAACAAGGTAGTGATCTCCTTGCGGATCTCTGGCAACCGTTCCTCGGCGCAAGTACATTCCAGGGCCAATAGGGCGTTAATCTGACCTTGGCGATTCAACAGTTCTTGAGCGTCCCCCAAGTTGATCCAGACGGTAATATCGTCTTTGTTGCCCCGCTGAGCGTGCAGTTTATGGATTTTGAACTCTCTGCCCAACAACTTGACAATGTCCCCCGCCACCAGATGCAAGCTGCTGTGCAGAGCGTGTCCCACGACGATGGCGCCGGGAGGCACCGGATCGAGAATCGGCTTCTTGGGATCACGGTGCAGGATGGGAACTTCGCCGCGCGTGCCGGCCAGGATGATTTCCTTGTCGGCGTGTTCGGGCCATTTCAGCTTTTCTTGCAGCAGCGGCAGTAAATGGTTGATCGTCACGATGTCGGATTTAGCCAGGACATCCACGTATTTTTCGGGCATGTAGTGCGAGGGATAATCGCGTGCGTGCAGCTCGTCGAGCTTTTGGTCCTTGTGCAAGATCAACACATTGAAGCCCAAGTTCTTGGTGATCTTGCGAAAGTCATCCTCCAGTTTTTTCATGCGTTCCGCCGTGATCTGTTCGATGGCTTGCAGCTGCAGAGCGCTATCCTGGTCGAGCTGCTGGAGCTTCCCGGCGGTGTTCTGCTCCAACGCGGTCAAATCCTCCGCCGTTTTCTGATTCAATTGTTGCAAGCGCAGGTCCAATTGCGCTTGCTGGAAGCGCAAATCCGCATCGGTCTGCTTTTGCAATTCCTCGACCGCCCGGCGCGTATCGGCTTGGGCCAGGCGCAGGCGTTGTTGAATCTCGGCTTCTTTGTTGCTGAGAACCTGTTCGGTGCGCAAGTCGTGCTGATCGAGCAAGGCCAATTGCGCCACCAAACAACCCACGGCCACAATGACCGACAGGACACCCAAGCCGAAATTGATCTTACGGTACAGGATTTCTTGGAATATCAATCGCCAGACACTCATGGTTACTCCTGATCGAATATCCGGCCCCAGTCCGCGGCGTCACGCTGCTTCTCCGCAACAGCGGCGCGCCGGGCGCCTAGTTTAGTAATTATGAAAAACGGGCGGCAGCGTCTCAAAGCGTGCTCGAATCTAGCAAGCCTTGGTGGCTCACGGTTTCATTCTCCCTCGAAAAACAAACGTGCACACGGCGATGATGACCAATGCCATCGCTAACGCCAAGACGATATTGCGAAACAGCAACGCATTCCATCCCTTGTCATCCGGTTCATCCGTGGTTAAGAGGGCTGGCGGCGGCACTACTTCCGCCGTGAGGCGTAAGCCGCCGCTGGTGTCCGGCGGCATGTCGCTGGACACTGGGGGATCGTTGTTCTGGGAAACCGTGCCCCTATCCTCGCGCCATTGTTCCCCCACGCGCAGCGCCTGACCGGCCGACGCGCCTAACCAATTCGCCAGCTCCGCGAGCGAGCGGGAAGCCAGTTGAGCCGCCAACACCGCCTCTTCCGCTCGTTCTGGGGAAGATGCGGGCTGCCCCTCGACGCTGGGGGGCAGAAACGCCGACAGTCCTACCAACGGCGGCGGTCCCTTGTCTTGGACGAAGCGTTCGGTCAATTGCTCCTCCCAATCAGCGGTCATCAGCAGATCAAAGCCGGGGTTGAGGCGTTTGACCTCGCAAGAGCACGGCCCCACCAGGAAGCGGCCGTCTTCCAGAAGGTTGTCCGCGTTGATCCCGGCGCCGATCATCGCCGGCAGCGACCGACCGCGGCCAAAGATGGTGAAGACCAGCGGCTCTCCCCGCGCCCGCTCCCCCATCCAGCTGGTCGCGGCCAACAGACCAGCGGGGGCCAAAGGGGAAGCCAGCAGCCCCACGGGGGAGGCGATGGACTCTGGCGTGACGTCCAAATCGAATTCCAAGTCCGGCTCGGAGTAGCGCAGCATCCGCGTGAAATGGCGCTCGGCCGGATCGTCGCGCGCCAAGCGGACCAGGGAAAACGCGATGCGCAAGGGCTTCTTATCCGCCATCAGCAGCTGATCGGCGGGATCATCCGTCAGCTCCGGTAGTTTCAACACCTTGGGCAGCTCGTTCAATTCCTGGGCGATCAAGCGTGCCGCCGCGTCGTCTTTGGTTTTATTGCCGCTTTCGAGCAACACCAGCACCGCTGTTTCGCCGGCCATGAGCCGTTGGGCGATCCGCCGGCGCAGCGGTGAATCGAGCAACTGGCGCGCGTCCTGTTCCCGAAGCGGAGCGGACCAGATAAGCGCTTCCTTCTCCGACATGACGGGATAGCGCGCCACCAGCCACGGCAACGGCGGCCGGCCCTGCTGCTCGTACAGCTGCTGGAAATATTTCTCTGGTTCCTCATCCAAGTTTACAACAAAGACTTCGATGTTGGAAAGGGCTGGCTCGTTGTTCGCCAGTTTCCGCAAATCTTGGACCAAGGCTTGATCGGTCATGGCCAGCGGGCCGCGATGAAAAATCACGATCTCATACGGATCGGGATGCCAGCGTTCCAGGGCGTAGCGGAAAACCGGAACGTTGCACGCCTGCGCTGGCAAGAGGCCGCCACCGAGTACGGCCCCTACCAACCCACTGATCACGACGCGCGTCATGTTGTGGAACATGGGAGAACTCCTTGGGATCGATCACTCACCTTCGGCCATGACTTCAATACCGCACAGCACCGGAACCGCGACCTTGGCATCGGCTAGCGGCTTCAGGTCGATGCGCAGCTCTTGCCCAACGCGCACTCCCTGAAATTCTTTGACGATGCCCTGCCAAGCACCGCTGGCTTCACGGCTAATATCCAGTTTATCGATGACGGTGCGGCCTTGCAGAGCGACGGCGAAAAGCCGCTGTCCCGGCGCCAGCGCGTCAGGTTCGACGAAGTGCAGCCGCACCGTGTAGAGACGCTCCGCTTCCCCTTTAGGCGCCAAGGTGAGGGTGGCCGAGGTGATCCCCTTCGCTCCCGACGCGGCGACCCAGTTGACCTCCCCACGCACCTGGGAAGCGTGCCGGCGGAACCACTCCGGCTGGTCGGGCTTGGTCTGGATGGTCACGGCCGGCGCGGGGCCGCCGACGCGCGGGAAATCGAGCCAGAGGGTGCCGTTGTCGGCCCGGCGGTTGCCCGGCGCGCCCAGATTGACTCCTACCTGACGCACCGGTGCGCTGGTCGAGAGGGAACCGAAGAAGGTCCACATCTCCGCCTCGGGCATCGGCACCAGGGCCAACGAGGTTTGGTTCTGATAGCTGCAGGTGCAATCGCGCGTGTAATCCGGGGCGACGAGCAAGCCGCCGGCCACCACGAGATTATTCGAGCAGCTGGAACGGAAGCCGCCGAAATTGCCGGTGCCGCCGTCTTGACACAGATCGTAGAACCCCGCCGCCCCGGAACGGAACGTCAGCAAGTGTTGCGAGGCCATCGGCGTATTGCAGCCGTAATTGCGCGTCCATTTCCAGTCGACGGGTTCGCCAGTCAGCGGATGTTCCCGCTTCTTCAGCTCGCCGGTCATTAGATCGCAGGCATTGTTGGAGAGTAAGATGGTGTCGCCATGCACCATGGTCGGGCCGGAATGATCCTTGTCATACCAGATCACCGTGCCGCTACCGGCACGATAGGCGCGCACGCCGCGCGGTTCATCCATGAGCGAATCGCGGGCGACCCGGCCTGCTTCGAGCAACACATCTTGCTTTTCCGCGTAGCTCAACCAGGTGCCGAACACGTTCGCGGCGCTGCTCCACAGCTCCTTGCCGTCGGCCAAATCAAAGACGCGCAAGCGGGGCACGTGCTTGATCTCCGCGCCGCGCCGTTTCAGGCGGTCGAGCTGCGGCCCCGACAGCCGATCAATGGTGTACAGCCGACCGCCGCCAGCGCAGGTGGCGTTATGACGGAAGCCATATTGAGCCACGGTCTGCCAATGCACCACGCCAGTATGCCGGTCCAGAACCACCAGTTGACGACTCGACGACATGTTATCGTTGGCAGCTTGCTTGATGGTGGCGACGAGGCGCGGCAGTGACATGGTATCATCGTCATCCGCGGGCTTCTTATAACCCGCCGTCAGCGTGGGGTCGAAAATGGGTTCGCCGCCGCCGATCAGATAATCACCGATGACATTGATATACCCCCAACGGGGCGATTCTTGCTGGCCGGGCAACGGCGGCAAGGCGAACAGGGCAGTGATCTTGCCGGTGTCTGGATCGAGTCGCACGCACTTCTTGCCGTAGGCCACGTAAATGCCATCCGAGGTGGAGATGAAATTGGTGCCGCTAGCGTTGGCACCGGGTTGGTGCGCGCTGATGTCATAGAAGCGGCCCACGCCGGGCAGCTTGGTTTCCCACAGGATGCGTCCGGTGTAGATGTCCAGGGCGCGGAACAGATCGACCCCCTCGATGATCAGGCGGCCGTCGATGACCTGCGGCTGCGGTCCGTGACCATGACGCGGCAATATCTCATTGTTGGTGGAGCCGCCAAACCACAGTATTCCCAGCGGGGCGCGCACGATTTGATCTTGGGAAACGCGCGTGTTGGCGGCGTCGGCGTGCTCGTGCGTCCAGTTGGCCGCGCCGGGCAAGGCCCCTTCCCGTATCAACAGCGTGCAGTCATTCGCCGCGCGAACTTTGGCGTTCGATAGCTGCAAATCCTTGGTCAACTTGGTCAATTGTTGCCGTTGCGCGGCGGTCAGCGTCCAGCAGGCCGCGCCGCCGTAGGGGCGCAACGTCTCAAACAGTTTCCGTGTCTCCTCGGCATCCAGGGACGTGGCGCCGTTGACGACGATCAAGCTGGCCAAATAGGGGGGCAACGTGAACGCCGCTGGCTCGCCGACGTGGACCGCCGCGCGCGTGCCGTACAGCCCGGCTCGTTCCAGCCGCGCGCGCAAGGCGCTGGCCTGCTCGGCGTCTGGCTCGATGACGATGAGATGCAGATTGCTTTGCCGAATCAATTCCAGGACGAGATCACCATTACCAGCCCCGCGCACGACGGCATAGCCGGCTTGAAGCTTCGTGGCTTCCAGGATGGCACGCGCCTGATGGGCGGCGGCGCTCGGCGTGGCCGGCGCTTCGGCGGTCAATGGGTGGCGCTGGGGCTTGCCGCGCGAACCAGCGAAACAATAGAGCCGGCCTTCGCGGGTGACGGCGAATAACTTGTCATCGGCGGCCAGCAAGCGGGCGACGGTCCCTTCAACCTCGGCGCGCCACGCAGGGGCCGTGTCCGCTTTCTCCGCGCGCGGCACGGCATAGCCAGCGACCCAGTTAGTCCCACCCAGATACAACCGCTCACCGGCTTTGATCAAGGCGGTCGCGTTCGACACGGCCAGCTCACCGCGCGCCGGCGCTTGCCATTGTTTCACCTTGATCAATATCCCCTTGCGGTCGCGCGTTTGCACTTCCTTCACGGCCGCCTTGGTTAAATCCAGAACCTGCACTTTGCCCGATTGGTAGCTGATCAGCGTGTCGTCATCCAGTGCCACCAAGCTGCCGGCGCTGGCCAGGTGTTTGCCCGATGGCAGATCGAACACCGCGCCGCCGTTGATGAACATATCCTTGCCGACCACGACTTCCGAGCCGCCCCCTCGTTTGCCGTTCTCCGCCAGATGATAGTAGAGGAACTTGCCGGTGCTGCGGTCGTAGCAGGCGGGCACGGATCGCCCTCCCGGCAGCAGCAGATAATCGCCGGAAACCGCCAATGGACCTTGCGGGGCCACGCCAGCGAACGAATCGCTGTTGTGCGGCTGCTTGATGTACATGGAGCCATCGCCGTCGTTGGTCCAGATCGGCTGGCCCGTGCGGGCATCGATGGCATGGATGAAGATGCCCATGAACGGCCAGATGCCGGCGGTGAAATAGATGGTGTCATCCACCAGTACTGGCCCGCCGCGCGCCGGCCAAGTCGAGATCAGCCGGCTGTTGCCCAGCACGCGCCGATCCGTTGGCCCGCCGCGAAACTTCCACAGCAGCGCGCCATCGGCGGCGTTGAGACAGTACAAATGGCCGTCGTCACTGACGCAATAGACTTTCCCTTCCCAACCCACCGGCGGCAATCGGATGGGGCCATCTGCCCGAAAGCGCCAACGCTCCGCGCCGGTTTCGGTATCGAGTGCCTTCAGAGTGTCCGTCCGCGACGAGCCGACGAACATGGTCTGGCCCAACACGATTGGCTCATACGCGGCGTCGAACCGCATCTTGGCTTGGTCGGGCCAGGCCGGTTCCAGCGCGGGTAGCTCGCGCACCCAGCGCAAGTGCAGCTCCGCCGGCAGTTCCTGAACCGAGACGTTGCCGCGCCGGGCGTCGTATCGGGCCATCGGCCAATCCGCCCCCCACGCCGGCATGGCCCAACCACATCCCAGGAGCATAAAAATACCGATGCTGCAGCGTATCTTCATCTGAGTCCTCGCAGCCGAATGTTCGCTTTGGTAGGGCAATTCGCTGTCCGCGTTCGCGGAAATTCATGGCAGGCGGTTAAGGGGGAGGTCACCAACATTTTCCATAGCTTAACTTCCCCCATTCGGCAATGCAATCGAAAGGCGGGGGAAATTCGATTTCCGTGAACCAACCCGAAAAAGGCACAGAGGATTCATCGGTTCGCGTTCGCGTCCGCGCGCGAACCGATGAATCTGGTCCCATTAGGTTCATATTACTCCAGTAACCAAGCTTGTCGGAGTAATATGGTATAATCATTCCCATGATTTCTCCCCTGATCACCCTCACCACCGATTTCGGCACCGACTCCCCCTATGTGGCGGCCTTGAAGGGGGTGGTGCTCGGCATCCAGCCGCGCGCGCGGGTGCTGGATCTCAGCCACGCCATTCCGCCGCAGGATGTGCGCCATGCCGCGTTCTTCTTGGCCGAGTCGGTGCCATATTTCCCGCCGGGGACGTTGCATGTGGTGGTGGTTGATCCCGGCGTCGGCAGCTCCCGACATATCCTCTATGTGGAAAATCAGGGGCAACGGCTGCTGGTTCCCGATAACGGCTGCTGGACGTGGTTGATCGACGCGGACCAACCGCCAACCGTGCGCCGCCTCATTGAGACAGCCTATTGGCGATCCAACGTCAGCGCGACGTTTCATGGCCGAGACATCTTTGCGCCGGTGGCCGGCTGGCTCAGTCGCGGCCTCGATCCCCAGGCGCTTGGCCCGCTGACGACGGAATGGGTTTCGTTGCCCAAGCCAGCGCTGGAACCAACCGTTAATGGTTGGCGCGGTGAAGTGGTGTTCATTGATCATTTCGGCAACCTGATCACGAACATCCCCGGTGCCGCGCTGGCCACCGCCCAAACGATCCTTATGGATAATCGTGAAGTCGCCAACCGCGTGCGTACCTATGCCGACGCCGCGCCGGGAACGCTCGTCGCCCTGGTATCCAGCGGCGGTTGGCTGGAAATCGCCGTCGTCCAGGGCAACGCCGCCCAACGTTTGCAAGTGATAGCGGGAGCGCGGGTGCTAGTGACGGGATCACAAGCGAGCTAATTATTCACATGGACGATTTATTATTTCATTCCATGTTTCGAGTGTTTATTTGGGGTATAGGGAGGGTGGGGTGGAATGGAACAACATGGACGATTTATTATTTCATTCCATGTTTCGAGTGTTTATTTGGGGTATAGGGAGGGTGGGGTGGAATGGAACATGGACGATTTATTATTTCATTCCATGTTTCGAGTGTTTATTTGGGGTATAGGGAGGGTGGGGTGGAATGGAACAATGAAAAAAGATGAAACTACCATCTTGTATGGAGGAAAAGGAGAACCATTCCCTTCTCTACTTCCATTAGAGGAGATGATCTTTCCGAACCACAACGTAAATCATGACCATGCACGATATTTCTCGGCAACAACTCGAACAGTGGGACCGCGAGCACGTGTGGCATCCGTTCACGCCGATGGGGACGTATGCCGGCGCGAAGCCGCTCATCATCGAGCGGGCAGAAGGGTGCTATCTCATCGATATCGACGGCCATCGGTATCTCGATGGCGTATCGTCCATGTGGTGCAACGTGCATGGCCATCGCGTGCCAGAGCTGGACGCGGCCATACGTCAGCAGCTAGAGCGGGTGGCGCATTCGACGTTGCTGGGGATCGCCAACGTGCCATCGATCTTGCTGGCCCGCCAGTTGGTCGAGAGGGCGCCGCCGGGATTGACCAAGGTGTTCTATTCCGATGACGGGGCCACGGCAGTCGAAGTGGCCCTCAAGATGGCTTTTCAATACTGGCGGCAGCGGCCCGACCCCCGCCCGAACAAGACGCGCTATCTCGCCCTGCACAGCGCCTATCACGGCGACACCGTGGGGGCGGTGAGTGTCGGCGACTTGGCCCGGTTTCACCACCTGTTTGAGCCGCTGCTGTTCCCCGTCGTGCGGGCGCCCAGCCCCTATTGCTATCGCTGTCCGTTGGGATTGCAACGCGCGACTTGTCAGATCGATTGCGTCGAGGAGCTGGCCCAGCTGGTGCGACGGCACGCCGATCAGCTGGCGGCGGTCGTCATCGAGCCGTTGGTACAGGGGGCCGCCGGCATGATCACCGCCCCCGATGGCTACCTGCGCCGGGTGCGCGAAGTGACGCAAGAACATGATGTCCTGTTGATCGCCGATGAAGTGGCGGTTGGCATGGGCCGGACGGGGACCCTGTTCGCCTGTTCCCAAGAGAATGTCATCCCCGATTTCCTGTGCTTGGCCAAGGGGTTGACCGGCGGCTATCTACCGTTGGCGGCCACGCTGACGACGGAGGCGATTTTCAGCGCGTTCTTGGGCCGACCAGAGGAAGGGAAGACTTTCTATCATGGCCACACCTACACCGGCAATCCGCTAGGGGCGGCGGTCGCGCTGGCCAATCTCGAATTGCTGGACAGCTCTGGCCTATTGGACGCGCTGCCGGCAAAAAGTGACCTCTTGCGGCGACACTTGCAGCGCTTGGCCGAGCTGCCTCATGTCGGCGACATTCGCCAGCGCGGCTTGATGGCCGGCATTGAACTGGTCCTGGAGCGAACCAACCAGCGGCCATTCCCCGTATCTTGGCGTATGGGGGCGCGGGTGTGCCAGGACCTGCGCCAGCGCGGCATCCTGCTTCGGCCTTTGGGGGATGTTCTCGTCATCATGCCGCCGTTGGCGATTGACGAATCTTCATTGGATTCGCTGGGGGATGCGCTTTACAATAGCGTGAAAGAAATGCCTACATTATTTCCACCCGCCGCCGATTCCGTCGGCGCGGCTTCCGAGCGGCGTTGCTAAACGATCTCCCCAATGGGTTGCGTGACACCTGGCCTTTTTTTCACTGGCACGGATACGGATGTCGGCAAGACGTTCGTCATGGCGGCGGTGGCCCGGCATTTACACCAGCAAGGTTTCGCAGTAAAAGTTTGCAAACCAATCGCCACCGGCGCACAATATATTCAACAGCGCTGGTGGAGTATGGATACCGTGCTTCTGGCCGAGTCCGTGGGCGCGACCGATTGGGAACGGATCACGCCGTTCACGTTCGTCGCGCCAGCGGCCCCACCAGTGGCGGCACGACAGGCGGGCGTGACGCTCGCGCTGGATGACTTGGTCGCGGCAGTACAGCGCCAGGCCGCCGATGCGGATGTGGTGTTGGTCGAAGGGGTGGGCGGCTTGCTCTGCCCTCTGACGGAACGGGAGACCGTCGCTGACTTGGCCGAGCGCTTGCGTTGGCCGTTGGTCGTGGTGGCTCGGCGCTCGCTGGGAACGCTGAACCACACCTTGCTGACCGTAGCCGTGGCCCAACAGCGTGGCTTGCGGGTGGCGGGCGTGGTGGTGAACGAAACCCAGCCCGCGCGCGGCTTGGCTGAGGAAACCAACGTCGAGGAATTGTGCAAACGGTTGCCCATCCCTGTATTGACCGTGGTGCCGCATCAGGTGGGAAGTGCCACCGGGGTGGCGTCCGCCATCGCCGCCGTGGACTGGCAGCGGCTGGCCCATGTCAATTCCTGGGGAGAGAAAGAAACGATTCGCTGATGTACCGTTCTCTGGCGATCCACAACCTTCATCTACTACGTGTGTGATACCTCCATGCAAACAGTCAACTTTCAATGTGGTCACTGTCAAAGTCTAATGGCGGTCGGCATCAATCTCTTGGGTCAGCAAGTGCGTTGTCCACACTGCCAGCAGGTAGTCGTGGCTCCCGCCGCCGCCCCGCAGACGGTGCCCCCCGCGCCACCCGCGCCGGCGCCATTTTCGGACGAGCCACCTCCCGATCTCTCGTTCCGGCGCCATCACGCCGAGGATGAACCGGAAAGCATTTTCGGCGAGGTCGTGGACGACGACTTGTTCGGTCAAGCGCCCCGTTCGCAAGTGGAGATGCCCAATGAGCCACTCCCCGCCAATCTGCAGCTGGAGCCAACCAACTTTCAAATACCGGGCATGTCCGCGCCCCCCGTGCCTCTTGTTTCTCCGCCGCCGCCGACTCCCAACAATGGGGGATTGAATTTCACCGCCAACCCTCCCAGTGAGGGAACTGTGACAGCCAACACCCATGATTGGATGGGGGGGGGAGCCACGGCCCCGGCGCCCGAGGAGGACAATCCCATCGCCACGGATCAAATCGCGGTTGGCGTGGTGGAACGCGCCCGCGCTGGCGCCCGCGGCGAAAGTTTGTTCATGCACATGATTCTCGTGGTGCTGATTCCGTACTCCATCGTGATGACCATCATCGCCGCGCTACTGTACTCGCAGCTGCGCTCGGATAAACGTCACATCCATCCGCTGGAGGAGCTGCCGGACGCGCCGCGCCAGCTCGTGCCAGCTCGCAAAGTCGGACAAACCACGCCGCCCGTGGATGCCAGTTACAGCACTGTCAGCTGGCGCTGGGGACCGGAGCTGGAGCTGCCGGAAAAATTGCAGGTCGAATTAGGCAAATCTGTGATCATCGGTGATTTGGAAGTGACTCCCCTCAAAGTGGAGATGCGCAAGATCGTGTATAACTACCGCAGCGAGCGCTACCAGCCGGAGGAATCGGAGAATCCCGCCTTGGTCTTGCACTTGAAGCTCAAGAATATCTCCAAGGACGCGATCTTTCATCCCACCGATCCGGCCTACACCAAGCAATGGCGCGCCGGCGCGCCGCAATCCACCCGCCCCTACACCTATTTGGAATTCATCGATACCAAAAGGCGGTTGTACGGCGGCCCCATCGAATGGCGCGGCGGAGAGGTCCCCCAGGGCAAAGCACTCGACGAATACATCGTTGGCCAAGAAAACGATGACAAGCCCTTGCATCCCGGTGAGGAGATGCAAACCATCATCTGCACCGACCCCGACTCGCGCAAGAACAATCATGACGTGGCTCGGTTGCTGAATGGTTACGACGGCCCCCTGATGTGGCGCGTGCGGCTGCGGCGCGGCTTGGTCGAACTCCGCCGCGGCCCGGTCTCCGCCTCCGCCGTCATTGGCGTCAAGTTCCACGCTAGGGACGTGCAAGTCAGCTCGTGAAACCGAACCCAGCCCATCCTGGGGTGATGACGACCGCCCATCCCATCGGTGCCGGAAAACGAGCCGAAGTCCCCCGGTGCGGGGCGTTACCAAGGGGCTGATGCCCCCCCCCGTTCGCCAGCCCCGAATTTTTGGGGATTTCTCATTTTTGGTTTGATTTCGCCTTGTTGGTGTGTACTCCTGTGTGAGGAAGTAAGCACAAATGATCCGGCAACCGAGATAGTCAGCAACCGTTAGGAAGCGGGGGAGGCTTCCTGGATGGCCGCTTCCTTTTCCCACGTCGTCCGCTTGCCTATAATGATCCGCAGTGATGAGATTCCCTGTTCACTTTCAACTTGTTGGCCTTCGCGGAAAGGTAGGATGCAATGGCTAGCGCGAACGTGATGGAGTTCACCACGGATAATTGGCGAAAAGAAGTCACCGAGAGCGATAAGCCGGTGTTGGTGGATTTCTGGGCGCCATGGTGCGGTCCCTGCCGGCAGCTGTCCCCCATTGTGGAGCGCGTCGCCGATCAGTTTGCCGGCAAAGTGAAAGTCGGCAAATTGAACACCGACGACCATCCCGACATCGCGGTTCGGTATGGCATCTCCGCCATCCCCGCCGTGTTCATTTTTACGGGGGGAGACGAACCGAAAGAGCGCATCGTCGGCTTCGTCCCCGAGGCGGAGCTGACGCAACGCTTGAACGGCGTGCTGGGGGCATAGCACGGTGTCCCCGGCAGATTCATCGGTTCGCGCGGCCTGCTTCTGGCTCACGTGAACCGATGAATCAGCCGGATGATTCCCTATCGGAACCAGTCAAGGCCCGCGCCGTGTCGCGCTCCAGATAGCGGGCGCCGCGCAGCCACAAGAGCGCCCCGACGAGGATCATGCCCGCGACGACGACAAACCCCACGCGCAAGCTGGAGCGGTCGGCGATGGCGCCGATGATCAGTGGCGAGATAGCGTCCCCCAGAGCGTGGATGATGAAGATGTTCAGGGCAAAAGCGGTAGCCCGCAAAGACGGCGGAATGACATTGGCCAGGATCGTGTTGGTCGGGCCGGTATTGAAGAACAGGCAAAATACTCCCACGAACACCAAACCCCACGCCCAGGGAAACGGCGTGACCAAAAACAGCAGAAACCCCACGAAGCCAATGGCCATGCTGACGCCCGACACCAGGAAATACGAACCCGGAAAACGCGGTTGCAGCCGGTCCCCCGCGACGCCGCCGAGCAAGGTCGCCGTCAGCCCCGCCACCACCGTGATCACGCCAAAAATGGCCGTCACCGTGGCCAGTTCCATGCGCCGCTCATAGCAATCCTCATAAATGTACGCGGGCATCCAATAAGCTATACCGCCGATGGCGAAGGTCATCGCCGTCATGCCCAGGGTATTGAGCACGTAAGAGGGATTGCGAAGAAATTGGGCGTATTCCCGGAAACGAATCCGGCGCGCGGGTTCCGGCCCGCTGGCGTTGGCGTCGGATTGTCCTCGGCGTGGCTCCGGCATGAAAAAACAACACAAGGCGAGCAGCAACCCCACCGGCATGTCGAAGTAAAACGCCCACCGCCAGCTAACGAGCCACAGCATCAAGCCTCCCAAGGCGTAGCCCAACGCGCTGCCAACGGGGATGGCCATGTAGAACAAAGCCATGATCCGGCCCCGGACGTTGCGCGGATAAAGGTCGGCCAGGACCGTCGGCGCGGCGGGACCGTAGGCCGCCTCCCCCAGTCCCATGAAGCAGCGGGTGATGAGGAGAAAGAGAAACGTCGGCGCCCAGCCCGAAGCGCCGCTGGCCACGCTCCACAACGCCACGCCGATGCCCATGAGCAGCCAGCGCGACATGCGGTCGGCCAACCAGCCGAACAGCGGAGCCGTCACCATGTACGACACCATGAAGGAAGTCGCCAACAGGCCCATCTTGGTCTTGGCGGTCGGATCGTCCGGCTTGAAAAATTCATCGCGGATGGCCGGCTCCACGGCAGCCAGCACTTGGCGGTCGATGTAATTGAAGAGATTGATGATCAGCAATAGGGCCAGGGTAGCGTTTGCTCCCGGCGGCGTCCGGTGGGCCGCCGAGGATGTCCCTCCCTGGTCTGAGGCGCGAACGTCATTAGTCATGCGTGGACCTCATGGTCGGTGCAAGAGTGGGACTTTCGGCCCCCTGGATTCCGAGAGTTCTAGCCTTCGGGCGGGACATCCGGTTCGCGCGCCCGCACCGTGAGGACTGGACAGGACGCCTGCCGGACTACTTCCTCGGCCACGCTCCCTAGCAGCAGATGGGACAAGCCGCCCCGACCGTGAGTGCCCATGACAATCAAGTCGATCCCGTGCGTTTGGGCATACTCCAAAATCTCGACGGCAGGCCGGCCCCAGACCATGACCAGTTGGGCATGGAATCGCGCGCGCTCATCCGGCGTCAATACTTGGTCAAGCTGCCGGCGCGCGTCCCGTTCCATATCTTCACGAAAGCGGGGCAAGGGGGTGTAACCTTCCAAGGTCGGGATGGTGAGGAATGGGTCTTCCATGACGAACAACACATGTAACGTCGCCCGAAAGGTTTCGGCCAAGGCTTTGCCATAGTCCAGAGCGCGAGCGGCGGTCGCGCTGAAGTCCGTGGGCACTAGGATATTCGTGAGTGGCATCATGATTGCTTCTTGGGGTTCCTCCGGTTGGGGCTGGATCAGTTCCCGCAGCCTGTCTGGGATGCTTGCGGCGGCGGGCGGCGCTTGCTATCATCGCTTGAGGTTCATCCCAGAGGAAACGAACCGATGACGGACGCTAACATCATACTCGAAGAATTGACTCTGTCGGAAGCCCTACGCCGGCGCGTGTTGGAGTTGTACGCCGAAGTGGATTGCGCCGTGGCCGATGCGGGGCCGGTGTGCGTGGCCAGCGGCCGCTGCTGCCGGTTCAAGGAGTACGGCCACACGCTATTCGTGAGCAATCTGGAAGCCAGCGTGCTGTTGGCCGACGCGCCGCCGTATGCTGGCCCGGTGTCGCCGGACTTCTGCCCTTTCCAGAAAGGGAACCTGTGTACCGCGCGGGAGCCGCGCCCCTTGGGCTGCCGGATTTACTACTGCGATCCGTCTTACCAGGACACCGCCCAACGTCTCAGCGAGGAGTCACTAGGCAAGCTCAAACAATTGGCCGATGAACAGGGTGTCCCCTGGCGCTACGCGCCGCTGCATGTATTCTTGAACGCGGCGTTGGCTGCGCCTGTGACATAGTCCTTCCCCACTGGAAACCCAAGCCGGTCGCCTGGCGGCCGAACTAGCCTCATGACACAAGGAGAGTACCTCATGCCTTGGCTACGCGCATTGCTCATCGTTTTACTTGGCGCTGGTGGCGTGACGGCCGCCGATTGGCCGCAGTGGCTTGGCCCGACGCGCGACGGCATCTCGACCGAGAAGGTCGCCCCGTGGCGGGAAGCCCCCAAAGTGCCGTGGCGGCAGCCGGTCGGCGAGGGGCACAGTAGCCCCATCGTCGCGGACGGCAAGGTCTATTTGCATACCAAGGTCAACGGTGAGGATGCCGAGCAAGTGATCGCCTACGATGCCACCACCGGCAAGCAATTGTGGCGGACCAGCTATCCCCGTGCGGCGTTTCAGAATCCGTTCGGCGTCGGTCCGCGCGGCACGCCGGCCGTCAGTGGCAAGCGGCTTTATACTTTCGGTGTCACCGGCGTCTTGACGTGCCTCAACACCGACAACGGCGAAATCGTCTGGCAAGTCGATACGCTCAAGGAATTCAATGCGCCGAACCTATTCTTCGGCATGTCCGGTTCGCCGTTGATCGAGAAGAATCTGGTTCTCATGAACATCGGCGGCCCGGAGGCATCCATTGTCGCCTTCAACAAGGACAATGGCAAGACGGTGTGGAAAAAACTCAGCGACAAGGCCAGCTATTCCTCCCCCATCGTCTTGGGCGACGGCGACCAACGCCAGGTGGTATTTCTGACGGCGAGCGGCTTGCGCTCGTTGCGGCCCCGCGACGGCGAGTTGTTCTGGGAATTCCCATTGGTCGATAAATTAAGCGAAAGCTCGACGACGCCGGTACGGCTGGGGGAGTTGCTGCTGGCCAGCTCGGTGACCTACGGCAGCGTGGCGTTGCGCCTCGAAACCAAGGACGGCCGACCGTTCGCCAGTCAAGTGTGGAAGAATCCCGCCTTGAACTGTTATTTCTCCACGCCGGTGCCGGTTGGTGACGATCAAGTGTACATCGTCACGGGCGGCTTGATCCCGCCGCCGCAAGTAACGCTCCGCTGTGTCGATCCACGCACCGGCAAGGAGACGTGGAACCGGCCCAAGGTCGGCGCCTATCACGCCTCGCTGCTGCGCACGGGGGACAACAAGATGCTCATGCTCTCCGACACCGGCGAGCTGATCCTGTTCGATCCCAACGCCAAGGAATACCAGGAATTGGCCCGCTCCAAAGTGTGCGGCAAGACCTGGGCACATCCCGCCCTCGCCAACGGTCTGTTGTACTTGCGCGATGACAAAGAATTGATCTGCTTGCGCATGGGAGAGTGATCGAGGAGCGCGGATAGGCGCGTTATGCGCGTGAACAAGAAACGGCGATTTCGCGACAAACGAGGCTCGATTCCAAAACGCGCCTATCCACTTTTTCACTTCATAGACAGTGCAGGAATGCCACCAAGTCGGCGCGCTCTTGCGCGGTGAGCTTCACGCCTGTCACCAGGTTGAAGAACTCTACCGTGTCTTCCAATGTCAATAATCGGCCATCGTGCAGGTACGGCGGCGAATCCTTGATGCCGCGCAAGGGGAAGGTCTTGATCGGGCCGTCGGCGGTGGCCATTCGGCCATTGACCATTCGCGGCGTGAAGAACCGCTCCACTTGCAGATTGTGCATGAGGTTGTCGGTGTAGTAGGGAGCGGGATGGCACTCGGCGCACCGCGCCTTGCCGAAAAACAATCGCTCCCCGCGCAATTCCGCCTCGGTCGCCCGGTCAGGATCGAGCCGGCCGAACACGTCCAGTTTCGGGGCCGGTGGAAAATCCAACAACGCCTGGAACTCCGCCATGAAATGCACCTGGCTGCCGCGCTCCAGGATATTCACCCCTTTCTTGGTGGCGATCACCGGATCGCCGTCAAAATAGGCGGCGCGTTGCTCGAACTCGGTGAAGTCCTCGATGGTTTTCAAGGCTCGTTGCGAGCCGAACAGCCGTTGGATGTTCACCCCCCGCAAGGATGGCGTGTCAATCCGATGCCGAAATTCTTGCGGCCGGATGTCGCCGACCAGATGGGTCGCCGCGTTCGTGTGGCCGTTGACATGGCAATCAAAACAAGTGACCCCCCGATGGGCTTTGAGGCTGCGGCGGTCCTGGGTTTGATTGAATTGCTGTTGGGGAAACGGCGTGACCAGCAGCCGCAGACCTTCGAGCTGCTTGGGATTCAGGATGCCGTTGAACAAATCGTAGTAGTTGTCGATGGTGACGAGCTGCCCCTGGGACACGTCCCCCAGATCGGGCCGGGTTGTCAGAAAGATGCGCGGCGGGAACTCCGGCAAGAAATGATCGGGCAGATCATAATCCAAATCAAAACGGGTCAAATCTCGTTCTTCCTGTTTCTTGATGGCGTCGATGTGGAACTTCGGGAACAACATGCCCCCTTCGGGATGGTTGGGATGGGGCAAGGGGAGAAAGCCCTTGGGCCAAAGGCCCTTGGCGCGGATGTCTTCGGGAGACATAGCGGCGAGTTGGTCCCACGTCACCCCTTTGGGCAGCTTGACCCGTACTCCCTCTTGCGCGGGCTTTTGGCGTCCCATCGTGACCCCTTCCGCGGGACGGTCGCTCAGGTCGTAGCGTTCCGCGAGCAAGTCCAGCTGCCGCTGCATGACCGCCGGTTTGTCCTTGGTCATGCGAGCGATGACCGTCTGGAGGTCTTCCTCAATGGTGGGGGCGTAGCTGGAAGGACGATTCTCCGGCTTTTGAGCCAACGACCAACCGAAACCCAACAACAGGGCCGCGCACAAGCCGACGCCGCCCCAACAGCGACTACGAAATGACATGGTGGTCCTCCCTTCACCGTCTTGGAAAAAGCATGGGACTATGGATAGAGGAAATAAGTCAGATGGAAAAATTCCCATCGAATGGTCATGCGTTCGCTGAATTCATTCACATCGAATGAGTAAATAGTCTCTCGTTCCCAGGTTCCTTCTGAAAACGAGGCATTCCATGCCGTGTGCCTTTGTTCTATTTAACCAACTCCAAGTCTAACCTTCTTCATCAGACCACCCCGGTCACCATTCGTCAAGCCAGGGAAAAACGGGGATCGGCGCATCATGTGCCGATGTCTTTTTTTTCCGCGTGCTCCACCGCAACTTCGTCTTGACCTGCCGGGGGACCATCGGTATGGTCCCGCCGCTTATTCGCACCAACCTTTAGTGAAAGCAAAAGATTAAGAATTCTCGACCTCGGCATGGAGAGAGGTCGAGAGCAGGCATGGTGTCATGCGCCGGATGGGGGCATCCGGCCAAGAAGGTTGGGGGACAACCAACACCAAGCCCGACAAGCTCGCGACGCCCATCGAGCTAGGGGGAACGGACGCGGAAAGGAGGCCAGGGTGGCTAGGGCAGCATCGCGCTTCTGGTTAATCGGGTTGGGCATGGTGGTGGCCACCATGCTGTTCGGTTCACTGTGCCTGCAAGTTCAAGCGCAGTCGCGGCTGTCCCGAGCCCACTTAGCGTTGAGTAATGCGATTGATAGTGAACGGCGCGGCGATTACGAGATGGCCGCCACGTTCTTCCGGCAAGCGCAGGAGGGGCAGGATGATCTGACCCCCGCGGAACGGCAAGATTTGACCAACGGCTTGCTGCGGGTCAACGTGGCCCTGCGCCATCGCCGCGAAGGAACCGATAAATTGCAGCAGTTGGAGGATGCGGTCCGCAACCAACGCATCCCGGAGGCCAATCAACTTCTCCGCGAGGTAATGGCGAACCAGTATCTCGCGCCGGCGGACAAGCAGAAAGCGCAGCAGTTCGCTGCTCAGCTACGGCCCACGCCGAGCAGCCAACCGTTGCCGGCGACTACCCCCTCGTTGGCCTTGATTCAGGCCCGAGTCAAATTACAGCAAGCGCGGGCCTTGATGGCCAAGGGGAACTACGCCGCCGCCGAAACGCTAGCCCAGGAAGCGGACAAGCTCAATGCCGCGTTCAGCCCGACGGAAGATACGCCGCGCCAGCTCTTGGCGGACATCGCGCAAGCCAAGGGGAACCCCAATCCGCCGATCAGCGGCGGCACGGTGGCGAGTCAGCCGGTTGGGCACCCAGCGGTTCCCACGGGAAATGCCGCCCCGACGTCCCCCACCCCTACCGCGAGCCATGCCTTGCCAGGCGTCGCGCCTTTGGTGCGTGCGCGCATCAAGTTGCAACAGGGACGGGCCATGCTAACTAAGGGACAATTTGATGACGCCGAGCGTCTGGCGGTGGAAGCCAGCCGCTTGCAAGCGGCCATCCCCGAAGGGGAAGACACTCCCACACGGTTACTCGATGATGTGGTCAAGGCTCGCTTGGCGGCCAAGCCAGACGCGCGAGGCTTGCTGAGCGCGGCACGGGCCGCTTACGAACGCAACGACCTGGATCATGCCGAACAACTGGCCCAAGCTGCCGAGAAAGCCAGCAACATCATCCAGCGTCACACCATGTTTGGTGACAGTCCCGCGAAAGTATTGCGCGATGTCCAAGCCGCGCGGACCAGTCAGCCGAAATCGAATCCGGCCGTGGCCCAGGCGACGAAACCACCCCAGCCGTCGGCCAACACCGTGGCGCAGGGGAGCAAACCACCCCAGCCGTCGGCCAGCGACAACAAGCCAGCGCCACAAGCCAATGACAGCAAGTCGCCGACTATCGCCGCCGCTCCGCTGAAACCAGCCACCGATACGCAAGCGGAGAAGACGGAACAAGCCCGCGCGCTGATCGCTCAAGGACGCCGCGCGCTGCAAAGCAAGGACCTCAAGAAGGCGAACGAACTGGCCCAGCAGGCCCAGGACCTCAAGCCAGACTTGAACTGGTGGGAAGATACGCCCACCAAACTGCTGGCTGACATCGGCCGAGTTACCGCCAAACCGAATCAGGCGACCACGGTATCCGCGGATGCCAAGCCCGCGCAGGGGGTAACGACCTCGGCCCAGCCAAAGGCGGAAAAGCGCGATCCGCGCGGTCAGCTGCAAGAAGCACGCGCCTTGTATGAAAAAGGGGAGCTGGACGAGGCCAAGGACATGGCCTTGAAAATCCAATTGACCGCAAACACGCGCTGGGGACTGTTTGAGGATTCCCCGGACAAGCTGATCAATGACATCAACAAAGCGAATGCCCGACGCAACAAGGAAGAATCGGTGAAATTGTTGGCCGAGGCTCGCAAGAAGCTGGCCGAGAACAAGATTGACGAGGCGGAACAGTTGGCCCATCGCGCCGAGCGGCTGCATGGTCCATATAGCATCTGGGAGTTGGGGGACCGTCCTTCCAAAGTCATTGCCGAGGCACAGACCATGCGGGCGCGCCAGCGCAAGCCTGAGCTGCCGCCGCTGCCAACGGTTGATCTAGCCAAGAACGACAAGCAACCTCAGACCAGCGACAAACCGACGCCCCAGATCGCCAGCGGTCCCCAATCGCCGGTTCCGAACACTGTCACAGCGAAGGAAACATCTTCGCAACAGCCCGTCGTCGCGCAAGGGACGCCCCCGCTACCGGTCTGGCCGGATGAAAAACCATCGTCTCCGCCAAATGACATGGGGCACGAAATCCAGCAAACACGACTGGCCGCCACCTCCACGGACACCATCTCCGCGCCGCGGGTGGGCAATCAAGTGACAACACCGCCTACCCCGCCGGAACTGCCGTCCCCGGTCCTGGCGGAAGCACGCCGGACGCTGGCGGAAGCACGCGACTTGCAAAAGCAAGGCCTCTTGATCGAAGCCCGCCAGAAAGCCTTGGAGGCGCAACAGCAAGCGCAGCGCGGTGGAGTGACATTTGGTCCGCACGAGGATTTACCGGAACGGGCACTGCTCGAGATGGGTGCGCTGTGCAAGGACAAGATCGATGGCTTGGTGCAGAAGGCCACCGACTACGCCGCCACCGCCCAGGAGGACCCGTCCCGCCTGCGCCAGGCCGAGGCCGATTTGCTACAAGCCCGCCAACTCGCCAGTGGCTTCAGCATGGATACGCACATGATCGACAGCAAGATGCAATGGCTGCGGCAGTTGCAGGCACACACCGGCGCGGCCGGCGCGGTCATGACGCCGCCGGTGCCGGGCGCTCCAGTCACGCCGCCTAGCGTGGCGGGCACGGCGGTCGCCGAACACAAACCCGAAACCCCCGAACAGCGTGGTCTTGAGCTGCTGGAGAAAGCCCGCTTGGAGCTGCGCCGCGGCGAAACGGCCACCGCGCGCCGCTTGGCCGAGGAAGCCTTTGAAGGCCCCTATGGCGTTCAGCAGGCCGCCGCCGAGGTGCTGCGTTCGGTGGACATCGAGGAATTCAATGGCACCGTCGCGCGGGCGGATAGACTGTTCGAGGCGGGGATGAGCGCCTTCCGTCGCAAGGAGTACCATCAAGCCCGTTCCATCTTCGACAGCTTCGACACCCGCTTGCTCAAGGCGGAAAAGCAGTCCAAGATCAAAGAAGTCATGTTGATGCCGGAAATGCAGCCGTCCGCCTTGGCCCAGGTGTCCGCCGTGGAGTCAGCGGACGACCCGGCGCCAAACGTCTTCCCAGGCGCCGCCCCAGGCACTGCCCATATCAGCGACCGGCCGTCGTCGCCGGTGGCGGCCGCCAGCGCGGATGATTTCGCCGAACAGGTCAAGGCCATGCACTCCATTGAGTTCCAGCGTCTCCAAGACCAGATGCGCAAAGCCTTGTCCGAATCTACCAACGCCTTCAAGGCCCGCGACAGCGAGCAAGCACTGGCCATCTTGCAAGGATTCCTCAGCGAGTTGGAAGGATCGCCGATTGCTCCCAATCGCATCGCCTTGCTCAAACGGCCGGTGGAAGAGCGCATGCGCAGCTTCCAGTCACTACATGCCCAGATGGAATGGGAAAACATCCAGCAGGGACAGCGCGCCTCCGCGCTGGAACGCCGCGACCGCCGCCGTGTCGCCGAGAAACAGAAACAGGAACAAGTGGCGGAGTTGATGAACCAGTACCGTGTGTTCTTCAAGGAAGGCAAGTACAAAGAAGCCGAGATGTACGCCATGAAGGCACACGAGCTGGACCCCGACAACGCCGCCGCCGACGCCGCCATCCACATCTGCCGGGTGCAGCGCAACTTGACCGACGCCAACAAAGCCAAAGAGAGCCGCGAAGTCATGTTCACGCGCAACATGAACGCCGCCGAGAACTTTGGCCCTCCGGTGGACGACAAGAACCCGATGTTGTTTGACAACGATGCCTTTCAACGCGCCAAGAACCGCAAGGGGTTGGAGGATGGCCTGATCTCGACGCGGATGAACGAAAAGGAACGCGCCATCGAACAATCCCTGCATCTACCGATCAACCTCTCGTTCCAGGATACGCCATTGCGTCAGGTCATCGACGACCTGCGTGCCTGGACCGGCATGAATATCGTCGCCGACCTGCCGGCCCTGGAGGAGCAGAACATCAGCCTGGAACAACCGGTGACGCTCAAACTGGAAGGGGTATCACGTAAGTCCGCCCTGAACTTATTGCTGCGGCAGGTTCACTTAACCTACGTGATCCGTGATGAGGTGTTGCAAATCACCACTCCCAAGAACGCCAAGGGGCAATTGGTGCAGAAGACATGGCCGGTGGCGGATTTGATCATCCCTGTGGATAACCACGCGATCCCCAACAGCGGCAACTTGATGAAGGTCCTGGGCCAAGCTACCGGTGGTATCGATGGTCCGCCCAATCTCCAATTGCACAACGGCTTTCCCACGGGGTTTCAGAATGGAGTCCCCGTTAGCTCTCCCATGGGAGAACCAACGGCTCCGCATTTCAGCCCCGGCATGAGTCCTGGCTTGGGAGGCGCGACGACGTCCGCGACGGCGAGCTATCCCATCGCGGGGACACGCTCCCCCGGTCAAATGCAGACAATGGAGGATTTGCTCATCAAGCTGATCACCAATACCATCGCTCCCAACACCTGGAGCGACGTGGGAGGACCGGGTACCATCGACTACTTCCCGATTGGCATGGCCTTGGTCGTCAATCAGACGCCCGATGTCCAAGAACAGATTCAGTCGTTGCTCAACCAGTTGCGCGTCATGCAGGACGTGCAAATCTCGGTGGAAGTCCGCTTGATCAGTTTGTCCGAATCCTTCTTCGAGCGGATCGGCGTGGACTTCGATATTAACTTGAAGACGGACAAAATCACGCGGACCTACGAGCCGCAATTGACGACGCAGCAATTCAAGCAGTTCCCCTACGTGAACGACTTCACGCCCAAGCGTTTCATCTCTGGCTTGCAGCCAGCGGGAAACTTCACCTCGGACCTGGACATTCCGATCATGACATCGAGCTTTGACCGCGCGATTCCGCCGTTCGGAGCCTTTCCGAACAGTCCCTTCGCCAATGGTGGCATCGCGATGGGCTTGGCGTTCCTAAGCGACATTCAGGTGTTCCTGCTTCTGGAGGCGGCCCAAGGGGACCAACGGGCCAACGTCATGCAGGCGCCAAAGTTGACGCTCTTGAATGGACAAACCTCCACCATCGCCATCCAGGACTTCCAGTACTTCGTGCTGAACGTCCAACTGGTGCAGTCGGCCACGCAAATGGTGTTTGTCCCCCAGAACCAGCCGGTGCCCTTGGGATTGTACCTGGCGGTGCAGGGAGTGGTGTCCGCGGATCGGCGTTTCGTCCGTCTGAATCTGAATCCAACGTTGACCAGTCTGACCAGTGCCAACGTACCGCTGTTCCCCATCACTACCTTCGTCACACCGGTGTTCGGCACGGGGAACACGGTCATTGCCCAGGGGCAGCCGCTGGTGTTCACGCAGTTCATCCAACAGCCGACGTTCTCCCTAACCAGTATTCAGACGTCGGTGAACGTACCGGACGGCGGCACGGTGTTGCTGGGTGGCTTGAAGATTCTGAATGAAGGGCGGAACGAATTTGGACCGCCGATCTTGAGCAAGCTACCCTACGTCAACCGGCTGTTCCGCAACGTCGGCTATGGCCGGGACACCAGCAGCTTGCTCATCATGGTAACGCCGCGAATCATCATCAACCTGGAAGAGGAAGAGATTCAGACAGGTGTCCGAAGTGAACCAATCACTTTGGATTAGCAATCGGATGTCCCCAGACAGCTTTCGGGCAGTCGTGGGGACGGACTAAAACAGTGCTTAACCAACCGGGCAAGCGAGGAGGACTCGCTTGCCCGGTATAACTCATTCTCAAGCCGCTTGAAACGTAGGTGTGGCGGCGATTTCCTCAGCCGCCTGAAAGAGAGGATGCTTTAACTCAGGTCAGCGCCTGGAAAAAGCAGTTTTGTCATCAATTACCAGGTAAATTCCAAGCCAAAGTTGAGTCCCTGTGCCCAGAAATCAGTCCGTTTGAACGGCACGATGGGGCGGGACGGAAAGACGGGCGGGACATTCGGTGGATTGAACACGGGAATCAAATTGCTGTCCAGGGTCAAATCAATTTGATCGCCGGGACGCACCACGCTGCTCCAATAGAGGAATGTATAACCCATATTGGCGCGGATGTTGGGGGTGAACTGGTAGCCGATATGGATACCCAATTCTGGAATGACACTGAATTCATTGCGGCGGTGCCGGCCAACGTTGCTCGACAAGGCCAGCAGTCCCCCGGTGAATCTCTGCACTTGGCCTGTCGCGGTCGTTTCCACCTGATTGCCGACGATGTCGATGTATTGCTGCGTTTCTCCCAAGGCTACCTTCAAGCGCATGTCGAACACCCAATTGCCATGCCGGCACTCGGCCAGGACGCCGAGTTGTCCACCATAAAACCGATTGCGCGTGTCGAATTG
This sequence comes from Gemmataceae bacterium, assembly GCA_046297495.1. GTDB lineage: Bacteria > Planctomycetota > Planctomycetia > Gemmatales > Gemmataceae > JBKBIP01. Next base: position 108,069 of record JBKBIP010000001.1, on the reverse strand, counting down.
ATCGATGGCAACGATCGTGCTGCCGCTGCGCGGTTCGATGGTGGCAGGGGAGACGACGACGCGCTCGCCTATGTGCAACTTGTCATCGAGTTGAACATAACGAAACCCCGCGATGCCATCGATCCGATACCAGCAATCCCGGCACAGGTTCAGGCGTCCGTTTGCTTCCGCTCCCCACATCTCCGTCGAATAACTAACCGAGAAGCTACCATCCGCCCGATTGGGAGTGGCGATGGTTTGCGAGTTTTGCAGGTCCAAATTAGCATCGTAAAACGGACGGTACAGGTTTGGGACCGCGTTGGAGTCAGTGAAAAATTGTTGCGCGCGTTGGCCCAGCACAAAGTAGCCACCTTCCAGCGCGAACGTCCGGCAATGATCCAACCACAAGCCGGCGCTGAAGCGTCCCCCGGAGAAGGGATTGCGGCCGATGGCGGAATTACCGAACAAGATGGTGGTATCCGGTTCTCCCAGCCGTCCCACGGCGGTCGAGCCAATCGGGCTGGTTGTCAACAAGGGAGGAACGTTCCCCGGTTTGAGCCACCACAGCAAGTAATCCACATTGGCGTACACCCAGGTACCCGGCGTGCAATCATCGCATACGCAACATCCCGGCCAGGAACAACATCCGCATCCAGCGCCGCAGCCGTCCCCCCAGCAGCTACCACAACAACCGTTCGCGTGGCAGACACAATCCACGCAGTTTGGACCACCAGCATGAGTGGGATGACAAGCCTCTGGAGTCCAACTGCCCCCGGACCATACCACCAATGGCATCGTGCAGGGAGGCACCACCACGCTGGGGGTTGGGGACCCCTTGGGTCCGGTAGATTTTTCGTTCTCAGCGCCGTTCATGGGGGGTTCCGACGTTTGCGGCAACCGTGTTGGCATGTCGTCTCTGGCGGCAACGTGTTGGATCGGGGAAGTCAAACGGGACGCCGGGGACGGAATGTAGGTAGCCAAGCGAATACCGGTATCTGGGTTCTCAACCGTTGAAGCTGTGGAACGTGGTTGTCCGAGGGACGCCACGGACCGCGCGGAAGGTAGCGGCGTGGCTTCAAAGTTTCTGAGGGAACGGGGGGGACTCTGATCCAAGGCATGCGGCGGCGCGGGTAATGTTGGGGTAGATCGCGGAGGACGGTCCAAAGGCATCGGCTTACCCAGTTTCACGATCGGGCGTCCAAGAGTTACCCACGGCAAAGGGGATGATGTCGAAGGGGGAGCAGGTTGCCAATGGTGTTCCTGGGTCCATGCCGGTGGTACCATTACCATGCAGGACCATCCCAGGCAAACTGCCAGTATGCCTCTCATGATTTTTCCTCCTTACGCTAACCGTCCCCAGTGCCGGCAATTATCGTGGTATCCCATTCGATCTTGGTTGGGGCGCATATCGTTCTCTCCTGTAATTCGACCTAAGCGAATGAAAGCATTAAAACGATTCCGCGTCTGGAAGCGCATGTGCCATGAATTGAGAAAGCGGAGACCGTAGGAACGGCAAGGTTCGCGTGGATTAAACCCAACGAAGCGCTGGTGACAGTAGTTCTCAAGCTAAAGGAAACTCCGCTGGATTCATTGCCTTGCGCGGCTTACCGGAACTGTTGTTCCCCGCATACTTTCGCACAACCCGGTCATGCTACCAGGCAGCGCGGTAATCTTGGGTGAATTCCGGCGAATGGTTTCCCGATTCCACTTTTAGCCCAGTGGTACGAAGGATCGAAAAACCACCGATCCGTTCCCTCAAACGAGATCGTGAACATAGAGGATTAAGGTGATGAAGTACCAAGGAAGGTTCATCCGTGGGATGTGTGGAATTGCCCTTTGTTGGTTACTGGTCGGGACAACGCCGGCATGGGCCGTTTTACCATCGTTACCTCATCCAATTCCCAATGTGCCTCCGCCAGTGTTTCAACAACCGCCCCGAACGGATACGTTGCCTCCGCCAGCGTTGCAACAGCCACCGCCACCGCTGACGGAGGACCCCCCCGGCTGCGAGTGTACATGCGAGTCCCCCGAGCTGCCACCGCCGGCCTTTGAAGTTCCCGGAGCTCCTAGTGATGATGGCGATGTGTGCGAGCTGCCGGAACCGGCCAGCCTCATTACTGGCTTGATTGGGGCCAGCTTGGCGGGTTGGTATGGTAGGCGCCGCCGCCGGACGTCCGCCTAACATGGAGACGATGGCTCTTGACGTCACAGGCTATTTGCAGTGAATGGCAATAGTTGACAAAGGAGTAACCGTGGTCTGACTTTCGTGTCAGGCCCCGGTTATTTCCTTATCCATACGTCAGTAGCAGATGCACGCCAGTAAGCAGTACCGTGACCAGGATGACACGCGAAAACAACGTGCTGGAGATGCGCCGGTTGAGATAGACCCCCAACGCCGTGCCGAGAATCACGACGGGTATCAGCGGTACGTCCCGCCAGATGAGCGACACATCCAAGACGCCAATTTGCCAATACGCGGGTACCTTGAGCGTATTGAGCAGGAAATAGATGGCCGTAGTCGTGCCGACGAAGCGCGCGTTTTCCAGTCGCTGCGGCAGCAGGTACATGACCGTGATCACGCCTCCCATGTGCGACACCGTGGAGACGAACCCCGTGCTGGCTCCCACCAGCGAACCAGGCCACCAATCCGGCGTCAAGATCGTCGCCGCGTGGGCATGCCATTCCCGATAGGCTTGCAACAATGCGAAGCCAATAGCGAACAAGCCCATGCCTCGGGCTAACATGGTGTTGGAAACGGCGTCCAGCAGCAGCGTACCCAAGACCACCCCCAGCGCGGCTCCCGGCAAGAGGATGAGCACGTTCATCGTGTCCCACTGCCGCCAGTAGGGAATCAGGCACATGGCATCACACACCAACAGCAACGGCAGCATCAAGCCGACACACTCCTTGGCGGGGAAGACCAGCACCAGCAACGGTCCCACGAGAAACCCCGTCCCACCGCCGAAACCTGCCTTGGAGACGCCGATCAGCAACGCCGCCAGGATCAACACCGCGCTTTCAATGGGACACCTCCAACGGTTGGTATGGCTGCATCGTTGTCAAGAACGTCGTGTGGAAATCGAACTCGTCACTTTCCCATCAACTTCCCCAAGATATACAGCTCCAACCCTTCATAATCGCGCTCGGCCCGGTAGCTGTCCACCTGGGCGGGGTCCACGGCGCGGGCCACGTCGAGCAGGCGCAGAAACATGTCTCGGCTATTGGCCAGGTGTTTCGTCTGGTCGGTTTGCTTGGTGGTGCGCATGGCCTTGACATCGAGGCCGATGCAGCCGTCGTAGTGGCCCCGCTCCAGCACCCAGACGGTGTTGAAGGCCCGCCGCAGATCGACCGAGCCGAAGGTCTTGTCCTGGTCATACTTCAAGCCGTTTTGATCGTTCAGGTGGACGCTCCACAGCTTGCCGTGCCACAAGGCGTAGGCCATGTCATCGGATGGGTCCAGGCCGGCCAGGATCGAATGGGCCGACTCGATCAAGACCCCCACGCGGGCTGGGTCGGCGGTGCGATAGGCCAGTCCCAGGAAATGGCCGGGGGTCGGTGAATACGACTGGTCCATCGGCTCGTTGGGCTTCATCTCGCCCAGGATGCGGATGTGCTTGTCGTATTCCAGCATGACGTTGATGGCTTCGACGATCCGCCCCACGGCCGTGATCGGGTCCTTGGCCTCGCGGATGTAGGTTCCCTCGCGGGCCAGCCACAGCACCACGTTCCGGCAGCCCAACTCGTTGCCAATGTCGATGCAGCGCTTGGAGCGTTCCAGGGCGTATTGCCGTTCCTGGGGGCTGTTGGACGTGTAAGCCCCGTCGATGGTGTAAGGGTGTTCCCACAAGCGCGGCGCGATGATCTCGACAAACAACCCCTCGCCGTCGAGGATTTTCTTGACCTCGGCGATCCCCTGGCGCATGGTCTGCCAATCCTGATCCGCTGGCACGACGTCGTCATCGTGAAACTGCACGCCGTCGAAGCCCAGTTTCTTGTACTCGCGCAGCTTGGCGGCGAACTCGACCTCCTTGCGCACCGGCGGTCCAAACGGGTCCGCGCCGGTGCTGATGTTCCAAGGACCGAAAGTGAATGGATACGTCTTTGAATTAGCCATTGTTGAAGTTTCCTCCCACCGTGGATTCGGCATGGGGTTCGCTTGGAAATTCTCCGGAAGGACTCGTGGGGCATGATGCCAACGTGCTCCACGGAACCTTTCCGAATAGTTTCTTATACTTGGAGCGGTTGGGCAAGCACATCACAACGAAAGAAATAGGCATTCCGCCGCGCGTGATGGACGGGGCGAGCGAACATCCATCACCGCGGTGTTGACGGATCGAGGTCGTGCCAGAGTTGCCGGGCGGCGGGATGGTCAGGATGGTGTTGTAGGCAGCGATGTAAACTATCTTGAGCGGCGGCGGGATCGTGCAGGCCGATGAAGACCTCGGCCAAGTGATAATAGGTTGTGGCGGGGTCGGCGCCCAGCTGTAAGGCGCGCTGCAAGTCGGCGCGGGCGGCGGTCCAGCGTTTCTCCTCAGCGTGCAGGATGCCGCGGCGCAGGGCCGCTGCCGCGAATGCGTCATCTAGTCGCAACGCGTGGTCGTAGTCGCGCAGCGCTCGGGCGCGGTCGCCCAGGGCGGCATAGGCCAAGCCGCGATTGAAATAGCACGGAGCGGCATCGGGAGCCAAGGCGACGCTAGCGCGAAAGGCGGCTACTGCTTCGGTGTAATCTTGCTGGCGGTAGGCACAGACGCCGCGATAGTAATTGGCCCACAGGTTATCGGGCTGTGCCGCCAACGCCTGATCCAGCATTTTTGTGGTGTGGTTTGGCTTGCCGCGCCGCAGCCAGCCGCGCCCCAAAGCATAATGTTCCCAAGCGGACTGGGGCGCCAGCCGGGCCGCGCGGCGCGCGGCGGCGCGGGCTTCGGCTTCCAGTCCTCCAGCTTCCGCGTGGCGTTGCTGCTCCTGAACCAAAACGATGCTTGGCCCGAACAACGTTTCGGCCTCGCGGAGAATGGCGAACGATTCGACATGGGCTTGTCGCGCCACCGTGTCAGTGGCCGCGTGGGCATGCCAATCCGCCCACAAAATCGCCAGGTCGAGTAAGTCGGCGCGCAGCCGCTGGTCCTCGTTGGCCCCCAGACGGACGGCGGCATCTTCCAGCAAAATTCCCCGCGCCGCCCAAATGGTACGGCAAGCATCTTCCAGATGGCGCAGCTGGGCCGAGGTAGGCGCATCGCCGCCGTACAGAAAACGCAAGCGATTCACCAGCAAATGCAATTCATGAACGGTTCGCGCCTGGCGCATGATGCGTGCTTGTTCGTGAAGCTGGCGCCTGATCCCATCCGAAAACGGCAGTCCCTCGACAAGGGCTTGCCCCTGGCGCAAGCGGCGCTCGGCGGCGTCATACTCACGACGTTGCACATGCTGGCGGACTTCGCGCAGAGCCGATTCCGCTTGACGCTGGCGCTGGGTGAAATGCGCATAGGTCAGCACGCTTCCCGCTGTGATCAGGGCCAGCACCACGGCCATCAAGCTCAACACCGTTAGGGCTTGGGGCCGGCGGCGGCGCCACTTACGGTAACGCTCCCCCCAGCTGCGATTGGCCACGCCGCGCAAGGGGAGATTTCCGAGATGGCGGCGCAGATCATCGGCCAAGGCGGCGGCGCTCGGGTAACGCTCGGCGGCATTCGCTGATAGGCACTTGTCAATTATGTCCGCCAAGCCCACGGGGACGGCGGGGTTATGTTGTCTCAGCGGTGGCAACGGCTCATCGGGATCGTCCGGCACCGTGCCCCCCAACGCCTCATACAGCACCAGTCCGAGTGCATAAATATCGGAACGTCCATCAATAGTCAACGGAACAGGCTGGTCGTCGCGCACCGCCGATAGAGCCTGGCGTTGCTCCGGCGACATGTAGCGCAACGTCCCCCCCAACCAGTCTGGGGCCGGTTCCTGAGCGGCCAGCGGGGGGCGGGCCAGATGAAAATCCAGCAGCATGGGTTGACCATCACTGGCCAGCAACACGTTGGACGGTTTGACATCCAAGTGTACTAACCCGCGTTCATGGGCATAGTGCAGGGCATCCGCCAGACAGGCCCCCATCCAGCTCACGACTTGTTGGTAAGACGCCTGGGCCACGAACGGGCGGGCCGGCCCTTGAGAGGGAGAGGGGAACGCGTTCTCGGCATCTTCCAGCACGCGCGCCACGTCGGCCCCCTGGCGCTGGGACGGCGGCAGCGCCGCCAGCCGCTCCAGCAAGTGGGCCCAGGTCACGCTGCCGAAGTACGGCATGCCCAAGGTCCGCAGGTTGCGGCCAGGATTGTCTTGCACGAAATACAGCGGAACGATGTGGGTATGTTGCAAGCGGGCCAGGGATTGGTGTTCGTGTCCATCGCAGGGGGTGAACTTCAACACCACAAGGCGATCGGCCAAGGCCAGCTGGACGGCCAGATACACGCGCCCTTCCCCACCTCGGCCCAACTCCGCCAGCAAGTGAAAATCGCCCCAGAACTCTCCGACCGCCGGATAGGACGGTTCCGCCGCTCCTGGCAGCAACAGCTCGTGACAATCGAGAACCACACCCAGCTTGTCGCGCCACTGCGGAAAGCGGCGCAGCATCTCCGAGCGCGACACCTCCTCGCCGGCCTCGCGGCGCAAGCAGTATTCCTCGTAGATCAACTGCACGGCGGCTTCAGGCTTGAGATTTAGCTCCGGGTGGCGGTGTAGCAGCTCTTCGACGGGCACCCGCTCCCCGTGCCGCCAGCGTTGGCCGAGTTCGTCCAACAGCTGGCCGATCAACGTCTCGGTGCGCGTCCGCGATGGTCGGCGAGCATGGGACAACCGCCAGGCAGCGGAAAACAAGGACAAGAAATCCTTTTCTTCGGAATCAGTCATCAATCGCACTCAAATTCACTGGTTCGTGTTCGGCCAAGCGCCGGGCCACGTCGTACAGGATGCGGCGAATGCTGCTGGGGTGCAAGCCGGTGTCCGCGGCGATCTCGGCCAGCGTCCGCCCTTGCCGTTTCAGGTGCAGAATCTGCCGGTGCGCGGGGGGACAGAGAGCCAACATCTTCTCCCATAATTCCTGTGCTTGCGCCACCTCGCTGGGTTGCGGGTCGCGGGCCAACACCGGCTCTTCTGGAGCCATCCCCGCCAAGGATTGTTCCAGCTCGACCGCCGTGCGATATTTGCGGACGCGGTCGATGAAGTGATTGCGCGTCACCTTGACGAGAAAGGCTTTCAAGTGCCCCGGACTGCGAAACTGCCAGCCCGCCGCCCGAAAGCCACGCAGCACATCGGCCCAGACCGATTGCACCACGTCCACCGAGTCGAACTTGGGCCGCAAATGATTGGGCAACATGCGTCGCACCACCAGGCGCAGATACGGCTCATACGCGCGAAAGACTTCTTCCGCCGCCTTGTCATCGCCGGCGCTCAATTGGACAATCAATTCCTCGAGCAATTCGGTTTTCATGTTTCACCTTGCTGGACACAAGCCCTGCATTCCCGGCAGCCAGGGCCAAGCCGCCGCGGAACAGGCTAGTGCCATGTCCATGTCCGCCTTGGAACGCCGCAGGTGCCGGCGATACCACTCCGCCACCGCCGCCGCCAAGCCGAGCGCCATCAGCCAAGGCAACCAGCCCTGACCGAGCAGCCAATCGCTTAGCATTTCTTGCAATTCCGCTAAGAGTTGGAGGAAATGATCGAGCATCTGTTCCACGGAGGTCCAATCCAACCCCAGCCCCGCCAATAAATCAGCCGCCACGCCGATGGCCAACACCTCTCCGTCAGCGCCGATCAGCTCCAGCGACTCCGCGAACACCGGCAACACCAACGCCGCCACCTCCTCTGGCCCCAATTCTTCTTCCGTCTCTTCCGAATCATTAGCCGCTGCCGCGTCCGCATTCAAAAGCTCGGCGAAGAGCAACTCGAATTCCTCATCGGATAATTCCTCACCTTCCCCGTCATTCAAAGAGGGATCGTCCTCCGTGCCCAACGAAGCCAGAGGAGGCACTTCTTGATGCGTGACCGCCACGCCATCAGCATCGATGGATACGACTGATCCAGGAAGGAGATTAGCAATGGCATCGCTTGGCGACGAAAGCAAATCATCGATGGATGCAATGTCTAGCGCGACGTCGATTTCCGGTAGAATGGCATCTTCCCCCGGGGAGAAGGTTCCCTCCAGATCGACACTTACCTCCGGCAGCAAGCTGTTGTCAACTGGCTTGATACTAGCGTCGAGGCTTCCATCCACTTTCGGCAAGAGAGAATCGTCATTGGGAATGATGCTAACTTCGGCATCGATGTCAAATTGTGGCAGTAAGCTGTCTTCGGTGGGGGTGACATGAAACCCGGCATCCAGCTCCAGCGCTGGCAGTAGTGAATCCTCGCTGGGGCGAATGCCCGCTTCGCTTTCGAGACCGAGCGCTGGCAACAGGGAGTCCTGGCGCGGAGTGATGATGGCCTCGGCAGCCAGACCAATTTCCGGCAAGATCGAATCCGCGCTCGGCGTGATGGTCGCTTCCCCCACGAGCACCACGGCAGGCAAAAGCATGTCCTCTTGGGGAGTGACATGCAGGGCGGCAGTCAAGTTCGCCTCCGGCAGGATCGATCCTTCCTCGGGAACGACGGCCAACTCGGCCCCGAGGTCGACGACGGGCAACAGGGCGGCCGCGCTGGACTGAACGCCCAAGCCGGCTTCCAGATCGAGGAGCGGCAGCAGGGTGTTTTCGCTGGCTGTCAACCCCGCGTCGAGGCCAACCGTCGCCGACGGCCAAAGCAATGCCTCGCTGGGTGTCACGGTCCAGTCCGTGCCGAGATGCGCCGACGCATCCGCCGTGACGGGAGCAAGGAGAAGGCTTTCGCCAAGGCCCATGTCCAGCCCCGCCTCGATGCGCGCTTGGGGCAAGTCGCTATCCCAGCTCGCTTCGACCCCCAAGCCGGCATCCAGCGTGATCGGATGAGATAGCCGATTGTCTGGGATAGAGATGATGGTCGTTTCCATCAAAGTGGTGCTGATCGTGATCGGTTCCGAGATGGTCTCCGCCAGCGCGGCGACAGGTTCCGAGATAATGGCCACGGGGAGTGTTTCTTCGACATCCAGCGGAGACATAACCGATTCCAGTAAGTTGGCCGTGTCCACCACCTCGAGCGTCGTGGTTTGTGCCTCCGGCGCCAGCGGAGCAGTGAGAGAAGTCACGTTCAGCAGCGACCCAAACCCGAAACTGAGCAGGTTCCGGCGTTCCAACAACTCGAAGTGTAGGGAGTACGTGCTCCTCTTGCGCGGCTGTTTGTGCAGACGCTTGGACATGATGATTCTCCTCCTTCCTTTCGCCACCCGCGCGCTGAGAGAGGATGCGGGCGGGCACGAGAAACCCCTGGATAGGAAATGGCAACCTACCAAAACACAAAGACGGGTTCGGAGAACTCAATGCAGATTCATCATGTAGAGGGGGGAATAACTCGATTCGTGAACACACTTCAACAAATGGGGGGGATGAACTTGTGAACAAAGTTCAATTATATCCACGAATGAGATTATATCTATGCGAAAGTGTAGTCAATGCTCTCGGAAAGTCAAGCGACTTTTGCTGGACAGCGAGCGTTTCCCGACTCGCGAAAAAAATTCATCCATTCGCGCGCGCTGGCGGGGTTGATTTTCGATGCTTATTGATGAGAGGACCAACAGGAGATCAGCAACACGAATGCCCAACTGTTGCGACCAGTTCAAGAACACCGAGGCCGCCATGATCAAGCCATCCAAGAAATCCACCGCCTCCGCGTTCCGTTCGCTGGGGCATGAACGTCGCCAGGACCCGCGCTATCCGCTGAGTGAGGATGTGCAAAACCGACTGCGCGTGACCATTGAAGGCTTCGATTGGCCGATCCGCATGCGCAACATCTCCGCTGGGGGCGTGAGTCTGTTCCTGAACCACCGGCTGGAATGCGGCGCCACGCTGACAATCAATATCCACAACGTCTTGTTGGGTTACACGACGCGGCGCCGGGCACGGATCATATATATCCTGGAACATTTCAGCGGTGAATTCATCATCGGTTGCGCGTTCTTAAAGCGCTTGTCCGAGGATCAGGTGCAATTGCTGGTGTTATGAGTTGAAGTTGGCTTCCGTCCATCTCAAGCATGGATGCGCCTGGTTTCCGTTTCCCCCCTCAGGTTTGTGCGTTTTCCATCAGCGTGAGAACTGGCGAATGAGCGACGTCTGGGAGGTGTGACATGCCGATAGTCCTTGAAGATCGCTATGTCGTTTACGCGCGGCGGCCCATGGCCACGAACTTCCAAAAGGGGGTGCGTGAGGACGAAATGGCCAGTTACGCCACCTACGCGGAAGCGCGGCGATGCCAACTCCGCTGGCTGCGCTCCGGAGTCAATTGTGTCATTCGCTTCGTCGGCGTGACCGGCAGCGGAGATTGAACCAACGTCCCACGCCTGGGAATCACCTTCACCAAAGGGTCCGGATGAGATGGTCTGGGTCTTGGCCATCCGAGGAATGACGGGAACGTAGGCTCTCCATATCCATGTTTCCTGACCTGCACGCTTAGGGGGACGTGGGGCCAGGAACTAAACCCGTCCCGGGGATGACAAGACATCGGTACCATCTGCCGGACTCTTTCTTTATTCTCCACGGGTTAGCAAAACCCTTATTTCCCCGCTAAGGAACTCGCTTACTGGTATAATCATTCCATCCTCTCTACCCAACCCCATGTGAACAGGGTATGATTGCATTCTAGCATCCACATTTTCCTGTCGTTCAGCGCCACTATTTGGCAATTATCCTAACGGATGAGATCGAGATAGCTTCCTTTCCAACAAGATCAACCGCTATGGGGCAGGAGTCGGAGGCATGACACGTACCGCTTGCTCACTGAGTGTTGGGAGCGTTTCCCTGGTTTTAACCTGGGGATTGCTTTTCCTTGCTGGCCCTGAGCCGGCGGCGGACCGGCTGTGGGGGGCCGCGCCTGACGATAAACCCACCGCCGAAGCCAAGATGCCGAATCGCCATGCCCTGCTGATCGGTGTCAGTCATTATATCCATGTGCCGGACGCGGATTTGCCGGGAGCGGCCAACGACGTGCGCTTGGTGCGGAAAATTCTGCTCGATTGGTTCCAATTCCCTGAAAAGAACATCGTGGTCCTGTCCGAAGAGGGACCCGAAAATTTGTTGCCCAGCCGTGCCAACATCGAGACAGCGTTCGCGGAATTGGCCGCCAAAGCGCGACCCGGCGATCAGGTGGTCATCTGGCTGTCGGGGCACGGCAGCCAGCAACCCGCGCTGCGCGACGATCCCCAGTTCCCCGAACCTGACGGACTGGATGAAATCTTCCTACCCCGCGACATTCGCGGCTGGGACCGCAAGCAAGCTAGCGTGCGCAACGCCATCACGGACAATGAAATCGGCGCATGGGTGCGGCGCCTCACCGAAGCCGGGGCGTTCGTGTGGATCACGTTCGATTGCTGCCATTCCGGCACCATGCTGCGCGACACGAACGCGGTGCGCCGCGAGCTGCCGGCGGAACGTCTGGTCCCCGTGGAGGAGCTGCAAAAGGCCAAGAAAGTGCCAGCCGGCCATCAAATCGTGGCTCCGTTGCAGCTGGAGCAAACGCCGCAAGTCGTGGCCATCTACGCCTGTTTGCCCAACCAGTGTACGACGGAGGACGATTTTGAAGACCTGTTCGACAAGGAACAGAAAAGACGTTATGGCTTATTGACTTACACGATCTGTCAGGTTTTAGCGCGGACCAAGCAACCGTTGTCGTATGAGGACCTGGTCCAATCCGTGCGGGTCGAATATCTGCGCCAGAAGCGGATGCTGTCCGTGCCGCTGGTGGAAGGGGAGGACCGGAACCGCAAAGTGTTGGGTTTCGAGACACTGCCGGAGCGTCCGCCGTTGGTGCTCCACCGTGACGCGACTGGAAAGTGGATGGTTTCCGCTGGCGCGCTGCACGGCTTGACGCAAGGGAGCATCTTGGCCATTTACCCCCCCGCCGACCAAGCAGGCGCGCATCAATCCATCGGTCATGTCGTGGTCAAAGCGGTGGGCGTCACGGCCGCCGAAGTGCAGCCGTGTAAGTTCGGCGCAGTGGCCATGCCACGGGACATTCCCGAAGGCGCACGCGCTGAAGTGGTGTACGCCGATCACGGACCGCTACGCTTGCGCGTGGCCGCCGTGGTTGGCGAGCCGTTGCCGGGACAACCACAACCCGATGCCGAAAACGCCGAACAAGCCCGCGCGCGTCTGGAAACCGTGCTGCGCGACCTGGCTGCGGAGAATGGGTCGCTCGTGCAAGTCGTGCCTTCCCCCCAAGCGGATTGGCTGGCTAAGGTCCGGGGCAATGAGGTCTTTCTCAGCCCCGCTCAGGGCGTCGCCTGGCTAAATGACAAGCCGACGACTGTGGAATATGGCCCCTTCCCGCTCGCCCAAGCCGCGACCGAGTTGGCGAACCTCTTGCGGCGCGTCGCCCGCGCTCAGAACTTGTTGACGCTCTGCGCCACGACCGAGAAGCCACGCGGTCTGGTGGTGCAAGGAATCCATGTCGAAGTGGAGCTGACGCGCGTGACGAATGAGAAATTCCTACGGGTTCAGCGCGTGTCACCGGACAAGGAAGGGCTGAAGATTCACGATGGCGAACCGTATGCCTTTCGCATTCAGAACCTAAGTTCCGAGCCGGTCGATGTCACCCTATTGCTAGTCGATAGCAACTATGGGATCACGCCGATCTTTCCGAATCCGGGGGAAGTCTTGGACAATCGCCTGGCGCCTGGTAAAACCATTCTGCTTCCCCGTGGCAAACTGGCGACGGCGAAGCTCGACCTGCAACGGTTGGTCGTCATCGCCGTCAAAGCCGAGAGCCATCAGAAACCCATCGATTTCTCCGCGCTGGCTCAGCCCAGCTTGCGGCGTTTCCGCGACCTCAGCGCGGGATTTGACACACCGTTGGGACAATTGTTCCAAGAGGCGTTGTATGCTTCCGGCATCGCTCAACGCGACCTAGAGAAGGAGATCGGCACGTATCAATTGCAAATGCTGACCTGGTTCACCGCGCCGGGATCACGAGAACCAGCGAAGTGATCCACCAAGCGCTCATGGACCGATCCGCTTTCGATGGTGGGCATCATGAGACTTCTGTTTCGCAAGTTGGATTCGGAAACCGTGCCGCCGGCGCCGGGCGAGGTGTACGTTCTCCCGGAAGCGCCGGACCAGCGCCAGCGGCGCGACCTGGCTGGGTTCGTCTTGCAACATGGCTGGCAAGCCTTGTGGCGCGGACCCGGCGAACCGGAATGTCTGGTCGTGAATGTCAGTGGCATCGGCCCGACGCTGGATGACATGCTGGCTGCCACCTTCGCCCAACACCTGGCGGCTGGCAAGTCATTGCCAGCGGAAGCGAAAGCCTACGCCGAATACGCCCGGTTGATGCGCCGCGGTCACAGTCCGCCCAAAGGCATCCCAGTGGAGGAATCCATCGACGGCATCTTCTTGACGATTCGCACCTTGGCCGGCGAGGATTTGACCGAACCAGAGACAGCGGCCGAGTTCGCGGCGGACTGGGCCAAGATGGCGGACTGTCTGCTCCAAGCCGCCGCGAACGGCTTGGACCCGTTTCAAGCGTCCCCCTTCGCCGGTCGTTCCGACTATGCCCGCGAACGAGCTTACCTGGAGCGCGACCGCGACGTGTTCCGGCGTGATGTCGCGCGCGGCGAGCAGTGGGCGGTAACGCTGCCTGGCGATCCCCCCACGCATGGCACGGCCTTGTTCCTGCGCCGTCCCAAAAGCATCTTGTTCAAGCACTGGAGCCGGCGCGACCATGACGCTATTGGCAACCACTGGGTGTTGCTGGCCGTTCATTGGGGTAAGGGGCAATGGGTCTTCTCGACGGACCCGGTGGACAAGTTGCCAATCCTGGGCTTGGCGGAGAAACTGCAACAAGAGGAAGCCTGGGTGGATGCGCATTATGCCGCCCAATATCCTTGGTTCGATGGCAAGCCATTCAAGCATACCTTGGTGGCTTCCTCTCGGCCTGGCTCCTCCTTGAACGAAGTCACCGTGACGCGGATCGTGCGCCAGTGGTGCGCCGCCCGCCCCTTGCAAGGAAAAGCGGAGCCGCCGCCTACCTCGAAACCCATCCCGCGACGGATGCGTTATGCGTTGCTATCCGCAGCGCCGCTGGTGCTGCTTGGCGCGTTGGGGCTGAATGTACTTCTCCCCTTACACAAGTCCAATAAGTCCACGCAAGGCTCTGTGCCGGTGCCGGCGCCGGCGCCTGTCATCCCGGATTTCTCTCACTTCCGCGCCGTCCGCGATACTGTGAACCAACTGCCCGTGGGTTACGACAAGAAAGACATTGATCTATCGCGTGGCGTGGAGTTCACGCCCGACCACACGGGTGAGCGAAGACCCTATCATTTCTGGGTCGCGCTGACGTCCCCCTCAGGGCAAGTCTTGCCGAACATCCACATGCTGGAAGTGGAAGTGAACGGCATGAGGCATACCTTGCCGGTGCGGCGCGAGGGGGATGAATTCCTGTCTGAGCAGCTGGCCGCCGAGTTCGTCCCAGGAACCAATCGCGTCTTGGTCCGCGTCGCCGATCCCGGTCCCATGGCCCAACAAGCGACCATCGAAGCGTATTGGCGACAAGATAGCAACGTCCCGGTGAACCTGTTCGTGGTGGCGGCGGGGGTTTCCACCTATCAGGAACAGAAACGGAATCTACGCTATGCTCACGCCGACGCGGCAGCGCTGACCCGCGCTTTCCAGGGATTGGAAGGAGGCTTGTTCAACAAAGTAACTTGCACTCGTCTGATGAATGAGCAAGCCACCGGCGCCGCCATCTTGGCCGCCTTGGATCAACTGCATACCCACGCCAAGAAAGGACAGCTGCGAGACAATGACTTGGTCATCGTGGCGCTATCGGGGCATGGGCAGAAAAGCCAATACGACACCTTTTACTTCGTTCCGCACGACTACGATTCCCAGGCGGAAGCGCCGCGCAAGACGGCCCTGTCGTGGAATCAGATGAATGAAGTGCTGAGCAATTTGCCCTGCTTAGTCATCGTGCTGCTGGATACTTGTCACAGCGGCGCCGTCACTCGCGAGATGTTCGGCGCCATCCACACGCGCGGCGCGGAGGTGCCGACCGATCTGGAACAAGCCGTGGCCAATGCCAAACAACAGTTCGTGAATCAGGGGGGGAAGGGGATTATCGTCATGGCGTCCTGCTTGGGGGAACAGTTGGCGCAGGAACGCGAGGAATGGCAGCATGGCGCCATGACCTTGGCTTTGCTGGAGGGGCTTCAGGGAAAGCGTCTCTACTCCGCGAAGGGGGAGACTCCTTTGCCCCAGGTTCCCCCCTCCAAGCCGGTGATTACCTTGGAGCTGTTGCATGACTACGTGAAAAAACGGGTCAAGGAACTGATCGCCGCCGAGGAAGACCCCGGCAAGCCGCTTCAAGCCGTGATCGCGAACCAGACCGGGAATATCGATTACGACCTCGTGCCCATGAGCTTGATGTGGAAGCCCGTGCCGCCCCCATGAACCGGCTATCATGGGTTCTCACCTTCCCAACCGCGCCTTGCACTCATCCAGGATGGCTTTCGAGGCGGTGGCGCCGACGCGGGTGACGCCGATGCCCCGCACGACCAGCAGCCGGTCGAAATTGCGCACGCCGCCTGCCGCCTTGACTTGCACGCGCGGCGGGGAGCAGCGGCGCATGAGGATCAAATCTTCGTCGGTGGCGCCGCTGTCGCCGTAGCCCGTCGAAGTCTTGACGAAATCCGCCTCCGCTTCGCCGCAGATGCGGCACAGTTGTTCCTTGTGCTCCGTGTGCAGGAAACAGTTCTCGAAGATCACTTTGACCAAGGCTTGCCGGCGATGGGCGGCTTCGACGACCGCCCGGATGTCGGCGGCGACGTAGGACCAATCCTTACTGAGCACCTTGCCGATGTTGACGACCATATCTAGCTCGCGGGCGCCGTCGGTCATGGCTTGCTCGGCCTCGGCTACCTTGATGGCGGTGACGTGGCCGCCGTGGGGGAAGCCGATGGTCGTCCCAACCGCCACCGTGGAGCCGGCCAAAATTTCCGCCGCCCGCCGCACGGCATACGGCTTGATGCATACCGAAGCCACGTCATAATCGCGGGCCAGCTGGCAGCCCGCTTCCAACTCGGCATCGGTCAACACCGGCTGCAACAGCGAATGATCCAGCATCTTGGCGATGTCACGATAAGTAAAGTCGGCCATGAGGAAGTCCTCGGCAAGATGAGTCGTGGTTTTCCACGGAATGATTGTATGAACTTCGGGGGGCCGTGGAATCTCTCCGGGCGCTGATCGCGGCGGCGCGCGGAGCGCGTGTCTTGCCTGACCATTTCCTTTTGCCCATTTCCCACGGCATCTGGACTTGAGGTACTTGCATTTTTCGCTATAAGCAGTGTCCGCCGCAGGTTTTGGCGAGCGGGCGGCGGTTCCCTTCGGAAAATGCGTTTCGGCTTCACGCGACGACCCGTGCCGCGCCGATTTTAATTAAAGCATGATTCCTCACCCCGCGTAAGCCGATTAGCCCGAGGAGGACGACCATGAAATCCCTTCGATTCATCGGCGGAATGGCTTGGATCGTCGCTTGGGTCGTGACCGCCCAGGCTCAGCCTTCCGCGATCCAAGAGCGCATTATCAGCGTGCCCGAAGTCGAGGCACGCAGCGGCCCCAGTCCGAACTACTATCCCACCAGCAAACTCAAACAAGGGGACCGGGTTCGTCTCAGGGAGTTGCCGCCGGAAAAACAGGTGGAAGGTTGGCTGGCCATCGAGCCGCCGCCCGGTTCCTTCAGCTGGGTCAACGCCCGTCTAGTGAAACCGGAAGGGCCGATAGGTCGCGTGGAGGAACGTGTTCCGGTGCTGGTGGGGAGCACGATCCACAACGCCAAACCGAATGTGCAACAAGTATTTCTGGAAATGGGAAGCCAGGTCGTTTTTGTCGGCCCGCCCAAAACGGATCAGGATGGCATCTGGCTACCTATCCAGCCTCATTTGACCGAAGTCCGTTGGATTCCGGCCAGCGCCGTGCAAGGGGGCGCCACCGTCGAGACCTTCGCGGCCCATTCCGCGCCGCCGGACGCTGGGACGCCAGCTGGCCCCGTGGACGACAAGACCCTGCTGCAACAAGCCCGTCAAGCCGAACAAGCGGGTAACTTCCCCGAAGCCGAGCGCTTGTATTTGCAGTTGAGCAAGCAGACCACGGATCATAGCTTGGTGCTGCACTGTCTGAACCACGCGCAAGCGGCCCGCGAGCGCAATCGCGGTTCGACGCCGCCGGGGTATCAACCCAACCGCCCCGACCATGCCTACTATGCCGGTCAGGCGCCGCGTCCGCTTCCCGCTCAGGTGCAGCCCTACACCGGCGGCGCGTCGTTCCGTCCCGCCGTCCGCGACACCAGCCAGCAAGTTCCCGGCCAGCTGGCCTCTCGGGTTCCGCCTCCCGCGCAGCCGTCCCAACAAATTCAAGCCAGCGGCCCCGGCCGGCTCGAACGAGCGGGCTTTTCCCTCGATAGCCAGCCGACGTATGTGCTCGACGCCGGCCCCGGTAAAGCGCGTCTGTATGTCACTCCTTGGCCGGGACTGAACCTGGAACCCTACGTCCAGCGCAATATCAATCTCTATGGCACGGTCCAGTATCGGGGGGACTTACGCAACTATCACATGACCGTCACTCAAGTTGTGCCGTTGCAATAGGAGAGGAGAAGAAAGCCAAAATATCCTTCGCCTGGTCAGGAGGCGCCCCTCGAACTCTTCGTCAGACGGGTTGGCATAATCTGCGAAGATTCCGGTTGAGGCTCCTCCTGATCCAAGCGGAAGGATCGGAAGTTTCGACCATGAGGCTGGATAGGCCAAGGAAGGAATCCTACATCACTGATGGATACTGTAACCGAAATCCGCGTTGAGTCAAACAGCGCAAACTAACCCTGATCCGGGAATATGGCAAAATTGCGGGCAATTTGTGGAAAATGCGACGTGAAGGGATTATGTGAGCCGGGCTAGGCTGGTTGCGTGTTCCCCCCCCCTTGGAATTCATCGTTTCGCGGAGGCTGATCCATGCGAAACGATGAATCCCCAGGCGAAATGCGTTATCCTTCCCGAATCAAATCGAAAAGAATCTCACTGGCCAATTCGACTTCATCGAGGGGGACCCATTCGTCGCAGGTGTGGGCCTTGGCGATGTCACCGGGACCGAACACCACGGAGGGGATGCCGGTGGCCGCGATGGTGGAAGCATCGGTCCCATAGGGAACAGCCATGACCTGGTGCGAGCCACGATGCTGATCGATGACTTTGCCGAGCCGCTCGGTCAGCTCCTCGGAGCCTTCGGGATTCAGGGCCAGCTTGCTCATCCACGGCGGGGCGTTCTCGAAGGGCACATCGTCCCCCAGGTGGGCGCGGAGATATTGGGCAAACTGTTCGATGGCCTGGCTCGGCTCCTCGCCCCGGATGAGCCGGCGGTCGATCTCGACACGGCATCGGTCGGGCACCACATTGACACTACTGCCCCCTTCGATGCGTCCCACGCTCAAGGTCGGTGGTCCGAGTAGTGGGTCAGTCTTGGACTGGCGCAATTCCTCGGCATAGGATTCAATGGCGGTCAGCAGTCGGCCCATGCGATAGATGGCGTTGACCCCTTGTTCGGGGCTGGAGCTATGGCACGACCGGCCCGCCGTGGCAAGGTGCCAGCGGACGATCCCCTTGTGGGCGTGAACGATGTTGAGCAAGGTTGGCTCGGCGACGATGGCCCAATCGGCTTTGAGGCCGTGTTGGACTAACGCACGGACGCCGGTGAAGGTGTGTTCTTCGTCCACCGTGCAGGCCATGATGACGTTGGCCCCCCCTTGCGGTTTCTCGCGGACCACGCGGGCGAAGGTCGCCAACATCGACGCCATGCCCCCCTTGATGTCGCACGCCCCCCGGCCATAGAGCTTGCCATTCTCGATATGGGCGGCGAATGGATCGATGGTCATGTTGTCGGTCGGCACGGTATCCTGATGGGCTTCGAGCACGATGGTCCGCCGGGCGCCGGGGACTTCACAGCGGGCCACGATATTGTCACGCTGGGGCGCCACCGGCTGACGCTCGTAAGGCACCCCCAAACCGCGAAAGAACTCCTCCAAGTAATCAGTGACGCGATATTCGTAAATTTCCGGGCCTTGCAACGGCCGGCCCATCGGATTGATGCTGGGCCGGCTGACTAAATCCCGCAACAGGCGGGTCGTGTCGGCGACTTCCAGGACGTGCGGCATGGCGGGTTCTCCTTCTCAGAGGCAGTTTGGAACATTTTGGGCGCGCAAGGGATGTGCGGCCCCCGCGCGCCGGTTTTCCGGATGGCTCAGCGTATCGCGCGGCGGAGCCGCCGTAAAATGAAATCTGGGTGGAACTGATCTTGTCAATCTGCCGCCGTTCGCATTAGTATGCGCCGGTCGCGTGGAACCAGTCCAGGCTCCAGGAACTCCATTCCCCCATCATTCAAAAGGCAATTCATGTTGTTACATTCACCACCTTAATGATCATCATGCCAAACAGAATCATCTTTTTCATTGATTAAATCGTACACAGACTCCGAGATTCGGCACATTCCAATGGATCATTAGTGCCGATATACACATTGATTCATTTCTCTAGAGGAGGAACCATCCGCAAGGAGGCATTATGCACGTTGATCCTTTCCAAATTTCGCTGGACACACTAATCGCCTCATCCTCCCTGTTGGGACATTTTTTGGAGGATCGTTCCAACATCCGTGACTCCCAAGATCAAACCCTTTTGAACTGGCTACAATCCGAAAGCACGGTGCAGTTGAGCAAATGGGAACAACGCCCCTACTTTTGCATCGCGCCATTTGACATTTTAGTGTCAGAAAGCAATGGCGAGAAACAATTTCACTTGCTGGAAATGAATGGAACGGGGATTGGCGGTCTGACGAATCTCTCGTTTCATGCCGTGCAAGCAGTGCTGTTGGGGCTGACCCAAATGGCGCAGAATTTCCGTGCGCCGGACACGTTGTTGCTGGTGGCGTCTTCGGGGAAAGAATGGGACGAAGCGCCGCGCGCCAACCGCTTGATCCACGAAAAGATGTTGTATCTCGAGGCTCTGCGCCAAGGCTTCCAGGTGAATTGGGGCAGCGCGTCGGTGCTCGGCTTGCCCCAAATCATTCAGGATCCAAAGACCTTGCAATCCGGCAAACCGACGGTGGTGCTCGGTTACATCAAGGACTTTCTGTGCCATTTGCAGCTCGATAAGCGGGGATGCTTATATCTTTTTGGCCGTCCGGTTCACGGTGCCGTCAATGATCGCTTCTGTCACAACATCATGCAACGCTTTGACCATCAGCTCGACCTAACTCATTTCGTTCCCATGAACCGCTCCTTCCTGGCTGGTTCCGACAAAGGGATCGTGTACCAGCTGCTCCACGAATATCTGCAAAAGAATCCCCACCTGATGTTGCCGAACGGCGTCGCGTTTCAGTGCGCCCCGGACCGCGATAGTCTGATCGCCGTTGTGTTGGATTGGGTGGCCAAAGGGTGTAAGACCGTCATCAAACCGTGCGGCACGGGCTTGGGACACGGCATTGAATTCTTTTTGTCCGCCAATGAGCCAGAGCAAGAAATCATCGCCCGGATTGACGCCTCCATCGAGCAGACCAAACAATACTATCAATTGCCCCACGGCGCCTTTCCGTACACAGTTTGCGAGTATGTCGATTCTTGCGTCATCACCCACTGTGAGCATCCGTTGTACAATCACAAATATGAGCTGCGCGTCGTGGTGTATCGGGACGGCATCAACCTCAAGGCGTTCCCCTCCATCGTCAAGATTGCCAGCTTGCCCGCGCACGCCCCCAACATGGATCGACTGTGTTTCATCAACAATATCTCCACCTCGGCGCACGCCAACAATCGTTCGGGAACCGATTACATGTTGCCGCTGACCAATCGGAAAACGTTGACCTTGTTGAATCTGCGCATGGAACAACTGCGCCAGCTGTGCGTGTTTTGCACGCACTTCATGCGTTATGTTCTGGATGTGTTGCACGAACAGCCCCATGTGCTGGGATTGCCGGGAATACCGATCAGCGCGACCGTTCTGCCTATGTCCACCACCACGCGCCAGGCCGCATGATCAGCGCTCCCAGCTGGCACATTTTATCTGTTGTGAGCAATCAGGCGCTCCGATGGGCAGCGAACTTCACATCTGTTGTCAGAGTCGTTCGCCGAGGCATAGTTGACCCAAAGTCACAACTTCTTATGTTTAAATATCTTATACCCATTCCACCAAAAGAGAAGACGGTTGCTTTCCAATGGCATGGCGTTTGCCCCTGTGGATTCACCATCACCCCAGCCTTTTGAGCAGGGTGAGTCGCCCGATCAGGCGTAAGCAGAGTCCCTTGTAGGTTCGCCGTGATCTTGACAGCATCTGATCAAAGCTTTTGAGCAGTAGGTCCTTGTCCTAGACGAATGGTTTGGCAACGGTTGGGCCATCTCGCAAAAATTCGGGATGGTGGTAGAATATAAATAAAGGAGAATCACCTATCTTCACCATCTCTTATAAAAGTACGACTTGATGTGAATATTCATGTCATTTGATGAATCTTGAATAAGTAAATTACACTCGTTCAAGAAAGCTTAACGATATTTCGTGAGAAACTAATTCGTGAGATGGACCATTCCTGAGGAGGGGGGCATGTACATACATCCCTTTAAGATCTCGCTCGACACGCTGATCGCGTCTTCACCTCTTCTCGGTCATTTTTTAGAAGACCGAACTCCCGTCCGCGAGAGCCAAGACATCCCCTTGCTGCGCAAGCTGCAAGAAGAAAGCACGGTTTCCTTGCGTGACAAAGAGCAGCGTTCCTTGTTCTGCGTCGCGCCGTTTGACATTCTGGTTTCAGAGATCAACGGTGAAAAACAATTTCACCTCATCGAGATCAATGGAACGGGCATCGGTGGATTGACGAATTTATCATCGCGCGCGGTGGGGGTCATCCTGGAGAACCTCACGGACATGGCCCAGACTTTCCGAGAGCCGGACGCGCTGGTGCTGGTGGCCATCTCCGGCAAGGAGTCGGACACGACGCCGCGGCTCAATCGGCTGATGCACGAAAAGATCCTGTATCTGGAAGCGCTCAAGAACGGTTTCGAGTTGAACTGGGAACAAGCGCTGGTCTTCAGTTTGCCGCAGTTGGCGCGGGAACCCGGATTGCTTCAGCGTCGCCAACCAACCGTCGTCTTGGGGTACACCAAGGAGTTCTTGAAACATTTGTCCGTGGATGAGCGCGGCGGCTTGCGCCTCTTTGGCCGGCATGTGAATGGAGCGGTCAACGACCGCTTTTGTCTGAACATCCTTCAATATTTCAATTATCAAGTGGATTTAAGACGGCTGGTGACGATGAATCGTTGTTTCTTTCCAGGCGCCGACAAGGGCTGCGCTTACGGTTTGTTGAACGAATATTTGTCACAGGCGCGGCATCCGTTCATGCCATCGACCGTGCGCTATCAGCTGGCCCATGATCGAGATTGCCTCATCGTCATGGTATTGGACTGGTTGCGCCAAGGGCGCAAGGCGGTGATCAAGCCCAGCGGCACGGGGCTAGGGCACGGCATCGAATTCTTTCTCTCCGCCACCGAACCTGTGGAGCACATCATCGCGCGCATCGACGAATCAATCGATTTCACGCAAGCCAATTATCTGATCCCTGGCGGCGCTTTTCCTTATACCGTCTGTGAATACATTGACACATGTACCATTCGCCAGCACGATCACCCCTTACACAAGCACAAGTATGAGCTACGGATCGTGGTTTATCGAGACGGCATGGAGCTGAAGGCGTTCCCTTCCATCGCCAAGGTGTCGAGCAAAGCCTACGACGAAACCATTGCCGACCGTTTAAGTTTGATCAATAACATTACGACTTCCGCGGTCGTCCATCAACGTTCCGGTATGGACTTCATGCTGCCGCTGACCAACTGTGAAACGCTGAGCTTGCTCGATTTGCGCGTCGAACATTTGCGTGAGCTGTGCCTCTTTTGCACGAACTTCATGCGGTTCGTGCTCGATGTGACGCAGTTCCAACCGGGGCGCGTGGGCTTGCCGGAAACGGCTCGACCGCTGCCGCCGCCGTTGCCGCAAGGGGAATTACTCAAAGTAGTATAGAATCAGATGGAATCGCGTGCCATTCGGACGGCAGGGCGTTCCCCCGCCGACCCGTGCCGCAAAGTGCTTACGCTTCTCGCTGCCGCGCCTTCGTCCAGGTCGTTTCCTGAATGCTGTACCCATCCTCGTCGCGGCTCTGGTAGGAGGTGATCAGCTCGGCGAGAAAGCCGATGGACATCATCTGCGCGCCCAGCAACAAGGCCGCCACCATGTAGATCAATAAAGGTCGTTGATACAAAGGAGGAAAAGTCTCACTTTCGGCATAGCCTTGCCAGAGCATCGCCTGGCGAATCAACCAAGTGATCGCTAGATAAATCATGCCCAAGCCCCCCACCGCGAAACTCAGCAAGCCAATGGTGCCGAGCATGTGTTGCGGGCGCTGACCGAAGCCAGTCAAAAACTTCACCGTGAGTAGGTCGAGAAACCCCTTGATGAAGCGGCGGACGCCGTACTTGGAGTGACCAAACTGGCGGGGCCGGTGTTGAATGACCAGCTCCCCGACGCGGAAGCCGCGCGCCGCCGCCAACACCGGAATGAAGCGGTGAAGCTCGCCATACAGCCGGATTTCCCGCAGCACCTCCCGCCGATAGCACTTCATGCCGCAATTATGATCGTGGAGTCGAACGCCAGTCAGCCAACTGACCAAGCCATTGAAGACCCGGCTGGGCCAGACCTTGTGCCAGGGATCGTGGCGGAGTTGTTTCCAGCCGCTGACCACGTCCAAGCCCCCCTCCAAGGTAGTGAGAAAGTTGGGGATCTCCTTGGGATCGTCTTGCAAGTCAGCATCCAAGGTTAGGACAATGTCACCACGTACCTGCTGAAAACCGGCGGATAAGGCCGCCGCCTTGCCAAAGTTGCGGCGAAAGCGGATACCGTGAACCCAGTCATGTTGCCGGGCTAGATCGGTGATGATGTTCCAGGAATCGTCCTTGCTGCCATCGTCCACGAACACGACTTCGAGAGTCAGCTCCGCCTTGCGGGCGGTTTCCAGAATCTCGGTGTGCAGTTGGGGGAGGCTTTCGCTTTCGTTATAGACCGGAATGACGAGGGAAATCATAAGGATGGTGCGTTTGGCGAGGTTGAAGGTTCGACCCAGTGATCCACCACGAACGGCAGCCAATACAAAACGGCGGCCATGAATAATTCAGCCAGTATCCACAGCAAGCGCAGCACCAACACGACGACGACGGCCAGTTCCGGCCCCAATTCGGGAGCGAGAAACCCTTGCAAGATCAGCTCGCGCACTCCCAAGCCGCCTGGCGCGGGCAACGTCAGATAGCCAGCCACGTACGCCAAGGCCAGATAGGCCGTGTAGCGCAACCAGGTGGCGCCGCTCCAAGCCGCCGGTTCGGCGCTCAGGGCCTGGATCATGCTCCACAAACTGAGGCCCACCACCAGCCAACCAAGCCCAGCCAACCCTAAGCCACCGATCAAGGTAGTCATCTTGAGACTCGGTAGCTCCTCGGCAGTAGGCTCTCGAAAGGGAGCGCTGAGCTTTCGGACCAGCCGGTTAAAGACCCCCGGCAAGATCGGGATGCCCGCCAAGGCCAGCAATCCCCCCGCCTTCCAGAGCGAGCCATCTTCGCGCGCTTGCAGGGTGAACAGTACCACGGCCAACAGGGCTCCCGCCGCCATCGTCGTCAAGGTTTCGTAGGTGGCGGTCAGGGCGGCGATCCCCACGTTGGCTCCCGCCCGCCGCGCCAGCGAGCAGCGCAACACCAGCGACCAGGCTTTGCCCGGCACATACTTCCCTAGATGGCCGAGGTAGTAGGCCCGATACGCGCCGAGCACCGCCGGACGTTGCCCCAACCGGTGCATCAACCGCAACCAGAACCCGCCCCAGATAGTCAGACCGATGACATAAAATAGCACCGTGGCCGCCAGCCAGCCGACGCGCAGCGGCAACGGCCGCGCCCACAGCTCCGGGCTTTGCAGGATGAGCACGAATTGCCGGCCCACGAACACCAGGATAGCCACGGCCAACACGGCCTTACCGACGGGCCACCAACGCCGTAACCAGGCTCGCATGACGGGTATCTTACGAACTGGGATCGGTGGTGTCCGCCACCTGAAAGCCGCCAAGCCCTTCCGTGGGCTGGATGCCATTGGTTGCACGCGGCGACGGTCTTTGGTAGCTTGTCCGTTATCGGTTCCAAAACTCTTTTCCAAGAGGTGCAACGATGACGCGGAAATTGGTTTGTGGTTCGCTGGCGGCGCTATTGGGGACGCTTTGGCTCGCGGGCGGCGCGGACGCCCAAGACAAAAAACCGGCCCTTGCCAAGAACATGCCCCCCTACGTCCATGCGGTGATCTTCCACATGAAGAAGGACGCCCCCGCCGATGCGGTCGAAAACATGATCCGCGACAGCCACGAGTTGTTGGGCAAAATTCCCACCGTGCGGCATCTGTGGGTCGGCCGCCCCGCCGAACTGGCCACGCCGGAATACGCCAAGAAGGATTATCAGGTGGGGTTGTTGGTGTTGTTCGATAATTACGAAGGCTTGAAAACCTATCTCGATCATCCGCTGCACACCGAATACCTCAAACGGCACGGACAGTATTGGGACAACGTGCCGGTTTATGATTTCGTCAATCAGAAGAAGTGACACGACCACCCAGAGAACCAGCGCGTTCCGCTCCCCAAGCGGAACGCGCGCCGGCCCACGCCCCGATTCCCGCGGCACGAAAGAGAATTCCTCCAAGCACGCCGCGCAAGCCAGTGCGGCACTTGCTTGCGCGGCATGCTCGAAGCACTTGCTCGCGCGGCGTGCTCGAAGGGATCTTTCCTGCTGGGGTAATGTTTCACCAGCAAGCAACCAGAAAGGGGAAGGCGCATGGCACACGACACTTTCCGGGTCGGCGATTTGACGGCCATCATCGGTGACAACGCGGCAGCTGGGACGCATCGCGCCGGCTACAACGGCGTTTGGAGCTTGACGCACCGCGCTGAGCCGATGAATCTGTTCGTGCCCAGCGTGGCCGGGCTGAATTTCGAGCATATCTTTGATGGCGACAAACGGGACATCGACGGTACGCGCCGCATCTTCTTTGAGCCGCGCCATGCTCCCATGACGTTCAAGAAACTGTCGGACCGCGCCGCCGAGCTGCACCAGCCGCCGACACCAACCTTTCATTTGGAAAGCTGGACACGCTTCGAGCTGACGGCGCCGCACTACCTCGACATGCGCTTTCGCTGCATCCCACGCCAGCACGTGTTCGCGCATGGCTACATCGGCTTGTTCTGGGCCAGCTACCTCAACGCCCCGGAAGACAAGAGTATGTACTTTCGCTCCAGCGGCTTGTGGCACCAGCTCTGCACTCAGCGGCACAACGACGAAAGTACCGTCCGCCACGTCGATGATGCCGTCGAGCTGAAATTCAGCGTGCGCCAGGGGGAGGCGCTATTCCGCAACTTGTCGCCGTTGCGTTTCGAGGAGCCATTTTTTTATGGCTTGTTCCGTGATCACATCGCCATCTTCATGTTTGACCGTTCCGAGGGGGTCCGCTTCACCCACTCCCCCAGCGGCGGCGGCATTAACCGAGACCAGCAAACGAGCAACCCCGCCTGGGATTTCCAGTTCATCATTCCTCGTTATGACGTGAATCGGGAGTACGGTTTCCACCTGCGCATGGCTTATCGCCCGCGCTGTGGCCGAGACGAAGTACGCCGCGAATACGAACAATGGCGTCCACGAGATGGATAGCGGCGATCTGCGTTTGTTACTCCTGGCACGCCGACACGATCTTTACCGCTGACCACTGAGAGCTACTAGCCCCGAATCACGCGGGCCGAGACCCGTTTTCGTTCCAAGAGGGCGAGCAGGTCCTCGGCCTGTCCGCGTGTCAGGTTGTGGGCCAGGACAAAGGGGGGGTGATCGAGGGCTTGCTCGGCGGTCTCGGCGTCGCAATGGTGGTGGCCGCGATAGAGCTGCGCCATCCAGACCCGCATGGGGAGAGGAAGCGCCGTGACTTCGACGGCCCAATCGGTCGGAATCCGCACGCGGCGCATGAGCCGTTCCAGGTCGGCCACATCCATGATGGCAACCAGCCGGTCGCCGACTTCGAGCCGTTCGGTGTACAGGGGCCGGTGCGCCGCCGAGTGCTCGCCGCGTAACAGACGCACGGGCAACAGCCGATAATCAATGGCCAAGGCACGCAATGTTTGCCCCAAGAATAGCGGGGCGTGTTCGTGAACGGCCAGCTCCACGACGGCAAGCAAGCGGTTGGCCACCAGAAAGACACTCTGCACGCGGTCGCCGAACAGCGCCGCCATGAAGGCCGGCGCCGCCAGGGAGGGGATGGACAGGGCCAAGCGCACATTGGCCGCCTGCCGCAACGTCTGAGCCAGGTGATCGTCGGACAAACGCACGACAATCCGCTGTTGAGGATTCAGCTCGCGGGTCAAGAGAGCGATCTCCAGATTGCCCAATTCGTTGTTAGTCGCCGCCACGACTGCCTTGGCGGTGTCGGCGTGCGCCTGCCGCAGCACTTCAAGCACCGTGGCGTCGCCGGTGATGACCGCCACCCCCAGCCGCCGGGTCGTCGCCATGAATCGGCTGTCATGCTGTTGCTCGATGACGACGACTTTTTCCCCATAACTCATCAATTCCTCGACGACCCGGAAGCCGACGTTGCCCAAGCCGCATACCACCACATGGCCGCCGTCGGGAATGCGCCGCACTTCCAGCGCCCCACCCAAGCGGGCGCGCAGCAGGTAATTGGTGACAATCGCCGTGAACGCCGCCGTCAGCGCCGCCCCGGAGACCCGCAACATGCTGACGAAAAATTTTTGCCAGGGGCGTTTCAATTCCTCCTCGTGCATGTCGGCGCCGGTGGCCATAACGCTGATGGTGCGATACAAGGAATCAGTCACTGGGCGCTGTTCCTCCATGATGCCGTAATAATAGGTGAGCGTGCTCATCACGATGACACTGAAAAAGGCCAGCGTGCAGGCTTTGACGAGCATATCGACCTCACTCAAGGTCCGATAGACGACGCGCCCCAAGCGCCGAAACCAGCCGGCCCAAAGCACCTCGGTCAGAAAATCGTCGCGGGTGGTGGCAGCCATCGGCGTCAGCAGGCGGGGTTCGCCACAGATCACCAGATGATCTCCTGCCGCCAGCCGCGCTTCCAGAGCCACGTCAAGCAGAAATCGTTCCTGGCCGGCGCGCGGTAAATGAGCAAGGATCAGCACGCGATATTTCTCGGCCACCTCTCGCAACGTCTGGCCCAACAAGGGGGATGGAGGCGTGACCGCCACCTCGGCGATTTGCCGCCGGCCGTCTTCGAGCGTGAACGTGCCCAAGGAATCGCCGGTCAACGCCGTCAATGCCACTAAGGGGGCAGTCAGGGCCGAGACGCTCAGGGCGTAAATGTTCGTGACCGCCTTGCCCAGCCGGTTGATGAGGTTCTGATTAAACAGACGCACGACGATGCGCACGCTGGGGTTGAGATGGCGTGCCATCAATGTGGCGGAGATGTTCAACAGGTCGTCCGCCGTGACGATGAGCACGCCGCGCGCTTGGGCCACGCCCGCTTCTTCCAGCACCGCTTGGTGGCGAAAGTCCCCCTGAATAAGGCGCACTTTTTCCAGTCGCGGATCGGGTTCGGAGCAATTGGTATCGATCACCACGACAGGCAACCCGGCGGCCAGCAAGTAATCGAGCACACGCCAGCCCACGGTTCCCAACCCACAGAGAATAATCGGTGGATTCATGGCAAACCTCTCTTGGATCAGGAAACCACGTTTAGCGAGCGAGCCATCGGCGAGCCGCCCCTACGACAGAGTGCTTGTCTATAATATAATTCGGATCGCAACTCGAAATATAAGGTCCCAGCGCATGGAAAACGACCGCAAAGTCTGTTACTGCTTTCACGTCAGCCAGCGCAAGTTGCAGAACTACATTCGCATCACGCGCCCCAAAGTGGCCAGCCAGCTCTCGGAGTGCGGCGGCGCGGGGACGGGGTGCGGCTGGTGCATTCCCTTCCTGCGTCAACTCTTCGAGCAAGCCGTGCATGGCGGCGCCACCGAGTTGGAACACCTTACGCCGGAAGAATACGAACGCCGCCGCGCCGCCTACATCCGCGCCGGCAACGGAACCCCGCCGAAGGGGGGAGCGGAGGATCATGCCCCGTGACGGAGACGATTCCCTCACCCATCCTGCCCGTCTCTATCGCTGGGTGTCGGCCACCCGCTCCATCGGGCGGTGTTCGTAGGGGGATTGAGATGGTCTGAAAACGCCTGGGGTGGCCGGGACAGAGCGCAGCGATGCCTCGACACGGCTGCGCCGAGTTGGAGAGCAGTTCGCCATCGGGTTGTGGTATCCGTATGTCATCCGTGCGCGAGCCGTTAGAATCGCACCAAGCGTCGGATCTGCGAACGCATGCGAGTTTCCGCCACGGGTTTTACTTCTGATGGGCTGACAAGCGAGCGCTGGCCGCCGCGGACCAAGGCCACGCCCAGCAGAATAATGCTCATCCCCACCACGATCGGCAGCGTGATCGGTTCGCTGTTCAACAGCCAGCCCACCAGGATCGCCACCACCGGATTGACATAGGCATAAGTTCCCGCTAGCGCCGCCGAGACATGGCCGAGCAGCCAGGTATAGGCCACGAAGCCAATCAACGAACCCACGATCAGTAGATAGAAAAAAGAGAAAATGGCTTCGGGAGTGAAACTGGCGGCGGTCAGCTGGCCCGGTTCGCCCAGGAGCACGCCGATCAAAGCCAAGCTGCCGCCCCCCACGACCATCTGATACGCCGCTGACGCCAGGTGTGGCCCCCGTTCCGGTTGATAGCGCAAGACAAACGACCCCAGCGCCCAGGCAAACGCCGACCCCAGGACGAGTGCCGGCCCCATGTCTTGGATCAACTCCGCTGGATGGCCAAGCTTCGGACTCATGAGCACCAAGACGCCCCCCAGCCCGCCGAGCAAGCCCAGCCAACCGAGCCACGTCAAGCGCTCGCCGCGCGGCCACAGTGTTTCCAGCAATCCCATCCAGAGCGTCGTGGTCGCCGCCAACACCGACGCCACCCCCGACGCCACCGTGCGCTCGCCGACGTTGATCAAGCCATTGCCACAGACAAACAGAATGAGACCGCTTAAGGTTATCCCCGGTAGTTGGTTCCAAGACAAGCGCCACTCCGCCCCCCGGAGGATCAAATACAGCCAAAGCAACATTCCCGCGAGACAGACGCGCACGCCGCCAAACAACGCCGGCGGCAGTGTCTCGACACCGACTTTGATGGCGAGATACGTCGTCCCCCAGGAGATGTACACCAAGGCGAACGCCAGCAGCAAAGCCCAAGCCGCCGGTCGCGCGGGAGAAACAGAGGTAGGTTGATTCATGGAAGTCGTGCCGGTAGGGAGCGTTCCGTCTTGCGGGCTGATATAGGGAAAACACTGGCCGACGACAATGGCGGGCGGGTAAGGATTTACAGCGGCGCCGGCAAATCGCGGCGGCAGAAGGTCCATAGGGCCATCAAGTAGCCGATGGCGCCAATGCTGAACAGAACGG
Organism: Gemmataceae bacterium; assembly: GCA_046297495.1. GTDB lineage: Bacteria > Planctomycetota > Planctomycetia > Gemmatales > Gemmataceae > JBKBIP01. Next base: position 77,370 of record JBKBIP010000001.1, on the reverse strand, counting down.
CCAGGACATTCAGAGCCAACAGAGGTTCGCCGCCGTTCCAGACTTGGCCGACATCGACGGTCCAACGGTTCGCCAACATGATCTGCTGCGGCTGATAATAGAAGAAGACCGTGAAGGGACGCAGCCAAGCCACCGTATCCCACATTTGGCCGACCACGTTGATAAGGAACTGTAGCAGCGTGAGTAACACCGCCATTCCCAAAACCCACCAACGAAACCGCCCCGCCGCCGACATCCACATGGTATAGCCGCTAACGGCGAAGATCAGGGCCGCCACGTTCCACAACGCCGGGCCGATGGCAGTAAGATGAATTCGCAAGTTTTCTTCCGGGACATCGACTCGGATCGGAAAACCTTCCAAGCCTGTCGGATCAATGGTAATCGGACCAACGAGCCAAGTTCCCAACCACGATCCGGCCCACAAACTCAGACATAAAATGGGGATCACCAATATATCGACGCAGAGATGAGAAAGAATGACCCGATGACGCGGGATCGGCTGGGCCAGCAGCAGCTCCATCGTGCCGCGATCCAGCTCACCAGCGATGGCCCCCGCCGCTCGGCCGATGGCCCAGATGCAGAATAGGGTCTGCATCAGCGGATGCACGTAACCGATGGACAGCGTATCCATCGCCTTATCGAGCTTGATGTTTTCGCCCCCCATCAACGTCTGAATGATCTTGCCGGGACCACTGAAGAGGCGTTCTTCCAATTGAAAAATCGGCAGCTTCTGCGCTTCGACCAGGGCGGTAAAGAACGGCGTCAGCTCCCCCACGAAGCGCTGCGTGATCTTCACCCATAGACATTGGAACGCCAGCAGTAGCAGAGCCACCACCAATAGGGGGAGACGAACATCCTTTAATAACTTGATTACCAGCGTGATCATAGCCCTTCATTTCCGTGGTAGCGGTGATAGATACCGGACAGGCCCAATGGTTCCAGGCGTAAATCAGTGACTTCTTGTTGTGCCATCCAGGCGAGCAGTGGCGGCAGTGGCCCTTGATATTCCAAATCATAGCGGCCATTCCGTTGCGCTCGCACTTTCAAATCGGGCAGCTCCCCCGGCCAACGAACCGGCGGACGGGCGAAGCCGACATGCACCAGCCGCCCTTCGCGCAGCTCGGCCATGTTCTGCACATGGACGAGTTTCCCTTTCTGGAGAATGCCGACCCGGTCGCACACCTGTTCCACTTCGGCCAACACATGCGAGGAGAATAGGACGGCTTGCCCTTCGTCGCGAGCCTGGAGCAGTTGGTGAAGCAATTCATCGCGCATGACCGGATCGAGCGTGTTGGTTGGTTCATCGAGGATCAACAGCGACGCATGAGTGACCAACACTTGCAACAGGGCGGCCTTGCGTTTCATGCCGGAGGAGAATTGCAATAAGGGCCGATCCAGGTCGAGATCGAGCCGGCGGGCCAGTGGTTCCATCTCGGCCTTGTGGGGATTGCCGCGCAGCTTGCCGAGGAACTGCGCCAGCTGCCGGGCTGTCATGTTCTCATACAGACGTAACTCCCCCGGCAGATAGGCGACCTGCCGTCGCGCCGCGACACTGTCCCGCCAGCAATCATGGCCAGCGATACGCGCCGTGCCGGCGGTTGGCTTGAGAAACCCCATCAGCAGCCGCAGCGCCGTTGATTTGCCGGAGCCATTGGGGCCAAGCAGGCCAAAGATCTCCCCCGGCTGTATGCTGAATGTCAGCTGATCCAGCGCGCGATGACGCCCGTAATCCTTGGTCAGCTTTTCCGTCACCACCAGAGGCGTCGCCGGTTCCGCCATCGCTGTCTGCTTTCTTCGCATGGTTTTGATCTGGAACTATCCTGTATAATCCATAGAATTTGCTGGCCATCCTGAATTCCGATTGCCGCCGCGTAACGAGACTGCTCTACTTCATCGTATCACTTCCTTTGTTTGAGACCTCAATCCCATCGTCGGTTCGTGCGGGCTGGCGTTTCATTTATAATAGGGTAGGCGATTGGTGCTCGTCACAAAGCGTTTTGAATTCATCGGTTCGCGCAGAGAATCGATGATCCGTGCGAATCGATCCTGCTTCCGAACAAGGAACCGTTCGATGACATTCTTCACAACCGCGGATTTGTTTTATACAAGGAGTCCATCATGGCCGATGCGCTGATCCTTTCCGCCGTCCGTACCCCTATTGGCAAATACCTTGGCGGCTTGGCCGAGGTTCCAGCCGTCCAGCTCGGCGCTGCCGTGATCGGCGAAGCGTTGTGCCGCGCCGGTATCACGGCCAACCAAGTCGATGAAGTCATCATGGGGCAGGTGTTGCAAGCGGGGGCTGGCCAGAACCCCGCCCGGCAGGCGGCCTTGAAGGCGGGCTTTCCTGACACCATTGCCGCTTACACGGTTAACAAAGTATGCGGCTCCGGCTTGAAAGCGGTCATGCTGGCGGCCCAGGCCATCAAGGCGGGGGATGCCGGAATGGTCGTCGCAGGCGGCATGGAAAGCATGAGCCAAGCCCCGTACTTGCTGTTTGGCGCCCGTACCGGCTGGAAGTACGGCAACCAGAAGGCGGTCGATGCCATGATTCACGACGGTCTTTGGTGCGCTTTCGAGGGCTGGCACATGGGGGAAGCCGCCGAGCACATCGCCGCCAAGTGTGGCGTGTCACGGGCCGAGCAAGATCGCTTCAGCGTCCAAAGCCATCAACGGGCCGCTGCCGCTTGGGAACAGGGGGCGTTCAAGAATGAGGTACTACCCATTACCGTTGGCAGCGGGGCCAAGGCCAGGACCATCAGCCGCGATGAAGGGATGCGCCCGGAAACGACGGTCGAAGCCTTGGCCAAACTACGCGCCTCGTTCCGCGGCGACGGCACTGTGACGGCGGGCAATGCCTCGATGCTCAGCGACGGGGCCGCCGCCGTGGTCGTGGCGTCCGCCTCAGCCGCCGAGTGGTTGGGCCGCAAGCCGCTGGCCCGCATTGTCGCCTACGCCACCAGTGGCATCGCGCCGAAGGACATCTTCTTGGCTCCCGTCGGCGCCGTCCAGCAGGTGCTGGACAAGGCCAAGCTGACAATTCGTGACATCGACCTGTTTGAACTGAACGAGGCGTTTGCCGCTCAGATGTTGGCTTGCAATACCGAATTGCACATTGATGAGAACAAGCTCAACGTCCACGGCGGGGCCATCGCCTTGGGACACCCCATTGGCGCTTCGGGGGCGCGGGTGCTGGTGACGCTGCTGCACGCCCTGGAACAGCGCGGCGTGCGCCGTGGCTTGGCGTCGCTCTGTCTCGGCGGCGGCAATGCCGTGTCCATGATCGTGGAACGAGTGTAAATGTCACAACAATGATACTTCGAGGTTCCCATGTCCACCGCCAATCGCAAGACGGCTCCGCCCCGCAAAATCACCTACCCGACCTCGGATAGCAAGCCCATGGCCGAAACCGACCTGCACCGCAAGTTGATGCTGGACTTGATCACGACGCTGGAACGCTATTACGCCGACGATCCGATGGTGTACGTCTCCGGCAACTTGCTGATCTTCTATGAGGAAGGGAATCCCCGTCGGCACTTGTCCCCCGATGTGTTCGTGGTCAAAGGGGTGCCTAAGCGCGAACGCTTGAATTACCTGGTTTGGGAGGAAGGGAAAGGTCCCGACGTGGTCATCGAGCTAACCTCATCCTCGACGCGGCGCGTGGATACCCACCACAAGCACCAGTTGTATCGGGACGTGTTGCGCGTGCCGGAATACTTCCTGTTTGATCCCTATGGCGACTACCTGCGGCCAGCGCTGATCGGCTACCGGCTGCGGGGCGGTGACTACGTGCCCATCAAGGAAGCGCAAAGGCGGTTGCCGAGTAAGGTGTTGGGGTTGCATCTGGAACAGCGCGGGCTTCATCTGCGCTTGTACGATCCGAAAACCCAGCAGTTGTTACCGACGATGTTGGAGAAGCTTGCTCAGGTAGAATGGGAACGGGAATACGAGCGTAGAGGTAGATTACAAGCGGAACAGGAGATAGAGCGGGCTAGACAAGCCGAACAACATGCCGAGCAAGCCCGGTTGCATGCGGAACGGGAAGCAGAACGTCTCCGCCAGGAATTGAACGAATTACGCCGCAAGAAACAAAAGTAGAAAGGACCCCATCATGGCCACGGCCACCGACCGCACGGCATACGAACGTTGGCAACGAGAGAACGCCGCCGCTCCGCAGCGCGAGCAGCCGCCGACCACGGTAAGCAGCGTCCCGATTGAGGCGTTGTACACCCCGGACAGTCTGCCGACAGGGTTTGATTACGAAGCGGACTTGGGATACCCCGGCCAGTATCCGTTCACGCGCGGCGTCCATGCCAGCATGTATCGCAGCCGGCTCTGGACCATGCGCCAGTTCGCCGGCTTTGGCACCGCCCGGCAGACCAACGAACGCTTCAAGTTCCTGCTCGACAAAGGACAAACCGGCCTGAGCACGGCATTCGACTTGCCGACGCTCATGGGTCTTGATAGCGACGATAGCAAGTCGTTGGGCGAAGTCGGCCGGCTGGGGGTGGCGGTTGATACCCTGGATGACATGCGGCAGCTCTTTGATGGCATCGACTTGGCCGAGGTATCCGTGTCCATGACGATCAATGCTCCCGCCTTGGTCATCATGGCGTTTTTCCTCGCCAATGCCGAGGATCGGGGAATCGACTGGCGGCGCCTGCGCGGCACCATCCAGAATGACATCCTGAAGGAATTTCATGCTCAGAATGAGTTCGTCTTTCCGCCGGAGCCGCATGTCCGTTTGGTGTGCGACCTGATCGAGTTTTGCACCGAGCATGTCCCGCAATGGAACACGGTCAGCATCAGTGGCTACCACATCCGCGAAGCCGGCTCGACCGCCGTGCAGGAGCTGGCCTTCACCTTGGCGGATGGCTTTCATTATATTGACATATGCTTGGCACGTGGTTTAGACATTGACGCCTTCGCGCCACGCTTGAGCTTCTTTTTTAATTCCCACAATGACCTCTTCGAGGAAATCGCCAAGTACCGAGCTGCCCGCCTTCTCTGGGCTGACATGCTGCGGCACAAGTACGGCGCCCGCAAGGAAGTGTCTTGGAAGCTGCGCTTTCACGCTCAAACGGCGGGCTGCTCGCTGCAGGATAAACAACCCGAGGTCAACCTGATTCGGGTCGCCTACCAAGCCTTGGCAGCAGTGCTGGGAGGGTGTCAGTCGTTGCACACCAACAGCATGGATGAGACCCTCGCCCTGCCATCGGAGCACGCCGTTACCTTGGCCCTGCGCACGCAACAGGTGCTCGCCTATGAAACGGGCGTCACCAACACCGTCGATCCCTTGGGGGGCAGCTACTTTGTCGAGACCTTGACACGGCAGATGCACGACGAGGCCCGCGTCTATTTCGACCGCATCGCTCAGCGCGGCGGCATGATCCCGGCCATCGAATCGGGGTTCTTCCGCCGCGAGATTGCCGACGCCGCCTTTGTCTATCAGCGCGAAGTGGATGCCCAGCGCAAACTCATTGTCGGCGTCAATGCGTTCGTGGAGGCCGAGGAAAAACCGCTGGAGATCCTCATCGTCGATGAAACGGTGGAACAAGAACAGGTGGAACGCCTCCGCCGCCTCAAGGGCCAACGCGACAACGACGCGGTGCAGCGCTGCCTGGCCGAGGTGCGCCGTGTCGCCGCCACCAACGACAATCTAATGCCCATCATGCTGGAAGCCGCCCGCGCCCGCTGCACCGTCGGTGAGATCATGAACGCCCTGGCCGACGTCTTCGGCCGCTACGACGGCGCCGCCAAGTGGTAACGATTGACTGGAGAACCACCATGAACGAAACCCAAGAATACCATTATCTCGAACGCCGTCCTGGCTCGAATTTCCAAGTACGGTTCATCAAAGACGGATGCGGAATTTAGTGATGCTTCAAACCCGCGCTATCTTCGCTATGCCGTCCAGCGATTTTTGATTAGCGCGGAATAGCGGTTCAATTATCCGCTTGGATTTGTTGCAAGGCGGCTTGGGCGGCCAGGCGGACATCTTCGTCGGGGTCTTTGAGGGCGTCGGTCAATACTGGGACGGCGGCCTTGGCCATCGGCCCCATCCGTGCCAGGGCGTCAGCGGCTTGGCGGCGGGTTTCTTTGTTGGCGTCCTTGAGAGCCGAACTCAAAAGAGGGACGGCCGTGGGACCGATACGGCTCAGCGTGTCCAGAGCCAGCTCGCGCAGGCGCTCATCCTTGTCCTTCAACAGTCCCCCTAAGGCATCGGTGGCGGGGGCGGCGTCGGCGCCCAAGCGTCCCAGCGCGGAGCAAACATTCGAGCGTACCTCCACGTTGGCATCCTTGAGTGCTTCGACGAGAACAGGAACGGCGTCCTTGGCGGGCGGCCCCATGCGCTCGAATGCGCTGCTGGCCAACACCCGCACCTCATCGTTGAAGAGTTCCTTGAGCGACTTCGTCAACTCCGGAATGGCCGGTTTGCCAATCCGGGCCAACACTTCCACCGCATGTTGGCGCGCTTCAGGGTCTTTGTCCTTGAACATGCCGATGAGGACCGGCACGGCGGCCTCGGCTTGCGGGGCATAATCGATCAACAACATGGCCGAGTAGCCGCGCACCATGTTATCCTCATCTTGAAGCGTGGCAATCACGGCAGGGACCAACACCTTCGGATCGCCGCCGACTTCACGCAGGGCCAGCAAAGTATTCTGCCGGACGCGCGCATCGGTGTCCTTCAACAGGTCGATCAAAGCGGGGGACGCTTCCTTGGCTTTGGAACCCAAGTCGGCGATGGCCGTTATCGCATGACGGCGGAAATTCGCGTTGTCATCCTTGAGCTGCTCCAACAGCGCGGGCAGAGCCGAGCCTTTCTTGATTTTCTCCATCGCGGTGGCGACATTGCGGCGCACCATTTCATTGGGGTCCTTCAGCGACTCGATGAGGGCGGGCAGGGATTCCTCGGCGTCGGGACCAAGCAACCCCAATACCTCGGAAGCGCTCAGGCGGACATTGTCATCGGCTTCCTTGAGCATTCCGACCAACTGCGGCACCGCCTCCTTGCCAATTTTACCCAGAGCCAGCGAGGCGTTGACGCGAACCGCTTCGTTCGGGTCTTGCAAAAGTTTAATGAGATCGGGGACCGCATCCTTGGCGACTGGTCCGAATTGCACAATCGCTTCGGTCACGCAGCGGCGAATGTCCTCGCTTTTGTCATTGATGGCCGCGATCAGGTGCGGCAGGGCCTCTTCGGCGTCGGGACCGATGCTGGTCAGCGCCCGGGCGGCCCCCAGGCGGATGTTGGCGTCTTGGCTCTTGGTGAAGGCAAGAATCAGAGTCGGCACGGCGGGTTTGCCGATCTTGGCCAGGGCGTCCATCGAATTTTGGGAAACCAGCTGGGACTTATCCTTGACGCCGAGGACCAAAGCGTTGATCGCTGGCGCGGCGGCGGGACCGATGTTGCCCAAGGCCAAACTAGCTTGGGCTTTGATCTGCTCATCGGCATCGCGCATGGCGGCGGCGAGATACGGGGTGGCGGTAGCGGCGTCGGGACCAATGGCGGCCAGCGCGGTGATGCAGCTCAGGCGAATGTCTTTGTGATCCTTGTAACGCATCAAGAAATTTACCAAGGCGGGTACGGCGGGTTTGCCGATCTTGCCCAGGGCCTCCGAGGCGGCCTTGCGATCTGCCGCCACGGTGCGGGCGGTGCTGGTGTTGGCGATGGCGGCAAGCAGCGTGGGAATGGCGGTTTTCCCCTCTTCGCCATAACGCGCCAGGGTCACGGCCGCCGCCAGGCGCACGGCCGCATCCCGGTCGCGCAAACCGTTGGTCAACGGCGGGATAATCTTGTCGGAATCAGTTTCGGGGTCTTTGACATAGTTGAGGATATTGCGGATGGCCGCCGCGGAGGCCACGCGCACTTCCGGAGACGAATCCTTGGCGAACACCTCCAACAACGCGGGGATGGCGTCACGAGCTTTGATCCCCAGCTTGCCCAAGTCATTGGCCGCGAACCGGCGCACAGTGGCGTCGGGACTCTTCAATTTCGTCGTCAATTCATTGACATCGGCTGTCTGGGCCAATGCCAACATGTGGTAACCAAGGACCAGCCCCAAGCATCCGATGAACTTTCTCATGATGCGATTCTCCCAACACACAATCGATGTGAGGCCCTAAACCAGATCAGCGCGCGGGAAGCCAGTTAGCGTTGCACCGACTGCAAGAACATCAAGGCGGTTCGTTGCGTCGAGCCGTTTTGTTGCAAAATAGTGGTCCAGTGATTGAGTTCTTTCGGGTTCGGCTGCCGTCCAAGAATGTCTTGATATAGTCCGCGCACGAATCCCGGCCGCGAGTTGCCGTGCTTGCGTAGATATTCGGGACTTCCCAAAATGGCGGATTGCACCACCGTGGGAGAGGTTCCCGTGCGCAGCGCTTGAATCCATTGCGAGGCGGCGGGGTCCGGCGCGCGATTGAGATATTGCCGATACCAGCCGTTGACCAACATCTCCGGCGTGACGAAGCCCTGGGCTTGGACCGAGGAGCTGGCCAACAACGCCACCAAAGGGACGCACCAAAGCATCAGCCAGCGGACATGAAGCCGTTCCATGGGGACTCCCTTCGTTGACAGGCCAGGTGGAATGGACGGAACGGAATACCTGAAGAGTTATTATCCCCATACCGTGCGGGAGTTGCAACCATCAATCCCGCGAAAAACGCGTGCCCGAAAAGCCGGGCCGTCGCTCATTCGTTACAAACGTCTCCCGTCTGCTCCGTGGCCGACGCCCAGGATATAATAAATATAGTGGGAAAGTGGGTGTTATTGGCGTCTGCTATCCCCCACCCACCAACATTCCATTTCATTGTTCCATTCCATCCCACCCCCCCTTTTTCCACTATTACGGCTCGCCGGTGGAATGAAAAAAGGTTCTTCAGACTTTCGAGTCGGTAATCCCCGGACGCGGACAAAGGGGCGGCGGATGAACGTCTGCGGGTGCGAGAGATGCCAAACGGCTTACGCTTTGCCGCTCCTTTCAGCGGAAATCGCGTCTTTCTCGTCTGGCGTGCGGATCGTTTCGTGATGGCCGTCTTGGCGAACCAAGCGATTATCCGCGCCATTGCTTGGTGCGGGCATGGCTCCCTGATTACGAAATCGAGCCGCCAGTTCCTCCCAATCAATCACCAGACTGCCCCCTTTGGAGGTGTGTTGCTGTTCCCAGTTCATGAGCAAATCCAAGCAGGCGTGGTCGATGTAGCTCAGGTTCTCGAACTTGACGTGCAATTCCGAGTCGGGCGGGACGGTGTCCAGGATGGCGGCTAACTTGGGCAAACGAATGAACGTCGCTGCTCCTTCCAAGCGTAACGTGGCGCGGCGGTTGGCAGGGTCCATGTCTAGCTGCGTGTGCAAGTGTGAGAAGGCATACAGCAGCTTGAGCGCGGACAGCGTGATACCTACGACCACGCCGATGAGCAAATCGGTCATGACAATGGTGATCACGGTGGCCGCGTAAATCAACACCTCACTGCGGCCGTAGCTCCACAGACGGCGAATCGCTTTGACATCCATAAGTTTGTAGCCAGTGTACACCAAGATGGCGGCCAGGCTGGCGGTGGGAATCCACTCCAGGACGAACGGCACCAGGCACACGAAGACTAATAGCCAGGCGCCGTGCAAAATCGCCGACAAGCGTGTGCGAGCTCCGGCCTCGACGTTGGTGGCGCTGCGGACGATCACGCCTGTCATGGGCAAGGCCCCCAAGAAGCCGCACAGCATGTTGCCGATCCCCTGAGCCGATAATTCGCGGTCATAGCGCGTGCGGGGGCCCCTGTGCATCTGATCGACCGCCGTGGCGCAGAGCAAGGTCTCGGCGCTGGCAATAAAGGCCATGGACACCCCCGCCAACACCAGAGAGCCAACCAACGTGAGGGGAATGGTGTCCAACGCGGGCAGGAAAGAGATGCCGCTCCATAAATTCCCTGGCATTTCGACGTATCGGATAGGCATTTGCATGACGGAGGCTTCGAGGGCAGCTACCATCACCCCTACCAGGGGAGCGGGAATGACCTGAAAGCGTTTCGGAATCAACAACTTCCACAACAGCATGGCCATGATAGTCAGTACGCCGATGCGGGCTGCCAAATAGTGAGTCGAATCATCGGAATTGTACACTCCCTTCCAAACCGCTTCGGGAATCGTCACCAGATTTTCGATACCGCTTTCCTTGGGTTTGTCATCAACCATGACATGGAACTGGCTGGCAAAGATAAGCACGCCGATCCCCGCCAACATCCCTTGGATGACCGCCGGGGAGACGGCGCGAAACCATTGTCCCAGGCGCAGCAAGCCCGCGAAGAGTTGGATGGCACCAGCGATCAGCACGATGATCCCCACGCGTTCGAAGCCGTATTGCTGCACCAGCTGATAATAAATGACGCTTAAACCGGCCGCCGGTCCACTGACTTGGAGGGGGCTGCCCGCGAGAAAACCGACGACCAAGCCACCGATAATGCCAGTGATGATCCCCGCCGCCAGCGGCGCGCCGGAAGCCAAGGCGATCCCCATGCACAGAGGCAACGCCACGAGAAACACTACCACCGACGCGAAGAAATCGGCGCGGACGTCGCGGAACATACTGTCACGAACGGCAGATTCACCCAATCGATTCGTCATGGAAACTGTCCTTCATTGCTCGTGCGCTCTGTCAAAATGTTCGGCTATATTCGGTCACGGCCAGAAGAACCCGCGCCTCACTTCTCCTGGGTCGAGGGGGGAAACGGCGTAGGGGGCTCCGTGAAACCGTCGGTAGTTGCGTTCGACGGGGCGGACCAGGCGCCGGAAGAGGGCATGGCGCAATAACGGGAAGGCAAGAGCTGAGTGTTCAGTTGCGAAAGAGGTAAAAAACCGTCCTGCTCAGGGGTGTAAATCAACACTTCACCGCATTCGATTTGATAGACGCAGCCGTGCAATGTCAATTGGCCACGGGCCAGACTAGCGGCCACGGTCGGATGCGTGCGTAGATTATCCAATTGTACCAGTACGTTGGTCTCCACGGCGCAAACCAATCGTTCGTCGTCGTTGAGTTCCTCGAGTTGACCATGAAGCAACAATCGGGTGGCCTCGGCATGACGTAGCCAATCGCGCGTGGCGGGCAAGCCAGCGAGGGTCTCTGGCTTCAACAAGGCTTTCATGGCGCCGCAGTGCGAATGGCCACATACGATGATGTGCCGCACCCCCAAACAAGCGACGGCGAATTCAATGGTGGCCGCTTCCCCACCCGTGGACGCGCCATGAGGCGGAACGATATTCCCCGCGTTGCGTAGAATGAACAATTCCCCCGGCTCCGTCTGGGTGATCAAGTGGGGGAGGATACGGGAATCGGAACAAGTGATGAACAACGCTTCGGGCTTCTGCCCATGAATCAATTTTTGAAACACGTCCTGCTGGCTAGGGAAAACGTCGTCATGAAACCGCATCATTCCTTGAACGAGCTTGTGCATGATTTCTCCTCTTGTGAATGGGAGCGACCGCCTCTGGGATGGTGTTTCGTGGTTCCAATGAGAGGCGGCTCGCGAACATTTCCGGCGAGTGGCAGGCGTCAGCCGCCCTCCGGGAAGGGCATTCACGTCGAGCTTACGCCTCGACCCTCGCCATTTTCTCCGCGAAATAATATCCAAGCAGACATTGAGGAAAGGGAGAACCCGTTTCCGTGTGGAGTGGCCGAGCCGCTGAGTACCGAAGACGCCCAAGACGGGCCAGACACGCGTGGCTCAACAGCGTAAGGGAATCGAAAATGGGGAAGAGGATGGATAATCCATGTTCAATAAATGGCATCGATACCGGAATTGCTCGATAATCCACCACGCCAGACGGAGAGGACGCGCGAAGTGACATTTACCAAGAAGCCAAGAGCGATATTTCTTGCGCGTGCCGCGTTGACAATCGACATAAGGATTACTGGGATGCTCGAACTCGGCTTCCACCTCGTTGGTTCGATTGGAACTCGCGGCATGGTACTGCACGAATAAGAAAGACACGGCACGCGATCGAGAAGCCATCGAAGCGGAAAATAACTCCCCGCCCAACAAAAGCAAGATGATCGCTCCTTTGACCAGCAAACTCCAATATGTACCAGCCGCGCGATGCAACATGATTTTGGTGTATTTTCGCGACGGAGTTCGTGTGAATCTTAATGGGAATATAGTATCTTGCCAAACCAACCAACGCAATCATCATTACGATCGTTCGATTGGGTTGTCAATCCTGTTTCCGCGTTTTCCATTCCTTGGGGCGCACGACACGGTTCGCGGCTACCCATGCGGGTTTGGCATGCTGGTGAACAGATGTCCCTTTCACCACAGAGAGTTCGAGCGTCTGAACAGACAATGCGGAAAACTTCAACTGCCGCCGATCCGATAGATGGATCAGTTGCCTGGGATTGAACCAGGTCCAAAATCGCCTTGGACGCGACAGCGCGTCGGAACCCGGATGAAAACTCGCGATGGTTTTCATCCGCTCACCCTACGATAACTAACCAAAGGAGTCCTGTTTCATGTCCACGCGCCGAGTAGCTTTGGTGACAGGTAGTGGCAAACGCCGAATCGGCTCCCACATTGCCGATGCGTTGGCCGAGCGCGGCTATGCCTTGGTCATTCATTATCGCAGCTCCGCCCAAGAAGCCCAGGAGGCCGTCGCGCGTTTTCGGAGCAACGGCGTGGAAGCCGTCGCCGTGCAGGCGGATTTGACGAAGGAAACGGAGGTCCGCGACTTAATGCGACAGACGTTGGATCATTTTGGCCGGCTCGATGTGCTGGTCAACGCGGCGGCGGCCTGGCAAGCGAAGCCGTTGGAGGAAGTCACTGCCGCCGATTTGCGATTTTATTTCGATGTCAACGTAGTGGCTACCTTCGTGTGCAGCCAACAAGCCGGCTTGATCATGGCTCGTCAAGAGGGGGGCGGGTGCATCATCACTTTCGGCGATTGGGCCGTGACACGCCCTTATCTCCATTATGCGGCCTATTTCCCGTCGAAAGGGTGCATCCCGACCGTGACCCGCGCCTTGGCGGTCGAGCTGGCGACGCGCAACCCGCGTGTGCGTGTCAATTGCATCCTGCCCGGACCCGTGATGCTGCCCGCCGACTTGCCGGAGGCGGAACGCGCGGAAGCCATTGGCGCTACTCTCCTGAAGCGCGAAGGCAGCCCCACGAACGTCGCGCAGGCAGTGTTGTTTTTGATCGACAATGATTTCGTGACCGGAGTATGTTTGCCGGTGGATGGTGGGCGGACGATTTACGCGGGTGGGTTGTGACGCCCTGGCAAAGCCGGAAACTATTTCCGATCCAGGCAGATGACAGGTACAATATCCTTCAATCCCTACAACCCAGGACTTCCGCCATTACGGAGACCAACAGCCATGCACACCACGGAACCAACTGGCAACGTGTCGCGGCGTGATTTTCTCAAAAGCGCCGGCGCCTCGACGGCCTTGGCCCTGGCCGCCACTGCCACGCCAGCAGCGGACGACATGCCGTTGCCGCAACGTGTCTTGGGCCGCACGCAGGTCAAGGTGCCGGTGCTGGGCCTGGGAACTGCCCCCGCCGGCTACCGTCCCGAAAAGGAGGCGGTTGCGTTCTATCACGAATGCCTGAATCGGGGCGTGACCTACCTCGACACCGCGCCGGAATTCGCTGGCTATGGCAAGGCGCAGGCATACTTGGGACAGGTGCTCAAGGAGCGTCGCAAGGAAGCGTTTGTCGTGACCAAATGCTTCGAACCGAACGGCGACAAGGCCCTGGCTCTGCTCAAGAAGAACTTGGCCGAGCTGCGAATCGACCAAGCCGACCTGGTGTACGCCCACAGCATTGGTGATAATCGAATGTCTCCCGATCAAATCCATGCCGCCGACGGCGTGTGCAAGGCATTGGAGAAGGCCCAGCGCGACGGCTTGACGCGTTTCATCGGCGTCAGCGGCCACAACCGGCCCGGCTGGTTCCTCAAGGCGATGGCGGAATGGGATTACGACGTGATGATGAACGCGGTCAGCCTGGTGGCTCGGCACATCTACGACTTCGAGAACAAGGTCTGGCCAGTCGCCGCCAAAAAGAACATCGGCCTGGCGGCCATGAAAGTCTTCGGCGGCATGTCGGGGGGCCAACGCAATCCCAAAGGAGGCCGGATGCCCGACGCGCTGCGCCAGGATGCCCTACGCTACGCATTAGGTCTTCCTCATGTCAGCGTGGTGGTGGTCGGTATGCATGACACGGAGGAGTTAAAGCAGAACCTGGGTTGGGTGCGCTCGTATCAACCTCTCACCGCCGACGAGCTGGCCAAGCTCACCGAGCAGACGCAGCCCTTGGCCCAGCAGTGGAACGCGCTGTATGGGCCGGTAACGTGAAACGAAATACAACCGCGTGATGCTGACTGTCCGAAATGGGCGGCTGGCTAAGGCGGCTGGCCGCCAATACCGTGCCCACGAACACCAGGGCGGCATGGACAAGGTTGCATATCAAGCATTACTCTGGCAACCCAGATGATCGGAGCCGCGACCGTCAGGGAGCGGTACAACCCACTTCCTGACGGTCGCGGCTCGGAGTTGCTTTCTGGCCGGAGGAATAGCAAATGAGTGTCAGAGTTTAGTCTTTGCTGGGATTCGTCCCCTCTTGACAGGATACCCTGAAATCGCTACACCCGGCGGGCTGTGTGGTCACATTCCAGAAAAACGAGTTAGTGGCCGTTCGCGCCCCGGTAAGGATGCCTCGCCATGAAACTGCGTAAGCCTTGGCTGATCCGTCTGGTTGGCTTTCTCGCCCATTGGCTGATTCGTTTGTGGATGAGCACGTTGCGCTATCGCATCCACGCGCTCGATGCCGAGCACCATCCCGCCGATGCCCGGCGGAAGCGGTACATATATGCCATCTGGCACGAGAACATGCTGTTTCCGGCGGTGTTCCAGGCCAAGGTACACATCCTGATTAGCCAACACGCCGATGGGGAGTTGATCGCGCAGGTGTGCCGGCATTTTCGGGTTGGGCTGGTGCGCGGCTCGACGACGCGCGGCGGGACCAAGGCGCTGTTGGAGCTGTTGCGTGCCAGTCGTCGTTCGCATTTGATTGTCACGCCCGATGGTCCGCGCGGTCCGCGGCGGCGCGTGCAGCTGGGGCTGATCTTTGTCGCTTCCCAGACCGGGTTGCCGATCATTGCTTGCGGCGTGGGGTATGCCAACGCCTGGCGCGCCCGCAGCTGGGACCGCTTCGGCCTGCCGCTGCCGTTTAGCACGGTGACGGCGGTAGGCTCGCGGGCCATCCACGTGCCGCCGAATCTCGACCGCAAGGAGATGGAACAGTACCGCCAGCTGGTGGAAGACGAATTTCTGCGCGTCACGGCGGCCGCCGAGCGCTGGGCCAGCGGCGTCAAACCGTCAGTGGCCCGCACGGCGTCGCCAGCGCCCGCAGCGAGGAAAAGCGCGTAAGCTCGCCGGTAGCTCGCTCGCGATACATCCGATTGATTGCCCTTGTTTCATATCCCTGGTTTGTTATCCTACTCCCGCACCTTGGAAGAAAGGATTCATCGGTTCGCGCACGTGGCGGCCACGCGAACCGAGGAATCCTTCACCGAACCGCGATAATTACCACACTATTCCCACACTCAGGAACTTTTCACGGTTGGGCGTCGTCCGCTGGCGAGGAGCCGGCGCGGCAGGCTTGGCAGTGACCAGCAACGCCCCTCACCCGGAGCTTTTCACAGAGGGAACGCATGATGGATCGTGCCGAACTGATCAAGACACTCAAGGAAATTCTGGAAGAAGAACGCGGCGAACCGTGCGACGACCTGGACGAGACGGTGAACCTGCGCGAAGGGCTGGGGCTGGATTCGGTCGATATGATCGGTCTGGTCATGCGCATTCAGGACCGCTTTCGCGTGGTGTTGGCCACCGAGGAGCTGGAAAAGGTGGTCGTCGTCAAGGACCTTCTCGACCTGATGCAAAGCAAGATGGCCGCCGCTCAAGCCGCTTGAGGGAGCGTCACGAATTCGTCCTGTTCGGGTGGGTGGGTCGGTTAGCGGCACCGCTGATCAGCCCATCCGCTTTCCGTGAATGAGGCCTTCAGGCCAGCGGCTTATTCCCGCCAGTCGTCCTCTTCCAGGCCGACCCGTCCCTGGCAACTTTTTACTGACATGAGGAAGGGTATGGTAACGGATCATCTGATGTCTGTCACAGCCGGTACGAAGGGCGATGACGGAGGCGGTTCCGCGCCGCGCTTCGGCATTCGCGCGTTCGGCGTCACGCGGGTGGAGCATGACGCCGTGCCGTCCCTGAAAAGCCAGCTCGGCCCGCCGGGACAGGGGCCATTTCCACCTTCCTTTCTGAAACCTTCCGAGGAACAAACCGTCGTGGCCCTGGCCGCCGTGCTCCAAGCCATCGACACCCACGGTCTGGGCCAAGAATGCTTCGAGCATTGGGGCGTGGTGGCCGCGCCGTGCTCGATGGGCCGGTTGGTGGCCGCCGAGACGTTGAGCAAATACCGTCAGGGGGGGGCCTGGAAGGTGGCGCCGCTGCTGGTGGCCCATCACTCCTTGCACTCCATTTCCGGGACCATCAGCCAAGCCTTGGGCATCCACGGTCCAAACTTCGGCGTCGGCGGCGGTCCGCGCGCCGTGGCCGAGGGGCTAGTCACTGCCTGGACGCTGCTCAGCGAAGGCCGCTTGCCGGGATTGTGGCTGGTGTTGACGCAGAGCGACCCAGAGCCGATGCCAGACACGGAAGGGCATACGCTGGTGCCGGTCACGTATCACGGCGTCGCCTTGGCTTTGGTGCCGGCGGCCGCGCCAGAGACCGGCTGGCAGTTGCACTACCATGCCGACGCGGCCCAGCTTTCCCAATCCCAGGCGGAAGTACCCACGGTACGCCAACTGGTCCAGATTCTCAGCGACAAGGCATCGTCGCCGCCGGCCGCGTGTAGTTGTCCGCTGGGTTGGGGCGCGGCCCTGGAACTACGCCGCGCGGCCTGAACGGAAGCAACGGAATAGATTCCTTCTCGCCCTGGAGAGGCAATCCCGTGACAAGCGAACGCGCTGTGTGGATCACCGGCATCGGCACGGTCAATCCCTTGGGGACGAATTACGAGGAAACCGCCGAGGCGCTGCTGAACGGCGTGTCAGGGGTGCAACTGCTGACGGCCTTCACGTTGCCCGAACATCTCAGCCAGATTGCCGGACTCATTGGCGACATTCCGGTGCCACCTTCTTGGCAAAAAGAGGAATTTCGCCGCCTGGAGCGGATTGAGCAATTGTTGCTGTGCTGCGCCGAGCAAGCGTTGCGCGCAGCGGGGCTATGGGACAAGCGCTCGGCAACGCGCGTGGGCTTGTCGCTGGGTCTGGGGCCGGGCCGCCTTAGCTCGTGGGAAGATGACATGATGCTAGGCGGCCGGCAGGTCTTCGAGCCGCGTCTCAATCAACAGACCTTTTTGGAAAGCGTCCAGCAGCGGTTACAGATCAGTGGGCCGGCGGTGACGTGCGCCGCCGCCTGTGCCAGCGCCAACTTCGCCGTCGCCCAAGCCCGCCGCTGGATTCAATTGGGCTGGGCGGATGTGTGCATCGCGGGCGGCGCCGAGCTGGCGGTCACGCCGATTTCCATGTCGTGCTTCGGTAATCTCCGCGCTTTGTCCCGGCGCAAGGACAATCCCCAAGCGGCCTCCCGCCCCTTCGACCGCGACCGCGATGGCTTTGTCATGTCGGAGGGGGGCGTGCTGTTCGTCCTGGAAGCAGCGGACCATGCCCGTCGCCGTGGCGCGCCCGCCTATGCCGAGCTAGCCGGCTTTGGGGCCAGCAGCGATGCGTTTCACATGGTCATTCCCAGCACCGATCCCAAACCGGCCGTGACTGCCATGCGTCGGGCGCTGGCGGATGCCCGGCTCGATCCCCGCGACGTGGAATACATCAACGCCCATGCCACCAGCACCCCGGCCGGCGACACCGCCGAGACCAAAGTGCTGCACACGGTTTTTGACGAAGCCATCCGCGAGATTCCGGTCAGTTCGACCAAGAGCATGACCGGACACCTGCTCAGCGGTGCAGCAGCCATGAACGCCTTGGCTTGCATCGTGGCCCTGCGGCAACAAGCGCTCCCCCCCACCATCAACCTCGACGAACCCGATCCCGAATGCGCCCTATGCCACATCCCCCACGAAGCCCGCCCGCGGAAAGTACGGATCGCCGTTTCCAACGCCTTGGGTTTCGGCGGTTCCAATACCACGATTATTTTGAGGAAATGCGCATAAACAAACAGCTCGCCTACGGCTCGCCCGCTAAACGCTGACAACTGATTACTGACCAATAACAACTACTCATCACCCCATCACCCCATACGCATACGGCGTTTGGAATAAATCGTTTTGCTCAAAACGGTTCCAACGCAGAGGAGCGATGTCGAGGGTCTGGGCTTGGCCATCGATGACTAATTCACTGACGAGCTGGCCGACGATGGGGGCCATCTTGAAGCCGTGCCCGCTGAAACCGGTGGCGCAATAGACCCCTTCCAGCCCCGGCACCTGATCAATGACCGGGTGCCAGTCCGGTGTGATGGCGTACAGGGCGCCGTAACCGCCGCGGCCATAGCCTCGATTCATCGTGGGATAGCGCCGGCCCAACCGCTGCCGGATTTGCGGCAGCCAGTCGCCATCGGCGGATTCATCGTAATGATCGGGGTCCACAGGTTGACGGATTTCCTCCCCCGCGATGCTACCGGCATGGATCATGTCGCCATGCGTGGGTTTGAAATAGATGCCCTGCGTGAAGTCACAATAAACTGGGCCACGCCGGGCGAATTCGGGGGGTTGGCGGAACAGGGCCACTTGTGCGCGGCAGGCCTGAACCGGTAGGGTTTTCTTCAACGGTTGGAGGAGTTGGGCGGCCCAAGGACCAGTGGCCAGGATCAGCACGCCGCACTCGCAGCGTCCTTCGTTGGTTTCCACGCCGAGGACGCGATCCCCTTTGACCAAGATTGATTTAACCTCGACTCCTTCACGCAAGTCGGCGCCGGCGGTACGGGCCGCCTCGGCGAACGAGGCGACCGCTTGGACGGCTTCCACGAAACCGGCTTCGGCCTCGAAGACAGCGGTTTCATCTTCGGCCAACCGGGCGTTGGGATCGAGGTCCGTGACCTCCTGGGCGTCAAGGAAGCGGACATCAACGCCGAGCAGCCGCTGCATGGCCACGTTCGCTTCCAGCACGGCGCGGTCTTTCTCATTGACGATCAGGATTAAGCCGGTGCGCGTGAACACTGCCGGTCCGCCGACGATGTCGTCGAAGTGCTGATACACGGACAGTCCGTGCCGAGCCATCCGCGTGGTGAGCGGGTGCGAGTAATGCTGGCGGATGATGGCGCCGCTCTTGCCGCTGGCGCCGGCTCCCAGGAAGGTTTTTTCAAGCAGCACCACCCGGCCCGCGCGGCGCTGGGCCAACGTCCAGGCGATGCTGGTTCCCATGACTCCCCCCCCCACGATCACAATATCACCGGCAATCGTCATGGCTCCGCGTCATTCTCCGAGAAAGAACTGTGATTTTTTCCTATCGTCCATCCTACCCGTGGTTTCTGGGTCTGGCTATCTTACGTGAATCAATCTTCTGCCAACGTGGCCAATGACTGTGCTTGACAGGCTCACGCAAGAAAGCTAATTACACTCCCGCCCGTCACCGGCAGCTATCCCGTCATGTAGGCGCAAGGTAGCTTTTCCTCGCTGCCGATCACCCTGGGCGGACGAACAAGGGTGAGGGAACCTTGCGGGACCCACGTATCATGTCGTTATTGGAAGGAGCCTAGTACATGAAACATTCCGCCTTGGCTGTGGTGCTGATCGGTCTGGTCGGTGTGTCACCGGCTTGGACTGCCCCAGTCACGTTTTTCGGCGAGGATTCCTTGCCGGGTGAAAATGTGCGCGTCTCGCCGTACACCAACGCCGCCGCCGCCCAGAGCAATTTCTTATCATTTTTGACCGGAGTGGAAGTCGAAACCTTGGAAAGTTTCAGCCCTGGCGCCACCGGCCCCTTGGCGGTGAATTTCGGTAGCACCACGGCGACTCTCTCCGGCAACGGTTCCATCCAAGCCCTGAGCAGCGGGACGTCGCTGGGACGTTATCCCATCTCCGGGGATAATTATTGGGAAACCGCTGCTGGTTTCACCATCGAATTCAGCGCGGAGCAAGTGGCCTTTGGTTTCTTCGGCGTGGATATTGGCGACTTCAACGGCCAGATGTCAATTGTTCTGGAAGGCATCAACGGCACCCAGGAAATCGTCGTGCCGCACACGATCGGCAACGACGGCGGCGACGTGCTGTTCTTCGGCGTGATCGATGTGGCCAATCCGTTCACCAAGATCACCTTCAAGAATAGCTCTCCCGACGCCGATTGGTTCGCGTTTGATGATTTCACCATCGGCTCCATTGATCAGATCCGCGAGGATCGCATTGATGAGCTGCAAGACGCTCCCGAACCAAGCAGCGTGGTGCTGTTAAGCTTGGGAGCGCTGGGACTGGGATATTATCGCGTTCGGAATCGGTCTCGGTCTGCTCGCAAGGCCTAAGCCGGGCCGTGGTGCAAGTTCAACGGTGGCGGCAGTCAGGACGGAATGTGGTTGGCCCTTCCGATAGCTCTCTGTTTCGGGCAGCGGCCGAGGCGCCCCATTCCTCGACCCATCGACCGTGAAGCCAAAGTCGTTCCGCGGTGGCATCCGCGGAACGACTTTTTTTGATTCGATCAGCAGTCCCTTGACAGGGACGGGACATCGCCGCATGTCGCGTAGCGCACGATCGCGACAGCGACATCGACACCCGTGATCGGACCGAGCGCGCGCCAGCCGGGGACAGCGTTGACTTCCAGGACATACCAATTGCCCGCGGGGCCGAGCAGCAAATCGACGCCAGCCATGGTCGCGCCCAAGGCGTTGGCGGCCCATAATGCCAGCTGGATTTCCCTGGCGTCCGGCTGGACGGCCTCTCCCGTGCCGCCCTGGGCGACGTTGGTACGCCAGTCGCCGTGAGCGTGGCGGCGCATGGCGGTCAAGACGGCGCCATCCAGCACGAAGACCCGCAGGTCCCAACCGGGATGAGCGATGAACCGTTGCAGGTACAGGACCGCTTGCAACCGTTCCAGCGTGCGGAACACGCGCCAGGCCATGTCGGCATCCGTGACGCGCATCATGCCGCGCCCCTCGGAGCCGAACAACGGCTTGACCACGACATCCCCACCTAGGGTCGTGAATGCCGCCATCGCCTGGTCCGCATACTGGCAAACGATCGTCGGCGGCACGGGCAGGCCGGCGGCTTCCAGGCGTGCGCTGGCCAAGTATTTGTCGATGCACGTTTCCAGGGCCACCGGCGGGTTGAGGACGCGCGTGCCGCGCGCTTGCAGCCGGTGCAGGACATCCATGCGAAAGACGACTTGTTCCAGGGAGCCGGGAGGCATGGCACGAACGATCACGCCGTCGAAGTTGGCCAAGGTGTCAGCGGCGATCCCCACGCCAGCGCCGAGGCGGCGGAAATCGACGATCTCCGCCTCATGACCAAGCTGCGCCGCCGCGCGCCGCAAATCCCGCGCATGCCAACCGTTGCCGGATGCCAGTAACGCCAGTTTCATGTTAGCCGAGCCACGACCGGCGCAGCACTTCTGGCGCGGTTTGGCCAAAGACGTGACATTTGCCGGTCTTCAAGTTGTTGAAGCAGACCACCGCCGGCGAGAACAATTGCGGATCGATCTGGTAGAAATCCTGGTTGTAGCGTTGGAAAATCTCGGCGAACGGCGCGCCGTGGTCGGCGGAAGCGGAGGAGGGGACTTTGGGGCCAAGCTCGGTCAGCTGATCGTCGTCGGCTTGCACCCACAAGGTCACCTGGCTACCGTAGAGGATGGCGTCGTTGGTGCGGCCAATGGCTTGCAAATCGTTGGCGGCCACCGGCGGCAGCGGCGCCACACCGCAGCCGGACACCACTTGTCTCAGGTCAAAGCGCAGCTCGTGCAGCTTGTGCAAGGCCGTCTCCAACGAACGGGCCACTACCTGCAAGGTGCCCGCCACGCTCGACGCCGGGGCGACGAGCAGGGTAATCTTGCTAGGGGGCAGCTGTAAGTTCTCGCTCAAGTATGTCACCACGGCATCATCGGGCAAGACGCGCGTTTCCAGAATGCCGACGGCGACCGGAGCCTGTTCCCGACCGGGAATGGCGTCGAATAGCTCTTCTTTGCCGTAGGCGGCCCGCATTGGTCCCGAACCCATCGCGAAGAATTTACCGACTTCGATGGCCCAGCCGGCGTACTGCGATGCCATACAGGCCAACACCGGCGTATCGCTGTACACCTGCACGCGCGGCAAGGGCACATCGTCCATGCCAGGGGGTGCCAGAGTGACTTCCGCTTGTCCGGACAAGCAGACCCGCGCCAGCGCCAGTCCCGCCGCCAATCCCCCCGCCGCTTGGATGCCGCAATCAATGATCCGCGACCCCGACGGTGTCGATTGGCTGGCGACGCGCAACGTCGCCGCCGTCGAAACCATGTGATCCGCCAACCGTTGCGCTCGTTCGTTCAATGTCGGTGTCATAGCCAAGGCTGTCCTCCCCCGAGGTTGGTGGTTCGTGATGTGGTGGATGGTAACTGAATTTGGTTACTTCCTGAGATTCATCGGTTCGCGCACGCTGTCGAAGCCGTGCGTGAACCGGTCCATTCTCAGTAACACATACACGACAAGTAAAGCAGGAATTCTACTCGTTCCCTAAGACATGGTCGAGAGCCTGAGCGGCTTCTTGCAAGGATTTTTGGTCATTTTCCAGGAACTCCCCCCGCGTGAAGAACGTCAGAATGGGCCGATTCGCCTCGATGAGGGCGCCAGCGTGGGGAATGTCGGCGAACATGGGAACCTGCCAGATATCCGGCAGCTGCTCCAAGGTCGCCAGCCAGGGACCAGCGGCGGGAAAGCTCAGCTGGCGGCGGGAGAAGAGGATGGTTTTGGCGAGAACGGGACTTTCCTCATCTTTCATTTCTCTCCCCAGTGAGACGAGAGGGGAATTGTCAAATACCTTTTCACACCATCCCAACGCCGCCACGCCGGTCGCCCATTCCAGCACTTCCACCGAGGAGGTATAGCGGGGATTGACTTCGACGAGCCACGGCACGCCGTCGCGGACCACGGCATCGACGCCGAACACGCCGCGCAAGCCGAACCGCTCCACCAGGACTTGTCCCAACCGTTCCCAAATCGACCGCTCGGTTTCATCGAGTCGCCGAGGGCCGATGCTGCCGCAGTAGCGAAACGGCGAGGCGTGCAGCCAGGCTTGACCGATGAGCTGGCGCGTCACCCCCAACAAGACGGCCCCTTCCGGCTGACCGATGAAGATGCCGGCGCAGGATTCCCCTTCGAGATATTCCTGGAAATAATAACGCTGGAGTGGGTCCGACAGTGACAGAGCATCAGTCCAGAAGTGGATATGCACGCCGCCGCCGCTGGCCAACGGCTTGATCAGCCAGCGACCATCGGTTGGCACGGCATGGGGATCGAACGTCACGCGCAGAAACGGCAGCCCAGCTTGTTGGAGGGCTTGCATGACGGCCAACGGACAGCGGACGCGGCGCAGCGTGGCGCCATCATTGCCCCACAGGGGGCGTTGCTGGGAGATGCGCTCCACCAACCGGGGACGATTTTCCATCGCGCCGGTGTACATCCAAGGAGACGGCGGCAGGCGGCGCGCCAGGGTGCGGAAACCGCGCGGATAACGGCGCAGGGCTAGACGCCGCGCCGGACAGCGGGCCTGCAAGTCGATGTCGGCGAACAGATCAGCCGCCATCGGCTGCAAGCCCGCCCGCAAGGCCGAACCAACCGCCGCCCGCACGCTAGCGCCCATGATCAGGAGATTTCGTGATTGGGACATGGAGAGATTGTTGCCGAATTCCGTTATGTTCGTTACATTCGCAGTCTATAGATACATCCCTCGCCACAAAGGACTAACCATGCCGAAGTCAAGCACCGCAGTCACTCCTTGTTCCTGGCATTGTAACACCCCGCGCGCGGCGTGCGTAAGCCCTCCGGCAACGAGATCCACCACCAGCGGGCTTACGCCCGCCGCGCGCCGAACTCTGTTGATTTTGCTGGGCTTGCTCTGCGGCCTGCCGTTGCTGCATCACCTGCTGGCCGGCGATCCGCTGAACCTGCCGCCGGTCAAGCCGTTGTCGCCGCGCGAGGAGCAGGGGACGTTTCGCTTGGTGCCGGGCTTTCAGGTCGAGTTGGTCGCCTGTGAGCCGGATATTGTCGATCCGGTGGCGATGGCCTTTGATGAGGATGGCCGGTTGTTCGTGGCCGAGATGATCGGCTATCCCAATGCGGGAGTCGGCACCGGCAACATTTCGTCGGGCCGAATTAAGCTCCTCGAAGACCGCAACAGCGATGGTTATTTCGAGAAAAGTACCGTGTTTGCCGACGGCCTGCGCTTTCCGATGGCGGTGCAGCCGTGGAACGGCGGGCTGATAGTCGCCGTCGCGCCGGACATCATTTTCCTCAAGGACACCACCGGCAACGGGCGGGCGGATGAAAAGCGCGTCCTGTACACCGGCTTCAACTTGGCCAACATTCAACAGATGGTCAATAGCTTGCAATGGGGGCTGGACAACTGGGTCTATGGTGTCGCGGGCAACAACGGCGGCACCATTCAATCCGGCGAGAACCCCGATCATCCTGCCGTGACGTTACGCAATCGCGGCATCCGTTTCCATCCTGAGCATCCCGGCAGCTTGGAACCGACTTCTAGCGGCGGGCAATATGGTCTGGCGCCGGACCTGTGGCAGCGCTGGTTCACGGCCACCAACAGCCAGCATCTGCGGCACATCGTACTTCCTGACCATTATTTGCAACGGAACCCCGCGTTGCCCGTGCCGGCGGTGACACTGGATATTCCCGACCATGGCGCCGCTTGCCAAGTGCATCGCATCAGCCCCTTCGAGGCCTGGCGCGTCGAGCGCACCCGCCGCCGCAAAGGAGGAGAAACCGCCAAGCGCTTCTCTCCCACCGAGTTGGTGCCAGGGGGCTTCATCACGTCGGCTTGCAGTCCGGTCATCTACACCGCCGAGTTGTTTCCCGAAGCGTATCGGGGCAACAGCTTCGTCTGCGACCCGGCCAACAACCTCATCCATCGGGATATGCTGGAACCCAACGGGGCGACCTTCGTCGCCAAACGCGGCGACGCTGACTGCGAGTTCCTGGCCTCGACCGACAATTGGTTCCGCCCGGTCTTTTTGAGCATCGGCCCCGATGGCGCTTTGTACGTGCTGGACTTCTATCGGGAAGTGATTGAAACTCCCTTATCGCTACCGGATGACATCAAGAAGGAATTAAACCTGGAAAGCCGGCAACGGGGCCGTATCTGGCGCATCGTGCCGGAAGGGTTTCAAACTCCGCCCCCGCCGACGCTGAGCAAGGCCAACACGGCGGAGCTGGTGAAACATTTGGACGATGGCAATTCCTGGTGGCGGCTGACGGCCCAGCGGCTCCTGGTGGAAAGACAAGATCAAGCCGCCGTGCCGCTGGTGGCGAAACTGGCGCGCACGGCCACCCGTCCGGTGGGCCGCGTTCACGCCTTGTGGACGCTGCACGGACTACGTGCTTTGTCCGATGATCTCATCCTGTCGGCTTTGCGCGATGAGGAAGCTGGCGTTCGGGAAAACGCCTTGCGTCTGGCCGATGAGCGCTTGGCTTCCGCCGCCGCCGTGCGTCAGGCGGTGGTCGCGCTGGTGGATGATCCCACACCGCGCGTCCGCTTTCAGCTGGCGTTCACACTGGGGCAAGCCAACACGCCGGAAACCGTCGCCACCTTGGCCCGGCTGATGCGACGGACTGATAACGATTCCTGGACGCAGACCGCCTTACTCAGCTCCGCTTATCACGCCGCGCCGGGGCTGTTGCGGGAGCTGATCGCCGACCAGAGTTTCATCGCCACTCCCAGCGCCAATCAGTTGCAGCTTTTGACACGTCTGGCGGGGATGGTGGGGGTGCGGGCCTCGGATCGGGAGCTGGCCGATACCCTGCTGCTGTTGACCCAAGCCGATGCCGGCGCCGCTTGGCCCGCCGCCATGCTCGAAGGACTGGGGCAGGGTTTGCAGAACAGCAAGCGGCCCCTTAACGTCATTTGGGAAAAACCCACGCCAGAGCTGGAAAAGGCGGTGCGGCAAGCCTTGCCGTTCTTCCAGCGTGCGGCAACGACTTGTCGGGACAACAAGCAGGCGCTGCCGCAACGCTTGGCGGCGACGCGCTTGCTCAGCTATGGTCCCTTTGCCACGGTCGCGCCGGTGTTGCCGGACCTGCTGGGGCCGCAACAGCCGCCGGAGCTGCAACTGGCCGCGGCGCGTGCCCTGGGCCAGCAACTCCATCCCCAGACGACGGAACTGCTGCTGGCCGGATGGAGCACTTATAGCCCTAGCTTGCGCCGCGAAGTCCTGGAGGCTCTGTTCGCCCGACCCGAACGCTTGACGGTGTTGCTCGACGCCATCGAGAACCAACAGGTGTTGGCCGCTCATATCGAGCCGTTTCGCCTGGATCAGCTGCGCAAACATCCGAATACTGCCATTCGCCAACGGGCCGTGCAGCTACTGGCCGGCCAAGCGACGCCGGATCGGGCGCGAATCGTCGCCGACTACGGCAAGGCGTTGGAGCTGACCCCTGATGCGACCCGCGGTCAAGCGGTCTTCAAGAAAGTATGCGCCACCTGTCACCGTTTGGAGAATGTGGGCGTCGAGGTCGGTCCGGATTTGCTGTCCGCTCTCAAAACCAAGACGCCGGAAGGGCTGCTCATCGACATCCTCGATCCCAGCCGCGAAGTCGATCCGCGCTTTCTCAATTACATCGTGCTGACCAAGGCGGGCAAAACCGTGACTGGCATGATCGCCGCCGAGACTGCCAGCAGCCTCACCCTGCGCCGCGCCGAGAAAGAAGAAGACACGGTGCTCCGCGAGCAGATCGAGGAAATCCAAGCCACACCCCAATCCGTCATGCCGGAAGGCTTGGAACAACAATTGAACCCTCAGGACGTGGCCGATGTGATTGCCTATTTGTTGGCAGTGGCGGGGAAGAGTAATCAGCCGTGAGTGGTTAGCCCAAGGCGTTATTCCGCCGGCAAGGAAGAAACCCCCAGCCGCGACCGTCAGGAAGCGGGGGGTACTGCTCCCTGATGGTCACGGCTCCGACCATCGGGCTTGCCGGAGTAATAGCGAGGGTCGCCCCGCCTTGCCAGCTTTGCGTTTTCATAACAGGATGCGGTGTGCGCCGGCTGTTCAGGCTCTGTCAAGTTAGTCGATTTCGGCGGAAGAAACTGTCTTAGCGCCCGTTGCGGCGCCGGGGAGAGCCCAGTAAGAAAAACTTGGACCGGATTTCCTGCCACGGCACTAACTGGGCGCTATAATAGAGCACGAGCAGGAAGCCGGGGAGTGCGCCGCGGGAGTCTGGCTCGCTCCCATGTCTCTCAACGGATACGATGGTTGAGAATCCCATGATCGGTTTGCAGGCGACCCCGTTGCTGGGCCTATCCTTCGACGACCCCTTGGCGGCGGGGAAGGAACTTCTTACGTATTTTTGGATCGCGTTGGGAGTCATCTTCATCGGCGCGATGGTGGTGGTGTTCGTGGATCGGTGGCGGCGGCGGAGCTTCTTCAACGAGCGCTCCGCTTCCAACGATTTGACGACCTTTCGCGCCTTGTTTGAACAGGGCGAGATCAGCAAGGAAGAATACGACCGTATTCGCTCACTGGTTGGCCAGCGCTTGCGTCACGAATGGGATTTGCCCGATAAACAATCCCGCCCGGCCAGCGGGGCAGGAACCGACGACGACGAACCGCCCATCGATTTGAGCGCCGCGGAGTTCACCCCGCAAGGCGAATCGGAATCCTCCCCTGCCTCGGATTCGGCGCCACCGTTGGGTCCAGCGGAGCCGCCCCCCGCTCCAGGGTCGGATTCTTGAGCCTGGTTGATCCCGTTGGTAGGCTCCCGGTCAGTGTGTACAATCATACGCTGGATAAATGAGGTTGAGGATTCGTACATCACGTCAACGGAACAGCGAAGCGACGGACGATAGCGGCTAGTACCCCACGATATGCAAGGTAACGACTCTTAGTCAGAACCAGGCGCCCCACCCTGGGAGTGGCTGGATCGGGCTTACCGCTAACTGACGAAGGTGCTTCGAGCGACGGCGGCGCGGGGCTGTTCCTCCGATTCGCGCATTTGGCAAAGCCGGACATCTTTCCGGTTGGGATCGATCCATCAAAAGGAGAGCGCATGCCTAATAAAGACTCGGGCACGGGGGGCAGTGGACGGCGGCCCGCGAGTGGCTCTGGACGGAATCGCAATGCCTATTGCTCCTTCTGCCGCAAAAGCTACCGCGATGTCGGCCCTCTCGTGGAAGGACCGGGTGATGTCTATATTTGCGGCGAGTGCATTGAATTGTGCCAATCGATCATCGAACAGGAAAAACGCCGGCGGGGGGTGCCACGCAACGCCTTCACCCACATTCCGGCGCCACGCACCATCAAGGAGCGGCTGGATCAGTACGTGATCGGCCAGCAGCGCGCCAAGAAGGTCTTGTCCGTGGCCGTCCACAACCATTACAAACGGCTCAGCTATGGCGAATCCGGGGCCGGCGATGTCGAAGTGGACAAGAGCAACATCCTGCTCATCGGCCCAACCGGGAGCGGCAAGACCCTGCTGGCCCGAACCCTGGCCCGCATCCTCGATGTCCCCTTCGCTATCGGCGACGCCACCACCTTGACCGAGGCCGGCTATGTCGGCGAGGACGTGGAGAATTTGCTGCTCAAGCTGCTGCACTCCGCCGACTTTGACATTGAGGCTGCCCAACGTGGCATCATCTACGTCGATGAAATCGACAAAATCGCCAAAACCACCCAGAACGTCAGTATCACTCGCGACGTCAGCGGCGAGGGCGTCCAGCAAGCGTTGCTGAAGATGTTGGAAGGGACGGTCAGCAACGTTCCGCCGCAAGGAGGCCGCAAGCATCCTGAACAGCAGTACATCCAGGTGGACACCTCGAACATCCTGTTCATCTGCGGCGGCACCTTCGTCGGCTTGGATAATGTCATCTCGCGCCGCGTGGGGCGCGGTAGCTTTGGCTTCATCGGCGGCGAGCAGCCGAAGGAACACCGCCTCGGTGAATTGCTCGCCCAGGTGACGAGCGACGACTTGATCGAGTTCGGCTTGATCCCTGAATTTATCGGTCGTTTGCCAGTGCTGGTCGCCCTCGAACCGCTCGACGAGGAGGCCCTGATCAACATTCTCACGCAGCCGAAGAACGCCTTGGTTCGGCAGTATCAAAAACTCTTCGAGTTGGAAGGGGCCGAGCTGGAATTTCATCCCGACGCCCTGCGAGAGATCGCCCGCAAGGCCAAGGACCGCGACACCGGCGCGCGTGGCTTGCGCAGCATCGTCGAAGACATCATGACCGACATCATGTTCGAACTGCCCGACCTGGAACACAAAGGGAAGTACGTCGTCTCCGACAAAGTCGTGCGCGGTGAAGCGTCCCTATTCGACTCCCAACCGAACCCGTCGGACAAGAAGAGCGCGTGATGAACGGGGAAACCTAATTGGTGGGCGAGCGGGGAGCGTTAGCTCGCCGGTGCCTTTCACCGTGGGCCGGACGGCCCCGCTCGCTCCACTGTCTCGCTGATGTCGTGAGCGTATCATGCCGCGCGCCAAGCCTGTCCTGGCCCGCCTGAGTGAATTGGCCGAAGGCCAATTCGCCGATTTCTTCGCGCTGCTGGTCGAACGCGCGCGCGGCGCGACGCGCGACGGTAAACCCTACTACACCTGCCGCTTTCGAGATGCAGGCCGAACGGCGACCTTTATGGTCTGGGCCGATGCCCCCTGGTTCGAGGCCTGCGCCAAGGAATGGCACGAAGGACGCTTCTTCAAGATTCGCGGCACCTACGGCACGCACGAACGCTATGGTCCCCAGCTCGACATTCACAACATCCGCGCCGTGCAAGAGTCCGATTACACCGAAGGCTTCGATCCCGCCGCCTTGGCGGCCAGCACGCGCCGCGACAGTGTCGAGTTATTCGCCGAACTGCTCCAGCTGGCGGAAGCCACCATCGCCGACGCGCCGCTGCGCCGGCTGGTGTTGACCCTGCTTGAACGTCATGCCGTTCCCTTGAAACAACTGCCAGCGACCCCGCGCCACTTCTACCCCTATCCCGGCGGACTGCTCGAACACCTGCTGTCCGTGACCAAGACTTGCCTGCGGCTGGTCGAGCACTACGCGAGTCATTTCGCCGATCTGAAACCGCCCTTGAATCGAGACATCGTGATCGCGGGGGCCATTTTGCACGATGTGGGGCGGGTCGTCGAGTTTGACGATCCCCTGGCCCTACAAGCGACGATAGCAGGCCGCTTGTTCGGCCATCTGTTCCTGGGACGGGACCTGATCCACGACACGGCCCGCGAGCTGGGGGACGTGAACCCGGAGCTGTTGCAATTGCTCGAACACGTCGTCATCGCTCACTTGAATCATCCCGAATGGGGTTCGCCGCGCTTGCCGCTCATTCCCGAATGTTTGATCCTGCACCACGCCGACGACCTCGACGCCAAGCTGGAAATGTACGTGCGCTGCCTGACGACCGATCAAGCCGCCGGCCCCTTCACCGACCGCGACTCGGCACTAGGCCGACACTTGTTCAAGGGACGGAGCGTGTGAAGAAAAAAGGGACCGGCACCTTGTTCTTGTCGGCAATGGCCGCTGTCCGCTGTTCCATCAGGATGGGAACTACCGCGCTTTTCTCCAAGCCGTTGACGACGGCAGAGTTGGAAGCCCCAACCCCGGTCTCTCGGCCGATTGCACTTGCCAGTTATAGTATATATAAGTATACTAAGAGCCAAGGCTTTTCCATATTCCCTTTCATTGTTCCATTCCACCTCACCCCCCCTTTCCCCGCCAAGAAAAAGGGGACGCGACTCGATTTCGCTGGTTATCAGATTCCGCCGCAAATACGAGTCGCGTCCCCTTTTTTGAACTGCTTGCCGCGCGCTACAAGCTGCCATTACAATGAGGGACGTTGCACAAAGCCAAGCATATTATGAATAATGCCTGCGCTGCGTGGAGAAGTTAGCCGAACATCCGCCAGCGGAACAAGCGAATGCCTTGGCGTTTCTCCGCGATGAACCGCGTTGGCGACAACGTGCGTATGATATGCGAGATACCGTTCTACAGGTCGCCCAGAAGAGGCGGAGCGAGGACTTGCGCAAGGCCGACAAAGCCTGAAATTGGTTTATCAACGCTGCGAGGCCTGTCATAATCGTGGGCGATAACGATTCGGGCAGTTTGGGAGGACCGGCTGCCAGTGTTTTTTTTTACTCAAGGGGAGACTCCAATGGAGCAAGCCAAGAAGATCGTATGCCCGGACTGCGAAGCCCTGGACATTGAAGGGGTGGATCGCCGCGATTTCCTGAAAGGGATGAGCGCGGCCGCCGCCGTCGCCGCCACCGGCGCGTGGACGACTTACGCCACGCCACGCCTCCATGCCGCTCCGACGCCCCAGAGCGCCGCCGAAACCGCCGTTCAGGCGCTATACGAAACCTTGACCGCTGAGCAGAAAGGCGTGGTCTGCTTCGCGTGGGATTACGAGGACAAAAGCCGCGGCTTGTTGCGTAATCATGTGTCTAACAATTGGCACATCACCAAGCCCACCGTCGATAGCAACTTCTTCACCAGCGATCAAAAAGCCCTGATC
This sequence comes from Gemmataceae bacterium, assembly GCA_046297495.1. Lineage (GTDB taxonomy): Bacteria > Planctomycetota > Planctomycetia > Gemmatales > Gemmataceae > JBKBIP01. Next base: position 45,674 of record JBKBIP010000001.1, on the reverse strand, counting down.
CGCAAGGTGTACGAAAACGTCTTCAATCCGGATTGGGTGGAGCGAATCGACAAGCAGCTCAAGGATGACACTGGCGGCCGGCCTTGGGGCGCCGCGCAGAACATCGCCATCTTCGGCACTCCCGGCGACGGCAAGTTCAAGTTCGTCATGACGGGTCGGCACCTGACCATCCGCTGCGACGGCAACAGCGAGGCCCATGTGCCGTGGGGCGGCCCGATTTTCCACGGCCACGCCGCCAGTGGTTTCAACGAAAAGGTAGGGCATCCCGGCAACGTCTTCTGGCATCAGGCGCTGGAAGCCAACAAGGTCTATCAAATCCTCAGCGGCAAACAACAGCAGCAAGCCTTGGTGCCGCGTCAGCCCGCCGAGTCCGCCGTCGAGTTCCGTGGCTCGGACGGCAAGTTCCCCGGCATCCCGGTCAGCGAGTTGTCCAAGGACCAACGGGAAGGGGTGCAAAAGGTGCTGATGAGCTTGATCGAGCCGTACCGCAAGGAAGACCGGGATGAAATTCTGGCTTGCCTCAACAAACAGGGTGGACTTGATAAGTGCTCGCTGGCCTTCTACCAGGAAGGGGACCTGGGCGATGACGGCGAATGGGATGTCTGGCGTTTGGAGGGGCCGGCCTTCGTCTGGTACTTCCGCGGCACGCCGCACGTGCATATCTGGATCAACATCGCCGAAGTACCCACCGTGCCGCTGAATGCACGTGGGTAAGCGGAAGCAGTCAATCGTTTAGCGGACGAGCCGCCGGCGCTCGCCGCTGGCTTGTCCGCTAAATGGCTTCCTACATCTCCTTCCCCACGGCTTGCGCGATGCGGCGACATTCAAGCATCATTTGTTGGAAGACGGCGGGGGTCAGCGCCTGGAAGCCGTCGCTGAGGGCTTTGTCCGGGTTGGGGTGAATCTCCACGATCAGGCCGTCGGCTTCGGTGGCGACAGCGGCGCGGGCCATCATGGCGACCAGGTTGGCCTTGCCGGTACCGTGGCTGGGATCGACGATGACCGGTAGATGCGTGTGCTGGTGCAGGTAGGGGACCGTAGCCAGCGGCAGGGTGAAGCGGACGTGGTCCTCGAAGGTGCGGATGCCGCGCTCGCAGAGCATGACGTTGGGATTGCCGGTCTTGAGGATGTATTCGGCGGCCAGTAGGAATTCATCCATCGTGGCGGCGGGACCCCGTTTGAGCAGCACTGGCAAGCCCGCTTCCCCCACCGCCTCCAAGAGCGGATAGTTCTGCATGTTGCGGGCGCCGACTTGCAGCACGTCGGCATATTGGGCCACCAACGGCACCTGTTCGGAAGCCATCACTTCCGTGACAATGGCAAGTCCAGTTGCGGCGCGCGCATCGGCCAACATCTCCAATCCTTTTTCCTTTAGGCCCTGGAAGCTGTAGGGGCTGGTGCGCGGCTTGAAAGCGCCGCCGCGCAATCCCGCCGCCCCGGCCTCGCGGACGATGTGGGCGATCTCAACGATCTGCTGCCGGCTCTCCACCGAGCACGGCCCCGCGATGACGCCGAGATGCCTACCGCCTACTTTCAGCTCACGGGTCGTGACCACGGTGGGATCTTTCTTCACTTCGGTGCTGGCCATCTTGTACGGAGCAAGGATCGGGACCACTTTTTCCACTCCTTCCGAGGTTTCGAGTGCTTGTTTGGCGCCGTCACGTTTCTCGCCTAACGCGGCAATAACCGTGAGTTCGGTGCCGACAATAACATGGCTGCGCAACCCCAGTTGTTCGATGCGCTCGATGACGTGATCGATCTGGTGTTGACTCGCGCCGGGTTGCATCACGACGATCATGGCTGGTTCTCCGTTTAGCGCCGCTGCGGAGCAACGCTTCTCCGAAGCGGCGCTAAACTGAATGACGAAATAAAAAAGGCCCCGGAACTTCGCGGGTTCCAGGGCCTTGGTGTATGGCTCAATTCAGGCGTCGGCGGCCGCTCACCCTTCCCGGAAACCCGCATGGGGACCCGTAAACCAGTACCAAAACCAAAACGCGACATGGTGGTTGACGGCAGCCAACCGGAGGTACTCGCGGTGGTGAGAACTGGTGGAAAGCATGATCGAACCGTGAAAATGAGCGACTGAATCGTTGAGTTAAGAGGAATCCCGGCGAGATACGCACCGGGATTCCCTACAAGAATTCGCGGCTGCTTCCGACGGCAGCCCGTCGGCTGCGTTAAAGCAGCCGCCTCTGGTTACCACTATTCACGGACCACCCCCTTTCGCTAGAACCACCCCACCTGGATCGGGCAACCGGCCAATCCCCGTGGGCCTCTAGCCCGTCGTGCCACGTTAGCACGACATCCGACTGACTGCATTCTAACTGGCCTCATGTGGCGGAACAAGAAAAAAATGGATAAATTTTGGATTTTGTCGTGAAGCCTACCCCTTCGGATTCACCACCCGACCCAGGAACAAAATGCTGTTCGTGGTGTTGTCGCGGATCAAAAAGACGAAGGGATGATCGGCCCGAAACGTGGGCACGATTTGCACGCTGGTGACACCCACGACGATGGCCGTCGCGGCGGCGGCTTCGGTCCCTTGTTCATTCACATCGACGAAGGCCTTGTGAATCGCCGCCGAGATGAACAAATCACGCTCGCCGTTCATGCCGGAGAAGTCGGCCTTGCCCGGAGTGAACGCCAAGGGCATGCCCAGCGCCGACAGCGCGTCTTTCAACATAAATTCCGATGTCATCGTGAAGCGCGGCAAATAGACTTCGACTTTTTGCGGTTGCATTCCCTTTTGCCACTTGGCCAGGTTGGCGGCGGTCAGGCTTTTTTCCAACGCCGGCAGCCCATCCACCTTCTCCGGCAGCAGTACCAACATGGACAATTCCTTGCCAGCATAGGGAAGTTCCAACAGCTGCACGCCGTCCATCTTCCCATAGGCGAAGCGCTCTTGTTGATACATGAGCGGCACGTTGACCTTTTCGTTCGCCGAGACGGTGAAGGGAGCCTCCTTCGTGGCCTCCTTCTTGAATTGGTTGGCCCAATCCCCCTTGAAATAAATGGCATTAGTCAGCACCAGGCGGGTCAGGTCGTTGATGGCGCCGGAGGGGATGAGGTCTTTGATCTTGTCCTGCGTCTGTTCCGCCACCCAGCGGTTGATCGTCTGCCGCGATGGTTCGGGCTGCTTGACGAAATCCAACTGGGCCAGCTCAGCGCCATAATCTTTCTGAGTGATTTGCAGGAATTGCGGCAAGAACTGATACCCTTGTTGGCCCCATAGCCGATTGGCGATGCGCAGCTGGTAGCCGCGCTGGGCGTCGGCGTGCAAATCCTTGAGCAAGGACGCAAACGCTGGATGCAGTTGCTGTTGCGGCACCTCGAAGTGCAAGGCTTTGGCCATTTGCGTTTCAGTGTCGCCACGTGCGCCGGCGTAGGTCATGGCCAGGGCCGTCGAAATGCTGTTGGGGGAGAAGAACAAATTGCCCGGCTTCTCCGCGGCCAGCTTGGCGTATAGGTCCCAGGCGAAATCGTTGTTGCCGCGCACCACCGCTTCGACATCGGAGGACAGCTTCTTGGCCAACGGCTTCAAGACACCGCTGGCAACGTAGGCTTGCACGCCAGCGGCGGTTTGCACCAGGGTGTAGCCGCCGGCGTCCTTGAGCTTACGTACTTGCGTCCCCGCCGGCCAGTAGCCGTCGGGCGGCCGACCTTGCTGCGGGCCGGTCTTGTAGTAGTCGGTCGGCATTTCCAATACATGGGTCATGGCTCCACTTGCTTTCGCCGGATCAGGTTCCGCCGCCCAAGCGAACGGTGAACCTGACGTGCCAATCACGACGAACAAGATCGCCAAACCCAAACCTAAAACCAGTTTGCCGTACATGATCTCCTCCCTGACAAAATGGAGTAATGAAGTGGACATCCGCGCGAGCAAAACCACGACGGGGATACTTTCGGCAAAGGATGCTCGCGGCAACCACCGTCATTGTATGTTCGCGGGGCAAGAGGAACAGCGAAAAGTCGAGCCAAAAAGGGGACGCGACTCGTATTTGCTGACGGAGAGCGGATCGTGGCGGCATCTGACAGCCAGCGAATACGAGTCGCGTCCCCTTTTCGAAGACGAATCAGCAGGATCGACCAACCAGCGAATCAATTTCCCGAAAAGAGTATGGTTTAATCCTCGCGGCCCGCTGGCTTCCACCCCTGCCCATTTACTTCTCAGCCATACGCAGGACAACGTCACACGACGCCGGTGAGCACACCAACCTCGCTTCTCACAGCCCCAATTCCTTCAGCTGTTTCGCGTCCACCGGGGCGGGGGCGCCGGTCATCAAGTCGCGGGCCTTCTGGTTCTTGGGGAAGGCGATGACGTCGCGGATGTTGCTCGTGCCAGTCAGGATCATGGTCAAACGATCCAACCCCATGGCGATGCCGCCATGCGGCGGAGCGCCGTATTTCAAGGCATCGAGTAGGAAACCGAAGCGCTGCTGGGCCTGTTCGGGCGTCATGCCGAGCACGCCGAAGACGCGCGCTTGCACGTCCGGGTGGTGGATACGAATACTCCCCCCCGCCGCCTCGTAACCGTTGATGACCAAGTCATACGCCTTGGCCCGCACGCTGGCCGGGTTGCTTTCCAGGTAATCCAAGTCCTCGTCCATCGGTGAGGTGAACGGATGATGATTGGACACCCAGCGTTTTTCCTCGTCGTCCCACAGGAACAAAGGGAAGTCAATGACCCAGGCCAGTTTGAAATCGTTTTTGTTGGCATCGACAAGCTGTAGTTGGGACGCCAGCTGCCCGCGCAGATTGCCAAGTGCCTGACACACCACTTCTTCCTTGTCGGCGACGATCAAGAGCAAGTCCCCCGGCTCGGCTTCCAGGCGGTGCCGCAGCGAATCTTGCACGCCGCTGGGCAGGAACTTCTCGATAGGAGACGTCAGCTTGTCGCTTTCCACCTTGATCCAGGCCAGCCCTTTGGCGTGGAACGTCTTGACGAAATTCGTCAGTTCATCCAGTCCCTTGCGGGAGAACTTGTCGGCGGCCTTCTTGGCGTTGATGGCGCGCACCCGGCCCCCGGCCGCCACGGTGTCCCGAAAGACGCTAAACTCGGTTTGCTCGGCCAGGTCGCTAAAATCGATGATTTCCAAGCCGAAGCGCAGGTCCGGCTTGTCGCTGCCATATTTCAACATAACTTCGGCATAGCTCAGGCGCGGCAACGGCAAGGAGATGTCCACGCCGAGACATTGCCGAAAGACCGCCGCCGTCAACCCCTCGATGACCGCGAACACCTGGTCCATTTCGACAAAGGACATTTCCAGGTCCAATTGCGTGAACTCCGGCTGGCGGTCGGCGCGCAGGTCCTCATCGCGCAGACAGCGAGCGATTTGGTAATACTTGTCATAGCCAGCCACCATGAGCAGTTGCTTGTACAGTTGCGGCGACTGCGGCAAGGCGTACCAGTTTCCCGGATACACCCGGCTTGGCACCAGATAGTCGCGGGCCCCTTCGGGAGTGCTCCGCCCCAGCAGAGGCGTTTCGAGTTCCAGGAAACCCTGCTCGTCGAGATAGTCGCGGATCACCTGGTTCATGCGATGACGCACGGCCAAGGTACGCTGCAACGTCGGCCGGCGCAGGTCGAGATAGCGATACTGGAGCCGCAGGTCTTCGTTGGCCAACTCGGAAGGGTCGGCCAGAACTTGATTCTCCTGCGGCAACGACAAGACTTCAAACGGCGGGGTGGGACATTGATTGAGGATGCGCAATTCCGATACCAGTACTTCTACCGCTCCGGTCGGCAGCTTGGTGTTGGTCTTGCCTGGCAAGCGGGGCCGCACCGTCCCCCGCGCCGCCAACACCCACTCGCCGCGAATGTCTTGAGCCGATTGGAACAGCTCCGCGTTCTCGGCTTCGATGACCACCTGCGTCAAGCCGTAGCGATCGCGCAAGTCAATGAAAACCTGATCATTATAAGCCCGATACGTATTCACCCAGCCGTTCAGCACCACCGTCTGGCCCACGTGAGTTTCGCGCAATTCGCCGCATGTGTGCGTTCGCCGCAAGTTTGCCATGTGTTTCTTACCTTGGTTCAAGTTCAGTCAATAAAAGAAGATTCAATAGCACTCGATTCATCGGTTCGCGCTCGCTTTCGACCAGCCGCGCGAAGCGATGAATCTTCTGATTGACACCGCCGAAGCAGCTTCGGAAATCACTTCCTACTGATATTTCAAAAAATACTCCAGAAACGCCAGCGTGCGCTCCAGCGCTTCCGGTGTGGGAACGTGTGTCTGGCGGTGCGTCATGGCCACGCGATTGGTGTAGCCGAGCAGCTCGTTGACCTGGGCCACATGATTCAGGGCGCGCCAGTTGCGCGGCGGGTCTTCGGTGCCGCCGGCCACCAGCAGCGGGCGTGGGCACATCAACGGATGCAACTCGTTCAAATCGCGTCCTTCCTCGATCAGCCGCTTGTACAGCCCGGTGCGTGGCCGCTGCTCGTTCGGAATGCCGGGGGGACGACGGACCCCTTTCTCATACCCCAGATACCACGGCTCCCAATAATTGACATTGCCATTGCTTTCGTCAAAGACGATCCCCGGATCGGACCAGACGGCACAGGCGAATTTATCATGCAGACACGACGCGAACATGGACCACTTACCGCCGTAAGACAAGCCGACAATGCCGATCCGCTCCCCATCCACTTGCGGCAGCTGGGCCAAGGCCGTGTGACAGTTCGCCGCTACGTAGGCCAGGAATGCCAACGGCTGACGCTCTTGCCCTTCGCCGGCGTCTGTCAGTAACTCGCGCGTCTGCTGGTCGGGCGTCTCGACGGAGCCGGGGGTGCCGATGGACAAAGTGACAAAGCCGCGCCGCGCCAGTTGTAAGCCGTAGTCGTGCGTCCCTTGGCCGCGCTTCCCCAGCCCGACGCTGGTGGCGGATTCGTAGAACGGCACCAGCACGGCAGGAAAGGGGCCTTTGCCATCAGGAATCAGCAGATGCCCCTCGGTGTATTTGTCTCCAGGGTAAATCTCCACCTGGACCCGGTGTTGCGTGAAATTCTCGCGCCGTTCACTGCTCAGGTAGCGGATGCGTGGTTTGTCCAGCAGCTCCGGCCACGGTCCCAACATCTTCATCCACGCCGCCCGGATTTCGTCGCGCCGCCGTTGCCAGTCGGCGGGAGTCTTGACCGGTGTGCCGTCGGCGAAGCGCAGCGGCGACCGATACTTGCCGAAGTCGTTGCGGTATTCCTCTGGCGGCGTGAAATGCGGTTGAAGCAATTGCCACAACTCGGCAGCGCGGCGTTGGTCCGCGCGCAGCTGGCGTTTCAGCTCCAAGGCATAATCGGTGAGCACGGCATCGACACCGCGCACCGCCCCGCGCCGCCAGTTGTCCCGCTCCAAGCCGGCCACCATCGGCCCCGACAGGAACACTCGCTTCCCCGCCGCGTGCGCCTTGGCAATGGCCGCCGTTTCGGGCACGAAGCGCACATATACCCACTGGCAGTCGGCATCTGACAACACCGCGTCCCACTCCGCCGGACTAGCCGCCAAGCGAGCGACGGCGGTTTTTGCGTCCGCCGCCCGCAGCCGGTGCCGAACGTCGGCGTCGCTGATGGCTCGGCCAATCATCACCAAGCGCGGCAACACCTGATCTTTCTTGGCCAAGGCCACGATGTCCGCCTCGATGTCGGCGTCCTTGATGTCGATGGCCACTAACACATCCGCTTGGGGATATTGGGCCAGCAGCGTGAAAACCTCGGCCAACGTGGGGATCTTCTCCCCCCGGAATTCGGGAGCGAACCAACTCCCCGCGTCGAGTTCCTTCAGTTGTTTTAATGTCAATGTACTGACCTTGCCAGTGCCGTTGCTAGTCCGGTCCACCGTGTCATCATGAACACAGACGAGCACGCCATCTTGAGAGCGGCGCACGTCCAGCTCGAAGCCCAAGCCCAATTCCAAGCAGGCGCGGAAATTGGCCAACGTGTTCTCCGGCGCGTCGAGCAGCAAGCCGCGATGGGCGACCCCATACGGCGAGCGCTGTTCCGCCGCCAGCAGTGGTGCCAGCAACAGCCAAAGGCCCATTATCCAACAAGATCGTCGTGCGGTGTTTGTCATGGTGTGACTCCCAAGGCGAGCGCGGCTGGTTTCCGATGGTTTTTCCAGACCGAATTGAGGTATAATATAGAAAGTAGGGTAGGCCGATGCACGCATCCAGCTTGGCGTGTTTCATCCCGTTTCATTGTTTTACCTCACCCCACCCCCTCTCTTGCGAGCGGTTCCTACCCCCAGTGGAATGAAATGCTCACAAGGTCAGGCCAATTCGCATAGATTATGGAATGTGTTCGCTGCCGCTAACTACCTCAAAACCTCGTGTGTGCCCATCTTCGATGCGTGAACCTCTGTGAGAGTTGGCGCGGGTTGGCCACGGAGCGTGCTTGCCCCATTACTTCCTTAAGTAGAGCAAAATAATTCATTGCATATATACAATGATCCTTCGATTCCGTCCCGTGGATAGGGTGCCGTGACGCCGGGAGCCGTGGTTGCTTGGAAGGGGGCCTATTTCTCACTCACCGCTAAGACGCCCATGCGTTGCCGAGCCAATTTCCGCTTTTAACTTGACATGGCTGCGATCTAAATTATCGTGGAAAAGGGTAAATGGGAGTATTGACTGGTTCCATCATGCCCGCCCACCTTCCGAATCCAACATGGATTCGCGCTATCAGAGTTCATAAAACTACCGAAGCTTCCTACCTTTTGCTGGTCAGGGATACCCGCCATGAAACCCTACACGTTGTCGCTAATCGGTTTGGGACTGTTGGTTGGCTTGGCGTGGGCGGATGCGGCCCGCAAGCTGGCGGTCGGCAAACTGCCTCCGGCAGCAGCGGGGAGCATCGACTTCCAGCGCGACATCCAACCGATCCTGGCGGCGCGCTGTCTGTCGTGCCACGACGGCGCCAAGCAGCGCGGCGGGTTGCGGCTCGATGATGGCAAGGCCGCCCTGGAAGGGAGCAATGCCGGGCCGGTGTTGGTGCCAGGCAACAGCGCGGAAAGTCGTTTGATTCACGTCATAGCGGGGCTGGACGAAGAAACCAAGATGCCGCCGACCGGCAAGCCTTTGACCGCCGCTGAGGTCGGCAAGCTGCGAGCCTGGATTGATCAAGGGGCCAAGTTCCCGGAAAGTGCCACCACGACGACGCCAACCGTTCGATCCGATCACTGGTCGTTTCAACCGATCCAACGTCCTGATCTTCCTCCCGTAAAAAATGCTGGCTGGGTGCGCAATCCGATTGATATCTTCATCCTGGCCCAGCTAGAAAAAGAGAACGTCCAACCGTCCCCCGAAGCAGATCGCCAGACGCTCATTCGCCGACTGAGTTTGGACTTACTCGGCTTCCCCCCTAGCCCGGAGGAAGTGACGGAATTTGTCCAAGATACCCGGCCCGACGCCTATGAACGGCTGGTGGATCGCATGCTGGCCTCACCGCACTACGGCGAGCGCTGGGCGCGGCATTGGCTCGATCTAGCCCGCTACGCCGACAGCGATGGCTTCGAGAAGGACACCGGCCGCCCCTTCGCCTGGCGTTATCGCCATTGGGTCATCGACGCCTTGAACCAAGATATGCCGTTTGACCAATTCACCATCGAGCAACTGGCCGGCGATCTGCTTCCCAACGCCACCGTCGAGCAAAAAGTGGCAACCGGCTTTCATCGCAACACCTTGACCAACAAAGAAGGGGGCGTGGACCAAGAGCAGTTCCGCGTCGAGGCCGTGGTGGATCGTGTCAACACCACCGCCAGCGTCTTCCTGGGCCTGACTTTGGCCTGTGCCCAATGTCACGATCATAAATATGAACCCCTATCGCAGCGCGAGTATTACCAATTCTTCGCCTTCTTCAACAGTGATCGAGAAGTGGACATCCCGGCCCCGCTTCCCGGCGATGAGGCGGAATATCGCCAAAAGAAAGCCGCCTTCGACAAGGCCCACGCCGTCTTGATCGCCCAGCGCGACGCCTATCAGAAAGATGGGTTACCCGCTAAAGTGGACCAATGGGAAGCGAGCCTCCAACCGGAAGAGATGCGGAAATTGCCGGCCAACATTCAGGCTGTGTTGAAAATCACCGCTGAAAAACGGACGGCCTCTCAGCAAAAAGTGTTGCTGGATTACCATGTCAAAACCGACAGTGAGCTGGCTCAGCTCAATCGGACCATCACTAACCACGCCCGGCAGGAACCGAAACTGACGCAAGCCCAGACGCTTGCCCTCGGATCGAAACGTGATACTCATGTCATGATTCGCGGCGATTTCCTGCGGCCCGGCGTGAAAGTCGAGCCGGGCGTCCCCGCCGTCATCGCGCCGAAGCTGAAGAGTGATAGCCCGAACCGCCTCGACCTGGCCCGTTGGCTCGTCGATGCGGATAATCCCTTGACGGCGCGCGTCATCGCCAATTGGATGTGGTATCATCATTTTGGTCGCGGCCTGGTGCCGACCTTGGAAGATTTCGGCATCATGGGGGAACGGCCATCGCACCCGGAATTGCTCGATTGGCTGGCCAGTGAGTTCAAAACCCCTCCTGGCTCCCCTTTGACAAGGGGGGGAACGGCGGGGTTGGGATGGAGCATGAAGGAATTTCACAAGCTGGTCGTCACGTCGGCGACCTACCGCCAGTCGTCGCGTTCCCGGCCGGAATTGGCCAGCCGTGATCCGAACAACGTCTGGCTGTCACGCCAGAATCGGTTGCGCTTGCCGGCGGAAGTCATCCGCGACAGCTCACTAGCATCGAGCGGGTTGCTGAGTCGCAAGATCGGTGGCCCCAGCGTGCGCCCACCGCAGCCCGAAGGAATTTCCGAGCTGACTTACGCCAACAGCGCCCGCTGGGTGGTCAGCAGCGGAGAAGATCGCTACCGCCGGGGCTTGTACATCTGGTTCCAACGGACCAGCCCCTATCCGATGTTGATGACCTTCGACGCCCCGGATTCCAACGTCTCCTGCACGCGCCGCGAACGGACCAACACGCCGTTGCAAGCGCTGACACTGCTCAATGACGTGGTGTTCGTCGAATGCGCCCAGGCCCTCGGCAAGCGGCTGATCACGGACAAACCCAAGGCCAGCCCGGCGGAACGCATCCGCCATGCCTATCAGCTGTGTTTGGCCCGCGCGCCGAACGACATCGAATTGGCGGTCTTGCGGCAACTGTTTGATGAGCTGTACGCCAGCAGCCGCGGCAACCCCGAAGCCGCCGCCCAATTGGCCGGCCAACTCCCCGCCGGCGCCGACGCCGCCGAAACCGCCGCCTGGATCGCGCTGGCGCGGACGGTGTTGAATTTGGATGAGTTTATCACGCGGGAGTAAAGAGATGTTGCGAGGAGAGTCGAGAACGTGCGCGAAACGATGAATCAAACGAGTAAAAACCTTGGGCGCACCCTGCATCAGTCGCACGCTAACTGATTAGATCATCATGGCCACCGTCGCGGACAAAACCTACACCCCGGAAGACCTGTTAGCCCTCCCTGATAGCACCATCTACGAGTTGGTCGATGGTCAATTGGTGGAACGCAATATGGGGGCATTATCCAGTTGGGTTGGCGGACAGTTGTTTCGACTTTTGGATGCTTACTGCCGCGTCCACAACCTTGGCTGGGTGTGGCCGGCGGACAGTAGTTATCAATGTTTCCCGGATCGGCCCAACATGGTAAGACGGCCGGATGTGTCTTTCATTCAACGCGGGCGTTTGCCGGGAGAGCGGATTCCCGAAGGACACATCACGATCCCCCCCGATCTGGCCGTGGAGGTGATCTCCCCCAATGATCGGGCGTATGAAGTGGATGAGAAATTGGAAGAATACTTGCGGGCGGGCGTTCCAATGGTTTGGATTGTCAACCCTGAAACGCATACGGTGCGCATTCATCGCGGCGATGGCACCTTCGGTTTTCTTCGAGAACAGGATGAGCTGACAGGCGAGAATGTGATTCCCGGTTTTCAGTGTTCGGTACGGGAGTTGTTTCCAGCCGTCGCAGCTTCTGAATGAGAAGGCCTGTTTCGACATTACATTCGCCCTCCCCAAGCCGGTGTCACGCTCAACCAGCCGCAGTGCCCCGCCCTGTTTCGACATTACATTCGCCCTCCCCAAGCCGGTCGCCAGGCGACCGGCCGTCCCGCGACCAGCTTGGGTTCGTGGATAAAGGTTGAATTTTCAAGACCGGAGAACACCCCATGCACCCCTTGCACGAATACATGCGGCTCACCCGGCGGGATTTCCTGGCCACCAGCGCTTCGGGCATCGGCACATTGGCTTTGGCTTCGATACTCCAGCAGGAAGGCTTGTTGGCGGCGGAAAGCACGATGTCCGCCGTCAATCCCTTGGCACCGAAGACCGGCCACTTTCCCGGCAAGGCCAAGGCCTGTATCTGCATCTATCTCGAAGGCGCTCCCAGCCAGATTGATCTATTCGATCCCAAACCGAAGCTGAACGAGCTGAACGGCCAGCCGCTGCCAGAGTCGATGACCAAGAACGTGCGCTTCGCCTTCATCAAGAAGGAAACCGCCCGGCTCATGGGGAGTCCGCGCACCTTCTCCCGGCATGGTCAATGTGGCATGGAGCTGTCCGACTTGCTGCCGCGCCTGGGTAGCTGTGCCGATGACATTGCCTTGATCCGCTCCATGCACACCGAGGCGTTCAACCATCATCCCGGCCAATTGATGATGAATACCGGCGTGCCGACCTTTGGCCGACCCAGCATGGGGAGTTGGATCAACTACGGTCTGGGGAGCGAATCGCAAAACCTGCCCGGCTATGTCGTCCTCACCGCCGGCCGCGGCACCAGCGGCGGCGCGTCCAACTGGTCGAGCGGCTTCCTGCCCACGACCTACGCCGGCGTGCTGTTCCGCGGCAAAGGGGAGCCGGTGTTGAACCTCAACAACCCCCTCGGCCTCACCGACGACATGCAGGCCAAGACCATCGCCGCCCTGCGCCAACTGAACGGTCAACGTCACCAACAGATTCTCGATCCCGAAATCGCCAGCCGCATCGCGTCCTACGAGCTGGCCTTCCGCATGCAATCCGCTGCCCCGGAATTGATCGACCTGTCCGGCGAAAGTCAGAAAACCCTGGAAATGTATGGCGTGGGCCGATCCGACCTAAACATCGGTGGCGCGCATCGCGGCGGCGGTCCTGGCCAATACAACGCTTTCGCCACCAACTGTCTGCTGGCTCGCCGACTGATCGAACGGGGCGTGCGCTTCGTCAACTTGTTTCATGCTTCCTGGGATCATCACAGTAACTTAGACAAGGAATTGACCTTTAACGCCGGCATGGCCGACCAACCCGTCGCCGCTCTGATCAAGGATTTGAAGCAGCGCGGCCTACTCGATGAAACCCTGGTCCTCTGGCTGTCGGAGTTTGGCCGGACGCCGCTGGGCGAGAATCGCGGCGGCTCCACCAATGTGACAGGCCGCGATCATCACCCCTTCGCCTTCAGCATCTGGATGGCCGGCGGCGGCGTCCAGGGGGGGCAGGTCATCGGCAGATCGGACGAAATCGGCTGGGGGATCGAGGAGCGACCCATCCATATCAACGATCTGCACGCTACCATCTTGCACCTGTTCGGCCTCGATCACCTGAAGCTGACTTACCGCTTCCAAGGCCGCGACTTCCGCCTGACCGACGTGGCTGGCAAATTGGTGCCGGAGCTGATCGCTTGAAGACGCCACGTCCCGCCCATTCATTCATCCGTGTGGATGAGCGCCGCTTGACCCAGGCGGCGCTCATCTTTTAGTCGTTTCAAGGAACCTCCATGTCCACCACTGCTGTCCCGCTAGCACAAGTTGCCGTGCATCTGCGACCCGAAGACAACATCGCCATCGCCGTCAAGCCGTTACTGCCCGGCATGGCAGTAACAGGCAACGGCGCCACACTCACCTTGTCCCGCCGCGTCGGCATGGGGCACAAGCTGGCTCTGCGGCCGATTCGCGCGGGGGAAGCGGTGTATAAGTACGGCCAGATCATCGGTTTTGCCAGCAATGACATCGCGGCGGGAGAGCATGTGCATGTCCATAACCTGAGCGCCCCCCTGTTCGAGCGCGACTACGGCTACTGCCAGAAGTGCCCGCCGCCGCCGCCAGCCGCCGAGCCGCGCTACTTCATGGGCTACGACCGAGGGGATGGCCGGGTGGGGACCCGCAACTATGTCGCCATCATCAGCATGGTCAATTGCTCCGCCAGCGCCAGCAAGTACATCTCCGAGCGCATTCGGGCCAGCGGCCTCTTGAGCCAATATCCGAACGTGGACGGCGTGCTGGCCATCACTCACAAAGGGGGCTGCGCCATGCAATACGACGGCCCCGACCACCACCAGTTCGACCGCACCCTGGCCGGTTTCGCCAAGCACGCCAACGTCGGCGCTTATCTGCTCGTCGGCCTGGGCTGCGAGACGGGGCAGGCGCTGCACCTGATCGAAAATCAAGGGCTGGTGCAGCTCAACGGTGCGAAGAAGGAACCGAAGGTGCTGACCATACAGGAATGTGGCGGTATCTCAAAAACAGTAGAGGCGGGCGTGCGGGCCATTGCCGAGATGTTGCCCCAGGTCAACGACGTGCGGCGAACGAAAATTTCCGCCGACAAGCTCATCTTGGGAACCCAGTGCGGCGGTTCGGATGGCAACAGCGGCATCACCGCCAACCCGGCGGTCGGCGTCGCGTCTGATCTGCTCATCGCGCAGGGAGGGACCAGTGTTTTGGCCGAGACACCCGAAATCTACGGGGCTGAGCATCTGCTGACCCAACGGGCAGTTAGCCGGGCCGTCGGCGAAAAGCTGGTCGAACGGATCAAGTGGTGGGAATGGTACACCGGCATCTTCGGAGCGGAGATCAACAACAACCCCTCGGTCGGCAACAAGGAAGGGGGCCTGACCACCATCTACGAAAAGTCGCTGGGGGCCATCGCCAAGGCCGGTAGCACCGCTCTGGTCGATGTCGTCCGCTACGCCGAGCCGATCCGGGCCAAGGGGTTGGTAGTCATGGACACCCCCGGCTACGACCCGGTGAGCATGACGGGCTTGGTCGCGGGTGGGGCCAACCTGCTCATCTTCACCACCGGCCGCGGCTCCGTCTTCGGCTGCAAACCCGTCCCCTGCCTCAAGATCGCCACCAACTCTCCGCTGTACCACCACATGAGCGACGACATGGACATCAACGCCGGCGTCATCCTGGAAGGCACCCCCGTCGAGGAAGTCGGCCAACTCATCTTCGAGGAACTCCTCGCCATCGCCAGCGGCCAGCAAACCAAGAGCGAATTGAACGGCGTCGGCGAAGAGGAATTCGCCCCCTGGAGCATCGGCCCGACGCTGTGAGAGGGGCGAAGAGAAGATTTAATAGGAAGTGCTTGACTTTATTAGTATACTAATGTATATTATACGCATAAAGAATTTCCTTGTTTCATTGTTCCATTCCACCCCACCCCCCTTTTCCGCTACTACCCGCCAAGGGGTGGGATGAAAGCGTTTCATTGATACATGGCACGAGATGACCCCCATACGGGAATTGATGCTTTAGTGTCAGGTAATGAAAGGGCCGCATATCCCGGATGACATTCCGCAAGGACGAAGGGAACGAGCTTGACGAACTTACATCGCGGCGATGCCGGGTTGGAAAAGCGCCTTCGAGCGCCGCCTCGACCGCTCATCGTGAACGCCGTCCCCGACGTGCGCAAGGCGGTCAAGTGGAACTCCCCCTTGTCTGGCATCGAGGGCCAAGGGTGGGTTCCTCAGCTGTCAGTGCTTCACGAATGTGGCACTTGCTAGCGCCGTGGGTGTGGATTGGCTGCCGGGGTGATACGCGAACCGCTCTAAAAAATGAAAAAAATGCTTTGACGAAGCAATACCGGGCTGCTACTTTGGTGTTCAACAGAATGAGATGCTATCGTCCACCTTCCGTATCGACCTACCATCGCCCGCGCATGGAACCTGCCAGATAGTGTGTTGTGCCTGATATTGACAGGGGGATAGAGCGATGACGAACCGGGGCTGGAGCGTAGCGTGCGGATTGTTGGCTCTGGCGGGCGCCGTGCTGGCGCCAGCGAGAGTCGGCGCGGCCGAGACCAAAGTGCCGCCGGCGCAACAACGCTGGGCCGCCGATGGGCCGGGAGGCATTCCGGGGTTTGCCCGTCACATCGAACCCTTGATCGGCAAAGCCGGTTGCAACAACCGAGCTTGCCACGGTTCGTTTCAGGGGGCGGGCAGTTTTCGCCTGTCGCTGTTCAGCTCCGATTTGCGCATGGATCATGACTCCTTGGTCAAGGATGGGCTGATCGATGCGAAAAACCCGGCCCGCAGCTTGGCCCTGGAAAAGGCCACACAACAACGTCCCCATAAAGGCGGCCAGCGCTTCGAGGCCAATTCCTGGGAATATCGCATGTTCCACGATTGGATCGCCGCTGGCGCCCCCTACGAGCCAGGCAAGGAACCCGTCTTGGAACGACTGGATGTCATTCCGCCGGCCTTGGTGCTGTCCAAGAAGGGGGACACGGCCACGCTGAAAATCGTAGCCCACTACTCCGACAACAGCGTCGAGGATGTCACGGCCCTGACGCAATTTTCAACCAATGACGACGTCATCGCCAACGTGGATGACCAGGGCCAGATCACGGCCGGCAGCGCCGGCGACACCGCCATCGTGGTGACGTTCGCCGGCGCGGTGAGCACGGCCCATGTCATCGTGCCCGTTCCCGGTTCAGGGGAAACGGTGGCTTTCCCGATTCAGAACAAGATCGACGAGCTGGCGGCGGCCAAGTGGCACAAGCTGGGGCTGCGGCCGTCGGAGCTGGCCGACGATGCCGAGTTCGTACGCCGTGTCCATCTCGACCTGATTGGCACACTGCCGACCGCCGCCGAGACTCGCGCCTTCTTGGCCGACCAGGACCCGAACAAGCGGGCCAAGCTCATCGACCGGCTGCTAGAACGCCCTGAATACGCCATGTTCTGGGCCACCAAATTCTCGGACCTGACCGGCAACGACGACCGCTTGACGCCGCTGCCGCGTGCCAAGACGGTTTGGTTGTGGTACGCCTGGTTTCAAGACAAGCTGGAAAAGAACCTCCCCTATGACCAGATCGTCGAGGGGATCGTGACGGCCACCACCCGCGAAGGGCGGTCGGTCGCGGACACCGTGGCCGAGCACAAGGAAATCGCCCAAGGAATCAGCGGTAACAATTTCGACTTCAAGACCTACGCCGAACGGCAAACGTGTGACATTTTCTGGAAGAAGGCTGGCAATCGCGGCGACACGGTAGCCTTGCAGGTGTCGTATGCCTTCCTGGGCATCCGTTTGGAATGTGCCCAATGTCACAAGCATCCGTTCGACCGCTGGACGCAAGACGATTTCCGCGGCTATACCGCCTTCTTCACGCCGGTGCGTCTCGGCGTGCCCGATGACGTGCCCAAGGAAGTCGTGCCCGCGACCCGCGACCGTCAAAGTTACGCCTATTCGGAAGTCTTCATCGAAACCGGCCGAACCGGTAATCGCAATCAGACCGCCGCCAACCTGCGCGTGCGGCCGTTGGGCGGCGCGCCGTACACTGTCAAAGCCGGCGAAGACCCGCGCGTCGTGCTGATGAACTGGATGCGCGCCCCCGATAATCCGTTCTTCGCCAAGGCCATCACCAACCGCATCTGGGCCCACTACTTCGGGGTGGGCATCATCGATCCGCCCGACGACATCAACGCCGCCAACCCGCCATCCAACCCGGAATTGCTCGATTGGCTGGCAAAGGATTTCATCGCGCACAAGTTCGACCTGAAGCACCTGCACCGCACTATTCTCAATTCGCGGGTGTATCAGCTCACCTGGAAACCGAATGAAACCAACGTCCTCGATGAACGCAACTTCTCGCGAGCGCAGCTGCGGCGGTTGTCGGCGGAAGTGGTGGTCGATGCCATCAACCAAGTGACCGGCAGCCGCGACGTGTACGGCGCGCTCGCTCCGGCGGGAACGCGGGCCATCGGCCTGGCGCCGACCCGGCTGGGGAATCGCGGGCCGGGCTATGCGTTGGCCATCTTTGGCCGGCCTCTGCGGACGCAGACGTGCGACTGTGAGCGGAGCGGCGACGCGGGGCTGCCGCAAGCGATGTATCTGCTCAACGACGTGGACGTGAACACCAAGATCAGCGCCGCCAACGGCCAACTGGCCCGCCTCGTCCGAGACATCCGCGACAATAACGCCTTGGTTGAGGAGCTATACCTCGCCACTCTGAGCCGCTTCCCCACCCAGGAAGAGACCCAACGCGCCTTGCAATACGTGGCCCAAGCGGAAAATCGCAAGGCGGGCTTCGAGGATGTGCTCTGGTCGCTGATCAACGTGCGCGAGTTTATCTTCAACCATTAAGACTTTCACTGCTGAGAGACGATTCATCGGTTCACGCTCGATGTTATTCGCTAACCGATGAATCGATATATCCATTGCATCACGAACCAGGTTGACCAGTATCCATCCATTACACACTGCCAATATCATTCCAGGGAAAAAAGGGGGACATACACCATGGCGCGGCGAAATTACTGCGACGGCATCCACCGCCGCAACTTTCTCAAGGCGGGTGCCTTGGGCTTCTTGGGCTTGAATCTGACCGGCTATCTACGTTACGCGGCGGCGGCCGCCAAAGAAGGCAAATCGGTCGGCGACAAGAGCGCCATCCTGGTGTTCTTGCCCGGCGGCCAGACTCATATGGACACCTTCGATCTCAAACCGGACGCCCCCGAAGGCATCCGGGGTGAGTTCAAGCCGATCCAGACCAACGTGCCCGGCATCGAAATCAGCGAGCACCTGCCGTATCTCGCTCAGCAAGCCGACAAATACACCATTCTCCGCAGCGTGACGCACAACTTGGCCGCCCACAATCCCGGCCAGATGTTCCTCCGCACCGGCAACCGCCCGCTGCCGTCGCTGCAATATCCGGGCTACGGCTCCGTGGTGACGAAGGAATATAGCGCTCCTCCGGGCGTGCCCCCTTACGTGTCACTACCGGTGTCCAGCACCAATGGCGGCGCGGAAACCTCTGGCTATCTGGGCGTGGCCCACAATCCGTTTTCGGTGGATGGCGACCCCAACGCCGACAATTTCGACGTGCGTGCCCTGGCCTTGCCGCAAGGGCTGAACCTGCAACGGATCGAGGCGCGGCGCGGCCTGCTCGAAGGGCTGGACACCGCCTTCCGCGCCGTGGACATCCAGAGCCAAGACCTGTCCGGGATGGACAAATTCTATCAACAAGCGTATGAGATTCTCAGCTCTCCCAAGGCCCGCGAGGCATTCAACATCCAGCAGGAAAAGGCCGAAGTCCGCGAACGCTATGGCCGAACGCGGTTTGGCCAATCGTGCTTGCTGGCCCGCCGCCTGATCGAAGCGGGTGTCCGCTTCGTGTCCATCGACTTCGGCAGCTGGGACACGCACCGCGACAATTTCAATCGTTTGAAAGACGTGATGTTGCCGCAGTTTGACCAGGGCGTGGCGGCACTGTTGGAAGACCTGGGCGCGCACGGCTTGCTGTCGAAGACGGCGGTGATGGTGACGGGCGAGTTTGGCCGGACCCCGAAGGTCAACGGCAACGCCGGCCGCGACCACTGGGCGCGGGCCATGTCCATCGTCCTGGCCGGCGCGGGCATCAAGGGGGGTCAAGTCATCGGCAAGACCAACCCCAACGGCGAGGAACCCGTCGAGCGGCCCCTCAAGCCCGAAGACGTGGCCGCCAGCTTCTTCCACTCCCTGGACATCGACCCGCACAAGGAATACTACACGCCGACCAACCGGCCAGTGCATATCGTCCGGGATGGCACGGTGATCAAAGAGTTGTTCGCGTAAGAACGATGAACGATAACCAATGCAGGGAGAGCCGGGATAATTTCTCGGCTCTCCTTTTTAGCGGGAGTGCCGCTGGCACGCCCACTAAACGATGAGATTTTTCCCCCACCACAGCCACAGTACCTCGGGGAAGGCCCCCG
>JBKBIP010000001.1:0-25736 GCA_046297495.1 Gemmataceae bacterium | reverse complement strand
GGGGGAAGAGGAAGGGGGGGGGGGGGGGGTGGGTTTTTTTTTTTTTTTTTTTTTGGGGTGGTTTTTCCTTTCCCCCCCCCGCTAAACGATACGATCTTTCCCCACCCACGGCCGCAGTACTTCGGGAACGACCACCGAACCGTCGGCTTGCTGGTAGTTTTCGAGGATGGCCAGGATGGCGCGGCTGCAGGCGACGGCGGTGCCGTTAAGCGTGTGGACGAAGTGCGTTCCCTTCTGGCCAGGGGTCTTGTAGCGAATCCCCAGGCGGCGGGCCTGGTAGTCGGTGCAGTTCGAGGTGCTGGTCACTTCACCGTATTCGCCGCCCTGACCGCGTCCCGGCATCCACGCTTCCAGGTCGAATTTGCGGTAGGCCGGCCCCCCCAGGTCGCCGGTGCAGGTGTCAATGACTTGATAGGGGAGGCCTAGTCCCTGGAACACTTTCTCCTCGATGCGCAGCAAATCCTGATGAATCGCGTCGCTCTGCTCCGGTAGGCAAAAGGCGAACATCTCCACTTTGGTGAACTGATGCACGCGGTACAGGCCGCGCGTGTCGCGCCCCGGAGCGCCGGCCTCGGTGCGGAAACAGTGCGACAGGCCAACGTACTTCATCGGCAACCGGCTGGCTTCGAGAATCTGGTCCTTATGCATGCCGCCGAGCGTGATTTCCGCCGTGGCGATCAGGCACAGATCGCTATTTTCGATGCTGTAAATCTGCGTCTCCGGGCCGCGTGGGATGAAGCCGATCCCCTCCAGCACCTCGACGCGGGCCAGGTCCGGCGTGATGACCGGCGTGAACCCCTCGGCCAGCAGCGTGTGCATGGCGTACTGCATCAGGGCCAGTTCCAGTAACACCGCCTCGTTTTTGAGGAAGTAGAATTTCTGCCCCGTCACCGACGAGCCAGCTTCGAAATCGACCAGGTCCAACGCCTCGGCCAAGGCGACGTGATCCTTCGGCGGGAAATCGAACTTGGTTGGCTCCCCCCAGGTGCGAATGACCTTGTTATCCGTGGCTTCCTTACCAACCGGGGCGTCGGGGTGCGTCATGTTGGGGATGGTCTTGAGCACCGCGTCCAGCTGTTCCTTGACCCATTTCAACTGGGTTTCCAGAGCGGCCACTTGCTCTTTCAGCTCCTTCCCCTCCGCGACTAGCTCTTGCCGCTTGACCGGGTCTTTTTCCTTCCCCGTCAACTTGGCGACCTCGTTCGCGCGCTGCTGCAAGACTTGCGTTTCCTGCACCAAACGCTTGCGGTCGTCATCGAGATGAACCACGCGCTCCACCTCGGCGGTCACGTTGCGGTTGGCGCAGTTGGTTTTGACGGCGTCCAGGTGTTCACGAATGAAGGATGCGTCTAGCATGAGTTATTCCATCCACTGCGATCGTATCAGCATTCATCTCCTTAACGAGTCGCCGAACGCTTGGCGGAGATCAGACCAAACACCATCACCAGAAAGAGAACGACCGTACGTGATCGCACGCCACCTCAACGCACCACGACAAGTGACAACGAATTAGCGATACTCAGCCGCCAGAGGATTGTCAGGGATTATCGATTACCGATCACACACTATATTCCATAAGTCCTTCGACCTACTCCTCTTGTGGGCGCAAGGTTTCGGCAGCTTTCTCCGCGCGCGACAAGTCAAGGAATTCAAAGGTAAGACACACACTCTTGGGGCCGGGGTTCGCTGCGCTGGGAGTCAACGGTTCTTCACGAAACGACAGTTGACCGCCAGAGGAAGAAACCATCGTAGTCAACGTGGCTTCCCGCTCTCCGTTCGGCGGCGCCGGATAATACACTTCAAACATGTGCGACATGGCAGTCATGTTCGTTACCATCCGCCAGCCCTCATGGCCTCTTCTCCAGCGGCACATAGGCGACATCATTTTTGCCGACGTAGATTTGCTCGGGGCGGTAGATACGGTTGCCCTTCAGCTGTTCGTGCCAGTGGGCCAGCCAGCCGGCGACGCGGGAGATGGCGAAGATGGGGGTGAATAGATCACGCGGGATGCCCAAGGCTTGATAGACGATACCGGAATAGAAATCGACATTCGGGTAAATCCCTTTTGGCCCCAGGATGCCGGCGGCGACGCGCTCCAGCTCGACGGCGATTTCGTAAGCCTTGGGCCGACCGGTCTCGATGAAGACATGCTCCGCCAACTCCTGCAAAACGGTGGCGCGCGGGTCCTTCACTTTGTAAACACGGTGGCCCAGGCCCATGATCTTCTTCTTGTTGGCGACGGCATCTTCCAGCCAGGGACGCACCCGATCCACGCTGCCGATCTCGTCGAGCATGTCGAGCACTTCCTCGTTGGCGCCGCCGTGCAAGGGGCCGGTCAGCGTGCCGATGGCGGCGCTCATGACAGTGTAGGGGTCCGCCAGAGTCGAGGCGGTGACACGGCCGCTAAACGTCGAGGCGTTCATGGTGTGCTCGGCGTGCAGAACCAAGCAAGCGTCGATGACCTTGCGCACGGCCGGCGACGGCAGGCGCTCGAACAGCATGTAGTAGAAATTGGCCGCGTGGTCGAGATCGTCGCGCGGGTCGATGGCCTCGTCGCCGTAGCGCAGGCGGTGGAAGGCGGCCACGGCGGTCGGCAGCTTGGCGATCAGGCGGATGGTCGCCTCCCAGTTGCTTTTCTCATCGGTGACGGCCCGCGAGGGGTAAAACATGCCCATGGCTGCCACGCTGGCTTGCAGGGCGTCCATCGGGTGGCCGCTTTCGGGCAAACACTTGATCAGGTCCTTGATCTTGTACTTGAGTCGGCGATGACGGCGTAGCTGCTCATCGAAGTCGGCCAGCTCGCGTTGCGTGGGCAGTTCCCCTTTTAGCAGCAGCCAAGCCGTCTCTTCAAAACAACTTTCCCGGGCCAGGGTCTCGACGGCGATGCCGCGATATTCCAAGCGTGCCCGTTGGCCGTCGATGAAGCTGATCGCCGATTCCGCCACCGGCACATCGGCCAGGCCCGGACGAAGTTCGAGCTGACTCATGGTTTTCCCCACAAATTGATGTATCCCGTACTCCAAGGCGTTTGCTTTTGAAGTCGGTTCCTCTCCGACCCGGTCCGGCGCCGAACCTAGAACTTATTCTGAGCTTATCGCTAAGTCCCATTGAAGGCTAGTACCCAACGACGGAACTCGAAAGTCGGGGGACTGGCTGAAGGTAAACTTGGTCAGATGATTGAGCCAGCGCCGATGATCCCGCCGTCTGTCATTGCGGTGGTTCACTTTCTCGAATGCCCAAGGCCGTCATGCGGCGCAGCAGCGTCTCGCGCCAGATGCCGAGCCAGCGCGCGGCCTTGCTCTTGTTGCCTTGACATTGCCGTAAGGCCAGCACAATCAGTCGGCGTTCGACTTGCTCCAGAATCGCTTTTAACGGCAAGGAGCGTTCCGAAGTGGGCGGGACCGTTTGTTCAACCACCACGACTTGACGCAGATAAGCAGGCAGCTGCTCCACGCCCAAACGCTCGTTGGACGCACGCGCGGCGGCCTGGTGCAACACGAGGGCGAGCTCGCGCAGGTTGCCGGGCCAGGAGTAGTGGCGCAGCATCTCCAAGGCTTCCGGGGCCAGCACCCATCCCGGACGCTCCGCCGCGCGCGGCAACCGCCGCACCAGCTTCTCCGTCAAGTCGGGCAAGTCCGCCTCCCGCTCCCGCAACGGCGGCAGCGCGATCAGCAGGGTGCCCAAGGCACAGTGCAGCTCGTCTCGGGGTGGCTGGTCGGCATGTTTGGCGATGCAGCCGGCGATGAGGCGCGGGGCGGTCGCTGGCGAAGCGGCGCGGGGCTGCCGGAGCCAAGCCATCAGCTGCGTTCGCAGATGGCGCGACAGTTGCCCCGGCTCACGCAGGTACACGGTCCCCATGTTACCCCCGCGCAGCAAGCCGTTGTCACCGAACAACGCCGCCGCCAGCACGAACTCCGGCAGATGGGCGCAATCCAGGGCGGCCAAAGGGCGTTCGCGCTCGGCGCTGGCGTGATGAATGGCGCGGGCCAACCATTGCTTGCCGGTGCCCGCTTCGCCGACGATCAGGACCGGCGCCCGGGTCTGACTGGCCAAGCGAGCTTGGGCGGCGGCTTGGCGCATGGCCGGCAATTGGCTCGTCAAGGTATCCAGCGGGAAGCGTTCCCCGTGCCGGATGCGCAACGTGCGCAGCGTGTCGGAAAGGACAGACGTGCCGCTCGGCGGCGCCAACGCCGGAACGGGGATGATCCGGCCCAGGATGCCCACCATGCTATCCGCCGAGGGGAAGGGGATGAAGTCAATGTCCCAGGCCCATTGCCGGCCGTCGGGATGGCGGAGCGTGCGCCGCACTTGCACGATTTGACCGTGCAGCGCTTCGGGGGGCGGCGCGATGGCCCGCGCCACCATCGGCCACCAGCCGGGACCATCACTGCCACGACGCTGACAAAGCCGGCCCCGCGCTGCGGCCCCATTCAAGCCGGTCAGGGCCTCCCAGGCCGGATTGACGTACACGATCCGCCGGCGCCGATTCAGAAAGAACAGCGCCTCGCGCGCGTCCTGCAACAACGCTTGCCAGTGAAACGATGATGGATGCCGCGCTGGATCAGACATGAGGCACGTTGTCAGTACATCGGGGAATTCCGCTATTCCGTATCGCGCGCTGAATCGGAGCTTCTACCTGCCTATTTCACGAACAACAATCCCACTTCCAAAATAATGCCGGTGATGGTCAAGATGGCGCGCAGGGCCATCGATGAATCTTCCAGGCCCAAGCCGCTCAGGATCAGCACGATCCCCAGCAAGAACAAAGACATGCGAATCATCCAGCGGATGGCTTCATGGATAATCTGCGGCCAATCCTCGAAGCGCGTCGCGCTGTACACCAAGCTCACCACCAAGATGACTAAAGGCAACTCCCAGAGGAGATTGTACGGTAAAGTGAACGGAGTCGGGGTCATGTGGCCGGCACCTCCTGGGGGGATTCCCTCGTGACCATGCGGTTCCGCGCCGGCGTGGTTTGTTCGGCGACCAAGAAGGTCGGGCCGGCAAAGGCATCATAAATGACCAGAATGTTCAGGACGCCAGCGATGACGGTGTAAGCCCAGCCCAGATCCCAGGTTTTATCGCCATTCGCCTGCAACACGTTCAGCTCGGCTTCATCTGGCACTCTCTGGAAATCGCGCCAGGATTCACTCAGACCACTGAAGGGCATGGGAATGTCATAATAATGCATCAGGGCCGGCCACGCGGCGACGCCGATCCAGAATTGGCCGTAGTAGGAGGACTTCTCGAAGATATATTGCATGAATCCCCCGCGCCCGCCACTGGGAGTCGTATGCTCCGATGTCAGCACATAGACATTTTTCCAATTCCCCAGGAACATGCCATAGAAAAATAAGCCATAGAGGCAAACCAGGAACAACACCCCTTTGCCGTAGCGCTTTTGGTAGATTTGCCCCAGCCCCGGGATCAAGTAACTCAGGATCGCGGCGGGTACATCGGGAGTACCGAGCGACGGCAGCTGGGCGGATGATGGTGAGGAAGAAAGCATGGCCATTCGTTTGTGTACCGGCAGTATCTGTCGGCCTCCACGGTAGTTGTGGATGAGAGTGGTTGAAGCACGCTTGGCCCTCGATAATGGCGTCCTTGTGCCATCCGTGAACTAGGCGCTCGCCAACCATTCTTCAAGTTTCAAAGGTAATTATTATATCGCATCCGCTCACCAGTTCCAACGCAACCGCTCCCATAATGCCCAGGCAACGGCGGCGACCAGCAGCAGCCCGCCGGTCCAGCCCAGGACGTTGCGACCTTGTTGACCACGCAACCAACGCCCCACGCCGCCGAGTGGATAGGTACAGAGATCAAAGGATCGATTGATCCAAACCAACGGCGTCAGCCACGGCGCGATGGGGGGCGGCTCCTCGGCCAGCCAGCGTTTCTCGATTTCCTCTAAGGATGGGAGGGCAGGAAGCGGGGCCGGCGAGGGCGGTCCCATCAAGTCGGCGGTCGCGCCAGCGCCCCCGTCCGTGTTCCGCGCAACCGAAGATGATGCCGCCGCGACGGGAGCGGTTGTTTCCTCTGGAACCGCGGGGGATGCCGCGGGCGGCGGCGCGGCGGGGGGGGATCGCGTTGGGCCGGGCGGCGGCGGAACCAACGCTTCCGGCAGCGGCGCGGTTTCCAGAACCGTCGGATCGAGTACCGGCGGCGCGGCGGGAAGCGCGGCCTCGGTTTCCGCTTCGGGGGGCGCGGCTTCGTCCACCTCTGCGACCGGCAAGGCCAACATGCGCTGCATCAGGGCTTCCAGCTCATCGATTTGTTGGCGCGTTAACTGTATGGCCGTCGATGTCCGTGGCGGCGTCTGGCTCGACATGGCGGGACTCCTTCCCAATCGGCAAGCACTCGGCTCCTCTGTCCGTTGGCAACCCATTGACGGTGGGCGAGGCGCGCCTTATTGTAGCAGAGATGGCCAATCGATTTTATGTCAACTGCGCGTTGGCGGTCGGGGAAGTGGTTCTCCAGGGTCCCGAAGCGCATCATCTCGCCGCCGTTTGCCGGCTTCGCCCCGGCAACCGAGTTTCTCTCTTCAACGGCGACGGCCGACAATATCCCGCTGAAGTGGTCGCCGTTGCCAAGAAAAGCGTCACGTTGCGCGTTCAAGGAGTCGAAACGCCACGGTGCGAGCTGGGCTTCCGCTTGGAAGTAGCCGCTGCTTTGCCCAAGGGGGACCGCGCCCACTTCTTGATCGAGAAGCTCACCGAATTGGGAGGGACGACGTTCGTGCCGCTGCGCACCCAGCGCGGCGTGGTACAGCCACACGAGGGCACGCCGGACAAGCTCCAGCGTTGGGTGATCGAAGCGAGCAAACAATGCGGCCGCAATGTGCTGATGGCCACCGCTCCGCCGCTGGCTTGGTCGAGTTACTGTCACCAAGATGACTTGCCGCGGCGGCGCTATCTGGCTCATCCCGGCGGCGCGGCTTGGTCCCCGCCCACTGGTCAAGACGTGGCCATCGCCGTCGGCCCGGAAGGAGGTTTCACCGAGGCGGAAGTCGAGCTGGCCCAGCGGCACGATTGGCACCTCGTCGATCTGGGGCCGCGTCTGCTGCGCGTCGAAACCGCTGCCGTCGCGCTGGCCGCCAGCGTGGCGTTGCTCGGCGCCGGCGCCGTTGCAGCCGAATCTTTTGGGGGATTGTCATAGACAAGATCGCTTCCCTTATCGAAAACCGTTTCACCTGCTAAAATAGCAACGACATTCCCGATTCGTCATTCCTCGTATGGAGATAAGCAGTCGTGGAAATTCCCCCCCTGGCCCCGATTCGCCAACGTCTGCAACAGCCGGTCATAACGGATGTGGCCGCCGAAGTCCAGCGGCAATGGCAGGCCGCGCGGCTGCCGCATCGGTTGCGGCGCGGCGACCGGGTGGCCGTGGCCGTGGGGAGTCGCGGCATCGCCAACATCCAGACCATCGCGCGGGCGACCCTCGATGTCGTTCGCGACTGTGGCGCCCAGCCGTTCGTCGTGGCGGCGATGGGGAGTCATGGCGGCGCCACTTCCCAAGGCCAGCGGGAACTTCTGGCGGAGTACGGCATTACCGAGGAAGCGTTGCGGGTGCCGGTCCAGACCGACATGGATACGGTAGTGCTGGGGGAAAACAGCTGGGGAGAGCCGGTGTACTGGGACCGCAACGCCTTCGAGGCCGACGCCGTGCTGACCCTCTCCCGCGTCAAGCCGCACACCGATTTCCGCAACCGATACGAAAGCGGCGTCGTCAAGATGCTGGTCATCGGCTTGGGTAAGCAGCGCGGGGCGGCCCAGCATCATCGCTGGGGGGTGCGCGGCTTGCGCGAGATGATGCCGGAGTCGGTGCGCGTCGTCTTGGACAAGACGCCGTTCCTGGCCGGCTTGGCGGTGCTGGAAAACGCCGATGAGCAAACCGCTTTCTTGAAAGTGCTGGACCGCGAGCACGTCCTGGACGAGGAACCAGCGTTGCTCGAACAAGCCCGCACGCTCATGGGCCGGTTGCCGTTCGAGCAGCTGGATATGTTGGTGATCGGCGAGATTGGCAAGAACTACAGCGGCGCCGGCATCGATCCGAACGTGGTGGGACGCTTGTTGATGGAAGGGGAGCCAGAATTCACCAGCCCGCGCATCACGCGCATCTGTGCCTTGGATTTGTCCCCGGAAAGTCATGGCAATGGCACCGGCGTCGGGATCGCCGATCTCACCACCGACCGCTTGCTGGCGCAGATCGATCCAGTTCCCTTTTGCATGAATAACCTGACTGCCTGCTTTCTGTGGCGCTCGAAGCTGCCGTTCAGCTTCCCCAACGACCGGGAATGTCTGGAAACGGGATTAAAAACCTGCTGGCAGCCGCACCTCGACCGGATACGCCTGGCGATTATTCCCAACACGCTGGAGCTGAGCGAGCTTTGGGTATCCGCGCCTCTGTACGGCGAAGCGCGCACGCGCTCCGATCTGGAGGTTCTCGGCGAGCCGCAACCGCTCCCCTTCGACACCGCCGGGAATCTGGAGCAAGAAGCCATGTTCCCGCATTCGGTGCGCGGGCGGCGGAAGCGACAATAACATGCCTGTGACACGCGCGCTAAACGGGGATACCAT
Source organism: Gemmataceae bacterium (assembly GCA_046297495.1). Lineage (GTDB taxonomy): Bacteria > Planctomycetota > Planctomycetia > Gemmatales > Gemmataceae > JBKBIP01. Next base: position 17,160 of record JBKBIP010000001.1, on the reverse strand, counting down.
CCATCATGCCGAATTTCCATGAAGGTGATCTGGCGCCGCCGCCGGGGCGGTTTGCCATCGTGGCCTCCCGATTCAATCAGCTCGTGGTCGATGCCCTGCTGACGGGGGCTTGCGACACCTTGCGCCGGCATGGGGTCGCCGACGCCAACATGGACGTGGCGCGCGTGCCGGGATCGTTGGAGATTCCCCTGGCGGCCAAGCGGTTGGCGGAGAGTGGCCGCTACGTGGCGGTGATTTGTCTTGGGGCGGTCATTCGCGGCGACACCGATCATTATGACCATGTCGCCAGCGGGGCGGCGCACGGCATCGCCCAAGTGGCGTTAGCCACCAATATCCCTGTTATCTTCGGCATCCTTACCTGTGACACCCTCGAACAAGCCCTCAATCGCGCCGGCGCTAAAGCGGGCAACAAAGGGAGCGACGCTGCTTCGACGGCCATCGAGATGGTCAATCTCTTGCGCCAGTTGCCGGGGCGGGAGTGAGGAACGGGCGAACCGCTGAAGCACACCCTCTTCTCGTCATCTTGGTGTCATGTCCCAGCCATCTCCTCCGCCAGGTGATCCAAAGCGCCTTGCAGTTCGCTAACGCGCGCGGGGCGTTTCGTGGGATCCTGGGCCAGGCAGCGTTCAATGAGGGCACACAGCTCCGGCGGTGCCTGCGGATTGAGGCTGCTTACCGGCTGAAAGCGCTTCTGCCAGGTGGCCACGGTCAGCGGCAAGGGTTGGCCGGCGTCATCGATCAAACGCGGTGGCGTCTGCCCCGTGACCAGGTGATACAAGGTGGCACCGAAATTGAAAATGTCGGTGCGGGCGTTGACGATCCCCGTTTGGCACGTCTCCGGGGCCATGTATTCGGGGGTGCCCAGCACGCGGCGCTTGGCCAGCTCCCTGTGTTGAGCCAAGCCGTAGTCAATGATCTTCACCACGCCATCGCGGCCCAGCATGATGTTGTTCGGCTTCAAGTCCGCGTGCCAGATTCCCTTGCGGTGCATGTGCGTCAAGCCGTCGGCCACTTGCGCGAAGACCCCCACCAGCTTCGCCAGCGGCAGCCGGGGAAGCAGATTCAGCGTCTTGCCATTGACATATTCAATGAGCAACCGCAGCTGGCGGGCGCGGAACAGCCAGTCGCTGCGCCGCTCCAAGGCATATACTTGAATGAGATTCGGATGCCGTAACAGTTGCGCGATACGATATTCATGCTGGGCCTGTTCGAGAAACTTGCGTTCCTGGTCATCCTCCAAGGACACGATCTTGAGAGCATATTCTTGACCGTCGGCCCGGCGGCGAATGTGTAAAATGGTACTGGAAGCCCCCCGCCCCAGGGTGCCGAGTGTTTCATAGCTCCCGATTTTGTCGATGATCATGGTCGGTTCCGTGCGTCGCGGTACGAGAATCGTCTTGCTTATGATACGAGATGAAACGGGGCGAGGGCAGTCGCTAAATCGCTTGAATCTGTTTAGCGGGCGCGCCGCCGGTGCCTGGATCACGGAAAGGAGCCAGTTACTCTTGCCTCCCGATCATGTGGACCTCGAACAGCTGACGCAGGCCGTGGGCCGAGACCTTTTCGCGCGTGTCGGCAGTCGCCGGCCCGTGCCGTTTGGCCCCGCCTGGTGGGACGAGCGGCTCATGGGGCTGACGATGACCAACGAAGCCTTGAAGGTGCAATTATTTCGCTTCGTTGATGTGTTGCCGATGTTGCGTTCGCCCCACGACATCAGCCGGCACTTGCGCGAATACTTCACCGAAGTGGAAGCGGACCTCCCCTCTTGGGTGCGTCTGGGACTGCGTTGGTGGCCGAGCAATGGCATTGGCAGCCGGCTCTTGGCACGCTTGGCGCGGGGCAACGCTGGCCGGCTGGCACGGCGGTTCATCGCCGCCACCAACATCGAGGAAGCCCTTCAAGCCGTGGCGGAGCTGCGCTGGCGGTCGCAAGCCTTCACCGTGGACCGGCTGGGGGAGGCCACCATCACCGAGAAAGAGGCGGACCAAGCCCAGGCGGAATATCTGGAGCTGATCGACGGCCTGAGCCAGCAGGTCAACGCTTGGCCAGCGAATCCGCTCATCGACAGCGATCATGAGGGGCCTATCCCGCGTGTCAACATTTCCGTCAAGTTGTCCGCGTTGTACAGTCAATTCGATCCCATCGACCCGGAAGAAACCAGCCGGATCGTGCGGGAACGCTTGCGGCCGATCCTGCGCGCCGCGCGCCGGAATCACGCCTTCGTCAACGTGGACATGGAGCAGTACGCCTTCAAGGACTTGACGTTGCGCATCTTCCGCGACATGTTGGACGAGGTGGAATTTCGCGCTTGGCCCGATGTGGGAATTGCCATTCAAGCCTACTTGCGCGATACGCCCCGCGATCTGGAGGAACTGGCGCGCTGGGCCGACCGGCGCGGCACGCCCATCTGGATTCGGTTGGTGAAAGGGGCCTATTGGGATTACGAGACCATCCACGCGGCCCAGGAACATTGGCCAGTCCCCGTCTTTACCAAGAAGCACGAAACTGACGCTCACTTCGAGAGCATGATCCGTTTCCTGATGGAGCGACACGCCCTGTTACGACCGGCCATCGGTAGTCACAACGTCCGCAGCCTGGCCCACGCCATCGCCACGGCTCAAATCCTCGGTTTGCCGAAGGGGAGTTATGAAATCCAAATGCTCTACGGCATGGCCGAACCCATCAAGGAAGCGCTGATCGCCACGGGGCAGCGGGTGCGAATATACACTCCCTATGGTCAATTGTTGCCCGGCATGGCGTACCTGGTACGGCGTTTGCTAGAGAATACCGCGAATGAATCGTTCTTGCGGGCCAGCTTCACCGAACACGTACCCGAGGAGAAGTTACTGATGAACCCCGCCTTGATAAAGGATGAAGGTGGAAGGCGGAAGGATGAACTGGAAGCGCAGTCTGCGCCTTCCGCCATCCGCCTTCCGCCATCCGCCTTCCACAACGAGCCAATCTCCGATTTCAGCCAGGCCGAAGCGCGGGCCGCCATGCACCAAGCATTGCGGGAAGTGGCGGCGCGGCTGGGCCAACGCTATCCACTGATCATTGCGGGTCGGACGACAACCAGCGCGCGCGTCCTGGATTCGCTCAATCCTTCGCGTAAAACGCAAGTTGTCGGTCAATGGGATTGCGCCGATGTCACGCACGCCGAACAAGCTGTCGCTGCGGCGAAGTCCGCCTTTCCCGCCTGGCGCGACACCGAGCCTTCGCAGCGTGCGGCCTATCTGTTCCAGGCCGCGGAAGTCATGCGCCGGCGGCGTTTCGAGCTGGCCGCTTGGGAAGTATATGAATGTGGCAAGCAGTGGCGCGAAGCTGACGCCGATGTGGCTGAGGCCATCGATTTCTGCGAATTCTACGGGCGCGAGATGCTGCGCCTGGCCCAGCCGCGCCGCCGCGATGTTCCCGGTGAGGAAAACATCTATTTCCACGAGCCGCGCGGCGTGGCGGTGGTCATCGCGCCGTGGAACTTCCCGCTGGCCATCTTGTGCGGTATGACCACGGCCGCGCTCGTTACCGGCAACACCGTCATCATGAAACCGGCGGAGCAATCCGTTGTCGTGGGCGCCAAGCTGATGGAGATTTTTCAGCAAGTGGGCTTGCCGCCGGGAGTCGTCCACTTCCTCCCTGGCATCGGCGAGGAGATCGGCCCTACCTTGGTCCGGCATCGGGATGTGGCCGTGATCGCCTTCACTGGCTCGCAGGGGGTCGGGCTGACTATCAACCGCGACGCTGCCGTGACGCCCCCGGATCATGAGTTCGTCAAGCGCGTCATCGCCGAGATGGGGGGCAAGAACGCGATCATCATTGATGAGGATGCCGACCTGGATGAAGCCGTGCTGGGTGTGGCGCATAGCGCCTTCGGTTATCAGGGGCAAAAATGCTCGGCCTGTTCGCGGGCCATTGTCTTGGAAGGGGTCCATGACGCTTTTTTGAGCCGCTTGATCGAAGCCACGCGCAGCCTGAAAATCGCGGCGGCGGAAGACCCCGGCAGCGTCATCGGTCCCTTAATTGACAGCGCTGCCCAAAAACGTGTGCTAGAATACATTGCGCAGGGAAAGAGTGAAGCCCGCTTGGTTCATGCTGGTGATGTCGGAACACTGGCAGAGGAAGGATTCTTTGTCGGCCCGCACATCTTCGCCGATGTCCCCCCCTCGGCGGTCATCGCACAGGAAGAAATCTTCGGTCCCGTGCTGGCCGTGATCAAGGCCACGGACCTCGATCGCGCCTTGGAGATCGCCAACGGCACACGCTATGCCCTAACCGGCGGCCTGTTTTCACGGAGTCCCGCCCACATCGCCCGCTGCAAACGAGAATTTCGCGTGGGCAACCTGTATATCAATCGCAAGATCACCGGCGCTCTGGTGGACCGCCAACCGTTCGGCGGCTTCAAGATGTCCGGCATCGGCTCCAAAGCTGGCGGCCCCGATTATTTGCTACAATTCGTCCTGCCGCGCACGATCACGGAAAACACCATGCGCCGCGGTTTCGCGCCGCTGGGGGCGGAATAATCATGGGATTCATCGCCAGTTTCATCAAGTGAGGAGTATGCGTGATGCGTTTGAGCTACCTGTGGGTCGTCGCGGGTCTTCTGGGGGGAGTGCCGAGCTTGCTACCTGCGGCGCCGACCGAGTTGAAGGGGCATTCGGCCCTGGTGTATAGCCTGGCTTTCAGTCCCGATGGCAAGCTGTTGGCGACGGCCGGCTTTGACAACCATGTGAAACTCTGGGATTTCGAGACCGGTACCGAAGCGCGAACGCTGAGCGGCCACACCGGGCCGGTCTATTGCGTGGCCTTCAGCCCCGATGGCAAGACGTTGGCTTCCTCCAGCACCGATCGAACCATCCGCCTGTGGAACGTGGCCGACGGCGCTTTGGTTCATGAACTCAAGGGACATACCGACATCATCGACAACGTGGCCTTCAGCCCCGATGGCATGACGCTGGCCTCCGGTAGCGCCGACAAGTCGGTGCGCCTGTGGAACGTGGCCGACGGCCAGGAAATCAAGGCGCTCGGCAACCACGACAAGTCGGTCTATGCCGTCGCCTTCAGTCCCGACGGCAAGCTGTTGGCCTCCGGCGGCGCCGATGCCGTGGTCAAGATTTGGGACTTGGCCGCTCAGAAGGAAATCAAAGCCTTGAAGGGGCATGAAATCGCCGTCACCGGTTTGGTGTTCGCCCCGGATACCAGCAAGTTGTACACCATCGGCTTTGATCGCTTCGTGCGCGGCTGGAACGTGGCCGACGGTCAGGAAATCGCCAAGATGGGACCGACGCCGGATGATCTCTACGGCATCGCCTTTTCCCCCGATGGCAAACACCTGGTCACGAGCGGCTACGGCGGCAACGTCACCCTCTGGAACCCCGCCGAAGGGAAGCAAATCTTATCTCGCAAGCTCAAATTCGGCGCCTACTGCGTGGTCTTCACTCCCGATGGTAAAGCCGTCGTCACCGGCCATGATGATCACAATTGTTACGTCACGCCAATGACGATGCCGTAAGTAACAGGTACTAAGAAATCACCGGGGCCATCCATTTTCGACGTTTGCTGGTTTCGAGAACCGAGAGCACATGGCTAAAACAGGACGCCAAAGGAAAATATCCACGGTGGCTCGCAAGCCCTTCAGTTTCATGGATCGGCTGAAGGAGATCGATACGTTTTTTCCCGCTTGGCGCCGAAAAGTGGCGCGAGGATGACTATCGTGCGCGCGGGCTAGTGGAGGCGTCATTTTCAGAGACATTAACTTGTCTCATCCCCCAAGGAACCTGCCATGCTGGCCACCGATATGCGGATTGTCGATGTCTCCTTCGCCTATGAGGATCATCGCTATCGCACGCCGCTCAAGTTTGGCGGCGTGGCCTTGGATCGAGCCACTATATTGAATGTCGAATGTCAAGTGGAGACGCGCGGCGGCCGGCGCGCCCGCGGCTTTGGGTCGATGCCGCTGGGGAACGTCTGGTCGTTTCCGTCTCCCGTACTGCCCTATGACGTGACTTTGACAGCCATGAAGGCGTTGACCGAACGGATCGCCGCCCTCACGGCGGCTTGCGGCGAATTCGGCCATCCCATCGATCTGACGTGGCTGCTGGAGCCGGAGTATCTTCGGGGGGCGGCGGAAGTGACGCGGCAACTCCGGCTGGCCGAGCCGATCCCGAAGCTTTGCACATTAGTTGTCGCCAGCGCCTTCGACGCCGCCCTGCACGACGGCTTCGGCAAGGCGCATGGGCTGAATTGTTATCACACCTATGGCAAGGAATTCATGGGGCATGATCTGTCCTTCTATCTCGGCCCCGCCTTTCGCGGGGAATATCTGGACCGTTACGTGAACCAGCAGCCGCAAGCCCGAATGCCGGTGTATCATCTGGTCGGCGCTCTCGACGCCATCGAGGAGGCCGACCTGACCGCGCGGCTGAACGACGGTTGGCCGGAGACGCTGCCGGAGTGGATTCATCACAACGGCGTGACCCATTTCAAGGTGAAGCTCAACGGCGACGATCTCGCCTGGGACGTGGACCGGCTGCTCCGCGTCGAACGCGTGACCGCCGCCACCCAAGGGCAACGCGGCGTGGCGCGGTGGTGGTATTCGCTCGATTTCAACGAGCGCTGCCCGCATGTCGCGTATCTGCTGGATTTTCTGCGGCACGTGCGCGAACAAACGCCGGTTGCTTTCGAGCGCATCCAATACATCGAACAACCAACCGCGCGCGACCTCCGCGGGCGGGCCAATCCCATGCACGAGGCGGCGAAGCTGCGGCCCGTGGTCATTGATGAGTCGCTCGTTGACGTGGAGAGCTTGCGCTTGGCCCAAGAACAGGGTTACACCGGAGCAGCCTTGAAAGCGTGCAAGGGGCAAAGTCAGGCCCTGTTGATGGCCGCCGCCGCCCAAAAGGAGCGGCTGTTTTTGTGTGTCCAGGACTTGACCTGTCCCGGCGCGTCGTTGATCCACTCGGCGGGGCTGGCCGCCCATGTCCCCGGCGTGGCCGCCGTCGAGGCCAATTCGCGCCAATACCTGCCTGCCGCCAATCAGCCGTGGGAAGAGCGGTTTCCCGGCATCTTCCGCATCACCGATGGCACCATGCGAACGGGCGTGCTCACCGGCCTGGGGCTGAGCGCGGTGGAAGCGTAAGTGTCATTCCGGCAACGCCTGCCCCTTGGTTTCCGGCGCGAACCAAATGATGACCATGCCAGCGAGGTAAATCAGGCTCATGATCGAACAGGCCAAGGGATAGCCGGCTTTGCCTTGAAGGAATTCCACTATGTTGGGGGAGTCCGCCAATCCCAGCAAGTGCAGGAAACGACTTAGCGTTTCTCCTTTGAACAGTCCCATCAGTGTGCCGGTTTGCAGTGCACCGACGGCGGCGAGGATGCGGCCAAAATTGAAACTGAAGCCCTGTCCGGTGGCCCGGACCTTGGTGACGAACAGCTCGGGCAGATAGAGGGGCAGCCAGCCGTAGAACGAAGCGGTGACGCCGCCCGCCACGAAGACGGAAACCAAAAACCACGTCCCATATGCGGAGTTGAGCTGAAAGAACACCAGCGCGGCCGCCAACGAAGCCAAACACATCACGAAATAGGTGATGCGCCGGCCAAACCAGCCCCCCGCCAGGGCCGCCGTGATGGTGCCGACAATCGCTCCTAAACCGGAACAAATCTGCGTGTATTCCCTGGCTCCGGCTTGTTCTCCAGAAAGTTCATGCGCCCAGGTCGGCGCCCATTGGATGGACGCCCAGGTTCCCAACAGGGCGACACCGCCGAGACAGGCCCCTAGCAACATCCGGCGCACGGTCGGGGCCACCTCAGGCAAGGTGCTCCCCGTCGCCATGCCGACCCGTCCGAGATAGCGCGTCACCGGATAGAGAAAACCCAGGGTGGCCACGATCAGCCCCCCCAGCGTGCCGAGCAATTGCCACGGCAAGGGCTTGGCAACTGCAACGATGAACGGATACGGAGCGGCCCACAGGTAGATGATGAACAACACGCTACCCGCGCCGACTAGCACGCCGCTCAAATCCTTGGCAGCCCAATTCGAGGTCGTGCCGCGAGCTTGCTCCTCTTGCCAGCGTTCCGACTCGGGGACGAAGAAGCGGATGAAAAAGGTGAGCAACGCCGGCAGCGCCCCCATCATCATCAGGATGCGCCAACCGGAATGCGACACGAGCGGTTCGACCCAACTGGCCGGCAACACGGCCAACAAAATCCCCTCGGTTTCTTGGAGGAATTGCACCAATCCCAGACTCAACAGCGCGATCAGCAAGAAGCCCACGTTGGCCGCCGCCCCGATCAAACCAGCCAGGAAAGCCCGCGACTTGTCGGGCCAGATTTCCATGACCAGGGCTACTCCCAAGGACCATTCCCCTCCCATGCCCAGAGCAGCAATAAACCGCAGAATGGCGATTTGCTCCGCAGAGGTGGCGATGCCACAAAGCCCTGTGAAAATGGCATAGGTGAGCACGCTGAGCATCATGGCCCGCACGCGGCCGATGCGGTCCCCCAACCAGCCGAATAAGACGCCCCCTGTCGCGGCTCCGACCAGAAAGGTGGCAATCGTCACGGAAATCCATTTGCCGATCTCCGCTTCTCCCATCCCCGGCAGCAGGTTTTGCAGCGCCGGCCGCGCCACCAGGGGAAACAAGCCCATCTCCAAGCCGTCGAACATCCAGCCCAACAGCGCCGCCGAAAGGGCCATCCATTGCCCTGTGCCAATTTTCCCATGCGGGTCGTTCGCGCCCATCGCTATCCTCTTTGTCGAGATAAAGGTTGTTGGTGCCATCGCGGCGCGATGTTTGATGTCCTGTCTCGCAGAATACCGCTCCGAGCCGCTCTCCGCAAGGAACTCCCTCGGAAATCGAGCCTTGTCCTTTTTCGCTCCTCTCCCCCTGCGATTTTCTGTCCGGTTCTCATAATCCTTTAATCCCCCTTGTGGTACAACAACAGAGGCGATGGCTTTTGGACTAAATCTCTAGGCACTCGTCACGTTCTCTCCACGGGTGAGCTTGTGCGTGTACTGCTGGTTGAAGATCACAAACCATTGGTGCGGGCCTTGCAACAAGGTCTGGAGGAAGAAGGTTTTGCCGTTGATGTCGCGTATGACGGCGCGGAAGCGGATTACAAGGCACGGACCGCGAATTACGATGTGATCATTCTCGATTGGATGCTCCCCAAGGAGGATGGGCTGACTCTGTTACGCCGCTGGCGCCAGCAGGGATTGACAACGCATGTTCTCGTCCTGACGGCGCGCGACGCCATTGATGACAAGGTGCGCGGGCTAGACACCGGCGCGGATGACTATTTGACCAAGCCGTTTCAGTTGGAGGAATTGTTGGCCCGCCTTCGGGCGTTGATTCGCCGAGGGCATCAGATCAAGGATCCGGTGTTGCGGATTCATGATTTGGAAATCGACACCACCGCCCGCAAGGTGCGCCGCGCCGGACAGCTCATTCATCTAACGCCCAAGGAATACGCTTTGCTGCAATTCCTGGCCTTTCATTGTGGTCAGGTCGTCACGCGTACTCAGATCTGGGAACATCTGTACGACGAACATGACGAGAGCACGTCCAATGTCGTGGATGTGTACATTCGCTATCTACGCACCAAGATCGATAAGGATTTCGAGCCGCCGTTGATCCTGACCCGTTGGGGAGAAGGGTATTTGTTGCGGGGAGAAGAAACGTGAGGTCCATCCGCTTATCGTTGGTGGTGTATTTCCTACTGCTGCTGGGGCTAGCGCTGGGGGCGGTGTCGGGGTTGGTCTATTGGCTGACCTACCGCACCGTCGAGGACCGCCGCCGCTCCACGCACGAGCTGATCCTCACGCAAGCCGAAGAGCGCGAACGCCAGGAACGGGCCAAGTTCGACGAGACCTTGCTCTTCCAAGCGCGGACCCTGGCCAACTTGTCGCAATGGCAAAACCAATGGCAGCGGATGCGCATGCAACCGCTCTATCTGTTCGGCATGTTGACCGCCAGCACGCAACCCAGCGGCTACGCCCTGTTGCCGGTATGGGCGGCGGAAAGCCTATCCAGCCCCTTGGCGTATCCGGTGCAGCGCATGCTCGGCAACGACATTCGTTTCCCCGTGGAGGAGCTGCCCCATTACGGTTTCGATGACAGCGTTCAGGAATACTACCAAATCAACACCGAATGGGGCATTGCCTCGCGCTCCGAATCGTTGGCGGGGCGGTCGTTGCCGTTCCAGACCCGCGCCTTTTCGCGCACCCAATTGTTCGACTGGAAGTTTGACGATTTTGAATTTGATGATCGCCCCGTTCGCCGGGTCACGCTGAAAGCTCCATTAGCGCGTTTTCGCTTGCACTGGCATCCCTCGTCGCGCCGCCCTGGTCCTCCCAGCGACGTGCGTTTTCCCACGGAGCGCCGGCCCCCCTTCCCGCCGCAGCGCTACGCCGAGGGGGTGTCGCCGACGGTGTTCATCCAGTGCGCCGCCGACACCACCCAGCGCGACAAAGCCTTGACCCAGCTGGCGGCGGAGCGCGACGCCGCTTTGACCAAGCTCGATGACGAATCGCGGATCACTTTGCAAACGCTGCGCCGCCAGCTGCTGCTGATCAGCGCGTTGACGTTCGCGGCCACGGTCCTGGGGGGCTATGGCCTAGTGCGGCTGGGCTTGGCCCCATTGCGGCGCCTGTCCGATGCCGTCAGCCGGGTGTCGATCAAGGATTTCCGCTTGTCCTTCTCCGAGCCGGTGTTGTCGAGCGAGCTACGCCCCATCGTCGAACGCTTGACCGAGACCTTGGAATTGCTGCGCCGCGCCTTCGCCCGCGAGAAGCAGGCCGCCGCCGACATCTCGCACGAGCTGCGCACGCCGTTGACCGCCCTGCTCACCATTTTGGAGGTGGCCCTCCGCAAGGAACGCAGCGTGGATGAATACCGAGACATCCTGGCGGAATGCCGCAACATGGGGCAGCACATGAGCCGCTTGGTAGAGCGCCTGTTGGCCTTGGCTCGTCTCGATGCCGGCGTGGACCTGCTCAAGCCGCAGCCGGTCGATGTGGCCGCCCTCGCCGATCAGTGCGCCGCCTTGGTGCGCCCCTTGGCCGAGGCCCGCGACGTGCACTTGGAAGTGCAGAGTCCCCGCTCCGCCTATCTCGTGACCGACCCCGATAAGCTGCGTGAGATCATCACCAACTTGTTGCACAACGCCATTGAATACAACCAGCCCAACGGCAACATCGCCTTGCTCGTCGAAGAAAAACCGGATTCGCTGCTGTTGGAGGTGCGCGACACCGGCATCGGCATTCCCCCCGAAGTGCAGCCGTACATCTTCGAGCGCTTCTACCGCGCCGACCCGGCCCGCTCGGCGGAGAGTATGCATGCCGGTTTGGGATTGGCCATTGTCAAAGGGTACATCGATTTGATGGGTGGGCAAATCACCTGTGAAAGTCAACCCCAGCAAGGAACACGCTTTCGCGTTCAGCTGCCAACGGGTAATTGATGGTTCGGAAATGGGAGAAGTAGTTCTTCATGCTGCGACGAGGGGGCGGCATCGGTTCGCGTGAACCGATGAATCAACCTCACGCCTTGGCAAAGGAGCGGAACCGTGCCGAAAGTCCTCTCAAAACGCCTTCCGCGCCGCGACCAATCCAAGCTAGCCCCACGCGCCGCGGCGGCGCGGAACGATCCCGATGTCCAATTGATGTTGCGCGTGCAACGCGATGAGGCGGGAGCCTTCGCCGAGCTGGTACGACGGTTCTGGTCGCGCATCTTCGGCCGGCTTTATCGTCTGGTCGGGGATCGGCATGAGGCGGAAGACTTGGCTCAAGATGTTTTTCTGCGCTTGTACCGTTCACGCAAACGCTATCAACCGACCGCTCGATTCACGACGTGGTTGTTTCTGATCACGCAGAACGTCGCGCGCAATGGTCTGCGCACGCGCCGCCGTCATCCCGTGGTGCCGCTCAGCGAATGGGACCGGAACGAAACGCGGCGTGACAGCGGCCAGCCACCGGAACCGACCTGCCGCGAAGCGCCGTCGGTGCCGTTGGAGCGAGCCGAGCTGGCCTATTTGGTGCGCCTGGCCGTGGCCGATTTGGCCGAACGGCAACGCCTGGCCTTGGAGCTGCACCAGTTCGAGGAACGCACCTACCAAGAGGTGGCCGAGGAATTGGACATGAGCTTGGAAGCCGCCAAGAGCTTACTCTATCGCGCCCGCAATCAACTCCGCGAAACCCTCACGCCGCAACTACTGGCCGACTAGCCGCGGTTGACGTGCCGCCAGGGGCCATGGTCTGTTCACCTTCGGGATGCACCCCCCAAACACGAAGCGCTGGGAAGAAATAAAAGCGGAAAGCCGGGCTGGGGCGAGTCCCGGCTTCCCGTGAAGATCGATGTCCCATCGATCCGCATATCAAAGCATGTGATTCTCAAGCAAAATTCCTTCCCTCACCTATAGAACGTAAACGTCTGTCGCGGCGCAACGAAAAATCGAAGACAAAATCTTTTTTCTGTGGATGCGCCGCCTGAAACTTGTTAGTTTCATGTCATTCACATTCAACCAGTCAAATCTTCTAGCGGCGCCAACCTGGAGAATGATGTCGTGACAGATGAACACGTTAATCAGGTAGAACCGTTAAGCGTGACCTCCACCAGTCTGTTGCGCTGCGTTCAGGCCAACGACCCAGCGGCTTGGCAGCGTATAGTCAGTCTCTATAGCCCGCTGATCTTTCACTGGTGCCAGCGGGCCGGTTTGCAGGCGGCGGACGCGGCCGATGTCAGCCAAGAGGTGTTTCGCGCCGTGGCGCACGCCATCGGCGCGTTTCGCCGCGACCGACCCGGCGACTCCTTTCGCGGTTGGCTGCGTGTCATCACGCGCAACAAGCTGCGTGATTGGGCGCGCCAACGACAATTGGAGGTCCCCGCCGTTGGGGGCGCCGAGCTGCTGGATCTGCTGGGACACCAGGACGACAACGCGAAACCTACCGCTGACCCCGCCGACGTGGCCGAGGATTCCCAACTGCTCTTGCGCCGCGCCCTGGAGTTGATCCAAGCCGAGTTCGAGGAGCGCCGTTGGCAAGCCTTCTGGCGAGTGACTATCGAAGATCAAAGTCCCGACCAAGTCGCTCTGGACTTGGGCATGACGGCCAACGCGGTGTATCTGGCCAAATCGCGTATCCTACGCCGCTTGCGCGAGGAATTCGTCGAGCTGCTGGATATTTAATAAGGAGTCAAATCCATATCCGTTGTCGAAGTTCGCCGCGCGCGGTTTCCCCGCCCTCATCGCCAGCCGCTCCGGAATTGTTGGGGCATTACCTCTGGGTCTGGATTTGCGCCGGTTGGTCCATCACCAAGGCCCTTTGGCGTTGGCCAACGCTTGCGAGCTGGTCCGGCAAACAGCGTTGGGCTTGCAGTATATTCATGAACATCATCTGGTGCATCGGGACATCCAACCGAGCAACTTGCTGCAGCCGTCGCTAGCGCGTCAGACTAACATGAGGAGTTTCCTGGCCGCAGACACACCCAAACTTTGCCCATCCTACGCCATTTTCGCAATCCGCACAACCGCTGTTTCGCGGGCCGAGCACCAGGGAACGGGGGGCCGCGCCTATTCCCCTGGCCGCGCCGGCGTGTTACAACAGAAACAGTTGTTCCAAGCCTTATTTTCGCAACAGGAGGTGCATCATGTCCCGTTTCTGGTCCCGATCCGGCGCCGCCGTGCTGGCGGTGGTGGTGTTGAGCGTCGCGGCGACTCGTCCCGTCGCCGCTCAAGGAGTCATCGTGACGCCGTCATGCTACTGTCCCCCCGTCGTGTCCTGCTATACTCCCCCCGTGGTCTCGTATTACGCGCCCCCCGCCGTGACGTACTACCGCGCGCCGACCGTCGCTTACTACAGCGCGCCGGCGGTGTCGTATTACGCGCCCCCCGTCGTGACCACCTACGCCGCGCCCGTGACAACCTACTACGCGCCGCCGGCGGTGACGACCTACTATCGCTACGGCCTGTTCGGGCGGCGCGTGGCGGCGACGACCTATTATTACGGCCCTTGATGGAGAGAATGCTCGCTGAACGGCGGCGCGCCGACAAAAAAAACGGGCGAACCCTTTAGGGTTCGCCCGTCGTGCTTGATGGATTGACTGTGGGTTAGCCTTGGCCCTCTTCGGCGCTGGCGCCGACCAAGGCGGGGGTGTCCGGGCCGGTGGCGTCGAAGGCGAGCTGCTTCTCGCCATCGACTTCCTTGACCCGAACCGTGATGACCTCTTTCCCCTCGAAGCTGCCGCGGAGCAGGTCCTCGGAGAGCGGGTCTTCGAGCAGGTGCTCGATGGCCCGACGCAAGGGGCGAGCGCCGAATTCCAGGCTCGATCCCTTCTCGATGAGGAGTTCCTTGGCCTCTTCGGAAAGCACCAAGACCAGGTTCTTTTCCTTGAGCCGCTTGGACACTTTCTCCAATTCGATGTCGATGATGTTCTTGAGGTCGTCCTTGGTCAAGCTCCGGAAGACGATGATGTCATCGACCCGATTGAGGAATTCCGGCCGGAAGTTCTTTTCCATCTCGGCCTTGAGTGTTTCCTTCATCTTTTCGTAGGTCCGCTCGGAGTCCTTCTTGACGAAGCCGAACGGTTCCTTGCCGGTGATTTCCTGAGCGCCGATGTTCGTGGTCATGATGAGGATGGTGTTCTTGAAATCCACCGTCCGCCCCACGTTGTCGGTCAAGCGGCCTTCTTCCATGATTTGCAGCAGGATGTTCCAGACATCGGGGTGGGCCTTCTCGATTTCGTCGAGCAGCACCACGCTGTAGGGCCGGCGGCGAATCTTCTCGGTGAGCTGGCCCCCTTCCTCGTAGCCGATATAGCCGGGCGGGGCGCCGACCAGCCGACTGACGTTGTGCTTCTCCATGTACTCGGACATATCGAGCTGCACCAAGGCGTTCTCGTCGCCGAACATGAAGGCGGCCAAGCGCTTGGCCAGCAACGTCTTGCCCACGCCAGTGGGACCGGCGAAAATGAAGCTGCCGATGGGGCGTTTCGGATCCTTCAGCCCGGCCCGGCTCTTGCGCACCGCCTTGGCGATGGCGACGATGGCCTCGTGCTGGCTGACGACATACTTGTGCAGCTCCGTTTCCATGTTGAGCAGCCGCTGCGTCTCGTCGCTGTCGATCCGCTTGAGCGGCACGCCGGTCATCTTGCTGACCACTTCGCGGATGACTTCCTCATCGACGACGCCGTCGATTTCCTTCGATTTCTCGCGCCATTCGCGGGTGATCTGGTCCTTTTTCTTCTTGAGCTTGTCGGCCTGGTCGCGCAGGTGGGCGGCCTTCTCGAAATCTTGTTCGGCGACGGCCGCTTCCTTCTCCTGATTGAGCTGCTCGATTTGGACGTCGAGGTCCTTCAAGTCCGGGGGCCGGGTCATGGCCTTGAGCCGAACCCGGGCACCGGATTCATCGATGACATCGATGGCCTTGTCGGGCAAGCAGCGGCCGGAGATGTAACGCTCGGACAATTCGACCGCTTGATCCAGCGCCTCGTCCTTGATCTGGACGCGGTGATGGGCCTCATAGCGGTCGCGCAAGCCGCGCAGAATTTCGATGGTTTCGTCCTTGGTCGGCGGATTGACGATGATTTCCTGGAAGCGGCGGGCCAGGGCGGCGTCCTTCTCGATGTACTTGCGGTACTCGTCGAGGGTGGTAGCGCCGATGCACTGGATTTCGCCGCGGGCCAGGGCGGGCTTGAGGACATTGGAGGCGTCGATGGCCCCTTCCGCGCCGCCGGCGCCGACCAGCGTGTGCAGTTCGTCGATGAACAAGATCGTATTCTTGGCCCGGCGGACCTCATTCATCACCGCCTTGATGCGTTCCTCGAATTGGCCGCGATACTTGGTGCCGGCCACCATCATGGCCAAGTCGAGCACCACGATGCGGCGGTCGCGCAGCAATTCGGGGACGTTGCTATCGACGACCAGCTGGGCCAAGCCTTCGACGATGGCGGTCTTGCCGACACCGGCTTCCCCCAACAAAACCGGATTGTTTTTCGTGCGCCGACTGAGGACCGTGATGACTCGTTCAATTTCATTTTGCCGGCCAATGACGGGGTCCAATTTCCCTTGCCGGGCCAACTCGGTCAGGTCGCGACCGAAGCTATCCAGGGCAGGGGTCTTGGATTTCCCCTTGTTGGCGGTGCGTTCGCCGCCGCCGCCGCTTTCGCCGGATTCCATATTGTGCCCCAGCAAGTTCAATACCTCCTCGCGCACGTCTTCCAGCTTCAGCCCGAGGTTCATCAGTACCTGGGCAGCCACGCCTTCCTGCTCGCGCAGAAGGCCGAGGAGCAGGTGTTCCGTGCCCACGTAGTTATGGTTGAGATTGCGTGCCTCTTCGATGGAATACTCGATCACTTTCTTAGCCCGCGGGGTTTGCGGGAGTTTGCCCATCGTGACCATGTCCGGTCCCGCCTGGACGATTTTTTCAACCTCCATGCGGATTTTGCGCAGATCAATATCCAGATTTTTCAGGACATTGGCCGCGACGCCGGAGCCTTCCTTGACCAATCCCAACAGGATGTGTTCGGTGCCAATATACTCGTGGTTGAAGCGTTGGGCCTCTTGGTTGGCCAACTGCATCACCTTGCGAGCCCGGTCGGTAAAGCGTTCATACATTCCAGCCGTCTCCGACATTCCCGCTTCCTCCCCCCGCCGCGTTGCGTGGAGGGATGGAAGACGAGAGAAGCCCCAGGATTGCCTGTGTTATGCGCACTCAGTTGCTGTCCATTCATGCGGACCGGACGATAGACACCTCGGTAGCTGCTTCGTTTCTCCCACCACCAGGCGATGGAGAACAGAAGTGCAGACCCCGCTGGGGAGGACGGAATCCGCCGACTCACCAGCTTCATGCCGTGGTCCACTCGCGGGGATCAGGCCACGCTCTTCCCCACTCGTGTTGTAAGGTAGATCGTGATTGTGGGGAAGCCCAGAATAATTTCCATCCAGGTTTTCGTCCGGCTGCTGAAGGGGCAAAGTAGTTGTCCCTGGGAAATTGTAGTGATCGGCACCGGACAAATCAAGGCGGCCAGCGCGGGAGGGGGGGCGGCGGGGGGCAACACCATAGCCAATAAAACTTCGTGAATACCTTGATGAGAAGCATTTGATTTCCACCATGCAGCAGGGACAAGGCGCGCGGCGGGGTTTACCCCCGCCGTGGGCGGAGAGCATTGAGTC